>JAFQQI010000067.1 GCA_017411305.1 Lachnospiraceae bacterium
AGCTTTTCACCATTTTCTTTTGCCTGTTTAAATGTATTCACTGTTTTCTTCACTTTTTACGCTCCTCTCTGCTAGCAGTTTTGCCATGCTTTCATAATCTCTATCTGGATTCTTTATCCTTGCCATCTGTAAAAGACATTCAGATATGCTGGTATAGAGTGTCCTTTCTTCTTCTCTAAGTACCTCTAAATGCTTCTGCACTGTTTCACAATCACCACGCTCAACAGGTCCCGTCAATGCATCAACCGCTCCTTTTTCGAGTCCGTTATTCAGATTTTCTCGAACCAAAGGAGTGATTAAGCGATATGCCGACTCCTTGGAAAAACCACATTCTCCTAACAATTCCACTGCCTCATAAAGTACACCTAGCATTGCATTACTGGCTAAGCATGCTGCTGCATGATATTTTGCCTTATCTTCTCTTTGAATCACCTCAACAGAATGTCCAAGGCTCACAAAAAGATTCTCAATAGCTTCTATTGCTAATGGTGTCCCCTCGATAGTTAATATTGCTTTATGAAATTGTTCATAAGTGGAATATTTATTGCTGAACGCAAAAAATGGATGAACGGAACAGACTTGAACGCCCTTTTGTTCATAATCAGAAAATACATCACATGACAGTGAGCCACTAAAATGACAAATCTTCTTGTTCTCTAATGGATACTCTGCAATACGATCCCATACCTTTCCTATCGCCGCATCTGACGTCGTAATAAAAAGGGTATCGCTTGCGTCTACCAATTCTCTCATGTTTTCAAAATGTGTTGTCCCGGTAAATTGGGCTGCTTCTAATGCATGCTCTGCATTCCGACTATAATAGCCAGTAACGTGAACATCATTTATACTCAGATACTTCCCTAAGGTAAAGCCTACCTTTCCGGCACCGATAATTCCTATTTTCATGCCATCACCTCCTAGATGTAAGTGACAACACCTGACACTGATGCAGTTTCTATTGAATACCACTCAGTGCCCATACTAACACAATCATTTTACTTTTGCAATGAAAAAGTGTAAGCTCAGATTTTTCCAGCATCCTTTTTATATCATACCATCTTTTAATACTTCATGATCTCGTAGCACTTTTTCTATCACGGTTCCCTTAATTAATCCAAGCACTGGCTTTTTCAACATGTTAAGTGGTCCCGGAAGTGAAATCTCTAATGGTGATTTTCCGTCCATTAATTTCACGGTACTATCAAGCAGTTCGCGAATGTCATAGACACTGCCCCATACCTCTGGCACACCTCGGTCTACACCTAACAGACCGTAGACTGCTTCCATCGCAGTTCTTACGGAATATTCGGTCGTAAATATGGTATCTCTTGGTGTCTCTGCAAACTGCCCCAAAAAGGCAAAATTTACACAGCCGTCTGGAATAACATCTGGTCGGTCTCCCTTGGTTCTAGGCATGAAAAATGCAGTAATATAGGGCATCATAGTCGGCACACAAACTGCGCTGTTTTCGGATAATTCTTCAATCTGCTCTACAGGTACGCCTATATGATACAACCATTCCTGTGTAATTTCCTTACCTGTACATTCCTTCATAGGCTTTTTCACAAAATCACCCGGTACATCGGTAAATAATCCATATACCCAAACACATACTTTTTCCTTATCCTGTGTCTTAAACTGTCCCTGTCTGTTAATTGTCCAGCTTAATAACCAACTGGAATCCTTACAGCTTACAATACCTCCCGTTACTACTTTTCCGCTCCTTGG
>JAFQQI010000068.1 GCA_017411305.1 Lachnospiraceae bacterium
CATGCTTTTCTTCATAAACTTTGTATCTTTCCAACTCGCTTTCAAACATACACCTATTATGATATCGTAGACTTGCCATTCCCACATCGGAGTCACAGTCTAATACCATTACATAAACATCCTTATTTTTCTCACTATTACTAAAATCTATTAATGCCTTCGCTATCCCATCATAAAATTCATCTTTTAAAGCTTTAATATCCATTTTTTTCTCCACTTTCTATTTTCTCATTCTTCTCTATTCTTCCGATATAAATAAATCACCATCGCTGCTGCTATCACTGCAAAAACACCGCCCGTAGCCCAGCTTTCAATTTCTATTTCTACAAATGACAACACAAATACAAACATATTGGCAACCATATGTAACAGTAATGGTGCTGCAAAAATTTCCGTCCATTCATAAACAAGAGTCATTAACACTCCCATACATGTTCCATATAAGAACTGTGGCAGGTTTGCATGAAATCCGCCAAAGAGTAATGACGTGACTAACACACACGGAAGCACTTTAAAGAATCTTTTCATTCTATTATACGTAATGCCTCGGAATATTATCTCCTCTGCTATCGGTGACACCAAACCATACAAGATCAAGCCTAGCCATAATGGTACGGAATATTGTATTGCTTCTACGTTTTCATATTTTTCAGTGGATATTGATAACAATTCAATAAAAATATTCAATGCAAGTGCGGCACTAATTCCTAATGACGCAACCGCTGCCAAAGAGAATGCTTTATTCTTACAATTATTCACACCATTTTGGATACAGTTAAATAGTTGTTTCATAACACTACTATCAATATCTATTTCGCCTACCGTTGACATTTCCTTTATAAACTCTCTTAATACAACCGTTACGCCTATCAAGGCCGCTACTCCATTAACAGTCGTACTTAATAACTGACTATGATTTTCCACCCATATATCCAATCCAGCAATCGGAATAGTGGGAAGTAGCAATGCCAGACCCAAAATAGCTACTGTCTTTACCACAGTATATACTAAAAATGGCTTTACGATATACCACGCCTTTTCTAATGCATTCTCCCTTTTATGCTGTATTTTAGCCATCTTAAACAACCTTTCCTATATCATATTCGCTCACGAAGATACCTTCTTCTTTCATTATTAAACATTGTCATTTAATAATAACTCTTTTAGTTCTTCCACAGTATCTACAATATAATCTGCACCTGCTTCTTCCAATTCATGCTCTGCCGCATAACCAAAGGACACACCAATGCCTGTTAATCCAAATGCCCTAGCACCCTCAATGTCAAACTTTCTGTCTCCTACCATGGCGGTCTTTTCCTTCACACATTGTAACTGTCGAAGCGCCTCTTCCACAACTTCTTCCTTTTTCACTCGAGTTCCATCCATGTTGCTGCCGACGATTGCATCGAAGTATTTGTGTATATCAAAATGCACTAAAATTCCCTCTACAAGTTCTGTCGGCTTACTGGAAGCTATGGAAATCTTACAGCCTGCTTCCTTTAACTCTCTTAACATCTCTGGAATTCCAGGATATACGGCATTTTCATACATACCCTTAACAGTGAAACGTTCACGGTATTTATCCACTAATCTCATAGCATTTTCTCGGTCAAAGCCATAGAACTCCATAAAGCTGTCTGCTAGTGGTGGACCGATAAATGGCTCGAGTTTATCCAAATCCTGTTCCTCAATGCCAACACTCGCCAGTGCATATTGCACACATTTGGTAATACCTTCTTTTGGATCTGTTAACGTCCCATCTAAATCAAATAAAATATACTCAAACATGCCTACTCTCTCCCTGCAACTTATTAATATGTTCTTCTATAACCATCAAAAATCCATTCTGCAATATCCTTTACAAATGGATTTTTGATTCATTATATCACATTTTTTATACACACTTCCTTACACTTCTATCTCTTCATTCAATCTAAACGAATAAATATAGCGCTTCATTACCTTTTTCCCTGTTATCTGCTCCAAAGCCTCCTGATAATAATCAAGCTGTGCCTTATAACGTTCCACCAGTTCCTCTACCTTTTTTACTTTGTCTGTCTTGTAATCCAATAATACAATATCACCATTTTCATCATAATAAAAGGCATCAATTACACCTTGTATCAGAACCGTTTCGGTTGACGGAAACTTAGAATCAAGCTTATCTGCCGAAATGCCAAGAACAAAAGGCTGTTCTTTAAAGAGTTCATTACGTTTCTTAGCCTGAATCATGTCCTGTGCTAGACTCGATTTTAGAAAAATAGCAATTTTCTTTGGACTCACACAATCTATCTCCTGTTTCAACACACGTCCCTGTGCAATCCAACTGTCCTTCTCTGCTTGAATCTGCTCTATATGATTACCTTCTGTTGCATATTCCTCCGCAAAAGAAAACAGCTCCATTGCCTTATGCACAGCCGTACCGTATTGTGTTCCAAGTATTGTTTCCTCTTCTCGCATAAATGCAGGAATATAAGGTTCTCGCTCTATGGTAAACAGCTCTGCTACTGGTTCTGATGCTTCCTCATAAGCCTCTTTTTTCAGTTCTGACACAGTTGTTTTTACCATTAATCCCTCTAAATAAGTATGTGGATACGCAAAAGACAATCTTTGCTGTAGCTTTTCCGCTAACTCCTTATCTGCCGTCTGTAATGCCTGCTCTAATTCTTGCTCTAATATTGAAGCTCTTCCAAGCTCCTTCACCTCACTGACACTGATGTCATTTGCATTCTTCAATACAATGTGAATCGGTATCTCATGATATGGAAGATTATGATGCTCATATTCCAATCCGTACTCTTCCAAAATAGCTTTCATACTTTGGTGACGCATAAGTGTAGCAAGAATAAGGTCAAAATAGGAATTCGCTGACATCATCACAGAATAAGGCAATTTCTCCTGTTCCTCAAAGGTCAGATACATATTGTTTTTAAGCTTCTTCTCCATATCCTCTTCATAGGCCGTGAGAATGAGCTTCTCTTTGGCTCTGGTAAGGGCAACATACAATACTCGCAAATCCTCGCCTCTGGTATCCTCTTTCATACGCTGTGCAACGATATTTTTTCGCAAGGTCTTACGCTTCGTACGGATATCCGGGTCGATACAGTCTACACCGATTCCAAGCTCCACGTCCATGAGAATTGCCTGTCTGGTATCCATGAGATTAAACTGCTTGGCAAGTCCGCACACAAAACAAATCGGAAACTCCAAACCTTTACTTTTGTGAATGGTCATCACTCGCACGACATCTGCATTTTCATCTAATATATTAGCTTCTCCAAAGTCAACCTCTTTTTCCTGCATGGTTTCTAGATAGCGAATGAAATGGAACAATCCGTAAAAGCTTGTCTTTTCAAAAGCACCTGCCCGTTCTAACAACAATTCCATATTCGCATGACGCTGCTCTCCCCCAGGCATAGCTCCGATATAAGCGGAATAACCGGTTTCCCGAATCAACTGCTGAATCAGCTCTTTGATTGGGGTATAGGTTACTCGAGCACGATATTTCTTAATTTCTTCCAGTAAAAACTTCGCTTTTTCCACTAGCTTGTGGTCTATGTTCCACTGCGCTTCATTGCATACACCTTCTGCTTCGTTTTCTTCCATTTTCACATTTTCAGTTGCCATATTTTCTAAAGTTAATTGCACATACTCTGTACTCTTTGTCTGTTCAGACTTCTGTAACTCACCTTCATATTCCGCGTACAACTTCACCTGCTCATACAAGAACAAATTCTGTTTTCCATCATGCTCATGTCGTTTCCTAAAATCAAGAGCAAAACAACGAATTTTCACTATCTCTTCTTCTGAAAAATCAAAAAACGGTAGCTTCATCACGCCAAAAAACGGAATATCCTGCAACGGATTGTTTAATACCTTTAAGAAATTCACGATTCCCTGAATCTCTAAGGTCTGAAAATATCCGGTCTTACTAGTAATGTGCACAGGAATTCCACGCTCTGCCAACACTCTTCTAAAGTCCTCATCCCAGCCTGCCGTTGCACGAAACAGAATAACAATATCGGAATACTTTGCCGGTCTTAGCTCTCCCGTCTGTGCATCCGTTACCGGAAAATGTCCTACCAACTCACGAATTCGGTCAGCTACGATATAAGCTTCCTTTTCTTTCTCGGAAATCGCATTCGAGTTTTCTTCCTCCGGATTTTCTGTGGCAATCAACAGCTCTGTCTGGTACAGATTTTCCTCTTGTGGCTCTGTATAGGAAGCTCCCACATAAAGAGCCGCTTTTTCATCGTATTCCACATTACCGACCTGTTTTTTCATGATTTGTCCACAAATAAAGTTGGTCGCATCCGTAACTTCTCTACGACTTCTAAAGTTCATACTAAGGTCAATGCGCACTTTATCCTCTGCATTTTCCGAATTCTCGTAGGTATCGTATTTTTCCATAAAGATTTCCGGCCTTGCAAGTCGGAATTTATAAATACTCTGCTTGACATCACCTACCATAAAGCGATTAAATCTGCCCTTATCCTCGCCCGAAATACTCTTTAACAACAGCTCCTGTACTTCATTAGAATCCTGATACTCATCAATCATGATTTCCTCAAAATAGTCCTGAAAAGCAAGTGCTGTTTCTCTCTGAATCAAATTACCCTCTTCGTCCTTTTCCAGCAATATCTGTAAGGCAAAATGCTCCATATCGGAAAAATCTACGATATTTTTATCCCGCTTTGCCGCATCCAAACGTTCCTTATATGCAAGTGTTAGAGAAACCAGCTCTTTTACAACGCCCTCACACTGCTTCATATCCTCAAACGTATCTTCCGGCGAAATTAAAAACAGGAACTTCTTCAAATCTGCTATATTTTTCTTCACCTCATCACGAATTGCCTTTACTACCTCTTTTAACACAGGGTCACAATCCGACTTTTTCGCTGACAATCTGGAAAAAGAAGAATAGGTAAATAAATCATACAGCTTTTGATAATCATTTGTACTTCTTAGCTGTTCGATAAGCTCCAAGTCCGCAATCAGATTTTCCCGATACTGCTCCGGTCCACCAATACCAGAAGCAATTTCTAAGCCTCTATTCAATCTTTCCTCACACTCACAAAGCACCGTTTCCATATAGCGCAAAGCTCCCTGAAACCATGCTTTCTGTGGTAATTCCACAATAGAAGTTAGTGTATAATCGTCCTTTCTTGCCTCCAACCATTCCTCCGGAAATGGATAACTGATAGAAAAATGATACAATCTTAAAATCGCCTCTTCGATTCGTTTCTCATTTCCGCCAGTGCTATAACTCTCTACAAAACGTAGAAACTCCTCTCGCCCCTCAGAATGACACTCTTCTAACAAATCGTCTAAAACATCACCTTCTAACAACTTGATTTCTCCCTCATCTGCCACACGAAATCCAGGGTCAAGACCAATCTCATTAAAGTTATTACGAATAACAAAAAGACAAAACGAGTCAATTGTCGTAATTTGTGCATTATGAATAAGAGCCGACTGCTTCTGTAAATGTTCATTTTCCGGCTGTTCTTCTAACTTTTTAGATACCGCTTTACTAATACGCTCACGCATCTGCGCTGCAGCTGCAGAGGTAAAGGTCACAATAAGTAATCGATCAATATCTACCGGATTTGTCTCATCACAGATTTTTTGAATAATTCGTTCTACTAAAACAGCAGTCTTACCAGAACCTGCCGCAGCAGATACTAATATATTGCGATTTCTTGTATCTATGACTCTTTGTTGATCCGGTGTAAACGATACTCCCATGTCCTACACCTCCCCTTTCATTCGTTCTAATGCAATATCTTGATCAAGCTCTTCCAGCTCTCGAATTAGTCCTGAACCAAGCTTGCGGTCAAAGCCGCAAATTCCACGATAACTACAATAGGTACATGCATTTTGCTTGCTCTGCTCATAAGGATTTAACGCTATCTCTCCATCTAAAATAGACGTTCCAAGCTCTTTTATTTTTTGGTTTACATAATCCGAAACCACCTTGAAATCCTCCTTTGACAGGGTACTGGAGGTCTTAGTAAAGCTTCCGTCCTTTTTCTTTGCTATCGGAAGAATCTGAGATTTATCCGTGAATCCGGCATCCATTAGCCTTATAACTTCTTCCTCATCACTCACCATTCCCGTCATTTTCAACTCGTCTAAAATTGCCTTTTCTATCTCTTGTGGATCTGGCTTTCCTTTTTCCGTTTCTGTCATTGGGTCGCTCACATGGTAATAAAGCATTGCCGCAGGAATGACATTCATGTCAGGATTTTTCTTTTTCTCGTTTTCCACCGCCGCATTCATATAAACCACAAGCTGTAGCTGTAATCCATAATATAATGCCGCAAGATCGAACTTTCGAGTGCCAGACTTATAATCAATAACCTTTACATACAGCTTATCGCCCTGTTTGCAGGTATCAATACGGTCAATTCGTCCTATCAAATGCATCTTTTCTTCCTCAGAAAGAGCAATATTCACCGATTCCAAATCTGATGTCATTTGGAATGAAAGCTCAAAATTTTCTGGTTCGAATACACCTTGCTTTAACTGATATTGTAAGGTCTGCACCGTTCGGTTCAAAATCCTGTGCATTCTTGTAATCATGTATTCATTACGCTTACTGCTATAAAGCACCGTTTCTCCATAGGAAGCCGCATAGCTCTCTAAGCACTCGCCTATCAGCCTGTCGGCTGTGTCTTTTGAAAAATCAAACCATGTATAACCTTCCTGTGTCAGCTTCTCGGAAAATTCCTCTAACACCGCATGGAATACATTTCCCATATCCACACTTTCAAAGCTGTAACGGTCACGTTCTTCTAAACATAAACCATATTGTAGGAAGTGAGCATACGCACACGCCGCAAATTTTTCCAAGCGGCTTACACTGTTTTTCAATACCTGTCCATATAATGCTGTTGCAAGCTCCTTTGGCAAGCGTCTATTCTGATAATGAAAAAAGGCTGCCTTTTTTATCTGCTCTGTAATCAGAGCATAGCTCTCATTTTTGACATACGTATCATATAATGTAAAGAATAATGTCTTTTCCTCTTTTAACTCATCTGCTGCATAGCTTCGAAGAAGCTTCACCAGATATTCCATGCTGTCTGTCGGAGATTCCATCTGTTCTGTAATCTCCAAAAGCTCCGGTTGCTCTATCGTAAGACTTGGAAACAGCTTAGAAACTGTGCTGACAAGATATGCCGGACGAATACTTTTTCCCTCACTGTCTACCTTTGCATATGACAGATATAAATGCTCAGTCGGCTTTGTCATCATCAAATACAGATACAAACGTTGAATGTACATCTGCTGTCTTGGGGTTGGTGCAAGCTCAAACTCTGATTCCTGCAAAAACTCTCTGTCGATATCCGAGATAATACCGCCATTTCCACCACTCTTTGGAATGACACCATCATTTACACCTACGAAAAATAGCGCCTTAATCTCACAAAGACGTGTTCTTTCAATATCACCAATGACTACTTTATCAACATTCTGCGGAATGGTTCCGACCTTAATCTCCGCAAAGCCTGCATCCAGAATATCCGCAAATTCCTTAATTTGCATCATTTCTTGTCCTAAAAGACCAATCACCTGCTCTAGCAGCTCTATCACCAGACGGTAAATCTGCGCATATTCCTTTGCCTTAACCAAGTCTCCCTCTGCCTCAAACTGCTTTTCATAATCATAAAGCTTCTCTTCTATCTCAGCACGTACAATAAAATCATACAATGCCTTTACAAAAACCTCACCGGTTGCTTCTTTTATCATCAATGGCTCGAGCATGGTTACGATACGCTCACGCAGGGCATTCAGCTCTTCTAAATCCTTTGCTTCCTCTTCTTCCCGCTGTAAACGTCTGCTGAAAATGCTGCTCCATCTCTTTTTCCCACGGATTCCCATGGTCAGAATATAATTTTCCAGCCTATCCGTTTCCTCCGGTGTAATCCCTGACAGGCCACACCTTAGAAAGTGAAATACAGACTCATAGGAATAGTCCTGAATAACCACCAACAAAGCACTTCGGATAAATTCTACAAATGGATTCAGGACCAGTTTATTGGTTTGGTCGATGAAATACGGAATCTGAAACTTTTCAAATTCTTCCTGTGCCAAAAATCCATAGCGTTCCATATCCCCTGTTACCACCGCAATATCACGATAACAGTAGTCCTTCGTACGAATGAGCTTCTTGATGGCAAGACAGACCTGTCTTAACTCTTCCTTTGGATTGGTCGCTTCAAACATACGAATGGCATTCTGTTCTTCCTCGTATACCTTATACGGATAACGAAACAGCTCTTTTTCGAGGTGTGCCATACCCGGATTGTTACGGTAACGATAGACTATCGTTTCTTTGATGAACACATCCTCTTCTCTTTTTACTCCGGTCTCCTTGGCAAGCTTTGTGAGGTCATATATGGTCTTTTTACTTAAATGAAAAAGCTTCTGCTCTCCATCTAATAAATATGCATCCTCTCTGGTATCCATGGTTATTGTCATAATGACTTCGTTTGCTAACGTCATAAGCTGCTGGATTACCTTATTCTGCACCGGTGTAAAACCTGTAAAACCATCAAAAACAATCACACTGTCTCTGACAATCTCTGACTTTGGTAATGCCCCTCGAAGCAGGTCAAGGGTTTCTTCTGTGGTAATATATTTGTCTTTGATATAGGTTAAAAATCCATCGTATAAGGTTTTTAAATCCTGTAATTTGTAAAAAAGCGCACCTCTTTTGGAAGCATACTGTGTGAGCTGCTCCACTTCATTGAGTCCTAATCCATACTGCATGAATTCCGAAAGCGCTGACTTTACTTCATGTATGTAGCCTATTTTTTTAATGTTACGCTTCATAACACTAAGCTCATCTTCTAAACCTGCCGCTACACTTCGAAGCACAAGGCTCTTTCCCGTATCATCCAGTACCGGCTTATCGTTTCCACCTACCTCCGCGAAGATACGATGGGAAAGTCTGCCAAAGCTTAACACATCAATATTCATAATGCCTTTATTTGGACTCTTTCGCACCATATCAAGCTGTGTCTGCATGGTAAACTGATCCGGTACGACAATCAGATAATTGCGGGGCGGATTTTTTTGCGCTTCCTCTATAATATACTCATATAGCCTGTGGCTTTTCCCTGAACCAGAGGCACCAATATAAAAACGTAATCCCATAATTACACCTTTCTACATTAAATTCAGGTTTAGTGGAGTATTATTCAAGGTTGTGAGCACTCCTTTTTCGGCATTGTGTATAGCAAATGAATATGCCTCAAATGCAAACCCGCTTGTTTGGTATTTCCTAAATGGAGCGTTCGGCATGTTTGATTAGTCCTGCTCTCCGCATAGTTGCGCAAGCGCACTATCGTGGCATTCGCCAAGTAAGCCTGCAAGCAGTCTTGTTTGGCTCATTGCTAACACGCAAACTCGCCCTGCTAACGCAGTGCTCAGACAGTTCTCCAAGCAGG
>JAFQQI010000069.1 GCA_017411305.1 Lachnospiraceae bacterium
GACTAAAGGATCAGATGCAATATATGACGGAAGATAACTAAAAAATGGAAAATAAGCTTGTAGGAAAACCTACACTCTTATTTTCCAAAAAACCTACATTTTTATATTGACATTTGCAATCGCCCAATCTTAATAATCTAAGAATCAGAGGTCTGCACTGATGTCAGCCCTATTTTTTTATGATTCTTAGATTAACATAACTCCTGTGTTTTTTCCACCCCTTTTTCAAAAAAAATCAGACCGCAAGGACTAATTCCTGAAAACGCTCCGTAAGTGTAGAACCCTTCGAGTAGCTTGATTTCACAATCATTTTCCCAACCTTATAACAGTACGGATTTTTTACCTGCCGGATAAATTCCTCTGCCCTTTCCTTCCCTTCCAGATTTTCGTCTATATGAATTTTTGTAATATCCACAAGGCTCTCCGGCTTTACAGTTCTAATATCAACTGCTCTCATTTCTTCCAAATTAAGTAGTGACACTTTACAAGCCTCCTAACATATATTCATGGCAGTTTAAAACTGCTATGTAAAAAGCCGGAGCAAAGTCCGGCTACCCTTGTAAGATATGTGTATGTTTATGTCTATCGCTTCGGTGGTTTCTGCTGTGTTGTGGTCTTTTCCGCACCACTCCTAAGTTTCCCATAGTAAATTCCCGCCTGTCTGCGTTCTGCAATGGAAGTTTTTTGAGAATCCATAAGAATATGGCGGATAATTTCTTTTTTGTATTCTGCACCACTCTTTAAAAACCTGTCCTCTATCAATGTCTGCTGTTCTTCATTTAATGGAGCTGTCAGACATTCCTTAATTCTCTCGACACGGCTTTCTTTTATGTCAGGATCAAAATTCATCAAACGGACATTCAGCTCCGTACAAAGATATTCTTCAACTGCACCAAAAGAAACCCGTCCTTTAGCTTCCTCATATTCAAGCTCTGCACCAAGCTCCTCATAAAAGTTTTGCTGTAACTGCTTCACAAGAATATCTGGCACATCATTGGAATAACGCTCCATAGCATTGAATATCCAAGCAACCACTTCCCTTTTACTGTCGTCCACCACAATCCTTCCATCTACCAGCTCATATCCATAAGGAAGATTGGTCTTGAAGCTTTCCTCATAGTCCGAATCATAATCCTCATATTCTTCCTCATCATACCCACCGGACAACACGATTTCTCCACTTGCTACTCCCATAGCAAAGTCGTGTAAGGGATTTTTAGCATCAAGCAGCATACTTTCTGACACAGTAAGAGAAACCACCTCTATACCATGCTCTCTGAAATTCTCTATAATCTCCTTAAACTCATCAAACTTCCTGCTAATCCTGCTCACAGAAGGAATAATAAAAGTATCTACATCTGCTGCATTTTCTTCGATAATGGAATTGAAATATGCCTTTCTGTCTTTTAAATCCTTTTTGCTACACTCATAAACAGCTTTTAGGCTCAATCCCATATCACTGCAATACTGATTTATCTGCCGCTTCTGTTCTTCAAAATGCTCTTTCCTTCCAAGAGAGTCATACACAAAACCGATTGCCTGTTTATCCACTTCTGTACCTTCTTTCCTATCTGTATCCATTAACTGGTCTTTATTACCTACTCTCATATACATTGCTACTTTCACTCTTTAATCCTCCATTCTTCTGAATGACATATCCTGTCCTATCACGGACAAATATGTAAAAAGCCGGACACTCCTGCCCGGCTCTGCTAAATCTACCTTATAATCAGTTATACTTATCAAATACCCCGACCTGCACTTGCACAGCTTCGGTTATCCTTGCAAGGGTATCTTTATCAACCTTGCCCATGTTCTCAATAATTCTGCCATAATCGAGGGCTGTCACCTGTTCGCAAAGTGCGATACTGTGCTGTTCTAATCCCTCGCTCTTATAAGCTGACACAAATACATGAGTGGGAAGATTTCTCTTTTTGTTGATTTTGGTGGATAAGGGAACAACCGTTATCACGGTGCTGTGCTTGTTCGCCATATTGTTACTTACTACCACCACAGGACGCATACTGCCCTGAATGCTTCCCTGATACTGCACACCTAAATCAACATATAATATGTCTCCTCGTCTGATCTTCATATCAAGACCTCAGATTTATGATTTTACCAATAGTGGAACAATCCGGGCAGCCTTCCATATACACATGATGTCTGACCTGCATGGTAGAAAGTTCAAACACACTCACACCAATCGCAGCCGCATCATTTAAGAACTCCTCTAAATCCGATAAATCAGATGTAAGGTCTGTGAGCTTGTCCACCACAATCATCTGATATTCCCCATCAAGAAGAAATGTGATAAGCATATTGACTGCATCACGGTCAATATCTCTGTCAGGACCTTTGTTGATTACCACATCATGCCCTAAGACAATTCCATGTGACATACATTTCTCTCTGGTCTTAGCAACCTTTTTACGGATATTACGCTCCGACTTGTTGGAGTTCATAAATAAAATAGCCGTAGGAAATTTAACCCCGGCGTCTCCTAATACAATTCCTATGTTGCACATATTTCTTGTACCTGTTCTTTCATAGATTTTTACAGAGATTACGCCGGCAGTTATCCTCTGAAATAAGAAAGCTGTCCTTCATATAACAATGTATGTGTCAGCTTCCTTATCTCAAAGGACAACATGGCACGAATGCCACATTATCCATAAAAATCAAAAAAGATTTCTTTGAGCTGATTTCTCAATCAGTTCCCCCAGCCGGGTAACATACATTGGGACGGCTTCATCCCACACTGCATTTCCATCATGCCCATCCAGACGGAATCTACAGGGAGCCACTCCCGGAAAATGCGTTTCGCTGAAATTCCGGTGCTGTTCTATCTCATTATCTCCGGTTGCCAATCCGGTAGGCACAAACCTCTGCTTAGAACCTTCACAGGC
>JAFQQI010000070.1 GCA_017411305.1 Lachnospiraceae bacterium
AGTTGGTGCATAACCAATCTTAATTGGCTGCTTTGCATGTTTTCTTAGCTCCTGAACAGCTCTACCATGCGCTTTCAGTGCATTATGAGCAATCTGAAATACTTCTTTCGGATCTAACTTTAATCCTGGTGCATGCACACCACTTAAGTGTCCAAGCCCCACGAAACACTGTGGCTCATTTAAGGTAAAGAAATATTCTGCTAAATCGGTAATGTTCTCTGCTACCACTCTTGCATATTCTGCAAACCATTCTACGGAATCCGGATTTAACCAACCACCTTTTTCCTGCAAAACAAGCGGATATTCCCAATGAAATAACGTAACATATGGCGTAATTCCATTTTTCTTCATTTCAAGAATCATATCACGATACAATGCAATCGCCTTTTCGTTTACCTTCCCTGTTCCTTCCGGGAGAATCCTTGCCCAACTCAAGGAAAATCGATAGGCCTTCACGCCAAGATGACGCATCAATGCAATATCTTCTTTATATCTATGTATATGGTCACAAGCAACATCCGCATTCTGATTGCCATATACTTTGCCTTCTTTGGCAAAAGCATCCCACACGCAGTCTCCTCTGCCATCTTCCTTATCCGTTCCTTCTATTTGATAGGCGCTGCTGGCAACGCCCCATACAAAATCATTCTGAAACATACGAATTACCTCGTTTTCTTTACAAAATTTGTTTTATATATCCTACTAAAACCTCTGCCGCCTGCTTATGACACAACACTCCCGGATGCTGTCTGGAACCAACATTCGTTTCATCCGTATTAGGAAGCTGTAAGTATGACACCTTCTGATCTCCACTCTTTTCCATATAAGAAGAGATTCCTTCCATAATCGACATCTGGAATGGAATTCCTAACATTCCATAGCACCATATAATCTGCGCATTTGGATTGCATTCACGCAAGGTCTTCAGAAAATCTGCTACTGCTCCTTTAAAAGCATTCACATCCTCCTTACAAAAGCTACCGTTTTCCTCTCTGCGCATCTTATGACGTTCTCCGGTTATCTCATCTACCCATTCCGGCTGGTCAAATCCTGCTACATCATTTGTTCCAAGATTCACCACAATCACATCTGGTTGCCAAGTTGAAAAATTATGCGGTTGATTTCCACCAAGTCGTTCATTTTCCTCTCCCGGCATCAGGCTACATATTTCCTTATAATACTTCGGAATCGCAGAATTTCGATTATTGTCCCATGAGTTATAAACACCCCAGCCACTTTGCGAAAAAACACGATACTCTGCGTCCAACTCCTTTGCTGTGAGGCAGGCATAGTCTCTAAGTGCCGAGAAAAACATTGGAACCCAGTCCTCTTCTTCCTTTGCTCCAAACAAGCCCTCTCCCGAAGTAATACTATCTCCAATAAACTCTATTTTTAATTTCTTCTCTTCTACAGGATAAAACACACCATCATGACGCAACGCATGAATATGAATATAGGAATTACCATCCCCACTCATAGCCTGTAAATCCTTGTAAAATCTTACATTTTTAATCTTCTCAGGATTCATGCCACGAAACATCGGTATCCAATATCTGCCCGGAAGCAACATCTGCCTGCCTATCCAGTCACCATTCACGGTATAACTAAACCATGGTTCATATATGTCATAGGTTACTTCCACCTCAACCCACAGCTCTGTTCCTGATACATTACATTCAAATCCACTTGCCGTCCAGAATAAGGTCAATGGCGCTCTCTCATTTGTCGTTCTCCCATGTACCTTAAGCTCCTGTATCATACTTACTGCTGTTTCCGTCATAATCTTTCCATATCCTTTCTATAACTATTACATACCTTACTAGTTACGTACAAACAGCTTTATTAACTCTTTATACAGCAAGAGGCTGTGGATAGATTCCGCACCACAGCCTCCTATTTACGAATTTGTGCTATGCACAAATTGCCATATGAAAAATCTTCCGTCTATGAATTTTTCACATTATCTTCTTCCGATTTCCTTATCAGATTCGGTAAGCTTACTATTTGTCTTAATATAGTCTACAATATCATCAAGCTCTGTAAATGCAAGACCTACATAACTATCTGCTGCACCATAATATACTGCAATTCTTCCTGTCTCAGAATCATGAATGGTTGCACATGGGAAGCATACGTTAGGAACAAATCCTCTCTCTTCATACCACTCTTCTGGAGTTAAGAGGAAATTCTCACATCTATACTTCACGATAGATGGGTTATCAATGTCAAGGATTGCTCCACCAATAGAATATACAAATCCATTACATGTTCCACTTACACCATGATAGAACAATAACCAGCCTTCACTTGTCTCGATAGGAGCTGCACCGCCACCAATCTTAACTGACTGCCACCATTCATTACCTTTACCCATAACATGTCTATGCTTACCCCAGTAAACAAGGTCTGGGCTCTCGCTTACGAAGATATCACCAAATGGTGTGTGTCCGCTATCTGAAGGACGGCTTAACATCATAAAGTTGCCGTTAATCTTTCTCGGGAACAATACTGCATTTCTGTTAAATGGCAAGAATGGATTCTCAATTCTTGTAAATGTCTTGAAATCTGTTGTCTTAGCCATACCGATTGCTGCACCATAGAAATCTCCACACCAAATAATGTAGTATGTATCTTCTACCTTAACAAGACGAGGATCATACGCGTATACTGGCATAAATGGCTTTCCTTCTTCGTCTACGAAATTAATCTTATCCTTTTCAAAATCCCAATGAATTGCATCCTTACTTCTTCCCATATAGATATAAGGAATACCATTTGTCTGCTCTCCACGGAATACACCGATAAAACCATCTTCATAAGGCATAACTGCACTGTTGAAGATTCTTGCAACACCCTCAACTGGATTTCTTCCAATGATTGGATTCTCATTGTATCTCCAGATTGGTGCTCCTACTATATTTTCAGGTCTTTCCTGCCATGGCATGTTTGGTACTGCCGGGCTAATCATTTTTACTTTGCTCATTTTCTTCTTTCCTCCTATTTTTTAATAAGATCCGATTACGGATACCAGATAAAACGGTACCTTATCGTCCTCATGTGTTGTTATAATTTCAATTTCAACCTTATGCTTACCACATGGAAGGTGTTCTGCTACCGTATCAATATGCAGGCTGTCTCCCCAGGTTTCTTCAAAGTTACCATCTAAAATCACTGCGTGTTCTACATCACCATCCACAATCGCTCTTGCAATTGGCGTTGGTTGTTCCACTGACTTACGATACTGTACGGCTATGCTGCGTCCCTGTACTTCAAAAGTAAGCGATGCTCCCTTCTGACTTGAAGTCCAGCCCTTTCGAAATATCTCACGAATGTCATTTTGCGGTGTAAAATCTGCAACAAACCCATCATTCAAAGGATTGCTGTTATCATTTTGATATCGTAACGAATGCTCGTAGGTATTCGCTGTCAAAGGCTCAGGCATTTGCACTTCCTGTTCTCTTTCATGCTCCAAATTAGTATATACTAATTCTAAAAAGTGTATAATTACACCAGCTACCATAGAATGTCCTTCATCATTTGGATGTAAATCATCTTCTGTTACATCACGACTGGTAAAGGTTCCATCAAATACCTTTGCATAAATCGTTGGTTTCATGCTGACACATGGAATCTGATATGCTTCGCCAATCCTATTATGCTTCTCCTGTGCATTTTCGCCATTGTCATATCGTACATTATTCACAATCAGCATTGCGGGCTTATTCTCACTATCATAAATACGTCGAATCAATCCCTCATAGGTTTCCATGAAATGATCAGTATTGTCATCATTCACACTAAATTCTACGGTTGTAAAGTCAATCTGATGAGCAAGTAAATCACTATCAACTCTTGCCACACCAAATTGTGAAGTGGTGCCGCCAATACCTGCATTTACATACTTCACCTCAGCCTGTGGAAACTTCTGTTTCCACCATTCATAGACCAAATAGGCATAACAGGTTTCCGGTGTAGAAGATAGACAGCCTTGTGTAATGGAACCACCAAGGAATCCAACCGTAATACTCTCTCCTCTTGCTGCCTTTCTCATAGTCTGTTTGATACGATACCAGTTACCGCAATTCATAATCCCAAGATGATTATCAATCAGATATTTGCTCATTTTTTATACCTTCCCATACTCATCAAATTTGTATTTTGTACAAATTTGTTATATAAAAAACTTCTACTTATGGATTTTTTACTTTCCCATAAATTCAAGATTTTTTTTGATAAAGTCGCATCTCTGCTCTACACACTTCACACTTCTTAATGGATCCTCTGGTGTATTAAATACATAGTCAACCAACTTATCCATAGTTGTAGTAGCAACATGAAGTCTAGTATCGCTGGAAGCATAGTAAATATATACTTCTCCGTTGTCTCTTGCAATCGCACCATTGGTAAATACTACGTTTGAAACGTCACCAACTCTTTCACTTCCCAATGGAGCAATTAAGAATCCGCTTGGCTCAGCGATAACCTTGGTAGGATCTTCTAAGCTGGTTGCAAAAGCATAGATAACATAGCGAAGTCCTGCTGCTGTGTTACGAACTCCATGTGCAATATGAATCCAGCCCTTATCTGTCTTAATCGGAGTTGCTCCGGCACCATTCTTAGCTTCTGTAATGGTGTGATATTTTCTCTTGCTGGTAATAATCTCTTCATCAATCACTGCATGAGTAATATCTTCACAAAGTCCAAAACCTACTCCACCGCCGCTTCCTGTATCAATAAAGTCATCCATTGGTCTAGTATAGAAAGCATACTTGCCATTTACAAATTCTGGATGAAGTACCACATTTCTCTGCTGTGGAGAATTCAAAGTCTTCAGATTCTCTAATCTCTCCCAAGTCTTTAAATCCTTTGTTCTTACAATACCTGCTGCTGCAACTGCTGCTGACAAGTCGTTTACAGTAGTATCCTTGCTCTCGGAACAGAATACACCATAAATATAACCGTCTTCATGCTTAGTTAGACGCATATCATATACGTTTGTTTCTTCTGGACATACATCATCTAATAAAATCGGATAATCCCAGAAACGGAAGCCGTCGATACCATTATCACTCTCTGCCACTGCAAAGAAAGATTTTCTATCATTTCCTTCCACTCTTGCTACCAGGTAAAACTTACCATCTAACTCAATTGCACCAGAGTTAAATACACAGTTCACACCAAGTCTTTCCATAAAATATGGATTTGTTTCTGGGTTCATATCAAACTTCCAGAAAGGTGGAATATGATCTCTTGTTAATACCGGATACTTGTAACGGTCATAGATTCCGTTATAAAAATCTGTTTTTTCATTCTTACGAGTTACAACAGCCTCGTAACGCTGCATGATTTCTTCACATTTCTTCTGAAACATTTATTTACCTTTCCTTTCTCAATACCAGCAAACTTTACAAGTGCTTTAGCACATTGCACAGACACAAATTTGCCAATTGAAAAATCTTCCGTTTATGGATTTTTCAATTTAGAGTCTTTTGATCACTTCAAAACACATTCTTCCATTATGATATGGGCACTTCCATGGTTCTACAATTGGCTTATCACTATAAGGCTTACCCTTTTCATCCACAAGCCAGTACCATTCTCTTCCTGTCTCATAGCCATCTCGTTTATCAATCACATGAGCCTTGATAAATTCCCATACAGCCTTTGCTGACTCAATATACGCTTTTCCTTCTTCTGTATCCTTACCGCACTTCTCTGCTGCATTCAGGAAACCAACTACCGTTTCTGCCTGAACCCACCATACACGGTTGGTGTCATCCACACCTTTTTCGCATTCATTACTTAAGGATTCTCCATTAAAGGCAAGCTTCTTCACTTGTCTTGCAAGATCGAGGGTAATCGGTGTCATCTTATCTTCATACTTCTTCTCACCAATAACCTCAACACTTCTGTCTACCAGCCACGCTGTCTCAATGTCATGTCCATAGGAATGCAAATCAATGATACTATTCCACTTTTCATCAAAGAATACTTCCTGTCTGTGAAGCTCAGGATTATAAATCTTCTCTGCGATTAAATCCATCATCCACATCAATTTTTCCTTAACCTCTGCCTTACCATCCACACGATAAAGCTCTGTATATGCCTCAAATACATGAAGTAAGGTATTCATAGTCTTAGAAGCAATTACTCCGTTTTCAGAAAGTTTCTCATTATCAATCTCATGGAAGCTTTCATCAAAGGCTTCCTTATAGCCAAGCTCATCACGCATTTTAGACTCAATCAGCTCATACAAAGTATAAGCCATCTCCAAAGCTTCCTTATCTCCACTTGCTTCATAATAAGAAGAAAGAGCGTAGATAGAAAATGCCTGATTATATGTATGCTTTAAGGTTTCCTCTGGTGTTCCATCATATTTCACAGACCAAAACACGCCACCATTCTCTTTATCCCAGCAATGATTTTTCAAAAATTCAAATCCATGCTTTGCCTCAGCCAATAAGGACTCATCCTTTAAAAGAGTATAGGCATTAGCAAAAAACCAGGTAATACGGCTATTTAAAATACAGCCCTTTACAGCCTTTTTATCAACACTGTGCTCATAATCCATCCATCCATAATAGCCGCCATTTTCATCATCTCTTAATCCCTTCCAAAATGGGATAATATCTTCTATCAGGTGTTTCTTTATCTCTGTTTTCATATTTATTTCACCCTAACCCTTTACAGCACCTGCAGTCATACCACTGTAAATCTGCTTCTGGAAAATAAGGAATACAACCAAAGCAGGTATTAAACTCATGATAGCACCTGCGCAGATCAAATTAAACTGACTTCCAAGTGGTCCAACAAAAGTATATAACGCCATAGAAACTGTCTTCTGTTCTCCTGTCAGATAAAGGCTGGCATTATAATATTCATTGTATGTACCAACACCCTTAAGAATCATAACCGTAACCATCGCCGGTTTCAGGAGTGGGAACAAAATCTTAAAGAAGATTGTAAAGTAGGAAGCACCATCCATAAATGCAGATTCATCCAACGATACCGGAATGTTCTCAAAGAACTGAATGAATATGTATATTGAAATAACATCTGTACCCATAGAAAGAATAATGTATCCATATAAGTGATTAATAAAGCCAATCTGATACATCAACTGATAGGTTGCAACCTGCATCGCAATACCCGGAAGGAGTGTTGCAAAAAGGAACAAGCTACGAATCAGACCATTTCCCGGGAATGTAAATCGGTTCAATACATAAGCAATCATAGAACCTACCATAACGGAGCCTGCTACTACAAATACCAAAACGATTGCTGAGTTAAAAAATGCTCTTCCCATGTCAGCATCTTCCCATACTTGAATAAAGTTCCTGAAATTCAACCAGCTTTGTGGAAGTGTCATTACATTTGTAGTTTCGTATTCTTCCTTTGTCTTAAAGGCCGTAATCAAACAAGACACTACCGGCAATAAGGCTACAAAAGAAAAGAATATGAGTGAAAAATACTGGATAAAAATCCATCCATAATGCTTTATTTTTTGAAAGATTGTCATTACTTTCCTGCCTCCTTTGCTCTTGCTTTGGCAAGCTTCTTCTCTCTTCTCTTTGCTGCATTCACATCTTCATCCTCTGAGCTTCTGAATACATAATTCATAATAACCTTCTGTAAAATTGTTGCTACAAAGATAATCATTAACAATACGATTGCCATTGCAGATGCAAGACCAACTTTCTGGCTTGTATGAGCAACCTCATGCATCTTAACAAAGTAAGTTGCTGTACCATTTGCACCACCGGACATAACAACGTATGGTGGTTCGAATGCACTTAAGGATCCGGTAATAGAGGTAATCAAGTTCAATGTAACAATTGTTTTAATACTTGGAAGCATAATATATTTAAACTGCTGCCATTTATTTGCACCGTCCAGCATTGCTGCTTCATATAACTCTGAATCAACTGACATCATCGCACCAAGGAAAAGAACCATGTTCTGTCCAAAATATTTCCACACACTGGTTCCTACCAGGGAAATATTATTGATACTTCTGTCTTTCAGCCAATACGGAAGATTTTCCAATTCAAGTCCAAACCACTGAAGAACCGTATCGAATACGAATCCTCTTGTATAGAAAAATTTAAAAATAAAACCAATTGCAATACCGTTAATTAAATATGGGAAGAACATACATCCCTTGAAAAAGTTTCCACCCTTAACGCCAAAGCAAAGTACAGTAGCCAAGTACAAAGCAAGTGCAAGCTGTACCATCGCACCACCAATATAATAGATGGATAGCTTTAAAGAGCTAAACAAGTCATCTCTCGTAAACACGTCGATATAGTTCTTTAATCCGACAAACTCTCTTTTTCCTACGTACTTCATTTTGAAGAAGCTGAATTTAAACATCTCTGCAAAAGGATAATAAGTAAATATCAATAGCAATGCTAAAGGAATGATAGAGAACGCAACAATAATAAACGCCTGCTGTCCTTCTCTACTTCTTATCCATTTGTAAAAATTAAACGGTTTTTTTGGCTTTGCTGCCATTTGGGATGATGCCATAGCGCAACCTCCTCCTTTTCTCTCAAACAATCATTTTTTCATAATCTAGCCAAATACGAGCCGGGGCGCATTGCTCCCCGGCCCATAAACAAGGGGATTAACCATCATAATCGTAAGGGTCTTTCCTCTTATGTTGCATAAAAACTAGTAAAGTACTTCAACTCCTAAAGAATCCTGTGCATCGTTCCACAATTCTGTCCACTCAGCAACCAACTCTTCGTAAGGAGTACCTGCATCTGCTGCTTCTACAATCTTCTGAACTCTGCTATCTCCACCATTGTTGAAGTTAAGTTCAGATTCTGCATTCATCTCATTCATAAGATCTTCTTCACCTTCAAGTGATGTTGCATTGCTAACTACTTCTACACCATCAAATACGAAAGATGTAGGAGCTGTCTTAGAAATTGGATATCCACCTTCAAAGTCACACCATCCAGATTCTTCAACCATCCACTTAACGAATACCATAGCTGCTGTCTGATTCTCTTCTGAAGCATTTGCATTGATACCATATCCATAGTCAGGACCAGCTGTTGCATACTGCTTACCATTTACTGTGATAGGGAATGGCATGTATCCGATGTCATCTCCATTTGCATCAGCAGCCTTCATCTGAGCTACTGCCCATGAACCAAGAACCATACATCCGATTTCACCTCTGTTAATCATACCCTTACAGCCTTCCCAGTCTGTTGTTGTATAATCTTCTTCGATTAAATCATTTGCAACTGCATCATAAAGAATCTTGTATAATGCATAAGCACCTGTTCCATCACCGTTATCAGCGAAAGGCTCTGCTGTATGAACGAACTTCTGATTTAACCATGTCTCGTCACCTGTTGTGATTGCTCCAAGGTATGCATCCCACTGTCCACCCATGGTCCAGCCTGCTGCATAATTTGTATAAAGAGGAATCGCATCTGTGTTATCCTTGATTGCCTGTAAAGCTGCCATAAGCTCATCCGGAGTCTTAGGTAATGTTGTTACGCCTGCCTTCTCAAATACTGCTTTGTTGTAAAGAAGACCCTGAGCATTTCCCATATAACCGATACCATAGCAATTTCCTTCATTCTTCCAGTTATCAGCAAAGTTTACATACTGATCCATTTCTTCCACTGTTCCATAAGGAAGGAAGTATGTAGGAAGATCTGCAGCATCTACTGTTGGGATAAACATAACATCGCCCCAGTCTTCTGTAGGAAGTCTAAGAAGAGCTGTCTCTGCATAATCTGTAATTGCTTCTAATTCAACCTTAATATTTGGATATACCTTATTGAACTCAGCCATTAAATTATCCATTGTTCCATCCTGCTGACGGTCTGTCTTGTGATGCATGAACTTAATGTTTGCTGCTAAATCTGTATAATCCTCACCTAATGTAATCTCTGCATAAGTAGGAACTCCCGTAGCCTCTGCTGTATCAACAGCTTCTGTGTCTGTTGCTACTGCATCTTTTTTTGCTGCATCTGTAGTTGTTGTTGCATCTGTCTTAGTGTCTGTGTTTGTTGTTGCATCGCTGCTACCACATGCTGCTAAGGACATTGTCATTACAGCTGCCATTCCAAGTGC
>JAFQQI010000009.1 GCA_017411305.1 Lachnospiraceae bacterium
AAATGATTTGAGAGAACAAAGAAAAGCGTTGTTTAATGCATTGTATCATTTTACTCGTTTACTGGATATTCAATACATCTGTCCCATGATTAATCAGGGAGAGTGTGCAGAAAAATCAAAGCTGGCTTACACGGATAAATTAACAAAAGAGATTGCAAACCAGTTACGAGCAAAATTTGATTATTTTTCTGCATTTGAGAAAATTATTGTTTACTACGACTATGGACAGGTTGAGTTGGCGCAGATATTGGTATCTGTGTTTAATACCATGTTTTCGAATGTGGAATTTAGAAAGATAGAGACGAATCAGTATAAACTATCACAAGCAGCAGATTTGATTTGTACAGTGGAAGCGATTGCACAAAAGAATGTATTAACAAAGTCAGAAAGTGAATTCTTTCACTCAAAGAATGATTTCAAGAAAAATATTTATAAGAATATTTCAAAGAAAAAGCTGTAGGATTTTCCCTTGTTATTTGCTCGCAAGGGAAAAAATAAGGGAAAAGTGCAAATTACACAGATGTTGATGGGCGGGAAAGCCCGTAAATACTGGAAAGTCGAGGAAATACACGAGAAATTTTGAATCTGTGGGAGGTTTTACCATGACAGAAAAAGAAAAAGCAGTAGCGGGTTATTTATATAATGCCAATTATGATGAAGAAATATTGAATGAGATAAGCAGATGCAATGATTTGTGTCATGAATTTAATCAAATAAAGCCTTCTGACCGTGAGGCACAAGGGAAAATTTTAAAACAGATTTTGGGAGCTATGGGAGAACAGGTTACAGTAAATACTCCATTTTGGTGTGATTACGGATATAATACATCTGTGGGTAATTATTTCTTTGCTAATCATAACTGTCAGATACTTGATGGAGGGAAGGTGACATTTGGAGACCATGTTTTTATTGCTCCTAACTGTTTGTTTACAACGGCAGAACATGCTTTAGATGCAGAACAACGTAATGAAGGGCTTGAAGTCGCATTACCTATTACTGTCGGAAACAATGTGTGGATTGGTGCCGGAACCATTGTTCTTGGCGGAGTTACAATCGGTGACAATACTGTTATAGGGGCTGGAAGTGTAGTGACAAAAAGTATTCCCTCAAATGTAATTGCGGTAGGTGTTCCGTGTCGTGTCGTACGAGAAATTACAGATGCGGATAAGAAACGCTATCCGATATATAGAGGAGAGTGATTTGCTTCAATTTTTTGATCAGAGCCACTATAATAGTAAGGAAAAATTTAAAGAATTACCTGTTGGAAAAAAGCTAAAAGCAATAGAGGTTTTGTTTTCTTTTTTGCAGAATATAAATCAAAAGGGATATGTTGCCGTCGATTTTTATGATGGTAGCATTATGTATGATTTCTCAAAAGATGTAACGACAATTTGTGATATTGATTTTTGAATTCTTTGGAAGCTTTTCTGACGAGGAAATCCATCGAAGATATTGTGACAATCAGTTTGTTCCCTGTCCGTTACATAATTGGCAACTAAATGAAGAAAGTTATAGAGTTGCGAAGAAGGCCGTAAGCCCTAATAAAAGCGAACGCTATTTAACATTTTCTGAGTTTTTTGGTGAATGGGAAGATTTGATTATTGAATATACGTCAAGCACAGAGGGAGCAATATATATCAAATTTGAAGATAAATAAGGACTTTGATGGAAGAGGGTTAGCTGAAGAAATTATTATTTTAATAGAAAAGAAACAAAAAATTGTAATCTATGTGGAGTTATTTATGAATGAATTTAAATATCATTTGGTGGAAAATGAATTAAATGCTAAAGACTTTATTCGTCTAAAAGTTGCAACAGGATTTAGAGATAGACCGATTGAACAAGTTGAACGGGCATTAAGAAATAATCTATTTGATGTGACGGCTATATATAATGGCGAAGTAATTGGGATGGGAAGACTTGTAGGTGATGGTGTTATGTATTGGTACTTACAAGAAATAATTGTGCTACCTCAATATCAAGGACAAGGCATAGGAACGAAAATTGTAAAACGGCTATTAGAATATATCAAGGAGAATACAATGCCAGGGACTTTTGTAAGTGTGGGACTGACTGCTGCAAAAGGTAAAGATACATTCTATGAGAAATTTGGATTTTCAAAAAGTATAGGGATGACAAGGTACATAGAAAGATAAGATAGGTTTGCGCTAATTATTTACTGTAATTTTGGAGGTTTATCATGTTAATATGTAAATGTACAAATCATGATGTCACGCAATTGGCGCTTCAACAGTTAATGGAAAACATACATGCAGATATAATAGATATAGAAGTATTGCCTTGGAATGAGAGAGGATACTTATTCTGAAAGAGTTGTAGATTTAGAGACACATGTATTTCAATGTGGCATAAGAAATAGCTTTATTTTATCAGAACGCTATTTGTCGATTTTATTGAAGGATTAATATAACACAATTTTATGGAGGGTTAAGCATGAGTTTAGAGATTAATGAAACCACGAGTGTAAAAGAACAATATAAGAAAACGGATAATCTAAACACAAGAATATCCATTCATGACAAGTATTCTACCAATAAAATGGGATTGCCTAATTGGTATTTCACAATATATAAGATAGAGGATGGAATGAAGATTCTTGAGCTTGGATGTGGGACAGGTTCCATGTGGATAGACCATAGGGATGTAATTAATAGATGCTCACAGGTTGTATTATCAGATTTATCTGAGGGCATGCTTGCCGAAGCAAAGAATAAAGTTGGCGTATTTCAGAACACAGAGTATAAAATAATAGATATTCAAGAGATTCCGTTTAAAGACGACTATTTTGACATAGTAATTGCTAATTATATGCTGTATCACGTTCCTGATATTGATAAGGCTGTTTCGGAAGTTCGCAGGGTGCTGAAAAAAGGTGGTCATTTTTATGCCGGAACAACAGGTGAAAACGGAATCATGGAGACGATTGTAAAAATATTAGGAGTAGATTTAGCCTATACGAATACTTTTTCACTAGAAAACGGCAAAGAAAAGCTTGACCCATATTTTCATCAAATAGAGATAAAACGGTATGTGGATTCTTTGGAGGTTACTAATATTGATGATTTAATGGACTATATTTATTCGGGAATTACTTTTAAGAATGCGTGCAAACTGTCTCAGGATGAAGTCAGATGCAAATTAGTAAGCTGCATGGAAGATGGTGTTTTGAAGTTGCCAAAAGATCCGGGTATGTTTGTTGCGATAAAGTAATTTAAAAGTGAATAATTAGTTCACTATACTAACAAAAGGAGGAGGCATTATGCTGATTATCATTGAAGGAATCGTAGTATGTTTTATACTTTTACTGGTATGCGTCGTAGGATTAAAGGATGGTCCGGAGAAATTTGCGGTTTTTTATGAAGATGATGTGAAGGCAAGAGTAGTGGAGCTTGGATATACTACGGAGAAAGAATTGAAAAGGGCCTTTACTGTTTCAGGAATTGCATTATTTGCTCCAAAGATAATCCTTGTCCCACTAATGGTATATTACATAAATGGTGCTTCCGGCTTTTGGAGTGGCTTTTGGCAGATGACATCAATTTTTATGATAGGGAATTTATTTGACCGTCTTTTTATTGATGAATTTTGGGTAGAACACACAAAAGCATGGTTCATTCCCGGAACAGAGGATTTGATGCCGTATATCCCGGTAAAGGTGAAAATTAAAAAATGGATTGGTAATCTTATTATGTTCCCCTTGCTTTCGGCATTAATTGCAGGGGTAGTTACACTCTTTATGAAGTAATATTGAGAGATGATTTTGAAGTTTATGGAGGAGGTATTTAAGCATGCATTTTACATATTGCCCACATTGCGGAACAGAGCTTATAAGGAAAGAAATTGGTGATGAAGGGCTGATTCCCTATTGTGAGAAATGCAGTATACCTTTATGGGATATGTTTACTACGAGTATAATTGCTGCGGTTGTAAATGAATATGATGAGGTAGCATTACTGCGTCAAAACTATGTTTCGACAACAAATTATGTTTGTGTTGCAGGAATTATGAAAATAGGAGAATCAGCAGAAGAAACGGTGATTCGTGAAGTCAAAGAAGAAATTGGACAAGATGTTGATACATTGGAGTTTATCAGTAGCTATCCATATGAAAAAAAGGAAATGTTAATGTTAGGATACAAGGCAATTGTTAAAAAGCAGGATTTTCAATTATCCGGTGAAGTGGATTCTGTTGAATGGGTTAAATCTGAACATGCATTATCTTTCTTAAGAGAGGGAAGTATAGCATGGAAACTTGTTAAAGCCGTAATTGGGAAATAAGGAGGTGTGAGTATGTGTTTTGTTTGTGACAGAATTAATATGATTAAAGACGGAACGAATCCATATTTTGTAAAAGAATTGGAGACAGGATATGTTGTTATCGGAGATAACCAGCATTTTAAGGGTTATTCCCTATTCTTGTGTAAAGAGCATATAACAGAACTGTTTCAGTTGGATTGTTCAACTAAAATGAAATTTTTAGAGGAAATGTCTGTTGTTGCCGAAGCAGTTTCAAAGGCATTTAATGCTGAAAAAATGAATTATGAGTTGCTGGGAAACGGAGATACTCATTGTCATTGGCATCTGTTTCCCAGAAAAAGTGGCGATATTGAAAACTATGGAAACAATGGAAAAGGACCTGTTTGGTGGTATCCGATGGAAAAAATGTATAGTGATGAAAATCGCCCTTCTGATACAGAACTGGAAGAAATGAAGGCAAAACTATCGGAAGAATTAGAAAAGCTGTTGTGATACTAATTCGTTAATGCAACGTTAGGTAGCAAAAATGCAAAAGCAGATTGATAGATTTTATAACACCTTATTATATAATAATAGTATACATTAAGGAAAAGGAGAGAGTTCTATGGGATTTGCCGAGAATCTTAGGGAGATACGAAACAAACGGAATATAACGCAGGAGCAATTGGCTGAACTTTTATCTGTGTCAAGGCAGACTATCTCAAAGTGGGAATCCGGACAGGGATATCCTGAAACCGAAAAGCTTTTATCCATAGCAAAAGCGCTGAATGTATCCCTTGATTATTTATTTTCGGAAAGATGTCACATGGTTAGGCCGGTATCGTCGAAAAGGGTATCGAAGGTTGATACATATTTAAACTGCGCGGAGGTATTTGCATACAGAAGTACCTGCATGAAGCGTAAATATGGCGCAGTGATTGTAAAAGATGACGTGGTAATATCAACAGGATATAACGGCGCGCCCAGAGGATTTGAAAACTGTTGTGATATAGGGAAATGCCCCAGAATGGATAGAAATATGCATCAGGGTGAAGGCTACGGAATGTGCAGGGCGATTCATGCAGAAGCCAATGCACTGCTAAACTGCTCCCGTCAACAAACGATTGGTGCAGACCTTTATTTAGTCGGAGTAAATCCCGGCGATAATTCGATTCATGAAGCAAAGCCTTGTCCCTTGTGTGCAAGAACTATTATCCAGGCAGGGATACGGAATGTATATTTGCGCATAGGAGAAGGAGCAGAAAATTACATTGTAGTACCGGCAACAGAACTGAAATGGGTACAGGAACCGGGAGGTTGAATAAGATGAAGATAAACGAATATCAGGAATTAGCAATGACAACATTAAATCCAAAGCTGAGTAAAAAAGATGTTCTCATTAACAGCGTAATGGGGCTATGCGGAGAATCGGGAGAAGCAATTGATATTGTTAAGAAATGGATGGCCCAGGGGCATGAGCTTGATAAAGAACATTTAGCAAAGGAATTGGGAGATATTGCATGGTATTTAGCGGAAGCAGCTACTGCATTGGAGATTCCTTTGGAGGATATTTTGCAGGCCAATATAGATAAATTAAAGCAAAGATATCCGGAAGGATTTGAGGTAAAAAGGTCAACACTTCGATTAGAGGGAGATATATAAGATATGATTCATAGCAATTGATCATCATCAGACGGTATATATTGTAGACTGGCTATGCGATTGGCGGAATACTACAATGTTGACTTGGAAAAGGCATTTTTTATATCAAATTTTAATTAATAAATAATTGCATTGCCGAATGAGGCATGATAGAATTAATGCAAAGCAAAAGATTTCTTTGAGCGTAAGCTTATAAGGCGGTGCAGCCGCATCTTGGTCACAGGGCCAATTCTTTAATTCTTGAAATCCTGCTTTTAATTCCCTATAAAACAACATGAGCAGGAAGAGAGTGAGAATCCTTTGCGAAATATCTGTTTTCCTGCAAAAAGGAGGACATGGTATGGCACAAAATGTAACTACGAAATTGGAAGATCTTAACTTGACAGACCGTTTTCTTTTTGATGAAACGATGGAAAACCGTGAAGCGTATGAAGCTACGGTCAGTATTTTGCTGGAGAACGAAATCGAACTTTTAGAACGCCCGGAAACGGAAAAAGAATTTCGGGTGTGTTCGGAAAAGGACTATACAGATACACTTTTGAAGGAACCTGCAGAGAATGCCCGGAACTAAAGCTCGGTGATGGCGCAGTCAAAGTGTTTATTAACACCAAAGGAACAAACAGAGAAGATTTTTCTGAGGAATTCTTAGATTTCATGGAGTATTTGAATCATACAAGTGATGAAGTTGCCGGACGGACAAAAAGTAAAAGAATTAAGCAGATTTATGAAACTGTGAAAAAAGTAAAGGCTTCAGAAAAGATAGGGGTGAAATATATGCAGTTGTGGGAGGAAATGGCACTTGCCAGGGAAGAGGCCAAAGCGGAAGGAAGAACAGAAGGAAAAGCAGCAAACTTTATTGTTTTGATTTGTAAGAAGTTGAAAAAGAATAAATCGGTAGAAGAGATAGCTGAGGAATTGGAAACAGATTTTGCCATTGTGCAAGATATTTGTGAAGTAGCCAGACCCTTTGCACCGGAATTTGATGAAAATAAAGTGTTTGAGGCATGGAAGAAGAAAAAATGGGTGAGCAATTAGAAGAAAAAATACAAAAAGGATATGCGGTATTTGGTAAAGCATATGAAATTATGCTTAGAAATGATTTACATGATAGAAACTCTATTGACCATCAGTTTTTGAAGGAGATGATTTTACTGACTTCAGATTCGTACCAACTTTTATATCATGACTACCCTAAAAGGTATGATATGAAAGAACATGAATTGTATGATTTCGCACAAGGATTAAAAGCAGGTACAGAGCAAGAAACGGTTCAGAAGGTTGTGGAGTATACATCAGGCATTGCAAAGAATTACGCTATACCAAATGAAGAAATGATATTTGGAGGAACAGAGAAAGAGATATTAATACGTGGTACAGATTGGTGTGCAGATATGGCTCGTGTTGCGGCTGTGCTATTAGATTGTCTTGATATTCCTTCCAGAGTTGTTCATTTAGTAAATTATGAGACAGCATATAACGGACATGTAGTAATAGAAGCTTTTTATGAAGAAAAATATGGTGTTGCAGACCCGATATATGGATATTGCTTTTATAATAATAAACCATTAGATGCATATGAATTAATGAACAATTCATTACATTTCGCAGGTAAAGATGAAGACTATAGGGGCCTTTATAAAGGGATTGCAATCAATGAATATAATCCAATTCTTAAAATAAATAATTATAGCATTTCAAGGATAAACGAATATTATAGGAAACTGTTAAGTGTACAGCATAATGGGATGTGGATTATGGGCGAGGATGGAGAGACCGGCAGATAATTGGATACTTATAAAACGCTGGAGTTGCTACAGTGATATTATGTATAAGGACTATGGAAACATGGTCTTTATTTTTTATTCCTCAAATTCGATGAAAACGGAATTCAACAATTGACAAAAAATCCTAATCATGACATAATTAAGCAATCGAACAAATGTTCTGCGAGAGGCAAAGGAGGAAATGATTATGGGAAAGATAATCAGAACAAATTTAGACAACCATATGGCAAATGAATATGCATATTCAGAAATTGTAGAAGCCGGCGACTTTGTGTTTTTGACATTTTGTGTAGGCAATGTAGGAAAAAGTGCGGAAGCACAGGTACATGGAGCATTAGACCAAATGGAGAAGAGACTTGCGCTTGTAGGTCTTACACTGGAATCTGTAGTAAAAGTAGATGTCTTGATGAAGGATCCATGGAATATTCCTGCCATGGAGAAAGTGTTTGCGGAGCGTTTTAAAGGAAAATATCCGGCAAGAAAGACAATTGCTACAGAATTTGCACATAAGGGAGGCGAAAACGGTCTTCAGGTACAGATAGATGCGATTGCCTACAGAGGATGAACGATAATTCAATAACAATTAAATAAATTATTGCAACACCCATGACAGCATGATAGAATAATTGCAAAGCAAATTTTTATATTCTTATAAACAACATGAGCAGGAAAAAAGTAAAGGCTTCAGAAAAGATAGGGGTGAAATATATGCAGTTGTGGGAGGAAATGGCGCTTGCCAGAGAAGAGGCCAAAGAGGAAGGAAGAACAGTAAACTTTATTGTTTTGATTTGTAAGAAGCTGAAAAAGAATAAATCGGTAGAAGAGATAGCAGAGGAATTGGAAACAGATTTTGCCATTGTGCAAGATATTTGTGAAGTAGCCAGACCCTTTGCACCGGAATTTGATGAGAATAAAGTATTTGAGGCATGGATGAAGAGGAAAGAACAATAATGGTTAGATGTTTTTGTACAGATAAAAGGAGTCAAAGGTATGAATTTTGAACAGTTAGATATACTTGCGCAGAAATATATGATGCATCGGAAGTCTCATAAGGAACGTGAAATGGGAGCTGCTTATTTTCACTGTAAGAGGGTTTCCCAAAGTGTGACCATCCTACGTGAAAAGCTGTTTCCTCAAAATGGGGATTGGGATGATGTGCTTCGCTGCGCGGGTTTGTTCCACGATATAGGCAAAGGGCTTGAGCCACATAATCATTCGGGAGCAGTACTTGTAAGAGATTTATTAAAGCATGAGATGACAGCCGCTGAGCTTGACAAGGTATGTGTGTTAATAGAAGCACATACAGACAGGCAACCGGGAACAGATATTCATACGGATTGCGAAAAGCTGCTTCAAGATGCTGATTTGTTAGACCATTATGGTTCTCAGGGGATTTGGATGAGCTGCATCTATTATGCATATATGGGACAGAAAGAAATGGCGCAGGTTCCCGCATTTTATTTCAGTGAGTGGCAGGAGCAGGTGGAAAAGCATAGACAGGCACTGAACTATGAGATTTCTAAAGCGATATTCGACGAAAAAATACAGTTTGAACAGATGGTAGCGAGACGGATGGAATCGGAAGGAAAAGGGAACTATATCGGAAAGGAATTTGCTGATGAAAACGCAATCTACAATATGGTTTGATAAACCCGCAGAGAATTGGGAAGAGGCGTTGCCCATAGGAAACGGAAGATTGGGTGGTATGATATATGGAAGTCCATATACAGAATGTATCCAATTAAATGAAGACAGTATATGGCACGGAGGTCCCAGGGACAGAAATAATAAATCTGCAAAACAGTATCTGCCTCAAATACGTCAGCTTATTTTTGATGGTAAAATAAGCAAGGCACAAGAGCTTTGTGCGTTTGCATTATCGGGAACTCCGGAGGAACAATGCCACTATGAACCTATGGGGAATCTATATTTGCTCTTTGAAGGAACGAAAACAGAAATAAGCAAGTACTCCCGCAAACTGAATATTTCTGATGCAATAGCAGAAGTGTCTTTTGAAAAAGAAGGGGTTAAATATCGGCGGCAGATGATAGCCAGTTATCCCCGGGGAATCATGGCTATCCATCTGACAGCGGATAAGAAAGGAATGTTATCATTCCATACACAATTGGCAAGAGGAAATGTCTCTCGAAATATGGAGCCCTATCAAACACAGATTTTCAGACATCCGAATTACAATCCTTTAGTGGATAAAAATGAGGCTGTAAATAACAGTACTTCCGTTATGACGGCACAATGCGGAGGTAAAGGTGCTGTAGAATTTTGCTGTGCCATAAAAGTAACCGCAGATGGTGGTAGCGTAGAAAGCATAGGAAACAGCATTATTATTAAAAATGCTGACAGTGCCACAATTTTTCTGACAGCAGATTCAACCTTCCGTGAGAAAGATCCGGAAACTACTGTACTTCATCGTTTGGAGGAAGCATCACGGTTTTCTTGGGAAGAAATACTGGAAGAACACGAAAAAGACTATCATGAGTTATTTAATCGTGTGAATTTTGAATTGGAAAAGGACGATTTAGAAAGTGCAGATTATCCGACTCCAAAGAGGGTCGAAGCCTTCTGTAACGGAGCTGATGATAAAGGGTTAATAGAATTATTTTTTCAGTTTGGAAGATATTTATTGATTTCCGGTAGCAGACCGGGCTCTTTACCGCTGAATCTTCAAGGGATTTGGAATGAAGATTGGCTTCCGGCATGGGGAAGCAAGTATACGATTAATATCAATGCACAAATGAATTATTGGCCTGCTGAGGTTTGTAATCTTTCGGAGTGCCATCTTCCGCTGATTGAGCATATCGGAAGAATGAGGGAAAACGGAAGAAAGACTGCGCGTAAGATGTATGGCTGCGGTGGCTTTATGGCACATCACAATACAGACATTTGGGGAGACACGGCGCCGCAGGATGTCTGTTTAAGTTCCACCTATTGGACTATGGGAGCAGCCTGGTTATGTTTGCACATCTGGGAGCACTATTTATTTACCGAAGATGTGGATTTTTTGAAACAGTATAGCGATATGATGCTTGAAGCAGCTGAATTTATTATGGACTTTTTGGTAGAAGACGGAGAATATCTGGTTACCTGCCCAACGCTGTCTCCGGAAAATGAATATATTTTGCAAAACGGAGAAAAAGGCGTTATTTGTAAGGGCGCGTCTATGGATAATCAGATTATAACGGAATTATTACAGGCGTGTTTAAAAGTGAAGGACATACTTGATATATCAAATCCGATACTAAAAAGAATACCTGATACTTTACAAAGAATAGCACCCATAAAAGTGGGAAAATATGGACAGGTTATGGAATGGAATGAAGATTATGAGGAAGTGGATGCCGGACACAGACATATTTCCCAGTTGTTTGCATTACATCCGGGAACGCAGATATCGGTAACCGATACCCCTGAATTGGCAATTGCTGCAAGAAAGACCATAGAGCGCAGACTTGCACATGGTGGAGGACATACCGGATGGAGCAGAGCATGGATCATTAATATGTGGGCAAGACTTGCAGATGGTGATCTTGCATTAGAGAATATAAAGGCCTTATTGAAAGCATCCACATTGCCCAATCTTTTCGATAATCATCCACCGTTCCAAATTGATGGAAATTTTGGCGCTGCTGCCGGAATTGCAGAGATGCTTGTGCAAAGTCATGAGGAAAAAATAGTATTGCTTCCTGCATTGCCTACGGAATGGAAACAAGGAACTGTTTCGGGACTTCGTGCCAGAGGCGGTTTTACGGTAAGCATACAATGGAACGCCAAGTCCGGTATACAGGCAGAAATCATTGCGGATAAAGATTGCGAAATGGTGGTCCGATATCATGATGAGGAACAGATAATTAAATTTGTTAAAGAAAAAACAGCAACAATAAAGTTTCTTTAAAATCTGTTAGCTAATCTGAATTTTTATACTTATATTGAAAAAAGATAGGAACCTATGTTAACATATCAATAACATAGGTTCCTATCTTTTTTGGATTTTGTGTGATTGAGAGGGAGAAATAGCATGAGAAACGAAAAGATTGCAATTTTGATTAAACGTGCCGCTTTGGTGGTGGAGAAAATTTCAAACAATATCTTAGCCCCGTATGATTTGACTAATGCGCAGTTTAAAATACTGATGATGCTTTACAAAAATCCTGACCAAACGGTGCGTCAGGCAGATATTGAAAGTAGGTTTTCCATGACAAACCCTACCGTTACAGGCATCATCCAAAACTTGGAAAAGAAGAATCTGGTACAGAGAGTGGAAAATCCCAATGATAAAAGGAGTAAGCTGCTTGTACTGACGCCTCAGGCCAGAAAGATGGAACAAAAGATGTATGAGCTGTCTGAACGCAGAGAGAAAGAGGTTACCAGTCATTGGACAAAAGAGGAATGTGAGCAACTAATCGTGTTGTTAAATAAATTATTAGATTGAAAGGGACGTAATGATGGATAGCAAAAAAATGGAGCAATCAGCACAGTACATTAAAATGACACAAACTCCGATTCCTAATCTGGTGTTACGTTTGGGATTGCCGACAACTATTAGTATGCTGGTAACCAACGTTTATAACGTGGCAGATACCTATTTTGTCAGTCAGTTAGGAACCAGTGCCAGTGGTGCAGTAGGTATTATTTTCGGACTGATGTCAATTATACAAGCCTTTGGTTTTATGTTAGGACAGGGTTCCGGCAGTATCTTATCAAGAAGCTTAGGAGCAAAGGATGTAGAAAAGGCTTCCCGAATTGCATCAAAGGCATTTTTTACATCGTTGGCGGCAGGTTTTGTGATTACGGTTTTGGGATTATTGTTTTTAGAACCGTTGATGCTGCTTCTGGGAAGCACGGAAACTATTTTGCCATATGCTAAAACTTACGCAACTTACATTTTATTTGCAGCACCATTCATGACTGCCAGCTTTACCATGAACAATATTATCCGGTACGAGGGACGGGCATCCTATGCCATGATTGGATTAATGACGGGTGGCTTTTTGAACATTTTTGGAGACTGGTTCTTGATGGAAATATGTCATATGGGAATTTCCGGTGCAGGTATTTCTACGGCGGTATCTCAGTTTGTCAGCTTTAGTATTTTGTTGTTTATGTTTTTGTCCGGGAAGACACAGTGCAGATTATCTCTTCGCAGATGTATGCAAATGAGAGAGGAAAAGGAACTTTTGGCAATTTCCAAAACCGGTTTTCCCAGTATGGTGCGTCAGGGAATGTCCAGTATTTCTACTATGTTACTAAATAGCCGTGCTGCTGTTTACGGGGATGCGGCGGTAGCAGCAATGTCTATTGTAGGTCGGATTTGTTTCTTTGCATTTGCGGTAGGCCTTGGAATCGGACAGGGCTTTCAGCCGGTATCTGCTTATAATTATGGTGCTAAAAAGTATTCCCGCGTCCGAAAAGCATTTTTCTTCACTACTATTGTGGGAGAGGTTTTGCTGAGTATCATGATTGCGATAGGTTTGCTTTTTTCGAAGGAGCTGATAGGAATTTTCAGGGATGACGCAGATGTTATTGCAATTGGTACAGTTGCACTGCGGGCACAGCTGATTACGCTGTTTTTACTTCCGATGACTTCTTGTACCAACATGCTGTTTCAAAGTGTGGGCAGGAATAAAGAGGCAACCTTGCTTGCTTCTCTACGGAATGGTTTGGCACTGATTCCTACCTTGTTAATCCTATCAAGTACCGTTGGGCTTTTGGGAATTGAACTGTCACAGTCGGTAGCAGACATTGTTACATGGCTGATTACCATGCCGTTTGCCATTCGTTTTATTAGGAAGCTTCCGGCAGATGACATAGAGAGTTGATTCAAAGGGGAGAAATAAAAATATGCAAACAAAAATGATTTTATTTGATTTAGACGGAACTTTGCTTCCTATGGATCAGGATATCTTCGTGAAAACCTATTTTGGACTATTAGCTAAGAAACTGGCAAATTATGGATATAACCCGGAAAAACTGATTCAATCGGTATGGGCAGGCACAGGTGCAATGATTAAAAATGATGGTAGCCTAAGCAATGAGGATAGATTTTGGAAAGTATTTTCTGATGCTTATGGCGCAGACTGTAAAAAGGACATTGCGTTGTTTGATGCATTTTACAGAAATGAATTTACCGGTGTGAAGGAAATATGCGGATATCATCCACAGGCGGCAGAAGCTGTGAGGAAGCTGAAAGAAAAAGGATTCCGCATTGCCCTTGCAACCAATCCGTTATTCCCGCAGATTGCAACCCAAAATCGTATCCGTTGGACCGGGCTTGTGCCGGAGGATTTTGAATTCTATACTACCTATGAGGAATCACGGTATTGTAAGCCGAATATCAAATATTATGAGTATGTTATCGAAAAAGCAGGTGTGAAACCTGAGGAATGCCTGATGGTGGGAAACGATGTGACAGAAGACATGGTTGTTACTACTATGGGAATGAAGGCTTTCTTACTGACCGACTGTTTGATTAATAAAGATGCAAAGGATATCTCAGAATATCCAAACGGCAGTTTTACAGAATTATTAGCTTATGTTGATACTCTGTGATAAAAAGTGAAAGCTTGCAAAAATGCTAGTTTGTAATAAAAGATAAGATGACACACAGAGCCTCTTGTGATATAATAATATTGTTCCTGACATTAAGCTTTATGCTGCGTGAAAGGTGCGAACAATATAGGGGGTACAGTAGGTATCATGCAGATACCTTATTAGTGTATACTATCATTGCCGCATCCGTCAGGATGCGGTTTTTTATTGGACAAGATAACTTATGCAATTAAGGAAAAGGAAGAGTATATGGAAACACGGGTTGCGGTGATGAGCATTATTGTAGAAAATAATGACACGGTAGAAGAGCTAAATGCACTATTGCATAAGCATGGAGAATATATTATCGGGCGTATGGGGATTCCCTACCGGAAGCGCGGAATCAGTATCATCAGCATTGCTCTGGATGCACCACAGGACACGATAGCGGCATTATCCGGTAAAGTGGGAAGCCTGCCGGGAATCAGTGTCAAAACAGCCTACTCAGGAGTGAAAAGTAATGAATAAACAGCTTGAAATGCTGATTTACAAATTAATAAATGAGCAGGGGCTTTCACTGGAAGAATACGAATTTCTGATCAAAAACCGGACAATAGAGTCTGCCCGGTTATTGGCAGAGGCAGCAGTAAAGGCAAGGAAGAAAATTTATGGTAACACCGTATTTATCCGAGGGCTTATAGAAATCAGTAATATCTGCAAAAATGATTGCTTTTATTGTGGAATTCGCAGAAGTAACTATAGTTGTCAACGATATCGCTTGACATGCGAGGAAATTTTGGAGTGTTGCAAGGAAGGCTACGGATTGGGATTTCGTACCTTCGTGTTACAGGACGGAGAGGATAGCTATTACAGTGATGAGCGGTTGCTCCCCCTACTGAAGGACATCAAAAGCCTGTACCCTGATTGCGCTGTCACACTTTCGTTAGGAGAGAGAAGCAGGGAAAGCTACCAAAAGTTGTTCGATGCAGGCGCAGACCGTTATCTGCTTCGGCATGAAACGGCAGAGGAAGAGCATTACTTAAAACTACATCCCGAAAACATGAGTTATGTAAACCGAATGAGATGCCTAAAGGACTTAAAGGAAATCGGTTATCAGACAGGTTGCGGATTTATGGTTGGCTCCCCTTATCAGACAAACAGACAGCTTGCAATGGATTTGAAATTTATCGAAACCTTCCGGCCGCAGATGTGCGGGATCGGACCCTTTATTCCCCATAGGGACACCCCTTTTGGAAATCAGCCCGCAGGAGCAGTAGAATTAACCTGCTATTTGCTTTCCGTGATAAGGCTGATAAAACCGAATATTCTGCTTCCGGCAACTACGGCACTGGGAACCCTTGAGGAGACCGGACGTGAGAAGGGAATTCTGTCAGGGGCAAATGTGGTCATGCCTAACTTATCACCGGTATCGGTGCGAGAAAAATACCGGCTTTACGATAACAAAGTGTCAGATGGAGCAGAATCGGCCCAGTGTGTAGAAGAATTGAAGAAGCGCATGGAGGCCATTGGTTATACAATTATCACTGACCGAGGGGACATTAACAAATACTGAGGAATACAAATAATAAAAAGAGAGGAAAAAAACATGGCAATTTACAATCCCAAATCACTAAAAGCAGAAGAATTTATTAATGACGAAGAAATCCGTGAAACACTTGCTTATGCGGAGGCAAATAAGAACAACGTGGAATTGATTGATCAAATCTTAGAAAAGGCCCGTCCGCAGAAAACAGAGACAGGATGTGTGTGTGCAGGCTTGACCCATCGCGAAGCATCCGTTCTTCTGGCATGTGAAATCCCGGAAAAAATTGAAAAGATGTATGAGATTGCAGAAGAAATTAAGCTGGCATTTTACGGTAACCGTATTGTTATTTTTGCACCGCTATATCTTTCTAACTATTGTGTGAATGGTTGTGTATATTGTCCTTACCATATGAAAAACAAAACCATTCCCCGTAAGAAGCTGACCCAGGAGGAAGTAAAAGCAGAAGTAATTGCGCTGCAGGATTTGGGACATAAGAGACTGGCGATTGAAGCAGGAGAAGACCCTAAGAACAATCCCATTGAGTACATTTTGGAATGTATCAAAACCATTTACAGTGTGCATCACAAAAACGGTGATATCCGCAGAGTAAATGTCAATATTGCAGCAACTACTGTTGAGAACTACCGTAAATTAAAGGATGCAGGCATCGGAACCTATATTTTGTTCCAGGAAACCTATCATAAACAAAGCTATTTGGAATTGCATCCTACCGGACCTAAGCATGATTATGACTACCATACTGAGGCTATGGACCGTGCCATGGAAGGCGGCATTGACGATGTAGGTCTTGGCGTATTGTTTGGTCTTGAGCTGTATAAGTATGAATTTGCAGGTCTTTTGATGCATGCAGAACATTTGGAAGCGGTACATGGAGTAGGTCCTCATACCATCAGTGTGCCCAGACTTAAGAGAGCCGATGACATTGATCCGGATCAGTTTGACAATGGAATTGACGATGAAACTTTTGCCAAGATTACGGCTTGTATCCGTTTGGCAGTTCCTTATACCGGAATTATTATTTCAACCCGCGAAAGTGAGCAGGTACGTTCTAAGCTGTTACGCCTCGGGGTTTCTCAGGTATCCGGCGGTTCCCGTACATCCGTAGGCGGCTATGCAGGTTATTCTGCAGAGGAACGCCCTCATGATACGGAGCAGTTTGAGGTGTCCGACCAGAGAAGCTTGGACGAAGTGGTTTGCTGGCTGATGGAAAACGGACATATTCCGTCCTTCTGTACCGCCTGCTATCGGGAAGGACGTACCGGTGACCGTTTTATGAGTCTTTGTAAGAACGGACAGATTTTGAACTGTTGTCATCCCAATGCACTTATGACTTTGTCCGAGTATTTGGAGGACTATGCGTCTCCCAAAACCAAGGAAGTGGGATATGAAATGGTAGAGCGGGAATTAAAACGGATTCCCAAGGATAAAGTACGTGAAATTGCGGCACAAAATATAGAGGCAATCAAAGCATCAAACCGTCGTGATTTCCGATTCTAAGGTTATGGAGGAAATGTATGGGATTAAATCAGGTAGCATCAGGTGAACGAATCCATATCGGCTTTTTCGGCATGCGCAATGCGGGCAAATCCAGTATTGTCAATGCGGTTACAGGACAGCAGCTTTCCGTGGTATCTGATGTAAAAGGAACAACTACAGACCCGGTAAAAAAGGCAATGGAGTTACTTCCTTTAGGACCGGTTGTAATGATTGATACACCGGGCCTTGATGATGAAGGAGAGCTTGGCAGATTACGTGTAGAAAAGGCAAAACAAGTAATAGGGCAGACTGACATTGCAGTACTGGTGATTGACAGCATGGTAGGGATGAGCAAGCAGGATGAAGAATTACTTAAGCTGCTTACAGAACGAAAGCTACCTTATGTGATAGTAAATAATAAAGCAGACTTGCTAAAAGAACGTAATGAATGCAAAGATAACGAGCTTTATGTCAGTGCATTTACGGGGGAAGGAATAGAAGCGTTGAAGGAGAGGCTGGGGGCCTTTGCACAAAGCAAGAAATCTCCCAAGGTGCTGGTATCAGACTTAATAGAAGCGGGAGATCTGGTGGTTTTGGTAACTCCTATTGATGAGTCTGCACCTAAGGGACGTTTGATATTGCCCCAGCAGTTGACAATTAGGGATATTCTAGATGTTCACGGCATCGTAGTGACCTGTCAGGATACAGAATTAAAACAGACGCTCGCCGGTTTAACAAAGAAACCTAAGCTGGTGATTACAGATTCCCAAGTGTTCGGAAAAGTCAGTAAAGATACACCGGATGATGTTATGTTGACTTCTTTTTCGGTGCTTATGGCTCGTTACAAAGGTGACTTGAAGGAATTAATCAAAGGCGCAGCGGCGTTATCAAAGCTAAAGGATGGAGATAAGGTTTTGATTTCCGAGGGCTGTACCCATCACCGTCAATGTAATGACATCGGAACGGTGAAGGTACCTCATTGGATAGAAGAATTTACCGGTGTGAAACCGGAATTTACCTTTACCTCCGGCGGAGAATTTCCCCAAAGCAGGGAAGAGCTTTCCCGGTATGCGGTGGTGGTTCACTGCGGTGGATGTACCTTGAATGAAGCAGAAATGAAGCATCGCATTTTGCTGTGCACCGAAGCAGAGGTTCCTATTGTGAATTATGGAATTGCCATTGCGCAGATGCATGGGATTTTAAAGCGAAGCATTAAGCCCTTTTCGGAAGTAAATGAGATGCTGTAGGATAGAAACGCAGAGAAAAGATATCGGAGACATTCGCTGCAGCAGGAATGCAGGGATTTACGGGTGGAGAAATTATGAACATACATTTATTAGGTGATTCCATTGTGAAAAGCTATGGTGATGATGAATGGAATTTTATCGGAGGCTGGGGTGACCATTTCAAAGCCTTTTTAGCACAGAAGATGTACCGAAAGGACTTGGTCCTGCGCTACCGAGGATTCAACCGGGAGACTATGTATTTTTGCAGTTCGGACATAATGATGATGACTCGAAGGATGCTGCTACACGTGTAGACAGACAGGTGCCCCTTGGAGAGGCTGATGGGCAGGGAATTTATCCGGCCGTTGAACCTATAGAAGCTATGCGCATTTCCTCTCAGGAGTTATCAGCAACATATCGTGACAGTTTTTATCCCTATGATAGTGGTGCTACTTACAAAGGATTTCTAAAATATTATATAAAACAGATACGACAAAAAGGTGCCTATCCTATATTAGTAACCAGTGCTGTACGCCTGACTTTTCATGGGAAAGTGATTTGCCCTGAGCCGGGACATCACGGGGGAAAAGGTAGGTACCATGATTTCCCCTATGTTGAGGCAGTCCGTCAGCTTGGCAGAGAAGAGCAGGTTCCTGTGCTTGATTTGTTTGCAGCATCTAAAAAGATGCAGGAGATGTTAGGACCGGAAGATGCAACATACATGCAAAGCATCAAGGATGCACAAGGTAATACGATAGGAGAGGTGAACTATAATCGTCCGGAAAAGTGGCCGGAGGAATATAACCGTAGGCGTGCTGAAGGGGATTTTGGCAGTGTGGACAATACCCATCAGAACAGAATCGGTTCCTTTGTATTTGCAGCGCTTTTGATTGAGCTGATGCATGAACAGCACATTTTGGAAGATAAATTACGGCAAGTACCTACAAAACAGGTACCTATACCGGAAAAGCTGCTTCCCAGAAAAAAAGATATTGCGGCTATGTTTCATTATGTGAAATTATTTTGAAAATGAATTTGCACATGCAACCAAGGAGGAAATGCTGTTACAATCTGTAAAATCAACTACTTTACCATATGTACGAAGTAACTCCTCATCTTCAGTACTTAGCTCTGAGGGATTTTTACCGAGCAGCATCTTACGCATCATACCCATCATTGCTTTATGAATCAGATTTAAACGTTTATAGTCAATTCCGCCTCTTAGGTGGAAAATTTGAAAGTGTGACATCATGTCAGAAGAAAGTACCTTTGACAAGGCTTCCCTGATGTGTGTCACATTTTCTTTGTTTTCCGGGTCAGCCAGTCCGCAAGTGAAAAGAATTACGTTTTTGGTGTTCAGTAAATCATAATTTTCTGTCAGCAGATTGATGCCGCTGACACCGCCGGCATAAAGTCCGCCTCCGTAAATGATGGTATCGTAATCAGATAAGGTGGCAGAAGAAGCTTGCTTACGGGGTAAGGCAGCGCAGGAGCATTCCTTTGCAATCCATTCGGCATATTGCTTTGTGTGTCCGTATTTAGAATCGTAAATGACAATTGTTTTGCTCATAAAATCCTCCGTTTTAATTATAAAATGTCACAGATTATAAAGTGTCACACTTGTGACTTTTCTTCGATTATCGTATAATGAAAATCGTAAAAAAACAAGAGCTGCGACGAAAGTGCTACAATAGCGCAGAAATGTGACAGAACCTAAACAAAGGAGCTTATCGGATGAACGGACATCAATTACAAAAGGAACAATCAAGGCAGATGATAGAGGAGGCCCTGTTTGCACTGATGAAGGAAAAACCCTATACGGAAATCAGTGTCTCAGAAATAACAAAGCGGGCAGACATATCAAGAAGAACCTTTTATCGTTTGTATCAGGGAAAGGATGATGTGATTTCCGTATATTTTGATAGACTGTGTGAAAATTATCAGAACGGTTGCAAGCCCATTCAGGGATATGCAGTAGAACAGATTGCAACGGAATTCTTTTCCTTTTGGTACCGGTATAAGGAGTTTTTATTGCTGTTACATCGAAGTGGTTTGGAAAGCATGTTGTATCTTGGAATCAACCGTGCATCAGAGCGCGTTATCAGAAGCAGAATCGGTGAACATTCTTTGCAGCAGATGCCGGAACTGATTTACTTTATTGAATATTCTACAGGCGGATTTATCAATCTTTTGTATCGCTGGATTCGGGAGGGAATGGAGCTTTCGCCACAGGAATATGCCAAATTAACCGGCGGAGCAATTACTAAAGTGATTCGGCCGCAATAGGTAAATTATGAGCTGTTTGGACAGGATATATGCTATTTTTTTTGCATTTCATCCGCTCAAAATGCAACTTATCCATTCTCCTATTTTGCAAAAAAGAAAGCTGTGCTAAGGTAATCCTATCAAAGATTTGAAGGAGAAAAAGTTATGAAGTCAGTGAAAAAGTGTTTACTTGTTGTAGCAATTATATTTATCGTGTTGTTTTTGGCAGGAATGATTGCAGTCCCGAAGATAATGTTTCCGGACTATGAGGAACCTGTTGTGACAGGGGCACATACGGTGGAAATGAACACCTATACATGGGAGGATGAAAGCCGTATTGAGACCTTTACGGATACAGGAGAAAATCGTGCACTTACCGTGAAATTTTGGTATCCTAAGGAGGAAGGAACTTATCCGCTTATCGTATTTTCCCATGGAGCCTTCGGCGTTATTGACAGTAATTATTCTACCTGCATGGAATTGGCATCCAATGGTTATGTAGTTGCAAGTATTGCCCATCCTTACCATGCTGCTTTTGTGGAAGATGCAAACGGCAAGGTAACCATTGGGGATATGAATTTTGTACAGCAGGTGTATGAGGATAACGGGGAATATTCGGAAGAAGGGGAAAAAAGAACCTATGAAAAATGTAAAGAATGGATGGCACTTCGGACAGCAGATATGAACTTTGTGTTAGATACTATTTTGGCAAAGGTGCAGAAAAAGGAAGACTTTTTTGTCAAAATAGATAGTGATAAAATCGGTTTGTTTGGTCATTCCATGGGCGGGGCAACATCGGTACAGCTGGGACGTGAGAGGGATGATATTGACGCAGTCATCGACTTAGAAGGTACCATGATGGGAGAATATATAGACTTTAAAGACGGATATGAGGTTTATAATGAAGAACCCTATCCCATTCCCGTACTGGATGTGAATTCAGAGGCAGTAAGTAAGCAGGCAAAGGAGCTTGATGAGGAGCATCCAAACTGGGAATATGTTAATTACTATCTGGGCAGAAATGCAGTAGATTACCGGGAAATCATTTTTATGAATGCAGGACATCTGAACTTCACGGACTTGCCGCTGATATCACCGGTATTGGCCAAGCTTTTGGGTGTAGGTGAAGTGGATGCTAAGGAATGTATCGAGAATGTTAATGAAGTGGTACTTACTTATTTTGATTATTATCTAAAAGGCGAAGGGTCTTTATCAGAATTACAGGAAGCCTATTAAAAAGTAAGCCGGATACCGGAAAGAAAGAGAATATCTCGCAGGGGGCAGTTAAATGCGTGTAATTATTAAGAAAATTGCAGAGAAGGAAAAAGAACAGGTAGTGATAGAGTGCGTTGAGGTGACGCAGGAAATCAGTGAGATTGAAGCCTATGCAGAAAGCAAGGGGACAATATTAAACGGGACTGTGGATGGTCAATTCATTAAGCAGTTTGCACTAAAAGAGGTTTTTTACTTTGAGGCAATTGACGAGAAGGTATTTGCCTATACGGAAGATACTGTGTATGAGCTAAAGCAACGGTTGTATGAAGTGGAGCAGGCTTATGCAAAATATCACTTTGTCCGGTGTTCTAAGTCAGTGGTACTGAATCTGATGTTGCTTGACGGAATCAGTCCGGCGCTTAACGGCCGCTTTTTTGCCCATATGAGAAATGGGGAAAAATTAATGATTTCAAGACAGTATGCTTCACATATTAAGCAGATAGTAATGGGAGGAAACAATCATGAAAGATAAATCCAGAATTCGTGAAATGGCAGAGGCATTTTTTGTATGTACCACATGTATTTGTATTTTACAGGGGATTTTGGGAATGCTGCTTTATCCGGAAGATAAGCTTACCTATGATGCCTTTTTGGTGCCGCCTATATTTGGTGTGGCTTCGGTCCTTTTCGGGATTGTAACTTGGTCTAAGGAAGAACAGACGGTTAAGCAGGTGTTGATACGAAGAGCCATTCACCTTGTTTTGATAGAAATATTGGTATTTGGAGTTAACTATTTGGCAGGCAACAGATTCCCGCTTGCGGAAGCAGTAATTCTAGCAATCGGAATTGCTATGGTATTTGTACTGGTATATGTAATTACCTGGCTTTTCGACCGTAAAAGCGCCCGTGAATTCAATGAAAATTTGAAGAAATATCAGGAAACAATTTGGTTGAATTAAGCAGATAAAAAGAGTATAGTAAGAGTAAGCCGACAAATGACGAAGGTGTGATTTGCCGGCTTGTTTTTCATCATCGGAATAAACAGACGGAAAGTAGAGAAAAGATATGAAAATAGTGACTTTAATGGAAAACACACCGGGGCAGGCAGATTGCTTATTCGAGCATGGGCTGAGCATTTATGTAGAAACGGCAAAGCATAAGCTGCTTGTTGATACGGGAGCTTCGGACAAATTTTTAAATAATGCAGAGATACTGGGCGTTAACCTGCAGGAAGCAGATACACTGATTTTGAGCCACGGTCATTACGACCATGCAGGCGGGATACTGCCTTTTGCCGGGAGAAATGATAAGGCAGATATCTATTTGCAAAAATCAGCCATGGATGCTTTTTATCACAAGGATGAAGAACAAGAGCGATACATAGGAATAGCGCCGGAGATAAGTAAGCTTCCGAAGGTGAAGCTAATGGAAGGAAATTACAGAATTGATGAAGAATTATTTCTGTTTACCGGCGTGACTCAAAGGAGACTATGGCCTTCAGGAAATAAGGCCCTTAAGGTAAAGCGGGGGGAAGAATTTATTCAGGATGAGTTTATCCACGAGCAGTATCTGGTGATAGAAGAAGATAGCAAAAGAGTGCTGATATCCGGATGCGCCCATAATGGCATTTTAAATATTCTGGATAAGTTCAGAGAACTGTACAATACGTGGCCTGATGCTGTTATCAGCGGCTTCCACTTGAAAAAGAAAAGCGGATATACACAGGAAGACTTAGACAATATCAGACAAATCGCAGAGGAACTAAGTAAGCTTCCAACCAAGTTTTATACCGGACACTGTACCGGAGAAGAACCCTATGGAATGATGAAGGAGATTATGGGCGAGCAGCTGATTTATCTTCACAGCGGCGATAAGATATACAGTTTATAAGGAGATGGGAAAGGATATGAATAATTTTAGACTTCCGTATCATTTAATTGTTCAGGAGGGGATTTTTGAACAGGTAGATAAAGTAATGGCAGATTATGTACCGGATATTAATAATAAAAAGGCTATTATTGTTACAGACGGGAACCTTCAGCAACTTTTCGGAAAGCTGATTTCGGCGTTACAGGAGGATTTTGGAGATTCAGAAGTTTATTTGGTGCAAAACAATTATTTTGATGATGCAGTAGCTTTGGCTAAGTATGTCTGCATGAATAACATTCAGGTGATTATAGGTTTCGGCGGCGGTACTGTGCTTGATTTGGCAAAATATGCTGCATTTGTCAGTAAATCCATGTATTTATGCTTGCCTACCACATTGAGTAATGACTCTCTGGCCTCACCGGTGGCAGTGCTGGGAACTGAAGGCAAGGCAAGAAAGACATTTAAGTGCACCATTCCTGATGCGATTATTGTGGATGTGAACGTAATTATGGGAGCACCTGAGAAGCAGCTTATGGCAGGAATCGGAGATACGATCAGTAAATATACTGCGTTAAATGATTGGAAGCTTGCCCATACAGTAGGAAACAGTCATGTAGATGATTTTGCGTATATGCTTTCCAAAATGGCATTTAATACCATTTGTTTTAATGAAGAAAAGGAACTGAAAAGTAAGAGCTTTATTAAAATATTGACACAGGCATTGGTTATGGGAGGCTTGGCAATGGAGATAGCAGGAGATTCCAGACCTGCCAGTGGCTCAGAGCATCTGTTTTGCCATGCTTTAGAAGAAAATTATAGTGAGCAGGTTAATGTTACTCACGGAATAGCGGTAGCAATGGGAAGCTATGTAGCTTGCAAGCTCCAGAACCGTAATATTGAAAAGATAATCAGACTTTTGAAGGAATACCGGCTTCCGGTGAAACCTTCAACGTGGGGGATTACGGAAGAAATTTTTGTTGGAGCATGGCAGCAGGCGGCCGCTTCCAGACCAGACCGATATACCATATTAAATGAAGCTGATTTATCTTATGAGAGATTAGCCGGTTTTTATAGAGAGATGGAAAGCTTGTTTTAGAAGGAAGGAGAAGAAAATGAACAGTGCACTTTTAACGATTGATGACATTGCATCAAAAAACACACCTGCAATTGTAGATTATTTAAAGGAGAAGGGAATAAAACCAATTTTCTTTGCAACAGGAGAAAATGTAGAGCGCTATTATGAAGAAGCACTTTATGTGATAAAAAACGGAATGATTGTAGGCAATCATAGTTATTCTCATCCTGCATTTTCTTCTTTGACATGGGAAGAATGCTTGGAAGAAATTGAAAAATGCGAGGCTGTGCTTAACAAATTATACCGTGACGGTGGTGTGGAGAGAGTATTTAGACCGTTCCGGTTTCCTTACGGAGATAAAGGCGGAGCAAATAAGGACGCATTGCAGAACTATTTCAAAGAAAAAGGATTTCATAAGGTAAATGACACCCACATTACATATCCATGGTGGAAAGAACAGAACCTGAACACAGATATTGATACGTTCTGGACCTTTGATTTTGCAGAGTATAATATCCGTCAAGGCTCAGACTTTACCAAAGAATCCGTGTGGAAAAGAATGCATAATCCCAATCCTGAAACGGGAGCAGTTTTGTTTGCGGAGAACAACAGACACATTCTTCTTTTACATGCCCATGATGAAACAGAGGAACTGTTACCTGAGTATTATAAGCTGTTTATAGAGCATCTTTTAGAAAATGGATTGACTTTCGATGCACCGGGATTTTTGTGTTAATAATTGATGATAATATAGAATCTGCATATAATTTTTAAAATAATATGCAGATTCTATTGATTATTTGCATATAAAAAAGTAAAATATATGCAGATAAGGGAGTGAATATATGCATATATTTGATTATTCTTTTTTGGACAATGGATTATTACCGGCAGGAATTGTAAATTTAACTTCAACAATCAGTGCCCTTGCAGCACTGGCTAACGAACGAAGAAATAACAACCAAAGCGTATACACACAATTAGAATCAATTGCGAGAGTACAATCTGTAAAAAACTCAAATGCAATTGAAGGAATAATAACAACTGATGTCAGAATAGCTGAAATTGTAAACGGTAACAGTGAACCTCTTAATCACAATGAGATGGAAATCGCCGGATATAGAGATGCTCTTGACGAAATACATCGCTCTTATAAGTTGCTTCCGGTAAGCGAAGAGACGGTTTTGCATATGCACAAAGTAATGCTTAACAATGCGAATTATGCGCATGGGGGACAATATAAAGCTGAAGATAACCTCATTATGGAGGTTGATTCTTCCGGAAGAAGAACTATCCGTTTCAAACCGATTCCGGCATCCGACACAAAGGAAGCTATGGAACAATTATTGTTGGCATATATAGATGCCCGAAATAATGCAAATATCAATCAATTATTATTGATACCATGCGTGATATTAGATTTTTTGTGTATCCATCCGTTCAGTGACGGTAATGGAAGAGTTTCCAGATTGCTTACTTTGCTGCTTTTATACAAAAGTGAATATGATATATGCAAATATATATCTTTTGAAGAACAAATCAATTATGCAAGAGATGCATACTATCAGGCATTATATGAGTCATCACAGGGATGGCACGAAAGTAAAAATTCCTATATATCCTTTATGGAGAATTTTTTGATGACTCTATATAAATGTTATAAAGAATTAGACCAACGCTTTTCAACGATTAACGGAAAACGTTTGAAGAAAAATGAACGGATAGAACAGACAGTATTAAATAGCATATTACCGATATCTAAGTCTGAAATCTGCAGATTTCTGCCGGATGTTAGTGTTACAACGGTAGAAGCTGTACTAGGTAAAATGGTGAAAGCAGGAACTGTACGAAAGCTTGGTCAGGCCAGAAATATAAAATATGTGAATGCAAAGTATGTAAAGTAGAATATATTATTCCGCATGAAGAAAATATAAAAAGACTTTTGGAGGAAGCTTATGGATAAACAGTTTGGCATTTTATTATTGGATTGTGTACATTCCGATTTTTTTGAGCAAGAGAATATTCGTAATTTGCCTGAACATGAGGTTTATGAAGAAATGTATTTGCCATTGCATGAATTCAATCCTAAGCAATATGACAAAAAAATGGACGATGCAATTACTTTCGGATATTATGACGGTGGTATTGATGAACTATTGGAAGCAGTAAAGAAAGTGATTCCTGAATGGGTTCAATATTATGACAATAAGCAGAGAGTATATTGTGGTTTTATAGACGGAAAGATTGCCAGCTTTTGTCTTGTTGAGGATATGGGCGTACATAATATATACGGTCGCAAGATCAAATTAGGAGGTCCCGGATGTGTGGGAACGATTCCGGAATATCGTCACAGCGGAATTGGACTGACTATGGTTAAAAATGTAACTCAGATTTTGAAGGATGAAGGCTATGACTATAGTTATATCCATTATACCGGTGTGGCGCCTTGGTATGCAAAGCTTGGATATCAGACTACACCTAAGTGGAATAAGAATGGCCCCTGTGCTTAAGCAGATTTATCGAAAATTCCACCTAAATTCTCCAATTAAGGGATGTTGTTTTTGATGGAAAAAGATAGTATTTCTTTAGAAACAATAAACGGGAGGTAAAGGAAATGAACCAATTAGTGACAGGGAAATTTATATCACAAAAGAGGAAGGAAAAAAATTTAACACAGGAGCAATTGGCAGAAAAACTTGGAGTATCTAATAAAACAGTTTCAAAATGGGAAACGGGTAAATGTATGCCGGATTATTCTGTGGTTAAGAGTTTATGTGAAGAATTAGAAATTTCAGTTGCAGAATTGATGGATGGAGAAGCAGCAGAAGAAAAAAGCGTTCGTACATATGATGAGGAACAGATTATGGATTTATTAAGAAGAACGCAGGAATTAGAGAAGCAAAAAAATACATTATATGGAATCGTGTTAATAGTAATGGGAATTGCGTTACTGGCACTTTCGCATACACTTGGTGGCACCGCTTTACAAGATTTTTTTCAGGGCTTATGTTAGGTCTTTCAATCGGAGAAATGTTAGTCGGTGTTTATTTAGTAGGAAGAAGTATAGCGGGTAGATAACTTCAATTTGTAAGGAATCGGGAGGAAATCGTGGTAAGAATAGCGACGGCAAATGATGCAGAGCAATTAAGTATTCTGAATGAAGAATTCAATGGTAAAGATGAAACAACTGTTGAACATATCAAAGAGTTCCTTTTACATAACGAGCAGGAGGTAGTTGTTGTAGATGATGAAAACGGAGTATTGACCGGATTTATTTGTGTACAGCTTAAGAAATCATTTTGCTATGATGTATACACGGCAGAGGTTACGGAAGTATATGTAAATCCGCTGCATAGAAGAAGGGGAATTGCAAGTGCAATGATAACCTTTGCAGAAGATTATTGCAACAGAAACTACCCGCTTTATAAATTTGAGCTTTTGACAGGAAAAGAAAATATGATAGCACAGTCTGTGTACCGTAAGCTTGGTTATGAGGATGATAAAGAGCTCCATTTTACAAAACGGACAGGAAAAGGTGTTTGAGAGGAGGCGCAAAATGGGTAAAAAACTATCAGAAATGACTCTGAAAGAACTGTGGCAGTTGTTTCCCATCTTTTTAACAGAGCATCAAAGCTGTTGGAAAGAATGGTATGAGCAAGAAGCAGCATTTGTGAAGAATGTCATCCCTAAGGCTAAGAGAATAAGTCATATAGGCAGCACGGCAATCAGCTCCATATGGGCGAAACCGATTATTGATATTCTTGTGGAGGTTTCAAAAGAATGTGATTTGCCTGATATCAAGGACGCATTGGTAAGTAGTGGCTATATTTGCATGAGTCAAAGCACGGATAGAATTTCTTTTAATAAAGGATATACGGAAAACGGATTTGCTGAAAAAGTGTTCCATTTGCATTTAAGGTATGTGGGAGACAATGATGAATTATATTTCAGGGATTATCTTGTGGAACATCCCGATATTGCAGCAGAATATGAGAAAATGAAGTTAATGCTGTGGAAGGAATATGAGCATAACAGAGACGGATATACCAATGCTAAGACGGAGTTTGTACAGCAATATACGGAAAAAGCAAAATTATTGTACGAAAGCAGATATTAGAGGATTTAGCTTGCGGAGGGAACGATATGTATTTTAAGTATTGTGCAAAGTGTGGAGAAAAACTAAACGATATTAAGTGTGGGGATGATTTTTGCAAGATATGTCCTTCCTGTAAGCAAATTTATGGTAGTAGTCCCTTTCCTGTTGTTGAAGTATTGGTGGTAAATGAGTTTAATGAGATTTTATTGTTAAAGCAAAATTATATATCAGAATCAAAATGGACAGTAGTTTCAGGCTATGTTAACGATGCAGAGACGCTTGAAGAAGCAGTTGCCAGAGAAGTAAAAGAAGAAACCGGACAAACTGTTATAAAATGTCAATACATATCCAGCTATTACTTTGAACCTAAGCAGTTAATTATGATTGGTTTTTTGGTTTATGTGAATAAGGCAGAATTTAGTATATCGAGTGAAGTAAATGATATTCGTTGGTACAAAATAGACGAAGTCGATGCAGTGATTGCAAGAGAAAATAATTGTTCCGGTATGCATTTTGACAAATGCCGTCCGTATCTGGAGAATTAATGAACGAGAAAGGGTTAATAAAGAAATGTACTATGTTTCAACAGAAAAGAAAATAGATATTCGACAACTGATGAAGTTAATGAAGCAAACCTATTGGGCGCCGGAACGGTCAGAAGAGGATGTTCTTACCGCTGTCAAAAATTCGATTTCATTCGGTGCATTTGATGAAGAAGACAATCTTGTGGGATTTGCCAGAGTGGTAACAGACTTCGTGTCAATTTGGTATTTGTGTGATGTAATTGTAGATGAAAAACACAGAGGGCAAGGAATAGGGAAAATGCTTATTTCTGCAGTGGCATCTGATGAGCGTTTTGCAAAAGCATCTGCTTTGTTAAAGACCAAAGATGCACATGGTCTGTATAGGAAATATGGTTTTATGGATGTGGATGCTAATAGAGTAATGTATAGGGAGAAAAGGGATTAAGAGAAATCATAATACTAGGATAAATTTGTTTTTTTTGGTGTTTTATCCTGGAAAAATGTTAGCTTTTTTATGAAAACATGAAAGGTGTATGGGCAAAGTAGGATAAGATTTCGATTTTTGAAAAATTATCCTATATTTTGACAGAAAAAGCTTTAATTGAGACGCGATGTTTAAGAAAATACAGGATAAAATGACAAATGCATATGATCTTATCCAATGAAAGATTTACATAAAATCGACAAAGCGTCTTTACATGTCAAAAAAGTAGGATAGAAATAGAATTATTGGAATTATTATCCGTTGGTTCGGGAAATTGCTCTGCTCATAGGATTTCGAATCATTACTAAGAGGAAAATGTCTATTGGGCAAATGCATATACATCAACATACAATGCTAATCGGGAATAGACACAAATATGTGGAGGATATTTAAGTAAATTTTAATCTTGAGGAGGCAATATGGCAAATTTAATTATCATATGCGGTCCCCAGGCCGTAGGCAAGATGACTGTTGCGGAAAGCTTAAGAGACAAGCTAAAGTATAATTTGATGATGAATCATGACAGTATTGAGATATCAGATAAAATATTCGGCTTTGCAACTCCGGCCCAGCATGAGTTTAATGCTATTTTTCGGGAAAAAGCATTTGAGATGGCAGTTAAGCATAACGTGGACCTGCTGTTTACTTATGTTTGTGCATTTGAAATGCAGCAGGAGAGAGAATACCTGACCGGATTAGCCGATTTGTTTCAGGCAAATGGTGGGAATTTTTATTTTGTGGAGCTAAGTGCAGATTTAGAAACCAGACTTGAGAGAAACGAAACCCCTCACCGGATGGAAATGAAAGCTTCTAAAAGAGATGTTGAATGGAGCAAGACCAATCTTTTGCGTGATGCCAAGAAGCATAAGCTCAATTCAGAGGATGATGAGGTATGGTTTGAAAATCACATCAAAATAGATAATACAAATTTAGAGCCTGATGAGGTTGCTGATATGATTATCAGAAAGTTTGCCCTTGCAGCAAATGATAAAGAAGAAAAGGAATACCGGTTTGGTGTACATTAATCGAGGAAAGCGGTAGAGGATAATTTCAAATGGATATAGAAATCAGAGTTGCAAGAGAAGAAGATGTAAAAGAATTATTAAATATCTATGCCTATTATGTTGCAAATACAGCAATTACTTTTGAACATGAAGTGCCGACGATAGAAGAATTTACCGGCAGAATAAAAGAGACACTTAAGCAATATCCCTATTTGGTGGCATTGATTGACGGAAAGATAGCAGGATATATTTATGCAGGCAGATTCAGAACAAGGGCATCTTATGCGTGGAGTGCATCTACATCCGTATACATAGATAAGAAGTATCGCCGGATGGGAATCGGAAAGATGCTTTATGAAGAGCTTGAAAGCATTTTGGCAAAACAAAATATTATTAATGTATATGCCGGTATTGCCAGTCCGGTACAAGAGGATGAATATCTTACACGAAACAGTGAATATTTTCATGAGTCTATAGGCTACAAGATGGTTGCAAAATATCATGAATGCGCAAGTAAATTTGGCAAATGGTACGATTTGATTGAAATGGAAAAAATAATAGGAGAGCGTTCCTGTCCGCCGAAGGAGTTTGTTCCGTTTAAAAAATTGATTGATGAGAGATAAATTCTGATACATATAAGGAGATAAAGGAAAAATGAATATCATTCCCTTTTCAGATGAAATGGATAAATATTTAAAAGCTGATGATGTAATTGATTTTGGAAATGAAGAGATTACACAGCTGGCTGATGCATTATTTCAAAAAGCAGATAGTGAGCTAGATTATATTAAAATAGCATATGAATTTGTCAGAGACCATATTTTTCATTCGGCAGATAAAAACGAGGATATGCTTACATGTACCGCTTCAGAAGTACTGAAAGCAGGTCACGGAATTTGCTTTGCCAAATCGCATTTACTTGCAGCTTTATTACGTTGTAAATCCATCCCTACAGGATTTTGCTATCAGAAGTTGATTTTAGACGATGAAACAGCACCTGTCTTAATATATCACGGACTTAACGGAGTTTATCTGAAGGAATATAAAAAGTGGATACGCTTGGATGCGAGAGGCAATAAAACCGGTGTAAACGCGCAGTTTTCCATAGAAACGGAACAGCTTGCTTTTCCCATACGCCCGGAAATGGGAGAGGAAGATGATTTCGTGGTATACCCTGAACCGGATGTGAAGGTATTGGAAAAAATAAGAGGGAATAAAACAAGAACAGAGCTTTGGGATAATCTTCCTACTGAACTGGGATATTTAACAAGAGAGTAGACAAAGAATAATAATTGTATTGATATGAAGAGGTAGTGCAAATGAAAAATATGAAGAGTAACAAAGAGTTCTGGAATGCATTAGATGAACTGATTAGCAGTTCTGAAATCGTCATTGACAGACCAAAAGGAACTGTACATCCCCAATATCCTAATTTTATTTATAGAGTAAATTATGGCTATTTGAAAAACACTACGTCAATGGATGGTGCAGGAATCGATGTGTGGGTAGGAACCGGCGATAAAAAAGTAGATGCGGTCATGTGTACGGTTGACTTAATGAAAAAAGATTCCGAAATAAAAGTATTAATAGGATGCACAGAGGAAGAAAAAGCCATTGTATATCAAACACATAACGAATCACCATATATGAAAGGTATTTTGATATATAGATAGTAAAAAAGCAGGAAGGGTATCTGCAAAAGGACATCCCCATAATCCACTGTACTTAAAAGCGGATTCCAAGTTAGAGATTTTTGATATGACTGCTTATACGAAGAAGATATGTAATATAGTTTAAACTTTTATATGCCGCAGGTAGTTTTTGCTTGCGGCATTAATAATATTCTGATACAGTAAGGTTACTGCGAGAAAAATTCTAATTAATTGAAGTAATATAAATATCTGACATTCATTCAGTATTTCGCTGAAAAATTCATTATTAGTTCATTATAAAAGACCTAAACAGCCAAAGAGTCACTTGTTTTGATTGACACCATATATGGTGCCATATATAATGAAAGGAGAAAAATATATGTCGCAATGGGACAAACTAATTAATAAATTAATGAAATCATCTCAAGACATAATCCAATAAAGCTCATATACATAGAATTGGTAAAAGCGATTGTAGAGGAGGAAGAAGCATGAAAACAGTAGAAGAATATATGAAGATTTCTTACAGAATGGAGGTAATAAGGGATACCTTAGAAGACGGCTATGTGGTTACTTTTCCGGAGCTGAAAGGCTGCATTACCTGCGGTAACAGCATAGAAGAAGCAATTGCCAATGCAGAAGATGCAAAGAGAGAATGGATTACTGCCTGTTTAGAAGATGGAATTGAGATTCCGGAGCCAGACGAATTAAAGGAATTTTCAGGTCAGTTCAAACTGCGAATTCCGAAATCGCTGCATAGAACGTTGGCAATTCATGCAAGACAAGAAGGCATTAGCATGAATCAGTATTGCGCGCATATTTTATCAAAGTATGCTTAATTCGTATTTGAATAAAAAAGCAATGTTGTTTACTAAAGACTTTGGGAGTAATACATGAAAAACCTCACAGAGGGTAAGCCTCTTAAACTAATCTTATATTTTGCAATACCATTGTTTATCGGGCAGCTGTTTCAGTTGTTTTACAGCCTGGTGGATACCCGTATTGTCGGAGCTACATTGGGAGAAGCATCCCTTGCAGCTGTAGGAGCAACCACTACTTTAAGCGATATGCTGGTGAGCATGCTAAACGGTCTTACCAACGGTGCAGCAATTGTGGTAGCAACCTATTTTGGGGCAAAGGACGAGAAGCATATGAAAAAGGCAATCGGGGGTACGGTGCTGATTGGTATTTGTTTTTCAATATGCGTCAGTACGTTGTGCTTAGTATTTCTTTCACCCATTTTGAAGTTTCTTAACATATCGGAAGAAATTATGCCACAGGCAAAGGCATATATCGGAATTATTCTGGCAGGACTTTTGGTATCCACGCTCTATAACATATGTGCTGCAATTTTGCGTGCGGTAGGGGACTCTTTTACGCCACTGATTTTTTTAATTATTGCATCCTTTTTGAATATCGGTCTGGATTACGGATTGATTTTAGGCTTTCATATGGGGGTGGAAGGTGCTGCATTGGCAACCGTATTATCACAGGCAGTTTCCGCATTCCTGTGTTTCCTTTATATGAAAAAGAAATATCCACAGCTGATGCTGACTAAGGAAGATAGGAAAGCAGAAAAAGAGATCTATAAAAAGCTTCTGTCCAGTGGCCTTGCCATGAGTTTTATGATATCCTTTGTAACCTTGGGTACCCTTGCCCTACAGACCAGCATCAATACCTTCGGAACCAATATTATTGTTGCCCATACTGCAGCGCGGAAGGCAACTTCTGTCTTTATGTTGCCCTTTTCCGTATTGGGACAAACGCTGGCAACCTATTGTGGGCAGAATTTGGGCGCCGGCAAGTATGACCGTATCAAAAAAGGAATCAGAGATACGGTGCTGGTTACCTTTGTATGGTGTGTCGGCGTGATGATTGCTGCATATACCATTTCGCCGGTGCTGATTGGGCTAATTACGGCAACCAAGCAAAAAGAGGTTATCGATACAGCAACCTTGTATTTGAAGGTAAATACAGTGTTTTATTTTGTGCCTGCAGTAATCAGCTTGTTTAGAAACAGCATGCAGGGCTTTGGAGACAGCAAGACACCGGTCTTTTCCAGTTCCTTGGAATTAATCGGTAAGATTCTGATTGCTTTTTTCCTGACACCGGTTTTGGGATATATGGGAATTATTGTGGCAGAGCCTATTGTATGGATTATTATGGTAATTCCGCTGATTGTGAACATGGCGAGAAATCCTATCTTGCGAAATGCGTCATAATTTGCTAAGATTTTATAGGTAATGAGTTTAAGGGAGGAATTCTTTTATGAAAAGATATGTATTGTTTGCATAGCACCTGCTATTGCAATGAATAAGTAGTTGTTATAGCCGGTGCCAATCCTAAAGAAAATAAAGATTAGGAGGCAAACATGGGCTATAAAAAAGCAGAAGAGATTCTGCCGAAGGAAATGATAGAGCTGATACAGCAGTATGCGGATGGCGTCAACATTTATATTCCCCGCAAGGAAGAAAATAAACAGCAGTGGGGAAGTAATACCTCTTATAAAGAGGAATTGCAGCAGAGAAACCGGTTGATTTACGGAGAGTACTTAAAAGGTACGGCAGTTTGTGAACTGGCAGAGGACTATTTTTTGTCCGTAAAAAGCATACAGCGGATTATCAGACAGGAAAAGATGCGAAAGGTGAGCTGACAAAAGCTCACCTTTTTTTATAAAAAAGTGTGAGGTGGCTTTTATACTATGTGATTTGATATATTTGGAAAGGCAGATATAACAACGAAAGGAGGCAGGTATTATGACCGGCACACCCGTTTGTTTTGCATAGCAGAGGCTATTGCAAATAAACCATAAGAATGTAATAGCCTTTGCAAATCCGAAGAAATCATAAGGAGATGCAAAATGAGCTATTTAAATACAATTGAATATAGAATACTTCCGCGTCATGCGTACAAAATACAAAGAAACTGTTCCGGCTGCAAAGGGAAAAGCAATTATATAAATACCGGTAATTTCAGAGTAAATGCTAACGGAAACAGAATTGATGTATGGCTGATTTATCAATGTGAAAAGTGCAGACATACCTATAATCTGACAGTGTATGAGCGGGTAAAGCCTACAGAAATCCCGGAGGAAAATTATAAACGCTTTCTTGCCAATGACGCAAAACTGGCGCTTGAATATGGTATGGATAAAGCACTGTTAGCAAGAAACAAAGCATTTATCAGTGATGAGGATATGGAATATGATTTGCTCCCCAAAATGCAGAACAAAGTACCAAAGTGTCAAGAAGAAATTCTTAAAACACAGATTATTTTAGAGAATCCTTATGGGCTAAAGGTACGGGAGGATAAGCTGGTAAGTGAAATTTTAAAGATAAGCAGAAGTAAAGCAAAGAAAATATTGACGCAGGGCAAAGTGTTGAGTATAATTTGGTGAAAAGTCATTTGCAAAGGAAGCTTGAAACGAATGAGAACAGTAAGAAATACAGTAATAATGATAGCAGTTTGCTTTACGTTGTTTATGGGGAATGCGATGCAGGTATCCGCAGAACCTTCAGATGAAAAAGAAACAGTTCAAGATACAAGACCTGATTATACGATTTATGTGAATACAGCACTAAACTGTGTAACTGTTATGCAGCCTAATCAGCAAGGCGATTTGGTGCCGGTGAAGGCAATGGTATGTTCTTGCGGGGCAGAGGACAAAATAACACCGGCAGGAACGTTTCAGACAACAGATTATTATGACTGGAGACTGATGATAGACGATACTTACGGAAGATATGCCGTAAGATTTTATAAAAAGATTCTTTTCCATTCAGTACCGTACCTGACAAACACTCCTGATTCACTGGATTGGGAAGCATACAATTTGTTAGGACAGGGAGCTTCTCACGGATGCGTCAGATTATCGGTAGAGGATGCAAAGTGGATTTATGATAATTGCAAGGTGGGAACCACTGTAGTTGTGTATGCGGATGCCGAAAATCCGGGACCCCTTGGAAAACCGGAAGCAATTAAAATTGATGGCAATTTGCCGTACAGAAATTGGGATCCGACTGATACAGATCTCAACAACCCTTGGCACAATCCTGCAAGTTTACAGCAGTACCCTATCGGTTCTGTTGAACAGTTTGATTATATCGGATATGCTGACAGATACATCGATGTGAAAAATGCATATGGCTATGACAGAGATGCGTTATATGCGCATTATATGAACTTTGGTATGAAAGAAAAGAGAATTGCCCATTTTGATAATTACCAGTAGTAAGAACAACAGGCAGAGTCGAAAGACTCTGCCTGTTCGTTATAATCCGAATTCTTTTAATAAAGCGTTTTGATAGTCCTTGTTATTGGCAGCTTTTATAATATCATCCATGCGGTCTGCATTTGAAAGCAAAAGGGTTAATTGATTCAGTTTTTCTTGCATTTCGTCGCGCCCGGCATCACGCGCCATTTGTTCCATTTCCCAGGATTTCATATAGTTTATTCCAACCTCCTTACGCTTCTTTACCTTGTTTACAAGCTCCGAGACAGATGCAATATCCTGATTTGTGATATTTTCAGCCGTAGATTTCTCTATGTATTTTAGCATATCTTTCAATTCTTGACTAGGGTTTCCTTCGCATCCTCTGGTATAAAGAAACATTTTCCTTGCACCGTCGTCATAAGGAATGGAATAGTCTTCAATACAACAGTTCTGGACAGTGTAAACCATACGGTTTTTGCCAAAGGGATCATAAGGTAAAATGAAGATAATAAATACATTGGGGAGCTTGTCGTAGCCGGCACCGGCTGAGAGTAATTTGGTATCGATTAATCCATGATAATAGCGCATGCGCTTAGGAAGTGTTTTTCTTTCGTAGGTGGCATTGGGCTCAATGTCGTAAATGCTGGAAATAATTTCGGCGTCTGCCATTTCTCCGTTCAGTTCATCTTCCACCTCTTCGATGTATGCATCCAGGCGTATGCCATGCTTGTCCACATCAATTCCGGGAATGTTTTTTTGAGGGACGATTTTTACATTACGGATGGGTTTACCAAGTATGGTTTTTAGGAGAATTCTGGCAAACTTCTCGCCATCTTCCTGCTGGGTCAGCATTTCCTGAAAAAGGAAGTTGTCAATTAAATTTAAATCTTCCAGTTTCCGGAAGGCAGGTGTTTTTGTTGCGGCAGAATCAACAGTAAATGTGTTGCCGCATGGTTGTTTGTTCTGTTCCATAAGCAAGAACTCCTTTCAAATAAAATAAATAATTGAGTAATGCGGCGAAAATGCCGGAACTTCCCAAGGAAGCATGATACAGTGGAGAAAGAAATCTCACTGTAAAAATAAATAAGATATGCCGGGAAAGGCTTTCTTAGATATTGATAAAATTGTATAATAACTAGATTGAAAATGCAAATGTTTTTTCGTTTGCGTTAAAACCTTACTTTGTATGATGAATGACATATAATAAGAATATAATAGAAAATAAGTGATGAGGATGTTGGCAATGGCAGGAATAAATTATGGTCAAATAGTTGATTTAGAGCAATATGCCAAAGACAGTAGATTAACAGAACCATCAGATGGAAAAATCTATGATTATCGGGAAATGCTTAGAGTGTCGAGCAATTGGGAAGACCTCTCATGGATGAGGAAGCAGAGCAATTCAAAATTGAAAAAGTTGCGGCTTAGTTTGAGGGTTAAAAGTATAAGTATATTTTTGATAATATAACAGCATATAACAGTTGACAACTGTTATATGCTGTTATATACTGTTTACCAAAGGAGAAGGATGATATGAAAGTGATAGTTAATAACAATTCTATGGTTCCAATTTATGAGCAAATTATGGAACAGATAAAATTAATGATAAAAAAAGGTGAACTTCATGAAAATGATATTTTACCTTCAGTTCGTGTATTGTCAAAAGAATTAAAGATTAGTGCATTAACGGTAAAGAAGGCCTATGATAATTTGGAGCAGGAAGGCTATACAATTACAGTACATGGTAAAGGGACTTATGTTGTAACTATTGATGAAAAGAAAATTATTGAAGAACAAAAGAAGGAAGTGGAAAATGATATATTTATGGCAATACAGAAGGGTAGAAAATATGGATTAACAGATAGCGAAATAGTGGAGTTAGTTAAACTAATTGTGGAGGAATGAAAAGATGATTTCAATAGAAAATTTACAAAAAGATTATAACCAGTTTAAGTTGGAATGCTCATTGAAAGTCTCGCCTGGACAAGTAAGCGGTTTGGTTGGACAGAATGGAGCAGGAAAAAGCACTATATTTAAGGCTCTGCTTGGATTAATTTCAATGACAAACGGGACTATTCGAATTATGGGAAAGGATATAAGTAATCTTTCGGCAGAGGATAAACAAAAAATAGGGGTTGTATTAAATGATTCTGGTTTTAGTGGGTATTTAGCCATAAAAGACATCGTCCCAATATTGGTACATATGTATCCATTCTTTGAAAAAGAGACTTTTTTGCAGCAATGCAATAATTTTGGATTGCCGCTTAATAAAAAAATTAAAGATTTTTCCACAGGAATGAAAACTAAATTGAAAATATTAATTGCAGTTTCTCATAAAGCGTCTTTACTCGTATTGGATGAGCCTACATCTGGGTTAGATGTGGTAGCAAGGGATGAAGTACTAAATATATTACGAGAGTATATGGAACGCGACGAAAAAAACACAATTTTAATAAGTTCACATATTTCAACAGATTTGGAAGGATTTTGTGACAATCTTTATATGATACATGACGGAAGAATTGTATGGGAAGAGGATACAGATGTATTACTTAGTGACTATGCCATTTTAAAATTAAGCCAGGAACAATTGAATACTATAGATAAAGAATATTTAATTAAGATGACAAAGGAGACTTTTGGATATTGTTGCCTTACAAATCAAAAACAATATTATTATGAAAATTACCCGGAAATCGTAGTGGGAAAAGGGTCTTTAGATGATTTTATGTTTATGATGCTCAAGGGGGAAAACTTATGATTGGATTATTGATAAAAGATATAAAATTGATGAAAAATCAAATAGTATTTTTTTTAATCACTATTGTTTGCGGCCTTATTTTAATACCAAAACAACCATTGATTGGGGCTTGGCTTTTAACATTTGTAATTGCAAATTTTGCGATAGGTTCAATGACATATGATGACTTTGATAATGGTAATGCTTTTTTGTTTACGCTTCCATTTACAAGAAAACAATATGCGAACGAGAAATATTTGTTTTCCTTGGCAATGGGAAGTTTGGTGTGGATTTTGCTTTTTCTTTATAATGTAATTTACCAGGCTATAGTTAATAAACGGGTCGACATATATGAAGTGTTATTTCTGGAAAGTGTAGTTATTATTTTTACATTACTAATGTTAAGCGTAATGTTTCCGATACAGTTTAAGTATGGTGGAGAAAAAGGCAGAATTGCGAATATAGCGATTATAGGAGTTGGACTTATAATAATTTTTACTGTAGGAAATATAGTATCTATAGACTCAGTGACAATGAAGATAACTGAAATGATGAATGAGTTATCTATTAGTGTGTTATTTATACTAATAGCAGTAGCAGCCTATTTTGTATCTATGTTGTTTAGTCAAAAAATTATCAGCCAAAAAGAGTTTTAAATGAATAAATTTGTTAGTAATGAAATATGTGTTTGTGAGGCGTTGAATATAGAATAAATTAGAAAATAAGAATGGGCAGATATTGCATATTAATTTGCAATATCTGCGCGTTTGCTATTAAAAGTGAATGATAATTTTTACTAAACATTATTTTAAATATCAATAACTTTGAATGCCTTTTTTCTGCCTTTTTTCTGCTCTTGCCTAGGTTTTTCATTCTTAGTATAATATATATTTAATAATAACATAATGGGGAGGGCAATATGTTCAATAGAGAAGAGTATGAAAAGAGAGTAGCCTGGTATCAGGAAGCAAGATTCGGTATGTTTATCCATTGGGGACTTTATGCCATTCCTGCAAGAGGAGAATGGGTACGTTCCGTAGAAGAGATTCCGGAGGAAGAATATCTGCCCTTTTTTGACGAATTCAACCCGGTGGATTTTGAACCGGAAAAGTGGGCTAAGGCAGCTAAAGAGGCGGGGATGAAGTATGCTGTTATGACTGCAAAGCATCACGATGGCTTTTGTTTATTTGACTCTAAGCTTACAGATTTTAAGGCTACCAATACTAAGGCAGGAAAGGATTTAATCCGGGAGTTTTTGGAGGCATTCCGTAAGGAAGGAATTAAGGTAGGACTTTATTATTCTCTGCTTGACTGGCATCATCCCGATTATCCTCATTACGGTGACTGGCACCATCCTATGAGAAACTGTGAAGAAATCAAGGATGTAGAGAGAGACTTTGATCGTTATTTAGAATATATGCATGGTCAGGTAAAGGAGCTTTGTACGCAGTATGGTAAGCTGGATATTATGTGGTTTGATTTTTCCTATGGGGAAATGACGGGAGAAGCATGGCGCGCTACAGAGCTGGTTAAAATGGTACGCAGCTATCAGCCGGATATTATCATAGATAACCGTTTGGAAGTCAGCGGAGAGGGCTTTGGTTCGATTGCAACTGACAATCCGGGGGATTTCTCAGGTGATTTTGTAAGTCCCGAGCAGATTATTCCGCCAAACGGACTTGTCAGTGAAACCGGTAGGGATTTGGTTTGGGAAGCATGCATTACCATGAACGACCATTGGGGATATTGTGCCAAGGATAAGAATTTTAAGCCGGCTGCCATGATTATCAAAAAGCTGGTGGAATGTGTCAGCAAGAACGGAAATATGCTCTTAAATGTAGGTCCTGATGCAAAGGGAAATATTCCAAACGAATCCTTAAAGATTCTAAAGGAAATCGGAACGTGGATGAAGAAAAATGCACTTTCCGTATATGGTTGTAAGAGCAGTGGACTTGCTAAGCCGGAAAACGGCAGAATCACAGGAAACGGTAATAAGCTTTATTATCATATTATGGAGAATGCCATCGGTGCAGTTCCGCTTTACGGAATCCCAAAGGATAAAGTGAAGTCGATGCGTCTTTTGTTTGACGGAAGCGAATTGAAAATGTCCGGCGGCTGGTGTGAAAGCAATTATCCGGATGTGGTTTTTGTAAATGTTTCTGATACACCTTATTTACCTGATGAGGTGGATACGGTGGTAGAAATTTTACTGACGGAAGAATAAAGCAAATCAGTAGGAGATTTGGGAGAGATACCGTGAAAGAAAAAAAGCAGATATTAAGAAACAGAATACTGATTGTATTTAGCGGAGTTCTTACATTAATTCCTTCGGTATATTGGTGCTTAACAGAAGGGCAGCAGCCAATGTATCAGGAAAGTAGTTTTTTCCCACATTATTTTATTATGTTGATGATTTCTGTTGCAGTTGCAGTCAGTAATTGCTTGATAAACCGTAAGATAATAAAAGACAAATTTTTATGTATTATGGAATGCACGGTAGGAGGTCTGATTGCCATTGCATTTGCGGCAGTGATGATTAGTGTAAATGTATCATGGAAAGATGGATTTGGAGATTTTGTAGCAGCGCTTGCTCTCAATGGATATCTTATTTGTCTATATGAGATAGTTCTATGTGTCATTCATGCTGTAATAGAGCTGTTGTTAAGCAAAATTTTTAAGAGGTTCCTGTTACTTACACTATGCATATGCATTAGTTCTGCCATATTTGCAGGTAATGTATATGCCGCAGATATGACAGAATCAACTAAAGAATCCGCCGAAGAAGCCGAACGGAAGCTGCTTGCCGATTATGAGGACTATCAAGGGCGGCTTCGCTCCGTAACGGAGAGGGAGGACATTGAGAAGAACGGATTCAGACTGATAGAAAGCCAGATTTTTCCTTTGGAAACAAAGCAGTTCGGAGAGGTGTTTTTGCTTCCGGCCATTGAGAAAAAGCACTGCAGACTTGCTTTGTTTTTAGCCAGAGAAGACGGTACGATTGTTTACCGCACAGACAAGCTGGAGGTGAACAATTGGAACAAAGGGCAAATGTGGCAACCGGTGCGGAACATTTCTGCAGTGTCCTTTCAAGATTTAAATAAGGACAATATGACAGATATTGTGTTGATTATTACCTGTGTAAACAAAGAAGGGGATTATAAAGGGATTCCTTACAAGGTGGGAGACGTACTGTTTCAGGCAGAAGAGGGATTTTATCGGGATTACCGCATCTCGGATAAAATCAACCGTTTTGATATGAACAAAAGTGCAGAAAGTATTGCAGCCTTTGTCAGGGATGGATATTCCACAGAATTTCTTTATACGGCAGATACCAAAGCGGACTTAATCAAAAACAGATTCAAGATAGCCACAGAGCAGTGCTATAAGCGTCAGTTTGAAAAGCTTGGCATGCTGGAGGTTGTGCCGGGTACTTATACCATAGCAGAGTTTTCCCATTTTATGATTTATTTGGTGAATGAACAGGGCTCTATTGTATGGAGCCTGCAGCCCATGGGAACCTATGATAACCTTTATTCCTTAAAGGGAGTAAAGTGCATGGATTTAGATGGCGACGGACTAAAGGATATCTTCGTGTTGGCGAGATACAGCTCGGCAGGACACGACAATGAGCTGGTAATTGAAACAGATTACTCCGTTTATTACCAGCGAACAGGCGGCTTTGAGGAAGATAAGGAAATTAAGCTTTCCGTAAAAGTTGCAGAGGGAGATACCGTAAATACTATGATAGAAAAGGTAAAGGGCTATTGGGGCTGGAGTGATACCTAGAGGACGAGGGGATAAAAATGATAAAGATACTGATTGTAGATGATGAAAAACCGATTTGTGATTTGATAGATTTGAATTTGTCGGCAGCAGGCTATCATACCATGGCCGTGCAGGACGGAATTGCCGCTATTGATTTGATTGAAAAGGAAGACTTTGATCTGGTGCTTTTAGATGTGATGCTTCCGGGAGCCGATGGTTATGATGTGATGGAATATATCAGACCTCTTGGGGTGCCGGTAATCTTTATTACAGCCAAGCATGAGGTCAGGGACAGGGTAAAGGGACTGAAGCTGGGAGCAGACGATTATTTGGTAAAGCCCTTTGATGTGGTGGAACTGGTAGCCAGAGTAGAGGCGGTGCTTCGCCGCTATCATAAGGCAGAGCGGGTTTTGACAGCCGGAGATGTTCAGGTAGACGTGGAAGCAAGAAGAGTCACAAGAGCAGGAAAGCCGGTGGTGCTTACCAATAAAGAATTCGGTCTTCTTGTGCTTTTTATGGAAAATAAAAATGTTGCCCTGTTCCGTGAAACCTTGTATGAAAAGGTTTGGGAGGATGAGTATTTTGCAGACAGCCGGACCTTGGATTTGCATGTCCAGAGACTTCGCAAAAAACTTGGCTGGGAGCAGAATTTAGTTGCAGTATATAAGGTTGGTTACCGTTTAGAGGTGTCAGAATGAAATTTTCTTTAAAATTGTTATTGTGTACCATGATTATCATGGCTATTACATTGGGTGTGGGCGGCTTCTATTACGTGAATTATGTGTTTGAAACTTCACTGGAGAGAGAAGTGGGACAAGCCTTGGATGAAAACAGCATCCTGAAGTTTGCTTTTGAAACGGCAGCACTGAATTCACCGGTGAAGTATGACATGCTTCAGGATACCACTATTGAGCAGATAGCAGCCAATTTGGAAAACAGCGGACAGAGTACAGGCAGGTTAATCCGTTTGTCCAATGAAGAGAAGCAAACCCTTTATGCCAGTGAAGGCTTTGAAACTGACGGGGAGCTGCTTGCAAAGGTAAGTGAGAATATCAAAGCTTATCGCGTGGTGAACTTAGGAGAGCACTATTATATTCATACCGGTAATACGGTAGAAGCACTGGACCGGGAACTGTATTTGGAGACAATGAAGGATGTTTCCGTGGTATTTGAGGAACGTGCCATGGGCTTTACGGTATATCGGCGTATGACCGCAGTGATGCTGATTGTGGGTGCGATGATTATGCATCTGATTGCATCATGGTTAACGAAACCGATCCGATTACTTACCAAAGCAACCGAGCAGATGGCAGCAGGAGATTATGATTACCGTGCCAAAGTGGTCAGCAATGATGAATTGGGACAGCTGACCAAAGACTTTAATGAAATGGCTGAAGCACTGGAAGAAAATGTGAATCAGCTGGAAGAAGAAATTCAGGCAAGAGAGGATTTCGTGGGAGCTTTTGCCCATGAACTGAAAACACCGCTTACCTCCATTATCGGGTATGCGGATATGCTCCGTTCCCGTAAGTTGGATGAAGAAAAGAGTTTTCTCTCCGCTAACTATATCTATACAGAGGGAAAGCGCTTGGAGGCAATGTCTATCAGACTGTTGGATATTATGGTCACAAGACATGGGAAAGCAGAATTTTTGCCGGTTTCAACGGAAAGCTTATTTGCCTATATACAGGATATGTTTGTGACCAATAAGCAGTATCGGTTTGTGTATGAATGCGAGCCCGCGGTTGTGACGGCGGAAGGCAATTTAATCAAAACAGTATTGATTAATTTGCTGGATAATGCCTGTAAGGCTTCCGAGGATGGCGGAGTGATTGAAGTAACCGGACGAAAGGTAGAGGAGGGATATCGTTTTACGGTAACAGATTATGGAATCGGGATTCCCAAGGAGGAAATTTCCAAGATTACCAAAGCCTTTTATATGGTGGATAAATCACGTGCCAGAAGCAAGAACGGTGCAGGATTGGGATTATCCCTGTGTGCGGAAATACTGGCACTGCATCATTCCAAGTTAGAGATTACAAGTACCCCGGGAGAGGGCACGCAAATGAGCTTCGTGCTGGCAGAAGGAGGTAAGGAAGTATGAAAAAGAGAACAGTAAACCTTGCCCTTTTGCTACTGGTATTGTTGGTTATGGTTTTGGCAATCTGGGGACCGGAAACCCTGGCTGTTTACAGGGACAAAAGTGTGCTGAACCATATTACGGAGCAGGAAACGGAAAGTGAAGGCGTAGGATACCGATATCAGCTTAGTAATAATGAAAAACTGTATCTGCTCTCAGAAAGCTTAAACAGTCAATCCCTGCCGCAGACAGAGCAGAGTGCGCTGACCAGAGATCCGGCAGAGGCGGGTTACCAGGAGGGGGCATATGCCTTTGTTGTAAACCGCAAAGGACCGGTGGGAACAGAAATTACCAACGAAGAAATTTATGACAGCTGTAATAGCGGGCTTACTCTTTTAAAAGAAAAAGGAATCATTCCCGGTGATGTAAAGGAAATCGAAAACGGCTATTATGAAGCTACCATGTACTCTGCCATCGATGTGTTGGAGCCCAGAAACAATGTTGCGGTATGGAAACTGACATTTTCGGGAAATCAAAAGAGTGCTACCAAGCAGAACCGTCTTTTGGATGTTTATATTGATGCAGATAACGGAAAAATATACGAATTTTATGTCAGAACCGATTTAACATGGGATGAAATTGATGCCGATGCGTTAGTAGCAGAATGGGCGGACTATATCGGCCTTTACGGCATGGAAGAGTATGTGACGGAAAATCCTCTTTTGGAAACAACACCGGATTATAAAAAATATGTTTTCCCGGGTATGGGAGAAGAAAATACCATTGTAACAGTGGGTTTTTATGAGGGAATTAATGAGCTGTTTCTGAAAATTTCCAGATGATGCAACTTTGATGCAAAAATGATGTACTTTTGATGCAACTTTGATGATAATTTGATGCAACCCGTATGTATTCTGTAAGAAAGAACAACATATCTTATAGAAGAACAAAAGGGAGCGGAGATTATGAGAAATGAGGCATCGGTAAAACAGAACAAAAGAAGAAAAATGATTGGAAAGTGGATACTCCTGATTGGGTCAGCAATAGTTGCCGGCGTAGTGGGAGTATTCCTTTTTGCATCGATAAAGGTAAGTGCAGCAGAAGATGCAGTGATTGCTCCGACACCCCTTCGGATTAGTCAGTCAACAGCTGCTGCACCGGTAGAAAAGAATCTGAATTCAAATAACATGGCAACACTTTTTTTATCTCATTTCAGATTGACTTATAAAACCATGTACCTGACTTTTGATGACGGACCTTCCAAAGAAAATACAGACAAAGTACTGGATGTGTTAAAGGAAAAGAACGTGAAAGCAACTTTCTTTGTCATTGGAGAATATGTGCGGAAATATCCTGATACTGCCAGACGGATTGTGGAAGAGGGACATACCATAGGCATTCACTGTGATGTACATGACTATTCTATTTTGTATGCAAATAAGGAAGCGTATATTGCTGATTTTGAGAAAGCATATGATACCGTATATCAGATTACAGGTGTGAAAACAAAGCTGTTCCGCTTTCCGGGAGGAAGCGTGAATGCTTATAATAAACAGGTTTGCGGAGATATTGTAAAGGAGCTGGAGGCAAGAGGTTTTATTTATTTTGACTGGAATGCCAGCTTAGAGGATACGGTAGGGAATAAATCAGGAGAGCAGCTTCTGCAAAGTGCTAATGAGTCGGTTATGGGGAGAGAAAGGATTGTAATGCTTGCTCATGACAGAGTAGAGAATACTGCAGACAATTTAGGTACGATTATTGATGCCTTCCCGGAATATCGGATGAGACCTCTTAATGAATATGTCAGTCCCGTGCATTTCAGAAGGTTCTGGGAATAGAACTGTTACCTTGCATTCTATAGAGAATTGTGCTATTTTTTTAGATAGGGATTTTGAAGAAAAATCCTTGGAAAAAGAAATATTTGGAGGTACGGTATGAAGAAATTTTTCAAGGAATTTAAAGAGTTTGCCCTTCGCGGTAATGTAATGGATATGGCAATCGGTATTATTATCGGTGGCGCTTTTACGGGAATTATAACATCCCTGACAGAGAATTTCATTAATCCTGTCTTAACGGTTCTGATGGGACAGGCAACCTATACAAGTACAGATGTGAAAGCATTTGCAGCTGCATTCCTGGCAGCAGTTGTGAATTTTATTATCACGGCATTTATTTTGTTCTGTTTAATCAAAGGAATGAACAAGATGCTTACAATCGGTAAGAAGAAGGAAGAGCCTGCTGCTCCCACCACGAAGGTTTGTCCTTACTGCAAGAGCGAGATTCCTTTAGATGCAACAAGATGCGCTCATTGTACTTCCCAGCTTACGGAGAACTAAAATGATTGGAACCATCATTAATACAGCAGCAGTAGTGGCCGGCGGAATCGCCGGTCTTTGCTTGAAAAACGGAATCAAACAAAAGACACAGGATATTTTGATGCAGGCCTGCGGTGTAGCAAGCATGTTTATCGGTGCTTCCGGAACTCTTGCCAAAATGTTGGTGATACAAGACGGAAAATTAGAGACCACGGGAACCATGCTTTTGATTTTTTCGTTGGTTCTGGGCGGTGCCTTGGGAGAATTTCTTGATATAGAGGCAAGAATGGATACCATAGGTGAAAAGATTAAAAAGGCAGTCAAAGCGCAGAATGACAATCTTTTTGTGGAAGGATTTGTGAATGTCTCCCTGATTATCTGTGTGGGAGCTATGGCAATTGTAGGCTCCATACAGGATGGTATCAGCGGCGATTATTCCATGCTGGCTGCTAAAGCGGTTTTGGACCTTGTAATAGTTCTTATTTTTGCAGCTACCTATGGAATCGGTGCAGTTTTTTCGGCAGTACCGATTTTGGTATATCAGGGAAGTATTACGTTACTGGCAGCTTTTTTTGGCTCCTTTGTCAGTGAGATGATTATCAGTGACTTGTCCTTTATCGGATCGACCTTGATTTTCTGTGTAGGTGTCAATATTGCTTTCGGTAAGAAATTTAAAGTAGGAAATATGTTGCCGGCATTGATTGTTCCGGTACTTTATCATGTAGCATTAGGCATGATTCACTGATTGACCGATGAATTACTAATTTCGGATACAGAGGGAATATATATATGAATCAAACAGAAGCAATGAAACAGGACAAAAGTCTTGAAGAAGTTAGAACTATATTTGCAGATGACAGATTTGCTACCGAAAACGGTGCGATGATTGAAGCAATCGGTGACAAATATGCTAAGTGCAGCGTAACGATTACCGATTCCCACAGAAATGCCATGGGTGCGGTAATGGGTGGCGTATACTTTATGTTGGCGGATTTTGCCTTTGCAGTTGCAGCAAACTGGCAGAGGATGGGTACCGTTTCCTTAAACGCAGATATTTCCTTTTTAGGAAGTGCAAAAGGAGATAAGCTGACGGCAGAGGCTGTTTGCATTAAGGATGGCAGAACCACAGCCTGCTACCGGATTGATGTAAAAGATAATTTGGAGAATTTGGTGGCAACGGTAACAACAACAGGCTATCATAGTGTAAAATCATAGAATCGTTTCCATGCCAATCTTTTGGGGTTTTAAACCGCAGGCTTCATAGAATTTCATAGCGCCTTCGTTCAGGCTCCATACATTCAAAGTCACGTTATAGCAGCCGCTATCCTTGGCAAAGGTAAGTACGGCATCATAAAGCTGTTTGCCGATATGTTTTCCGCGGATGTTTTCATCTACACATAAATCATCAATATAAAGAGTTTTAATATCGGTTAAAATATTATTGTTAAGGTGTTGCTGGAAAATGCAAAAGGCATATCCTAATACGTTTTCGCTTTCATCAACGGCAACAAAAATCGGACGCATGTCATCAAGAATGATGGCAAGCAGTTCTTCGTCGGTATATTTTTTTGCACCGTATTTAAATAAATCCGGGCGTCCCTTGTGATGTACCAGGCACACCTGAAGAAGGAGATTGTTGATTCCAACCATATCCTGTGCTTTAGCTCTTCTGATATTCATATTTTGTTTCAGTCCTTTCAGTGATAATTACAAAAAACAGTATAACACAGAAAGATTCAAAGTGACAAATAGTATCACAGGATATATAATAAACTCAGATTTAATTAAGGAACGGAGGATAAAATGAAAATGAGTGAAATCATAATCAGTAAGGCAGTACAGAAAATACGGACAGAATGGGCTGTCAGTGATGCAAAAAGAGATGAAGGACTGACCACTCCCGAGAATATCTTGCGTCATGACAATATTTCCTACGGACCTTATGATGAGTGGAACTTATTGGATGTTTACTATACAAAGGACGTGGTGGCTCCCCAGCCGGTGATTGTAAATATCCATGGCGGCGGATGGGTGTACGGTAACAAGGAGATTTATCAGTTTTACTGTATGTCTTTGGCACAAAGAGGCTTTACGGTAGTGAATTTCAATTATCGCCTGGCACCGGAAAACCGTTATCCGGCAGCCCTTGAAGATATTAATAATGTATTTTGCTTTTTAGAAAAAGAAGGAGCAAAATATATGGCGGATATCAACAATGTATTTGTGGTGGGCGATTCGGCCGGAGCACAGCTTACCAGCCAATATTTAACCATTATGACAAATCCGGAATATGCAAAGCTGTTTACTTTTAAGACGCCTGATATTACGGTAAGAGCCTGTGGTCTGAATTGCGGACTGTATGATGCCCGTAAATGTGCAGAACGGGGATTGGATGAATGCTTTATCGAATATATCGGCCGTAAAGTGACAAAACTGGTTTATGCAGATGAGCAGCTTTTAGACAGCCTGGATGTGTTGAAACATATGACAAAAGAATTCCCGCCGGCTTATGTGATGAGCGCCCATAATGATTTTTTACTGCCTGATGCAGAACCCATGTATCAGCATTTACAATCACTTGGTGTTGATACCGAACTGAAGATTTACGGAAGCAAGGAGCAGGAGGAAATTGCACATGTATTCCATGTAAATTGCAAATTAGAAGAAGCAGTAGCGTGCAATGACGCAGAGTGCAATTTCTTTAAAAAGTATATCAAATAACAACTCGGAGGATTGACATGAAGAAGTACGCCGTCATTACCGGAGCAAGCTCCGGTATCGGTTTGGAATTTGCAAGACAGCTTGCAAATAAGGGCTATGCGTTAGTGCTGACTGCCCGCAAAGAAGATAAATTAAGAAAGGTAGCGGAGTTAATAAAGACAGAATGCGAAATTATTACAGCGGACTTGGAAAAAGAAGAGGAATGCTACCGCTTTTTTGAACAGATAAAAGAAAAAGACGTAGAAGTATTTATCAATAATGCAGGCTTCGGTGATTGCGGAAGATTTCCAGAGACCGAGCTTTCCAAAGAGCTTGCAATGATACAGGTCAATGTAACAGCAATGCATATACTAATGAAACTGATGCTGCAAAAGATGAAAAAGCAGGGCTACGGATATCTTTTGAATGTGGCATCTTCTGCAGGATTAATGCCTGCAGGTCCCTACATGGCGACTTATTATGCGACGAAGGCTTATGTGGCAAGTATAACACAGGCAGTGGCAGTGGAGCTTAGCCAGGGAAAAAGCCCGGTGTATGTGGGATGCCTTTGCCCGGGGCCGGTGAATACCGGATTTAATCAGGTAGCCAATGTGGAATTTGCCCTAAAGGAAATATCGCCGGAACAATGTGTAAGCTATGCAGTGAAAAAGATGTTTGCCCGTAAAGTAATTATTGTGCCTACGATGATAATGAAGTTGGCTGTTTTTGCCTGTCATGTATCGCCGAGAGCCATCAGTACAAGGATTACGGCGCGCCAGCAAAAAAAGAAGTTTAAAGAACGCTGACCTTGCAAAGAGGGACGAAAGTATGTATAATCAATGGCGACGGAAAACGGCATAAGAGCGTATGTCAATAAGAAGAAAGAAATTAATTTATTGAAAGATAAAGGAGTAACTATGGTACAGTCAAGAACACATAATTGTAATCAGCTGAGACTTTCCGATGCAGGTCAGAAGGTTACCATTGTAGGATGGTATGACAACATGCGTAAAGTCAGCAAGAATCTTGGTTTTTTAATTTTGCGTGATTTTTACGGTGTAACACAGGTAGTAGTTGAGACCGAAGAAATGATGGCTAAATTAAACGGAGTAAACAATGAATCTACCCTTTCCATTACCGGTACGGTAAGAGAACGTTCCAGCAAAAATACAGCCCTTCCCACAGGTGAAATTGAAGTAGTACCTGAGGAAATTGAAATATTGGGTAAGTGTATTTATAATGAGCTTCCTTTTGAAATCAACCGTTCCAAGGAAGCAGATGAAGCTACCCGTTTAAAATACAGATATTTGGATTTAAGAAATCCCGAGGTTAAGAGTAAAATTGTTCTTAGAAGCAAAATTGTTGCAGAAATCCGTAAGAGTATGACAGAACATGATTTCCTTGAAATCACCACACCTATTTTGACATGCTCTTCTCCGGAAGGCGCAAGAGATTATCTGGTTCCCTCCAGAAATCATCCGGGTAAGTTTTATGCCCTGCCTCAGGCACCTCAGCAGTTTAAACAGCTTCTGATGACATCAGGCTTTGACAGATATTTCCAGGTGGCACCCTGCTTCAGAGATGAGGATGCCCGTGCAGACCGTTCTCCCGGTGAATTTTATCAGCTGGATATGGAAATGGCATTTGCTTCTCAGGAAGACGTATTTGCAGTGATCGAGGATGTGCTTCCTCCTATTTTTGCAAAGTACGGTAAGTATCAGACTGCATCTACAGCTCCTTTTGCAAGAATTGCATATAAGGAAGCAATGGATAAGTATGGTTCCGACAAGCCGGATCTTCGTATTGATTTGGTATTGCAGGATGCAACTGCATGCATGGCTGACTGTGGCTTCGGACCTTTTGAAGGACAGACTGTAAAGGCAATTGTAGTTGATAAATTTAACGGTACAAGAAAAGTAATCGATAAACTTTGTGCAGATGTGGAAGTACAGTGCGGACACAAGGTATTTTGGTTCAGATTAGATGAAAACGGAGAACTTGTGGGAGGTATTTCCAAGTTCTTACAGGAAAGAAAACAGCAGGTGATTGATGCACTTGGATTAAAGAATGGTGACTTTGTAGGCTTAAGTGCCGGTAAGTTATTAGAAGCACAGAAAACAGCAGGTGTACTGCGCCGCTTCCTTGGCGCAATCTGTCCCGAACATATGAAGACAGAGTGCTACGAATTCTGCTGGATTGTAGATTTCCCCATGTACGAAATCGGAGAAGAAAGCGGAGAACTTGAATTCTGTCACAATCCTTTCTCCATGCCTCAGGGCGGAATGGATGCGCTCTTAAATCAGGAGCCTCTGGATATTCTTGCATATCAGTATGACCTGGTATGTAACGGTGTGGAATTATCCTCCGGAGCAGTCCGTAACCATAATCCTGAAATTATGGTAAAAGCATTTGAGATGGTTGGACTTGGTGAGGAAGACGTAAAAGCAAAATTCCCTGCCATGTACAATGCATTCTGCTACGGAGCACCTCCCCATGCAGGTATTGCACCCGGCGTAGACCGTATGGTGATGCTGATTGCAGGGGAAGAAAGTATCCGTGAAATCATTCCTTTCCCGATGAATAAGACGGCACAGGATGTGATGATGGGAGCTCCTTCCACAGTTGATGAAAAGCAGCTTAAGGATGTGCATATCAAGATTGATATTACAGAGAAGGATGCCGAATAAAAGTCATAAGGCAGATAGACTAACGAAGCTGATTAGCCAATAAGATTACAAAGAGGGATGCTATATGCTGCCACAGGCATTTACAGACCGTATGAAAGACATGCTCGGCAAGGAGTATGATGATTTTATCAAAAGTTATGAGGAACCCAAAAAACAGGCGCTGCGCTTAAACCCCTTAAAGGGGGAAAGCGGGCGCTTTTTGGAGTTATGCCCCTTTTCTTTATCTAACGTGATATGGGCAGAGGAGGGATATTATTTTGAAGATGCAGACAGACCGGGTAAGCATCCGTATCACGAGGCAGGTGTATACTATATTCAGGAAGCCAGTGCCATGGTGCCGGTTACCTTCTTGGAGGCAAAGCCGGGAGAACGCATTTTAGATTTGTGTGCAGCCCCCGGTGGTAAAAGCACGCAGATCGCGGCTGCCATGAAAGGACAGGGGATTTTAGTCTGTAATGAAATTCATCCTGCCAGAGCAAAAATTCTGTCTGAAAATGTAGAGAGAATGGGTGTTTCCAATGCCATTGTAGTCAGTCATACCCCGGATGAACTGGCAGAACATTTCCCGGGATATTTTGACAGGATTTTGGTGGATGCTCCCTGCTCCGGAGAAGGAATGTTCCGTAAAAATGAGGATGCCTGCTCGGAATGGAGCCCCGAAAATGTATTGATGTGCGGGGAACGCCAGGACGAAATATTAGATGCAGCGGCAGAAATGTTATGTCCCGGCGGACGACTGGTCTATTCCACCTGTACCTTTGCACCTTGTGAGAATGAAGGAAGCATCAGCAGATTTTTGCAAAGACATCCGGAGTTTCGGATTTTACCTGTTACAAAGAGTGAGGGAATGTCAAAGGGAAATCCTGAATGGGCAGAGGTGCCTGCAGAAGGAATTGAAAAAACTATAAGATTATGGCCCCACAAAATCAAAGGGGAAGGTCATTATGCAGCAGTGCTGCAAAAGGATGGAGTAATTCCTGCAGGAGAGCGCAGAAGCAAATACGGATTGGAAAAAAGTGAATCATCGAAGGATTATCAGGAATTCCTTAGTTTTCAAAAAGAATGCTTGAAAACAGAATATGAGGGGGTATTTGTCCGGTTCGGAGAACAGCTTTATTTGTTGCCGCAGCAAGCACCGTCACTTCGGGGACTTAAGGTGCTTAGACCGGGATTACATTTAGGAACGATAAAAAAGAACCGGTTTGAACCGTCTCATGCACTTGCACTTGCATTACATGAGGAGGATGCGTACCAAAGCATAGAATTGTCTGCAGGGGAATCGTTGATTAAGGCTTATTTAACAGGACAGACATTTCCGGTTTCTGATAAGGGCGGCTGGTGTCTGATAACTGTTGACGGTTATAGCATCGGCTGGGGAAAGGCAGCAGGCGGCATCTTGAAAAATCATTATCCCAAAGGACTCAGAAAGAGTTGGTAATGAGCAGGTAAATATGATAAGATATAAATGATATGTGAAAACTGAGATTACGAAAGAGCGAAAGTGTAAAGGACACGGGAACATCATGATAAAAAATCGAACCAGATTATTTTTGTTCATAATGACTGCAGCTTTTTGTTTGGGTGGCTGCGGACTTTTTCATAAGCATGAGAATATTGATGCCGGAATGGAAGCAGTAGCGGCGCTTGATTATGATGGGGCAATTGCCAGCTTTGATTTGGCGTTGGATGCAGGAGAAGATGAAAGGCTTTTATATCGAGGCTACGGGCTTGCCTATATGGGAAAGACACAGTACCAGCAGGCAGCAGAATCCTTTGAAAAAGCATTGTCCTTAAGTGACGGCAGAGTAAATGCCATGGATTATGATATCAATTATTATTTGGCTACTGCTTATTATAAATTGGGTACAATGGATAAAGCACTTGCGTCCTATGATGCAATTATAGCCTTGCGTCCTGAAGAAAAAGATGCATATTATTTACGAGGGGTAATTTATGCGGAACAGGGGAATTTAGACGAAGCTTTACTGAACTTTGACAAGACGATTTCTTTGGACGGAAAAGACTATGACAGATTAATTGATATTTATTGCGTATTGGATGATAACGGATATAAGGAGGCCGGCCAGACCTATTTACAGACCGCTATGGAAAGCGGTACCAAAGATATGACCAATTATGAAAAAGGACGTATCAGTTATTATCTTGAAGATTATGAGAACGCCAGAAACTATTTGGAGAAAGCAAGGGATACCGGTGATTATGAGGCAATCCTTTTCCTTGGAAAGACCCACGAAACGTTGGGAGACAGTAATTATGCCATCAGCGTTTACAGCACTTTTTTAGACAGTAAAGGTGCCAATCCCCATGTACTGAACCAGATGGGGCTCTGTAAGATGCACATGAAGGATTATCAGGGGGCACTGGAAGCTTTTCAGGCAGCTATGAACATCGAAGATAATGGGATGATGCAAGTGCTGAAATGGAATGAAATTATTGCATACGAGATGTTAGGGGAATACAAAAAAGCATCAGTATTGCTTGAAGCATATTTGAAAACTTATCCGGACGACCAAACGGCACAAAGGGAATATACTTTCTTAAAGTCCAGATAAACGCTGTAATGCACAGTAAATAAATAATGGGGAACGAACACAAGATATTATGTCAATTGTTTTATGTAAACACAATATCTTGTGTTTTTTAATTGACTTTTATATCTGCAGATGATACACTTTTTATATGCGGCGCTTTTTGTTATTTATGGTGCCAAAATGATTGGATTTATGAAGTGGGAGGTTGTTCTTAATGTTTCAGGTAATCAAAAGAGAAGGAGAAGTTGCAGATTTTACTTTGACCAAAATCAGTGATGCCATTATGAAGGCATTTAATGCAACGGATGTGCAGTACAATAATGATGTAGTGGATTTACTGGCACTTCGTGTTACTGCTGATTTTCAAGGTAAGGTAAAGGATGAAGGAATTCACGTTGAGGATATTCAGGACAGCGTGGAAAAAGTGCTGGAGCAGGCAGGCTATGCAGAGGCTGCCAAAGCTTACATTCTCTATCGTAAACAGCGTGAAAAAATGAGAACAATGAAATCCACAATTTTGGATTATAAAGATGTGGTAAACAGCTATGTAAAGGTAGAAGACTGGCGTGTGAAGGAGAACTCTACCGTTACCTATTCCGTAGGAGGACTTATTTTAAGTAACTCCGGTGCCGTTACTGCAAATTACTGGCTTTCTGAAATTTATGACCAGGAAATTGCCCATGCACACCGTAATGCGGATATTCATATCCATGACCTTTCCATGCTCACAGGTTATTGTGCCGGCTGGTCTTTAAAACAGCTGATTACGGAAGGACTTGGCGGTATTACCGGTAAGATTACTTCTGCACCTGCGGCACATTTATCCGTGCTTTGCAATCAGATGGTAAACTTCCTGGGAATTATGCAGAATGAGTGGGCAGGAGCCCAGGCATTTTCTTCCTTCGATACTTACTTAGCTCCTTTTGTAAAGGTGGACAACCTTACCTATAAGGAAGTAAAGAAATGTATCGAGGCGTTTATTTATGGTGTAAATACACCCAGCCGTTGGGGAACCCAGGCACCCTTTTCCAATATTACTTTAGATTGGACAGTGCCGGCTGACTTAGCTGAGCTTCCTGCCATTGTAGGCGGTCAGGAGATGGATTTCAAGTACAAGGATTGTAAGAAGGAAATGGATATGATTAATAAGGCCTTCATCGAAACCATGATTGAAGGTGATGCCAACGGACGCGGTTTCCAGTATCCCATTCCTACTTATTCAATTACCAGAGACTTTGACTGGTCCGATACGGAAAATAACCGACTTTTATTTGAAATGACAGCGAAGTACGGAACTCCTTACTTCTCAAATTATATCAATTCTGATATGGAACCCAGTGATGTGCGTAGTATGTGTTGCAGACTTCGTCTTGACCTTCGTGAACTGCGTAAGAAAACAGGTGGTTTCTTCGGTTCCGGCGAAAGTACCGGAAGTGTGGGAGTTGTTACCATTAACATGCCCAGAATTGCTTACCTTGCAACCAACAAAGATGATTTTTATAAAAGACTGAACAAGATGATGGATATAGCTGCCCGTTCCCTTAAGATTAAGAGAGGCGTTATCAGCAAACTATTGGATGAAGGCTTATATCCGTATACGAAGAGATATTTAGGCTCCTTTGACAATCATTTCTCAACCATCGGTTTGATTGGTATGAATGAAGTAGGTTTAAATGCAAACTGGCTCCGTGCAGACATGACTGATGTAAGAACACAGGAATTTACCAAGGAAGTTTTGAATCACATGAGAGAGAGACTTTCCGATTATCAGGAGCAGTACGGCGATTTGTACAATTTGGAAGCAACTCCTGCAGAAAGCACTACCTATCGTCTGGCAAAGCATGACAGAAAGAGATGGCCTGCCATTAAAACAGCAGGCAAAGTGGACGATACACCTTACTATACCAACTCCTCTCATCTGCCTGTTGATTATACCGCAGACATTTTTGATGCGTTGGATATTCAGGATGAATTGCAGACCTTGTATACTTCGGGAACTGTATTCCATGCATTCCTTGGGGAGAAGCTTCCCGATTGGAAGGCAGCAGCTGACTTAATCAGAACCATTGCAGAAAATTATAAATTACCTTACTATACTTTGTCTCCTACTTATTCCATTTGTAAGGAGCACGGTTATCTTGCGGGAGAGCAGAATGTATGCCCTCACTGCGGTAAGGTAACAGAGGTTTACAGCCGCATCACAGGCTATTACAGACCCGTTCAGAACTGGAATGACGGTAAATTACAGGAATATGAAAACAGACAGACTTACGATGTAAAGAAGTCGGTGTTAAAGCGCCCTATAAAAGATGCAACGTTAACCGGTGTGAAGGCTGGGGGAGCAGAGCCTACCGTGGCACAGGCAGAAATTCAGACAGAAAATATTGCGTATCTTTTTACAACAAAAACTTGTCCTAACTGCGTACTTGCAAAGGAATATTTGAAGGACTATTCCTATGTATTGATTGATGCAGAGGAGAACCCTGAATTAACACAAAAATACGGAGTGATGCAGGCCCCTACCCTGGTAGTGGTTAATGAAGGAGAAGTAAAAAAATACGGAAATGCTTCCAGAATCAAAGCATTTTTTGAGAGTTTATAATTATGAGGCATAAGGAGACAGTACGATGATTAACAAGTTAGTCAGCAAAATTAAACAGACAGGTGCACCTATTGTAGTGGGTCTTGACCCTATGATGAAGTTTGTACCGGAACATATTCAAAAGAAAGCATTTGCAGAGTATGGAGAAACCTTGGATGGTGCGGCAGAAGCTATCTGGCAGTACAATAAAGAACTGGTAGATAATATTTATGATATTATTCCCGCAGTAAAGCCCCAGATTGCCATGTATGAGCAGTTTGGTATTCCGGGACTGGTTGCATTCAAAAAGACAGTAGATTACTGTAAAGAAAAAGACCTTGTGGTTATCGGTGATGTAAAACGTGGCGATATCGGCTCTACTTCCGAAGCATATGCAGTAGGTCATCTTGGCAAGGTGCAGGTAGGAAGTAATTCCTATTACGGATTTGATGAAGACTTTGCTACCGTGAATCCTTATCTCGGTTCTGACGGTATCAATCCTTTTATCAAGGTTTGTAAGGAAGAAAACAAAGGATTATTTATTCTGGTTAAGACATCTAATCCCAGTAGCGGTGAGTTTCAGGACAGAATTTTAAAGGATACGGATAAACCTCTTTACGAAATGGTAGGAGAACAGGTGGCTAAATGGGGCGCAGAGCATATGGGTGATGACTACAGCTACATCGGAGCGGTAGTAGGAGCAACTTATCCCGAGATGGGTAAGATTCTCCGTAAGGTAATGCCTAAGAGCTATATTCTTGTGCCGGGCTATGGTGCACAGGGCGGTAAGGGTGCAGATCTTGTTCATTTCTTCAATGAAGACGGACTTGGCGCAATCGTAAATTCCTCCAGAGGAATTATTGCAGCTTACCAGCAGGAAAAGTATGCTTCTTTCGGTGCAGAACACTTCGGTGAGGCAGCAAGAGCAGCAGTAGAGGATATGAGAGCAGATATTGCAGGAGCACTTGATGCAAACAAAAATAAATAAACGACAGAATGATTTTTCAAAAGGGCCTGTGTGGAAATGTATTGTCACACAGGCCGTTCCATTAACAATTGCACAACTGGTACAGCTTTTATATAACGTAGTGGATAGAATCTATTTAGGACATATAGGAGAAGGAAGCAGTCTGGCACTGACCGGTGTGGGATTGGTTTTTCCGATTGTGTCGCTGATTATGGCATTCACTGCGTTATTTGGTATGGGAGGAATCCCCCTCTTTTCTATGGCACGGGGCGGAGAAGATGAAGAAGAAGCCCATAAAATATTGGGCAATTCCGTAGCCTTGCTACTGACAAGTTCAGTGCTGCTGACAATTGTTTGTTATATATTATGTAAACCTATTCTGTTTTTGTTTGGTGCAAGCGAAGCATCTTATGTATACGCAGAAGAGTATCTGAAAATCTACCTGCTTGGAACGGTTTTTTCCATGCTTTCAACAGGACTAAACGGATATATTAATGCACAAGGTTTTCCCCAGATGGGCATGCTGACCACTGTAATAGGAGCGGTCATTAATATTGTGTTGGATCCCATTTTTATATTCAGTCTTGATATGGGAGTTACCGGTGCGGCCCTGGCTACTGTCATCAGTCAGACGGTTTCGGCTATTTGGGTGATACGCTTTCTGACAGGAAAGAAAGCATTAATCAGGATAAGAGTATGCTACATACGGCTGGAAAAAAGAATTGTCAAAGCGATATGCAAACTGGGAACCTCCAATTTTATTATGCAGGGAACCAACTGCTTGGTACAGGTGGTTTGTAATACGACCCTGCAAACCTATGGCGGCGATGTTTATGTGGGAATTATGACAGTATTAAATTCCGTAAGAGAAATATTCGGACTTCCGGTCAGCGGTATTGTGAATGGTGCGCAGCCGGTAATCAGCTTTAATTATGGTGCAAAGAAGAACGACAGAGTAAAAGAGGGCATCCGCTTTAATACCTATATCGGAACAGCATATACCATGCTGGCGTGGATTTTGGTGGTCACATTTCCGAAGTTCTGGTTCAGTCTTTTTTCGGATGATATGCAGATGATGAATCTGGGAATCGGCGCCATGAAAATTTATTTCTTTGGATTTGTATTTATGGCACTTCAATTTGCAGGACAAAGTACCTTTCAGGCGTTAGGAGATGCAAAGCACGCAGTATTCTTTTCTCTGCTTCGAAAGGCAATTATCGTGGTGCCGCTGACAATTGTCTTACCGCTGGCAGGACTTGGCGTAAGCGGCGTATTTCTGGCAGAGCCTATTTCTAATGTGATAGGCGGTTTGGCTTGCTTTTTGACCATGAGGAGAACGGTGTATAAGAGGCTTTAGGGAGAAAAAGTAAATGAAAAAGTTACTGATTATTGCGCTAATGATTGGATTGGCAGGACATGAAAACAAGACAGATGCCATGCTGGATTTATTTGCAAACGGAGTAGTACCTGCCCATTATATTGCAGATGGAGATGAAGGATCCTTTTACATGACAGATTTACCATGTGATCCCAATGATTTTACCTATTACTCCGTAGGGGAAAAGTTGGATTTGGACAATGATGGTGAAGAGGAGCTGATTGTTAACGGTCCTTATGGCGGCATGTATCTGGATGTGAGAGAAGAAACGGTTTATGTATTGGATGAAGGCATGGGAACAGCCTATGTCCTTAGCTATGCGCAGTTCGACGGACAGACATGGATTGTGCATGGTGATACCACTCACGGTGGAAGAATCATGTATGACTTTAAGCTGTATGACGGAACAGGGAATGTAGTGGATTCCTTTGAACTGAATAAAGAATATTGGGAGACTCCTGAAGAGCCGGACGGTCCGGGAACAGTATATACATATAGAGGTGAGGAGATAACCAGAGAAAAATATGAAGAACTCAGATTGAAAATGTTGGGATATTAAGGATATGAAAAAAAGAAACGACTATTTGCAAGTTACAATATTACTTATACTTTCACTATTGATCTTGACCGGATGCGGTGGAAAAGAGAATAAGAATGCGGATGTAGAAAAGGCGGAAACACAGTCTTCTGAGATGGCGGAAATGATAGAAGATGAGACGACAGAGAATGTGGAAGTCATAAAAGAGGAGGAAGCCACAGAACCTTTAGAGGAAGAAGAGGTTATTCATGTCAGCAGTACGGAAGAATTTTTGGAAGCAATTGCGCCGGGAGTAACGATTTTTGTGGAGCCCGGATATTACAACATGAGTGAATACCTTAAAGAAGTACAAATGCGGAAGGACTATGACTGGAATGCGGAGCATCCCTATGTAAAGCTCGAGGATTGCTATGACGGCGTAGAGGTAGTCATCAAAAATGCTGATGATTTAACGATTATGGGAGATGCAGAAAGTCTTGCACAGACAGAAATTGTTGTTGAGCCAAGGTATGCGGCAGTTTTATCATTTATTAATTGCTGTGACTTGAATCTATCATTTTTGACAATGGGGCATACGGAAACCGGCGATTGCTCCGGAAATGTTTTAAACTTCTATGGCTGTAAAAATATAACACTTTCCGCAATGGATTTATATGGCTGCGGAGTTTATGCGATAGAAACCGGAAAAGGAACAGGAGATTTATATGTGTACAGCAGTACTTTGCGTGACTGCTCTTATGGTTCCCTTAATATTGCAGAAGGTGTCGGTATTTTTGAATTCCATGATTGTACCTTTACAGGCTCTTGTTGGGGCGGCTCGTATGATAATTCAGTAGATTCTGAATTGTATTTCTACAACTGTATTTTTGGAGAAGAAGAAACAAATACATGGTTCTTCTGGTCTGATATTCATACGATTGATTGTACCTGGGCTGAAATCACAGAGTATCCTGACTATGAATATGTACCGATTTTTGAGCCGGAGAATATGGAAGAAATCCCCTGTGATGAATATGCACTTGCCGATGTTCCGTGGATCGGATATGCAATCGTTAATCCGGAGTCGGGAGAAATGACATATTTGCCTTATGAAACAGAGGATGGAACTTTTGAATATGTTTACTTAGAACTCAGTGAGGATCATACCGGCTGGGTGGAATACGGTGAGCAAAAATATGATGTTACATGGGAATGTGAAGATGATGTTGCATATCTTCAAACCGCGGAGGGATTTTATATTTATCTGACAAGATATGAATTGGTGAAAGATGATACTACTTATTATTGGATACTGATGGAGATGGATAATCAATTGATTTGGTTATACTAATTATTGTATGAGTGATAAGAAAATTGTAATGGGGCAAGCATTGTGCTTGCCCCATCAATATGGTGTTTTGTTGTATATGTCGGATTATAATTCAAATTCTTTTAGAAGGATGTTTTGATAGTCTTTATCCTTTGCAGCTTTTATTATATCGTCTATGCGGCCGGACTCAGCTAATAGAATATTTAGTTGATTTACTTCATTACGTCCTTCATCATGTGCCATTTGTTCTATTTCCCAGGATTTCATATAATTTATGCCAACCTCCTTGCGCTTCTTAACCTTATTTACAAGCTCCGAGACGGATGCAATATCCTGATTTGTGATATTTTCAACCGTAGATTTCTCTATGTATTTTAGCATATCTTTTGGTTCTTGACTAGGGAGAATGCTTTGTGAACTATAAAATTTATTGATGAACAGATAGAGATAAGATATAATTTTTATATAAATGTATAGGAGGAGTACAATATGGTAGGTACGATGTGGAATAACCTTTGAGACTTTAATAGAATCGGAGGTTAAAATAAAATGAATATAAATAAACATCTGTTTGCAGCTTATTGTGGAATGATAAAAAGCGGTTATGATTTAATGGATTTGTCTGATGAAATAGTGCAGGAAGTTTATGAATGGATTTTAACTGCAGATTTTGAAGAGAATGTATGCGATTATTTCCTTTTTGCAAAAACAAACACAATCTCAGTTAATCCATATTATCCACGAGGTTCTGATTTATCTGCTGCCTGCTTTTTCCACGGGGGAAGTATGGACAAGTATATAGAATTTTTACAGATGTGTGAGTCACAGGAAGCGAATAATCCTGAATTTATTAAGTGGATTTCAAAATTACCCAGTGTATTAAAACAAATCGAAAACAGTAGCACATTTGATGGCATTTATCAATTTTATTGTAATGGTGTAGAGAAGCGTTTTTCAGATATCCAAAAGCAAATGGAAGAAATCGAGACAGTATTAAAATCTAAACCATTCAGAACGGACATATCGGTGGTATTTGCACCGAATTTACTTCAAGCAAAATTCCTTGCAGATTATGCTTTGGTTGAAGATACCTTGTATATTATATCAGGGAATTTTTGGAGTTGCGCAATTATTCACGAGTATTTGCACATTGCATTAAAACCGATAAGGAGCAAGCTTTTTGATATAATACATAATGATGGGATAGATAAATATGTTAATGTGAAGCGTATGAATGAACTAGGATATTTGCATGGAAACACTGTAGAGGCAAAAGCGCATGCGCTTGATGAATGTTTTGTTCGGGCGATATGCGGTGTGATTGATAAATCACTGGATTTATCATGGTATTGCCAAGAGAACGTAAAAAACGGTTTTTGGGCAGTGCCGCGAGCGATTGATAAATTGGCGAAGCTTTCTTGGCAAGATATGTCATTGGAAGAGATTGTGATACAAGTTGCTAATAGCATTGAGTAATGTATTAGTGTAATAGGTGTGGGGCAAGTTTTGTGCTTGTCCCATAAATATTAGACAATAAGCAAGTTGATTTTATATTAAGCTACAGGAGTGCATATATGGAGCTGAAACAAATAGTAAATGATGCGGAAAAATCCAGCATCACACGAGATATATTGGAATCTTTATCTGATTGGTTTGGAATTCCTGAAGCCAGAGAGGAATACATTGCGGATAGCGTAGGAAAGACTTTTTTTTGCGCATTTGATGACAAGACGCCCATTGGTTTTATTTATCTGAAAGAAACTGGAAAAGATACAGCCGAACTGGCTGTTATGGGAGTATTAAAAGATTATCATAGACTTGGTATAGGAAAGAGGTTGTTTAATGCCGTAAAAGAAGCTGCACATGAACAAGGATATTCATTTATTCAAGTGAAAACAGTACAGATGGGGAAATATGAAGATTATGACAGAACAAATAGGTTTTATCTTTCCCTTGGGTTCAAGGAATTTGAAGTATTCCCTTCACTATGGGATGCAAAGAACCCATGTCAGGTTTATGTTATGTCATTATAATATAGACTGAAGTTTAGAAGGGCAATTGTAAGTAGAGGTGGATTGAATGAATATAGTATATAAAACTCAAAAAGAAATCCCCTGTGATGAGTTGTATCAATTATTTCTTGCGGTTGGCTGGGCAACAGAAGAGACGACAACCCCGGAGATGATTCAAAATTTTAACATTGGCTTTTTAAATTCCACTTTTGTGGTTTCTGCATGGAGCGAGGGGAAATTAATAGGATGTGTAAGAGCGCTTAGTGACTTGCATTTTCGTTCTGTTATAATAGATTTAGCAGTATTGCCGGAGTATCAAAACAAAGGAATAGGAAAAGAATTGGTGCAAAGATGTCGGAATTCATGTAAGGATTCGGAATGGTTGGTCCAAACCGATAACGCTAAGGGATTTTATGAAAAAATCGGGTTTGTGGAGAATAATGATTGTTTTCTGAGAATTCCGGGGAAATGGTTTTAGGGGATTTGAAGAAGCTAACCGTATCATTTGCTTTAAAAAAGAATTATAGGAATGGGTTCTAAGGAGAATGAGATTATTACTATTTGATTTGGACGGAACATTATTAGATAACAATAAGATGATTTCCAAAAGGACATTAGCTGCTTTAACTGCCTGCCGGGAAAAAGGGATGCTTATCGGTGTATCCACCTCAAGAAGTGAGCAGAATTCATTGACCTTTTTGTCAGAACTGAATCCGGATATTCTTATTACCAGCGGTGGTGCGTTGGTAAAAAGAGGACCGGAATATGTTTATAAAGCTGAAATGTCACCGGAAGAAACGAAGTCAATGATTGAGGCGGCAAGAAGAATATGCGGTGACGACTGTGAGATTACCATAGATACGATAACAGAGCATTTTTGGAACTATAAGATTGACCCTAAGAAGCAGGATGAAAGTTGGGGCGACAGCATTTATACGGATTTTAGAGATTTTCAAAAGGCCTCTCTGAAAATGTGTGTGGAAATATTCGATGAAAGAAAAGCAGAACGTTTAAAAGCAGAATTGGCAGAATATGATTGCGTCAGATTTTCGGACGGATTCTGGTATAAATTTACGAAAGCAGGAGTTACGAAAGAAAGAGCAATTACGATGATTTGCGAGGCATGTAAGATAAGTCCGACAGATATTGCCGCATTTGGTGATGATTTTGCCGATATAGGAATGCTTCAGCAATGCGGACTGGGAATTGCCATGGGAAATGCAATTGATGAGGTAAAGGAAATTGCAGATATTGTTATCGGCAGGAATGATGAAGAGGGAATTGCAGAATATGTGGAAAGAGAATTCCTGAATATATAAGCCTGTAAGCATATTGAATTTTATACCTTAATTAATGAAAAATTTCTTTTTCTGCATTTTGAATTGTAGTATAATATTTTTAATATTTTTAGTTAAAAGGGTGAAAAAGTACGGCAAAGGAGGAAACACTGATGACAAAGAAACAGACAGGTTACCACTTCTTAAACAGTATCAAAGGCAGAATTATCATGTACGTTATGCTGTGTACCGTTGTAATTATTGCAGTGACGGCATGCATTAATACTGTTGTACTTCGGGATGCGCTTAAGACCAGTGAACAGGAACTTTTAATGACGGAAGCCGAGAGTAACAGCGATGTGATTGATGAGTGGCTGATAAGACAAGGCGATATTGTTAAAACTATGCAAAGTGCATTGGAAATTATGGATAGCAACGATAAGGAAGCTATTATGGATTTCCTCGAAGTGAATCTTGCAAACAATGAAGATGCACTGATGTATTATTGCTGCTTTGGTTATGACGGCGGTGTTTTCCCGGCGGATCATTCCTCTCTTGACCTTGATCCTACTACAAGAAGCTGGTGGACCGATGCCATTGCAAAAGGTGACTTAATATATACAGCACCGTATACGGATTTTGCTACGGGACAAATGATAGTTTCCATTGCATCTCCGTTTATGATGGGAAATGAGCAGGCTGTTGTGCTTGCGGACATTACCATCGACAGCTTAATTGAAATTGTGCAAAATGTAAGTACGGATGAAAGTATCCAGACCTTCCTTTTGGCAGCAGACGGCAGTGTTGTTACCCATGAAAACGCAGAATATTTACCTAAAGAAGAAGGAAATACAATATTAACCGATAAGGTGCAGCTTGATTTATCCGGTAACAGTGTTTCTACCTTTAAGGATTATGATAATGTAAAGAAGTATTATGCAGTACATACCGTAGATACCACAGGCTGGCAGCTTGGTATTACGCAGAATACATCTGTAATCGGCAATAAGATTATGAACAATCTTATCTTGCCGCTGATTACCGATGTAATTTTGCTTGTCCTTTCCGTGATTTTGCTGAATCTGATAATCAATATCATGTTAAAGCCTATGGCAGAGATGAAGCATTTCATAAAGGAAAAGGTAATCGGGGCAGCAAACTGTAAAAGTGCAAATTCGGAAGTAAATGAAATCAGCTATCTGATAGATGAGCTGGAAAACAGAGTGCTATCCACCATAAACAAAACACAGCAGGAAACACTGCGTATCCAGGATAAAATGTCCAAGACCAACAGCAGAGTGATTGACATGAACGGTAATATTGTGGAAATCAGCGCCACTATGGAAGAGACAGGGGCAAGCGTGGCAACCCAGACAGACAGCATCCAAAACATTGATGCAAACTGCCGGGATATTACAAAAGAAATTGATGAGATGGCAAAGAATACTGCAACAATTGCTCAGCGCGCCAACGAAATCATTGCCAGAGTAGAGAAGATTGTACCGGAGCTTTTGGAGGATAAGAGAAATGCGGTTCAGGTAACAGAGCAAAGCAGAAGCAAGCTGGAAACAGCAATAGAGGATGCGAAAGTAATCGGTCAGATTGCAGAGGTTTCACAGGCAATCAGCGCGATAGCGGGACAGACCAATTTACTTGCATTGAATGCTTCCATTGAAGCGGCAAGAGCAGGAGAAGCAGGAAAAGGCTTTGCGGTAGTTGCTGATGAAATCAAAAATCTCAGCAATACCACAAGCGATGAAATCGGTAAAGTCAATGACTTAACAGAAAAAGTAATGCAGAGCGTACAGGCACTTTCAAAGGAATGTCATGCTATTATTTCTTTCCTGAATGATGTGGTACTTAACGATTACGATAAACTTGAGAAGCTTGCAGACAACTACAAAGAGGATGCTACTTACTATGCACAAATCAGTACAACCTTAGAGAATAATACCGAAGGATTGGAAAGCTCTATTACCAGCATCAATCAGCTGCTTCTGACAGTAAGCGAATCCCAGAAGGAACTGGATGAAGCAGTACAGTCTGTAAACGACAACTTACAGCAGATTACATATGCAAGTGAGAGTGTTTCCAAGGAAACTCAGGAAGTCATGGACAGCGTAGTGACCTTGCAGTCGACCATTGAACAGTTTAATGTATAAAATATCGAATGAATAGATAAAGTTAATTTGTAGAGCCCATACACTTGCGGGATGCAGGTGTATGGGCTCTACTAATGATACTACATTCAAATTATTTTAATAAAGATACTTGACATGCAACTGAAGGAAATATATAATGAATCCATGTTCAAGAACGTGCGTTTCGAAACGATAGTTTGAAATAAAAAGGAGAGAACATATGCCACCGAAGCCTAAATTTACAAAAGAAGAATTAATACAGGCCGCTCTGGAATTAACAAGAGAGGGAGGCTTGGAAATGGTTGTGGCGCGCAATTTAGGGCAAAAGCTGGAAACTGCTCCTTCAACTATTTTTACCCATTTCGATTCTGTTGAGGAAATCCGACTAGCGGTAATAGAGGCTGCCAGAGAACTGTATAGCAGATATGTGGAAGAAGGCCTTAGAATGGTGCCGCCGATGAAGGGATTTGCTGTGCAGTATATCCGTTTTGCAATGGAAGAGTCAAATTTATATTCTATTTTGTTTATGAATAAACGAAAGGAGTTTAAGTATGTGGATTTTATTATTGACGAAGGCCATTATGAAAAGGTTATAGCTGCAGCAGAAGAGAGCTTTTCAATTAATCGTGAACAGGCAGAATTTGTTTATCACAATATGTGGGCTTACGCACATGGGATTGCTGTTATGTCTGCAACAGGGGTGTGTAACTTTTCTGTCGAAGAAGTTTCAAAAATGCTTGGCATGGCTTGCAGGAGTTTTCTGATTGGTATGAGAATGCCTCGTGATGAGAGAGAAAGTACGGTACCGAAGGCGGGAGGTATTATGAAGGGGGATATCGGGTCATACGTTGCTATTGATGGGAATGTTGTAAAGTAAAAGATAATTTATGAAAGGAAGCGGTTGAGTGAGTAATAATTGGATTTATTGCCCGGTGTGCAATAATAAAACGAGAACTCAGATTCGGGAGGAGACTATTATGAAATCTTTTCCCCTCTTTTGCCCGAGATGCAAAAGAGAAACATTGATTGATGTAATAGAAAATCATATCGCTATCGTGAAGGAGCCGGACGTTAAGACGCAGAGCCGATAAACGAAAATAGGAATAAAACTGTTTTCGCTTATCGGCTTTTTGTATGATGGAGGAATATTGTATGGAGTATTGCAGATTACAAATAGGATGCTTTTTGATTGTTCTTTATATAGGGATTATTTATTTTTTTGAGTGCAAAAAGTATCATAAAAAGTTAAGCAGCAGTATATTTGATGAAATCCTTGTTTTGAGCATGATTTGTATTTTTCTTGATGGTATTACTGCAGTAACAGTAAATAATATTGATACAGTAAATTGGGCGTGGAATAAGTTGTTTCACTTGCTGTTTCTGATAGGGATTGACACGGTTGTTTATATGATGTTTGGCTATATGCTAATAACGACGGGAGTCCTTCCGGCAAAGGGGAGAAAACACTTGCTGTTGCATGTCCCATATGCAATAAATGTTTTGGTTGTGGTAATAAATATCGGAGACTTAGAGTTTAGAAATGGTGCATATTCTAATTATTCTATGGGAATGTCTGCATACACCTGTTTTGCAATGGTCGGAATATACATACTACTTACACTAATTACTTTTTTTAGAAGGTGGAACTATATAGAAAGTAATAAGCGGATTAATATTCTGACATATTTACTGGTAATTGGCGGGATAACCATTACTCAGGCAGTTTTCCCGGAAATATTGTTATCCAGTGTAGCGATAACACTTATGGTTATTGGTATTTATCTGAATCAGGAAGATCCTGCTTTGAATGAAATATCAAGATATCATAGTGAAATGACAATGGGCTTTGCCACTTTGGTAGAGAATAAAGATGGCAGTACGGGTGGACATATCAAAAGGACAACAGCGTATGTAAAGCTATTGTCTGAAGAGCTGAGAGCCAGAGGTTATTACAAAGAGATTCTGACAAAAGACTACATACGAAATCTGTGCCAGGCAGCACCGATGCATGACATCGGTAAAATTGCTGTGCCGGATGTAATATTGCAAAAGCCGGGAAAGCTTACGGAAGAAGAGTTTGAAACTATTAAAAAGCATACCACAGACGGAGGGAGGATTATCGAGGAAACCTTTGGACATCTTGGAAACGAAGCGTATACAAAGATGGCATATCAGGTAGCGATGTATCATCACGAAAAGTGGAACGGGAATGGATATCCGGAAGGGATAAAGAGAAGAGAGATTCCGCTATGCGCAAGAATCATGGCAATTGCGGATGTTTTTGATGCTGTTTCCGAAAAACGATGTTATAGAGATGCGATGCCGTTAGAAAAATCCTTTGCCATTATTAGTGAAGGGAGCGGGCAAGACTTCGACCCTTTAATAGCAGAAGTATTTTTAGAAATGAAGGATAAAGTGGAACAGATACATAACGGTATTTGTACGAAACGATAGGAGGAACCCAATATGTCAGAGAAGAATACATTTTTAGCACAACAGGAGAAACAGGCAAACAAATTGGCTGCACAGGTAATGCAGATTACATTTTTATTTTTTACCTTTGCATATATTTTGAACCATATCGGGATTTTTAAAGTAGATAAAGGAATTATGACAATTGCATATATTACAGGAAGTATGATGTTGATAATTCCCTCACTGTTAATTATGAAATTTAAATTGAATAGTAGCTTTGTGAAATATATAGTGGTAACAGGTGCTGTGAGCTTTGTTACTTTACTGAGTATTACGCTTACTTACCATGTGGTTGTGATTTATGTGTATCCCATAGCCATTGCAAGTCTTTATTTTTCTAAGAAGTTAAATATGGTATCTGCAGTAATGACTGTAGTAGGTGTTTCTGTAGGACAGATTGTGGCATTTTTGCTGCAAACGCTGCCGGATGACAACTTTACGGAAATGAAAGGTGTTATTATCTACGGCATTATTCCCAGAGCATTGATTTTAATTGCATTGGCTGCTATTTTTACAACGCTGGGAAGCCGTACTTCAGCAATGCTTTCGAATCTGATGGGAGCTGAAGAACAAGAGCGTATTCTTAAGCAAATGCAGGATATGAAGAATAGTGCAATAAAAACCTCTGCAGTTTTGTGTGATATGGTATCAGAGCTTTCAGAGATTACCGAAAGTTCTATGCAAGCAAATGAATTAATTACGCAGGAAACCGATACTCTTTTGGGCGGAGCTACGGATAATTCATTTGCAGTAGAAAATACAAATCAAAAAATGCAGTCTATTATGGAAAGAATTATTCATTTGAGTGAATTGAATCATGAAACAGCATTATTAACCGGACAGATAGAACTAAAAACCCGGGAAAATCAGAGCCGCATGGAGGAAGCTACCGATAATATGGAGCAGATATTCCAAAGTACGAGTGAATGTAAACAGATTATTTCCATGCTGGGGGAAGCATCACAGGAGATTATCGGAATTGTTCAGACGATTGCAAGTATATCTTCCAGAACCGGAATCTTGGCACTTAATGCAACGATAGAAGCTGCAAGAGCAGGAGAGCATGGAAAAGGATTTGCTGTGGTTGCAGAAGAGATTCAAAAGCTTTCGGAACAGACGAAATCGGCTACAGAGCATATTGGGACAATCGTCCGTGACGTAGTTTGTAATACGGATAAAGCAGTTGCTTCGATGGAGCAAAATACCATTTATACACAAAACGGAATGGAAAGCATACGCAAAGCGAATGAATCTGCGTTAACTATTACAGTTTCTACCGGAGAATTGGTGAAACAGATACACGAAATTGATGAGATGGCAGAAGTGATTCGCAAAAATAGTGGGGAAGTTGCAGATGCAATGGAGAAAGTCAGTTACAATACGAAACAGAATTGTACTGCTGTAGAACAAATATCGGCAGCAACGCAGGAAAACAGCGCAGGAATGTCCAGCCTTTCCGGATTTGTGGAGCATATCAGGGAAAATGTAGAGCAACTAAATATGTTAGTACAAGAGTAAAGAAGTAAAGATATATTAACAGAAATGATTGGGAGAACATACATATGAAGTTATTTAATGAAAACAGAGGATGAACATGTTTTAGAGCTGGTGAGGATTTCAAAGGCAGCTTTTGAGAGTGATGTATTAGTGGGAGCGTCTATAGGGGATGTGCCACCACAATATGACTCGGTTGAATGGCATATTGAGAAGACGGATTCGTATACTATCGGAAGAAAAACAGATAATTGAAATTAATGAAAAGTGATACAGGAGGTCATTATGGAAGCATACAAGCAGGAATTTATTGAATTCTTGTAAAACTGTTTCAGGTACCTTCAAAAAATGCCGGAAAACCCAGTGTTTTCAATGGTGTAGTAGATTGTAGCAAATTAAGGGACGGAGACGTCAAATATCAGAAGAAAAAGTGTAGAAGCCCATGTACCTGCGGATGCAGGTGCATGGGCTTTTCGAAAATAGAAAAAAATTAAAGTTTCGAAAGCGGCGGTGAAAAGGTGTTTTTGGTGGTTCGCCGCCGTTTTGGTTTTAAATAAAAACAACATTATTTCTAAAAATGCACAAAGTATTTGGAATTTACAATACTTTGTGCTAAAATAGAAATACGAATTTCTAAAAATGCACGAAGTATTGTAAAAAAACAATATTTTGTGCAAAAATGAAAAAGAGGCGATGTGAAATGAAGTATTATGAGACTTTGTTGGAAAAGGGTTGTTTTTCTAGAACGGAACTAATAGAAATTGTGGGAACAGCAGGAGCTGCTAATAGTGTAATCTATGAATACCAAACAAAAGGTTTAGTTGAAAAAGTGAAAAGAGATTTTTTTGTCGTAATTAGTTTGGAAACGAAACAACCGATATTGTCTCGTTATCAAATCGCTTCTAATTTGTTTCCTGATGCATGTATCACCCATCATAGTGCATTTGAGGCATATGGATATGGAAATCAGGTATTTTATGAATGCTTTGTTGCTACAGACAAGAGATTTTCAGATTTTGAGTATGATGGCGTGGTATATCGTCGAGTAGAGCGTAAGCAAGATTTAGATGTGATACAACACGGCAATATGCGTATTACATCCATAGAGCAGACGGTGGTAGATAGTATTCGAGATTTTGAAAAGATAGCAGGACTGGAAGAAGTAATACGTTGTATGATGTTGGTCCCAACATTAAATGAAAAGAAAGTGTTGGATTGTCTCGCTAGAAACAACAATGGATATTTATATCAGAAATGTGGTTATATCTTTGAAGAGATGAGACAGGATTTCCATTTTACTGATGATTTTTTTGTGGAGTGTGATAGATGCATTTCCGGTGCAAATAAGTATCTGCAAAAAGATTTGCAGAATACTGTATTTCATGAAAGATGGAAGATGTATGCACCATCGTCACTGAAGGAACTGATAGATAAAGGGGTAGGGGATTATGATGCAATTGGATAGATTAACACTCGGTAGAAGGGCAAAAGAATTAGGCTTTGTAAGGGATACGCTGGAGAAGGTTTGCCGTTTGGCGGATGTGCTTAAGTTTATGGAATCGGATAAGCTTTTGTCAGAGACGATTGCTTTGAAAGGTGGAACAGCAATCAATCTTACTATTTTTGATTTGCCAAGATTATCTGTAGATATTGATTTGGATTATTGCAGAAGTATTGACAGAGAAGAAATGCTTGCAGACAGAAACATTATTACAGATAAAATCAGCAAGTATATGATTGCGAATGGATATACATTGAGCCCAAAGTCAAAGAATTACCATGCTTTGGATTCCTTTGTATATGAATATGTAAATTGCGGTGGTGTAAAGGATAATATAAAAATTGAAATAAACTATATGCTTCGTTGCCATGTACTGCCAGTAGCTAGAAGAGAGGTAAGGTTGCCTTGGAATGAGGAGAAGCTTACTGTGCTTTCGGTGGCGCCTATGGAGATATTTGCATCCAAGACAGTTGCCTTACTTACGAGGACTGCACCGCGAGATTTATATGATATGTACAATATGGTTAAATATGGATTATTTGATGAAAGTGAAGAAGATATGCTTCGTAAATGTGCGGTATTTTACAGTGCTATCGGAGCAGAAAGTCCGCCGGAGAGATTCGAATTTGATAATGTAGGAAATGTTTCTAAGCAGCAGATTAAGCGTGATTTAGACCCGGTACTTCGTAAGGCTGAAAGATTCGATTTGGAGATGGCACAGAAAGAAGTTGGCAAATATCTTGCCGATGTTTTGATACCGACAGAAGAGGAAGAAATGTTTTGGAAGGTATTTGGAGAGGGGAAATATTGTCCGGAACTGGTATTTGGAGTAACTGCTGAACGTGTGAATGTTGAAAAACATCCTATGGCATTGTGGAAATGTAGAGATAAAGGAGAATAGGCAAGAAGGGTGTGCCATAAGTAAAGAAGAATTTCAAAATTGTGGTGTATAATGAAATGAGTGGAAAGGATAAAAAGTTTATAAGTCAGAGTGAAGTGGAAGCATGTGAAGCGAGAAGAAAGAATTGACCGATTTGAGTATTTAGAAAACGAATAATTGACGTTAGTGTTGAAATTATTATATTTTTTGATGATTGGAGTGTTAAAAAAATATGGTTTTTAAAATGTAACGTAAGAATGTTTATCCCAAGATGATTAGTGTAAGAACGAAGTAATAGGAGTAAATATTTAAAAGTGTAAAAGCATAGCTTGTTATCAACAAAATCTGTAGATTTTCTTAGGAAGTTGCCATATCAAGTGAATGTCGAATACGAGGATATAGTTTGTGGATTATACATTATTGTATGGATTATGAGAGGCATTATATCAATTATAAAGCAGATCCATCTGAAGAAGAGTTAAAGAGTATGTTTGTTGGTATAAAAAGCAATATTATTTATATGGGCATGACCATTGTAGAAATATCTGTAAAGGGGAGAAATTATATATAAATGTTGGTTCGCTTGGTTGCCCTGCACAGGATATCAATATAGCACGAGCAGGTATTGTGACAATGGAAAAAGGAAAGATTGAAGTAGAACCAATTGATATAAAATATGATGTAAATAATGTAATAAGGGCAATTGATGAGATAAACTATCCTGATGCTGTTAATATAAAAAAATACTTCTATGGAATTAAAAAAATGTTTGCGCTGTGAAGAGATAGTGCAAGTTTTCTATGGCAGAATATGGAATACAACATATTGAAACAGTTGAAAGAATAGAGGTTTTATGGTAGTATGAAAGGGATATTTGATGTTCCTTTTTAAAGCAAGAGCTTTGAAAAGGCAATGTGATGGAAGTACGAGCATGCAACCTCGAAAGCAGAGCTTTCTCGGTCACGGCGGTCGCCGTATCATCCAATGTTGTCATACATCCGATTGTAAGCAAGCTTACATCGAATGATGCCAAATTGTCTGGCACGGCTCGTAGCTTAATGAAAATACGGAGGTTTTTAAGAGATATGGAAGCATACAAGCAGGAATTTATTGAGTTTATGGTAGACTGTCAGGTGCTCAAGTTCGGAGAGTTTACATTAAAGAGCGGAAGAAAGTCTCCTTTCTTTATGAACGCGGGAGGATATGTTACCGGAAGCCAGCTGATGGGACTTGGTGAATACTATGCGAAGGCAATTCATGATACCTACGGAGATGACTTTGATGTATTATTCGGACCTGCCTATAAGGGAATCCCGATTAGTGTAGTAACCGCTATTGCTTACAGCAAATTATATGGTAAGGAAGTGCGTTACTGCTCAGACCGTAAAGAAGAAAAGGACCACGGAGCAGATAAGGGAAGCTTCCTGGGAAGCAAATTAAAAGACGGCGACAGAGTTATCATGATTGAGGATGTTACCACCTCCGGAAAATCCATGGAAGAAACAGTACCCAAGGTAAAAGGTGCTGCGAACGTAGAAATTGTTGGCTTGATGGTTTCTTTAAACCGCATGGAAAAGGGACAGGGCGAAAAGAGCGCATTAGTTGAAATCAAAGAAAAGTACGGATTCGATGCTCATGCAATCGTAACCATGGCAGAAGTAGTAGAGTACTTGTATAATAAAGAATACAAAGGCAATATTTATATTGACGATACCTTAAAAGCAGCAATTGATGCTTACTATGAGCAGTATGGTGCAAAATAAGAGCAGTTCATAAGAAAGGAATCTGAGATGGAAGAAAAGATTTATAAAACCATGAATGGCAGCGGTGCCCTTAGCATTGCGGTTGGTGTTGTGACATTGGTAGTCGGAATTGTTTGCGGCACTCTGATGATTATCGGAGGGGCAAAGCTTTTGGCGAACAAATCTAAAATTTTATTTTAAATTACAGGCATTTCTGCATGCAGGAATGCCTCATTTTCTGTAGAAAGGATGCAGACGGATGTTGAAAAAAAGTTATATGTTTACCAATAGGAATCACCCGCTAAAGGGAATTATGGCTACGATTTTGGGTATCCTTTCTATTGTAACATTAACAATAACAATCTATTTGTCCTACATGGGAGGCGGTGTTTCTTCTGCCAGATACGGAGCAGCAGCTCTTTTGGCAGTTATCTTTATGATAATCGGAATCGGGCTCTCGGCATATTGTCTGATAGAAAAAGATAATTTTAAACTGTTTCCTATATTGGGACTGATATTAAATATCGCAGCGGCAGCTATATTAAGTTTAATTTTGTATGCAGGAGCGTATGTAAGCTAATGGTAGAAGAAAGATTTTTACTTGCTAAGGAGAGAATCCACGAAATAAAAAGAGAATTAGGTGTAAAAACAATTGCGGATGGTACTGACAGTGCCGTGGCATTGCTTCCGAAGGAGTTCCAAAGTTACTTTTCTAAGGTGGCGGATTTTATTCTGATGATAACGGATACCTACCGCTATGTGACGGAAGGAAGACTATATCTTGCACCCCTAGAGGAATTGCAGGAAAGAAACAGGGCATTGTATGAGGATGTTTTGCCGGAAAATTACGAAAGCAGCTTTGGCAATCCTGCTTATAGTGTATCCGTGCTGGGAGAGGAATACGGCAAATTGCTTTGTGTAGTGTATGCAGAGATGCGCAGCATGATTGCGTATGCTTACGAAAAGCAGCAGGAAGAACTGGCAATCCGTATGGAGTTGTTTTTGGAAATTTACGGATCCTTTCTTTGTGCCCTTACGGAGACAAAACAATTGCCGGCATATGAAGAAGTGAAGGAAATCTTTTACTTTTTTGTAAGTGACTATACTAGGGAAGCTTTTGTGAAAAAGTTAGATGCCATGGTAAATCCTAAGGCAGATTTTGCACTTAAAATTATCATGGAAAGCGATATAGAGAGTCCTGAGTATCTGTACTACTTTGGAGAATATATTACCGAAAATGAGCTAAAGACTTGGGAGCATCTAAAAGAACTGCCGGAAGAAACCATAGGACTGATGGCAGATACTTATACCGAAGGATATCGAATCGGGTTTGAGGTAGGAAATAAGGATATTACCAAAAAGAAAACCGTAAATATCAGATATTGTCTCGGTTTTGAGCGGGTAATAAGAAAAGCGGTGCTTAATTTCGAGAAGATAGGCTTGAAACCGACTATCTATAGGGCTGCAGTAAGCCTGCTACAGGGGAAGGGACTTAACAGAATCGGCTATTATGGTGCAATCCCCAATAAACAGTATGATTTTGACCATAAGGATGATCAGGCACTGTTTTTGGATAAACGCCTTGTACAGGTGCGTATGGAAGCATGGCAGGAAGCCTATGAAACCTACAAAAAGCAGGCAGCAGTATTTGGCGGTCCTGCGGTAGTAGAGGTATTCGGGGAAAGTCCTGCAGATTTAAAGGAAAAGAAAGAAGCCCTTCATTTATCCGAGAGTCAGCAGAAGCTTTCGGTAGAGTATATGGCAGCAGCCGGTGAATTACAAAACAAATATATAAAAGGAGAAGAGAGAAGCTTTACCATTATTGCTTTCCCCACTCCGGAGATTGGAGAGGATTATAAACAAATTTTTGATGAGGTCATTAAAATTAACACCCTTGATTACGCCTTATATCAGCGGATACAGCAAAAGATAATTGATACCCTTGATTTAGGTAAGTATGTGATTGTGAAAGGAATGGGAGAGAACAAAACCAATCTCAAAATCATGTTGCATATCTTATCTGACCCGTCAAAACAGACAAATTTTGAAAATTGCGTGGCAGATGTAAATATTCCCGTAGGCGAAGTGTTTACTTCTCCTGTTCTCAAGGGAACGGAAGGAATATTGCATGTCAGCCGGGTATTTTTGAATGAATTGGAATACAAGAATCTGAGCCTTCGGTTTGAAGATGGTATGATTCTGGAGTATGACTGTAGCAATTTTGAAAATGGGGAAGAGAATAAAAAGTATATCAGGGACAATGTACTGTTCCACCATGAAACCCTTCCGATCGGTGAGTTTGCCATCGGCACCAATACCACTGCTTATGTGGCAGGCAGAAAATACGGTATTGAAGATAAGCTTCCTATATTGATTGCTGAGAAAACCGGTCCTCATTTTGCAGTAGGGGATACCTGTTATTCTCATGCAGAAGAGGTTAAGGTCTATAATCCTGACGGAAAAGAAATCATTGCAAGAGACAACGAATGTTCTTTAAGACGGAAAGAGGATTCTTCTAAGGCATACTTTAACTGCCATACAGACATTACCATTCCTTATGATGAACTGGGAGAGGTCAGTGTGGTAACAAAATCAGACGAAGTAATTACGATTATTGAGGAAGGCCGTTTCGTACTGCCGGGCTGCGAGGAACTGAACAGACCGTTAGATGAAATGATAAGAAAACCTTAAGGAAAGATATGAGAAATATGGTTGCAACAAACCGTAATTTTTAGTATGATGTTATAGGATAAGTCGAACAAAGCAAAGGAGAAAACAAATGGCACAGGTTGGTATTGTAATGGGCAGTGATTCCGATATGCCGGTTATGGCAAAGGCTGCCGATATTTTAGAGGAACTTGGTATTTCATACGAAATGAAAATTATTTCCGCTCACAGAGAGCCGGATGTATTTTTTGAATATGCAAAGACAGCTGAGGAAAAAGGATTTAAGGTAATTATTGCAGGCGCAGGTATGGCAGCACATCTGCCGGGTATGTGTGCAGCAATTTTTCCCATGCCGGTAATCGGTATTCCTATGCACACAACTTCCTTAGGCGGAAGAGACTCCCTGTACTCTATTGTACAGATGCCTTCAGGGATTCCTGTTGCTACAGTGGCTATTAACGGCGGCATGAATGCAGGACTTCTTGCGGCAAAAATTTTAGCAACTTCAGATGCAGAGTTGCTGGGCAAATTAAAAGCCTACAGCCGGACTATGAAGGAAGCCGTTGAGAAAAAGGACGCCAAATTACAGGAAGTCGGATATAAGAATTATTAAAATATTTTCATACAGCAAAGGAGAAACAAAATGGATTACAAGAAATCTGGTGTAGATATCGAAGCAGGGTATAAGTCAGTAGAATTGATGAAGGAACATGTTAAGAAGACAATGAGACCTGAAGTGTTGGGCGGTCTTGGCGGTTTTTCCGGTGCATTTTCCCTTGCAAAGATTAAAGATATGGAGAATCCTACTTTAGTATCCGGTACAGACGGCTGCGGAACAAAAGTGAAATTAGCTTTTTTAATGGATAAGCATGACACGATCGGTATTGACGCCGTTGCCATGTGTGTGAACGATATTGCATGTGCAGGCGGTGAACCGTTATTTTTCTTAGATTACATAGCATGCGGCAAAAATTACCCTGAAAAGATTGCAACGATTGTTAAGGGTGTGGCAGAAGGCTGCTTACAGTCCGGTTGTGCTTTAATTGGCGGAGAAACTGCAGAGCATCCCGGGCTTATGCCGGAGGATGAGTACGATTTGGCAGGATTTGCAGTTGGTGTAGTAGATGAAAAGGATATTATTACTGGTAAAGATCTTGCAGATGGTGATATTCTTATCGGAATGGCTTCTTCCGGTGTTCACAGTAATGGTTTTTCGCTGGTTCGTAAAGTATTCGAAATGACAAAGGAAAGTCTGGATACTTATTATGATGAACTTGGAACAACACTTGGTGAAGCACTGATTGCTCCGACCAGAATTTATGTGAAAGCATTAAAAGCCATCAAGGATGCCGGCGTTACCGTAAAGGCATGCAGCCATATTACCGGTGGCGGTTTCTATGAAAATATTCCAAGAATGCTTCCGGAAGGAATGCATGCGGTAGTACGCAAGGATTCCTATGAAGTTCCTGCTATTTTCAAATTATTACAGAAGACAGGCAATATTGCGGAAGAAATGATGTACAACACTTATAATATGGGACTTGGAATGATTGTTGCAGTATCTCCCGATAAAGCAGAAGCTGCTATGGAAGCAATTAAGTCGGCAGGTGATGTGCCTTATGTGGTAGGTGAAATCAAAGCAGGAGAAAAAGGAGTAACCTTATGTTAAACATCGTAGTATGTGTATCCGGTGGCGGAACCAACCTACAGGCAATTATTGACGGTATTAGTGCAGGAACTATTCGCAATACACGGATAGTCGGTGTAATCAGTAATAATGCAGGCGCGTATGCCTTAAAGCGAGCTGAGCAGAACGATATACCGGGCTTTTGTATTTCTCCCAAGAATTATGAAAGCAGAGCAGACTTCAATCAGGCCTTAATGGATAAGCTTGCGCAGCTGAATCCTGATTTGATTGTTCTTGCGGGATTTTTGGTAATTTTGCCCCAGCAGATGATTGCAACCTACAGAGACAAAATTATTAATATTCATCCGTCTTTGATTCCTTCCTTTTGCGGTACCGGCTATTACGGCCTTAAGGTACATGAGGAAGCACTAAAGAGAGGCGTAAAAGTAACCGGTGCAACGGTTCATTATGTGGATGAAGGGACCGATACCGGCAAGATTATTTTCCAAAAAGCAGTAGAGGTGCTTGAAGGAGATACACCGGAAGTATTACAAAAAAGAGTTATGGAGCAGGCAGAATGGATTATTTTGCCTAAGGCCATTGACGAAATTGCTATGAAAGAAAATTAAAAGAGGAAGAAAGCATGAAAGTATTAATCGTAGGAAGCGGCGGCAGAGAACATGCTATTGCAAGCAGTGTTGCCAAAAGTGATAAAGTAGATAAAATTTATTGTGCTCCCGGTAATGCGGGAATCGGTATGATTGCAGAATGTGTACCCATCGGAGCCATGGAATTTGATAAGCTTGTGGCATTTGCTAAGGAAAAAGAAATTGATCTTACCATTGTAGGTATGGATGACCCTCTGGTAGGAGGACTGATCGATGAACTGGAAGCAGCAGGACTTCGTGCTTTCGGTCCCCGCAAAAACGCAGCAATCTTAGAGGGAAGCAAGGCTTTTTCTAAGGATTTGATGAAAAAGTACAATATTCCTACCGCAGCCTATGAGAATTTTACGGATGCAGATGAAGCAATTGCATATTTGGAACAGGCAGATTTCCCTATTGTGCTCAAAGCTGACGGTTTGGCACTTGGAAAAGGTGTGCTGATTTGCCAGAATTTAGAAGAGGCTAAGGAAGGCGTTAAGAGCATTATGCTGGATAAGCAGTTCGGCAGTGCAGGAAATACATTAGTTATCGAAGAGTTTATGACAGGAAGAGAAGTATCTGTTCTTTCTTATGTGGACGGAAAGACGATTAAGACCATGACTTCCGCGCAGGATCATAAGAGAGCGGGAGATGGAGACACCGGTTTAAATACCGGAGGTATGGGAACCTTTTCTCCCAGTCCGTTCTACACCAAAGAAGTAGATGAATTTTGTCAGAAATATATTTATCAGCCTACTGTGGATGCAATGGCTGCAGAGGGCAGAGAGTTTAAAGGAATTATTTTCTTTGGTCTGATGCTGACAGAAAAGGGGCCTAAGGTGCTGGAATATAATGCCAGATTCGGTGATCCGGAGGCACAGGTAGTACTTCCGCGTATGAAGAATGATATTATTGAAGTGCTGGAAGCCTGCATTGACGGAACGCTTGATGAAGTTGATTTACAGTTTGAAGATAATGCGGCAGTATGTGTAGTACTTGCATCTGACGGTTATCCCGTTAAATACGAGAAAGGGTTCGTAATTGAAGGTCTTGATAAGTTTGAAGGACAGGACTCCTATTTCTGTTTCCATGCAGGAACCAAAAAGACAGAAGAAGGTATTGTGACAAACGGCGGACGTGTACTTGGTATTACGGCAAAAGGGGCTGACTTGAAGCAGGCTCGTGCCAATGCATATGCAGCGACGAAATGGGTGACATTTGAAAATAAGTATATGCGTAATGATATAGGTAAGGCAATTGATGAAGCATAATGACAGGAGGTCGAAGCCTTGACCAGAATGATGAAAAAACTAGTAATGGATGAATTACATCGTCCTACCTTTTGCCGTGAATGCGAAGGCATAATGGTGTATAAAGGGATAGGAGAATATCAGTGTGAAGACTGTGGTGAGTTTGCCTATGATGATTATGGGAAAGTCCGTAATTATCTGGAGAAGCACAGAGGTGCTAATGTGGCAGAAATTTCTGATGCCACAGATGTTTCACACAAGTCTATCCGGGATATGATTAAGGAAAAAAGATTTGAAGTAATCGATAACAGAGGCGGTTACCTTCGCTGCGAAAAGTGTGGTGTTAATATTAACACCGGAAGGTACTGTAGAGAATGTGAGATTGAGTATCACAGACAAGTAGAAGCAGAGGCCCGTCTGAAACGAACCTCTTCCCTTGGCGGCGGAAAAGCCGGCGGTACAAAGGGTGATGAAGGTAGCAAACGTTTTACAAGAGAAAGGTAAAAGGAGAAGTAACCATGAGAAAATTTCTGTTTCAGAAGAACATCCTGATGAGAAGTATGCTGGGAATGATGGCATGTGTTATGTTCTTTATGTTCAGTGGTTTTGTCAGTGAAGCGGCTGAAGGAAAGGTGACAGCTAACACAGCTAAGATTAGGAAGGAAGCCAATACAGACAGTGAAGTTGTAGGTAGCACTTCTAAGGGAAAAACAGTAGATATTGTAGGTGCGGAAAAAGACAGTTCCGGTATGGTATGGTATAAAGTACCTAACGGGAATAATACTTACGGATATATCAGAAGTGATTTGGTAGAGACTTCAGACACTATTGAAGTTACTCAGCAGGCTTCTTCCGATTCTTCATCCGAAACCGCAAATAAACCGGATCCTACGGTGCCTACTTCTATTGGTGAGCAGCAGGCAACCGTTGCCCAGTCCAGCGTCAGAGTACGTGCCGGTGCATCGACAGAGCATGATGCCGTAGGTTCTTTGACAGAAGGAACAGAAATCACATTAATCGGTGAGGCAAACGACAGTGCAGGTAATAAGTGGTATCAAATCAGATGCGACAGTAAGAATATGGAAGGCTACATCCGTTCTGACTTAATCACCATCGGAGGTGGGGAAGAAAGCACTGAAGGTGAAAATGAGGGTGGTGAAACTGCAGAAGGTGAGAACCCGGAAGGTGAAGCAGCTGAAGGGGAAGGAGAAGAAGTGGCTCCCGTTGAACCGGCTGAACCGGCCGAGCCTGAACATAATGATTATGAAATAGTATATAACGAAGACCAGTACTGGCTTTATAATAATCTGGACAGCACTATGATGAAAGTAGAGGATTTACTGGATGTAGTTAATACAGCTAATGAGAATAATGAAACATTACAAAATCAGATTAAGAGCAATAAAATCATTGTAGTGATTCTGGCAGTAATTATTGTAATATTAGTAGTGGCAGTTACCATTCTTATCTTTAAACTAAGAGATCTCTATTATGGAGATTATGAAGAGGAAGAGGAGGAAGACGAGGAAGAACCTGTTCCTGTCAGAAAGAAGCAGAAAAGACCGGTAGAGGAAGAAGAACCTGCTCCGGTAAAAAAGAAACGTCCGGCTGCCGAAAGCATAGAACAGAAAGAACGACCTGCTAAAGCAAAACCGGCACAAAGTGAATTACAGGCAGCAGAGAAAAGACAGCCTGAAAAGAAGTCTACACCCAGAAAAGCACAGAATTTCCTACTGGATGATGATGAATTCGAGTTTGAATTTTTAAATATGGATGATAAAGATTTATAAGTAACGATGAGGGATAAGAGGGATAGCGGTGCTATTCCTCTTTATCGCAAAAAGGATAGTAAGAGGAAAGCATGATAATAGAAATAGATTTTAACAGCGAAGAAGCTCTTTATATACAGCTGCGTAATCAGATTATTATGGGAATTGCTACGGCAAAGTACCAAGAAGGAGATTCCCTGCCGTCGGTCAGGTCACTGGCAGAAGAAATCGGCATTAACATGCATACGGTAAACAAGGCATATGCAGTGCTGAAACAGGAAGGGATGCTGACTTTGGACAGAAGAAAAGGTGCTGTAATTTCTTTAAACAGTGACAAACTGCGGGCCCTTGCAGAAACAGAGCAGGAGCTGCGCATTCCCTTAGCAAAGGCATTTTGTAAAGGACTTTCCAAAGAAGAGATTCATGCAGTTGTTGACGAAATTTATGAAGGCTATGGAGGATGATACTATGCAGTCAGGATATACGGAAAAGGCAAAGTCAGCGCTTTCGCTGGCTGCCCGTACTGCATCACGGTTAAAGACCGGCTATATCGGTACTGAGCATATTTTGGTAGGACTTTTAAAAGAAAGAACAGGAACGGCTGCCAAGGTGCTTACTGCAAACGGTGTAGAAGAAGAAAAAATAATGGAAATGATTCGGGAATTGATTGCTCCGGAATCTACAGTGATTTTAAAGGAAAAAGAAGGATATTCACCCAGAGCGGAATATGTTCTGGCAGAAGCGCAAAAACAAGCAGAGAGATTCCATTCACCGCTTGTGGGAACCGAGCATATTTTACTTGCACTCTTAAAAGAAGGAGAGTGCGTAGCTTCCAGACTTTTAAAAACCATCGGTGTTTCCATCCAGAGAATGTATGTGGACACCCTGACAGCTATGAGTGAGGACCCTTCACTCTACAAGGAGGACCTTGCAAAAAAGCAAAGAGGTAAAAAAGCGGCGACAACTACGTTAGAACAGTATAGTAGGGATTTGACTGCGCTTGCTGCCCAAGGGAAATTAGATCCTGTAATCGGCAGGGAGAATGAGATTAAACGTGTGATTGAGATTCTAAGTCGCAGAAGTAAAAATAACCCATGCCTGATTGGAGAACCCGGTGTGGGTAAAACGGCAGTTGTGGAAGGCCTTGCAAGCAGGATTGTGGCGGGGGACGTTCCTTTTACCGTAAAAAACAAGAGACTTCTGACCCTTGATTTATCCGGGATGGTAGCCGGCTCCAAATACAGAGGAGAATTTGAAGAGCGTATCAAAAAGGTAATAAAGGAAGTACAGGAAGCCGGAAATGTGATTTTGTTTTTGGATGAAATGCATACGATTATCGGTGCAGGCGGTGCAGAAGGAGCTATTGACGCTTCTAATATATTAAAGCCTTCTTTGGCAAGAGGAGAATTGCAGCTAATAGGTGCAACAACCATAGCGGAATACCGTAAATATGTAGAAAAGGATGCAGCCCTTGAAAGGCGTTTCCAATCTGTAATGGTAGAGGAACCTGACGAGAAGGAAGCAATTGCCATATTAAAAGGTATTGCCCATAAGTATGAAGAGCATCATCGGGTGGACATTTCAGAGGAAGCTATTGTTGCAGCCGTAAAGCTTTCTGCAAGATATATTAATGACAGAAATCTGCCGGATAAAGCTATTGATGTGATGGATGAGGCATCTGCCGCAGTGCGACTTAGGACCATTCCTGCTTCTGATAAGCAAAACAGCCTTGCAGATGAAATTGTAGCAATGAATGAGGAATTGGAAGACTGCTTACGACAGGGTAATTTAGAGCAGGCTTCTGTAATACGAAAAGCCCAGGAAAAACTAATTAGGAAATATCGGCAGAATAAAGCAAATGCGCAGAAAAATCCAAAAGAAATCCGGTATAAAATCGGAGAAATGGATATTGCACAGGTAGTATCCTCATGGACCAAGATACCGTTGAACAAATTAACCGAGAAGGAAAGCGAAAGACTGCTGAAGCTGGAAGATGTTTTGCATAAGCGCGTCATAGGACAAAAGGAAGCTGTTAAAGCAGTATCAAGAGCGATTCGTCGAGGAAGAGTGGGGCTGCAGGACCCAAACAGACCAATCGGTTCATTCCTATTCCTGGGTCCTACCGGCGTAGGAAAAACAGAGCTTTGTAAGGCACTTGCTGAAGCAATGTTCGGAACGGAAGGTGCATTAATCAGGGTAGATATGTCAGAGTATATGGAAGGTCATTCCGTATCTAAGATGATAGGCTCACCTCCCGGTTATGTGGGCTTTGATGAGGGCGGACAGCTGAGCGAAAAAATCAGAAAGAATCCATATTCGGTTCTGCTTTTTGATGAGATAGAAAAGGCTCATCCTGATGTATTTAACGTGCTGCTTCAAGTACTTGATGACGGTCATATTACGGACTCCAAGGGTAGAAAGGTCAGCTTTAAAAATACTGTGATTATTATGACTTCCAATGCCGGTGCACAGAGAATTGTGGATCCGAAGAATTTAGGCTTTGGTGTGGCGACTACCAAAGAGCAGGAATACGAAAAAATGAAATCGGGGGTTATGGAAGAGGTTAAGAGATTGTTTAAACCGGAATTCATCAACCGTATTGATGAAATTATGGTATTCCATGCACTCGATAAGGAAAATATGCAACAGATTATGAATTTGCTTTGCAGTAATCTGGCAAAAAGATGCAGTATGCAACTTCAAATTAAGCTTACCGTAAGCAGTGCATTAAAAACGCATATTATTGAGAAGCATGCAGACTATAAAATGGGAGCCCGACCATTGAAGCGTGCAATCCAGTCTGTTATTGAAGATGCTCTTGCAGAGGAGATATTATCGGGAAGAATTAAAGCAGGAGATACGGTGCTGGCAGGTTTCAAAAAAGGTCAGGTAGTTTTTGAGGTGAAGTAAAATTTTGGTGGCAATATGGCACAAAATAGTTTATACTGATAATATACCAAAGATGCCGATAGGAGGACATAAGAATGGCTGTTGTAGAGGAACTGCTTCGCAAAGAAGAAGACGGGGCTATCAGTTTCGGAAATCATAAACTGGAGAATAAGGCGAAACTGGAAGACTTTGAGTACAATGGTGATTTATACAAGGTAAAAACCTATAAGACTATGACTAAACTGGAAAAGAACGGTATGTTTGTTTATGAATCTGTACCCGGAACCAGTGTCATCGGATTCGCAGAAGATGAAAAGGGCATTCGATTTATTGTAGAAGGAGATGAGGATGCACAGATTACCGTAGAGCTTGCTGAGGATGCTGAATACGAAGTATTTATTGCAGGCGAAAGTATTGGAAAAATGAAAACCAATTTAGGCGGTAAGCTGAATATCAGTACCCAGCTTGCACAAGCGGGAGAGGTAGAAGTAAAAATTCTAAAATAAAAAATGCCTTCTGTCTTATAGGCAGAAGGTATTTTATTTTACACACTACATTATTTATGTGAGGAGATTAGCATGGCTAAGAGCAAGAATAATACCATCTTTTTTTGCCAAAATTGTGGTTATGAGTCTGCGAAATGGCTTGGCCAGTGTCCGGGTTGCAGGGAATGGAATACGCTGATAGAAGAAACTGTGGTTACAGGAAAAAATATGAAACAAACCATGGGAGGAATAGGTGCGCGCAATGCACAGAATAAACCTTCTATCCTTTCGGATATCTCCTTGCAGGAGGAGGACCGCATTTCAACCGGTATAAAGGAACTTGACAGAGTACTCGGTGGCGGTATTGTAGCCGGTTCCCTGACTTTAGTAGGTGGTGACCCCGGTATCGGAAAATCTACACTGCTTTTGCAGGTTTGCCGGAACTTGGCAATGGCAGGGAGAGAAGTGCTTTATGTTTCGGGTGAGGAATCCTTAAAACAAATAAAGCTGCGTGCTAACAGAATCGGTGAGTTTAATGAGCATTTGAAACTACTTTGTGAGACCGGACTTCAGAACATACAGGAAACAATTCAAAGAAACAAGCCTGAAATTGTAATTATCGACTCTATTCAGACTATGTATCATGAAGAAGTTTCTTCTGCACCGGGCAGTGTTTCTCAGGTAAGAGAAGCTACAAGCGTGCTTATGCAGCTTGCAAAGGGATTCAATGTGTCTATTTTTATCGTAGGGCATGTAACCAAGGAAGGAACGGTGGCAGGTCCCAGAGTGCTGGAGCATATGGTAGATACCGTACTATATTTTGAAGGGGACAGGAATGCGTCTTACCGGATATTAAGAGGGGTAAAAAACCGTTTTGGTTCTACCAATGAAATCGGTGTTTTTGAAATGGCAGGCGATGGTTTAAAAGAAGTACCGAATCCTTCCGAATTTATGTTGAACGGAAAACCTAAGGATGCCAGTGGATCGGTAGTGGTGTGTTCTATGGAAGGCACCAGACCTATTTTGATTGAGATACAGGCGCTTGTTTGCCACAGTAATTTCGGAATACCCAGAAGACAGACAACGGGTACGGATTTTAACAGGGTGAATTTGTTGATGGCTGTTTTAGAAAAAAGGCTTGGTTTGCAGATGGGCAACTGTGATGCTTATGTAAATATTACAGGAGGCATGAAAATCCAGGAACCTGCTATTGATCTTGGGGTTGCCATGGCCATTGTTTCCAGCTTTAAAAACAGGGCAATTGATGATGGTATGCTTGTAATAGGTGAAGTGGGCTTAAGTGGGGAAGTACGTGCAGTCAGTCAAATCCAGACAAGAGTACAGGAAGCCAAGAAACTTGGATTTACTACCTGTGTCATTCCAAAAGTATGTTTGGAAAGCGTGAAAGAAATTAAAGGAATACAAGTGATAGGTGTCAGCAATGTGCGGGAGGCTGTAGATTTGATATAAATCACTGTTTTGATAAAAAATCAAGATGTATAATTCCTAATAAATGTAACAAAAGTATGACATTTTCCACAAAAAATTAAAGAATCCTTAAAAAAATGGCAAATTTCCTATTCAAACCGGATAGTTTGTGGTAATATATAACAGGATTTGCGTTTGGACGGAAAGGAATAAGATTTAAAATGGATAAGAAAAAGTGGGTGAAAAAGCTCCCATTATTTATATTAGAGATTGTAGCACTTCTGATTGCAATCGGTGTGTTGTATGTGACCATGAAAACCACCGGTGAGGTGCAGAAGGTAAATGTGGATGAAGAGAAAATTGTTGTCAATGAAGAAGTAAAACAACAGATTGAAAATACGGAAGCAAAGCAGGAAGAGAATAAATATACAGGCGTATATAATGTTGCTTTCTTTGGTGTGGATGCCAGAGACGGCAGTCTCGGTAAGGGAAACAGAAGTGACACCATAATGATTTGCTCCGTAGATATGGACAAGCATGAAATACGTTTAATCTCCGTATTGAGAGATACTTACTTAAATGTTGGAAATGACAGCTACGGAAAATGCAACAAGGCATATGCTTTAGGAGGTCCGGAGCAGGCAATCAGTATGATTAATATGAATACTGACCTATATCTGACTGATTATGTAACAGTAGGGTTTGAAGGGGTAATGAAAGCGGTAGATGCCCTTGGTGGTGTGGAAATCGATGTTACTCAAGAGGAAATCCAGCATTTGAACAACTATCAGATTAGTATGGTAGGAGAAAGCTCAGACGGTAAGAATTTTACTGCAACAGCAGGTGTAGATTATACGCCGGTAACAGAGCCGGGATTACAGACATTAAATGGTCTGCAGGCAACTGCTTATTGCCGTATCCGTCATGTGGGAAATGACTTTGCACGTACGGAAAGACAGCGTAATGTATTAATTGCCATGCTGGAAAAAGCAAAAACTTCTTCGGTAGCTAATCTGACAGAGGCAATCAACGGTGTACTTCCCCATGTTAGTACTTCTGTAGATATCGAAGACATGCTGGGACTTTTGGGGATGCTTGGTGATTTTAAGGTAACTGTCAGTGACAGCTTCCCTTTTGACGGCATGAGAAACGGCGGACCGATTGGCTCAGAAGGATCCTGTGTGGTAGCAACTTCCTTAGAGGATAACGTAAAACATTTGCATGAACTTCTCTTTGCAGACGAGGCATATGAACCTTCCAAGGAGCTTAAGAGCTTCAGTGAACAAATCATAGCCGACACCCAGGACTATTTGATATATTAATTTTGTAAAGTTGTTGTATGTTAAGTATAAAAAGCATTTGTTCATAATCCTATGCGCGAAGCATTTTCATCGCGCAAAAGGCTTAAGAACAAGTGCTTTTATAATGTTATTAATTTTGGGTAAAAAAATAACAGGGGCAGTAGGAATCGAACCCACATCGACGGTTTTGGAGACCGCTGTTCTACCTTTGAACTATGCCCCTATTTTGTGGCTTTTAAAACCACCGAATGTTATTATATCTTATAACCATGTTATCTGTCAACAACTTTTGCAGTAGAATTTCTGACAATCAATTGCGGACGAAGCAATGTCTTGCTGATAGGAACCTGATTCATAACGCCGTCCAAAGCAATATAAGATAATTTGCCTAATTGGACACGATTCTGACGGATAGTAGTAAGTGCAATATTCAAATGAGCGGATAAAGGCAAGTCGTCAGCACCTATGATACTAATATCTTGAGGAACCCGATAACCTAACCTGTCACATTCCTTTAATACACCGTAAGCAATTACATCCGTGCCGCATAAAATAGCAGTAGCGCCTTGCTCTAAAAAAGCAGGTACATAATCCCGGGCAGATTCAGCATCATAACGGCCGTTGGCAACCAAAGTCGGAATGATGGGAATATTATGTTCATTCATACTGTCGAGAAATGCCTGTTGACGAAGTTCTGTAATCATAGAATGAGGCGACCCGTTTAAAAAGGCAATTTTACGATGTCCTAATGAAACAAGGTGTTCTATTGCTGCATCAATACCTTCAGAACTGTCTGTGCCGACATAAGCTACATGCGGATTAGCTTTTATGTAATTATCAAGAAGAACGGTCGGCATTGTAGTATTTTCAAGCTGATTAATCCAGGCATCCAGCAAGGAAAAACCAAGGAAAAAGGCACCGGAATAGCCGTTTTTCAGCATAAAAGTGTCATATTTCTCTTTATCTTGGAAGTGATAGGTGATGGGGAGCGTGGTAACGCTCCAATTATCGCGGAAGGCAGCCTGTTTAAAGCCTAAAATGACATCATAGGCAAAATGGTTAGCAGATTCATAGTCCATGTTTGAAACAAAAATGCAAAGTTTCTTGGAATCAGCACGTTTCATTCGTTTGGTCTGATAGCCCATTTCCACAGCGGTATCCAAAATAGACTGGCTAAGTTCCGGGCTGATATCGCTTGCGCCGTTTAGGCCTTTGGAAACGGTACTGATGGAAACGCCGAGACGCTCGGCAATCTGTTTAATAGTAACCAAGGCGACTCCTCCTTGTAATAGTTTATATATTTCAGTATACTCCCAAAATTGTACTTTTGCAAATTGAAAAAAGGATAACTGGAATTCTGTTGCCGGCTCATGTATACTATAAAAAAGCAGAGCCGGAAAGGCTCGCCAGAATAACGGAAAGAGAAGGATAAATGATGAGAAGTAAAGTTATCGCAGTATGTTTGTGTATGATAATGATATTTATGACGCTCGGATGCGGTGAAGAGGCCAGACGGATACCGGAAGATGTTCCGATGACAGATAATTACCGAACCTATTACGAGGTGTTTGTATATTCCTTTTATGACGGGGACGGAGACGGAATCGGCGATTTTAAAGGTCTGACAGAGAAGCTTGATTATATTAATGACGGAAAACCTGAGCCGGGAGAAGATCTTGGCTGTAACGGAATCTGGCTGATGCCGATTATGCCTTCGCCGACCTATCATAAGTATGATGTAACTGATTATTACAGCATTGATCCGCAGTATGGCACCATGGAGGATTTTGAACTTTTTATGGAGAAATGCAATCAACGCGGAATTAAGGTGATTCTTGATTTAGTAATGAATCATACTTCTTCCCAACATCCATGGTTTTTGGAAGCATGTAATTATTTAAATACATTAGGGGAAAAAGAGCCTTCACTTGAAGAATGCCCGTATGTTGATTATTACCATTTCAGTAAGGAACAAAAGGCAGGATACTGTCCGGTGCCGGGTAGTGATACGTGGTATTATGAGGCACAGTTTTATTATGGGATGCCGGATTTGAATCTTTTTAATGAAGAATTGCAAAGAGAGTTTGAGAAAATCGTTGAATTTTGGTTGAACAAGGGAGTAGGCGGTTTTAGGATTGATGCTGCTAAAGAATTTGTATCAGGTTCTCCTACGTCTAATACAGAAATCCTTGCATGGATAACCAATATGGTAAAAAGCAAAAGAGAAGATGCTTATTTAGTAGCAGAGGTGTGGACAGATTTAAATACTTATGCAGGTTATTACGCAAGCGGTATTGACAGCATTTTTAATTTTGCATTTGCAGACAACAGCGGTGTTATAGCCAATGCAGTAAAAGGAGTATCTCCGGCATCAGGATTCGGAGAAGCACTTGTGATGGCGGATGAACTGTTTCAGGCAAATAATCCCAATTATATTGATGCACCTTTTTATACCAACCATGATTTAGGAAGAAGCGCAGGCTATTATGCAGGTGAACAATCGATGGCCCAGACCAAGGTGGCAGGAGCTTTAAATCTTTTGATGAGCGGAAATGTTTTTCTGTATTACGGGGAAGAGTTGGGAATGAAAGGAGCCGGGAAAGACGAGAATAAACGGGCACCAATGTATTTTTCCTCTGATAAGAATGCACCGGGAATGTGTGACGGCCCGGCAGATATGGATGATGTGAAGATGAAGTTCCCGAGCTATGAAGAACAAAAGGAGGACGCCTATTCTGTTTACAGGTATTATCAGCAGGCGATTTATCTGCGAAATCTGTATCCGGCAATCAGAAAGGGGACTGTTGAAAATTTGCCCGGATACGCGACAAATACAGTTGCCGCTATCAGGAAGAGCTATGAAAATGAAACATTAATCATTTTGTGTAACTTATCTACAGAAAAGCAGGTGGTAGATTTGTCTGACAGTACAAACCAAATCAAAGGAATCGAAAACGCACTGTATGTCGGGGAGGAGATTGCCGTATATGAAAAAGGACAGCTGGAGCTTCCTGCTTACGGAATCGTTTTGATGGAAGTAAAGTAAGGATAATATAATTCAAACAATACAAAAGGAAACAGAAAACCCCAGGAGATAATCTCCTGAGGTTTCCTGTTTGTGTAAAAGGGGAATTCTTCCGGAATTGCTAATTAGCCGAGTTGACTTCCGTTCATCAACTCAAGTGTTATTATATTACTAAAAAAAGCGAAAATCTATAAATATATTGATAAAAAATAAAAATATATTAGCTTTCGCGAAAAAGAGTTAAAAATCCTGACAAGATTTGTAATTTTTTTGTATGTACATTTTATGTTTTTATGGTAAGATATAATAGGCATATAAAATATAGGAAAGGTATGTGGGTATGGCAATAGAAAATGAAAACCTGTTCAGACAGGAATTAATACGAAAATACCGTACGGTGTTTGAACCTATTTTCCGTTATATCCCCTGGCTTATACAGAAACAGGGAGCCAGAACTTCTTATCTTTATCAGGGAGATGATGTGCCGCTTCGTTCTGTGCCGGTTCCGGTTTATGACGGAACATTACTGGGATTTGTAAAAGACATGCAGGCTACGGGACTTATGAGCAGGAATTATGTTTATGTATATTCCAGATGCGGCATTCGTACGAAGCAGGATGAACTTGCTTATATTGCCAAGGCAGAGCTTAAGGATATTGAAGATATTTTGGGCATTATGGCCAAGTATGTTCTGGGAGGTATGACGAAAGGAAAGCTTTGGTCAGAAGCAGTTGAAAACGGTGTGTTTTTACAGGCACTGCTTAAGATAAAAGAGCTGTTAGAGGTTTGGGATAAACCGTTGGCATAGGGGTTAGTTGTTGTATGAGTGATAAGTCGGCACAGAAGAAAAAATACATATTGGAAACTGCGCGAAGCGTTTTTATGGCGAAGGGTTTTAAAAATGTTACCATGAAGGATATTGTAGAAGCTTGCAATATCAGTCGTGGCGGATTATATTTATATTTTTCTTCTACCGCAGAGATTTTTATGGAAGTACTTCGCTTAGAACAACTGGAAGCTGATGATGTATTTGAAAGCAGTATTCCTGCAGGCGCGGGACCGGCAGATATTTTGGCTTTGTTTTTAAAAGAACAAAAAAAAGAGCTTCTCAGCAAAAAGCCGGGGCTTACGAAAGCATCCTATGAGTTCTTCTTTGAAAATCGGGAAGGAAATAAAAATAATATATTAAAAAAGCAGTTTGACTCGGCGGTACTTGTGATACAGAAGCTGATAGAAGCCGGAGTAGAGAACGGCGAGTTTTATTGTCTGGATGCCAGGCGTGCTGCCAGCAATATTATGTATGTGTTGGAGGGACTTAAGATAGCATCACAGACGAGGGGGATTTCCGAAGCGGCAGTAGACCGTGAAATCCTGTATGTTATGCAGGGACTTATAGCAGAAGAATAAGCTTCAAGATGAATCTTGAAGCTTTTATTAAGAAAAACATAAACGGAGGGACTTTAAGTCATCATGGGAAACGTAAAACGTATCTATGTAGAAAAGAAAGCGCCTTTTGCAGTAAAGGCAAAGGAATTGAAGGAAGAAATCGGCAGTTATTTAGGGATTACGGGAGTGGAAGAAGTAAGGGAATTTATCCGCTATGACGTGGAGAATATTTCTGAAGATACTTTTGAGAAAGCTTGTAAAACTGTATTTTCCGAGCCGCCGGTAGACATTCTTTATTCTGAAAACATTGAAATTCCGGCAAATGGTAAAGTGTTCAGTATAGAATACCTGCCGGGACAGTTTGACCAAAGAGCTGATTCTGCCGTTCAATGTGTTAAGTTCTTAAAAGAAGATGAGGAGCCTATTATTAAAACTGCGGTTACCTATCTGATTACCGGTGATGTTTCCGAGGATGAATTTGATAAAATCAAAGCATATTGTATCAATCCCGTGGATTCCAGAGAAACTGACATGATTAAGCCGGATACTTTGATAACAGAGTATGATGACCCGGCCGATGTAATTATTTTTAACGGCTTTAAGGATTTACCTGAGGATGAGCTTCGTAACTTATATGATTCCTTAGGCCTTGCAATGACCTTTAAAGATTTCCTTCATATTCAGAATTACTTTGCGGGAGAAGAAAACAGAGATCCCAGCATGACAGAAATCAGAGTGTTGGATACTTACTGGTCTGACCATTGCCGTCATACTACGTTCTCAACAGAGCTTAAGAATATTGAGTTTGAAGAGGGATATTATAAAGCACCTCTTGAAACTACTTATGCAAGTTATTTAGATACCAGAGCTGAAATTTTTGCAGGAAGAGATGATAAATTCATTTGCCTGATGGATTTGGCTCTTATGGCTATGCGTAAATTAAAGAAAGACGGTAAATTGCAGGATATGGAAGAATCGGATGAAATCAATGCCTGTTCCGTTGTAGTACCGGTAGAAATTGATTATGGTAGCGGTGTGGAGACAGAAGAATGGCTTGTATTCTTTAAGAATGAAACCCACAATCATCCTACGGAAATTGAACCTTTTGGTGGTGCGGCTACCTGCCTTGGGGGTGCAATTCGTGATCCCCTTTCAGGAAGAGGCTATGTATATCAGGCAATGCGTGTAACCGGTGCAGCAGATCCTACGGTTCCCGTTGCTGAAACCTTAAAGGGTAAACTGTCCCAGAAAAAGCTGGTTCGCGGAGCGGCAAGCGGTTATTCTTCCTATGGTAACCAGATTGGTCTTGCGACAGGTTATGTTAAGGAGATTTATCATCCCGATTATGTGGCTAAGAGAATGGAAATCGGTGCCGTTATGGGAGCAGCTCCCCGCAAAAATGTTATCAGAGAAAACTCTGATCCCGATGATGTAATTATTCTTCTCGGCGGAAGAACCGGACGTGACGGCTGTGGAGGTGCAACAGGCTCCTCCAAGGTGCATACCGAAAGCTCTATTGAAACCTGCGGTGCAGAGGTTCAGAAGGGTAATGCGCCTACAGAACGTAAGATTCAGAGATTGTTCAGACGTGGTGAAGTAAGTAAGATTATTAAGAAATGTAATGACTTCGGAGCAGGCGGTGTTTCCGTTGCTATCGGTGAACTTGCTGCAGGTCTTACAGTAGACCTTGATAAAGTACCTAAGAAATATGCAGGTCTTGACGGTACAGAGCTTGCGATTTCCGAATCCCAGGAAAGAATGGCTGTTGTAGTAGATCCTAAGGATGTAGATACCTTCCTTGGCTATGCGGCAGAAGAAAACCTGGAAGCAATTCCTGTAGCGGTTGTTACGGCAGAACCCAGATTGGTGCTGAAATGGAGAGGTAAGGAAATTGTAAACATTGCAAGAGCTTTCTTAGATACCAACGGCGCTCATCAGGAAACCAATGTAGTAGTAAATATTCCTTCTGAAGAGGATAACTATTTAAAGAAAGTAGCAATTCCGGGCGTAAAGGAAGCGCTTGAACAGGATGATGTTAAGAAGGCGTTTATTACTACTTTAAATGATTTAAATGTATGCTCACAGAAGGGGCTTGTTGAGATGTTTGACTCCTCTATCGGTGCAGCGAGCGTACTGATGCCTTACGGTGGTAAATATCAGTTGACAGAAACCCAGACAATGGTCGCAAAATTGCCTTCCCTGAAAGGAAAGACAGATACTGTTACCATGATGAGCTACGGCTTTGATCCTTATTTATCTTCATGGAGTCCTTACCACGGTGCAGTTTACGCTGTAACAGAATCCATGGCAAAGGTAGTAGCAGCCGGTGGTGATTTCAGTAAGATTCGTTTTACCTTCCAGGAATATTTCCGTAGAATGACTTCTGATCCTGAGCGTTGGAGTCAGCCTTTTGCAGCACTTCTTGGTGCGTACGATGCGCAGATTGGTTACGGACTTCCTTCCATCGGCGGTAAGGACAGTATGTCAGGAACCTTCAATGAGATTGATGTTCCGCCTACACTGGTATCCTTCGCAGTGGATGTGGCTAAGAAGCAGGATGTAATTACACCTGAATTGAAAGAAGCAGGAAATGTTTTGGTTCAGTTCTGGTTTGATAAGGATGAATACGATATTCCCGTATATGAGCATGTTATGAAAACTTACAGCTTCATCACAGAGCTGATGAGAGCAGGCAAAGTGAGATCTGCTTATGCGCTTGATGCCAAAGGACTTGTGGCCGGTATCAGCAAGATGGCCTTCGGTAACAAGCTGGGTGTTGCTTATGATACACAGTTAAAGCCGGCAGATTTATTTGAGAACGGATTAGGTGATATCGTCCTTGAAATGGTAAGCGCAGATGCGGTAGCTTTGGATGCAGAAGAATTAAACTACAGGGTAGTAGGACAGGTGACTTCAGATGCAGTATTTACTTACGAAGATGTAACAGTTTCCATGGATGAAGCACTTACGGCTTGGACTTCACGCCTTGAGAAGGTATTCCCTACTAAGGCAGAAAAAGGAACAGATACTGTGGCATCTGAGGTATATAAGACAGATAGAGTCTATGTATGTAAGAATAAAGTGGCTAAGCCTACCGTATTTATTCCGGTATTTCCGGGAACCAACTGTGAGTACGATTCTACCAAGGCTTTTGAAAAAGCAGGTGCTAATGTTATTACCAGAGTATTTAAGAATTTAACAGCAGAGGATATCAGAGCATCTGTAGATGCCTTTGAAAAAGATATTGCGCAGGCGCAGATAATTATGTTCCCCGGCGGCTTCTCCGCAGGCGATGAACCGGATGGAAGTGCCAAGTTTTTTGCAACTGCATTCCAGAATGCAAAGATGAAAGAAGCAGTTATGAAGCTTCTGAACGAAAGAGACGGTCTTGCTCTTGGTATTTGTAACGGATTCCAGGCACTGATTAAGCTTGGTCTTGTACCTTACGGTGAAATTACAGGACAGAAAGAAGATTCACCTACATTGACCTTTAATACCATTAACCGTCATATTTCCAAGATGGTTTACACTAAGGTGGTTTCTAATAAGTCTCCTTGGCTTCAGGAAGCAAACCTTGGTGGGGTATATACCACACCCGCTTCCCATGGTGAAGGACGTTTTGTAGCACCGAAGGAGTGGATTGATAAATTGTTTGCAAACGGTCAGGTAGCAACGCAGTATTGTGACCTTGAAGGTAATGTTTCCATGAATGAAGAGTGGAATATCAATGGTTCTTATGCATCGATAGAAGGTATCACATCTCCGGACGGAAGATGCTTAGGAAAGATGGCTCATGTAGAGCGTATCGGCAGTGGTGTTGCAATTAACATTTACGGAGAACAAGATTTGAAGATGTTTGAATCCGGTGTGGCATACTTTAAGTAAAGAGAGTGATAAGCAGAACTATTGCAATAATAAAACAGGAGCAGTTTACTGCTCCTGTTGTTTTTGTTTGATTAATAATTCCTTGAAATCTTCTACAGGCATAGGTTTATAAAAAAGGAAGCCTTGAGCTTGCTTGCAACCCCATTCAAGAAGTAAATTCTTTTGGGATTCGGTTTCGACGCCCTCTATAATAATAGGAAGTCCTAAATCATGAAGCATATGTATCGTATGACTAAGCAGGGTACGATATTTAGGATTCTCCAAATGGAAGAGAAATCCCCGGTCAAATTTCACTTCATCCACCGGCCGTTCCACCAGCATATTCAAGGTAGAATAACCGCTTCCGAAATCGTCCATGGAAAGGAAGAAACCATAATCCTTTAAAGCTTTTATCTTGTCATACATAATTTCCTCATTTTCGGAATAGGCACTTTCTGTCAATTCTAAAGGAATAAGATGCGGAGGAACCTGATAACCCACCGAGAGATTTATTAAGGTTTCCACCAGGGTATCATCATAAGCATGAATCCGTGAAATGTTGATGGAAACGGGAATGTCTATTCCGTAATCGCAACGCATTTCGGATACAAAACGGAAGGTTTTTTTCCAAATATATTTATCCATGGCAATGATGGATGCATTTTTCTCCAGTACCGGAAGAAAAGCAGCGGGAGAAATCAGTCCTTCTACCGGATGTAACCAACGCACTAACGCTTCTCCGGCAAAAATTTGTCCGGTATCCATCTGTACCTTGGGTTGGATATATAGTCTAAACTGATTGGTTGCCAATGCTTCATCAAAACCGTTTTCGATTCTCTTTTCTAAAAGCATTTTATCCCGCATGGTATTATCAAAAAAAGCGTAATTGGTAAAGTACTTTCCTTTTACGGTTTTTTGGGCAATAAAGGCATAATCCTGTATGTAGGAAGCAGACAGTTCTTTGCCTTGGGCGGTACAGATTCCGAACGCCGGCATTACTTTGCAGGCGATGGGAAATGCTCTGATACGTTCACTTAAATCATTTACGATTTCCACTAAATCATCTTCATTTTGATATGGGGTACAAAGTGCGAAAATGTCCGCACGAAAGTGGGCAGCTACAGTTTTATCGTTTTCATAGCTGCGTAAACAGTCTGATATAAAGACAAGAAGTTTGTCTCCTGTCTCGCGGGAGCAGAATTCATTTACCATTTTAAAACCGGCAATATCCATAACGATAATAGCGTACTTTTCGTTATTATAGCGAATCAAATCGTCAGCCTTGTAAAGAAAAGCACGCAAATTCATCAGATTCGTAAGGGGAATCCGATTTTGTTCAATGTTAGATTCTGCCATTTTTCGTAATGAATAAAGATATAAATTTTCAGAATCCATAGGCAATAGCTCCTTCATCTTTCCGGGGATGTCAATTCGGCCCCCATGTCACAAAAAAATTAGATTTCGATATTGTCTTTGGCATCTTTTTCTTCTGCATCAGGGAAAAGGTCTGCCATGGTACGTCTGTCGGTCAGTTTGCCGAACAAGCCGATGTACAACCAAAGCAGAATCGGAAGTCCTACCGTTGCGCCGAGACAAGCTGCAAAGAGCTTATCATGACCGGGGAAATCCAATATGGAAACAACCAATGTGGCAATGTATAATAACAGCAGCAAAACGATGCATACCATTGCTGCAATCCGCTTGTGGTTCTTCTTCATAAAAAACTCCTTTTTCCGCTAATTATAAGTATTATAACACATTTATAAAGGTTTGCAAACGATTAGTACTATGATATAATAGGCGCATGGGAAAAACAAGCGACGCGAAGCGGCATTTGTTTTTCATGCGCCTATTAACGAGCAAAGGTCTGCGAAGCAGACAAAGAGCGCGGCAGCGCGGACTTTGCGAGTGAATGCGAGAGGACAAGCAAAGGTCTGCGAAGCAGACAAAGAGCGCGGCAGCGCGGACTTTGCGAGTGAATACGAGAGGACGAGCAAAGGTCTAATACTAATCGGAGAGGTCAAATTATGCTGAAACAATCGTTAAACGGAACAGGAACCTTAGAAATTATCGGAAAGGATTCAGGCTTATTGCCAAAAGGAATTGTAAGTGCAGACATTCCTGGTTCGGTATATGCTACACTGTTGAAAGAAGAGCTGATACCGGATCCTTATTATCGTGACAACGAATTAAAGGTGTTGCCGCTTATGGATAATGACTTTGTATACAGAAGAACGTTTACTGCAGAGGAATCATTATTTGAATGCGAAGAGGTACTGCTTCGTTTTGACGGAATTGATACCTTGGCAGATGTTTATTTGAACGAAGAATTGCTTGGCAGCTCATGTAATATGCACCGCATTTGGGAGTTTGAAGTGCTTGATGTTTTAAAGCACGGTAAAAATGAACTTAAGGTAGTAATTTATTCTCCTACCAAATACATAAAGGAAGAAAATGAAAAAGTATATACCGGTGGTTCCCATGAATGCATGAAGGGATTTCCGCATCTGCGTAAAGCGCATTGCATGTTTGGTTGGGATTGGGGTCCCAGACTGCCTGATGCAGGTATTTTCAGGGATGTTATGTTGCTGGGTATACAGAAAGCGCGATTTGAATCCGTGTATATAACACAAGAACATGAGACCACTGATGTTGCAGATGCTTTAGCAAATAAAATATCAAAGGTTACACTTGATTTTGATATTGTACTGGAATTATTCCGGGATTGCACGGATACCAATGTGAAAATTACGGTAACGGCACCGGATGGTACAATCTATGAACCATTACAGCAGAAGCAGGATATAGAGGCAGATAACGGTGATTATCGTGTTGTGATAGACAGTCCCCTTATTTGGTGGCCGAGAGGTTATGGTGAGCAACCGCTTTATACCGTGAAAGCAGAGCTTTTTGATGAAGCAGGCAGCCTTCTGGATGTATGGGAGAGACGTATCGGTCTTCGCACCGTAACCATGAATACAGATAAGGATGAATGGGGCAATTGCTTTGCTCATGAGGTAAACGGTGTTAAGATTTTTGCCATGGGTGCAGATTATATTCCCGAAGACAACCTCTTTAGCAGAATCACTAAGGAAAGAACCCGTAAACTCCTTTCCGACGCTGCAGAGGCAAATCACAACTGTATCAGAATCTGGGGAGGCGGCTATTATCCGGATGATTATTTCTTTGACGCTTGTGATGAGCTTGGACTTTTGGTGTGGATTGACTTTATGTTTGCTTGTGCATCCTATGAGTTGGACGATGCGTTTGAAGCAAATATCAGGGCAGAAGTGGTTGATAATGTCAGAAGAATTCGCCATCATGCATGCTTAGCACTTTGGTGCGGTAATAATGAAATGGAAACCCAAACTCTTGACGAAGCATGGGAGCCTTCTATTAAACAGAAATACGATTATATCAAAATTTTTGAATATATTATTCCCCAGGTACTGAAGGAAGAAGATCCGGTAACATTTTATTGGCCCTCCAGTCCTTCCTCGGGAGGTAATTATGATAATCCTTGGGATGAGGATAGAGGAGATACCCATTACTGGGATGTATGGCATGGGAATAAGCCTTTTACAGAGTATCGTAAGTTCCGTTTTCGTTATTTGTCAGAATTCGGTTTTCAATCCTTCCCTTGTCTTAAGACGGTAAAAACCTTTGCAGAGGAAGAGGACTTGAATATTTTTTCCCGTGTGATGGAGATGCACCAGCGTAACGTGGCGGCAAACGGTAAAATTCTGAATTATCTTTCTGCAACCTATCGTTATCCGGAGTGTTTTGAAAATCTGCTTTATGCTTCCCAGCTTTTACAGGCAGATGCCATCCGTTACGGAGTAGAGCACTTCCGAAGATGGAGGGGCAGATGTATGGGGGCCGTGGTATGGCAGCTGAATGATATCTGGCCGGTGGCTTCTTGGGCAAGTATTGATTATTACGGACGATGGAAGGCCCTCCATTATGCGGAAAAAAAGATGTTTGCTCCGGTCATGATTTCTTGTGAAGAAATCGGTGAGCTTAGTGAAAGACCTTTCTGTATTACAGAGCCGGCGCCTATTGAAAAAAGTGCAAAGCTTCATGTGGCAAATGAAACCATGCAGCCTGTAACGGGTGTTGTAGAATGGGAGTTATGTAAACCTAATAGCGAAGTGATTATTAAAGGATGCCAAGAGATAACGGTACCTGCCCTTGACGGTGTGTGGCTTAATAAACTTGACTTTAATGCATATGATGAAAGGGAAATCCATTTAAGCTATCGATTCAAGGTAAACGGAAAGGTGGTTTCGGCTAACAGTTGTTTATTTACGCCGCCTAAGCATTATTATTTTGAGAATCCTAAGCTTTCTGTGATTAAAGAGGGTAAGCTTCTTACGATATCTGCATCTGCTTATGCTAAAAATGTAGAGCTTGAGGCAGTGGACGGAGATTGCAAGTTATCCGATAATTATTTTGATATGGAAGCCGGAACCTATACAGTAGAAATACTGGAAGGCAATGCCACAGAGTTTAGATGTAAGTCTGTTTTTGACATTTAAGGTGAAATTATTACAAAAATGTAAAGAAAATATAAAAATAATTGCGCAAACCTTTGCGCAGAATATTGTGTTTATGGCGAAAATATGCTAAAATTTTGAAAAGTGGACTGATTTTTTGATTGACAGAATGAGGGTGACAATAGTGGACAAGTTGCTGATGGACTTTAGCGAACAATTTAATGCAGTCATTGATGTGTTAACTCCATGTATGGATAACTATCTTTATATTACTGATTTAAAGAATGATACTTATTGTATATCAGAGAGTGCTATGGGGCGTTTCAGAATTCCGTCCAATTTTCTGATGGATGCAACCGCAGCCTTTCAAAAGGTGGCATATCCCGGTGATTATGCGGCACTATGTGAAGACTTGGAAAAAATCCGCCGTAAGGAAAAAGATTTTCATAATTTGCAATATCGCTGGATGGATAAGGAAGGAAACCCCGTTTGGATTAACTGCCGTGGGCGTGTGCTGTTAGACGGTAATGGAGAACCAGAGTTCCTGGTTGGCTGTATTAATGAAATCGGTAAGAAACAGAAAGCAGATAATGTCAGCGGACTTCTTGGGGAATCAGCACTGCAAGAGTACTTTTTAGATGCATCTATCCGCCGTGAAAAAGGCTTTTTGCTTAGAATCGGAATTGACAACTTTAAAGAAATCAATGAAAACAAAGGTATGAGCTATGGCGATATGATTCTTAGGAAGACCGCTGAAGCTATCGGAAAAGCTATTGTTAGTGAGCAGAAGTTGTTTAAGGTAGTTGCCGATGAGTTTGTTGTTGTTGACTTCGAGGAAACAGACGCAGATGCAGCTTTGGAGCTGTATCAGAGAATTCAACGTAAAATCAGCGCATTTATTATTGAAAACGGATATGAGGTATTTTATACCATTTCTGCAGGTGTAGTATATTTTGCGGATATTGTGAACCAGAATCATGATAATCTGATGAAGCTTTCGGAATTTGCTTTAAATGAAGCAAAGGATCGCGGTAAGAATAAATGTTACATATACCAGAAAACAGATTACAATGCATTCCAGCACAAAAAAGAATTGATTCATATTATGCGTCAGTCCGTAAATAACGGTTTTGAAGGTTTTACGGCTTATTTCCAGCCGGTTATGGATATCAAGAAGAATAAATTGACAGGTGCGGAAACCTTGCTTCGTTTTAATACCGAGAAGACAGGTTTTGTATCTCCCGTGGAATTTATTCCGCTGTTGGAAGAGAGCGGACTGATTATTCCGGTAGGAAGATGGGTGCTTGAACAGGCCATGCTTGCTTGTGAAAAAATCCAGAAGATTATTCCGGATTTCAGAGTATCTGTAAACCTTTCCTATATTCAGGTGTTGAAAAGCAATGTTTTAAAGGAAATTATAGATATTGCCGAAAAGTATCAGCTTCCCAATGACAGTATCCTGGTGGAGTTGACAGAGAGCGGATTTTTAGAATCTGATGAAAACTTCATTGATTTCTGTCAGGGGTTGAAAGAACACGGCATTCCCCTTGCACTGGATGATTTCGGTACGGGATATTCCAATTTCCATTATTTATACAACATCAGTCCTAACACCATAAAGATTGACCGTTCTTTCACGTTGAAGGCACTGAAGAACGATTATGAGTATAATCTTTTAAGACATATGTCTGATATGACCCACAGTATTGATTTGAATTTCTGTATTGAAGGAATTGAAACAAAAGAAGAACTGGAAAAGATATGCGGTATTTCACCGGATTATATTCAGGGATATTATTTCGGGAAGCCTTGTCCTTTCGAACAGTTTATGGATGATTTTATTACAGGGAAATGTTAGAATTTTTAAATAACCTGATATTTGAAATACGGATAATATTAGAAATGTTGATAATGAAAAAGGCAGTATCCCTTAGATGGGATGCTGCCTTTCCTGCATCAGGTTTCATTATAGAATATGCTGTTTAATGGCTTCAAAGCTTTCAGAACTGATTACGTGCTCAATGCGGCAGGCATCTTCGGAAGCGATTTCTTTATCAACGCCGAGACGAACCAGCCAATCGGTTAAGAGCTCGTGGCGCTCAAAAATCATTTCTGCAATTTCGCGCCCTGAGTCTGTCAGGTAAATAAACCCTTCTTTGGTTACGGTAATATGATTCTTTTCACGAAGATTTTTCATGGCAACACTGACGCTGGACTTTTTGAAATTTAATTCTTCAGCAATATCTACGGAACGGACGACCGGCTTTACTTTGCTGAGCATCAGTATGGTTTCCAGATAGTTTTCAGCTGATTCGTTTATATGCATAATCATTCTGTTTCCTTTCACACAATTTAATATACTATAAATGAGTATAGCATACAGAATCGTTGGTAAGCAAATTAATTTAAGAAAAAACCTCAGAAAAAAGAGAAAATATACAATATAGGAAAAATTTTCATGTTTTTAAAAAGTAATGCTTGACACAAACAAATACGAGTGTTAGACTTTATACGGGTTAGTTAGGACTAATCGTGGTTTCAAGATTAGGAGGATAACATGAACTTAACACAGGCAATAGCCGGAGAAGAATACATAATTAAAGAAATCGTGACAGATGATGAAGAAATGGATGCATTTCTCTTTTCCTTGGGATGCTACAGTGGGGAACCGATTACCGTTATTTCTCATTTGAAAGGCGGATGCGTGGTTTCTATCAAGGACGGAAGATATACGATTGATACTCAGCTGATGGAGGCAATTTGTGTATAAAGCATAAATGGTTATAGATGCCAACTTTGGCTGCATATATTTTTATTACAAAGTTAGTTGAAACTACCTTGTGTTGGATAAAGGTAATTTTAATAAGTGTAAAATAATGAAATCATATATTACAGGAGGAACGTAAATGAGAATCGCGTTAACAGGTAATCCAAACAGTGGTAAAACCACCATGTATAATGCGCTGACAGGAAGAAATGAGCGTGTTGGTAACTGGGCCGGTGTTACCGTAGACAAGAAAGAAAGCCCTATTAAGAAAAGCTATTATGGCGGAGCGGAGGAACTGATTGCAGTTGACCTTCCCGGTGCATATTCCATGTCTCCCTTCACTTCTGAAGAGAGCATCACAAGCGGATATGTGAAAAATGAAAATCCCGATGCAATTATTAATATTGTAGATGCTACAAACTTAAGCCGTAGTTTATTCTTTACTACCCAGTTACTTGAGCTTGGTATTCCCATGGTAGTGGCACTAAATAAGAGTGATATCAACGAGAAAAAGGGAACAGAAATCAATGCAGAAGCATTAAGTGCAAAGCTTGGTTGTCCTGTTATCGAAACTATTTCCACTTCCGCAAGTGACAAAGGACTTGCAGAAGTGGTAAAAGCTGCAGCAGGCTTAAAGGGTGCAGGACAGAAGGCTCCTTATGAACAGGGTAATATTAACTTAAATGACAAGAAGGAAGTAGAAGTTGCAGACAGAAAGCGTTTTGAATTTGTTAATAAGATTGTTGCAGATGTTGAAAAACGTAAGGTTTTAACAAAGGACAAAAACAGTCAGGATAAAATCGATGCGGTTCTTACCAATAAGTGGATTGGTATTCCGATTTTCGCAGTAGTGATGTTCCTTGTATTTGATATTTCCCAGTCTACTTTTGGTCCCTTCATTGCCGATACTTTGGTTGGCTGGATTGAAAGCTTCCAGGAAATGGTAGCAGGCTGGGTGGAAGGTGCTTCCCCTTTTGTACAGTCACTGCTTGTTGACGGCATTATCGGCGGCGTCGGAGCGGTAGTAGGCTTCCTCCCTCTGGTAATGGTAATGTACTTCCTGATTGCTCTTTTGGAAGATTGCGGTTATATGGCGCGTGTAAGTGTTGTTCTTGATCCTATTTTCAAGAAGGTTGGTTTGTCCGGTAAGTCTGTCATTCCTTTTGTTATCGGTACAGGATGTGCTATCCCCGGTGTTATGGCTTGCCGTACTATCCGTAACGAGAGAGAGCGTAAGGCAACTGCTATGCTGACACCCTTTATGCCTTGTGGCGCAAAGCTTCCCGTTATTGCATTATTTGCGGGTGTATTCTTTGCAGATGCTTCCTGGGTCGGAACCTTAATGTACTTTGTAGGTATTGTTTTAATTTTCCTTGGTGCATTACTGGTAAACAGAATTGCAGGACATAAAAACAGAAAGTCCTTCTTTATTATTGAGCTTCCCGAATATAAGATTCCCAGTCTTAAGAGAGCGTTTCTTTCCATGTGCTCCCGCGGATGGGCTTATATCGTAAAAGCAGGTACCATCATTCTGGTATGTAATACAGTGGTTCAGATTATGCAGACCTTTAACTGGCAGCTCCAGGTAGTGGAAGAGGGTATGGAACATACCTCTATTCTTGCTACTATCGCATCTCCCGTTGCAGTGATTCTGATTCCTCTCGGATTTGGTGTATGGCAGCTGGCAGCAGCAGCAGTTACCGGCTTTATTGCAAAGGAAAACGTAGTAGGTACTTTAGCAGTTGTATATGGTATTACCAACTTCATTGATACAGAAGAGCTTGCGCTGGTTGGCGGTGCCGGTGAAGTTGCAGCTATGTTTGGACTAACAAGCGTTGCAGCACTTGCTTACTTAATGTTCAACTTATTTACTCCTCCCTGCTTCGCAGCAATAGGTGCCATGAACTCTGAAATTAAGGATAAAAAGTGGCTCTTTGGAGGTATTGCCCTTCAGTTTGCAACAGGCTATGTGATTGCATATCTTGTATATCAGATTGGTACTCTGATTACAGCAGGCAGCGTTGGAACCGGCTTTATTCCCGGACTCATTGTGGTAGCGGCGATTGCCTCAATTGTGATATACTTGATTAAGAAAGCAGACAAAGAGCTGGCAGCAGAATATGCTTTGAAAAATAAGCATACTACATAATAAAATTATAAGGAGTTATCGGTATGGCAGATATGATGGTAATTGCAGTTGTGATTCTGATTGTAGGAGCAGCAACGGTATATATCATAAAAGCAAAGAAGCGCGGTGTGAAATGCATCGGCTGCCCTATGGCAGGCGAATGTGCCCACAAACATGGCGAAGCATCCGGATGCGACTGCAGTTGCAGTGAAAATAAGGATGCGCATGTTTGTCAGACCGGCACAAAAGAAAAAAATGAAAAAAGTGCTTGCACTATGAAGCCGGATATGATATTATAACTGTAGTTAGACGAGACTAACTACATACAAGTAAAACATGTATCCACAACTCCTAAAAAATGTTTTATAATCTTAATCCTAAAAGAACCGGGTGGCGAATGCCATCCGATTCTTTTTGCATAAAAATATCTTTATTTTTTGATTTATGGGAAGAAGTATGTTATAGTATAAAATGTATAAATGTTTTTGTGGAAAGTGGGTAATTATGTATCGTTGCAATTTGCAAATATTTTTTTGGAATGTCAATGAATCTATGCAGCGGACCATCGAAGAATCGAAATCTTTTCCAAGGTTTGAGCATCATGCCACAGATAGTAATGCTTCACAGCTTTTACAATTAAAGGAAGCAGATATCGTTATTGCAGACTTGCATAATTATGCAGGAAATGAAAAATCTACCGTGGATTTTTTGCTGACATACCGGAAGAAGAACAGTGATTTTGTGGTATGTGTAAACAAGGAACAGATAGATATTGTTATTGCATTGGCAGGAGAGAATCTGGCAGATATTTGGATTCTTCCGATGTCAGAAGGAGAAATACGATTTCGCTTTTTTCAGCTGCAGAAGAAGCAAAAATTGCAGAAAGATTTATGGCTTACAGAGAGCTATTTGAATACAACCATTGACAGCATGACAGACTTGGTATGGTACAAAGATAAAGTCGGTTCTCATCTGAAGGTAAACCAAAGCTTTTGCGAAGCAGTGGGTAAGACCAAGGAACAGGTACAAGGCAGAGGACACTATTACATATGGGACATTACGCCGGATGAGTATGCAAAGGGTGAGTACATCTGTATGGAATCAGAGTATGAAGTCATGGATAAGAAGGAAACCTGTATTTTTGATGAAAAAGTACTGACCAAAGGAGGCATGAAAGAATTCATGACCTATAAGTCCCCTTTATTTGATGTGGATGGAAGCGTGATGGGAACAGTAGGTGTTGCAAATGATGTGACACAGGAAAGAGCCTATGAGCGTATCATGAAGAAGCAGGCAAATACGGATTTTCTGACAGGTTTGTTTAACAGGAGATATGTTTACCAGTATATGGAAGAAGAAAAAGAAGGACCCTACGCACTTTTTTATCTTGATTTGGATAACTTCAAATTTGTAAATGATAAATACGGTCATCAGCAGGGAGATAATGCACTGCTGATGACGAAGGATGTCCTGACAGAATGTATGCCGGATGCGATATCAGCCAGAATCGGTGGTGATGAATTCCTGATTATTGAAAAGAAGACTTACTCAGCTGATGAAATGGAAGAAAAACGAAAATGGCTACAGAACAAATTAATTGAAACCTATCATGTACATGAGGAATTTATGACATTGTCGGTTAGTATAGGTGCGGCCTATTCACAGGACGGCGAGGTATCATTGGATGAACTGATAGCCCGGGCTGATGCATTTATGTATTGTGAAAAAAAGCAAAAAAAGCAAAAGTAGGAGGAAAACATGAAACTGCCGATTTTTGAAAAATATATTGATGGATTAATTGAAAAAAGTACACTGGATATTCCGGCATGGAATATTGAAAAGGCATTGGAAGGAAAAGCTGCCGGTTGGAATTATATTGACGGATGTATGATTCTTGCACTTCTTGAAATTTATCAGGCTACCGGAGAAGAAAAATATTATAAGTTTGCGGATGCTTTTATTAATCATCGAGTGCAGGAAGACGGTTCCATTACCGGATACAGTGTAGACGAATATAATCTTGACAATATTAATGCAGGAAAAACCTTGTTCTTACTCTATGACTTGAATGGAAAAGAAAAATATAAAAAAGCAATTGAACTTATTTACAGCCAAGTGCAGACACAGCCCAGAACAGAAGAAGGTAATTTCTGGCATAAGCAGATTTATCCTCATCAGGTGTGGCTGGACGGTATGTATATGGGGCAACCCTTCTATATGGAATATGAAACCAGATTTAATAATAAAAAGAACTATGGAGATATTTTCAGTCAGTTTAAAAATGTGGTGAAATACTTAAGAGACCCTGAGACAGGTTTATATTACCATGGCTATGATGCATCCAAATCCATTTTCTGGTGTGATAAGGAAACAGGTCTTTCCCAAAACTTCTGGCTGCGAGCCCTTGGTTGGTATTCTATGTCACTTTTAGACACGTTATATAAATGTGAACCGGGTGAAGAATATCAGGAGGACTATGAGTGGTTAAAGGGTGTATTTGTGGATATGATTGATTCCATGCTGAAGTTCCAGGATGAATCAGGACTTTGGTATCAGCTTCCCGCACGTAAGGATGAGGCACCCAATTATCCGGAAACCAGCGGAAGTGCCATTATGGCATATTGTTTACTGAAAGGGGTGCGTCTTGGTTTCCTGCCGGAAAGCTATCGGGAATATGCTTTAAAAGCATTTAACGGTATTTGTGATAAATATCTCAAAGAAAAAGACGGTGGTTTAAGCCTCGGAGGAATCTGTCTGGTGGCAGGATTAGGACCTACTGATAACCCGAGAAGAGACGGAAGCTTTGAATATTATATGTCAGAGCCAATTGTTGAGGACGATGCAAAAGGTGTGGGACCGCTTCTTTTGGCATACACCGAAATGAGAAGACTGGAAGATTAGAAATAAAAGGAAACAGGAAATCACGGAGGCGAAAGAATTTTATGGAGTATAACGAACAGCAATTTAAGAAAAGTGCAAATATGAAAGCCATGCTGATGTGGCTGGTAATCAATATTGTACTTACCGGAGCATATTTTCTGGAATTGGTAAAGGGAGCAAGGGATATAAAGTACATCATTATTTTCTGCTTTTTCTGTTGGGCGCCCTTTATTGCCGGCGGAATTGTGATGAAAATAAGAGGTGCAGGGACCGTATTATATCGGGAAATCATTTCCTACGGATACATGGTGTTTTTTGCGTTTGTTGTGCTTACAACTACCACCAATCTGACATTTACCTATATTTTCCCGGTTGTAAGTTTATTGATTCTGTATAAAAGCCGTAATATGCTGATCAGACTTGGAATTATTAATATGCTGATTCTTACGGCATCCCTGATAATAACCATTATAAAGGGAGAAATGGACCCGAATACCATTACCAGCTTTGAAATTCAGGTGGCGGCAACTGCTCTTTGTTACATGAGTTATATTTTGTCCATTAACCATTTGAACAAGTCAGACGGTGCTATGCTTGGCTCTGTACAGGCTAATCTTGACCGTGTAGTAAAGACAATTGAACAGGTAAAGGATGCCAGCAACGCAGTAGTAGATGGTGTTACTGTTGTGCGTGAGCTGGCAGATGAAAACAGAGAAGGTGCCAATAACGTTGTTCGGAGTATGGAAGATCTTTCTTCGAATAACACGGTTCTTCATGATAAAACAGATTCTTCCCTTGACATGACACAGAAGATTAATCATCAGGTCGAAAATGTTGCAGGCTTGATTCAAGAGATGGTAGTTCTGATGGAAGGCTCTGTAAATAATGCCAAAGCAAGTTCACAAGAACTTGCGGATGTAGTGTCATCTACCAATGAAATGGCACAGCTTTCTGCAGAAGTAGAAACAATTTTGAAGGAATTCAAGAAAGAATTTAACATGGTGAAGGAAGAAACCGGAACCATTACCCAAATTACAAGCCAGACCAATTTGCTTGCACTTAATGCTTCCATCGAAGCAGCAAGAGCCGGAGAGGCTGGAAAAGGCTTTGCGGTAGTAGCAGATGAAATCCGTAACTTAAGCAGCGGTACCCAGAATTCCTCTAACAGTATTATGGATGCCCTTGACAACTTAGAGCAAACTTCGGATAAGATGACCGCTTCCATTACCAAGACCATTGAATTGATTAATCTTACCCTTGAAAAGATTAATCATGTAAACCGCAGTGTAAACAGCATCACTCAGGATACCATGAAGTTAGGGGAAAATGTTCAGGTAGTCGATGCTGCGATGCGTGAAGTGGAAGATTCTAACAGAAATATGGTAGACAACATGCAGCAGGTAAGTGACGTTATGGTGCTGATGACAGAAAGCATCCATGAAGCAGACGAAACAACCCGCGACATGAGAAGTAAATATGAAGAAACCTCCAGAAACGTCATTAATATCGAAATGGTAGTAGGTAAGCTGATAGAAGAGCTTGGCGCCGGCGGATTCATGGGAATTGATGATGTACAACCCGATATGTACATGAGCGTAGTGGAAGGAAGCGGAAATAACAAAATTGAATATAAGACCCGTGTCCGTACAGTGGAAGACGGAGTCATTATGGTAGAAGAACTCCGAAACGGCGGACGTGAGATAGAGCTTGCAAAAGGAAAAGTTTATAATCTTGAGGTTGTTGTTGATAATGGTATGTATTATTGGGAGAATATCAGAATAACCCAAAAGAAAGAGGGCGGTTATAAGCTTTTCGTGGAAGGCAATCCCAAAGTAATGAACCGTAGAAAGCATAAACGTATGCCAATGAAAAACTCCTGTACCTTAAAGCTGAGAACTTCGGATAAGGTATTTGTAGGAAACATGGTAAATATCAGTGCCGGCGGTTTTGCTTTTGCTACATCAGCAAAGGAATTTAGTGATATCAGAGGCAGTATGGTAAGCGTTGCAATTAATGATTTTGAACTATTGGGTGGCAAGACCATAGATGGTATGATTATCAGGATTTCCGATAATGACGGTCAGTATATTTTAGGCTGTCGTATGCTGGAGGACAATCAGGAAATTGCTGATTATGTAAAAACAAATTATAACGGTGACTAAATACATAATATGAAAATTATAAAATAATAACAAACAGCGCGAAAAGAAGAACGGAAGTGCCGTTCTTCTTTCGTTCTTTCGAAGCTACATAGCTGAAATGTAAAAGTTGGGAGAAAATGCAATGATTATAGCATCTGATTTGTGTAAAGAGTTTGAAAAAAGCTATAAAGAGGGAAAGAAAACAAAGAAAGAGAAATTTCTGGCAGTAAACCATGTATCCCTAACGGCAAAAGAAGGGGAAATTGTGGGGATTTTAGGGCCTAACGGAGCCGGTAAAACCACGCTTCTGCGCATGCTGGGTTCACTGATGACTCCTACGGAAGGCCGCGTAACATTGATGGATACAGAAGGCAATGAAATTGCAGACGATACAAAGAAAAAAGAAGCAATCGGTTATTTGTCCGGCAATACCAAGCTGTATCCCCGTTTTTCCATTAGGGAGTATTTGACTTTCTTGGGAGAAGTTTATGAATATCCGAAACAGGAAATCGCAGAACGGATAGAAAGAATTATTGAAGTGCTTGACATGAGTAGCTTTGCGGATAGTCGGATTGAGAAGCTCTCTACGGGACAGACACAAAGAGCCTCTATTGCCAGATGTCTGATGGCTGACCCTATGCTCTACATTCTGGATGAGCCTACACTCGGACTTGATATTTTAAGTGCGGATGCCATTATCCGTTTTATGAAGGAACAGAAAGAGAAAGGGAAGACAGTGCTTTATTCTACCCATTATTTGGAAGAAGCGCAGGTGCTGTGTGACCGGATATATATGATATGCGGCGGTAGGATTGTGGCTCAGGGAACTCCCGCGCAGCTGATGGAACAGACAGGTACTTCCAATTTGAGAGAAGCTTTCCATGCTATCTATGATGAAAGCGAAAGGGAGGATAACAATGAAACGGCTTAGAACATTAATTAGAAAAGAAGTTATGGATGTTCTTAGGGATAAAAAAACCCTTATTATTATGGTGGTAGTACCGCTTCTTTTGTACCCTACGATTATGATTGGGATGACACTGATTATGAGCATGGTGGCGCAGTCCCAGGAAGAAAAAATACATACCGTGGCATATGAGGGCAGTGGGGCAGATACGGAAGTTGTGACGGCACTGGAAGCATTATATACAGAGCACAGTGAAGATTTAGTCTGTGAGCTTACCTTTGAGCAGATGAAAAAAAGTGACGATGCACAGGCTGACGCATGGTTTGCTGCATCAGCAGAAGAAGGGAAAAATATCAAGGTGGAAATTTCTTATACATCCACGAACCAAGACTCTAATTATGCGGAAAGTGCACTGACAGAATTATTGACCTATTACAAAGAAGATTTGTTAAAGGAAAAGTTGGCAGGCCAGGGACTGGATGAAACATTTCTGACACCGGTCTTGGTAGAGAGTGTGGATTCTGCCAGTGAATCTGAAAGCGTGGGTATGAATATCGGCGGAAGTATTGGTATGATGCTGATTGTAACGGTATTAATGGGTGCCTTTTATCCTGCGGTAGATGTAACTACGGGAGAAAAAGAAAGAGGAACACTGGAAACCCTTTTAACGCTTCCTGTATCCAATTTTCAAATGATTATGAGTAAATATATTGCAGTTGCATTATTTGCCTGCGTAACAGCGGTTTTATCTCTGTTGGCATTGGGAGGTTCCGTGGTATTTCTGATGGTAGGGGCATCCACTGAGCTTGCTGCAGAATTGCAGGGAATCGACATTTCAAAATTACTTTCACTGGTACCGGTACTTTTACTTGCCATGATTTCAGTAGCACTTCTGATTACGGCAATCTGCATGTGCTTTTGTGTTTTTGCCAAAAGTATGAAAGAAGCAAATAATTACAGTACGCCGGTGATGCTGATTGTTATGTTTGCATCCATGATGGGTATGATTCCTTCCGCACAGCTTGATTACAGGACTGCATTGATTCCGATTGCAAATATCTCGCTTCTCATTAAGCAGATAGCATCCCAGCAGTTTTCCTTTCCGCTTGCAGCTATTACCATTACGGTTAATTCTGCATATAGCGTGATGATTATCTGGATTCTTGCAAAAATGTATGACAGCGAGGATATTTTGTTCCATGACGGCTTTAAGAACTTTCAGATTTTCAAAAAGCGTTCTGAGTTTATGAAGGGAACCGTGCCGGGTATCGGTGACCTGATTATGAGTGTGGTAGTGTTACTTCTTTTGGTTTTATACGTGGGAACGGCAGTGACGGTACGTGCACCGTTTGCAGGAGTGGTAGTACAGCAGCTTATGATTCTGGGAGTGCCGCTTTTCGTGACATGGTATATGAAATCAGACTGCAAGACTTTGTTTTCATTGAAAAAACCCGGTAAGGGAAGTGTTATGGCGGGAATCTGCTTCTATGTGGGAACTTTTTGTTTAGAGATGCTGTTGACCGGCTATTTGGTAAAATTGTTTCCTGCCAGCACAGAAAACATGAATAAAAGCTATGAGATTTTGATGGCACAGCCGACCATTTTAATTGTGCTTGTAATGGCACTTATGCCGGCTGTAGGAGAAGAAATCTTTTTCAGAGGTCTGATGTATGGTGGGCTTCGTGAAAAATGTGGTGTGAAATGGGCAATTTTAATTTCTGCTGTTATTTTCGGTGCATTCCACGTGAGCCTTGTGAAATTGATTCCCACAGCTATGCTGGGGGCATGCTTTGCTTATATTGTATATAAATCAGGAAGTATTTATATCGGAATGGTACTGCACTTTTTGAATAACGCATTCTTGTTACTGCAGATGAAAGAGCCGGATACCTTTGGCAAAATATTGCCGGTGCTTATGAAAGAAGAATTTGCATTAACGGATATGTTGGGCTTTTTACTTGTTGGAATTGTTGCAATGGTTATAGGGATAATACTGCTTAAGAAAACGGGAAATAAATAACAGAAAGCGGGCAATTGCCTGCTTTCTGCTATATAGGGGAGGATAAGTATTTTATTTATCTTTTTGTACCGGTGGTATGCCCACATTGTCAAAGGAGGGGGTCCGTTGACTAATCATAGTATTGCACCGGAATAATTTCTTTATACACAGAAATACAGATTTTTATAAAAAAATTTACTTTTTGGGCAAAGTAATATATAATATCAAAAGATGCACAAGAAAGATTACAATCAGTGTATTTATTTTGAAAACATACAAAATATCCGCACAGCGGATTAGGAGGATACGAATTATGGCATTACTTAAAAAATGGCGTGATATGGCTTATTCAGAAACAGCAAACAAAGGTGACCTGCAGAGAATGTGGACATCCTATTTCCAGCAGGAAACAGAGATTTACAAGCAGCTTCTTGCAGATCCCGATGAAGAAGTAAAAGGAACTGTGAAAGAACTGGCAGAGAAATATGGTGTGGATATCCTTATTATGACCGGATTCCTTGATGGTATTAATGACAGTTTAAAGGCAGAAAATCCTATTGAAGAAATGGAAGAGGATACGGTAGTAAGCCTTGCATTTGATAAGACAGCGCTTTATAAGAATATGGTAGCTGCAGGTGCAGATTGGCTATATGGTCTTACCGAATGGGAAGCAATTTTTGACGAAGAGACCCGTAAGGCTCTTTACAAGGAGCAGAAATCTTCCACAACTGTAGTAAAGCCTGATAAGGTTTATCCCAACGACCCCTGCCCATGCGGATCCGGGAAAAAGTATAAAAAGTGCTGCGGTAAGAATTAATGTATTAAGAAGCTGTAAAGAGGCTATGGCATAAATTTTCACTTTACAGATTTCTAAAAGTGTCTTATGATGAAAAAGTAATATTTGAAATAAGAGAGATAACACGTTGACGAGAAGAGTACGATGTGAAATGTAGCAGAGAGGAACATCAGATTTAGGTGTGGCAATTATAATTAGTCTGCGTAAATCGGTGCTGAAAATGTTCTTGCAGGAAGCATCTGAAAACTAACTCTGAGTGGCCCCAATCCGGTCCGTATGCCTACGTTACAGGCAGATAATCCATGTGTAAGAATAAGGATTATCATGAGAGGTTTCCGTAAGGCGCATTGCGCAGGAAGCAAGCATAGGTGGAACCGCGTAGATTACGTCCCATGCATTACGAAAGTAGTGTGTGGGATTTTTTATTGAAAGAGGTGATAGCGTGAAAGAAAAATGGAAAGAATGGTCAGCGTCATTATCAGATCCGCAAATCATGAGCAAACGGGAATTTTTACTTACAATTGCAGTGTGTGTGTTAGGCGGAATTGTTTTTGGGATGTTTTGTTCACCAAAGAAATCAACGGTGATAGGGAGCAATAACGGAAACAACAGCGGTAATTATGCAAAGGATGAAAAACAGGAAGAAAACTGCTGTGAAGAAACCGAAGTAATCGGTGTATGGGAAGATGAAACAGAGTAAAGACTAAAATGAATAAGGAGAAATGATTATGAAAATCACATTAAAAGACGGCTCCGTAAAAGAGTACGGCAGCGCTATGAGCGTTTATGAAATTGCGGCAGATTTAAGTGAAGGTCTTGCCAGAGTTGCATGTGCAGGTGAAGTGGATGGTGAAGTGGTTGATCTTCGTACCGTAGTTGATAAGGATTGTGCATTAAATATTCTGACAGCAAATGACCCGGAGGGCTTACGTGTGGTAAGACATACCTGCTCCCATGTGCTTGCAGAAGCAGTAAAAAGAGTGTTTCCCGAAGCAAAACTGGCAATCGGACCTGCTATTGACACCGGCTATTACTATGATTTTGAACATGCTTCTTTTTCAAGAGAAGACCTTGACAAAATCGAAGCAGAAATGAAAAAGATTATAAAAGAAGGTAATAAATTAGAGAAGTTTACCCTGCCCAGAGATGAAGCTATCAAGTTTATGGAAGAAAAGGGTGAGCCTTATAAGGTAGAACTGATTCAGGATTTGCCTGAGGATGCTGTGATTTCTTTCTACAGCCAGGGTGAATTTGTGGATCTTTGTGCAGGACCTCATCTGATGAGTACCAAGGGAATCAAGGCATTTAAGCTGACCTCTTCCTCCGGTGCTTACTGGAGAGGGGATTCCAACAAGACCATGCTTCAGAGAATATACGGTACAGCCTTTAACAAGAAAGAAGAATTGGCTGAGTATTTGGAATACCTTGAAAATATCAAGCTTCGTGATCACAATAAGCTTGGCCGTGAAATGGAACTGTTTACAACCGTAGATGTAATCGGCCAGGGACTTCCCCTTTTGATGCCTAAGGGGGCTAAGATGATTCAGACCATGCAAAGATGGATTGAAGATTTAGAAGACAATGAATGGGGATACATCAGAACAAAAACTCCTCTTATGGCAAAGAGCGACCTTTATAAGATTTCGGGACACTGGGATCACTATAAGGAAGGTATGTTTGTAATGGGTGATGAAGAAACAGATAAGGAAGTGTTTGCGCTTCGTCCCATGACCTGTCCTTTCCAGTACTATGTGTACAAAGCATCCCAGCATTCCTACAGAGACTTACCCCTTCGTTACGGCGAGACATCTACTCTCTTTAGAAACGAGGATTCCGGAGAAATGCATGGTCTTACCAGAGTGCGTCAGTTTACCATTTCTGAAGGTCATTTGATTGTAAGACCGGACCAGATGGTAGAAGAATTTAAAGGATGCCTTGCGCTTGCAAAGCATTGCTTACAGACTCTGGGAGTAGAAGAAGATGTAACCTACCATCTTTCCAAATGGGATCCTGATAACAGAGCTAAATATATCGGCGAGGCTGAAGTTTGGGAAGAAACCCAGCAGCATATGCGTGATATCATGAATGAACTTCAGATTCCTTTTGTAGAGGATGTAGGAGAGGCAGCATTCTATGGTCCCAAGATTGATATCAATACCAAGAATGTTTATGGGAAAGAGGATACCATGATTACCATTCAGTGGGATGCTCTTTTAGCAGAACAGTTTGATATGTATTATATCGACCAGAACGGCGACAAGGTTCGTCCTTATATCATCCACAGAACATCCATGGGATGCTATGAAAGAACTTTGGCATGGTTAATCGAAAAGTATGAAGGAAAGTTCCCTACATGGCTTTGTCCTGAGCAGGTACGTGTACTTCCGATTTCCGAAAAGTATGAAGAATATGCGGAAAAGGTAAAAGCAGAGCTTAAAAAGAACGGGGTACTTGTTACAGTGGATAACCGTTCTGAAAAAATCGGCTTTAAGATCCGTGAGGCAAGACTAAATAAAGTGCCTTACATGCTGGTAGTGGGACAGCAGGAAGAAGTTGACGGTACTGTTTCCGTAAGAAGCCGTTTTGCAGGAGATGAGGGCGTAAAGCCGATTGCAGAGTTTGTTGATCAGATTTGCAAGGAAATCAGAACCAAAGAAATCCGCAAAATCGAAGTGACAGAAGAAAAGAAATAATCTTTTTTATTCAAAATTTTGCTAGAAGCTTTGCAAATGAATAAGGTTCAAAAATTGAGCCATACTATCTAATACCTGACAGAAAGGAGAGTGGATAATATGGCTCAATTAAATTGTGCGGTAGAAAATTGCGCATACAATAAGGATAGGTATTGCTGTAAAGGTGATATTATGGTAGGCGGAAAGCATGCCCATGAGGAAAAGGAGACCTGCTGTGAAAGCTTTATGGAAGCAAAGGAAGACCGTTTTACCAGTGCTCTTGAGCACCCCAGTAAGATTATCAGCATCGATTGTGAAGCTGTGAAATGTGTTTATAACAGCAATTATAAATGCGTGGCAGAGCATGTGGACATTAAAGGCTGCGGTGCATCGGATTGCAGAGAGACTTCTTGTGCTACCTTTACTGAAAAATAATTGGAGTTGTTATTTACCCAATAAGCAGAGATATTCGTAAGATGCGGATATCTCTGTTTTTGATTTTTAGCTTGAACAAAAGGAGAGAATATGCTTAAATGATAGATGTGGTGTTTAACCCAAGAATATGCAGAGGTTTATGTGATGAAGAGAGTAAAAGGATTTGCCATAGGAATGTTTGCCCTTATAACAGTTTGCGGACTATGCGGTTGTAAGGAAGAGGTTGTTACCGTTGCAGATATGCAGCTATCAGAAGAGCAGACAACAGAATATGTAGAAATACAGGAATTTGTACTTAAGGAAGAAGCAGAAGCATCCGGTAGGGAAGAAGTGATGCATTGTGCTGTAATGATTCCCGTAGGCTATTATCCTTCCGAGGAAATCCCCGGTATGTACCTTCATGAAATGGCGCCTCTCGATTCTTCTAATGTATACTACTCCGTGGTCGAGGGGGATGGCGGGCTTGTTTCCGATACCCTTACGAAAGAGGAGTACAAGCAAGAACTGGAACAGGCCTTTCAGGAGCAGGGACAAAGCGTTTCTGTGGAAGTATCTTCTTTTGAAGAAGTTGATATGGACGGAGTGCCTGCATACAAAATCAGAAGTGCTTATGAAACAGAGGGAAATAGAATCCAGCAGCTTACCTATATGATTTTAGGTGAGGATACGTATACTGTTACTTACAGCCAGTCAGAGGATGATGAACTGATGGCGGATTTCGCTGTTTCTGACGGAAAAATCAGGCTGGTAACGGAGCAGGATGTGCAAATGGCTAATGCAGGAAAATAATTTCAAAATAGTTCTTGACATAGGAATATATCAGTGATATATTATTTGAGTGTGTGAACACACAACAACCAAGCAGAGTATCCACTCTCACCTCGGGGCAATCGGGCTACGGGCGTTCATAATTCTAAGGGACAGGAAAGAAACTTGTCGGTAACGGCTTTGCGCGGCTTTTGCAGAGAGCATGTGCGAAGAAAGATAAGAATTTGAAGTGGATAGTTATGCTATTCACTTTTTTGTTTTATTTTTTCTTATAGGGAGGGTACAACCATTAGCGAATTATTCATTAACGAACAGATTAGAGACAAAGAAGTACGTGTAATCGGTGAAGATGGTGAACAGTTAGGTATCATGTCTGCCAGAGAAGCACTTGCACTTGCAGAGGAAGCAGGAGTGGATTTAGTAAAGATTGCTCCTACAGCGAAGCCTCCGGTTTGTAAGATTGTGGACTACGGCAAGTTTAAATATGAGCAGACAAGAAGAGAAAAAGAAGCTAAGAAGAAACAGAAGGTAATCGAGATTAAGGAAATTCGTCTTTCCCCCAATATCGATACCAATGATTTAAACACCAAGGTTAATTCCGCAAGAAAGTTTTTGTCCAAGGGTGACAGAGTGAAGGTGACACTTCGTTTCCGCGGACGTGAAATGGCACATATGGCAAGTAGCAAGCACATCTTAGATGACTTCGCAGAAGCACTTGCAGATGTATGTGTTGTTGAAAAGGCTCCTAAGGTAGAAGGCAGGAGTATGACCATGTTTTTAACTGAGAAGAAGTAAATCAGTTAAAATATAATTAATTTGAATGTACAGGAGGAATCAGTTATGCCCAAAATGAAAACAAGCAAAGCTGCTGCAAAGCGTTTTAAAGCTACAGGAACAGGTAAATTAAAAAGAAGTAAAGCTTACAAGAGCCATATCTTAACCAAGAAGACTACAAAGAGAAAACGTAATCTCAGACAGTCTGCTATTACAGATGCAACAAATGTTAAGAATATGAAGAAGATTTTACCTTATCTGTAAGTAGATTGATAAGGATAGATGAGTCGTAAGGAGGAAATAAGACATGGCAAGAATTAAAGGCGGTATGAACGCTAAGAAAAAACACAATAGAGTATTAAAGCTTGCAAAGGGCTACAGAGGAGCAAGAAGCAAGCAGTACAGAGTAGCAAAGCAGTCTGTAATGAGAGCATTAGCATCTGCATATGCAGGCCGTAAGGAAAGAAAGCGTCAGTTCAGACAGTTATGGATTGCACGTATCAATGCTGCAGCAAGATTAAACGGATTATCTTACAGCAAGTTTATGTATGGTCTTAAGCTTGCAGAAGTAGATATCAACAGAAAGATGCTTGCTGAAATGGCAGTAAATGATGCAGAAGGATTCGCAGCGCTTGCAGAAATTGCAAAGAGCAAGCTTGCATAAATAAGACATACCAAGGAACCTTATCGGAATGGATAAGGTTCTTTTTTGTTTTGTGGAAATTATTTCCTAACAGATAAAAATATGATATGATTGGAAATAGAATGTTCCGATAAGATATGAATCCGGAAGAAAGAGAGAAGTAACATGCGTTTTTTGGAAGGTCTGCAACCTGAGAAGGTTTTTTACTTTTTTGAAGAAATTTGCAGTATTCCCCATGGGTCAGGGAATACCCGGCAAATCAGCAACTACTTGGCTGACTTTGCAAAAGAGAGAAATTTGGAACATTATCAAGATAGGCTTGGTAATGTGATTATGATAAAAGAAGCAACAAAAGGATATGAAAACAGTCCGGCTGTGATGATACAGGGGCATATGGATATGGTAGCGGTAAAAAAGCCGGAAAATCCTATCGACATGGAGAAGGAAGGACTTCATTTATGTGTATCCGGTGATAAAATATATGCCCGTGGCACCAGCCTTGGCGGTGATGACGGTATTGCAGTAGCATATGGCCTTGCCCTTCTTGATGGTGATGCTTACCGGCATCCCAGGCTGGAATTGGCGATTACAGTGGATGAAGAGGTAGGAATGGACGGAGCGAGAGAAATCGATTTATCCTGTTGCAGGGCCACTACCATGATTAATGTGGATTCCGAGGAGGAAGGTATTTTCCTGGCTGGCTGTGCAGGCGGCGCCAGAGTTAATTACTTGCTTTCCTATAACGAAACAAAACAAACAGGGCTTGGCTGCCGGATTCGGATATGGGGACTGACCGGCGGACATTCCGGTGTGGAAATCCATAAGGAACGGGGAAATGCGAATTGTCTGCTGGGAAGAGTGTTGAACCGGTTATATCATAAGCATCCCTTTTTCCTTGTTTCCATGGAGGGTGGTTTTGCTGATAATGCAATTCCAAGAGAAGCATATGCAGAGCTTCTTTTTGCAGATTCAGCAGATACGGATGAAGATAAAAAACTAATTCTGCAATTTACATCTGATATACAGGCGGAATTGAGAGCAGAATTAGCCGGAAAGGATGCAGATATATGTGTATCCGTCGATTTCTTTGATGTGATATCAAAAGAGGCAGCAGACAGACAAATTACGGAAAAACTGCTTATGTTTCTTATTCTTATTCCTAACGGTGTCCAGGCTATGAGCGGCACCATGGATGGTTTGGTAGAGACCTCTTTAAATCCGGGAATATTGGATTGCAGGGAAGGAAAGCTGCACATAGGTATTTCTGTCAGAAGCTCTTATGAAAGTGCCAAAAAAGCGCTAATTGACCGTTTGAAGGCACTTGGAGCATTGGTAGGAGCAGAAACAGAGGTCACAGGTGATTACCCTGGCTGGGCATATTCGCCGCATTCACCGCTTCGCCATAAGATGATAGCACTTTATAAAGAAATGTACGGCACAGAGCCGGAAATACAAGCGATTCATGCCGGCTTGGAATGCGGACTTTTTGCAGGAAAAATGCCGGGACTCGATTGTGTGTCTATGGGACCTGACATGAAAAACATCCATACAACGGAAGAGGAGCTTAGTATTGCATCTGCAAAACGGGTATGGGAATTTTTGATAAGACTTTTGGAGGAAATGAAATGAACTTAAATCGGAAAGAAATCAAAAGAATCAGAGGACTTATTCTTTTTGCAGGACTGGTGTTTCTGGCACTGATGAAGGTAGACTTATTATGGCAGGCATTTGTCTTTTGTCTGCAGATTGTCAGCCCTTTTCTTTTAGGCGGTGCCATCGCATTTGTCATTAACCTTCCGATGAGCTTTTTTGAGAGAAAATTGTTTTCGGGAGAAGTGAAAAATGTCAGGATGCAGAAAATTTCGGAAAAATTGAAAAGGCCTGCGAGTATGCTTCTTGCTTATGTAGCCGTATTGCTGGTTATTGTACTTGTGGTGATTACGGTAATTCCCCAGCTTGTAGAAACTATTAAGGTACTGGGAAAAGAGATACCTGTTTTTTTGGAAGAAGTGCTGGATTATCTGACTGTTGTGTTGGCCGCTAATCCGGAATTAGTAACGCAGCTTCAGAACATTCAGATATCTGAGATGGATTGGCAGAAGGTAATACAGGATGTATTCGGCTTTTTGCAAAACGGTATGGGAAATATGCTGTCTTCCACTTTTTCTGTAGCAAGCAGTATTGCCAGTGGTGCCGTAAACTTCTTTATTGCATTCATTTTTTCTATTTATGTATTGGGACAAAAAGAAAAGCTGGCAAGTCAGGCATCCCGCCTGCTTCAGGCATATACCAAGCCGGAGGTGTGCAGCTGGTGTATGAAGGTGGCAAAGCTGCTTTACCGTAATTTTAGTCATTTTATTACCGGGCAGTGTACGGAAGCGGTGATTTTAGGAGCTATGTTCGTTGTTGTGATGTCTGTTTTCCGGTTCCCTTTTGCATTTATGATTGGAGTATTGATTGCCTTTACGGCATTGATACCGGTGGTAGGCGCCTTTATTGGTTGTGGTGTGGGGGCATTCCTTATTTTGGTGGACAGCCCCACCAAAGCACTTGGATTTTTAGTTGTATTCCTTGTACTGCAACAGGTTGAAGGGAATCTGATTTATCCTCATGTAGTTGGTAACTCCGTAGGACTGCCTTCCATGTGGGTGTTAGCAGCCGTAACTATCGGCGGCAGCCTGATGGGAGTTGTAGGAATGCTGGTATTTATTCCCATCCTTTCTACAGTCTATGTTCTTTTAAAAGAGGATGTGAACAAAAGAAACGGTGCAGCAGCTAACATACAACAAAAAAAGGGAAATACAGACAAAGGCAAAGCAGATAAAGGAGCAGAAGAATGAGTATCAAACCTTACGAACATAAAGCACAGTATTATGAAACAGACCAGATGGGGATTATCCACCATTCCAACTATATCCGCTGGTTTGAATCCGCAAGAATTGATTTTATGGGCCAAATGGGTGTCAGCTACAGAGCAATGGAAGAAAGCGGCATTATCAGCCCTGTATTAGCGGTTAGCTGTGAATATAAATCTATGGTACATTTTGATGATGAAGTGTTGATTGTGCCTGCTATCCAAAGCTATAACGGTGTAAAGCTTTGCATCAGCTACACTATTACGGATAAAAATACAGGGGAAGTAAGGACCACGGGAGAGAGCAGACACTGCTTCTTAAACAGGGAAGGACGCCCTGTTTCCTTAAAGAAAGAGGCGCCCCAGTTTCATGAATTGTTTATGAAATTTACTCCTGTTAATAAGTAATAATTTACAATGGAAATTACTGCTGGTAGGGATTGGAGTTGTAGTTGTTTACATATGGATTACCGGCTTGTTGCTGATAACCGGAAACCTTGTTTTTTAGTACCGCATAGAGCTGTGCATTGGTCAGGTTCTGGTAAGGAGCTACATAAAAGATAGCGAGGATACAACAGGTAAATACACTTAACAGATTCCACCCGAAGAAAGACCAGTCAAGAACAAATGCATTCCATTTCTCACCGTCCATCATTTGTTTGCTTAAAGCAAATGCCTCTTTGGTACTGATGGTCGGATTTTCTGCCAGTATGTAGGGAATCATACGGTATTCAAGTCCCTTGATAATGCCGGGTATAATGAATAAAAGGGTCCAAAGGGTCAGGTACAAACTGTAAAAGAACATTGTTTTTACCACGTTCAGATAGCAGCCTGAGTAAGCAAATACCACATCATTCAGGGATGCATTGCCGTGTTCGCAACGGATAAAGAAACGGTGACATCCTACCTGCAACGGGGTAAGAACAAAAAGGCTGAAAGCAAAAGCCAGTGCAAAAATAATGAAGAAAATTGCAATCATTAATACAACTGCAAAAATAACGCCGGCAATTTCACCGGAAGAGAGGCTTGAAGCAGCATCACCGAAGGAAGCAGAGCCGGAACCGGAAGAATTGTTGCCGGCGCTTGCTGAGCCGCCACCACCGCCACCGCCGCCGGTCAAAAACATATAAATAAGAGAAACGAGTACTGCTTTCCAATAATTCAGATTCAGTATTTCCCGTGCTCTTGCCTTGAGTTCACTACGTGTCCACATGAAGAAATCCTCCTAAATTCATTTTGTAATAACACTATTTTATTACAGAAAGAGATGTGGAGCAATAGAAAAAAGTTGTATTTTATGGGGTTTGGCGATTTGTGTAAATTTTTTAAAAATTTTTGAAAATTATGCTTGCTTTTTTGGTGAATAGCATATATAATAAGACTTGCGTTTCGGGGTGTGGCTCAGGTGGTAGAGCGCTACTTTAGGGAAGTAGAGGCCGCAAGTTCAAGTCTTGTCACTCCGACTGTAAAGGAAACACTGATAATTCCAGTGTTTCTTTTTTGTTTTTAAAGGAACTTAAGAAGAAAATAGCAAAATGTGTTTTCTATTTCAAAAAAGTATGCTAAAATACACTTGTATTTTGCAAGAACGAAATAAGAATGTATAAGTAGTTATTATATAAGATACAGGAGATTTTAATATGGCAAGTGTATTAATAGTTGATGATGCAGCATTTATGAGAATGTCAATTAAGAGAATGTTGGAAGCAAACGGGCATACCATGGCAGGAGAGGCATCCAACGGTATTGAAGCTGTTGAAAGATATTTAGATATCAAACCGGATGTAGTACTTTTAGATATTACTATGCCTGAGATGAATGGCGTAGAAGCATTGAAAAGAATTAAAATATTAGATCCGGAAGCGAAAGTTATTATTTGTACAGCTCTCGGACAGCAGTCAATGCTTGCACAGGCAGTTGAATACGGTGCAACTGATTTTATTGTTAAGCCCTTTGAAGTAGACCGTCTGATAGCTGCAATAGATAAGGTGATGGACAAATAACCGAAAACTTGTTTTTTTGCATCATGCGGCATCGGATGATAACAATCCGATGCCTTTTATATTTTGCGGTTTCTATGCGAATAAGACCGGAAGGATAAGGATGGTTTAAGATGATAGAAAAAGAGCGTTTTCATGTATTTAATTACATAAAGAAAGAAGAATATTGTGCCAGCATGGACGGTATGCGCTATATGCTGAAAAAACAAGAGACAACAGATGGTGAAGGGGAGAAGCAGACTGTCCTTGAAGTGATTATCTGGCCGGAACCTTATTGTTATGCCAAAACTCCGGAAGAGAAGAAACAGCGGAAGAATTTCCCCTTTTCGCCACAAGGCGTGGAGGAAGCTGCAGACTGGTTAAACGAACAGTATTTGGTACAGAAACCTTTGTGGGAATTGTCAAAGAAATTGTAAAAAACGCAAATCTATTGTGTTTTTATGCTTGAAATAGGATTGCCCTATGCGATATAATAAATTAAGTTAACATAAGCTCAAAGTGAGTAGGGGGAGCAGCATATGGCATCAGTCACATATAACAGTAGTTTTTTTAGCAGGGAGGTCGCTTTTTGTAAAGTATACAGCTTGGAGAGTAAAGAAAAGCTGGAGAAGTTATTTTTAAAGAACAGGATTTCCTATTTTATTGAATGGCAGGAAAAGAACTTTTGGCAAAGACTGTTTGGTACTGAAAGTGCAAAAGAAAAAAACGTATTTACAATTCGCATTAATGAAGCAGATATTGAGCTTGCAAAGGAATTAATTCAGGGTATTGATTCCGTGAAATTACGCAAAACAGAACATCATAATTAAGATATGCCCCGGGTAATACCTGGGGTTTATTTGCATCATAGAGGATTTTATCAAAGGTAATATAGAACAGGAAGGCAGAAGAACATGGCAACAGAGAAAAGAAGAAATGATAATGGAAAGCGATATGCTGATAAAAAATATGATTCAAAGCAAATGACGCAAAAAACATATAGAAGAACAGACAGTAAGCCCAATACAAGCTGTCCTGTTTTTAAAACTTGCGGCGGCTGTCAGCTGCTGGATGTTCCCTACGAAAAACAGGTTAAGAAAAAGCGCGAACAGCTAACAGAGCAGTTAAAGACTTTTTGTAAGTTGGATGATTTTATTTCCATGGAGAATCCGGCCCATTACAGACATAAGGTAACAGCTACCTTTGACAGAGATAGGAAAGGGAATATTATTTCCGGCGTTTATCGGGAAGGTACCCATTATGTAGTACCGGTGGAACACTGTTTGCTGGAGAATCAAAAAGCAGATGCCATTATTGCAACTATCAGAGGATTGCTGAAATCCTTCAAAATTAAGACCTATGACGAGGACAGTGGCTATGGGCTGCTCAGGCATGTGTTGGTGCGCGTGGGATATGCCACCGGACAAGTGATGGTTGTTTTAGTACTGGCATCGCCGATTATGCCTTCCAAAAATAATTTTGTAAAAGCACTTCGCAAGGAACATCCTGAAATTACTACAGTGGTGGTGAATGTGAACGATAAGCGGACAAGTATGGTGCTGGGAGAAAAAGAACAGGTGATTTACGGACCGGGTTTTATTGAAGATAAGCTTTGCGGCTGTACTTTTAAGATTTCGCCGAAGTCCTTTTATCAGGTGAATCCCGTCCAGACAGAGAAGCTTTATACAAAAGCAATTGAGTATGCAGGTCTAACAGGTAAAGAGACGGTGCTGGATGCTTATTGCGGAACCGGAACCATCGGCATGATAGCTGCTTCCAAGGCCGGTAATGTAATTGGTGTGGAGCTGAATAAAGATGCGGTAAGGGATGCCGTAACCAATGCAAAGAGGAATCAAATTAGCAATATCCGTTTTTATCAGAAGGATGCAGGCGAATTTATGATGCAGGTAGCAGAAAGCGGGGATAAAGTGGATGTGGTGCTGATGGACCCGCCCAGAAGCGGCAGCAGTGAGGTGTTCTTAGACGCCCTGTGCAGACTTTCGCCTAAGAAAGTGGTATATGTGTCATGTAATCCGGAGACATTGGTGCGGGATTTGGAGTATTTAGTGAAGAGGGGATACAGAGTGGAAAGGGCCTGCGGAGTGGATATGTTCCCAAATACGGAACATGTGGAGACGGTATGCTTATTGTCCAAACTCCATGAAGCGAAGCATCATGTAAATGTAACTCTTGATATGGACGAGTTGGATGTGACATCTGCGGAGAGCAAGGCGACATATGAAGAGATAAAAGATTATGTGTTGGAGAAACATGGTTTGCAGGTGACAAATCTTTATATTGCGCAGGTGAAAAGAAAGTGCGGTATCATTGAGAGGGAGAACTATAATAAGTCTAAATCAGAAGATACGAAACAGCCACAGTGTTCGGAAGATAAGGAAAAGGCTATTAGGGATGCGTTGGAGCATTTTGGGATGGTGTAGAGAGCAAGTAGATAGTTATGGATTTGATATTCTTGAGATCAGCTAGAAATGATATATGGTATAACGTAATCGAGAAGTGATGTGTAGAAAATTGTAAAGGTAATGAAAAGAATTAATCGATCATGGAGAAAGAAAAATGAATGAAGAAAAGATAGCAAAACTTTGTATAGACTGCTTCGAAGAGAAACCAAAGAGCATAGCCCGCTGTGCAGTAGGACAGGGGAATTATGTATATATTGTAGAGTTTACGAAGCAAAAAGTAGTGGTTCGTTGTAGTGAAAAAGTGTCAGCCTATAAGGATACAATTTACTGGTTGGAGCGTTTGGCGACCATAGATATTCCGGTGCCAAGAATACTAAGAAAAGGCACCTTTGAAGAATTTGAGTATCTGATACTGACCTACTTTGAAGGGCAGGACATAGGAATAGTTTATAATGATTTGACAGCAACGCAGAAGCGAGAGATTGCAAGAGTAGTTGTTGATATCCAAAATAAGGTGTCTGTTTTACAGCTGGAGGATATCCCTGCAGACTGGACCTGGAAGGCATCCTTTGTGGAGAATATTTTATTACGTGCCAAGGAACGCATCCTCGCAAATGGTTGCTATTTTGAACCAGAAAAGGTAGAGATCCTATTAAAAGAGGCGGAAAGCCTTGAGGACTATTTTGATAGAGTTAAGCCTATTGCCTATTTAGATGATATCAGTACCAAGAATTTGTTGATTCATGAGGGTCAGGTAACCGGTGTGATTGATATTGACTGGATGGGTGTAGGAGACAAGCTGACCTATGTGGCTATGACCTATATGGCCCTTTTAAACATGGGATATGACACCGACTATGTAACCTATCTGCTGGAAGAGATGAAGGTGAACTTGGAAGAGAAAAAAGCCTTTGCCTTTTATTCGCTAGTATTTTGCGTGGACTTTATGGGAGAACGGGGCATGTGCTTTATGGACAAGCAGGTACCTGTGAGCCCGGAGATTGTGGCACAGATGAACGGAATTTACGAGAAGCTGTGGAAGGAATATGTGAACTGGTTGTAACTTGCTTGAGTTCGTGTTAAGGAGGGATAACATGGTAGATAAAGCAATGATTGAATTTGAACTGAAAAAACTTCTTTCTCTTGATTTTAATTGTAGTGAAGACGATTTTGATAAAAAGGAAAATATCATTGTAGTTTCAAAGGAACATCCGGGACGGCGTGTATATATGCCAAGGAAGGCATTCTTTTCTATGATCACCTTAGGACGAAATGTGGTTATAAATGCACCTGAGGAGATGCATGAGTGGTTGGTGAAATGGAGCAAGGGAAAGGAAAGTATTTGGCTTTTTGAGCATCACAATTTAATGGAGTTGGAAAAGGAGCTTTCAAAGTATGGAGAACGGTTGTGGCAGAGTCATCATATGTTTTTGCCAAAGGTACAGATGGAGGAAGTTGATGTGACTTTCGAAGTACAATGGTTTGAGCAGGAAGAAATTAAGGCATTATATGGTCGAGAGGAGTTTCCAAATGCTTTGTGCGATTGCTTTATGCCGGAACGACCTGATGTATTGGCGGTGGGAGCAGTATATGAAGGGCAGATTGTGGGGTTTGCAGGATGTGCTGCTGATACAAAACTATTTTGGCAAATAGGAATTGATGTTTTTCCTAAGTGGAGAGACAAAGGTATTGCAACTAAGTTGGTGAAGTTGCTTAAAAATGAAGTGTTTCGCCGGGGAGCCATTCCAATTTATGGAACCAGCTTGTCAAGTATAGGTTCTTGGAATGTGGCACTTGGAAGTGGATTTTATCCAAAGTGGGTAGAGATTGAGACTATGGGAGAGTAGTTCTGAAAAAGAGAGAGGTTTCATGTCGCATTTTTGTTGAAAGACCTGCTAGAAATGATGAATTAGCATATTACTTAAGAGAACTAAGGGCGCACTTCTATACATCCAGTGGATGTATCCGTGCGAGGTGCATTTTCGATGTCACCTGATTGGTTTCGCCGATTTTGCCTACGCGGTGCTTCGGAAAGTTTCACAGTAATAATTGGGATATCGCAAAAGGGCAAAAATTTGCCGTTGACGTATTGCTCCAAGTATTGCATAATAGCAGTGGAGATAGTATACCCAAAATTCAAAAATCATAGAAGTAATGAGAGCCTAAACCCTGGTGGTTTGGGCTTTTTTCAATGGGAGCACTTTTTTGATTACCTTTTCAGGGAGACAAAACCAGTCAAAAAGGGTGGAAAAACGGGGAAAATATTTCACAAACTTTATTGTTACAATTACACAAAATATAGAATTAGCAATTTGGAAGAAATTCTAGGGGATTTTGCCCCTAACTAGATGCATTTTGCGATGGATATACAAAATGCGTATCTAGCAAAAGACACCTAAAGAAATTTAAATGACTTAGGAAATTTTTTCTCGCCGGAATCATTGCTTTTTCCAATTCATAGTTGTATCATTAAGACAAGAAGTCATAGATGACTTATCGGACGAAAAGATGCAGAAGCGATTATGGAAGGAGGGAAGTTTTGAACAAGGAATTTGAACGCTGCTGCACATTCCTGGCTGAGATGATGGAGAAGTACGGAGCACAGGTTTTGCGAGACATCGCCGTAGAGATTCAGTACGAACCGGAAACTTGGTGTGATGATGCAGAAGGAAAAAGACTTCGGTATGAGGCTTATGCGAGAAGATTTCTGAAGCGGTTTGAGAAGGCGGCATAAGGATTACCGGCATCCTGCGAGAGTGGGATGTATACATACGATAGAGCGTTCAAAAAATATGTAAAAACTGGAAATACTTAAAATATATGAAGGATAAGTATAGAGTGAATATGAGAAATGATATTAAAGGGAGTGTAGGTAAAAAACAAAAAAATACCTACATTCCCTTTAAAAATTCACATTACATCTTGACTATGTTTCATTATATGATATAATTTGAGTAAATGTAGGTAAAAAATGTTTTAATACCTGCATTTTGTTGAAAGAAGGTGAAGAAAAATGTTACTATCATATCAGGAATGTTTGGAAAAATATGGAACAGATTATAAAATAAAAAAACATGTTCAAGAAGGGGAACTGTATGTAAAAGAAAAGGGAATCTATTCAGATAAGAGATATGTACCGGAGCTGGAGATTATTTCTAAGAAATATCCCAATGCAATTATTACGCTGAATAGTGCCTTTTATTATTATGGTTTAACGGATACCATACCTGATTTTTATTATGTTGCCACACCGAAAAACACAAGAAAAATCAGTGATGAAAGGGTGAAGCAATTTTATGAAAATAGCAAAGCCTTTGACATGGGAAAAACCAAGATGAATTATGATGGTGTGGATATTGTGATTTATGATAAAGAGCGTCTTCTTGTGGAATTGATACGAAATAAAAGAAAATTTTCTTTTGATTTTTATAAAGAAATAATTGCGAGTTATAGAAGAATTGTTCATGAGTTGGATATGACTTTAGTTGCGGAATATGCGTATGAATTACCAAAATCCAACACGGTTATGGAGACCTTAAGATTGGAGGTTTTATAATGGTTAATATACAGAAGTTGATTGAGGAAGCAAATAAAAACGGTTATCAGGGAGATAAGGCGTCCGCAAAAGTATGCCAGGATATTGTATTAAAAGCATTATCAGTTGGCCCCTTGAGTAGAAATGTAACGATTAAGGGTGGTGTGGTTATGCGCAGCAAGACCAATAATGTTAGAAGAGCTACACAGGACTTGGACATTGATTTTATTAAGTATTCCTTGGCAGAAGAATCGATAGATGCGTTTATAAGCAAGCTGAATTGTCTTGATGGAATCAAGATTAGTAGGTTAGGCAAGATTGAAGAGTTGAAACAACAGGATTATAGCGGAAAGCAGGTATTTATTTTGATTGAAGATACAGAGGGGAATCAAGTCAGAAGTAAGATTGATTTAGGTGTACATAATCGATTTGAATTGGAACAGGAAGAATATTGTTTCGATATTGCGTACGATGATGAAGGAGCAAGCTTGTTAATTAATTCTGATGAGCAGATGTTAGCAGAAAAATTGCGTTCGCTTCTTAAATTTGGGCCATTTTCAACAAGGTATAAGGATGTATATGATATGTATTACTTGAAGGATTCTGTTAATAGAGAAAAATTGATGGTAGCTTTGGATACATATATATTCAATGACACAATGATGAAGGAAAATACCGGGAATGATATAGTTAGGAGATTAAAAATCGCTTTTAGTGATAAGAGCTACATTCATAGACTTGATACTTCAGATAAAAGATGGATTGATGAAGAGATTGGTGTTGTGACGGAGGGGATTTTGGAGTTTGTGGCTAAAATTTGATGGATTGGAGGATGTTTACATGGAAGTTTCAAAAAGCGATTGGAAATTATTTAGAACTCGTATTGGTGATTGGCAGGAAGCGTATATGGGGCGTTTGACCAAAGAATATATAGATTTGTTAAGTGGAGATGAAAATGCTTCAGATAAATTCTGGAAGCTGGAAGAACGGATAAAAAAGGATAAAAAGCATCCGGGAGTAATGCTCGAATTAAGCAAAGGAAATATGATTTTCGATATTGTGGCACTGATTAATAGCGGTGTAATTACAACTGCAGATTTGGAAGGTTTTAGTGATGAATTAAAAGAAAGTGTAAATTTTCTTTTACATAGGTAGCAGAAGGTATTATGTACATAGGAATTGCAGGTGATATTTGTGAATATAGAAGCGTATGATGCGGAGTCTTTAAGGAAGCTCGTCAGACTCCTTGAATATGAGAACAGGTTATTGAAAGACAAACTAAAGAAAGAAAATATTCCGTATGACGAGGTCAATCCCTTTGAAGAGACGATAGACAATGTGGAAGAGTACGACCCTGATCAGGGAGAACGCATTGTTAATCCACCTTATATTACAGAGGAAATGGCACAGAAGTTTTTTGCCATGTTTTGGGGGCGGGAGGATGTTTATGCAAAGCGTGGTAAGAGTGGTGGTTATTTTCCACAATGTGATAACAGATGGGATGCCAGACTTTGTCCGAAGCAAAGAGGTGAAAAGGCTTTCTGTGATGAATGTGAATATACCAAGTGGACACGGCTGGATGCTAAGAAGATTATTGCACATCTATTAGGGTATAAAGAGGATGGCTCAGATGTAATAGGTGTATATCCGCTGTTGCCTAATGGGATGTGTAGATTTATTGTATTTGATTTTGATAATCATGAAAAAGGTGCAGAAGCGACAGATTTTGCCAATACAGATAACGAGTGGCATAAAGAAGTGGATGCTCTTAGAAAAATGTGCGAGATAAATGGTATTAGGCCATTGGTAGAGCGTTCTCGTTCCGGTAAAGGTGCTCATGTATGGATTTTCTTTAAGAAAGCAATACCGGCTTCTGTAGCCAGAAATTTTGGATTTCTGTTATTAGATAAAGGTTCTGCATCTATTAACTTAAAATCCTTTCATTACTATGACAGAATGTATCCGTCTCAAGATGTGGCAAGCAGTATCGGTAATCTGATTGCATTGCCATTGCAGGGACAGGCGCTTAAAAATGGTAACAGTGCATTTGTGGATGAAAATTGGAATGCCTATCCAAATCAGTGGGATATTTTACTAAATAAAGCAGAAAAACTTGGTATAGAGGATATTGAAAAATATATGGCAAAATGGCAGGCGGAGTTGGCAGAAAGCCGGGGAATGCTTGCCGGTACCGATATGAATAATAGACCAAAGCCATGGAAAAAGAAGTGTGAGTTTGTTAAGGCGGATGTGGTTGGTAAGCTACATATGGTGCTTAGCAATGGTGTTTATATTGATACATTAAACCTTATGCCGAGAATACAAAACCAAATCCGTAGTTTGGCAGCTTTTGACAATCCTGAATTTTATAAAAATAAGAGACTGGGATATTCCAATTACTATAATTTTAGTGCGGTATATCTGGGTAAAGACGTTGATGGATACATACAGGTTCCAAGAGGTCTAAAAGAACGAATTATTGAGGAATGTAATAAAGCCGGAATTGCTGTTGATATATCTGACCAAAAGGAAAAAGGACGTCCTATCAGAGTTTCCTTCAAAGGAGATTTGAGAACGCAACAGGAGTTGGCGGCAGAGAAATTATTGACATATTCAGATGGTGTATTAAGTGCTGCAACCGCATTTGGTAAAACGGTTGTGTGTAGTTATCTGATTGCGGAACGCAAAGTAAACACACTTATTTTGTTGCAGAGTAAGGATTTACTGAATCAGTGGGTGGATGAGCTGAATAAATTCTTGGACATTAAGGAAGAACCTCCGGAGTATGAAACCAAAACAGGCAGGAAGAAAAAGAGAGAAAGCGTTGTAGGTATTTTGCATGGCAGTAAAAATACTTTGACCGGTATTGTAGATGTTGCCATGGTTGGCTCTATGTATAGTAAGGGTAAATTTCATGACCTGATTAATTCTTATGGAATGGTAATTATGGATGAGTGTCATCATGCGGCATCCAATACGTCTGTGGAATTATTGCAGAAAATCAATGCCAAATATGTATATGGAGTTTCTGCGACGCCGAAGCGTGGAGATAGCTTAGATAAAATTATCTATATGCTACTTGGACCGCTTCGCCATAGATTTACAGCATTGGAGAGAGCGCAGGAGCAGGGAATAGGTCATTATTTTGTTCCGAGATATACTAGAGTTGTGGACACAGCCGACAGTAAAGATGACATTAACAAAGCTTACAGCCTAATTAGTACCAGTAAGGTGCGTAATGAGATGATTATAAGTGATGTAAAGAAAAGTATTGAGCTGAATCAGACTCCGGTTATATTAACCAGATTTAAGGAGCATGCAAAGCTTTTGTATGATGCGCTGAAAAGTGAAGCTGACCATGTATTTCTTTTGTATGGTGATAATTCTGATAAGGAAAATGCAGAGATACGAGTAAAGTTAAAGCTGGTTCCCAGAACAGAGAGCCTTATTTTGGTTGCAACCGGACAGAAGATAGGAGAAGGATTTGATTTCCCAAGACTTGATGTATTAATGCTTGCTGCACCGGTATCCTTTGAAGGGCGTCTGGAACAGTATATAGGAAGATTAAATCGTGACTATGAGGGTAAAGAGGCTGTTTATGTATATGATTACATTGATGCCCATGTGAGATTCTTTAATAAAATGTACGGCAAAAGGTTGAAAACATACAAGCGTACCGGATTTTCTATATGGACAGGAGATGTACAGTCTAAGCAGATAATTAGTGCCATATATGACTCCGGTAATTACACGGAAAAATTTGAGCAGGATATTGTGGAAGCAGAGAAATCAATTGTAATTTCCAGTCCGGATATACGACAGGACAAAATTGACAGATTGTTATTATTAGTCAAAGACCGTCAGGAACAAGGTGTACTTATAACAGTCATCACAACAGACCCGGAAGAAGTGGTTTATGGTAGTGCGGATGTATGTTATGGGTTGATAAACGAAATGAAACAGGTGGGAATAAATGTAGTAACAAAGGCAGAAGTTGAAGAACGATTTGCTGTTATAGATGATGAATTAGTATGGCATGGAGGTATGAATCTGCTTGGGAAGGTAGATATATGGGATAATTTAATGCGTATCAAAAATCATCAGGTGGCGTCAGAATTGTTCGAAATTTCACTTGGCACTATAACAGAATCTGAAGGAGGCTGATAACTATATGAAAAACAACAGAGATGTTACATCTACACCAGTGTATCTACCACCATGTAGGCGCGTCTGGACAAGCTTTATGACGAGATAGAAGAAATCGAAACTCTGATTGAAGAAGTGGAGACCGGATTGTATAATATTAGGCAGGAGAAAACATTTATGAAGAACTTTCTTGCAGATGTGAATATTTACGAGGAAGATGAGATTGGGAAAAACAAATGAGTGATATGCTTAAAAGAAAAAATAAGAAAACCGTACGATTAGGTGAGTATGATGAAGACGGAAAATTGAAAGTTCCTCATACTTATTATGGAATTGTCAAAAATATGGGTTTAATGTTCCAAAAAATTTGGCAATATAAAAAGGGCATTGTCCTGCTTTTTGTGGCAGGGGCAGTGACCCAGTCTGTTATGAGATATTTGTGGAGCTTTATTGCAAAATATGTGATTGATATTGTACAGGCTCAGGCAGATATGGCGACAAAGGATTTGTCGCCTTTGTTTCAGTTATTACTGATTACTACAGTGATTGAACTTATCAGTGTGGGTGGCAATACCATCATTCAGAACAGAGTATATTATCAGTTTAATTATGTACGTTTTAAACTAATGACGGAAAAGAATGATAAGCTTCTTTCCATGAAATATCAGACACTGGAGCAGCAACATATTTTGGATTTGCATCAAAGAGCGGCAAATTCTCTTGGAGGAGACTGGCAGGGCATTGGCGGACTGATGAACAGAAGCTTTATTTTATTGTCACTTGCTGTAACTATGGTAGTTACAGCAACAACCATAGTAGTGCTTGACCCCAGACTGATTCTGGTATTGACACTTGCCATGCTGATTAACTATGCGTCACAGAGATGGTCCATCCGCGATGATAAAAAGCATTTTTGGGATGCATCAGTACCCATTCGCAGAAAAATGGACTATATGGAACGATGTACCCAGGATTTTGACTATGCCAAGGATATCCGTGTTTTTTCTTTGCAGCCCTGGCTATTACAAAAGCAAAAAGGTATTTTGAAAGAATTTGAAGGCATGTATCACAAAGGCCGGAATTTTTGGTTAAGGCATTCCTACATTTATTCTACCACCAGCCTGATTGCGTCTTCGGTGATGTATTATATTTTAATTACCCAGGCTCTTGGAGAAAGTATCACCATTGGAGATTTTTCTTTGTACCTGGGACTTTGCAGTGCGTTTTCCATGGCTCTTTCGGATTTTTATTTTAACTTTGGATTAATCATGCAGGCATCGGATATGACGGATGATTATCGGACATTTATGGATTTACAAGAGGAGGAAGAAGCTGATTATCTGGATATTTCCGTACTGGGTTCTTCTTATCATTTTGAGTTTCAAAATGTGTCTTTCCGATATGATGGAGCAGAAAAGGATACTATTCATGACTTGAATTTATCCTTTCCTGAGGGACAAAAGCTTGCGATTGTGGGCTTAAACGGAGCAGGTAAGACAACCTTTATCAAGTTGCTGCTCCGTTTGTATGAAGTAACAAAGGGAGATATTCTTGTAAACGGAATCAGCATTTACCGCTTCCGGAGAGCAGATTATTTCAAGCTGTTTGCGCCCGTATTTCAGGATGTAGTGTTATTTGCATTTCCTTTGTCACAGAATGTTTCCATGGAACGGCCTGAGTGTACGGATAAAAAGAAGGCAGAAGAATGTCTGATTGCAGCGGGAATGGAGGAGAAATTAAAGAGTCTTGAAAAGGGAAGTGATACGGAGATCCTGAAGGTTCTTTATGATGATGGTGTGGACTTATCCGGCGGTGAAAAGCAGAAGCTGGCTCTTGCCAGAGCTTTATACAAAGATGCACCCATAATTGTACTTGATGAGCCTACGGCGGCATTGGATGCATTGGCAGAATATGAACTGTATCAGAATTTTGATAAGATTATCGGAAATAAGTCTGCCATTTATATTTCCCACAGACTTTCTTCTACCCGTTTTTGTGACAAGATAGCCATGTTTGCAGATGGAAAGATTATTGAATATGGCACCCATGAAGAGCTTCTTGAAAAGGGAGGAGAATATGCAACTCTCTTTAGGGTACAGGCACAGTATTACGAAGAAAGGGGCGAAGAAGATGAGTAAGAATAATCAAAACAAAAAAGACAGCTCCTTTACGATTTTAAAAGAGGTATATGGTTATTTTTTATCCAGTGCGTGGAAAACATATAAAATGTACTTTTTTGTCAGATTCGGTAAGCTGCTTGTTTCAGTATTCCAACCGTTTGTTGCCATTATTTATATTCCGAAGATAGTGGAAGAACTGATGGGGAGCGGTAATGCACAGCAGTTAATCCGTTACGCTGCGGCCATTGTTATTATAGAATTTGTACTTGCGATATTAAACGGAACCTTTGTCAATATTGTGGAGCGGTACGCGCAGAAATTTGAGAATTATTATAAAATGGTCTTAAGCCGTAGGATAGTAGCATTAGATTTTGCATTGACTGAGGATAAAAAGGCGTTAGACCAGTTAGAGCTTGCCAAGAACGGAATGAGCTGGTACTCCGGCGGTTTAAACGGACTGATGGAGGAGTTATTTACTTTAATATCTTCTGCAATTACATTATTTGGTGTAACCTACATAATTGTTACAAAAGCACCGGTTATTATCATTATTACCGCATTTTTATTTATAGCCTCTTTCTTTATTCAGGCAAAGCTGAATATGATTGAGCAGGAGCAGTACGCGAAGCTTTCCAAAGTGAATCGTATTTTCGGATATCTGGGATGGGGATTGGTGGATTTTCGTTTTGGTAAGGATATTCGGTTATATCAGGCCAAAGACATGATGATTGAAAAGTGGAGTCATTTTACGGATGAAATGAACGAGCAATGGGAAGAAATGGCTAATAAGCAGTTGCCGCTTCAGCTTTTAAATATGGTGGTAATGTTATTCCGTGATTTTGGAACTTATTTTTATATTGGTTTTTTGGCTATTATGGGAAGGATAACCATAGCAACCACTACGCAGATGATTACGGCAGCAGGAACTTTTTCCAATACCTTGTTAGGGATGGTGAGCAGCTATCAGAATATGGTCAAGAAAGCCAATTATGCCAATGAATTTGTGAAATTTCTGGATTATCCCATGGCGATGCAGCGAGGTAAGAGAAACGTTCATCCCGGCCCCCATGTGTTTGAGTTTAGGGATTTAAGCTTTTCTTATCCGGGAAGTGATGTAAAGGTATTAAGCCATGTGAACCTTACTTTGCAGGAAGGGGAACATTTATCCGTAGTAGGATTAAACGGTGCAGGCAAAACCACTATGGTGAAGCTGCTTTGCAGGCTTTATGATCCTACAGACGGTGAAATCCTTATGGATGGAATCAATATTAAAGAGTATGATTATGAGCAGTATATGTCCGTTTTTGCACCGGTGTTCCAGGATTTTAAACTGTTTGCTTTCCGGGTAACGGAAAATTTGTTGAGAACAGATGATATAACTGACGAACAAAGAAAAGTGGCAGAACAGACTCTTAAGCAGGTAGGTATTTACGATAAATTACAGACATTTCCCGAGGGAATGGATACGGTTCTTTTTAAATATTTTGATAAAGGTGGCATTGAACCTTCCGGCGGAGAACAACAAAAGCTGGCAATTGCACGAGCATTGATTAAAGATGCAGATGTAGTGATTCTGGATGAACCCACAGCAGCTTTAGACCCTATGGCTGAGTATGAAATATACAGACAGTTCGAGGAAATGGTAAAGGGAAAAACAGCTATTTATATTTCCCACAGATTATCAAGCTGTCAGTTTTGTGACAGGATTGCAGTATTTTCAGAGGAGAATGTAAAGGAATACGGTACCCATGAAGAGCTTGTGTCAAAGGAAAACGGAATCTACGCAGAAATGTTTGCGGCGCAGGCGCAGTATTATTCCTAAAATCTCATTAACGGGTAGACAGTGAGAGCAGATGATAGTATAAACATAATACTACATAGAAAGGGCAGGAATGTCTATGCAGCGCAAAACCCGGGTGACCTAATGTGTAAAGAAATCGCCTTGGGAGCTGCCAATGTTATTAATTCCGAAAGCAGAAATAATTATGCGCGTATACGCAGTATACGCAATAAGGCAGTGCATGATGACAGTGTATATTCCTATCAAAATGCAACGCTTAAGGATATCAGGGAGGATGCATTGGAAATGCAGGAGCTTTTTTACAAAGAAAGCCTTTTGTTTGTAAATCAGTATATGAAAGCTCCGGTTAGAAAAGTAGAAAGTACGAATATAAATAAGATACCTGTAGGTCATAATACTCACAAGCCGTCAAATAAGAATTCATCGAGAGATACTATCAATATTATTAAGTTCATTTTGTGGCTTTGCCTGATAATATTTGTAGCCTCTCAAATGTTTGGAGACTCACAAATGTTTGGAGGCTCACAAATGTTTGGCGGTAAGAGTAAGGTTCAACATTATAAGGACATTACGAACGGCGTGGTGGAACCTACTCAGGAAGAGCTGGAAAATGACCCATACATACGTAACTATAAAAGTTTTATGGAAACGAAAGAAAAGGTAGATGCAATGCATAATAGATAAAGGAGAAACTCCATGACATTTGAAGGAATCAGCTTTCGGGGAACCTTCCGCAGTTATCAGCAAAGAGTACTTGATAACGTAGAGCAGTATTTAGCAGACGGTAAAGTGAATATTGTGGCAGCACCGGGAAGCGGTAAAACGGTACTGGGATTGGAACTAATCCGAAGACTGGGAGAGCCTTGCCTGATTTTATCTCCCACAACTGCAATCCGCGAGCAATGGGGACAGCGGTTTTCGGAACTGTTTGCAACAGATGAGAAGCAGTTCGCAGAGCTGTTTTCTACTGATTTGCATGATGTGCGGTTAGTCAATTCCATTACCTATCAGGCTCTGTATTCGGCCATGGAAAAAGTGGTTATGGAGGAAGAGGGACAGACAGACTGTTCCGATGTGGATTTGCTTAAGGTGATTAAAGACTTCCGGATTAAGACGATTTGCCTGGATGAAGCCCATCACCTAAAAAATGAATGGCAAAAGGCATTGGAAAAGTTTATCGGTATTTTAGATGATGAAGTAAAGCTGATATCCCTGACGGCTACCCCTCCTTATGATTCTGAAAACTCGGAATGGAAAAGATATTATGATCTTTGCGGAGAGATTGACGAAGAAATTTTTGTGCCGGAGCTGGTGGCACAAAAGAATCTCTGCCCTCATCAAGATTATATTTATTTTAATTACCCGACAAAAGAAGAAGCAGAGGTATTTGGTGCGTATCACAGAAGCGTAGTGACGGCAATACAAAAAATAGGCACCTTGGAATCCATCAAAGGAATTCCCGACATTATAGAAAAAAAGGAGCATTATGATAAGATATTTGAGGCTCCGGCGAAGTATATAGCGTTGCTAATACTTTTACAATATTATGGGATAACGTTACCTAAAAAAACAACCAAAGCGCTGACAGGAAAGAGAGAACTTCCCAAGCTTAGGCTGAAATATGCAGAAACTGCATTACAATTCTTAATTAGTGAAGAGTGTGAGCTTCTTTCTACGGAGCAGAAGGAAGAAATAACGGATATTCTAAAAGAATATCAGATTTATTCTAAACGGAAGGTTTCTTTAATCTTAAACGAAGCCTTACGGAGAGATTTGATATCCTCGGTAGGGAAATTGGAAAGCATTAAGGTGATCGCCCAAATGGAATATCAGACAATGGGCAATCAGCTTAGAATGCTGATATTGACAGATTATATTAAAAAAGAGAATAGGAACAAAATCGCAACGGAAGAAGCATTTCATTCCATTCATGTTGTCAGTATTTTTGAAACCATCAGACGTGCAAATGATACAGTAAATATCGGAGTTTTATCAGGCACTCTGATTATATTGCCGGATTCGGTAGACCTTTCCGAAATTAATCATAAGAAAAATAGGATTCCGGGGACAAGATACTGGGAGGTAGATATTTCAGGCTCTACCCATAAAGCGATAGACTATGTAGGAACGCTATTTGAAAAAGGTGAAGTCCAGATTCTGATAGGAACCAAGTCTTTGCTTGGTGAAGGCTGGGATGCGCCCTGTATCAATACACTGATTCTGGCAAGCTTTGTGGGAAGCTATGTTTTGTCTAATCAGATGCGCGGACGTGCAATAAGAATCGACAAAAATAATCCCGATAAGACAGCAAATGTGTGGCATTTAGTTACCTTAGAGCCTAAGCATGTGGTAGCAGAAACTGCCGGTGAGAGGATAAACGGGCGTATTGATCAGGATAAAAACACGTTAGATTCGTGGGATTATGAAGTGTTAAAAAGAAGATTTGATTCCTTTATGGGACCAAATTACGAGACCGGCGAAATCGAAAGCGGTATGGAGCGTGTGTCATTAATTAAACCCCCTTACGATGAAAAAGGGATTAGCCGCATTAATAAAGGGATGCTGCAATTGGCATCCCAAAGAAAGTCCATGCAGGAAAAGTGGAAAAATGAGCTTGCTGATGGCAACTTTAGCGTAATGGCAGAAAGTCAAATCCCGGGGGAAAAGAGTATACCACCGTTCCTTTATATGAACTGGATATGGTATGGCATGTATATGCTGTTTATAGGTGCATCAACCTCTGCGCTGAGCAGAAGTATATCCGCATTTGCGCGGAGTGATTTGGCTGACATGAGAGTTCTGCTTAGCATTTTAGCAGAATCTGTAATCGTACTTATTTTGTTATGGAAGGTAATCAGTAAGCTGCTTTTGCATTTAACACCCGGCCGCTCTTTTACAACCCTTGGAAAAGCTGTTTATCAAACCTTAAGGGAGTGCGGAATCATATCTTCTTCGGCAAGCATACATATAGAAAAAGGATATATGCAGGACGAGGAAGTTGCATTCTTTATGCAGCTGCGGGGGGCTACAATGCATGACCAAAACATATTTAACACGGCGATTACGGAGCTGCTTTCACCGATTGAAAATCCGCGTTATGTGCTGATTCGGAAAAAGCTAAGCGGAAGGTATCAATATAAGTATTCCTTTGCCTGCCCTGCGGTAATCGGACGGAAAAAGGAATATGTTGAGGTGCTTGCCCAAAAATTAAAGAAAAGTATGGGCAATATGGAGACTGTGTATGCCCATAGTGAAGAGGGCAGAAAATTAATTCTGGCATGCCGACGGAAAGCTTTTATTTCTAAAAATGCAGCATGGAGTCAGGACTATAGTGCAAACAAAAAGTATGTATTATCCAGATGGGAGTAGTGAGTTTATTCATCAAGACTCAAATGATAAGAAAAAAAACAACCGACAGGAGCTTTCTGGTATGCCCTTGCCGGTTGTTTTCATTTAGATACGTTCCTGATATTTCTCTTCGCAGTATTTGCAACGGTAAATTTCTTTCTCTTCATCTGCAAGAACAAAGATGTGGGGAAGCTCCTGCTCAATAGAAGTAATGCATCTGGGATTATGACATTTGATAACATTTTTAATTTCTTTGGGAAGAACCAAATCCTTTTTGGATACAATTTCGCCGTCCTTAATAACGTTAACGGTAATGTTGTGGTCAATAAATGCAAGTACATCCAAATCCAGCATATTGATATCACACTCTACCTTCAAAATATCTTTTTTGCCCATTTTGTTACTTTTGGCATTTTTAATAATAGCAACCGTACAGTCTAATTTATCCAACTGGAGATGATGATATACAGAAAGGCTTTTGCCGGCTTTGATATGATCAAGAACAAATCCTTCTTCAATTTTTCCTACATTTAACATGAGTCTACCTCCTAATCTACATGAATATCAAGTAAAGTCAGAATAAGTGCCATCCTGACGTATACACCGTATTGTACCTGTCTGAAATAAGCGGCTCTGGGGTCATCATCTACCTCCACGGAAATTTCGTTAACACGGGGAAGGGGATGAAGCACCAGCATATCCTCCTTTGCCAGTTCCATTTTTGCTTTATCCAAAATATAGAAGTCTTTCAGGCGGACATAATCTTCTTCATTAAAGAAACGCTCACGCTGTACTCTGGTCATATAAAGGAAATCAAGCTGGGGCATAACTGCTTCCAGACGGATTACTTCTTCGTAAGGAATATTTTTTTCCTTTAACATATCTGTGATATAGTCAGGAACCTTCAGCTCATCGGGAGAGATGAAGATAAATTTGATGCCTTCATAACGGACCAGTGCATTAATCAGAGAGTGAACAGTACGACCAAATTTAAGGTCACCGCAAAGACCGATGGTAAAGTTATCAAGGCGTCCCTTTAAGGAGCGGATGGTCAAAAGGTCGGTGAGTGTCTGTGTGGGATGCTGGTGTCCGCCGTCACCTGCATTAATTACAGGGATTTGGGAGCGGCTGGCAGCAACCATAGGAGCACCTTCCTTGGGGTGACGCATAGCACAGATATCTGCAAAGCAGGAGATGGTACGGATGGTGTCGGATACGCTTTCTCCCTTGGCTGCAGAAGAGGAGCCGGCATCAGAAAAGCCAAGCACATTTCCGCCAAGGCTAAGCATAGCGGATTCAAAACTAAGTCGTGTACGGGTACTGGGTTCATAAAAACAAGTGGCAAGTATTTTGCCATCGCAGGCATGAGCATATTTGCCCACGTTTGCTTCAATATCCCCTGCCAAGTCAAATAGGCGGTCCAATTCCTCTACGGTAAAATCCAGAGGGCTCATCAAATGTCTCATAGTGTAGTTCTCCTTTTCTTACTTATTCCAAAAAAATCGAAGAGACCGTAATCTCTTCGATAGATATGCATTTATTTATAGGTTAATAAATCCTCCACGCTTTTACGTCTGGGAGCAACAGGCTCTTCAGCTGCATACCCGATGGGAATTAAAGCTGTAATTTCCTGAGTTTCGGGAATCTCCAAAAGAGAAGCAACCTTTGCTTCATCAAAAATTCCCATAATAACGGTGCCAAGACCTTTTTCATAAGCGGCAAGACAAAAGCTCTGTGCAGCAATACCGGCATCAAACATTTGCCAGGAATCACCCTTCGGGGTAGTAAAGGAACCGTCACGTTCATATCCGCTGCGTCCTTTCACATATGTAAGGGCAATCAGCATGGGAGCATTTTCGATAATAGCGCCGTTGCCGGGGAACATTTCGGTACATTCTCTGGCAATGCGGTTCTTTAATTCGCCTTCTACGGCAATATAGCGGGCAATCTGTGTATGCTTCCAGCTGGGAGCATAGGAGGCTGTTTCAATGATTTCGTTTAAGAGAGTATGATCCACAGGGGTATCCTGATATTTGCGGATGCTTCTGCGACCTCTGATACATTCATTTGCTGTCATATACGTCACTCCTGTCTGCCTTAAGAAATCAGGCGAAATATATTTTTATTATCATAGCACAGAAGAGCCTTTCTTTCAATTATGAAAAGCGAAATAATTTGTAAAATTACGGATATGCTTTGCAATATGAAAAAGAATCTAGTATACTACGAAGGTAGAGAAAAATTTATAAAAATTTTGTATGGAGGTTATTATGGCAACAGAATTTGTGGAAAGAAAAAGATGGTTATTTTTAGGCTTGCCTTTTACTTTTACCAAATATTCGATTAAGGAAAATACACTGACTATAGAGAGCGGTTTTTTCAAAAAGGTAGAGAACGATTGCTATATGTATAAAATTGTGGATGTAGAGCTGGTAACTTCGCTGATGGAGAGAATGTTTAAGCTTGGAACCGTTGTATGTTACACCGGCGATACAACACATCCTAAGCTGACGCTGGTACATATCAGAAATGCCAGAGCAATTAAAGACTTTATTTTGGAAGCATCCGAAACAGCCAGAATGAAACGGAGAACCATCAATACCATGGATATCGGTGCGGACGGCATTGATGAACTTGATGAAACCTTATAGTATTTGCAAAAAAAGGCGGTATGATTGTCATGCCGCCGTTTCGTCGGATAAGGCGGTGCGCAAGGCGTATCGCTGTTTTGTGTTTGTAGAAGATTAAGGAGTTATATTATGGAACTTGATATGACAAAGGGCAGACCGGCAGGTCTGATTCTTAAATTTATGCTTCCCCTGATTATCGGGAATATTTTTCAGCAAATGTACAATATGGTGGATACCATTATTGTAGGACGATTTGTTGGAGTGCAGGCACTGGCGGCGGTGGGAGCTACCGGTACCATTATGTTTTTGATTATTGGTTTTCTGCAGGGGCTTACCACAGGCTTTACGGTTCTGACAGCCCAGAGATTCGGTGCAGGAGATGAAAAGGGACTGAAAATCAGCGTAGGAAATGCTTGGATTTTATCAGGTGTGGTAACGCTGATTATTACCGTAATCAGCATTCTGGGAATGGACTTTTTGCTGACAATTATGAATACCCCTGAGGATATTTATCAAATGTCAAGAGATTATATCATGATTATCTGTTATGGCCTCGTGTTTAATATTCTTTACAATTTAACTTCCAGTTTTTTGCGTGCGGTTGGCAATAGTAAGGTGCCCCTTTACAGTATGGTGGTGGCTACAATAGTTAACATTGTTTTGGATTTGTTTCTGGTGGTAGTAATACCTATGGGCGTTAAGGGGGTAGCCATTGCAACGGTAATTGCTCAGGGAATCGGCGGTATTATTTGTTTGTTATATATTTTGAAAAAGGTGCCGTTGATGCATCTGCATAAAGAGCATTTCCGTTTGGACGAGTATTGTGTCAAGAACCAGCTTGGTGTAGGCATTCCCATGGCGCTGCAGTTTTCCATTACGGCGGTGGGTACAATCATCGTACAGGCGGTTTTGAATCTGTTCGGCTCGACGGCAGTAGCTGCTTATACTGCGGCGGTAAAGGTGGAATCCTTAGTAACCCAGCCTTACGGCGCTTTAGGTGTTACCCTTGCGACTTACAGTGCACAGAACAGAGGAATTAACGCATATGACCGTATTAAGGCAGGCGTACGTGTGTCCAATATACTTTCAGCGGTATATTCGGTGATAGTATTTGCTGTAGTGGTAGTATTGCTTCCTTATCTGATTCGTCTGTTTGTAGGAGATGCTACTGCTGAAGTATTGCAGTATGCGAAGCTATACATTTATATTTGTGGTGCCTGCTTTATTCCACTGGGAATGATTTTTATTTACAGAAATACTTTACAGGGCTGCGGTTTTGCACTGCTTCCCATGATGGGTGGTGTGGTAGAGCTGATTGTCAGGAGTGTAGCTGCTCTTATAGCAGTACAATTTTCCAGCTTTGAGGGCGTGTGCGCTGCCAACGGTGTTACCTGGTTAATTACCGGTATTTTCCTTTGGATTGGATATCGGATGACCATGAAGAAGGTGTTTGTCACTGCGGAGCAATAAGCGTTCAAAGAGAAGTCCTGCTGCAAACCAGTTAAAAAAGTAATCAAGACGGATCAGTCCCCGGATATGCCAGCGGCTGTTGGTATAATCCCAGGGGCAAAGCTTTTTGACAGATAAAAGCGTACCACTTGCATATTCGCCTATGAAAATACAGAGTGCATAGATGCTTCCTCTTACTGCCACAGGAAAATTTTTCAGAATCCGGAACAGGGGTAATAAAAAGCTTGCGCAGCCATAAATAGGAAACATCCAAAGAGAGGTTTCGCCTTTTAAGGTTAATTGTCTTCGTCTGAGGGAATTGCCGGCGGTAAACATGATTTCCATACACCAGCCGATTAGTCCGCATTTTAAAAAGTTTTTCAGGATTGTTTTCATCATAAAAACAGTATGAACATCGGAGGAAAAGTTATACCTATGGAAAACCGGAAAATACAAAAAAAAGAAATGACCTATGATGAGGTTATGGAATATATTGACAGTCTTCAAAGCTATGGTATCGTACCGGGACTTACCAATATTATCAATTTATGCGAAAAACTGGGGAACCCTCAGAACAAGCTTCAATTTGTGCATATTGCGGGTACCAACGGAAAAGGATCTACCCTTGCATTTGTTTCCACCATTTTGAAGGAGGCCGGTTACCGTGTGGGGAGATACATTTCGCCCACTATTTTTGAATATCGGGAGCGGATTCAAATAAACGGCCGTATGATTACCAAGAAAGACTTGTGCAGGCTGACTGATACAGTGAAAGAGGCTTGCGAGCAGCTTGTGAAGGAAGGAAAGCCTCATCCTACTCCCTTTGAAGTAGAAACAGCTTTGTGCTTTCTCTATTTTAAGGAAAAGGAATGTGATTTGGTAGTGCTTGAGACCGGACTTGGAGGAGATGAGGATGCTACCAATCTGATTCAAAATACGTTGGTGGCAGTTCTTGCTTCCGTCAGTATGGATCATATGGCTATTTTAGGGAAATCACTTGCAGAAATAGCAGGACATAAGGCAGGAATTATAAAGCCGGGATGCAGAGTAGTCAGTGCGTTGCAGCAGGAAGAAGTAAAAGAAGTTTTTGAAGAACGGTGTAAGAAACTTCAATTAACCTTAACAATAGCCGATAGCAATAAAGTAACAAAGGTAAAAAGTACTTTGGAACGGCAACGGTTTTCTTATGAAGAATACAAAGACGCAGAAATTTCATTAATCGGCAGATATCAGGTCGCTAATGCGGTACTTGCCATTGAAACAATCAAAGCTCTTGGACAGTGCGGTTATCCGGTCCCGGAAAAGGCTGTTTATGCAGGACTGAAAAACACGAAGTGGAGAGGCAGGTTTGAGCTTCTTTGCAAAAAGCCTTTGTTTTTTGCAGACGGTGCCCATAACAGGGATGGTGCGGCAAAGCTGGCAGAGTCCATAGAGTTTTATTTTACAAATAAGAAAATTCTATATATAATGGGAATGTTAAGGGATAAGGAGCAGGAGGAAGTCATCAGACAAACCGTTTCTTATGCCAATCAGATACTGACCATCCCCACAAAGGGAGCAAGAGGAACCTCTTCCTATGAGCTTGCCTGTGAGGTTAGTAGATATCATGATAATGTAACGGCGCTTGACAGTGTACAGGAAGCAGTAGAACTTGGATTTTTGCTTGCCGATAAGGACACCGTCATCATAGCATTCGGTTCCTTGTCTTATTTGGGAGAGCTGATTACCGTTGTAGAGAATAGAGATAAAATCAGGAGTGATTCACATGGTCAATAAAGAGAAAATCAAAGAAGCTGTTCTTCTTCTATTAGAAGGCATCGGGGAAGATGTCGATAGAGAGGGCTTAAAGGATACCCCGGATAGAGTAGCCAGAATGTATGAGGAAATTTTTGCAGGTATGGATGAGGAGACAGGAGTGCATCTGACCAGAACCTTTACAGCTCAGAATAATGAAATGGTAATCGAAAAAGACATTACCTTTTATTCTACCTGTGAGCATCATTTGATGCCTTTTTACGGAAAGGCTCATATTGCATATATTCCGGATGGTAAAGTGGTAGGCCTAAGTAAGCTGGCGCGAACGGTAGAGGTGTATGCCCGTCGTCCACAAATTCAGGAACAGATGACAGCACAGATTGCAGATGCGATTATGGAGCATTTAAAGCCTAAAGGTGTGATGGTAGTATTGGAGGCTGAGCACATGTGCATGACCATGCGCGGCGTGAAAAAGCCGGGAAGTAAGACTATTACTATGGTTTCCAGAGGGGTCTTTGAAGAGGATACCCGTATGCAGGATACTTTTTTGCGGGTAATCAAATGATGCAGCGGGTAAATCAGATTTTGGAAACAAAAGAATACCGGAAATACTTGAAACGAAATGAAAAAGCAGAAAAAGAACGTATTTTTTGCCGTCATGATATGGGACATTTTTTAGATGTAGCAAGAATAGCCATGATTTTGAACATGGAAGAACAATTTGGAATTGAGACGGAGATGATTTATGCGGCAGCGCTGCTTCATGATATCGGCAGGTGGATGCAGTATAAGGACGGCACGCCTCATGAGCAGGCAAGCGCGCAGCTGGCACCGGAGATTCTGGTTAAAAGTGGATTTGATGAGAAGGAGCAGGCGGTCATTTTAGAAGCGATTCTTCAGCATAGGAATGCTTCTGTTAAGGAAGAGAAGAGTTTAAGCGGGCTTTTGTACCGTGCAGATAAGCAAAGTCGTGCCTGTTTTGCCTGCAAAGCATGTGAAAAGTGTGATTGGAAGGCCGAAAAGAAAAACATGCGTATTGTTTTATAATGACGGAAGAGCTAAGTGTAACAGGTCAAATTGCAGGAAGAAAATAGGCAGAATGGTATCAGAATGAAAGAAAACCTGCAAAAATTGTCATAAGAGGTAAAAAAGAGTGAAAATCGGCAGTAGGGAATTCGATGTAAAAAATCATACTTACGTCATGGGAATTTTAAATGTGACTCCGGACTCTTTTTCAGACGGCGGAAATTATACGGAAACGGACAGGGCGCTTTTTCACGTGGAGCAGATGCTGGAAGAAGGAGCAGACTTGGTGGACATTGGCGGGGAATCTACCAGACCCGGGTATGTGCCTGTTTCTGAGGAAGAAGAAATACAGAGAGTCTGTCCGATTATTGAGGCGATTAAATCCAGATTTGACGTGCCTGTATCATTGGATACCTATAAAAGTAAGGTGGCAAAAGCGGGAATTGAAGCCGGTGCAGATTTGATTAATGATATCTGGGGCTTACAGTATGAGGAAATGGCAGAAGTGATTGCGAAAGCGGGACTTCCCTGCTGTTTGATGCATAACAGAAGAGAAGCTGTATATGGTAATTTTATGGAAGATGTGGCGGCAGATTTTGCAAGGTCTCTTCATATAGCACGAAAGGCAGGCATTTCAGAGGATAGAATCATTTTGGATCCCGGAGTCGGCTTTGCCAAAACTTACCAACAGAATTTAGAGATTATAAATAGATTGGAAGAACTTCGGATATTTGAATGCCCCATTTTGCTGGGCGCAAGCCGAAAGTCAGTAATCGGATTAACTTTAGATTTACCGACTGCAGAACGGCTGGAGGGAACATTGGTAACAACTGTTATGGCTGTGATGAAAGGGTGTTCCTTTGTCAGAGTACACGATGTAAAAGAAAATGTGCGTGCAGTAAAGATGGCTGAGGCAATTTTGGGAAGAAGATAGAAACGAAGGTGGAATGGCATGGATGAAATCAGAATAGAAAATTTGGAGATTTATGCCGGACACGGTGTATTTGAGGAAGAAAACAGAAACGGACAGCCCTTTTTTGTAAATGCCACCTTATATACAGATACAAGAGAAGCCGGGCAAAAGGATGATTTGACCTTATCTACCCATTATGGAGAGGTATCCCACTTGATACACAAATGCATGCGGGAAAAGACCTTTCAGCTAATTGAAGCAGCGGCAGAATACGCCGCAGAGCAGGTATTGTTGCATTTTCCGTTGGTGAAGTCCCTTTCATTGGAAATCAGAAAGCCCTGTGCACCTATCGGGCTTCCGTTTGAGAGTGTTTCCGTGAAGATTCACAGAGGCTTTAAAAAAGTATATCTGAGTATCGGTTCCAACATGGGAGATAAAGAACAGTATCTTCATGAAGCGGTAGAGAAAATTAAAGCACATTCTTTCATTAAGAATGTCCGTGTGTCGGAGCTTCTTGTGACAAAGCCCTACGGTGGTGTGGAGCAGGATGATTTTTTGAACGGAGCCATAGAACTGGAAACCCTACTTTCTCCGATAGAGTTATTACACTTTTTGCAAAAGACGGAGCTGGAAGCAGGACGAGAACGTAAGATACATTGGGGCCCCAGAACCTTGGATCTGGACATCCTTTTTTATGAGGGTGTGATTTCACAGACGAAAGAGCTGATGATTCCCCATCCGGATATGCAGAATCGTGAGTTTGTATTAAAGCCTCTGGCAGAGCTTTGTCCTTACTACATGCATCCGCTTTTTCATAAAAGCATTAAGCAGATGTTAGAAGAATTACCAAGGTAGCGGAGGAAATAACTATGGCATATCAAGCAAATAAAGGAAAAAAGAAGAAGCAACCGGTAGGAACCTGTGAGCAGTGCAATAATTATGTGTATGATGATGATTATGAATGCTATACCTGTGATATGGATTTGGACGAGGATGAGATGGCAAAGTTTCTTGCGGATGAGTTTAGGGATTGTCCTTACTACCAGCCGGGTGATGAATATTTAATTGTGCGAAAACAGATGTAAGAAGTAAATGTAAATAAGTAGAATGAATATAATTAAGGTAGTTATGATAAAGGATAAATCTTTGGATTTATTCTTTTTTGTTAGTATTGGTATTATTAAGGCTTCGGCTTATATCTTGGTAAGCTGTGCGAATTGCGCTTCCCAAAAGGCAATTCGGTTGTCTTTTTCAGAAAGAAAAAATTGTATCTTGCTTTTGAAATCAGATTCTGTTATTATTAATATATTCTATAAGATATATCGATAAATCGGACACATATTCCATTACCATTTAAGTTCTAAATGGCAAATCATGGTATGTCACCATTTTTTCAAGCAACTATTGTAACAGAACCAAATGCAAAAATAAGAAGATATGTTGCTATCGTTTTTGTTTTTGCAAATTTTTAAAAGGAGGTACAAGTGTATGAATGCAGAAGCAAAAAACAAAAGAGAAGTGAGCGAACAGGAAGAAAACTGTATAGTTTATCATGAAGAGTTACCTACAGAAATTTTGGATGAAATGACAGAGGAACAGGTATTTCAATATCAGATATGGGATAACATAACAAAACGTCTTTTGACGGTACATCCTGATATGATATTTCCGCTCGTCAGAGAATTATTTAATGAAGAGTATCCGAAGAAGACCCGGATTACCTTTTTGTCCATGGAATATACGATTGATAAAACCGAGAAGGCCGGTGAGAAATTGCTTCATTCTATTCGCGCTGATTTAGTATTTCGAATCGGTAACTGTGATTTATATCATATAGAATGTCAGATGAAACCCGATTCAGAGATGGTTATCCGAATGTATGAATATGATACCCAGATAGAAATACAACATGCTATCACAAGAATTAATGGAGAATTTGTTATCAACTTCCCCAAATCTGCAATATTATATTTAACACATACGAATAATACACCTGATGTTGAACGCATGCGGGTTTGTTTTCCTAACGGAACGTACGGAGAATATACAGTGCCTGTTATGAAAGTGCAGAACTATTCACTTTCAGCAATTCGTGCTAAAGAATTGTACGCAATTATACCGCTTTCGATTGTGCGTTTTAAGAAAGAAAAGGGCGCTATATATACTGAAACAGAAATTAGAATGTTGACAGATTTTATGAAAGAGGCTACTCTAATATTAGAAGAAGCTGTTGACGAAGAAACGATAACTGCCTATCAGCGGAATGACATATTGGATTATTTGTTCCGCGCAGGTAAATATCTATTTCGAAGGGATGTGGATGTTTTAATGAGGATGGATGAATATGTACCTTCGTTTTTGAAATTTCAACGAGAAATTGTGGCAGATTTACAAAACGAAAAGAAGGAATGGGAAGCTGAACGGGAAAAGCGAGAGGCTGAAAAGCGTGAGCAGGAAGCGGAAATAGAAGCGAACAAAGCGGAAATAGAAGCGAACAGAGCGGAAATAGAAGCAAGCAAAGCTGAAAGAGAAAACAGTATCAGAAATTTTGTTAAGGCAGAATATGCTGATGGTATCACTAAGGAAAAATGCCATCTAAAAATACAAAAGATATTCTCTTTGTCAGAAGAAGAGGCAAAAGAGAAGGTAGATGCATATTGGACGAAAGAAAATTAGTTTTTGGAGGATCTGGTTACCGAGGAACAATTTTCTAAAAAGACAGAGGAATTCTAACATAAATAAAACATAAACCACCGGAACTGTGAAGCGGACTTCATAAATACCGATGGTTTGTTTTATTGTTGTGCAAATGCCGCTTCTTTAGCAGCTGTAAAAGGTGTCACATGAATTGCGCCTTGTGCAGGAGTGCAATAGGTATTGATTTCATCATAAAAATCACGGAAATACACATAGTTTGAGGTGACTTGAATACTGTGGTAGATTCCTTCTGCAATCACCTCAGGATTACTGCCGTCAAGCCCCACCCGCATCAAAGCAGGAGAATCGGCATCATTTTTTTGGTAATAAATATAGGAACCGCCCACATTAAAGGCATCTGCCCTGTCGTCTGTCAGAATTTCTACCGTATTGTTTGAAAGAGAGTATCGGCATATCCGGTAATCGGAAGACAAATCCATGTAATAAATGTAGTCCTGATAATAAACAGGATACCAAAGGTCTCCCTCGTATATGGTGGTAATACTATCGTTTCTGGTATCTAAGGCATACAAATAGTGGTCGGTTTCAGAACCGTTAAAATAGATAATTCCGTTATGACAGGCTGCCGGATTGATGATACTGTCCGAAACGCGGATATCCTCTGATTTATCTGTCTTAATTTTGTGAAACTTAGTAAAGTCCTGATTGTTATATCTCTGATAATACAGATAATCCCCTACCAGCTGCATAGCAGTACAGCCATCCTTTACCAGGCAGGCAGAGTTGCTGCCGTCAGTTTTGGCGCGATAGACACCGTAGGTACGAATTACATAGCCAAAGCCTTTCCCGCCGCTGCCGCTGTCCATAAAATAATAAAGATAATCACCGGCACCGTTAATATGAGCCACACTGCTGGAGGTCAGCTTTTTAAGGTCGGTTCCGTCAATACTCATGGAATACATGCGGTCATTATCATAAGAATTGGCAAAATAAATTTTGCCGTCCAGCTCACAAAAAAGACCGCCGTTATTTAAGTTTCCGCCGGTGTTTCCCGTAACGGAAATATCGTTGGAAGGAATCCTGTTCATAAAGGAGGAGATGACAAGGGATACTGTCATTAAAAGAATTACTGCGCCTGCAAAAAGCAGAGCTTTGGTATTTGATTTCATAAAAACTCCTAACTATGTCACAATGCGATAAAAATTCTTTCACATGTTTGCACGATGTTTATTCTATTAATGTATTATATCACAAACCCCTGTGAAGGGGAGTACAATTTCATCAAATTTCTTGCTATCAGCTATCATTTGTTATAAAATAAATAGAGTATTTTTGAGAAAAATGCCAATGAAGGATAGCGGATGAAAGGACACGACCGATATGGATTTATTACAGCTTCGCGGACAGCTTGACGAAATTGATGCAAAGATTGTAGAACTCTATGAAAAGCGTATGGAGATTTCAGGCAACGTTGCAAGATACAAAATAGAAACAGGGAAAAAGGTTCTTGATAAAGCAAGAGAAAAAGAAAAAATTCAGACAGTTAAATCGCTGACTCACAATGAATTTAACAGCCATGGTATCGAAGAACTGTTTGAGCAAATCATGGCTGTGAGCCGTAAGCTGCAATATCGGATTATTTCCGAAAGCGGCGGATATAATAAGCTTCCTTTCATTAAAGTGGATTCTTTGGAGACCGAGAAAGCAAGAGTAGTATTTCAAGGGGCAGAGGGAGCTTATTCCCACGCAGCCATGACGAAATATTTCGGAGAGCAGGTAAACAGCTTTCATGTAGATACCTTCCGGGATGCTATGATTGCCATAGATGAAGGCAGAGCTGACTTTGCAGTGCTGCCTATTGAGAATTCAACCGCAGGAATTGTCAGTGAGATTTATGACTTGTTAGTAGAATTTGAAAACTACATAGTAGGAGAACAGGTCATTAAAATCGAGCATTGCCTGATGGCAGTGCCGGGAACGAAGATTGAGGAGATTGAGACCGTGTACTCTCATCCCCAATCCCTGATGCAGTCGGCAAGATATTTGAATGAGCATTCCTGGCAACAAATCAGTATGCAGAACAATGCTTTTGCAGCCAAGAAGGTGGCAGAAGATAAGGACAAGACAAAGGCGGCCATTGCGGGAGAACATGCAGCGAACCTCTATGGACTGGAAATTTTAGAGAAAGGTGTGAACCAGTCCAGCACTAATTCTACCAGATTTATTATTGTTACCAACCAGAAAATTTTCAGGGAAGATGCAACGAAGGTCAGCATCTGCTTTGAGGTACCTCATGAAAGCGGCTCCTTATACCATATGCTTTCCCATTTTATTTACAATAATCTGAATATGAATAAAATCGAAAGCAGACCTATCGAAGACAGAAATTGGGAATACCGGTTCTTTATTGATTTTGAGGGTAATCTTTCTGACAGCGCAGTTAAAAATGCCCTTCGGGGGCTTAGGGAAGAAGCCAGAAATATGAAGATTTTGGGAAATTACTAAAGTCATAAAAAGGAACAGTGAGTTATGAGAGAACAGCAATTAATCGTATATAAGGATTTTACGGAAGAAGAAGGCCGCATTCTTTATGATATGGCCTGGCTTATGGAGCATTATCAGGATGAGTACTACAATAAAGAGGATATGGCAGGGCTTTTGTATGACAGCATCCACCATTTGCTGGAAATGGCAGGGAACCATGGGTTTTACGGTAATCTCTGGCATTGCTATCTGACTAATCTTTTGGTAAACAACGAAAACAGCTACAGCCGTGCCTGCGAAATCCGCGGTGAGGTGGAAGGAACCATCAATAAGGCCGTACTCCATGATATTGTGATTTTCAAAGAATTTTATGATTATGACTATAGCGATATGGCAAAGGTACTGGATGTAGATTGTATTTCACTAATCGAAGATTATGAAAGCAGTGACAGCGAAAGCAAGGTGTATAACAGTCGTATCCGAGAAAGAATTTGTTCTTTGGCGGTGAAGTTTACCAAAGACCATACACCGGAAGAGATGAAAGCAACCCTGACAGAGTTTTATAAGGAATATGGTGTAGGTAAATTTGGTTTACATAAAGCATTCCGAGTGGTTCATGACGAGGATGGGGTGCAAATTGTTCCTATTCAGAGAATTACCCATGTTTATTTGGATGATTTGGTAGGCTATGAGATTCCCAAACGTAAGCTGATTGAAAATACAGAAGCATTTGTGGAAGGCAGAAGAGCAAACAATTGTCTTTTATTTGGTGATGCAGGAACAGGAAAATCTTCCAGTATCAAGGGGATTGCTAACGAGTATTATGACAAGGGCTTGCGTATTATAGAGGTATACAAGCATCAGTTCCAGGATTTAAATGATGTGATTACCCAAATCAAAAACAGAAATTACAAGTTTATTATTTACATGGATGACTTAAGCTTCGAAGACTTTGAGATTGAATATAAGTATTTAAAAGCAGTGATTGAAGGAGGCTTAGAGAAAAAGCCAAGTAATGTATTGATTTATGCTACTTCTAATCGCAGACATTTAGTACGGGAGAAATTCAGTGACAAGGAAGAACGCAGAGATGATTTGCATTCCTCCGATACGGTACAGGAAAAACTGTCGCTGGTGGCAAGATTTGGCGTAACGATTTTCTTTGCTGCGCCGGATAAAAAGGAATTTCAAAATATTGTAAAGGTGCTGGCAGAACGTTATCAGGTAACCATGCCGGAGGAAGAACTTTTGCTGGAAGCTAATAAGTGGGAACTTGCCCACGGCGGATTATCCGGCAGGACAGCACAGCAATTCATTGATTATCTGCTGGGGAAATGAGGTGCAGCATGGCAGTAAAGACATTTGCGGCAATTGACATAGGCTCCTATGAGCTTTCCATGAAAATATTTGAAGTATCGAAAAGTCGTGGAATGAAGGAAATTGATCATATCCGCCACGGCATTGACATGGGAACGGAAACTTACACAACCGGCAAGCTCAGCTATGATCGTGTAGAAGAGCTTTGCAGCGTTTTGCGGGAGTTTTCAGATATTATGAAGTCCTATAAGGTGGCAGATTATGTAGCTTACGGTACCAGTGCTATCAGAGAAACCGAGAATACCGCGATTTTGCTTGATCAGATTCGTCAGAGAACAGGGATTAAAATCGGTGTCTTAAGCAATTCAGAGCAACGTTTCCTGGACTATAAATCCATTGCGTTTCAGGGAGAAGGTTTCCGTAAGATTATTGAAAACAGTACTGCTATTGTGGATATTGGCGGCGGCAGTATTCAGGTTTCCCTGTTTGACAAAGACACTTTGGTTTCGACACAGAATATGAAGCTGGGTGTGCTTCGCTTGCAGGAAAGATTAACCCATTTAGATGCCAGTTTCCGCCACTATGAAGAGCTGTTAAATGAGCTCGTAGATTCCCAAATGGAGGTTTACAAGAAGCTTTATTTAAGAGAACGGGAAATAGAAAATATAATCATTGTCGATGACTATATTTCTGCTTTAGTACGAAAAAAAAGCATTGCTAAAGAAAAAAGCGGTTATGCGGGAAAAGAGTTATTTGAATATGTGATGAAAGAGTATGATACCAAAAGCATTTCCCAGCTTGCTAAGGCATGGGATATGCCTGAGGAAAATATGCCCATTTTATATATTTCGCTGGTTATGATGAAGCGGATTATGGAAACCATGGGAGCGAAGCTTTTGTGGGCTCCGGGCGTAACTCTTTGTGACGGTATTGCCTATGAATATGCCGAAAAAAATAAAATGATAACATCAGCCCATGATTTTGAGCAGGATATTATTGCTTGTGCGCATAGTATCAGTAAGCGTTATCGGGGAAGCAAAAAGAGAAGCGAAACCTTAGAACAGATTGCCCTTACTATTTTTGACAGTATGAAAAAGATTCATGGTTTAGGACAAAGAGAACGGCTACTGCTACAGCTTTCAACAATTTTGCATGATTGCGGTAAGTATATCAGTATGGCAAACTTAGGAGAATGCTCCTACAGTATCATTATGGCTACGGAAATTATCGGTCTTTCCCATATGGAAAGAGAAATTGTGGCCAATGTAGTGAAATACAATCATTTGGAATTTGCTTATTATGAAGAGATGAGCCGTTACAGCATGTTAGACAGAGAGGCTTATTTAAAGATTGCTAAGCTGACAGCGATTTTGCGTTTGGCTAATGGTCTTGACCGAAGCCATAAGCAGAAATTTAAGAACGTAAGAACTCAGCTGAAGGATAATCAGCTGACTATCACCGTTGATACCAATGAGGACATTACCTTAGAGAGAGGATTATTTGGTGCCAGGGCAGGCTTTTTTGAAGAAGTGTACAGTGTAAGACCCGTCATCAGACAAAAGCGGACTATTTAGTCGGATTAATAGGGAATAACGTGGTATAAATCAAAGGAGAGCAGAATGACAAAGGTAAATTATGGGGAGGCTTCCTGTTATACAAACCGGGAGCTGAGTTGGTTGCTTTTTGATAAAAGAGTTTTAAGTGAAGCAAAGGATAAACAAAATCCTTTGTTTGAACGGTTGAAGTTTTTAAGCATTACTGCATCCAATCTGGATGAATTCTTTATGGTAAGAGTTGCCTCCCTAAAAGATATGGTAAATGCCGGCTATGAAAAGCCGGATATCGCAGGAATGACGCCCAAACAGCAATTAAAGGAGATTAATAAGGCTACTCATGAATTGGTAGAGGAGCAGTATCATGTGTATAACCGTTCCCTGCTTCCCCTTTTATTGCAGAATAATCTTCGTGTTATCAATAGGCATGAAGATTTGTCGGAAAAAGAAGCAGACTATGCAGATAAATTTTATGAGGAAAATGTATATCCGGTATTGACTCCTATGGCAGTAGATTCCTCCAGACCCTTTCCGCTGATTCGGAATAAGTCCCTAAACATCGGAGCCCTGGTAACTAAAAAGGACGGTGATGGAGAATTGGAATTTGCTACCGTACAGGTGCCCAGTGTGCTTCCCAGAATTGTGCAGCTTCCGGCAGATGATGCGGGACAAAAGTCTGTGATTTTGTTAGAGGAAGTCATAGAGAGAAATATTCACAAGCTGTTTTTAAATTATGATATTGTTTGTGCATATCCTTTCCGAATTATGAGAAATGCAGATTTTTCCATTGAAGAGGATGAAGCGGAAGACCTTTTGAAAGAAATTGAAAAGCAGCTGAAAAAGAGACAATGGGGACAGGCAATTCGTCTGGAAGTAGAAAAGGGAATTGATAAGAGATTGCTTTCTATCATTGTCAAGGAGCTTGCTATTGAGGAAGCAGACATTTACCGGATTGACGGTCCTTTGGACTTGACCTTTTTGATGAAGATGTACGGTATTTCCGGTTTTGACCACTTAAAGGAAAAGGGCTATGCATCGCCCCAGCAGGTACCGGCACTTCCTGCGGATTGTGATATATTTGAGGAAATCCGGAAAGGAGATATCCTTTTGCACCATCCTTACGAAACCTTTACGCCGGTGGTGGACTTTATCAGGCAGGCGGCTAAGGACGAGAATGTACTTGCCATTAAGCAGACCCTTTATCGTGTCAGCGGTAATTCTCCTATTATTGCTGCCCTTGCCCAGGCTGCCGAAAACGGAAAGCAGGTTTCCGTACTGGTAGAATTAAAGGCACGTTTCGATGAAGAAAACAATATTGTTTGGGCAAAGAAACTGGAAAAGGCAGGCTGCCATGTTATTTACGGTCTTGTGGGATTGAAGACTCACAGTAAGATAACACTGGTAGTCAGAAGAGAAGAAGACGGTATCAGGCGTTATGTGCATCTGGGAACCGGTAACTATAATGATGCCACCGCAAAGCTTTATACAGACGTGGGGCTTTTGACCTGCACTGCCTCTATCGGGGAAGATGCCACGGCGGTATTTAATATGCTTTCCGGTTATTCGGAGCCTTTGTCGTGGAATAAGCTTTCATTAGCACCCTTGTGGCTGAAGGACAGATTCCTGTATCTGATTCACAGAGAAACGGAAAATGCCAAGGCCGGAAGAGGCGGACATATCATTGCCAAGATTAACAGTTTGTGTGATAAGGATATCATAGAAGCTCTTTATGAAGCAGCGGCAGCAGGAGTAAAGATTGAACTGATTGTCAGAGGCATTTGCTGTTTGAAAACAGGATTACCCGGTATCGGTACTAATATTACGGTGCGCTCCATTGTAGGTAATTTCTTAGAACACAGCAGGATTTTTTATTTTGCCAATGACGGAAAGCCTGAGTATTATTGTGCAAGTGCAGACTGGATGCCCAGAAACTTAGAGCGTCGTGTAGAGATTTTATTCCCGGTAGAGAAGCCGGAGCTTCGTGCTAAGCTGATGCATATTTTAGATACTCAGCTGAAGGATACCATGAAGGCACATATTTTAAAGCCGGACGGCAGCTACGAAAAAGTAGATAAGAGAGGAAAGGGAACCCTTATTGCCCAGAAGGTTTTCTGTGAGGAAGCTGTAAAGGCAGCAAAGGAAAACCGTGAAGTGATTAATAACAGAGTGTTTATTCCCAGGACAAATCATGAATCTATGTAAGAAAAAAATTATATTAGCAAGCGCATCTCCCAGAAGAAAGGAACTGCTGACACAAGCAGGAATTCCTTTTACAATCAGGGTAAGCGGCGCAGAGGAAAATGCAAGCTGTGATAACCCATGTGATTTGGTAAAAGAGCTTTCCGGGATGAAGGCAGAAAATATTTTCGCGCAGTTGACAGTGGAAGAGGCGAAAGAGGCTTTAGTTATTGGTGCTGATACCGTAGTAGCACTTGACGGCGAAATTATGGGGAAGCCCGGCTCGCCTAAGCGGGCGGTGGAAATGCTGACAGCCCTTCAGGGAAAAACCCATCAGGTTTATACAGGCGTAACCTTTGTGTACCAAAACCAAGAGAATGGTGTGGTAACAGCCCATTCCTTCTATGAAAAGACAGATGTCACCTTTTATCCTATGACAGAGCAGGAAATTGCGGATTACGTGGCAACAGGTGAGCCTATGGATAAAGCCGGTGCTTATGCTATCCAAGGGAAATGTGCCGCATATATTAAGGGAATAAACGGCGATTACAGTAATGTGGTAGGATTACCTATCGGAAGAGTATATCAGGAATTGAAGCATTGCTTTTGACTTCGATTTGGATAGAAAAAATGTGAAGTTGCAATTGAATGTTCTTACCATTGACGAAAACATAAGTATGCTGGGTAGAGAAGCATTTCGTTATTTTCTTACCACGAAGGCAATAATGCCTATTATGGTTAGAAAAATAAAGAACAATTTTCTAACCATAATGAAATATATATATTTTGTGGTAAGAAGATTTCCAAACAGTAGACTAAAAAATATCTACCCATGATTAACTGAAGTGGAGTTATGGGTGGAAATTATGAAGAATTGCATCTACCCTTAGCGAAGAGAAATGGCACCATGGGAAGATAAGAACATAAAAAATGATAAGAATAGGAAGAAAACCCCTTTCAACAAACCATTATTTGGTCTGGCGAAAGGGGTTTTTACTTGTAGTAGTATTATTTACAAACAAATATTTGAACATCCCAAGGAGCAAGAGCGACTTTATCATTGAAAGCAATATCTTCTCCGGTAAACAGATTAGTATATAAAGCATCATTCTGTGCAGTATTTACTAAATAATCATTAAAGTTTACATAACTGGAATCCTTGGAATAATTAAACACATAAATCAAAGTTTCTCCTGCCTTGTTAACCCCCTTCTTACAAATAACAGGGAAGTGGCAGCCGGGGATACTAATTTTCATTCTTCTCAATATTTCCTTCAAGAATACCTTCAGCACATCTTTATCAAAGTAACAACCAAAGTAAGCACTGTTTCCTTTTCCGTAAGGGTGGAAGGTTATTCCGCCATAACCTTCGTAAGCAGGATGCGTATAGGAAGCAAGCCTCTCACAGGTGTCATCCAAAGGGCGCAACAGTTCCATAAACTCTGCAACTTTCACAGAGCTTTCTGTGTAAGCTTTGTCAGGTGAAGAAAAGCCTGGAAGCTTACTTTTAAGTGCAACATCTTCGGGAATCGTAAACTGATCATAAGTCATACCGAAGCATTTCGTTAATCCGTAGGGAAGCATATCTGCATAAATACCACCATGCACATCCGCCATACTGCTTCTGAAGGTACCGATTAAATTACCCCCTTCTTTTACATAGGCATCCAGCTTTGTTGATACTTCCGGTGCAGTCACATAAAGACTGGGTAAAATCAGCAATTCATATTTCGCAAGTAATTCAGCTTCAGAAAGTGCACAAATATCCTCCGGATAAATAAAGTCACAGGTAATATTCATTTCATAAAGCGCATCAAATAACCAGCGCATAACATGATTAAAGCTTAAATCCTTGCCAATCGGAAAATAAGAGAGAGCAGTCAGTGCATCGTTACAAAGAACGATGGCAACTTCGGCATCAGGACGAAAGCCAATCAAATGCTCATTATATTGTATAAATTCGTTGCCGATGCGGCATACTTCTCTATAGCTTGCATTTTCCTTCAGGTCATGACTAAGAACACCCTTCCAATAGGTTTCAAAGGAGTGGTGAATGGAATGCCAGTGCCAGTACATGACAGCGCTTGCTCCGTGAGATAAGTGACTATATGCCTGCAGGCGAAGCTGACCGGGATAGGGAAGCCAACCGGGATTTCCCTGTGCCTGTGTTTCCAAAACCAGATAAGTGTCCTTTTTAATGGAACGGCCCATGCTGCCGCCCATGGCTATCTCTGCGCCGGTAAGGAGGGCCGCAGAAGGATGATAAATATCAACGCCGGCAACCGTAAGTGCCTTAGCAGCATCCCGCTGATTGACTTCAGGCTGAAGACCGATGGAATGGTCGCTCCATGCAAAATCGAAATTTTGTGTAATAAAATGATGGGGAAGAGCATATTCTTTTACAATGGACGCCTGCCAGCTTAAGAATTTTGTCACAAGGTATCGCTGGAAACGTTTGTATTCAGCGCCCAGACTTGCATTGATAGTTCCACGGACATCCGGAAAATCATCCCAATTATCAATCCGGTTGCTCCAGTAGGTTAAACCGTAAGCTTTATTCATGGCATCTGTGGTAACGAATTTTTCTTTTAAATAAGAAACAAATTGCTGCTGTGCGCGGGGGCCTGCGGTATCATAGGATTTGGTTTCATTATCCAGCTGGAAGCCGATTACCTTAGGGTGTGACGCGCATTCCTCCATTAATTTACGGATAATCCGTTCTGAATGGAAGAGGTAGCCGGGGTGAGTAATATCCATGTTTTGTCTATGCCCGTAAAGTCCGGGACCACCATGGGTTTCGGCAAGAATATCGGGATATTTTTTGGAAAGCCAGCAGGGAATAGCATAGGTAGGTGTTCCTATGATTACATTAATATCATAAGTAGCTGCAGCATCCAGAACCTGATGCAAAATATGAAAGTCAAACGAGCCGTCTGAAGGCTCCCAGGTACTCCAGGTGGATTCAGCGATTCTTATGGTGTTGATACCGGCTTTTTTCATCATTTCCATGTCGGTGGGAATTCTGTCATAGGGCATATATTCCGCATAATATGCCACACCGTAAATAAGCTTTTCATGATAAATCATATCTCGTCCTCCAAAGTTATAAGCAACCGATTGCGCTTAAGTTGCGTAAATTATAGCACGAGAGCGGAGGAAGAAGCAATATACTGATAGAGGAGTTGTGCAAAATGCACAAAAACAAAAAGCAAAAATATACAAATGTATTAATTGACAACAAATCAAGAAGATGTTATCCTTGATACATGAACAACCGATTGCGCAGATGCGCAACGGATAACAAAGAGCATTGATGAGGTAGTTCATCAAATATATTTAGGAGGATTAAACCTGAAAAAGAAATTGTTAGCAGCACTTCTTACAGCATCTATGGTAGCAACCATGTTAGTAGGATGCGGTGGCAGTGCAGAAGAAGCAGCTCCTTCCACAGATGCTGCACAGACAGAAACAAAGACAGAAGAAACAAAGACTGAAACTGCTGAAACAGCTCCCGCTGAAAAGCAGGACGTAGCACTTCGTATGTGGGGTGCAGAAGAAGATCAGGAAATGCTTCAGGGCATGATTGATTCTTTCGTTGCAAATTATGCAGACGCAGCAAACATTACAGTAGAACTTGGTGTTGAATCTGAATCTACAGCAAAAGACGTAGTATTAACAGACATTGAAGCAGCAGCAGACGTATTCGCATTTGCTTCCGACCAGTTACCTGACCTTGTGAAAGCAGGCGCACTTCAGAACATTGATGAACTTGACGCAGCTATTCAGGCATATGCCGGCAAGAGCGTAGCAGACATTAAGGGTGCAAACGCTCCCGGTTCCGTAGATGCAGCTACAGCAAATAACGCATTATATGCATTCCCTATGAGTGCTGACAACGGATACTTCTTATACTATGATTCCAGCGTTATCTCCGCAGACGATGCTAAGAGCTGGGACAGCTTACTTGCAGCAGCAGAAGCAGCAGGCAAGAAGGTAGGTATGACATTCGCTTCCGGTTGGTACAACGCTTCCTTCTTCTATGGAGCAGGCTTTACAACAGGTCTTAACGAAGACGGTACAACATCTCTTGATTTCAACGGCACAGCTGATTACTCAGGCGTAGAAGTTGTTAAGGGTATGTTAAATATCGCAGGACATCCCGCATTTATGGCAATCGCTGATGGCGATATCTCCAACCAGATTGCAGGTGGTTCCTTAGCAGCAGTTGTTTCCGGTACATGGGATGCTACAGCAGCTCAGACAGCATTCGGTGACGGCTATGCAGCAACAAAGCTTCCTACCTACACAGTCGGTGATGCACAGGTACAGCAGGGTAGCGTTGCAGGCTTCAAGCTTGTAGGTGTTAACGCTTACTCCCAGAACGCAGGTTGGGCAGCATTGCTTGCAGAATGGATTACAAACGAAGAAAACCAGAAGATTCGTTTCGCAACAAGAGAAATCGGACCTTCCAATATCAACGCAGCAGCATCTGAAGAAGTTGCAGCAAACATCGCAATCTCTGCACTTGCAGAACAGTCTGCATACGGTGTAGTTCAGGTTGTTGGCGGTAACTACTGGGATCCCACAGCAACATTCGGTGAAATGATTGCAAAGGGCGAACTTTCCGCAGATGATGAAGCAGGCATCCAGACAGCACTTGACAATATGGTAGCCGGTGTAACAGCACCCGTACAATAAGAAAGTTAAGTAACGGTGTAGAATATCCCCCGGAATATAGTACAGATCAATTATTCCGGGGGATAATTTTATCCTCGTGTGGGTATAATCCAAGCATGAAACACATAGAAGGAGAGGGTATAGGAATGGAAAAAATCAAAGCCGGCCTGAATTCTTTTGGTAAGGCAATCGCAGAATTCTTTAAAGAATTTGGTGAGGCGGTTGTAAAGGGTGATATATTCGTGAAACTGTCCCTTTTGTGGATGGGCGCCGGATATGTCAGAAGAAAACAGTATATCAAGGCAATTTTAATCACAATTTTCGAAATCGCAGTGCTTGCATTCACCTTTGGATTTGCCATGGAATATGTAAGCAAATTCGGTACACTCGGTACCGTCAGACAAGAATCGGTCTTCAATATGGTGACCATGAAAAATGAATTTAATGACTATGATCATTCGTTCTTAATTCTGTTGATTTCCCTGATTACCTTCGTGATTTGGGCTGTATCAATAGTAGTATACTTGGGGAATGTAATATCAGTATATCACCTGCAGCAAAGAGCAAAGCAGGGACTCCATATCAATACATTCCGCGAAGATGTACATGAACTTATTAATAAAAAATTCCATGTAACCTTGTTGTTTTTACCTATTATGGGTATCGTGATTTTCACGATTATTCCTTTGCTTGTTATGATATTGGTAGCATTTACCAATTATGACCAGCATCATATGCCGCCCAGTGAATTGTTTACATGGAACGGACTTAACAACTTTATCAATTTGTTTGGTGGCGGCGGAATGACCATTACCTTTGGTTATGCATTTGTACGAGTACTTGCATGGACATTGGTATGGGCACTTTTCTCCACACTGACTACTTACATCGGAGGAATTCTGCTCTCTATTTTGATTAACAGTAAAAAGACAAAGCTTCCTAAAATGTGGAGAACACTGTTTATCATTACCATTGCAGTACCTCAGTTTGTATCCTTACTTTTGGTAAGAAACTTTTTTGCAGACGGCGGTATCATGAATACCATCTGTGCAAATATCGGACTGACGGGTTGGCTTAGAGACATCGGATTAATCAGCACAAGCTATATTCCTTTCCTTTCAGCACCGATTTGGGCACATATCATGATTATTCTGATTAATATCTGGATTGGTGTACCCTATCAGATGCTGATTGCAACCGGTGTTCTGATGAATATTCCGGCAGAACAGTTAGAAAGTGCCAGAATTGACGGAGCATCCCCGAGACAGATTTTCTGGAAGATAACCATGCCTTATGTATTGTTTGTAACAGGACCGGCATTGGTAACAGACTTTGTAAAGAATATCAATAACTTTAATGTTATTTATTTGTTGACCAACGGTGTATTCGTTACTACCAATCAGGCAATGGCGAATTCACAGGCAATGGAAACGGACCTTTTGGTAACATGGTTGTTCAGACTGACACAGGATTATTACAATTACAAAATGGCATCTACTATCGGTATCGTAGTATTTTTAATCTGTGCAGCCTTCACATTAATTGCATTTAATCGCATGATTAAGGGCGATAGAGAGGAGACGTTCCAGTAATGAAGACAAAGAAAATAGTTAATATTACCCTTCACAATTTACTGCTTGCATTTTTGGCAATTGTTTGGTTGATTCCGATTGTATGGCTCGTGGTAACGTCCTTCAGTGCTTACACAGGAATGAATACTTCAACCTTTTTCCCGAAAGAGTGGAGTATTGCCAACTATAAGAATCTGCTGTTTTCAGCAGATACCGTGGCACAGTTCCCTAACTGGTTTAAAAACACCTTTATCATCGCATGCTGTAGCTGTTTGATTTCCAGTTCTTTTGTACTGATGGTAGCATATGCTACATCCTGTATGCGATTTAAAATGCGTAAGCCGTTGATGAATATGGCAGTTATTTTGAATCTGTTCCCTGGATTTTTGTCCATGATTGCTGTGTACTTTATTTTGAAGACATTAAATTTGACCAACAATCATCTGGGACTGATTCTGGTATATTCCGCTTCTTCAGGTTTGGGATATCTGATTGCCAAAGGCTTTTTGGATACGGTTCCTGCCTCTTTACGTGAAGCAGCTTATTTGGACGGTGCAAGTGAAGCAGCAATTTTCTTTAAGGTAGTAATGCCTATGAGTAAACCGATTATTGTATATACGGTTATCAGCTCTTTCTTAGCACCCTGGATGGATTTCATCTTTGCAAAGATTATTTTAAATGCAGGTATTTCCTCACAGTGGACCGTTGCAATCGGACTATACAATATGCTTGAGCGAAGCCTGATTAATACTTACTTTACACAGTTCTGCGCGGGCGGCGTTTTGGTATCTATACCCATATCCGTTCTGTTTGTTATCATGCAGAAGTTCTATGTAGAAGGTATTACGGGAGGTTCCGTAAAAGGCTAAAAAAACCGGAGATAAGATATGGATAACAAAAAATTGACAATCGATGATATAGCCAGAGAACTACAGATATCCAAAACAACAGTTTCAAGAGCTATTTCCGGAAAAGGAAGAATCGGACAAGAAACAAGAGATAAAGTACTACGTTATATCAAAGAGAATAATTATAAGCCAAGTGCCATTGCCAGAGGCTTAGCACAGTCTAAGACCTTCAATATCAGTCTGGTGATGCCGGGAGATTCCAGCCTTGTGGACTTGCCCTTTTATCACGGATTTTTGTGGGGGGTCAGTAATATGGCCACCAAATCAGACTATGATGTGATTATTTCTATGGTAAGTGAAAAGGACATTACACAATTAGTCAGATTAATTGAAAATCATAAGGTTGACGGTGTGATTTTAGGCCGTACCTTGGAAGATGATATAGCAGAAAAATACTTGAAAGAAAAGGGCGTTCCCTTTGTGACGGCAGGGTCTTCCTTAGACCCCACCGTTATCCAGGTAGATAATGATCATAGGAGTGCCTGCAGGGAACTGACATCAGTACTTTTTAGTAAACATATTACAAAAGTTGCTTTGATCGGAAGCGATATGAAAACTATCGTAAGTAAAAACCGTCTGGAGGGCTTTAAGGATGCCTGTATGGAATATCAGGTTCCGATTGAAGAGGATTTAATTTACTTAGACAGAGACAATGAAAGCAAAATAGAAGCAGCCGTTGAAGATATTTTGAAAAAGAATGTGGAATGTTTTATTTGCATGGATGATTACATTTGCGGTTGTGTACTTTCTAAGCTGGAAAGAGAAAATGTTAAAATTCCGGAAGATATTAAAGTGGCATCGTTTTATGACAGTATTCTTCTGGAGAATAGCAAAGCCGTGAATGTTTCATTGAAATTTAATGTGACGGAAATGGCAACGGCATGTTGTAATACACTCCTGTCCTGCATCGACAAACAGGAGGTTCCGATTAAGACATTGCTTGGCTATGAGGTAGTAATCAGAGGAGCAACACAAAGCTAACATATATTTTTGAATGACAAGAAAGGATAGAAGCAAAATGGATAAGTTTATTGTTAACATTATTCATCGTCCGGAAATGGTACCTGAATATGCGGAGAAAGTAACCGGACATGGAAAAGAAGAGGACATCGGAAGAAAGTCTCTGCTTACGGAATCACTTGATATTTTCAAATTTCAGCAGGATACTGCCCATAAGCATGGATTGAAAACTACAATTCAGATGACTTATGCCAGCCTTTTCAATGAAGAAGCAATTGCCATAGCAAAAGAGCATCATGAAAAGTACGGCGATGAAATCGCATTATCATTATTAGGACTTCCTTGTGAAGAGTTCAGGGCAAAGTATAAAACCAAGGATTTCTGTATTTGGATGTTTTCCATGGAAGATAAGATGTCTATCGTAGATGATGTATTCGGTAAGTTCCGTGATACCTTCGGATTCTATCCTGAGTCAACCGGTTCTTATTATTTAGATGCAGAACTGGTAAACTATATTAAAGAAAAATATCCTATGGTAAAATGTGCGGTAGCAACCTGTTGGGAAGAAGGCCCTAAGGCATACCATACCTGTAACAACTCATGGTATACCATCATGGACGGTGGTCCTTGGAATCCTTGGATTCCTTCTAAGCAGAATATTCATGCACCTGCTGCAAACGAGGCAGAGGATAGCGGTATTGTAGCCATTCCTCACCTTTCCAGAGACTTGCTCGCATGTTATGACGGAAACGGTTCTAACTTCGGAACCCATCCCCAGAACGTGCTTCGTGGTATGATTTATGATACAGAAACATGGGAATATCCTTATTTGTACAACTTAATTGACCAGTATCGTTCCCTTGAAAAGTACAACAATGGTTATGCTTACAACATGATGTTCGTAGGTCCCGGTTGGTTAAATAAAATGGGACGTTGGGAAGCGCCTTATGAGCTTCTGGCAAAATCCTATGAAGACGGAATGGCTTATTATGGTCAGCTGAAAAAAGAAGGCAAGTTAGATGACATGACCATGGCTGAATTTGCTGATTATTTCCGTCAGAAAAAGACTTATACAGAGCCTGAATGTGCCCTTTGGAAGGACATCCTTTACGGTTCTGACAAGCAGCTGTTCTGGTACTGTGACCCTTATATGAGAGCCTGCATCAATATGTATCAGGGTGGTGCACTGGTTGACCTTCGTCCTTATGCTGCGAAGTTAAAATGGGAGGTTGGTATCGGTACTCCCCATGTCCAGGATGCATCTTATCCTTTCCTGATTCAGGAAAAGTACAGAGCAGGTTACTTTACCCATTATGCAGGAGAAGGTACCGTAAGAAGTGCCAAGCTGACTTACAAGGGAGAAGAAGTAGACCTTTGCCTGTGCCGTACCAAAGCGAAATTCAACGAGGAAGTTATCGAAGACGGCAAAAAGAAGAGAATTCTTACCTTAGAGCCGGTTGATATTGAGTTCTATGATTTGACAGTGAAATTACAGACAAGAGTTATTTTTACAGAAGGAAATTCTGATATTGAAATGGAAAGAACCATTCTTTCCATGAGCAATCCTGATGCAGAAGTGGAAATCAATGAATACATGGTTGCCTGCTACGGCACCACGGAATATCCTGAGGATATGACCTCTCTTGTGATGACCTGTAAGGGTAAGGACGAAGAAAAGGTAATCAACTATGGTTACAAGTGCCGCGAGGAAGAAATCGAAGGTGCAACAAGCGTTGAAACCATTCTTCCGCCTATCGAAACTAAGGTTTCCATGTACACATCCGATGAAAAAGCAACCGGATATATCAGAGAAGGGTATGCATTTTCACCTATGTTTACCTTAGGTTATAAGACCACAATTAAGGATAAGGAGGTAATTTCCACATGGCTCAAGCTGGAAAAGGCAAATTAAACTTCAGATGTCCCTCCTGCTTTATGAGGGATCTTGATATCGATATGTTTTATGACAAAGACAAAAAAGAATATTACTGTATCAGATGCCAGTATGTAGGCACGGAAGAAGACGTATTGGAAAAAAATGAAATGGTAAGATTCCGTTACAAGGATATGTACAAGCGTATCACAGATTTTGATTAATTAGTTTTGATTTAGAAAATTGTCAAGATATACGGCCGATGTCCGTAGGCTGCTTTGGTGGTCTGCGGGCATTGTGCTATAAAGAGGAGAAGAACATGAAATACTACAAAGGTATGGATATTTCGACGCTTTTGGAAGTAGAGAAGTGCGGCGGTAAATTTTATGATAAGGGACAGGAGAGAGAGGTTCTTTCCATTTTAAAGGATTACAATGTAAATGCAGTCAGAATCCGTCTTTGGAATGATCCTTATTCAGAAGAAGGAGAGCCTTACGGTGCAGGAACCAATGACTTTGCGTCCGTGGCAGAGCTTTCTAAACGTGCTAAGGAAAAAGGATTTGACATTCTTTTGGATTATCATTATAGTGATTTTTGGGCAGACCCCGGGAAACAATTTGTTCCCAAGGCTTGGCGCGGATATTCTGTAGAAGAGTTGGAGCGGGCTGTTTATGAGTATACTAAGAAAACATTGCTTGCTTTAAAGGAAGAAGGGTTGCTTCCTGATATGGTGCAGGTGGGAAATGAACTGTCCAACGGACTTTTGTGGCCTTACGGAAAAGTGCCGGAATATGACAACATTGCACGTTTTGTCAGTGCCGGAATCCGTGCGGTAAAAGAAGTATCCGATATGGCACTGGCAGAAGGTATTATTTCCGAGAAGATTTTGATTATGATTCACCTCGATAACGGCGGCAACAATGCCCTGTACAGAGAGTGGTTTGATAACTATATTAAAAGAGGAGAAGACTTTGATATTATCGGTCTTTCCTACTATCCGTTCTGGCATGGAACCTTTGATATGCTACAGAACAATATGCATGATATTGCGCAGCGATTCGGTAAAGAACTGATCATTGCAGAGGTATCCATGGGACATACCATGGAGGACTACGCAGAGTATGAAAAACTTGCTCCCGAGCAGAGAAAAGGTATGGCTACCAGACCTGCCTTGGTAGAAAAAATTGAATACCCGATGACTTTAGAAGGACAGAAGGCATTTATGGAAGAATTGTTCCGTAGAATTGCTTCTGTACCGGAAGGAAAGGGCAGAGGTTATTTCTATTGGGAGCCTGCATGGATACCGGTGCCGGGAAGCGGCTGGGCAACAGAGTGCTCACTAAAATATATGGAAGATAAAGGACCTTGTGGGAATGAATGGGCAAACCAGGCATTGTTCGATTATAAAGGCAATGCACTTCCTACCTGGGAGGCAGTGAGGGACTACAGACCATGATAAGGCTAATCACATCTGATATTGACGGTACTTTAATTAAGGATTCTACGCCGGATTTGTATCCGGAGATGGTACAGGCAATCCGGGAGCTTAAGAAAAAAGGAATCTGGTTTTGTGCGGCAAGCGGAAGACAATATCCCAGTATCCGGAATGTATTCCGGGATGTGGCAGATGATATTGCCTATATTGCAGAAAACGGTGCCCACATCAGATGTGACGGAAAAGATATTTCCGTAACGCCTATGAACAGGCAGTATGCAGAAGAAATTATGAAGATGTTGCGGCCCTATTACGGAGAATGCGAGACGATTATTTCCACTGCCCGGGGAAGTTTGGTAGAGAGCCGTAATCAAGATTTTATTGATTTGATTACCTATGGCTATCATAATACTTTCCGTTTGGTAGATGATGTGCTTGCTGAGGATGCGGAAATTATAAAAATTGCAATTTATCGGAAAGGCAGTATCAGATCCCTGGGTGAGAATGTGCTGATTCCTGCATGGAAGGATAAAGTAAAGGTCTGTATGGCAGGAGATGAATGGGTAGACTTTATGGATGCTTCCGTAGACAAAGGAAATGCACTCCGGTATTTGCAGAATTATCTTGGTATTTCCAAAGAAGAAACTATGGCATTCGGTGACAATAACAATGACATCGGCATGATGCTTGCAGCAGGAGACAGCTATGCGGTAGAAACTGCAGTAAAAGAAGTGAAAGAAGCAGCAGGAAATATTTGCCCTGGGTATCTTGATAAAGGTGTCTATAAAATTATTAAAAATTTGTTATAAGATATTGACTATGGTATAGGTTTGCGGCAATATGGAATTATAGAATACAGGCACAGTCCAAAAGCGTAAGGAGGATGTTAGCATGCATGAATTTGACGATGCTGTATTGCAGTGTTTTTTGAAAAACCAGGGACAGTTATTTCCGGAAGGAGATGTGGTGTCCAATTTAGAGGAAGCAGAGAATTTCCTTGAGGAATGCTTTGCCGTAGTGGTAAATTCCGTAGAAGAAGTATGGGAGTACTTTGAGGAAGAGGGAGTCGATATGGATGGCGCTGAGGGAGATGAAATTCTTGAGGCGGATGAAGTGTTTGACATCGGTGATGGCAGATACTTAATTGTAGAAGGATAAGTAGTTTAAAAGCAAGATAGGAAATAAATAATAATCCGGCAGATGATTCGTCTTTTGCCGGATTGTTTAGTATAAAAAGAACCGGAAAACAATGGTTTTCCGGTTCTTTCTAGGGTTGGGCTATTCAAAAATAGTCAACAGCTCGTAGGGGAATCGAACCCCTGTTTCCGCCGTGAGAGGGCGGCGTCTTGACCGCTTGACCAACGAGCCATCTTGCATTGTGCTTTGCCTTAGGCATTGCACTTGATTATTTTATTATATGTAAGCAAATAATGCAAGCGATTTTTCAAAAAAATCTGAAAAATTCGAAAATCTTTTATTGCTATAATTCCACCAAAACAGCTCTGCAAGGTGCGCCGTCTGCACCACCAAGATTAATTGGTGCCGCATTTAAAAAATAGACACCTTCCGGCACAGCACTTAATCGGATTCCTTCCAGCAATACTACTTCCGAGCCAAGCAATTTTAAATGAACCGCTTTAGGGGAATCTTCCGGTCCTACAGTTTGTGATTCATTACCGATCAACTCGATTCCTTCTCTTTCAAACACTTCAGCTGCCTCATAGGAAATTACAGACTTTCCCTTTATCAAAATTTTCTTAGCGGCACGTTCATCTGCAGATCTTGCTTTCTTTAGAATAAGGCCGGCATCTTCTGCCGTAACTATTCCTTCATGATCAGCTACGTAAGCCATTCCGATAAACTTCTCCAAAGCAACCTCGTCTATCCTTCTTCCGTTTTCCAAAAAATGATAAGGAGCATCCACATGGGTTCCGTTATGGGCGCACATATGAAGGGATGACAAATTACAGATATCGCCTTCTGATATTTTTAACATTATTTCTTTTTGCGGAGAAGGATCCCCCGGAAATACTACGCAACCAAAAACTTCTTGTGAAATATCAAATATTCTCATGCTGCACCTCCTATCACATCAATTATAACATGACCAATAAAAGCAAACAATCCGAAAACTTTTTGAAATATTTTTCAGATTAAAATCAATACTTGACGTACGCAAAACCGTACGTTATAATTAATTTGACATATAAATCTCGTCATTCAAAGAAAAAGATAATAAAATATCAAAATGCGAAGATATTAAGTACAGAAGCTAAGTCTAAAAGAGAATTACAGCACGAATGAACGAGACAATATTAACAAATGATACGCAAAAGATAATATGATGTTAAAATAAGAAAGAAGAAAAGGGAGATTTTTATGTCGACAATTAATATTACTAATGCAAGAAAGGACCTCTATAATCTGGTAGAGTCTGTTGGTTTGTATCATGAACCCGCTTTAATTGTAGGGAAGAAAGCCAATGCAGTGCTTGTATCAGAAGAAGATTGGAGTGCAATACAAGAGACTTTATATTTAGATTCGATACCGCTAATGACGCAATCTATATTAGAGGGAGCTAAAGAACCGATAGAAAGTTGCATTCCGGAGGAAATGGTAGAGTGGTAAATGTATAAGTTGTATTATACAAAACAAGCATTGAAAGACCTGGATAATTTGAAAAAGGCAAATATCTCGCTAAAAGCAAAGATGCTAGTAGATTTAATTCGCGAGAATCCGTATCAAAATCCTCCAAAATATGAAAAACTGGTAGGAAAACTGGATGGAATACTATCAAGAAGAATCAACATTCACCATAGACTTGTTTATCAAGTGTTAGAAGGTTCATTTATTGAGGAGGGCATTGAATATTGTGGTATCATTAAGATTATTCGGATGTGGACACATTATGACGATGTGAGATGAGAAAGAAAAAATAAGGGACTGTCTTTTGGTTTATTTGATAACCAATGCGACAGTCCCTTATTCTTCGTCTGTTTCAACCAGGATATACATTCCCAGTTCTTCATCGTATTCATATTGCGGCATAGTACTATCCTCCTACACACCATTATATCATAAGTATATCATGAAGCAACAGAAAGTAAATGGAAATAACGCCGAAAGTAATAGGGAAAAACACAAAAATTTAGACAAAAATAGACAGAAATCTTGACAAAATGGGGTAATCATAGTAACATTTCTTTATACAAAAGATAAATACATATTAAGTACAAAAGATAAAAGGGTTCGCAATATGCGGACCCTTTATTTTTGTTTTCCTAAATCAAATCCACCAATGTATGCGCCAATCCATCGTGATTGTTATCAAATTCCGTAATTGTGGTGGCAACGTTTTTTACATCATCTGTTCCGTTTATCATGGCAATTCCCATGCCGGCAGCCTGAATCATGGAGATATCATTTTCGGCATCTCCTGCAGCAATGGAAAGCAGAGGATTAATTCCAAGCATTTCGCATAGCTTCTTTACTGCTGCACCTTTGCCGGAAGCAGAAGGGAAAAGTTCCAGATAATAGGGGTTAGAATAAAGCATGGTAATTCCTTCTTCTTTGGCCCAGGGCAGAAGAGAAGTGCGGAAAGCTTCCAGCTTTTCTTTGTCTTCAAGCTCAATAGCAATACACTTACAAGCACCGGTCTGTGCTACTTCCTTTGCATCTTCACTAAAGATGACAGGTGTCTTAATCACACGCTGGTAATAATGAAGCTGGTCGTCATCGGCAGGTGAGATGATATTGGTATCCGTGTATGTGTGAATGTGAATTCCCTGCTTCTTAGCTTCTTCAAAGAGGTGCTGAATTTGCTGATAGGACAGGGTGATTTTATACAGGGTTTTGCCTGTGGCGCAATCCACAATCTGACCGCCGTTATAACCAATCAGATACATGCCGGGATAATCAAGCTTTAGATATTCCTTTACATGTCCAACACTATTGATGTCACGACCGGAGCAGAGTACAAATTTGTGTCCTGCTTTAGACCAGGCGTCTAATACTTCTCTGGTATAGTCACCGATTTGTTTGTTTTTATCAAGGAAAGTGCCATCTAAATCTGTAAAAAGAATTTTTATCTTCTTTAATTGTTCGGGATTTGCTTTCATATCTTCATGCTTTTCCTTAAGCTTAGTCAGTATTTCTTCCGGGATGAAAAGCTTACCGTAACCGGTGGCAAGGTCAAGACCGGGTTTGGCATTGCCATGAAAATCAGAGCCGCCGCTGATACATAAATTATATTTTGCAGCAAGAGTGCGCATTTGACGTTCTTCAGCGGGAGAGTAGGTGCAGTACACTGCTTCCAATCCTATCAATCCCATATCTTTTAGGGTGGCTACCAGTTTGTCCAGTCTTGCATTGCTCATGCCGTAAAGAAGAGGATGAGCTAAGATAGGAATGCCGCCGGCTTTTAAGATGATTTCCACTGCACGCATGGGCGTGATTTTTTTGCGGGGAACAAAGCAGGGACAGTTATCACCGATAAAACGGTCAAAGGCTTCCTTTCTGCTTTTGGTATAGCCGTGATTTAGCAAATATTCCGCATAATGGGAACGGGTAATCACACAGTTCGGAAACTCTGCAATCAATTCTTCGTAGGTGATAGGCATGCCATGCTCGGTAAGTCGCTTGCACATTTCTTTGTTACGGATAATACGGCCGTTTACAAAGGCCTTTAACCGTCTTTTGAAAAAGGCGCTCTGATAATCAATATAAAGCCCTACGATATGAATGTCTTTTCCCTCATATTCCGAAGAAAATTCGATGCCGGGGATGACTTCGATAGGCTTTCCTTCAGCAGCTTTTAAGGCCTCCTCGATACCGTCTGTAGTATCATGGTCGGTCAGGGCAAAAGCAGACAGTCCTTTTTCTAAGGCATAATTTACAAGCTCTGTTGGAGTCATGCTTCCGTCTGATTTATTGGAATGTACATGTAAGTCTACGATGTTCATATTAATTTTCTTCTTCGTCTTCATTTTCCTGTTTGGTGTAAACAGTACGCTTTCTTGCCATTTCATCACTTGCAAGATATTCATCGTAAGTGGTGATTTTATCGACTAATGTTCCGTCAGGCAGAATCTCCATGATACGGTTTGCAGTAGTCTGTACAAACTGATGGTCATGACAGGAGAACAGTGCTACGCCGGGGAACTTAATCAGCCCATTGTTCAGTGCCGTAATGGATTCCATGTCTAAATGGTTGGTAGGCTCGTCAAGAACTAAACAGTTAGCACCACTAATCATCATCTTAGAAAGTAAGCATCTTACTTTTTCTCCACCGGAAAGAACTTTTACTTTCTTTACACCGTCTTCTCCGGCAAAAAGCATACGTCCAAGGAAACCACGAACATAAGTAACATCCTTTACGGGAGAGTAGCCGGTAAGCCAGTCAACGATGGTATAGTCATTATCAAATTCTTCGGTATTGTCCTTGGGGAAGTAAGCCTGGGAAGTAGTAACACCCCATTTGTAAGTACCTTCATCAGGTTCCATTTCGCCCATTAAAATCTTGAATAAAGTAGTTTTTGCAAGTTCATTACCGCCTACAAAAGCAACCTTGTCATCATGTCCCAAGATAAAGGTAATGTTATCAAGTACCTTTTCGCCGTTAATGGTTTTGGAAATACCTTCTACGCTGAGCACTTCGTTACCGATTTCACGGTCGGGACGGAAGTCAATGTAAGGATATTTACGGCTGGAGGGTTTGATTTCATCCAGCTCGATTTTTTCAAGGGCACGCTTTCTACTGGTAGCCTGCTTGGATTTGGAAGCGTTTGCGGAGAAACGGGAGATAAATTCCTGTAATTCCTTGATTTTTTCTTCTTTCTTCTTGTTAGCTTCCTTCATTTGCTTAATCAGGAGCTGGCTGGATTCATACCAGAAATCATAGTTTCCGGCATAAAGCTGAATCTTGCCATAGTCAATATCGGCAGTATGGGTACAAACTTTGTTTAGGAAATAACGGTCGTGGGATACCACAATAACGGTATTGTCAAAGTTAATCAGGAATTCCTCAAGCCAAGCGATGGCATCGAGGTCAAGGTGGTTGGTGGGCTCGTCAAGAAGCAGGATGTCGGGATTACCAAACAGTGCCTTTGCAAGGAGTACCTTTACCTTTTCATTACCGTTTAAGTCAGCCATGATAGAATAGTGATATTCAGTACCGATACCAAGACCGTTTAACAGCATAGCAGCGTTTGATTCTGCTTCCCAACCGTCCATTTCTGCAAATTCAGCCTCTAATTCACTGGCACGGATACCGTCCTCATCGCTGAAATCTTCCTTAGCATAAATGGCATCCTTTTCCTTCATGATTTCATAGAGTCTCTGATTACCCATGATAACCACATCCATAACAGGATATTCATCATATTTGAAGTGATCCTGTTCAAGGACGGAGAGACGCTGACCGGGAGTGATTACGATATCACCGTTGGTGGTTTCCAGCTGACCGGAAAGAATCTTAAGGAAAGTGGATTTACCTGCGCCGTTGGCACCGATAAGACCGTAGCAGTTTCCTTCGGTAAACTTAATATTTACTTCTTCAAAAAGGGCTTTTTTGCCCACTCTGTAGGTTACATTGTTTGCACTAATCATTCTAATATCCTCATATTTTACTACTTATTTTAATGTGTTGCCTATTCCATTATACATAAAACAGACTTTTTTTCAAGGGAAATCATAGGCAGAATACAAGTCCGAAAAAGGAAGTGATAGTGATAGTAATAAAGGCGCAAAAAAGGATAAGACTTGCCGCTTGTGAAGGAAAGAAATTTGAGATATAATGTATCGTGGCAAGAAAAGAAGCGAAGTGTAGCCACATACGAGAAAGGAATTATTATGAAATTAAATTACAAGAGAACCTGTCTGATAGGTCTTGCATTTCTTTCCATTTCAGCATTTTGGCAGATGTATGACAATATCATACCCCTGATTTTGCAGAATACCTTTGGACTTGGTGAGACAATTACCGGAACAATTATGGCTGCGGACAATGTACTGGCGTTATTCCTTTTGCCCGTATTCGGAGCATTGTCAGACAAGATAGATACTAAGGCAGGAAAGAGAATGCCTTTTATTGTAGTCGGAACTGCGTTGGCAATTATATTTTTGATGCTGCTTCCGATTGCCGATAAAAGCTTAAATTTACCGCTTTTTGTAGGAGCATTGTTTGCATTGCTTGTTTCTATGGGAATTTACCGTTCTCCTGCAGTTGCACTGATGCCGGATTTAACACCGAATAAACTCAGAAGTAAAGGCAATGCCATCATTAATCTGATGGGTACGGTGGGCGGTGTTTATACGCTGATTATGATTAAGGTAATGGTGGGAAGCGGCGAGAGACCGGATTATATGCCTCTATTTGTCAGTGTTGCGGCTTTTATGGTAATCGCAATTATCGTTCTTGTTCTGACCATTAAAGAAAAGAAAGTGAAGAAAATTGTAGAAGCGGAAGTAAAGGCCTACGAAGAAGCCTGCGGTGTGCAGGTGGAAACGGAAGATACCTTAAAGGCTGAGACTTTAGCAGAGAGCGGACAAACAGAAATAAAAAAGGCAATGCCTAAGGATGTTAAGCGCAGTATGATATTTTTGCTGATGTCTATTTTCCTTTGGTTTACAGCTTATAATGCGGTAACAACTGCTTTTTCCAGATATACCAAGGTGGTTTGGAAATTAGAAGGCGGTGGTTTTGCAGACTGTTTATTAGTAGCAACCATTGCGGCAATTATCAGCTATATTCCCATAGGTAATCTTACAGGAAAAATCGGACGTAAAAAGATGATTCTTTGCGGAATAGTTATGATGACGGTTTGCTACGGGGCAGCGCTTTTTGTGGGGAATTATCATCCTGTTATGAATTTGGTCTTTGCCATTATCGGTATGGGATGGGCCGCCATTAATGTCAATTCTTATCCGATGATTGTAGAAATGAGTAAGGGATGCGACTTAGGTAAGTTTACGGGAACGTATTATACCTTTTCTATGGCAGCCCAAGTGGTGACACCGATTTTGTCCGGAATTTTGTTGGAAAACATTTCCTATCGGACATTGTTTCCGTATGCAACAGTATTTTCGGCACTGGCATTCATTACCATGAGCCGGGTACGCCACGGGGATGTGAGACCGGATAAGAAAAAGAGCGCATTAGAAAATTTTGATATTGACGATTAAGAGGAAAAGAAAATGACAGCATTAAAAATTATTTTAATTGTACTTGCAGTATTATTACTGCTTTATCTTTTAGCAATCAAGCCAAGAATGAGTAAGAGACGTGAAAGAAGCAAATTCGCAGGTGTTTATTATGCGCACAGGGGACTTCACAGTAATAACGGGGAAATTCCGGAAAACTCCATCCCTGCTTTTCGAAAGGCAGTGAAAAGAGGCTACGGAATTGAACTGGATGTACAACTTTCCAAGGATGGTGTACCGGTAGTATTTCATGATTTTACGTTGGAAAGAATGTGCGGAAAAGAAGGAAAAGTCTGCGAATATACATACGAAGAGCTACAACAGTTTACGTTGGCAGGAGGAGAGGAAAAGATTCCCCGGTTTACAGATGTGCTGGATGTAATAGGCGGAAAGGTACCGTTGATTGTGGAATTAAAAGTAGAGTGGATGGATATAACGGTTTGTCCTGTTGTAGACGGTATCCTTCGAAAGTATAAGGGCGTTTATTGTATTGAATCCTTTAATCCTATGGCACTTTCCTGGTATCGAAGATATCACAATGATGTGTTCCGCGGACAGCTTGCAGATGCTTTTATCAAAACCGGTGAATACAAAGGTGCTTTATATTGGTGCTTACAGAATCTTTTGCTTAACTGGATGACCAGACCGGATTTTATCGCCTATAATCATGAGAATCAGGGGAATCTTTCCCGCAAGCTTTGCAGAGGCTTATTTAGAAATACCGCAGTGGCTTGGACCATCAGAAGTCAGGCAGAGTTAGAAAAAGCAAAAAAGCATTATGACATCTTTATTTTTGAGTCCTTCAACCCTAAGAAAGGGTAAATATACTCGATAATGAGGGATAATTTGTAATTTTTGAAAGAAATGTTATTTTTTTCACAAAAAGTTGATGTAATTTTTTTTATTATGTGTTATAATTGAATAGCCAAATGTAAGAGGCACAAATTAAATGAGATATACCATGGGCAGACGTTCATGGTATATTGTGTTTTGTTTCTTTTACAAATAAAAGTTTAAGGGAGAGAGACTATGGCAAAATGGGTTTATGCTTTTGAGGAAGGTAGTGCAGATATGCGTAACCTCTTGGGAGGAAAAGGCGCTAACCTTGCTGAAATGACAAATTTAGGATTACCGATTCCCCAGGGATTTACGGTAACAACAGAAGCCTGTACAGATTATTATGCACAGGGCAGAGCGATTTCTGATGAAATCAAAGAACAGATATTTGCGGCGCTTGCTGATTTGGAAGCAAAACAGGGTAAAAAGTTCGGTGATACCGAAAATCCCCTTCTCGTTTCCGTTCGTTCCGGTGCAAGAGCATCTATGCCCGGTATGATGGATACGATTTTGAATTTAGGTCTTACAGATGTGGCGGTAGAAGGTTTTGCAGCTAAGACCGGTAACCCCAGATTTGCATATGATTCTTATCGTCGTTTCATCCAGATGTTTTCTGATGTAGTTATGGAGATTCCTAAGTCTTACTTTGAAAGAATCTTAGATGACATTAAAGAATCTAAGGGCGTTAAGTTTGATACCGACTTAACAGCAGATGATTTAAAGGATGTTATTAACAAGTTTAAAGCAATTTATAAAGACAAAATGGGAGCAGACTTCCCTCAGGATCCCAAGGAGCAGTTGATGGAAGCTGTTAAGGCGGTATTCCGTTCCTGGGACAACGAAAGAGCTATTGTTTACAGACGTATGAATGATATTCCCGGTGATTGGGGAACCGCTGTAAATGTACAGGCAATGGTATTTGGTAATATGGGTAATACCTCCGGTACCGGTGTTGCATTTACCCGTAATCCTTCCACCGGTGAGAAGGGTATCTATGGTGAATACCTGATTAATGCACAGGGGGAAGACGTTGTTGCTGGTATCAGAACACCTCAGCCTATTACCAAATTGGAAGAAGACCTTCCCGAATGCTATGCTAAGTTTATTGAAATTGCAAACAGACTGGAAGATCACTACCGTGATATGCAGGATATGGAATTTACCATTGAGGAAGGTAAGCTTTTCTTCTTACAGACCAGAAACGGTAAGAGAACAGCTCCCGCTGCACTTCAGATTGCATGTGACCTTGTAGATGAAGGTATGATTACCCCCGAAGAAGCAGTTCTTCGTATTGAAGCAAAATCCTTAGATCAGTTATTGCATCCTACCTTTGATGCAGCAGCACTGAAGGCCGGTACCGTAATCGGACAGGCTCTTCCTGCATCACCCGGTGCGGCAGCAGGTAAGGTTTACTTTACTGCATTGGAAGCAAAGGAAGCCCATGAAAAGGGTGAAAGAGTTATTTTAGTCCGTTTGGAAACATCCCCGGAAGACATCGAGGGTATGCATGCGGCAGAAGGTATTCTTACTGTTAGAGGCGGTATGACCTCTCATGCAGCAGTAGTTGCACGTGGTATGGGAACCTGCTGTGTATCCGGTTGTGGCGAAATTGCTATCAACGAAGAAGAAAAAGTATTTGAACTTGGCGGACATGTATATCATGAAGGTGATTATATTTCCTTAGATGGTTCTACCGGTAAGATTTATGACGGTGATATCAAAACAGTAGAAGCTTCCATCAGCGGAAACTTTGAAAGAATTATGGGTTGGGCAGATTCCTTCCGAACACTGAAGGTTCGTACCAATGCAGATACACCGTTAGATGCAGCCAATGCAGTGAAATACGGTGCTGAAGGTATCGGTCTTTGCCGTACAGAGCATATGTTCTTCGAACCTGACAGAATCCCTAAGATTCGTCAGATGATTCTTGCAAGAACTGTTGCAGAAAGAGAAAAAGCATTAAATGACCTGATTCCTTTCCAAAAAGGTGACTTCAAGGGCATTTATGAAGTAATGGAAGGCAAGCCGGTTACCATCCGTTTCTTAGATCCTCCGTTACATGAGTTTGTTCCTACAGAGCAGGCTGACATTGATGATCTTGCAGTGAAGATGATGATGACAGCTGAAGAAGTACAGGCTATTTGTGATTCTCTCCATGAGTTTAACCCCATGATGGGTCACAGAGGATGTCGTCTTGCTGTTACTTATCCCGAAATTGCAAAGATGCAGACAAGAGCTGTAATGGAAGCTGCAATTGAAGTAAAAGAAGAAAAAGGCTTCGATATCGTGCCTGAAATCATGATTCCTCTTGTAGGTGAAAAGAAAGAGCTGAAGTTTGTTAAGGATGTAGTGGTAGCAACTGCTGAACAGGTGAAGAAAGAAAAGAATTCCGATATTAAGTACAGCGTAGGTACCATGATTGAAATTCCAAGAGCAGCACTTCTTGCTGACGAAATTGCGCAGGAAGCAGAATTCTTCTCCTTCGGAACCAATGACTTAACACAGATGACATTCGGTTTCTCCAGAGATGATGCAGGCAAGTTCCTTGGTGACTACTATAAGAATAAGATTTATGAATCTGACCCGTTTGCAAGACTTGACCAGAGCGGTGTAGGTCAGCTTGTTCAGATGGCGGCAGAGAAGGGTAGAGCAATCAGACCTGATATCAAGCTTGGTATCTGTGGCGAACACGGCGGAGATCCTTCTTCTGTAGAATTCTGCCATAAAGTAGGACTTAGCTATGTATCCTGCTCACCGTTTAGAGTGCCGATTGCAAGACTGGCAGCAGCACAGGCAGCTATAGCTAGTAAGTAGGGTTAAGCAAAAAATAGCCTAAAAACCTAGTATTTATGCCCCTTAGAGCCACTTGGTTCTAAGGGGTTTTTTATTGCCTTGAGATACTTGAAATAGTGCGAGAATGAGAACGGAGTCAGGGGGATAAAAAAGTCAAGAAAACAGTAGGGTGGTAATGTGGGGAAACATTACCACCCTGCTTATGTAAAGGGGATTAAGTGTAAGTCTTGATAATTTCTTCTGCGATGAATCTTCTGGAAACACAGCGGTCCATTGCCTGTTTTTCTACATAGCGATGAGCATCCGGTTCGCTCATTTTAAGTTCGCTGATTAGCAGCCATTTGGCTTTGTTAACTAATCGAATCTCA
>JAFQQI010000010.1 GCA_017411305.1 Lachnospiraceae bacterium
CGGCGTGATGATTCTGACATCAATGCCACGCATTGCTGCATTTTCAATAGCCTGACAAAGCTCATTATCTATGATTAAATATGGACTCATCATATACACATAATCCTGCGCCTGACTGAGCATATTCATAAGCATAATCTTTGCAACTCTATGCTTAAACATCGGGCGTGGTCCATCACCAAACGGAATCATATAGCCCTCATTCTCCACCGAACAACCAGTCCAAAAGTAAGGATTAAATTCCGATACCGGTGTCTTTACATTCAACTCATAATCAACTAGGAAAATAGAAGTAAGCTGCGCTACCGCTTCTCCCTCTAAACGAATTCCTACATCCTTCCAAAGTCCATAGAGCTTCTTCTCATTGATATATTCATCTGCAATATTCACGCCGCCCGTGTATCCGACTTTACCGTCAATTACCATGATTTTTCTGTGGCTGCGGTTATTGAATTCATTATCCGCCTGCCCTTTTAATCTGGAAAAGCAGACTGCCTTAATACCATAGCTTTTGAGCGTTTTATAATAGTTTCCCGGCAATGTCATCATACATCCTACATCATCATAAACGACACGAACCTCTACGCCTGCTGCCGCCTTTTCCTTTAAAATATCAAGCATACTGTTCCAGAAATTCCCTTCCTCGATAATGAAGTATTCAAGGAAAATAAACTTCTCTGCCTTTTTCATGTCTTCCAGCATTGCCGGAAACAGCTTCTCCCCCATGTCATAATAGGTCGCTGTCGTATTCTGATATAAATGTGTATCAGACAGCTTACACAGAAGATTTGCCTGTAAGTAAGCCTGCTTGTCTTCCTGTTTCAATTTTTCTAGGGTTTTCTCATCCTTTGTATGTATCTGCTGACTCAGTATTTTTTGAATTCTTTTAATCTGCTTTCTTGCCAGCTTTCTATCATAAAACATGAAGTAAATCATAAATCCGGCAACCGGAACAATCAATACAAACAAAAGCCATGGAATCTTATAATCCGGATTCTCCTCCGAATTAATAATCTTCAGCACGCAGAAAACCTGTGTCGCATACATAGCAAGGTAAAAATATGGAATATAAATGGCGCAAAGCATGGTGATTCCTATGACTGCTGCCGTTTCCAGAATAATCAGCAGAATTGCTATAATAAAACGAACCGGTATGTAATTGATTTCCCGCTCTTTTACACCGTTTTTGTTTCTGATTTTGATTGTTTTCTTCATTTGAACCCCTCCTCAAACATGACCAAAAGGCAGTTCTACCTTTTCTGATAAAACTGCCTATTCTTATGATTTCTTATCTTTTTCCTGCATTCAGGCTTGCTTCGAGATTTCTCTTTACGATATCTTCATTCTCTGCCTTTCTTGCTTCCATATCCTGTTTTGCCTTAGCTTCTCTTTCACTCTGTTCTGCTGCAAGTCTTGCTTTTGCTTCTTCCACAGACTCTCCATCCTTAGTCAGATAGTTGTCTACGAACTTATCGCTAATCTTCTGGAAACCGCCAACAACGCCTTCCTCGATTTTCTTGTAACCGCCTACAACGCCTTCTTCAATCTTCTTGTTTACCTCTACTAACTTTGACTTTGCCATTTTTTTCTCCTTTCGTTAAAAACAATTCTTTATCTTCTATTCTCTATAAGGAAAGTTCTTCGCTTAATGCTAAAATCTGTCCTGCTATTTTTTCTCTCTGCTTCTTGGTTACCTTCTTATATAATGGATAGGCAACCGAAACAATTCCAATTCCGATAATTCCAACAATAACTCCTAAAACAAAGATCATCATAGAGCTTCCCCAGACCATGGTACAGCACATTCCGACTCCAAGGAATAATGCTCCAATCACACCAACTATGATTGCTGCCATTGTTCCCGGCTTTTCTGCATCTCTATCCAGTCTTTTTAAGGTTTCAAATTTATCCTCTTCCTTTGGAAGATACTTTTTTCTTATATCTTCCACTTCCTTCTGTCTTTTTGCAGAATAAGTGTAATTAAAGCTCTGATTTTCATTCATTAC
>JAFQQI010000011.1 GCA_017411305.1 Lachnospiraceae bacterium
CCTACTTCTTTTAGTGCTTTCAACGTATTCTTATCATAGGAATGGGCCGGTGCCATAAAAATATCGGTATAAATGCCGTGACTTTCTAAAATTTGCTTGCCCTTTTTTAAATTTGCTAACTGCTCCTCATAGGGCTTTCCTGCATACTCTGAAATAGCATTTAACGGAAAACAGCCCTTTTTCTTCGTACTATAAATATGAGTGTAGCCGTGCTGAGCAATTACCCAGCCTTCTTTTTCTAGCTGTAATAAATATTCCCAAAAATCATCTCTTTCCTCGTCAATGTGAAGCATGGCATCTTGATTTTCGGGAACTACCCCTATAAGCGGTTTGACCTGATACAGATCACAAAGTTCCTTAAATCTAAGGAACTTTGCCCAATCCATATCAGGTGTAATATCATCCATTCTTATTGAAATGTTCATTTCATTCTCCAAAGTTATTGATTAGAGATTTGCCTTGTACCATTCAATGGCAAGTGCAATACCCTTCTCAAAGTCATAATCCGGATCATATCCAAGTAACTCTCTTGCCTTTGAAATATCTGCATTTGAATGCTTAATATCTCCTGCTCTGTCAGGTCCAAAGTTTGGCTCTACATCCTTACCAAGAGCCTTGCAAAGGTTGTAGTAAATATCTATCAAATATTCTCTTCCACCGTAAGCAATGTTGAATGCCTCTCCGGCCGCATCACTAGATGCAAGACATGCTCTCATATTTGCCTCGATTACGTTATCGATATAAGTAAAGTCTCTAGACTGCTTACCATCACCGTTAATCGTAGGAACCTCTCCATCTAAAAGCTGCTTAATAAACTTTGGAATAACAGCCGCATAAGCACCGTTTGGATCCTGACGACGTCCGAATACATTAAAGTAACGAAGACCGTAAGTATCAAGACCGTAAAGCTTCTTGTAAAGCTTTCCATATTCCTCATCTACTCGTTTTGTTAACGCATATGGAGAGAGCAGATTACCTTCTTGTCCTTCCTTCTTTGGAAGTACAGGATGATCTCCATAAACAGAAGAACTAGACGCGTAAACAAACTTCTTAACGCCCTGCTGTCTTGCTGCTTCCATCATGTTGAGAGTACCCATAATATTATTCTGTTCATAGAATAAAGGCATTTCGATACTCCTTGGAACAGACCCCCATGCAGCCTGATTCATAACATAATCAACACCTTCACACGCCTTCATACAGGTATCTAAGTCCTTGATATCTCCCTTGATAAACGTATAATTTGGTCTGTCCATCAGCATCTTGACATTTTTCTCATGCCCTGTAGAAAGATCATCCAGACATCTTACCTGATATCCCATATCGGTCAATGCTTCACATAGGTTAGAACCAATAAAGCCAGCCCCACCAGTTACAAGGAAAACACTGTTTTCCGGAAATTTTAATTCTCTAAATCCCATTACTTTTCTTCCTTCCTGTCACTTCGTTCTAGTAACTTTTTATCCTTTTCATGCCTTTTGCTGTTGTATATATCAAAACAGTCAATTAGCAAGAGGAATCCTGCCATATAAAATAGTGGCAGATTGTATAACATATATCTGGAAATGCACTGAATCATCAGAGATGTTCCCGCTACATTTCCCATAATCATTAAGAATACCAACGCCATAAACGGTGCTGCCTTAGAGCATGGTTTCTTCATCCATACATATATCATAAGTATTACTGCTATGACATAGATTGCAAGTGAATACCAATTAAAAATTGGATGAACAAATGCAACACTTCTAATCAATCCAATCATAACCATAGCAATATAATTATATAGATATCTTAATAATACCTGTGGTAAGAGCTCTGCCATCAACGAAGCTGCAACCTTATCCACTTCTACCATCATACGCTGATAGTCTTCTACGGTAATACCTGTAGTCTCCGTGACATACTCTTTGGCTACCACTGCGAAATAATCAAAGTTCAAACTATCATGGCAATCTTCATGATGTGCTGCTCTTGCAAGTAATCCA
>JAFQQI010000071.1 GCA_017411305.1 Lachnospiraceae bacterium
CAGTTTAGCCTTCTGTCTTTCATCCAACGCAATTTCATTTTCCGTAATATATGTTCTCATATTTTCTGGTTCTCACAAGAATAAAAGAAGGCTATTATGAACCTTATCCTGAACAGAACCATTTTCTGCGTTATCACCTTCTTTCCATAAGAAATTGGCTTATTCAAGAAAATTCCTGACAAAAGTTGTTAGACCGTTTTTGCTTCCATTCGTATCCTATGCCGTCAGCGTTACAACTGACCTTTAGCTTATTGCCTGTGGGCTACTCCTGCTCGAGTTCCTTTCCCACCCTTGACGGAAGTGTCTTCCTCGCTCCGCTTGATTGCTCAAGCCTCTTCGCAAGTTCTGTTAACATAGAATACAGCTCATGAATCCGTTTCCGGATTGTTTTTCAAGGTTCAAATTCAATAAAGTTCGTATAGAACATTTGTTTGTGATGTGTTATAATTGCGATAGTGATTTCACTTGCTTGCAAAGGTGAAATCACAAGCCGGATTACCTTCTCCAACGTAATTGGAGTGTTATTGGAAAATAAAAAGAAAACCTATGCACAGTACCGCATGGTTGAAGATATCTTCTATGATTGCCTGTGCAACATGATTTATTTGAAAAGGATGACTTTGAGAAAAATGTTACCTACAGCAGATGGTGTACCGGTGATCGTCCCATCCCAAAAGAAATATTGTCCTTTTATGACAATGCCGGATTTGACGGTATTCAAAATAACATTCAGGATGATATCATTCCCAACCTTATTAATGTGCCTGCCACAAGGGAATTGCTTTTGGAATTGGTTGCAGACAGTGTGGATGTAATCGGTACCGAAAAAGCCGATGAATTTGCAGGGATAACCGATGACTCAGAGCTTATCACTGCCCTTATCCGCTATGCCATTTTAAACGACCATGACAGCAAGCATACTCTGCTATCTCCTGACCTGTCAGATATTCTGCTAAGTAACAGACTTCCTTCTGCCAACCGCTATTTTATAGGCAGAAAAGAAGAACTTAAAGCTATTACTAAGGCATTACAGGAGCATAATCCGGTATTTATTACCGGAACTGCAGGTATGGGTAAAAGTGAATTGGCAAAGACCTATGCCAAGAAAAACGAAAAGAAATACACAAATATCATTCATCTGTTTTATGGTGGTGACTTAAAGAAATGTATTGCTCATATGGAATTTAGCGATGATACCGCTGATATGAGCGAAGAAATGCTTTTTGACAAACATATGAGAATACTAAAAAAGCTCCACTCTGACAGTTTGATTATCATTGATAACTTCAATGTTCTGCCAAAAGAGGAAGCTTTCTTCAAGGAATTTATAAAATTGAATTGTAAAATACTGATTACCAGTCGTTGCAATATTTCACAATATGAGACGATAAAGATTTCTGAAATGGCCGCAGATACTGAGCTTGTAGAATTGTTTTATAAGCATTGCCCTTCTGCAAAGAGTTCTGAAGATGTGGAACTGTATAAGGATAATGATTTTACTGACGGACTGATGATAGAGCATTTACGTAAGCTCCTACAACTTGGCAAATTATCCAATCAGCAATTGGACATTCTGCGTAATCTGTCCCTGCTACCGGTTGCCGGTGTATTAAAGAATAGTTTTAAGAACTGGATGAAGCTTGATAACCTCACGGATGTGAACCACCTTATTAAGTACGGTTTTATCAACGAAGATACAGATAACAAGAAAATGAGCCTGCATCCCCTATTGCAGGAAGTGATTGCAATTGAGACCGTGCCAACAGATACCGCTTGCCGTACCATGTTAGACAGTCTTCACCTTATCTGCCTGGCACACGGTTTGGAACTTCGCAGACCGGAAAATATTATTGCTTCTCTTATCAGTATGTCGGAGCGTATTATTATGGATGAAGGAGCATATTTTCTGCTATTCTTGCAGGATATGTTCCCATATTTGGACAAGTATCTTGTATCAGATTACCTGCCCAAGCTTACTGAAAGAATCAGCTATGTTATGGAAGAATACAAGCTGGAGTCTCCTTGTGATAAGGCACTGCTACTGGATTATAAGGCAGAATGTTTTCTGTTAAAAAAGGATTATGGAAACGCAGTTAAGAAACGTGAAAAGGCAATTAGTATCTTGGAAAAACTTCACAACAAAGAGGCAGATATGCGGACTGCTAACCTGTTGTCCAATCTGTACAACAACCTTTCCAACACTTATCTGCTGATGAAACGTGGGAATGAAGCTGCCAAGGCACTCCGCACAGCCTTTGATATCCGTATGGAATATGCACACTTAGGACTAACAGAATCCCATGATTCCTTGCAACAGATGATGAACCTTATCAATATGCTGTTGCTGGCAAAGAATGTAGACAATGCAAAGATTGTACTGGAGCA
>JAFQQI010000072.1 GCA_017411305.1 Lachnospiraceae bacterium
AATTATATCGGATTATTGGCAGATGTACAATCCATCTGTCTGTTTGTCGTACAAAAAAACAGATAACAAAATTAAAAAAACAAGATACAAGTAAGCTTTTCTTAACTTGCATCCTGCTTTTTTATTAACTAAATGACATTGGGTAAATGGATCCCTATTTGCATCCGGCAATGTTACATCCTGTAATTTCTGCATTGCTGTCTGCGCCGGTAACGAAACCTCCAGGTAATACTGGTGAAACAATAATCTGTTTTTCTCGATTTTGTACATATCTTCACCCCAAACCAATTGCTTTGTTAATAATAATACCCCTGACTACTATCAAAGGTTGCAAAATAGTAAGACTATTTCTATCTTAGTATAGAAAAAAGGTGCATGTCTACGACATACACCATAAAAGATAACTTTTTCAATTACTCGTTTTAAAAAAATTGCCCATCTAAGGGTTCGTTCTTAATTGAGTACATCATAATATACTATTTCTCTTGTGTCAATATTAGGTCTTGAAATTTTTGTATAATATCATTTCTATCAGTAATAACATCATAAGAATTCGGATGTACACTTCTGCAGACCCTCATTATATCTATAGAACGTATATCTGTGAATTGTAGTCTACTTTTACCGGCAGGTGTTTTGTCAATAATATCCATCTCGTATAATGAATTGCATTCTCCTGAATCTGCCTTGATAGATGTAGTCGGTATAATAAGATATTTTGTTCCATAGTCTTTTAATATATAGCACCAATGATCATCAAAAGTCTCTTTTGGATAACCACGTCTAAGATTAATATATGCAATTTGGCCTTCTTTTGGTCTTTCAGAAGGTGGCAAATTATATATTACCTCAGAAGGATTTTGTCCTTTTTTTACCAATTTATTATAAAAATATGCAAGCTCATATAACCATTTATCTATCTCATCTGCTAGTTTACAGGGATTTTCATAATTCTGTAATCCTTTTATTGTCTTCTTTATGTATCCTATTTTTTCGTCTATTATTTTCTTCTCGTTATCTGTTAACATTAGCACTCCGCCTACCTTTAGTTTTATAGCATGAATATATATATTGAATGTTCCGGCGATATGCCGCTTGATACTTGATTTTGCTGTTGCAAAATGGAACATTACAAGGAGTAGAATTCTCCCGATACCAAAACTATAACATAGCGGAGGCAGGTTTTCAATTACTATTTCCCAATCTCATTTCCCCATACAATTTTATTATTGGAATATTCAAGAGAAACATCCGGACGCTCGTACACTTCAAGATTTTCTATGTAAACAATAATATTATCATCCTGATAATTTACATATCCTATTCTCAGATGCTGTCCGTTTCTTTTGATAATATCTCCTTGTGGCGGGGCATCGTGATAGCCCGGCATGACAACAGGCAAACTATATTCGAATTGTACTCCCGCCAGTTCAAAGCTTTCGGGATGCCTATGCTGCAAATATGGTACGAAATTTTCCACATGCCCCTCAATCATCCGATAATTACCACTTTTGTATGCGCCAACCACCGCCCGATACATTTTTATTTGCGAAACGACCGTTATCACTCCAATAGCTAATAAAAAAAGCTCCATCCACATAAACAGCGCATAATATACCTTTTTATTAATTACAAATCCCTTCTTTTCACAATCTTTTTTACATAGATATGCAAAAATGGGTATCCAAACCATAAAAAGGGGCAACAATAATAATGTATGACCATAATGAAGCTGTGCTTCGTACAATACTCTATTCATAAAAACCCTCTCAGAATTCTTATTGTTTCCATTAATATAACGTCATTGCTTTTACCTTCATCAGCTCATAAAATCTGCCTATATATAGTACGATTCCTCCATCCGTCGCACACAAAACTTCTACAGGCTTTACATATTGCGTTTTTTCTGATTTTCTCATCCATTATTTTAAGACCTCCTTCGTAGTTCCTACCATATATACCCCTGCACCTATCAAAAGGTTGCATTCTGTCAAAAAATCCAATGCAAAAACTTGGCTCATACCTACACTATCAGTCTCTACATCGGATTTCATTTTCAATTCATTTATAATATTTTTACATTCTGGCGCTGTCTACATTCTCTTTGAACCACTGATAAGCCAGCTCTACACCTTCGTCCAAATCTACCTTATGCTGCCAGCCAAGTCCGTGAAGCTTGTCCACGTTGGTAAGCTTTCTGGGAGTTCCGTCAGGCATATCGGTGTTCCACACGATTTCGCCTTCATACCCAACCACACGCTGAACAGTTTCTGCCAGCTGCTTAATGGTTACCTCTTTGCCGGTACCAATGTTTACATGCTGCTCGCCACTGTAATTTTCTAAAAGAAATACACAGGCATCTGCCATATCATCTACATAAAGGAACTCACGAAGAGGAGTTCCTGTTCCCCAACATTCTACCGTAGGTGCACCGGAAACCTTAGCTTCATGAAACTTACGAATCATGGCAGGCATAACATGGGAGCCTGACAAATCATAGTTATCATGAGGTCCGTATAAGTTTGTAGGCATACAGCTGATAAAGTCATCGCCATACTGTCTCTTATAGAATTTACACATCTCAAGACCTGCGATTTTGGCAATGGCATAAGCCTCATTGGTTGCTTCTAAAGGTCCTGTAAGGAGCGCATCCTCAGGAATAGGCTGGGGTGCCATCTTAGGATAAATACAGGTACTTCCCAGGAAAAGCAGTTTCTTTACTTTATATTCATGGCAGCAATGAATCACATTACACTGGATCTGCATATTTTCATAAGCAAATTCAGCAGGCTGTGTATTGTTGGCATTGATACCTCCTACCTTTGCCGCAGCAAGTACCACCACATCCGGTCTTTCCTGTTCAAAAAATGCGCGAACTGCTGCCTGATTGGTCAAATCCAATTCCTTATGGGTTCTTCCGATTACATTTTCATAACCCTTTGCCTTTAAATTTCTTACAATTGCGCTGCCTACCAAGCCTCTGTGTCCCGCAATATAAATTTTGTCTGTTTTATTAAGCATGTTTTTATCCTTCTTTCATTTAATGAATTACATCCACAAATCCGTCTTCTATCCTATCTCCCCGGAAAATATCCTCCGCCTTCACAGGAGATGACGGAAAATCCTCATACCCTGTCTGATCCCCATGAGCCGGATAATAAAAGGTATATCCTTGAAGCTCATAGCTTACAGTTTCATAATTTTCATAGTCCTTTTGGGCTATCAAATACTCAGCTGTGGCACTCTCCGCTGTTTCTGATACAAAAGCTACTGTCTTGTAGCAGCCCACCAGCAAAAGGAACACCAAGTACAATTTATACTTATCCACCTTGGGACTGATTTGCAGGTACACATATCCCCAAACAAGCATAGGCAATACCCACAAATAAATACAGCCGTAACGAATCAACGGTGCGCTGGTCAGCCAAAACAGAAAGCTTGCTGCCATGCAGCCTGCCACCAGCAAAAAATCAAGCATTTCCTTTTTTCGCTTAACTAATGCATAAACACAAATTCCTGCAAGTACAAACAAAGATGCGATTGCCAAAAGCAAAAACACTTTATTTATGCCATCGAGAGAAGATACCCACCCCGGCATCCACTGACTTATGGGTTCTTCATATCTGGTCACATCAGAGTATCCTCTGCCCCAGACCTGAATTTCCCTGGAATCATATTCTGCCACACCTTTTGGAATCTTAAAATCAAAATCAAACAAATCAAGAAAGGTGAACGGATATACCAGCCAGCCGGACAAAATCACATTCCTAATCAAAAACGGAAGCACGGTAACAATTCCCGCACCCAAAAATCCGGCTATCGCCTTGCCTCTTTTTTCACGGATAAGCATCACCGCAGGTTTCACTGTCAGAAGCAAAATCAGTGCCCCGGAAAGCTTCATGGTCACTACCGATACACACAAAACGCATAAAAGCCCGTAGGGCATATAGGAAGCTTCCTTTCTTTCCAGAAGCTCCAGCCAGGTAATCAGAATATAAAACACCATAAGCACCATGAAATAATCCGATGCCGGTGAAATCATTTCATCAAAAATAATCAGCAGGTAGTAAATACCCATAATTCGCACAAAATCGGAAAGTAACGGCTTTTTAAATTCCTTACGAATCAATCCTGTAAAGCATACCACCGCAAGCAACAGTGCCAGAAAACCACCCACACAGTGATAAGACTGTCCGCCCAAAAATGCAAAGCTGTAAAGCGCGGACAGACAAAAAGCTGCGCTGTTATATGCCAGCCTTGTATGCAAATTTCCGAGTCCCGGCACTACACCGTACTCTTCAATCCAACGGATGCTTTGGGCATGATAAAGACTGGTATCATAATGAATGATGCCTGTGGAAGTACCGTAAGCAAACACGAAAACCAAAAGCAACAACAGCAGCGGCTTAATCAGCCTGCGTCCGCTACAATTTCCTTCTTTCGTTCCCTTCCACTGTTCTTCCCATCGCACCTTCAAATGTACACCCATCTGCTTTCCATAAAAAAGCAGACATACGCCGCACACCAAAAGCAGTATTAGGTTTGCTGCCAGTCCTACTTTATAAAAGACGCTGAAAAACTGTGCATACACCGTAAGAAATGCGATTCCCGCAAACAGATAGCTACTATCCTTTTTTATGCTATACCCTGCTTTTGTGCAGGCTAACGTAAGGCACGTATAGCCTGTCACATAGCAGGTAATCACCATATAAATCCAAACAAGAATTACCGATACCATGCAGGGTACCTCTTATCCTTTACAATCAATTTAGTTTCTTGTTGCCTTGTACTCTTCGCAGCTCATTCCTGCCACTTCGCGAAGGTCAGCATCCATCATCATAGCTACGAGACCCTTAAAGTCTACATCTCTCTTCCAGCCAAGTGATTTTTCAGCCTTAGAGGAGTCACCCCAAAGGAACTCTACTTCCGCAGGACGATAGAATCTGGGATTTACATCTACCAAAAGCTTACCGGTCTGTGCATCATAGCCCTTTTCATCCACACCTTCGCCTTCCCAGCGGATGGAAATGCCCAATTCCTTAAAGGATTCTTCCACAAATTCTCTAACAGTATGAGTTTCGTTGGTTGCCAGTACATAGTCACCGGGCTTATCCTGCTGCAGCA
>JAFQQI010000073.1 GCA_017411305.1 Lachnospiraceae bacterium
AGCGAACTGCGGCAGGCATTTATTATTGGTTTTATCATATATATTCCGTTTATTGTGATTGATATGGTGGTATCCTCCGTGCTGATGGGTATGGGTATGATGATGCTACCGCCTACCACCATTTCCATGCCGTTTAAAATACTTCTGTTTGTACTTGCAGACGGCTGGAATCTGATTATTGTAAATTTGATAAAGACGTTCCATTAGCGCTGAGAGAAAGAAAGGAGGTTACGGATTATGAGGATAGATGACGTAGTTACAATTGCTTCAGAAGCGTTGTTTCTGGTAATTAAAGTATCGGCTCCCATATTGCTGATTTCCCTGATTATCGGTTTGGTTATCAGTATTTTTCAGACAGTAACCTCAATTCAGGAACAGACACTGACCTTTGTGCCTAAGATTATAGCAGTGTTTCTGGGACTGATGATTCTCGGTAACTGGATGCTTTCGGAACTGACCGGTTTTATGACCAGGCTGTGGTCTGACTTCAGTATTTATGCAAGGTAACGGCTTATGATGGAATATACATTCAATTATGCCGATTTGGAATTTTTTTTACTGGTGCTGGTAAGGGTTTCCTGCTTTGTATTTGTGGCTCCTTTCTTCAGTATGACTAACACACCGCGTAATGTAAGGATTGGGCTGAGCTTACTTACTGCAATCTTGTTATATTATATGGTGCCGCGTCCGGAAATAGTGTACAACACCTTAATAGGATACGTGATTATCGTGCTTAAGGAAGCTGTAACAGGACTTTTAATTGGGTATGCGGCAAATCTTTGTACTACCATAGTAAGCTTTGCGGGACATATTGCGGATATGGAAATGGGACTTTCCATGGCAAGTATGTTTGACCCTACCACAAAGGAAACAACAACCATATCGGGTATTTATTATAACTATATGGTATTATTGATGCTGATTATATCAGGGATGCATCAATATCTGCTTAAGGCATTGGCCGAGACGTATATACTGATTCCGGTCAATGGTATGATTTTTCATTCAGACAAGTTATTTGCAGCAATGACAAAATTTATGTCGGATTATATCATTATCGGTTTTCGAATTTGTCTGCCGATTTTTGCTGTAATGATTATTTTAAATGCAGTATTAGGTGTACTTGCAAAAGTATCACCGCAGCTGAATATGTTTGCGGTAGGTATTCAGATGAAAGTACTTGTTGGTATTACTGTTTTATTTGTGACTACTTCTATGCTCCCGGGAGCGGCGGATTTTATTTATGACCAGATGAAGCGAACTATAGTTACTTTTGTAGAAGCAATGAGATAACCGGAGTGATGGAATATGATTTTAGAATATAATTTGCAGTTTTTTGCAAAGGACGGTCCCGGTGGTGAAAAAACTGAAGCGCCTACAGCTAAGAAGCTGAGTGATGCCAGAAAGGAAGGACAAGTAGCCAAAAGCAGGGAAATTGCTAATGCATTCGGAATTCTGGCTTTATTTGTGATGATGAAGGTATACATCGGGCAAATCGGTATCGGACTATTGGAATATTTCTCCGGAGTTTATAATCAGATTCCGGATGTGGTGCAGATGTATGACGGAATGCTTCCCGTGGCGGCCATTACCACTTTAGTGAAAAGTATGGCGTTTCAATTGGCCGGAATTTGTATACCGATTCTATTGGTGGGATTTGTTGTAGCATTTGTTTGTGATGTTGTCCAGGTAAAATGGAGTCCCACGTCAAAGCCGCTGCAACCAAAGTTCAGTAAGTTAAGTCCGATAAAAGGGTTTTCCAGAATATTTTCAACCAGCTCTTTAATTGAATTGGTTAAGTCTGTTGCTAAAATAGGTGTGATTGCGTATGTGGTTTATTCCTATTTAAATGACAAGGCAGATGATATATTTTTACTTTATGATATCGGTCTGAGTCGGGCGATTGCCTATATCGGGGAAATTGTAACCGATTTGGGAATCCGAATTGCAGCAGTATATATGATTATCGCATTTTTGGACTACTTTTACCAGAAGTGGAAATTTAATGAAGATATGAAGATGACCAAGCAGGAAGTGAAGGATGAGTACAAAAATCAGGAAGGGGATCCTCAGGTAAAAGGAAAGCAGAAACAGCGTATGCGTGAGGCATCCATGAGACGAATGATGCAACAGCTTCCTGAGGCAGATGTGGTTATTACCAACCCGACCCATTATGCGGTTGCCATTAAGTACGATCCGGATAAGTTTGATGCACCTTATGTGCTTGCCAAGGGAGAAGATTTTCTGGCCCAGCGTATAAAGGAAATTGCAAAAGAAAATAACATTGAGATTGTTGAAAATAAACCCCTTGCCCGTATGCTTTATGCCAATGTGGATATTGGTGGTTTAGTGCCGCCGGAGTTATACCAGGCAGTGGCAGAGGTGCTGGCATTTGTTTACCATTTACAGGGAAAAGTTTAAAGATTACAGACGAAAAAGAATGACAGAAAGGAGATGGGTGCATGAGAAAAGCAGATTTTGGTGTGGCAGCTTATTTGGTGGCGGCATTTGTTATGCTGATTGTACCCATTCCCAGTTGGTTACTGGATATTTTACTTGCTTGTAATATTGCAGTGGCATTTACGATTTTGTTTGGAACCATGTTCTCAAAAGAGGTTCTGGACATGTCTTATTTCCCGACTATTTTGCTGTTTACCACCATTTTCAGGATTGCGCTGAATGTATCTTCAACCAGATTGATTCTTACCACAGGTGATCCCGGTGAAGTGGTTGCTACTTTCGGAAGCTATGTAGGTGGCGGCGATTTGATTGTGGGTAGTATTGTTTTTATTATTCTGATACTAATTCAGTTTATGGTTATCAATAAAGGTTCCGAGAGAGTTGCGGAGGTAACGGCACGATTTACTTTGGATGCTATGCCCGGTAAACAGATGGCAATTGATGCGGATTTAAACACAGGTGCCATTAATGATGCAGAAGCAAAGAAAAGAAGAGATAAGATACAGGAAGAAGCAAGCTTTTTCGGTTCCATGGACGGTGCCGTGAAGTATGTAAAGGGAGACGCTACGGCTGGTCTCATTATTACCGCGGTTAATATAATAGGCGGTATTGCTATGGGCGTGTTGCAAAGAAACATGGAAATCAGTGCAGCACTGAGCACATATGTTATCTTGACCATCGGTGACGGTCTGGTGAGCCAGATTCCTTCCCTTTTAATTTCCCTGTCAACAGGTATTTTGGTGACCAAGGGTTCAAAAGATGCAGATTTCGGTACTGTATTGATTAGGCAGCTTTTCGGTGTACCCAAAGTGCTTTATCTGGTAGGTGCAATTATTATTGCATTGGGTATTGTGACACCCCTTCCGACTGTGGTTTTCCTGACCCTTGGGTTGATTTTTGTTGTATGCGGAAGAGTGATTGCAGGAGAAATCGAAACAGCTAAGATAGAGGGAGAAGTGGATGCGGAGGAGATTGCTGCGGAAGAAATCCGTCAGCCGGAAAATGTGAACAGTTTGCTTCAGGTTGATCCTATTGAGCTGGAATTCGGTTACGGTATTATTCCTCTTGCAGACGTAAACCAAGGCGGCGACCTTTTGGACCGCGTGGTTATGATTCGTAGACAGATTGCGCTTGAGCTTGGTACGGTAGTGCCAATCATCCGCCTTCGTGATAATATCCAGTTGAATCCGAACCAATATATTATTAAAATAAAGGGAATTCAGGTCAGCGAAGGAGAAATTCTGTTTGATCATTATATGGCGATGAATCCCGGCTATGTGGAAGAAGAGATTACCGGTATTCCAACCTTTGAGCCGTCCTTCCATTTGCCGGCCATTTGGATTACAGAAGGGCAGAGAGAACGTGCAGAAAGTATGGGGTATACGGTAGTTGACCCGCCTTCCATTATTGCGACCCATTTGACAGAAATTATCAGACAACATATATCCGAGCTTCTTACCAGACAGGATGTACAAAATCTGGTCAGCAACTTAAAGGAAACCAATCCTTCTTTGGTAGACGAACTGGTACCCAAACTGTTAGGGCTGGGAGAGGTTCAGAAAGTGTTACAGAATCTTTTGAAGGAAGGGATTTCCATCAGGGATTTGCTTACCATTTTTGAAACATTGGCAGATTATGCCTCTACCACAAGGGATACGGATATTTTGACGGAATATGTGCGTCAAAGCTTAAAACGAGCTATTTCCAGTAAGTTTTTCCCGGCCAATGAAACTACCAGTGTGGTAACTCTTGACCCGAAACTGGAGCAGGAAATCATGGCCAGCGTGAAGCAGACGGAGAATGGGGCATATCTTACTCTTGATCCGGAAAAAACCAAAGCGATTATGAAAGCAGTGGGAAATGAAGTTACAAAATTGGAGAATCTGGGTAAAAATCCGATTGTGATTACCTCCCCTATTGTGCGTATGTATTTTAAGAGACTTACCGAGGATTATTACAGAGACCTGATTGTGGTTTCCTATAATGAAATAGACAATAATATTGAGTTACAGTCAGTAGGAATGGTGACAGCATGATAATTAAAAAATTTCAAGCGAAAACAGAAAACGAAGCAGTGGAACAGGCCAAGAAAGAGCTGGGCAATAATGTAGTCATTATGAATGTCCGTAACGTAAAACGAAAAGGGTTGTTTAGTTTTTTGCGCCCTCAGCTTACAGAGGTGACGGTGGCTTTAGAAGAGGAATCCGAAACAAAGTATGTTTCTGCAAGAAAACCGGAGACTAAACCGGAAGCAATACCTGCGGGAGAAAATGTAACGGGAGAGAAGCAGCAACCTCTTGTGGAGGCTATTGCAAAGGCTTCTTCAAAACCGGAAAATAACGCAATTGAAGAAAAGCTGGATTCACTGCACAGTCTGATAGAACAGCAGATTCTTAAGCCGGAAGAGGAAAAAGAAATCGAAAAAAAAGAAGAAGCGGAAGAAGAAAAGAACAGTGAATTAGAGCGTTTTATGAAGCTTCTTTACAATACCATGCTGGATAATGAGGTAAATGAAAAATACGCCAACCAGATTATCGATGAAATGGAAAAGGTAAATAAGCCGAATATGCCCTTTGATTACGCCCTTGCCAATGTATACCAAAAGATGATTTTGAAATTTGGCAAGCCTAATGAAATCAGCGTAGCAGGGAAAGGACCTAAGGTAGTTTTCTTCGTAGGCCCTACCGGTGTAGGCAAAACCACGACGATTGCAAAGATTGCATCTAAATTCAGTGTGGACGGCGGTAAAAAGGTGGCACTGCTTACAGCGGATACTTACCGTATTGCAGCGGCAGAACAGCTTCGTACTTATGCTAATATTTTAGAAGTGCCTTTTCGGATTATTTATTCGACAGAGGAAGTGGAGCAGGCACTGATAGATTTCAAAGAGTATGATTTTATTATGGTGGATACGGCAGGTCATTCTCACCAAAATGAAGCACAAAAGGAAACCATGAAGGGCTTTGTACATTCTGTAGACGGTCTTGCGGAGAAGGAAGTATTTCTGGTGCTCAGTGCAACTACCAAATACAGGGATTTAATCAGTATAGTGGATGCTTATTCCATTATGACCGATTATAAGCTGATTTTTACCAAGCTGGATGAAACTACTACACTTGGTAATCTGCTGAATATCAAATTGTATACAGGAGCAGATTTATCTTATGTAACCTGCGGTCAGAATGTACCGGATGACATAGAAATATTCAATCCGCAAAAGACGGTAAAACAGCTGCTCGGCGGAAGAAGGAACTAGTTAATTAACCACGGATGGAGAAAAACATGGATCAGGCGCAGCAGTTAAGGAATATTATTAAAGCAAACAATACGCCCCGGCCGGTAGCCCGCGTGATTACCGTTACCAGCGGAAAGGGCGGCGTAGGGAAATCCAATACCGCAATCAATCTTGCCATTCAGTTTAAAAAGATGGGACAGAGAGTTATTATTCTGGATGCGGATTTTGGGCTTGCCAATATTGAAATAATGTTTGGTGCAGTACCCAAGCATAATCTTTGTGACCTGATTTATCAGGGAAAGGATATTACGGAAATTATTACCTGGGGACCTATGGATGTAGGGTTTATTTCCGGAGGGTCAGGTATTGCCGGATTATCTAATTTGGGAAGAGAATATTTGGTTTATATCATTCAGAATTTAGCACGACTGGATGCTATAGCGGATGTGGTAATTGTGGATACGGGCGCAGGAATTGCTGATGCAGTGCTTGAATTTTTGGTGGCAAGTGGTGAAATATTACTGGTGACTACACCGGAGCCTACATCGATTACAGATTCTTATTCACTACTGAAAGCTTTAAAAAGGCATCCTAGATTTTCAGAACAGAATTCACATATAAAGATTATTGCCAATAAAGTAGACAGTGCAAATGAAGGTCAAACACTTTTTAACAAACTAAATGCCGTGGTTGCCAGATATTTGAAGCTTCCGGTCACTTACTTAGGAGCCGTGCCTCAGGATAATCAGTTATCCAGAGCGGTAATGCAACAGATGCCGGTATCCTTGCAGGCACCAACTTCAAAATCTGCATTGGCTTATGAGGCAATTGCAGCGAAACTGATGAATGTGGAGTTAAACCAAAATTTAGTAAAGCGAGGAATGGCAGCATTTTTCTCGCATATAGTGAACGGTAAAAATTTTAACGGTTAAGGGGGAGCGCAGATATGCTATCGAAGTATGTAGTGCCCGGAAACAGATTGGAGATTCAGGCCGTAGAACGTATTAAAAATGCAGATGAAACAGAGCGGAAAAAGATATATCAGACACAGGTATGCGATGTGCTTTCTGAGGATAGGCTTGAAATCATGATGCCCATGGAAAAAACAAAGCTGATTCTATTACCTGTGGATGTGGAGTATGACTTGTATATTTATACTTCGGCAGGATTGTATCAGTGCTTTGCAAGGGTAATAGACCGATATAAAGCAGATGCAAAATATATTTTGTTAATGGAACTTACCAGTAATCTTCGAAAGTTCCAAAGAAGAGAATATTATCGTCTCAGTTGTGCACTTGATATGGATTCAAGGCTGCTGGAGAAAGAAGAGATTCAGGCGGTTGAAAAGAAAGATAATTATCTTGTTCCGGGACTGCCATTAAAGAGAAGCATTATTGTAGATATCAGCGGCGGCGGTATTCGTTTTGTGGGCGATTATGCTTACGATTTGGATAGTATGATTTGTTGCAGGTATCACCTGGTGATTGACGGCAGGGATAAGGAGTATATGCTGGTAGCAAGGGTAATATCTGTCAGGGAGTTGGAGGATAAAAAAGGGATTTTCGAGCATCGTGCCCAGTATGTAAACATCAATACGTTAGAACGGGAAGAGATTATTCGTTTCATTTTTGAAGAAGAAAGAAAAAATCGTAAGAGAGAAAAGGGATTATAGGTTACTTTGCACTCATGTGAAGAATGCCTTGTGGTATACTAGTATCAGCTAAACTATAAACAGGAAGCATGAAATGATGAGAGCAGATGGAAAATATGCCGGTTCAAAAATTGTTGCGATAGCCTGTTCCACCGGCGGTCCAAAGGCATTGCAACAGGTGATTCCGTTTCTCCCGGCTAATCTGGCAGCTCCTGTTCTGATTGTACAGCATATGCCGGCCGGTTTCACGGAGGCCTTGGCAGGCAGATTAGATACCTTAAGCGAGATTTCCGTTAAGGAAGCAGCAGACGGGGATGTATTGGAACAGGGCAAGGCATATCTGGCCAGAGGCGGCAGACATATGATGGCAGAGCACCGTTTGGGAAAGCATGTCATCAAGTATATGGACGAACCGCCCAGAGAGGGAGTCAGACCATGCGCTAACTATATGTATGAGTCATTAGCATACTGCGGCTATGATGAAGTGGTATGCATTGTAATGACCGGCATGGGTGCAGACGGTACGGCTGGAATCAAATATTTAAGAGAAAAGAAAAAAGTGACGGTAGTCGCTCAAAATGAGGAAACCTGTACAGTATACGGTATGCCGAGAAGTGTTACCGCAGCAGGTCTTTCCCAAAAAGAAGTACCATTAGAACAACTTGCAAACGAAATTATTAAGAACGTGGGGGTAAATTGAAATGGATGTGAATCAATATTTAGAAATTTTCCTTGATGAAACTAAGGAGCATTTGGAAAGCTTGAATGCCCAGATTTTAAATTTGGAGCAGACACCTGATGACGCAGATACCATTAATGAAATTTTCCGTGCAGCTCATTCATTAAAGGGAATGGCAGGTACTATGGGTTATAAGCGTATGCAGGCTTTAACACATGATATGGAGAATGTTTTTTCTGAAATCAGAAACGGCTCCATAAAAGTAAATTCCAACATGATTGATACTCTGTTCCAATGCCTTGACGCTTTGGAAGAATATACCAACAATATTCAGGCTTCGGCAGATGAGGGCACCAATGACAATCAGGCATTAATCAATCAGCTGAATGAGTACTTAAATGGTGGCGGAGCGCAGGAAGCGCCTTTGAAAGCAGCAGAAAAGGAAGCAGCGCCTGCTGATGCAGAAGCTGCTAAATGGAAAGAGATTTCTTTCGGAGAGCATGAAAAGCATGTATTTTCAGAAGCAAAGAAAGAAGGTAAGCAGGTTTACGGTATGGATATCCGTGTACAGGAAACCTGTATTCTGAAGGCAGCAAGAGCATTCCTTGTATATAAAGCAGTGGAAGAAAAGGCTGAGATTGTAGTTTGCAATCCTTCTGCACAAGATATTGAAGATGAAAAGTTCGATTTGGAATTCAGCCTTATTGTGATTTCTGAAAATCCGTTAGATCAGATTATTGCAGCTGCGAAAAATGTATCCGAAATTGAATCTGTAACGGGCGGTGTTGTGGATATTGATACAAGTGAAGCTGCGGCAGCAGAAACAGAAGCAGAGGTTGAGGCAGAAGAGACAAGACCTGCGGCAGTGGCAGCACAGACAACCGGTGCACCTGCTAAGCAGGCAGAGAAGAAGAGCGGCAAGCCTGTGGTAAACAGAACCGTACGTGTTGACATCGAAAAACTGGATGTTTTGATGAATCTGGTAAGTGAGCTTATTATTGCAAAGAACTCTCTGGTATCCGCATCCAGTACGGAAATCGGGGCAGGTTCCGGAGTAAATGAACATATTGAATACCTGGAAAGTGTTACCACAAATCTTCATGAATCAGTTATGAAGGTTCGAATGGTTCCTATCGAAAGTGTTGTAAATAAGTTCCCCAGAATGATCCGTGACTTATCCAAAAAATTGAATAAGAAGATGGAACTGTATATGTCCGGTGAAGAAACCGAACTTGACAGAACAGTGGTTGATGAAATCGGTGACCCTTTAATGCATCTGCTTCGTAATTCTGCAGACCACGGTTTGGAATCCGCAGAAGTACGTGCACAGAGAGGTAAGCCTGCTGTAGGCTCTATTTTCTTGGATGCATATCAGGATGGTAATAACGTAGTCATCGAAGTAAGAGATGACGGTAACGGCATTGATGTAGAAGCAGTAAAAGCGAAAGCGATTGAGCGTGGTGTCATTACTCCCGAGCAGGGCGACAGCATGAGTGAGAAGGATATTATTAATCTTCTGTTCCATGCAGGCTTTTCAACTGCAAAACAGATTTCCGATGTATCCGGCAGAGGCGTAGGTCTTGATGTTGTGAAGTCCAAGATTGAATCCTTAAGCGGTGATGTAGAAGTAAAATCCAAGCTGGGAGAAGGCAGCACATGGATTATCAGACTTCCTCTTACCCTTGCAATTATTCAGGCACTTATGGTAATCGTGGGTGGCGAAAAATATGCAATTTCTCTTGGAAGCATCCAGACAATTGAGGATATCAGCCCTTCAGATATCAAGCTGGTTCAGAATAGTGAAGTAATCCATCTTCGCGGTACTGTTATTCCGATTATTCGCTTGAATAAAGAACTGGATATCGAAAGCAGCAAGTCACCTGATGAAAATATGGTAGTTGTTATTGTAAAGAAGGGTGAGAAGCTTGCAGGTCTGGTTGTGGATGAACTGATCGGTCAGCAGGAAATCGTTATTAAGTCCTTAGGAAAATATATCAGTAAATGCAAGATTATCAGTGGTGCAACTATTCTTGGCGATGGCGAAGTGGCGCTGATACTTGATGCAAACGCACTGATTTAAGACAGGGGGATAAGCAAATGGAACAATTAAAAGTAGCTGAAATGAACGAAATAAATGAAGTGATGAATGAAACTATCCAGTATATCGTGATTAAGCTGGGTGACGAGCAGTACGGAATTGATATTAAGTACATAGACAACATTGTCCGTATGCAACATATTACCAGAGTACCTAAGGTGGCAAATTACTTAAAAGGTGTTATTAACCTTCGTGGTGAAGTAATTCCTGTTATGAGTATCCGCCTGAAGATGGATTTGCCTGCTGATGAGATTACCAAAAGCACCAGAATCATTATTCTGAAGTTAGAACAGCACGGAACCATCGGTATTATTGTAGATGAGGTAAAGGAAGTTGTTACCTTATCCACCGCTGAGATTGAAAAGGTTGCTTATGATGGTCAGGAAGGAAAAATTAATTTTATTAACGGAATCGGCAAGCATAATGATGAGCTGATTTCCCTGCTTGATTTAAATGTAGTAGCAATGGAAAAATAGGAAAGGCATTAGTAGAGAGTTATGAAAGACCTTAGTATGGAACAATTAACAAGTCAATATCTTGATGTGTTAAAAGAGTTAGGAAATATTGGTGCCGGAAATGCTACTACTGCCTTAGCCCAGATGATTGGCTGTAAAGTAGACATGTCAGTTCCTCAGGTGAAATTGCTTGAATTTAATGAGCTTACACAGATTGTCGGTGGTGAAGATGAAATCATGGTAGGAATATACCTCCAGGTGGAAGGCGACGTGGAAGGAAGCATGATGTTTATCCTCAAAAAAGGACCGGCAGCCCATTTGGTTAATAAGCTGATGTGCGGCATGCTTGGCGTCACCAATGAAGAAATTATAAACCATGAATTTGGTGAAATGGAATGCTCGGCAATGAAGGAGGTAGGTAATATTATTACCGGTGCATACCTGAATGCATTATCCTCTCTTACCGGTTTATGCATCTATCCGTCCATTCCACAGCTTGGTATTGATATGGCAGCGGCAATTTTAAGCGTGCCTGCTACGGAATTCGGATTATATGCAGATAAAATTCTTTTGGTCCAAACAAAGTTTTCTGACGATATTGATTTAGACGGGTATTTTATTTTGATACCTGATATGGACTCTTATGAGAAAATTTTGAAAACACTTGGAGTGATGTAGGAATATGTCGGCGCTTACCATGCGCCGACCTGTTCGGCTAAAAGAAGAGTTAGGAGTTTCTTAGAGGATGAGTGAGATTATTAAGGTGGGAATGGCAGATTTTGCAGTGTGTTGCGGCGATGATGCGGTAACAACATTGGGACTGGGTTCCTGCATAGGAATTGCAATCAGGGATACAGCATCTGGAATCGGCGGATTGGTACATATCATGTTGCCGGACAGTAAGGAAATCAGAAATAATGAAAACCGATTAAAGTTTGCTGATACAGGAATAGAGGTTTTAGTAGAAGAAATCATAAAAAAGGGTGGAAACAGAAGCCGTTTGGTTGCCAAAATAGCAGGCGGTGCCCAGATGTTTGCTTTCGGCGGTAAGAGCGATTTGATTCGTGTGGGCGAACGGAATGCACTTGCCAGCAAGAAAAAGCTGAGTGAACTTAAAATACCGCTTCTTGCAGAAGATACCGGTGAAACCTATGGAAGAACAGTGGTATTTTATCCTAAGACGGGAGATTATGTAATTCGTTCCGTTGGGATGCCGGAGAAAACGATATGAGAAAGAGTAAATTATTTGCTCCCTTTTTAATGTTGCTTGCAGCAGCAATCGCAAGTATTATTATGTTCAGAGGGAATTATGACACAACAGAGTTACTTTCAATTCTGCTTTGTGTCATGATTTTTTTCTATGTCTTGGGAAGTCTGATACAAAAGAAAGTACTTTCTTTTGTAAAACAGATTAAAGAAAAGGAAGCCATGGAAGCAGAGAACGAAGGGGAAGTCATAGAGAAGGAAGCTGTTACGGAAGATGCAGCCTATGAAGGGGTCGTAGCAGAAGAGTAGGTTCAAAATGCAGTCTGATAAAACGGGAGGGGTATGATGGACGAAGCAGGCAGAAATAAGCTTTGGGACGATTATGCAAAGACAAAATCACCTGAAATACGTGAGAAAATCATACTGGAGTACGCACCGCTTGTTAAACTGGTAGCAGGAAGGCTCAGTATGTATTTGGGATACAATGTTGAGTATGATGATTTGGTAGGATATGGAGTGTTCGGGTTAATCGATGCCATAGATAAATTTGATTTCATGAAAGAAGTCAAGTTTGAGACTTATGCCAGTCTGCGTATCAGAGGTGCAATTTTAGACCAGATTCGAAAGATGGACTGGATTCCCAGAACCATTCGTCAAAAACAAAAGAAAATAGATGCTGTCATGAAAGAGATTGAAAGTACCAAGGGACGTGCGGCTACAGATGAAGAAATTGCTGCAGGGCTTGGAATCAGTCAGGATGAGTATTCTACGTGGCAGTCCCAGATGAAGATTACAGGGGTGGTTTCTTTAAACGAATTTATGGATTCCGGCAGTGATATACCTGCGGACCAAAGTAACCAGAGACGATTTGACAGTCCCGAAGAAGTGATTGAAAAAGAAGAACTTAAAAAAGTGCTTCAGGATGCACTGGAGCTTTTAACCGAAAAAGAAAAAAAGGTTATTCTTTTATATTATTATGAAGATTTAACATTAAAGGAAATCAGCAATATACTTGAAGTTTCCGAATCAAGGGTTTCTCAGCTGCACACCAGGGCACTGCAGAAGCTAAAAACGAAAATGGGTAACTATATGGGTGTATTCTCAGCATAATTGTGCCGAAAGGGGTAATAATGAAAAACGGATATTTTCAATTAGTATGCAGTGCAACCGGTACAGGACTTAAAGTAATGGCACCGAAGGACGGAGGAAGTCATGTGACAGCAAAGGATGTCATGGACTACCTTTTCCAAAATGGAATTTCATACGACACGGTTTCTCTCGGCAAGGGACTTCAGGATGCAGCTGTATCAGGTCAGCCGGAAACCTTAATTATGCTGAATAAAGAACAAAATATGGAAGTGCGTGAGAGCTATCGCATGACAGTAAGTCAGGATAAAATGTATGTAGTGGTACGTTTTTTTGCTCCGTCCTTAAAAGGAGAGCGGATGACGGCAGATGAATTTATGCGTGATTTGGCTTTCAAAGGGATTACTTACGGCATTAATAAAGAACTGATTCAGGCATTTTTTAAAACACCTATTTATTGTACGGATATTGTTGTTGCAAAGGGTCTGGCTCCCCGCCACGGAACGGATGCCAGAATTGAATATTATTTTGAAACGGATATTAAGGCGAGACCTACCTTGAATGAAGACGGCAGTGTAGACTTCTTTCATTTGAATGCCATTAATCACTGCAACAAGGGAGATGTGCTTGCCAGACTTTTCCCGGAGGATCCCGGTGAATATGGCAGAAATGTCATGGATGAAAAAATAAAGCCCAGAGACGTGAGAAAACGTGTGCTCCGCTATGGTCGTAACATTGCTTTGTCCGAGGACAGACTGGTACTTACGGCAGAGACGGACGGACATGTAACACTGGTAGAGGATAAAGTATTTGTTTCCAACGTCTTTGAGGTAGAAAATGTAGATAACTCTACCGGTAATATTGAGTATGACGGCAGTGTGAAGGTAAACGGTAATGTATGCACCAATTTCAGCATTAAAGCAAAGGGCAATATTGAAGTAAGCGGTGTTGTGGAAGGTGCCGTGCTGGAAGCTGAAGGAAACATTATTATTGCCAGAGGCATGAACGGAATGGCAAAGGGAGTACTGAAGGCAGGCGGAAATGTTATTTCCAAATTCATTGAAAGCTCAAAGGTGACTGCAGGCGGATATGTTTCTACAGAATCTATTTTACACAGTGAAGTATCTGCAGGAACGGAAATCACCGTAAGCGGAAAAAGAGGTTTTGTAACCGGCGGACGGGTAGCTGCTGCAAATTTAATCAGTGTGAAGACATTAGGCTCTGCTATGGGTGCAGACACTATTGTAGAAGTAGGAATGGATCCTGCCCAAAAAGAAAGAATGCAAGAACTTCAGAAGCGGATTGCAGAAAACAATAAAGAGCTGGAGCAGGTGCATCCCGTACTGACTGCCTTGACTCAGAAACTGGCACAGGGAGTAAAACTCCGTCCCGAACAGCTTAAAAATTTACAGGATTTGCTTCAACGGGAAAATGTGATTAAGAAACAGATTGAAGAAGATACGGATGAATTTATGGCATTGCAGGAGATTTTGGATGAGGCCGGTACTGCCAGAGTCGAAGTAACCGGAGAAGTATTTGCGGGAACTAAGATTTGTATTTCAGATGTATCCATGATAGTCAAAAACAGTATGACATACTGCAAGTTTGTGAAACAGCAGGGTGATGTCAGAATGGTTGCTTTATAAAGGATTGAGGGATAGGATATGACAATCAGTCGTGTGGAAATTCAGGGGCAGGTGACCAGAGCCCAGGACTTTACAACCTTAAAGCATAATGAAGACAATAAAGGTCTTGTTGACCAGAGTAATTTTCAAAAACAGTTTGAGAATAGTGTGGACAACAAGATGCGGCAGGTACGACAGGGTGATCGCGCCGAGAATGAAGGAAAGCGTTTTGATGCAAAGGATAAGGGGAACGGCTCTTATGCAGGTGATGGCGGTGCAAAACGCAGACAGGAAGAAAAAGAGAAAGATGGCAAAGTTGTATTAAAGGGACAAAGCAGCTTTGACATAAAAATATAATCAGTTTACAGGTGAAAACATGAATGTAACAGAAGTTATTGTACTGATATTAGGAATATTGGTGTTTATTTTGAGTTATTTGTTGCCGGCCGGAAAAAAAGATAAGAGTCGGGAAGACGTTCCTTTTCGGGAAGAGGAAATGAAAGAGATTTTTGAAAAGGAAGTAGCTGAAGCGAAAAGCCAGATTCAGGATATTGTGGATGAAACCATTACTTACTCCATGGAGAAGACGGAACGCTCCATGGAACGGTTAACCAATGAAAAGATTATGGCTGTTAATGAGTATTCGGATACGGTTCTTGAACAGATTAATAAAAATCATAAGGAAGCGGTGTTTCTTTATGATATGCTGAATGATAAGCATCAGAATTTGAAAGAAACCGTAAGTGAAGCTACGAAAACAGTTACGGAAGTAAAGCAAACCGTAAAAGAAGCAGAAGCCATTCCGGAGAGGATTCCATTGCAGGAGTATCCTGATGCAGAGGATATTGTAAGAGCAACCATGGAAATTATGGCGGAAAAGGAAGAAATGACAGAAGAAAATGAAACTGCGTTTGTTCCCATAACTCAATTGGTTTCAGAAGAAAAGCCGGTACGCAAACGAACCCGGAAAGCAAAAGTGATTGAACCGGTTGTATCAGAAGATGTTCCGGATTCACCGGATGCAGATGCCGTTAAGACAGAAAAGAAAAAGAAAGCTGAAAAGGTAGATGTCAGCACGATTGCAGCTCCCGGCAGGGGCGGAAGAAACAGCAATGAAAGAATTTTGGAACTTCACAAAGCAGGTAAATCCAATATGGCAATCGCAAAAGAGTTGGGACTTGGAATCGGTGAAGTTAAGCTTGTGATTGACTTGTTTGAAGGAATATAAAGATTACGGAGTGAACAGATGAATCTGAAATATTATCTGAGAGGACTTGGAATCGGTATTATAGTGACGGCAGTCATTATGAGTATTGCCGGAAATGACAGTAAGGAAAAACTCAGTGATGCGGAAATAAGAGCTCGTGCAGCTCAGCTTGGAATGGTGGAGGAAAGCGGATTGCTTTCTGAATTGGATGAAACCAAGGAACCGGAAGCAACGAAAACGCCGGAAGCAACCAAGGAACCTGAGGCAACGAAAGAACCGGAAGCAACCAAGGAACCGGAGGCAACGAAAGAACCGGAAGCAACCAAGGAACCTGAGGCGACCGAGGAACCGGAAGCAACCAAGGAACCGGAGGCAACGAAAGTACCGGAAGCGACCAAAGAACCTGAGAAGGAAAAGGAGTCGGAAGAAAAGCCCCAGGCAACCGCAAAGCCGACAACAAAGCCTTCTGTACAAATGGTTGACTTTATGATTAATCCGGGGGAAAGTTCTTATACGATTTGCAAGCATTTAAAGGAAAAGGGATTGATTGCATCTGCTGAAGATTTTGATACTTATCTTTGTGACAAAGGACTCGATAAGAAACTGCAGGCAGGAAGCTTTGAAATTCCGGAAAATGCTGAGCCGGAAGAAATTGCAAAAATACTTACATTTTGAGGAAAACCCCTTGCATAAGGGGTTTTCTTATGCTATAATTTCTCCGTTGCGTCTATTTCGCAATGAAACTATAAATCACGTGTGTTTTTAGTCTGCCGGTGCTTCATAACGCGGAAGTTGGCAGGAGAGTGAAATACACGGAAGAGTAACCAAACGGAGGTAGAAACATGAGCGTTATTTCAATGAAACAGTTATTAGAAGCAGGTGTTCATTTCGGACATCAGACAAGAAGATGGAACCCTAAGATGGCTCCTTACATCTTCACAGAGAGAAACGGTATCCACATCATCGACTTACAGAAGTCTGTAGGTAAGGTTGACGAAGCTTACAGAGCAGTATTCGAAATCGCTGCACAGGGCGGAACAATCCTTTTCGTAGGTACTAAAAAGCAGGCACAGGACGCTGTTAAGACAGAAGCTGAACGTTGCGGTATGTACTATGTAAACGAAAGATGGTTAGGTGGTATGCTTACTAACTTCAAGACCATCCAGAGCAGAATCGAAAGATTAAAAGCAATCGAAACCATGTCTGAAGACGGTACATTCGATGTTCTTCCTAAGAAGGAAGTAATTGCTCTTAAGAAGGAATGGGAAAAGCTTGAAAAGAACCTTGGCGGTATCAAGACTATGACAAGAATTCCCGATGCTATTTTTGTAGTAGATCCTAAGAAGGAAAAGATCTGTGTACAGGAAGCTCATACTCTGGGAATTACATTAATCGGTATCGGTGATACAAACTGCGATCCCGAAGAATTAGACTACATCATCCCCGGTAACGATGATGCAATCAGAGCCGTTAAATTAATCGTGGCTAAGATGGCAGATGCTGTTATCGAAGCAAATCAGGGTGAAGAAGCTATCACAGCTGAAGATGCAGGTGTAGCTGAAGTAGAAGCTACTGATATGGAAGAAGTAGCTGACGCAGAATAATAGTAACCGAAAGCAGATTAATATAGAAAGGAATAGAAGAAGATGGCAAATATTACAGCAGCAATGGTAAAAGAATTAAGAGAAATGACCGGCGCAGGTATGATGGATTGTAAGAAAGCGCTTGCAGAAACTGACGGCAATATGGATGCAGCTGTTGACGTTCTTAAAAAAAGCGGCGCAGCTAAGATGGAAAAGAAAGCCAGCAGAATTGCAGCTGAAGGTATTACCCGTGTTGCAGCTAACGATACAACAGCAGTTGTAGTTGAAGTGAATTCCGAAACAGACTTCGTTGCTAAGAATGAAACATTCCAGGAATTCGTACAGGTTGTAGCAGATAATGCACTTGCTTCCGGATTAGAAGGCGGAGCAAACGGAGAAGACGTTGAAGCAGTTCTTGAAATGAATGATTTGAAGGCTCTTCTTGTTGAAAAGACAGCAACAATCGGAGAAAAATTATCCGTTCGTAGATTTGCGAAGGTTACCGGAGATAGCGTTGCATCTTATATTCATGCAGGCGGAAAGATTGGTGTACTGGTAGCAGCTACAGGCGCTAGTGATGATGCAGCGAAAGAAGCTCTTTCCAATATTGCTATGCAGATTGCAGCTATGAACCCCCAGTATGTCAGCAGAGCAGATATTTCTGAAGAGGAAATGGCAAAGATGCGTGAAATCACTGTTGAAAGTGCATTAAATGATCCTGCATCTCTTCCGAAGCCGATTCAGAATGAATTATATGCAAAGGTTGAAGCAGAAAACTTATTCTCCGCAGAAGATTTTGCAATTCTTGCTGAAAAGAAGAACGATAAGTATTTATACAATTTCTTATCAAAAGAAGCAATTGCGAAACTTGCAGAACTTGCTTTGGCAGGTAAGGCAGCATATGTTGATAACAAGATTTTTGCCGGTCTGGTAGAAGGACGTATTTCTAAGCAGGTAAAAGAAATCAGTCTTCTTGATCAGGTATATGTTAAAGCAGAAGACGGAAAGCAGACAGTAGCAGCTTATCTTGCATCTGTAAACAAAGCGCTTACTATTGCTAAGTTTGTTCGTTTTGAAGTTGGCGAAGGAATGGAAAAGAAAAATGATGACTTCGCAGCAGAAGTAGCAGCTCAGGCTGGTTTATAAAATGTACTTTGCAATATAATCAAATGAGATTAAGCCCTTATGAAAGCCGGTTTATGGTTTTTGTAAGGGCTTTTTTTCAAATATATTACTTGCGAAATAGCGCTTTTTTTTTTATAATTAGATTAAAGTTCCATAAAATTTGAAAGGAAAATTACAGAGATGGCACAGAAGAATTTAGATTTGGCAAATGAAAAAGTGGCAATGCAAGTAAGAAACAAGACAGCAATAATTGGTATGACTACCATGTATATGGTTTTGGCGCTTGCCTATGTTTTAGAAGTAGTGAAAGGCGTAAGAACAATCGGCTCCTATCTGATTGTGGCAGCGTTGTGTATTTCACCTATTGTGTTATCATTTGTTGCTTATATGCGTCGCAAAGATACAAATCTTGTCAAGTATTTTTGTACGGTATGTTTCGGGATGCTGTATACCTACATTATGCTTACCACATCATCAGATTTAACATTTTGCTATGTATTCGTTATTTTTGGTGTGCTGATTGTTTATTCTGATTTTAAGCTATCTCTCGGATTGGGCGTTTTTTCCCTGATTATCAACATTATTAAAATTGCGATGACAGCGATGGCCGGCAACCTGACGGGTGTGGCACTTACCAATGCAGAAATTGTGATTGCGTGCATTATTCTGACAATTGGCTTTACCATTCTTGCCATTTATAAGATAACACAGTTGAATCAGGCGAATGTGGATAAGGCGGAAGAACAGAGAAAACAGTCAGAAGCATTACTTAACAAAATTCTTACCATTTCGGAATCTATTATGGCAAATATTGGTTTGGCATCTAAGGAAACTGATTTCCTGAAAGAAACAATTAATGATACCCAGAATGCAATGGAAGAATTGACGACTGGTACAGGTGATACGGTAGATGCCATTGCGGCTCAGCAGCAGAGTACGGATAGAATTAATATGCAGATTCAGAAAGTAGGACAGTCTGTAGATTCCATCATATCAGAAGTAGACAATGCAGAAGAAAAGCTTAATAGCGGAAGTGTCATAATGAAAGACTTGCTTGGGCAGGTTCAGATTTCCGAAAATGCAGGTTCTTTGGTTGTAAAAGAAATGGAAGAACTGAAAGCTGATGCACAGCAAATGCAGGATATTATAGGATTAATAGGAAATGTTTCCGGTCAGACAGGATTACTTGCATTAAATGCCAGCATTGAAGCAGCAAGAGCGGGTGAAGCAGGCAAAGGCTTTGCGGTTGTAGCATCCGAAATCTCAAATCTGGCATCTCAGACAGATGCTGCTACTGCTGATATTAATAAAATTATTGAAAATATCACTAAATCCATTAAGGAAGTAACAAATGCAGTAGAAAAGCTGTTAGAGAGTAACCGTATGCAGAATCAGTATGTGGACAGTACTGCTGCTAACTTTGAAATGATACATAAGAGTACACAGGAAATTGTTTCGCAGACAGGACAGCTTAAGGAAGTAGTGGAAGAAGTAACAGAAGCTAATAAACAAGTGATTGAACGTATTGATAATGTGTCTGCGGTTACAGAAGAGGTTACGGCAAGCGCCAGTGAGACATTAGAAAGCTGTAATCAAAACCTTAAGAGTATTGAGAAGATGGCAGATATTATGAATCAGCTGGACGAAGCAGTAAAGCAGTTACAAAATTAATCAATTAGAATAATAAAAAAGATTCCAAAAAAGAGAGTGTTGCTTGATACAACAACACTCTCTTTTTGTGGGATAACAGTATTCTTTTTGTAGGATAATAGCACTTTTAGTTTGAAGAACGGACAATCCTATAGTATAATGAGTGTATTCCTGTGTAGGAAGAATTGCTTGTGAAAGAGAGGAACTATTTTGGAACAGCCATATGCAATAGAAATGCTAAATATTACAAAACGGTTTCCGGGTATCGTTGCCAATGATAATGTTACCATCCAGCTAAAAAAAGGTGAGATTCATGCTTTGCTGGGCGAAAACGGAGCCGGAAAATCTACGTTGATGAGCGTTCTTTTCGGACTGTATCAGCCGGAGGAAGGAATCATCAAAAAAGACGGTCAAGAAGTTAAAATCGAAAATCCTAATGACGCCAATGACTTAGGAATCGGTATGGTACATCAGCATTTTAAGCTTGTAGAGTGCTTTTCTGTACTCGACAATATTATTCTTGGTGTGGAACCTAATAAGTATGGTTTCCTTCAAAAAACAGATGCAAGAAAGAAAGTAACTGAGCTTTCCGAAAAGTATGGTCTTCATATTAATCCGGATGCACTGATTGAGGATATCACGGTAGGTATGCAACAGCGTACTGAGATATTAAAGATGCTTTATCGTGATAATGAAGTACTGATTTTTGATGAACCGACAGCAGTATTGACTCCTCAGGAAATAACGGAACTGATGCAAATCATGAAAAACCTGGCCGCAGAAGGAAAGAGTATTCTTTTTATCTCTCACAAGTTGGGTGAGATTATGTCTGTAGCAGACCGTTGCAGTGTACTTCGTAAAGGCAAATACATCGGGACGGTAAATATTGCAGATACCAATGCGGAAGAACTTTCTGCTATGATGGTAGGGCGAAATGTTAACTTCCATGTGCAGAAAGAGGAAGCAAAGCCGGGAGATGTGGTCTTAGAAGTGGAAGGACTTACGGTGGCATCCAATCTCCATAGGAATGACGCTGTCAGGGATGTATCTTTTACGGTGCGCGGCGGAGAAATCGTTTGTATTGCAGGAATTGACGGTAACGGGCAGACAGAGCTTGTTTATGCGCTTTCCGGATTAGAGCAGGTAAAAAATGGAAAGGTTAAGTTACTTGGACAGGATATTACAGACTTAAGCATCCGTAAGCGTAATGATATGGGAATCAGCCACATTCCGGAAGACCGCCATAAACATGGTTTGGTACTGGATTACTCATTAGAGGACAACCTGATTTTGAAACGGTATTATGAACCGGAATTTTCAGGCAAATTCGGTATCATGAACAGAGGCAATATCCGCAATTATGCCGAAAAGCTCATAGAACAATATGATGTTCGTTCAGGACAGGGGGCGGTTACCGTTGCAAGAAGTATGTCCGGCGGTAATCAACAGAAGGCAATCATTGCAAGAGAAATTGACAAGAATCCGGAGCTGCTCATAGCAGTTCAGCCTACCAGAGGTCTTGATGTAGGCGCCATCGAATACATACATAAACAACTTGTTGCACAGAGAGATGCCGGCAAGGCGGTACTTCTGGTTTCCTTAGAACTTGACGAGGTAATGGATGTACCAGACAGAATCCTTGTGATGCATCAGGGAGAAATTGTAGGTGAATTTGCCCAGGGAACCGTAACGCAGGAAGAACTTGGGCTTTACATGGCAGGTGCAAAGAAAGATAAGGTGGAAGCATGAAAAAGAATCTATTAAAAAACAGCATAGTGCAATCCATACTGACTTCTTTGATATGCATCATACTAGGTATGTTCATTGGATTTGTCGTATTATTGTTTATTAATCCGACGGGGGCAGCCGAAGCGATTGTCAGTGTGGCAAAAAACTTTTTGACTTATAACAGCTTTAATATGCAAATGAAGTATTTAGGAAATACACTGGTAAAAACAGCTCCTCTTTTAATGTGTGCGTTATCAGTATTGTTTTCTTATAAAGTGGGATTGTTCAATATTGGTGCAGCAGGACAATATGTGGTAGGTGCCTGTGCCTGCCTATATGCGGCACTGGCATGGAAATGGAGCTGGCTTCCCTGTATGCTTCTTGCAATTTTTGCAGGAGCGGTATTTGGTGCACTTTCCGGTATTTTGAAATCCTATTTTAATGTGAACGAAGTAATTTCCGGCATTATGTTAAACTGGATTGGACTTTATTCTACGAATATGATTTTAAGTAATGTAAAAGAAGAAGCAAGCCCTTATACTTATCAGCTGATGGCAGCAGGAGAACAGGCACTTTTGCCGACATTAGGATTGGGCGCTTTGTTTAATAACAATCAGTATGTAGGACTGGCACTTCCGCTGTCAGTGTTGCTGGCTGTTGCAGTTTGGGCAGTACTTGCCAAAACCCGCTTTGGATATGAGTTACAAGCTACCGGTTTTAATAAGAATGCTGCAAAATACAGTGGTATGGCAGAAAAAAGAAACATTATTTTAACCTTAGTAATCGGTGGTGCCTTAGCAGGGTTAGGCGGTTCATTACTTTATCAGACAGGGTATGAGCAGTGGCAGTGCACCCATTCTTCGTTGCCGGCTATGGGCTTTAACGGAATTGCAGCTGCTTTCCTCGGTGGTTTAAATCCGATCGGAACAATTTTTTCGTCGTTTTTTATCCAGCATATTACTGCAGGCGGAGCTTATGTGGACAAGACCATGTATTGTTCTCAGATTTCTGATTTGATTTCTGCGATTATTGTGTATCTTTGCGGTTTTGTAGGATTCTTTAAATATGCCATCAATGCAGGCATTGCGAAGAGGGAAGCTAAGAAAGCGATAGTATTATCTGCAGAAGGCAAAGAAACATCTGCGGAAGGCAAAGGAACATCTGCAGAAGGCAAAGGAACATCTGCAGAAGAGAAGAATGTTTCGGAAGACAGCAAGGCAATACTTAGCGAAGAACATACAGAAATTAAGGAAGGAGGTAATGAATAATGCTGTTATTGATTCAATATACACTTTTATTTGCCTCTATCCTGATTCTGGTTGCGCTTGGCGGTTGTTTTGCAGAGCATTCCGGTGTAATCAATTTAGGTTTGGAAGGTATTATGGTA
>JAFQQI010000074.1 GCA_017411305.1 Lachnospiraceae bacterium
GAGAAGCAGTATAACCTTGCGTATGCAGGAAAGGGCTGGCATAATATAGAAGACCATTATAGTCTTTCTTATGACAGAATTAAGTTTGATATTGTAAATGTGGTGGTAAGAGAATATCAGGAGAAAAATGGGATTCCGCAGGAACAATGGGAAGAGTATTATAATGAGGTTGCAGGAACCTTGATGAAAGAACTGTTTCCTAAAAGCATTCCTAATCTAATCAAGCTGTTTTTCTGTAATGTGATTCATGGAATGATTACAACGGTATTAAAGGTTCATCCGGTATTAAACTGGGGAGCATTGTTTCTATATGTGGCATATATCAGTGTATTTGTATTCCTCTGCCGAAAGCAGTCGTATAAAATGGTATCAGCAAGTGCATTACCATTTGCGGCGATTACGTTGATTTCGATTTTGGGAACGGTAGGTCTGACATCCATTACTATTTATTGTCAGATGCGATATATGTTGTATAATACACCGTTGTTTTATCAAGCGGGATTGATTATGCTGGTAGAAGGATGGAAGATTTTTGAGAGTAAAAAGGAGCAATAGCAAAAAAGAGGGTGCAAGAAATGGTTAACTATAATGTTGATTTAAAAGGAAAAACGGTGCTCATTACGGGGGCAGCAGGATTTATTGGTTCAAATCTTGTAAAGTGTCTCATGGAGATGAATCAAGATATTACGATTATTGGTTTGGATAATGTGAATGATTATTATGAGGTTGCATTGAAGGAAGCAAGATTGGCAGAATTGAGGCAATATACCAAGTTTACCTTTATTAAGGGAAATATCGCTGATAAAGGTTTGGTAGAGTCTGTTTTTGAAAAATATAAGCCACAACTGGTTGTAAATCTTGCTGCACAGGCAGGAGTCAGATACTCAATTACTAATCCGGATGCCTATATAGAAGCTAATATTATGGGATTTTACAATATTCTAGAATGCTGTCGCCATAATCCGGTAGAACATCTCGTATATGCAAGTTCATCCAGCGTATATGGAATGAATAAAAAAATACCTTATTCAACAGAGGATAAGGTAGATATGCCGGTATCGTTGTATGCAGCAACAAAGAAATCCAATGAGTTGATGGCACATGCGTATTCCAAATTGTATGATATTCCATCTACGGGATTAAGATTTTTCACGGTATATGGTCCGGCAGGACGTCCGGATATGGCATATTTTGGCTTTACGAATAAATTAAGAGCAGGAGAAAAGATTCAGATTTTCAATTATGGCAACTGTAAACGTGATTTTACGTATATTGATGATATTGTAACCGGTGTTGTAAAGGTTATGCAAAAGGCACCGGATGCAAACGCGGATGGTGTAAAATATAAGGTTTATAACATTGGGAACAACCAGCCGGAGAATTTATTGGATTTTGTAGATATTCTTCAGCAGGAATTGATTCGTGCAGGTGTATTGGAAGCAGATTATGATTTTGAAGCACACAAGGAACTGGTTCCTATGCAACCAGGCGATGTAGAAATGACGTATGCAGATGTCGATGATTTAATCAGAAATTTTGGATTCAAGCCGGAGACAAGTTTAAGAGATGGTCTGCGGGCATTTGCAGAGTGGTATAAAGCGTATTATATGCAATAGAGAAGCGGTATGTATAGAAAACGCGTGTGCCTGTAGGAGGAGTATATGAAGAGAATTGTATTTCATTTGAATTGTCTCGAGCGAGGGGGAGCAGAGCGTGTGGTGACGAATCTCTCCGGGCAGTTCGCGGAACATGGTTATGAAGTATATATTGCAACAGAATGGCAGGGAGAAGATGAATATGAGATAAATCCCAAGGTAAAGAGAGTGCATGTTGGATTAACAGAGAAACAGGCTGAAAAGGGAAGACCAGCTATGTTCTTGGCAAGGATTATGAATCTGAGAAAATTTTTAAAAGAAGTAAAGCCTGATGTAGTGATTGCGTTTGCAAGAAAGGCAAATTACCGGGCACTTACGGCAACGATTGGGACTAAGATTCCGGTATTGATATCAGTCAGAATTAATCCGATAGGTTACTATGATTTTCTTTCGGACAAAATACAGATTCCACTCTTATTTCCGAGGGCAGCAGGATGTGTATTTCAAACACCCGATCAGAGAGATTTTTTTCCTGAGTTCATACGGAAAAAGTCAAAGATTATTCTAAATCCAATAAGTACTAAATTTATTGGGAATCCGATACCTGAAAAACGGGAAAAAACTGTGGTGCATTCAGGACGTTTGGTGGATTTTAAAAATCAACCAATGCTGATTCGTGCTTTTGCAAAGGTTCATGAGAAACATCCGGAATATGTTTTAAAGATATTTGGTCCTGATTCATTCGATGGAACCAAGGAAAAGCTTGAGGCGCTTATCAAGGAGATGCATGCTGGTGACTATGTAAAGCTTATGGGCGGAAGTGATCAGTTGGAAAAGGATATGATAAATGGAGCTGTTGCAGCGTTTTCATCTGATTATGAAGGGATGCCGAATGCAATGCTTGAGGCAATGGCATTAGGACTTCCAGTTGTTGCCACGGATTGTCCGCCAGGCGGGCCGAGGATGGTAATTACACAGGAAGAAAATGGTTTACTTGTTCCGGTTGGAGACGAGGAAGCACTTGCGGTAGCAGTAAACAGACTGATTGAAGAGCCGGAATTTGCTAAAAAGCTTGGTGAAAATGCATCCCAAATCGGTGAAAAAGCGGGAGCAGAGATGATTTTCAAGGAATGGGAGAGTTATGTCCTTGAAGTATGTAAATAAATGGTAACGAAAAAAGTGCGAAATTGCTACTACAAATGTGATAAAAATAAGGAGGCGTAGACCATGTGCGGAATATGCGGATTTATCTCGAAAAGAAGTATCACTCTTGACCAGTTAAAGGCGATGAATGATACGATGTATCATAGAGGTCCGAATGACAGTGGAGAAGAAATATTTGAGGCGAAGGAAGGCTACTGTGTGGGGATGGCACAGAGACGTCTTTCTATCCTTGATTTGTCTATGCTAGGACATCAGCCGATGCATTCGGCAAATGAGAGATTGGTAATCTCTTATAATGGAGAAATCTATAATTTTTTGGAATTAAGAGAAGAATTGAGAGACTATCCATTTAAATCGCATTGTGATACAGAGGTTATCCTTGCAGCGTATTTAAAATGGGGAATATCCTGTATTGACCGATTTCAAGGAATGTTTGCTATTTCCTTGTATGATCGAGAGACAAATGAATTATATTTAGTAAGAGATAGAATTGGAAAGAAGCCATTGTATTACTGGCAAAAAGAGGATGGGCTTGTTTATGCTTCGGAATTAAAGCCGATTATGGCACATCCTGACTTTCCAAAGCAGATAAGAAAAGACGTTATAAAGCGCTATATGTTCCAACAGTGCATCAATGAGCCGGATTCTATCTTTGAGAATGTTTATAAGGTTGAGCCGGGCGGAATTGTAAGATTCTCGGTACAGACCGGCAAGACGGATAAGTGGAAGTACTGGGATATTGCAGAGGTGTATTGTCGTAAGAAGGCAGAGCCTGTGGGAAGCTATGAGGAAGCCAAGGAAGAGTTGAAGAACATTCTGCAAGATTCTGTAAAGAAGAGAATGATTGCAGATGTTCCACTTGGAACCTTTTTAAGTGGTGGATATGATTCCTCATTGGTAACAGCTCTTGCACAGGAAGCAAGCTCTGAACCGGTGAAAACCTATTCTATTGGTTTTAATGAAGAGAAATATAACGAGGCAAAGTATGCCAAGGAAGTGGCCAATTACTTAGGAACAAAGCATACAGAAACCTATATCGATGAAAAGACGATGTTTGGTCTGGTGGAAAGCATTCCTAAGTATTATGATGAGCCATTTGCAGACAGTTCGCAGATTCCTTCTATGTTGGTATCTGACCTTGCAAGCCGTGATGTAACGGTTGTGCTCTCTGGTGACGGTGGAGATGAGTTCTTCTGTGGTTACAATATCTATGATAGTGTAGCAAAGGCACAGAAGCTTGATGTATTAGGCCAACTGACGTATGGTGTATGCAATTTGCCACCTTTTAAGCAGATGAAGCTGATGGAGAAGCTACCGTTTGCAGTGCAGGTAGTAGCAGGCAATCATGATAAAACAACAAAGACACAGATTGGCGGAAGTTCTTATATTAGAGCGATTGATAAAATGTTGCCGGAGAGTGGTGTGCCATTTAAGTATCCAATAGAGCAAAAATATGGAGAAAAGAACTGGCAGGAGCGTCGTATGCTTCTGGATGAAGAGACCTATCTGCCAGGTGATATCCTCTGTAAGGTAGACAGAGCTTCGATGAAGTATTCCATTGAATCTAGATGTCCAATTTTGGATGTAAATGTGATGGAATATTCTTACAGACTTCCGCATTCATATAAGTATGCCAATGGTGTAAAGAAACGGATTTTAAAGGATATAACCTATGATTATATTCCTAAGGAGCTGCTAGACAGGCCAAAGGTTGGTTTTGGTGTACCACTCGATAAGTGGATGCGAGGACCATTGAAGGAACGGCTTGTAGATATGTGCAGTGTGGAATATTTGAAAAAGCAGGATATTTTTAATGCGGAATATGTGAATCGTTTTATTCACGAGTATTTAAGGACTGGAGATAAGGGACCGGCAACCGGTTCTAATTTCTCGAAGACGGCATGGTCTTTCTTCGCGTTCCAGTTATGGTATCAGACATATATGTAATGCGAAAATAATATTTTCGCATGCAAATTTGTGCAGTGGCACAAATTCGCAGGTTAAGGAGAATATGAATGAAAAGAATAGCACTATTTATCAGTTCCCTTCAAAAAGGGGGCTCAGAACGTGTTATGGTGAATTTGGCAGAATATCTTCATAAGAATCATTATGATGTTATTCTGGTAACACAATATAAAAAAGAAGTGGAATATGATTTATCACCTGAGATTCGAAGAGTATATTCAGAGCCTGAGGAGCATGAGCTACAGGGAGGACGTATTCACAATTTCTTAGCAAGATTTATGAAGCTTCGTAGTATTTGGAAGGCGTATAAGCCGGATGTGATATTGTCTTTTTTAGGTAAAAATAATCTGATGGCAATTGCAACCGCTGCCTTCTTGCCATGTAACGTAGCGGTGTCAGTACGTGGGGAACCAACCATGGAATATGAAGGAAAATTTATGCAGGCTATTGCAAAATTAACTTTTCGCTTTGCAGATGGGATTGTTCTTCAGACGAAACAGGCAAGAGAGTTCTTTCCCAAGGGAGTTCGTAAGAAGGCGGTAATTCTTCCGAACCCAATGAATCCGATTTTCCTGGAAAAACGATATACCGGAGAAAGAGAGGATGTCATTGTTGCAGCCGGAAGGCTTGACGAGAACAAGAATCATGCGATGCTCATTCATGCGTTTGCCAAAATTGCAGAAGAATATCCGACTACGAATCTAGTTATCTATGGTGAAGGAGAAAACAGAGAAAAACTCGAAACATTAATTGCAGAAAAAGGTTTAACAGAACGAATCTCTATGCCGGGAAGTGTGACGGATATTGCGGATCGAATTTGCAAAGCAAGAATTTTTACTCTTACTTCAAATACAGAAGGAATGCCGAATTCAGTAATGGAGGCAATGGCACTTGGAATACCGGTTGTATCAACCGATTGTCCATGTGGAGGACCTGCTACCTTGATAGAAGATGGTGTGAATGGTTTACTCGTTCCGGTTGGTGATGCTTTTGCGTTATCCGATGCGTTTAGAAAAATTTTATCCGATGCAGAATTTGCGAAAAAAATAGGAGAAAACGCTCATGATATTGCAAAAAAAATGAAACCTGAAGAAGTAAATAGAAAATGGGAAGAGTATTTGGGGAAAATTGCAAAAAAATAAACAATTTAAAAGGCCACAAAGGTGGTCTTTTTTTGTATTTTTAAAATGGGGATAGCAAGAGAGAATGAGGGAAACATTGAAAGTAAAGGGTAATTATGTTATCATCTAATGATGGTATTGTGTATATGAACATAAATAATGTTATACAAGTTATAGCTTCAAAGACGGGAGAGTGTCAGGCATGTGTGGGATTGCTGGATTTTGTAATCATCCTAAGAATTGGAAAGAAAATATAGAGAAAATGAATACAAGAATGTATCATCGTGGACCGGATGCAGGAGATATCTGGGCAAATGAAGATGCAAGTGTTGTGTTAGGACATAGAAGACTATCGATTGTGGATTTATCAGAGAATGGTTCACAGCCGATGCATTCTGCATCTGGAAGATATGTCTGTGTATTTAATGGTGAAATATATAATTATAAGACCATAAAGGACAAGCTTCTTGCAGAGAAGAAGGTAACAGCATTTAGAAGTACGTCCGATACAGAAGTGTTGTTAGAGGCATTTGAAGCGTATGGAGTCAGAGAAACCTTAGCGATGTGCAAGGGCATGTTTGCGATTGCGTTATTGGATAAGAAGACAGGAAAGCTGACATTGATGCGTGATCGTATCGGTGAAAA
>JAFQQI010000075.1 GCA_017411305.1 Lachnospiraceae bacterium
ACAGATACGAACTGCGTAACCTTGATTACTAAGGATGAAGTAACTGAGCTTGCAAAGATGAGTAAGGATGAAGTTGCGGGCGAATTGTTGAAAGTAATTCAGGAAAAAAGAGCAATATAAAGTGATATAAATAAAAGGAAGAACCGTTATGCAGATAATCTGTGTGACGGTTCTTCTGGTATCATTTTCTTACGGTCTCAGCAGTAAATACTTCGACCTACCTGAATAGTTACATTTAGTCAATATCTAATTCATTTTCTTCTTCATAGTAAGCCTTGATTCGGATAGCCTGATTATGGTCACCAAAATTTTCACCGAATAACGTACAGCCACCGCAGTTTGCTGTTCCACGAGGTACTTCAAAGCGAAGAGTGATATAGCTGTTGTAATCAATGTTTAAGTCCTGAATTGTGGTATTGGAGAGCTTCTTCGTACCATCCATGAAGGTTCCTTCATTATTGATAATGAGAGTCTTCAATAATCCATACTGGTTTAATGCCTCCGGCCACCATGCAGGAGAAACATAGCCTCTTCTTGCGCCGTAATCACCAGGGCTAATCCACATACCAAGAGGTATGCCGTTAATAGAAAAGTAGATATCGGATGGATAGTCTTCATTCGTATCCGGGCATTCGGATGAAATTTCAAAAGAGATATGAAGCTCGGATAAGGTCTGACCTGCCTGCAAATGATTTGGAAGATTGGTGTTTATACATGGAGAAAGGATAAATTAGAGTCGATGAATATGCCTTTAAAGAGTGAGTGGAGGGTTACATTTACCAGAAAAGAAAATGTAACATTTACTCCTTCTGTTAAGTTGTATTATGTATATCCTATAACGTCTACGACAGCAGAAGATAACATTGTTTTTTCATAATTATTCAGTATAATAATTAATATAGCCTGTTGTAATGGAAAAGGGGGAATGATAATGGCTTTGGATATTGATTTTTCAAATTTTGCACCATTACAGAGAAATAGAAGTGAGTATTATAATAGAATGGCTCTGAAGTTATTAAATGGGCAGAGAAATAATAAGAAAGAAAAAGTGTTAAAGGATGAATTCATAAGAAGTGAAGCGACATTGGCGAAACAGGATTCTTTTACAGATATAACAACGCCATATATTTCAGAGGAATTACTGCTGGATATGAATAGTGCATGTAAATGTGTTGTCAATGATGACATATATGTAGAATATAATGGTTATCGTTTTCTGAAAAGCCAGATACCAGATATTGATACCTCGAAGCCGGAAACTGTAACTGCAAAGAATAATGTTATAGATTTTGGGAAGAATAAATATTTTAAGTATGTTACATCAGATGGAAAAGAATGCAATCTGATTTCACGAGCACATTCGATAGGTACATTATCATCAGAAGCAGTAAAATATGATTCAATAAACAAAGAAGCTGGTCGATATGCAGATTTTTGGGATTATATGATAAGTGAAGACCCTGTATATATAGAGCTATCTTTTTCAAGAGAAGAAATAAAAGGGTACTTATCAGAAGCAGGTATTGAACCGGGATTTATAACCATTAAGATAGGCGATGAAGTAGCGACACAGTATTATTCACAAAGCAAAATACAAGGACTTATACATTCGAAAGAGAGATATGATGTAGACTATAATAAGCTTACGTCACCACCGGGGTATTTAAAAGATTTCGAACCGGGTGAGACTGTAAAGGTAGGCGGAGTGGAATACATCATTAATGAAAAACGATGTATAGACATACCGTATGGAGCTGATGTATTCGATATCGAATATCCGAAAGTAAATTGGTAATTGGAGAAGGGAGTCAAAATGACTCCCTTTTTCTTGCAACAAAAGCGCGTTACTCTAAATCTGATTCATTTTCTTCTTCATAATAAGCTTTGATTCGAATTGCCTGATTGTGGTCACCGAAATCCTCACCGAATAAAGTACATCCACCACAGTTAGCAGTTTCGCGAGGTACTTCAAAACGAAGTGTGATATAGCTGTTATAATCAATATTCAAATCCTGAATGGTTGTATTGGAAAGCTTCTTAGTACCATCCATGAAAGTTCCTTCATTATTAATAATGAGAGTCTTTAATAAGCCATATTGATTCAATGCTTCCGGCCACCATGCAGGAGAAACATAACCTCTTCTTGCACCGTAATCACCAGGGCTGATCCACATACCAAGTGGATTGCCGTTGATAGAGAAGTAGATATCAGAAGGATAATCTTCGTTCGTATCCGGGCACTCAGAAGAAATCTCAAAGGAAATATGAAGCTCTGTTAAGGTCTGACCTGCCTGTAAATGATTTGGTAGGTTGTATTCTACATAACCGCTTGCAAACCAAAGAATTCCGGCATTGAAACGGTCAGGGAAGGAGAAGACTCTTGGATCATCCAGAGAACCGATAATCTCCTTACTGGTTGCAAGACCACAGGTAGGTGTACCATGACAGGCTGTATAATATCCAATACGGATATCGTCTGTATAACAATGTCTGGCTTCCTTGACAGGAGCAAGGTCAATCATCAGACGGTCGTATTTTGGACGGACAATCTTCATCGTACCTCTCTTACCGGAGGTAGTCTTGATTTTAACAAGACCTGCTTCCTCCAATTTATTAACATGCATGGAAATGGCACCATTTGTAAGACCAAGAGCTTCGGCAAGGTCATTCATGCTTAGGGTGTCATCTTCATAAATCATTTCCATAATCTTTAGACGCATGGGAGTGCTTAATGCTTTGAAAACGGCTTCTGCTTCGCCGATTGACTGAAAATATAACATCATACCAAATCCTTTGTTCTTTCTATTTATACTTTTCATTTCTTCATATTAATATCATATTATATGTAAAATTTAAAGTCAATACTATAATGTTTAAGCTAGTGCTAAAATATTTGCTTGTATTTTAGTATATTTTAAACAAGAAAATGCAAGCACAGAATTATTTTTTCTGTACAAAGAAAAATTGCAGTGCTATAATGAAGTAGAAAGATTATTAGCTTGTTTAAGTTAAAATAATCAGAATTTTACAAAAGAGAGTGATTTTATGGAAAAGGATCAATTTAAAAGAGCCAATGGCGTAGTTTATCCGGTGTTAATGGTAATTATGGGATATGTTTTCTTGTCGTTACTGGCATTTGTGGCATTTAATGATGCTTCCACCGTAACATGGAAGGCTTATATTCAGATAGCCGGTGCAGTAATTGGAATTGTCGTTAGTACTGTTTTATATATAGCAAAGCGTGATACCAAGCTTTGTGCCAATGGAATGCTAGCCTCGGCGGCATTGATGTACATCGTAGTCAGATTGTTCGGAACAATAGAAGGAAGCTGTGTCTATGCATTTCCTATTATGATTACAGCAATTGCATATTTGGATACGAAGATTATTGTAATTGGAAATTGTGTTATGCTTGGAGCCAATCTGATTCGTTTTGCAACACATATGAGTGAGCTTGCAGGAGATGGCGGAGTTACGATTGTAATCAATTTATTTGTTTGTGTTCTGGTAGCATTTGCTTCTATTAAAATTACACGTTTGTTAGTGAAGTTCAACAGTGAGAATATGGAAAGCATTCTGGAGGCATCCAAGAAGCAGCAAGAGAGCCACGAACTTATGGTAAGTGTTGCCGATAACATCATCAAGAGCTTTGGTGAGGCAATGGATATGTTTGAAACGGCTCAGACAAGTCTGGAAAATAGTCATACTTCCATTAAAAATATTGCAGACAGTACGGAGAGTACGTCAGAAGCCATTCAGGGTGAGACACTGATTTGTGAAGAAATCAGAAATCATGCAGAACATGCCGGTACTGTAACAAATCAGATGATTGATTCCTCGACAAGAGTTTCCGATACCGTAGAACAAGGTGTTATCTCTGTTCAAGAGTTAGGAAAGCAGGCTGATAATGTAAGTAAGAGCAGTAAGGACATGGAAGCAGTTATTACCGAACTTACAGCCAAGGTAGCTCAGGTTGAAGGATTTGTCGATTCTATTATCAGCATTGCAAGTCAGACCAATCTGCTGGCATTGAACGCCTCCATTGAAGCGGCAAGAGCAGGAGAAGCAGGAAGAGGATTTTCGGTCGTTGCAGAAGAGATTCGAAAGCTTTCTGAGGATACGCAGGGCGCTTCTAACAATATTACCAATATTATCAAGGAATTAAACGAAGATACTAAGCAGGCAAATGAAAGCATTGAAAATGCAGTAAATGGTGTGGCAAGACAGAATGAGCTAATCGAAGAAACAAAAGAGAAATTCAGTCAGGTTGCAGACGAGGTTAAGGTATTGTCCGGTCATATCGAAGAGGTCAAGACAAGTATGGCGGAAACGATGAATTCTTCCAATACAATATATGACCATATCAGCCAGCTATCGGCAACCTGTGAAGAGGTTGTTGCTTCAACTAGTGAAGGGCTGGACAACTCTAATATTACTGTAACAGAAGTAGAGAAGTGTAAGAAGATATTTGAAACGATTTACGAATTAGCACAGGATTTAAGAAAATAAGGAAGCAGGAATAAAACAGGAACCAGACTTTTATACGGTCTGGTTCTTTTTCTTTACACTTTTTTTATAAATAATTACAGAAAAGATTGTTGACAATAAAAAGCAGACGTAGTAAGTTAGTATATGTAAATGTTAGCACTCCACAACAATGAGTGCTAATAAAACAAAAACAGTCATTAGAAATAGGAAGGAGAGTTGCTACGTTGGAATTAGATGAGAGAAAACGAAAGATTCTGCAGGCGATTATCCGTAACTATTTGGAAACCGGTGAGCCGGTAGGAAGCCGAACGATTTCAAAGTATACAGACTTGAATCTCAGCTCGGCTACCATTCGAAACGAGATGGCTGATTTGGAGGAATTAGGCTATATTCTCCAGCCACATACTTCTGCAGGAAGAATTCCTTCCGACAAGGGATATCGCTTGTATGTAGACACGATGCTCATGGAAAAGGAAGAACAGCTTAGTCAGGCAACACAGGAAGTTAAGGAAATGCAGCAGATACTTCTGGAAAAGGAAGATAAGATGGAAGCCATTTTAAAGCAAATGGCGAAGGTGCTTGCAGTGAATACAAACTATGCGACGCTAGTATCAGCGCCACAGGTAAAGGGTAATAAGCTCAAGTTTATCCAGCTTTCCAAAGTGGATGTCAGACAGCTTCTGACGACCATCGTGGTAGAAGGCAATGTAATCAAAAATACGATGATTCAGGTTGCAGAGCCATTAGATGATGAGACACTATTAAAGCTCAACATTCTTCTGAATACGAATCTGAACGGACTTCCGATTGAGGAAATCAATCTTGCCATGATAGCAAAGCTCAAGCAGCAGGCTGGAATCTATAACGATATTATTTCAGAGGTTATGGATGCGGTGGCAGCAGTGATTAAGGAAGATGAGGATATCGAGATTTATACTAGCGGTACGAATAACATCTTCAAATATCCTGAACTTTCGGATAACCAAAGAGCTAGTGAGTTAATCACTACCTTTGAAGAAAAGCAGTTGTTAACAGAGCTTGTACAGGATACGCTAACAGAGGAAAAAAATACAGGAATTCAAGTCTATATCGGTAATGAGACACCGGTTAAAACCATGAAGGATTGTAGTGTGGTAACTGCAACGTACGAATTAGAAGAGGGTATGAAGGGAACGATAGGAATCATCGGACCAAGAAGAATGGATTATGATAAGGTAATCAGTACTCTGAAGACTTTAAAGAGTCAGTTGGATACATTATATAAAAAAGAATAACTATAGAAGAGTTACAGAAAGGATGACCAAGAAGAGTGGAGGAAAAGAAGTTAAACGAAGAACAGCTCAATGAAGAGGAAATCATTCAGGAAGAAGAGCAGGTACAGGATACTCAGTCAGCAGGTGAAGAAGCCGAGACACAGGATATAGAACAGGAAGCAGAAGCTACAGAGGAGGCTTCAGAAGAAGCCGAAAAGCAGGAGAAAAAATCCGGCAAGAAGAAATCCCTTTTTGATAAGAAGGATAACAAGCTTCAGGAAAAGGTGGATGAGCTTGAGGACAGAGTAAAGCGTCAGATGGCAGAGTTTGAAAACTTTAGAAAGCGTACCGAGAAAGAAAAGAGCGCTATGTTTGAAACAGGTGCAAAGAGTGTTATTGAGAAGATGTTACCGGTAGTAGACAACTTTGAAAGAGGTCTTGCAGCACTTTCTGAGGAAGAGAAGAAGCAGCCATTTGCAGAAGGCATGAACATGGTATACAAGCAGCTTATGGCAGAGCTTGAGAAGTTAGAAGTAAAGCCAATCGAAACAGTAGGCTGTGAATTTAATCCGGATTTACACAATGCAGTGATGCAGGTAGAAAGTGAAGAGTTTGAATCCGGCGTTATCGCACAGGAGTTGCAAAAAGGTTATACCTACCGTGACACCGTAGTACGCTACAGCATGGTAGCCGTTGTATCATAATACAACGAAAAGTAGATGTGCGCTTGTGCAAGGCACATTCTATGGAAAAGAAAATTAGTATATTCAATATAATTAGGAGGAAAAAATCATGGGAAAAATCATTGGTATTGACTTAGGTACAACAAACAGCTGTGTAGCTGTTATGGAAGGTGGAAAGCCAACCGTTATCGCTAATACAGAAGGAGCAAGAACAACACCATCTGTTGTTGCTTTCACAAAGACAGGAGAAAGACTTGTAGGTGAACCTGCAAAGCGTCAGGCTGTTACAAACGCAGACAAGACAATCGCTTCTATCAAGAGAGATATGGGTACAGACAACGGCAGAACAATTGACGACAAGAAGTACTCTCCACAGCAGATTTCTGCTATGATTCTTCAGAAGTTAAAGGCAGATGCTGAGAGCTACTTAGGTGAGAAGGTTACAGAAGCTGTCATCACAGTTCCTGCATACTTCAACGATGCGGAGCGTCAGGCTACTAAGGATGCTGGTAAGATTGCTGGTCTTGATGTTAAGCGTATCATTAACGAGCCTACAGCAGCAGCTCTTGCTTATGGTCTTGATAACGAAAAAGAACAGAAGATTCTTGTATACGACTTAGGTGGTGGTACATTCGACGTATCTATCATCGAAATCGGTGATGGCGTTATCGAAGTACTTGCTACAAACGGTGATACACACCTTGGTGGTGATGACTTCGACAACAAGCTTATCGACTGGATGAATGCTGAGTTCAAGAAGCAGGAAGGTATTGACTTATCAGGCGATAAGATGGCTATGCAGAGATTAAAGGAAGCAGCAGAAAAGGCTAAGAAAGAGCTTTCAAGTGCTACTACTACAAATATTAACTTACCATTCATCACAGCAACAGCAGAAGGTCCTAAGCACTTTGACATGAACCTTACAAGAGCTAAGTTTGATGAATTAACACATGACCTTGTAGAGAGAACAGCTATCCCAGTTCAGAATGCATTAAAGGATGCTGGACTTACAGCAAGCGAAATCGGTCAGGTATTATTAGTAGGTGGTTCTACAAGAATCCCTGCTGTTCAGGATAAGGTAAAGCAGTTAACAGGAAAAGAGCCAAGCAAGTCTCTTAACCCAGATGAGTGTGTTGCTATTGGTGCTTCTATCCAAGGTGGAAAGCTCGCTGGTGATGCAGGCGCAGGCGAAATCCTTCTTCTTGACGTAACACCATTGTCACTTTCTATTGAAACAATGGGTGGTGTTGCTACAAGATTAATCGAAAGAAATACAACAATCCCAACCAAGAAGAGTCAGATCTTCTCTACAGCAGCTGATAACCAGACAGCCGTTGATATCAACGTTGTACAGGGTGAAAGACAGTTTGCTAGAGATAACAAGTCTCTTGGACAGTTCAGATTAGATGGTATCCCACCAGCAAGACGTGGTGTTCCTCAGATTGAAGTTACTTTTGATATCGATGCAAATGGTATCGTAAACGTATCTGCAAAGGATTTAGGAACAGGTAAGGAACAGCACATTACAATTACAGCTGGTTCTAGCATGTCTGACGCTGATATTGAGAAGGCAGTTAAGGAAGCTGCTGAGTACGAAGCACAGGATAAGAAGAGAAAGGAAGCAATCGACGCTAGAAACGATGCTGACTCCTTCGTATTCCAGACAGAAAAGGCTTTAAATGAAGTGGGCGATAAGATTGATGCATCTGAAAAGGCAGCTTTAGAGGCAGATGTAAATGACCTTAAGGCATTCCTTGAGAGCACAAAGGATGCTGAGATGACAGATGATCAGGTTGCTGAATTAAAGAGCAAGCAGGAAGCATTAATGACAAAGGCTCAGAATCTTTTCACAAAGATGTATGAGAATATGCAGGGTGCTGCTGGTGCTGATATGGGCGACATGGGCAACATGGGTGGAGCCCAGACACAGGATGCCGGTGCAGCTGATGATGTAGTAGATGGAGATTACCGCGAGGTATAGAACACGAAGAGTGCTTCTAGGGCGCTAGAGTACAGCGCCAAGAAGCACTATGCTTCGTGTAGGAAAAATGCCTGTAGAGGCATTTTTCGCCAGAGTATGTTTGAAAGGTTGAATATAGATGGCAGAGCAAAAGAGAGATTATTATGAGGTGTTAGGTGTCGAGAGAGGCGCTGATGATGCCAGTATTAAAAAAGCATATAGACAGCTTGCCAAGAAGTACCATCCGGATATGAATCCGGGAGATGCAGAAGCGGAGAAGAGATTCAAAGAAGCTTCCGAGGCGTATGCAATATTAAGCGACCCGGATAAGAGACGTCAGTACGACCAGTTTGGTCATTCCGCATTCGAAGGAGGCGGAGCCGGCGGTGGATTTGGTGGCTTTGATTTTAGCGGTGCAGACTTCTCTGATATTTTTGGTGATATTTTTGGTGATTTCTTTGGAGGTGGAAGAAGCTCCAGAAACAGCAACGGTCCAATGAAGGGGGCAAACCTTCGTACCAGCGTGCGTATTTCCTTTGAAGATGCCGTATTTGGTGTGGAGAAAGAGCTTGATCTGAATTTGAAAGATACATGTAAGTGCTGTAATGGAACTGGTGCAAAACCGGGAACTTCTCCTGAGACCTGTAGCCGTTGTGGTGGACGTGGTCAGGTAGTAACACAGCATTCCACACCATTTGGAACCTTCCGTAATTCACAGGTATGTCCTGATTGTGGTGGTTCTGGTAAGACAATCAAAGAGAAATGTCCGGATTGTCATGGAAGTGGATACATTTCATCCAGAAAGAAGATTCAGGTATCGATTCCGGCAGGTATCGACAATGGTCAGAGCGTGCGTTTAAGAGATAAGGGTGAGCCGGGTGTGAACGGTGGACCAAGAGGAGATTTACTCGTAGAGGTTGTAGTAGACAGACATCCAATCTTCCAGAGACAGGATATGAATATCTTCTCTACTGTTCCAATTTCTTATGCAATTGCTGCTCTTGGCGGTGAGATTTTGATTGATACTGTAGATGGCAAGGTTGTATATGATGTTAAGGCAGGAACACAGACAGATACTCGTGTCAGACTGCGTGGTAAGGGTGTTCCATCCTTAAGAAATAAGGATATCCGTGGTGACCATTACGTTACCTTGGTCGTACAGGTTCCTGATAAGCTTTCTAACGAAGCAAAAGAATTGCTTAGAAAGTTTGATATGGAAACAGGTAATTCCTTAGAAGCCGTAAAAAATATGGAAAATAAGAATTCCGGCGATGATAAGAAGGATAAGAAGAGAAAGTTCTTTAAATAAAAGAGATATAGGAACTGGTTTTAAGGTGTGTGTCTTAGAACCAGTTCTTATTTTGTTCGTTAGGAAAGTGCTCGAAATGTAGTAAGCGTTATACAAGAATTTCGTAAGAAATTCTTGCCAAAGTGCGTGCGCTGGCACGCACTGTTTTTATGAGATAGGAAATTGCTGTAACATAGTGGTAGTTAATAAAGAATTTGCGGAGCAAATTCTTTGAGTGATTGCCGCTGTGCAATCACTTTTTTACTTTATAGGAAAGTTCTCCTTCGGAGAATTCTTGATATGAAAATAGCCCGCTGAAAAGAGGGCACAACAAGTAAACGATGTGAAATTAGAAGATGTAGAAGCCTTCTACACCAGCTTCATCATCAA
>JAFQQI010000076.1 GCA_017411305.1 Lachnospiraceae bacterium
CCTCTGGCAGAAGTAAGACTGGAGGGCGCATGTGAATATATCAGCATACAAGGTATGGAGATGTATACGGCAGCAGATACCCATGTAAAGGCAATCGAGGTGCCTTAGACAGGGGTATTCATTTTACGGATGAAAAAGAGATTAGAGAAAAGAAAAGTATAAAAAAATGACAAAAAGAAAAGGCATGGAGGAAAAAGAAAATGATATTAATACGTAGTAGGTTAGGATTTGTAGTAGCAAGTTTGGCAGTGGCATTTATTTGTTGGGCAGTAGTATATCTGCCACCATATGAGAAGATAGTGTATGAAAATAGCCCGATACTTAGTCAAGAAGAGGCGAACGAAAAAAGTACAATGGCAAAAGGCTATAAAGGAGATGAAAACATTAAACGGGTTAATTGCATTGATGATTTAAGAAATGAAAAAGGAATTATTAGTGTTATTTTAGAAATTGATTCAAATGATTTAGAAGCAACAGGAATTTATCAGTGCATTGAAGAAGGAGAGTCAAGCAAGCCAGAATATAACAAAATAAAAGTTCTTTTTTACAGAACGATAAAGAGCTATGGACAGTATTACATAGCAACGTTGGAAAGTGGAGAAAGATTTGCCATATTTATAAATGATAATGTAGTAGATGTAAAAAGAAAGGGAATAATCCAATTGCCGATTGGGCGGAAAAATATGATAACGAGTATTGATTTTGTGAAATACAATGTACAATATCCATATGAACATAGTTATTTAGATTGCGCCTCAGGTTTCGCAACAGGCCCAGAGATGCAGGATTTTCGATTTATGGAGAAAATGGCCGTGTTAGGAATTATTGTGGTAATGGTAGTATTTTTGGGAATTGTACTTGGCATTAACATAGGAAATTCAAGAAAATAAGGTAACCTATAAAGGCACGGAATAGTTACATTGGAGGAAGAGAATGAGAGAGACGGGAGATACCTCTGGCAGAAGTAAGACTGGAGGGCGCATGTGAATATATCAGCATACAAGGTATGGAGATGTATACGGCAGCAGATACCCATGTAAAGGCAATCGAGGTGCCTTAGACAGGGGTATTCATTTTATGGATGAAAAAGAGATTAGAGAAAAGAAAAGTATAAAAAAATGACAAAAAGAAAAGGCATGGAGGAAAAAGAAAATGATATTAATACGTAGTAGATTAGGATTTGTAGTAGCGAGTTTAGCAGTGGCATTTATTTGTTGGGCAGTAGTATATCTGCCACCATATGAGAAGATAGTGTATGAAAATAGCCCGGTATTGAGTAGTAAAGAAACATATTTTAGAGACACAGGTTATAAAGGAACTAAAGATATAAAAAGGTTGTATAGTGGAGAAGAAGTAAAAAGTAATAAGCAAAATGTGATATTAGAGATAGATGGAGCCAAGTTAGAAAAAACAGGAATTTACCAGTGCATTTCTCAGAGTAATCAGTTAGGTGATGTTGAAACAAGTAGGATAAAAGTATTTTTTAAACGGACAGTAAAGAGTTATGGACAGTATTATATAGCAACATTAGACAGTGGAGAAAAAATTCCTGTTTTTATTGATGACAGTTTAGTACCTATAAAAAAGAATACAATTGTTCAACTGCCAATAGGAAATTGGAATATGACCACAGTTGATTTTAGTCAATATGTTGTAGATAATTTTTTTGACAATTGCTTTTTAGATTGTGCATCCGGTTTCGCAACAGGCCCAGAGATGCAGGATTTTCGATTTATGGAAAAAATGGCCGTGTTAGTAATTATTGTGGTAATGGTAGTATTTTTGGGAATTGTACTTGGTATTAACATAGGAAATTCAAGAAAATAAGGTAACCTATAAAGGCACGGAATAGTTACATTGGAGGAAGAGAATGAGAGAGAGACGGGAGATACCTCTGGCAGAAGTAAGACTGGAGGGCGCATGTGAATATATCAGCATACAAGGTATGGAGATGTATACGGCAGCAGATACCCATGCAAAGGCAATGGTATCATTATTAGTAGATGGAGAAAAAGAAGAAAGTATCTATCAGTCTGTAGAAGGGCAACACATAAAGCTTACCCTAAGTGATGGGACAGTATTCTTTCAAGGATGCTGTGACAAGTGTGATGTTAAGGTACAGAGTCAGTATAAAGAAGTTACTTTGTGGGCATTGGCAGGAAGCTATGAAGCAGATAAGGAGAAGAAGAGCAGGACATTTCAAAATCCTGGAAAGACGTTAGGAAGCATTCTGACAGCGGTCTTAGGAGAGTATGGAATCAATGTTCAAGTAGAGGGAGATCAGACAATCGCATATATTGTGAGTCAGAGTGAGGAGACAGACTGGGAGTTCTGTGTCAGACTGGCGAATCAGTATCAGAAGTCAGTATGGGTAGACTGCAGAATAGATAAGGTAAGCGTGCAGGTAGGAAACAGTGCTTTCGGAGAGGAAGAACTGGGAGATGATGCGGTATTAGTAAGTACAGCCAAGGATTTTCAAGATTATCGCTCTGTTTTGGCAAATGGCAGTACGCCAAATCCAAGCTACCAGTACATATATAGAAATGTGATAAGTCACAATGCAGTCATTATAGCAGGCGATATGACTTCCAGGGGATTTGTAACAGCCACCAGACTTACAACCTCAAAAGGAGTATTGGAAAATCTGATTAGCATACAAAATGCTACCAAGAAAGCACCTGACTATCAGGTACAGGCAAAGGATGCTTTTTCCAGTAGGATTCTGACAGGTAAGGTTATTGGTGTGACGGCTACAACAGTGCAGATAGAATTTGACGTGGATGGACAGCAGGATAAGGCAGAGGCAATCGAGGTGCCTTATGAGAGTATAGTGAGCAATGCATTCTATACCATGCCGGATGAAGAGGACAAGGTATTTGTCTATTTGGACAACCAGGGTAATTCTATTTGCCTTGGCAGTAAGCGAACCGATACAGCAGATACATTTTTTGATAAACCGACGGAGAAGGCAATCGGTGCCTTGGACAGGGTTATTCATTTTACGGATAAGGCATTAGTACTGTCTGCTACCCGAGAACTCTATTCACAGGAGTCAGAAGAGCAGGTAACGCTAACTTTGGACAAAGAGCAGGGAATCACTGTACAGGCACCGGGGACGATTAAGCTGGCTTCTGAGAATCAGATTTTAATAGCAGCTTCAGTGGCGACGCAGGAGAAAATATGTAATAATATAGAAAATAGTATTAAAATAAATAAAAATGCTAAGAAAAAAGCATTTGACGAATACCTAGCTGCCGGTGGCTCAGTCAGCGAAGCAAAAGCGAGATTCAACAAATGGGGCTCCGATGCACTCGACAATCTCGGAAATGGTCTGAAGGATATGGTTTTCTGGGATTTATGGCATGATGCAGACACCGTCGAGATGGATTCCGAATCCGATGATTTTGAAAGAGGAAACTGTATTCTAAAAGCAATCTCCATAGAGCTAAAAGTAGGAAATGTCATGATTCGTCTTGGACTGGAAGAAGCTCCGTCCGTACTCTATGCATATGCAAGTGTGTATAGCTGGATTGGAACTGAGCCGAATGAAAATTATCCGCAGAAGGCAGATGAGCTTAGAGACGCATGGGAGATTGGTCTGGATCTTTTGACGGCAGGCTTGGCGATAGCAGGAACGGTAGCGCTTATTGTGGGAACAGGTGGTATTGCAGGTGGAGTGCTTCTTGCAGCCGGTGCAACGCTTGCTTTTGCCAGACAAGACTATTTTTCCTGTATTACATCAGCAGTAGGATCCATAGGAGCATTTGCAAAAGCAGGACAGCTTCCGGGCTGGATGTCAAAGATAGGAACGTGGGCAAATAACTTAAATATAGTGAAGAAGGCAAAAGATTTTGCCACAGCTCACCGTTGTGCATTGGCTGTGTGTCAGATGGTGTATGGAATAGGACAATATTTTTACACAGGATTCAAAACGGCTTCTCAGACAATTGAGAGAATGGATAAGCAAGATAACTTCTGGGGAAAAGCAGCAGAATTTACCATCGGATTTTTGAATATTACAAATTCAGCAATCTCAACAGCAGATACCATCAATAGTTCAACCGATACATTTTTAAGTGGTGATCCGGTAGATCCGATTAGTCCGAATCGTGGAAACGATGATACGATTCAGTCGACTGACCAGACAGAAACATTTACGACAGCAGATCCGGTTGAAGTCGTGTCAGGTGCATTGCTTATTCCATTTACGGATATTATTCTTCCGGATATTCTTGGTGATTTTAAGCTAATAAGAACCTATCGCTCTGTGTATGAGAATCAGGGAGGTATGTTAGGAAATCGATGGATTTACAATATTGAAAGCAGAATAGCAATCAATGAAAACAGACTGACTGTATTACTGCCGGATAGTCATAAAGAAACCTTTATATGGGTGAACGGAGCATGGAAGAATAAAACAGAGGGCAGAAACCGCTATGTGCTTACCTCATCTGAAACAGGTTATTATCTGACGGATTTTAGTACGAGGGAAACCTTTGCTTATGACATGACAGGAAGAATCGTATGCAGGGAAGACAGAAATCATAACCGTACAGAATATTTTTATCAGGGGACACTTCTGGATAAGCTTGTATTATCCAGTGGTCAGACGCTGTATTTTTCTTATGAAAAGGAGAAAGTAACCAAGATTCGAGATACGGCAGGAAGGGAATGCAGCTTCTGGTATGACGGTGAGCTGCTGACAAAGGTGCAGGGAACCAATGGAGGAAAGGTATCCTATACCTATACAAGTCAGGGATATATAAGTGAGATTACAAATGAAAATGGCAAGTGCTATGTAACGAACCAGTATGACAGAAAGGGACGTGTAGTGCGTCAGAATACTGCAGATGGCGAAGAATATGTTTTCTTTTATGATGATAAGAATAGACAGACTGTAGTTACTACCGTATCCAAGAATGCTTCTGTAACCTATCACTATAATACCAAAAAACAGGTTGAGAAGACTGTATTTGAGAATGGAAGCACAAAAGAACGCAGATATGATGCCTGTGAACGCATTATCTATGAGAAAGATGAGCTGGGACGAGAGACCTTCCGTCAATATGATACAGAAGGAAGATTATTGCAGGAAGAACTTCCAACAGGGTTGACCACGACATATACCTATGACGTCAATGGAAACATGACAGAGAAGGCAGACAATCTTGGAAGAATTACCCGCTATGAGTATGACAACAGAGGAAACAGAATATATGCGGCATATCTTCTGGATGAGGAGCAATGGGCTGAGAATCGGATGGCCTATGATGCGCACGGACGAATGCTGTCCTTTACGGATGCAGAGGGAAATCAGAGAACATGGGAGTATGGAAAGCCTTTTGCGCAGGCAACACGTTTCACAGGAGCAGAGGGTGAGAGTGTTGTATGTGAATTGGATGAGTTCGGACGCAAGATGGCGGTCAAGACGGAACGAGGTACCGTAGAGCTGTCATACAATATGCTGAACTTTATTACATCTGTGACGGATGAAGAAGGTAATACAACAACTGCCAGATATGACCGTACAGGCAAGCGAACAGCACTAATCAGACCAAATGAAGCAGACCGTCAGAATGGAGCATATACCAGCTATGAATATGATGCAATGGATCATCTGATTAGAACGATTAATCCATGCGGAGATGTGAAGTCAGTACAGGTAGACAGTGCAGGGCGAATTGTAAAGGAAGTAAATCCGACAGCCTATGCAGAGCATGGCGAAGCGGGAGAAGGCGTTGCTTACCAGTATGACGTACGTGGTTTCTTAACGCAGATAAAATATCCGGACGGCGGCATGCAGACCATAATCAGGGATGCCTGTGGTAATGCAGTAAAGCTGATTAAGCCACAGGAATATGCAC
>JAFQQI010000077.1 GCA_017411305.1 Lachnospiraceae bacterium
GCAGCATCAGCCACATACCCTTTACATAGTCTCCGGCAAATCCCCAGTCACGCTTTGCATTCATGTTACCTAAGGAAAGCTTATCCTGCTTGCCTGCAATAATGTTTGCAATGGCAAGGGTAATCTTTCTGGTTACGAAATTTTCACCTCTTCTGGGAGATTCATGATTAAAGAGAATACCGTTACATGCAAACATGTTGTAGGATTCTCTGTAGTTAACGGTAATCCAATAGGAATATAACTTTGCTACACCATAAGGGCTCTTGGGATAAAAAGGTGTTGCTTCACTCTGAGGAGCCGTCTCCGGAAGTCCGCCAAACAATTCAGAGGTAGATGCCTGATAATAACGGCAGTTTCCGCCGTTTACGCGGAGTGCTTCCAACAGCTTTAAGGTGCTGACACCGGTTGCCTCTGCTGTGTATTCAGGCACTTCAAAGGAAACCCCTACATGAGACTGGGCTGCCAGGTTGTAAACCTCGGTAGGTCTGATTTCTGCCACCAGACGCATTAAGTTGCTGGAATCTGTCATATCTGCAAAGTGCAGAAAAAACTTTACATTGTTATAGTTAGAATTGATAATATGGTCAATTCTTGATGTATTGCTGATACTGTGACGGCGAACAAGTCCATGCACCTCATAGCCCTTCTCCAATAAGAACTCTGCAAGGTAAGAACCGTCCTGTCCCGTAATACCTGTAATTAACGCTATATTCTTCATATTTCCTCTCATTCTGCCGTTATCCCGGCTCATCAAATAATTTGTGTTTTTTTGCTATTCCATTAGGGAGTATACTATTGTATAATACAAGTGGCAATTAAATATCTTGCCCAAAAATGGTAAAATATTGCTATCAAATAAAAAGGAGCTGCAAATGGCAAAATCAACATCAAACAGAATCTTTGCCACCCCCTCTGCCTATGCCCGCAAACATTATTTGTTTGTGCAGGAGGTCGGCACCCTGCAAAGCTTAGAGCCTCACGTGAGCAAACGTCAAAACCTGAATTCTTTTCTGTTCTTTATCGTTATGGACGGAGAAGGAACGCTTTTTTATGAAAATACAAAGCATCGCATCTGCGCAGGAGACTGCGTATGGATTGATTGCACCAGACCCTATTTCCACGAAAGCAGTGCCGAACATCCCTGGAGTCTGAAATGGGTTCACTTTAACGGCAATGGTGCCAAAAGCTTCTATGAGACATACCTTGCAAAAGGGAACTTCTATGTATTTCATCCCCGAAGCATTCTGCCCTTTACGGAAGCTCTGGACCAGCTTTATCTTTGTCAGCAAAATAAAAGCTCCCTAATGGAGCTAAGTGCCAATAAAGGTATTACCGATATTATTACCTTGTGCTTCACGGAGAATGAGTCCCTAAAGCAGGGAGAATTTTCCATTCCCGACAAATTACAGCAGGTGCATACCTACTTGACGGAACATTATGACGAAAAAATATCTCTGGAAGATTTGGCAGAGCGCTTCTTTATCAGCAAATTCCACCTTTCCAGAGAATACAAAAAAATATACGGAAACACCATCGGAAACGAACTGACTTATCAGCGGATTTCCCATGCTAAATCCATGCTACGGTTCAGTGATGATTCTATTGATACCATTGCTCTTAAGTGCGGTTTTCAGGATTCCGGGTACTTCATCAAAGTGTTTAAAAAGGCCGAGAACATGACTCCCCTCGAATACCGTAAAAAGTGGTAGTGTTGCCTTCCCACCCGGAGCACAAGTTGTTTTCGCATCATATAGTGTCTTTCGGGATCTTTCGAACCCGCCCTTTTCATATATCTATTAACTGCCCGTTGTAAAACTCGAAGCAGCGAGCAGAAAGCAGGATATAAAAGCCTTTTGAAACTTTTGTAAAAAATCAACCGGCACACTTTAAAAAATGTACAGGCCATTTCAACTGTCCGAAGCGGAGCAAGTTTTGAAATGGCCTGTTAATATCATTTTTAAAGTGTGCCGGTTAGATTTTTCTTAAAAAGTTTCATAGGCTAATATCCTGTTTCTGTCGCAGCTTCTCAGACAGTTACTCCGGGCAGTATATTTATGAAAAGGGCGTTTCTGAAAAATCTGACGAAAGTCACTAAAAAGCTGCAAAAACAACTTGTGTGCCGGGTGGGAAGGAATACTATCACTTTTTACATTACATTCCCTACAATAACAGCAATGGTGATTCCAAGGATAGCTCCCACAAGCACCTGAAGGGGTGTATGTCCCACAAACTCCTTGAGCTTATCCTCCACGCTCATTTCTTTTCCCATTTTGGTAAACATTTCAATCATTTCATTTAGGACTCTTGCCTGGATACCGGTCTCCCTTCGCACTCCCATGGCGTCGTACATTACAATAATAGCAAGCATAACAGATATTGCACACTCAAAGCTGGCTCCGCCATATTGCATTCCTGCAGCGGTAGCAAGCCCGCATACAGTAGCGGAATGACAGCTGGGCATGCCGCCGCTGCCTACTAATCTTTCTGCCACAAATTTTTTGTTAATAATCATATAAATAATTGTCTTTGCCACTTGGGCTACCAACCAGCCAAGTGCTGCTGACATAAAAACTTTATTATGAAGTAAACCGCTTATAAATTCCATGTGGAAACCAAGCCTTTCTTATAGTGTTTTCATATATTCCGCAATGGCATCATGCCAGTCCGCAAAGGCATATCCACCGGTCAGCTTAAACATATAATTTTCCAAAATAGAATATGCCGGTCTTGGTGCAACAGTTCCTTTTGCTGATGCACTGTATTCTTCTGAGGAAATACCTTCTACTTGTGTATTTTTACCTGCTAAACGGAAAATCTCTTTTGCAAAATCCGCCCAATGACAGCTCCCTTCACAGGTAGCGTGAAACAGCCCATAATTATCACCAAATAACAGGCTTGCAATAGCAGCTGCAAGTTCCTTGGTACTGGTAGGACTTCCAAACTGATCATTGACTACCCTTACCTTATCATTTGTCTCTGATAAACGAAGCATGGTTTTGGCAAAATTTTTGCCGTCTCCGTAAAGCCAAGCTGTTCTCAGAATAAAGTAACGGTTCGCAAATTCTTTTACCATGTTTTCACCTGCAAGCTTGGACGCTCCGTAAACTCCCTGGGGATTGGGTGCATCGAATTCCAAATAAGGTCTGGTTCCTTTTCCGTCAAACACATAGTCTGTAGATACATGAATCATCTTGGCACCTGTTTCGGTGGCCGCAATACTTAAGTTACGGGGACCGATTGCATTAATGCGATATGCATTATCCACATCTGTTTCACAAGCATCCACTGCGGTATGAGCCGCACAGTTAATAATGGCATAGGGCTTTACCTCACGGGCAAGTTCAAGTACTTTATCAATATCGGTAATATCCAGTTCACCCACATCCGTATTCACAAAGGAAAGCTCACTGTTTCCGGAAAGTTCTTTATTAATGGCTCTGCCAAGCTGACCGTTACAACCGGTCACAATTATCTTTTTCATATATAATATCCCTTTCTTTTGGATTTTAACTAAATTTTCGAATATAAGAATTCCTTTACTATTGTAACCTTTTATCTGAATTTGCACAAGTCATTCTATCTGTAATAAATTCTTAATATTTTGTTGAAACTTTTACACATTTTTCTAGTGACGGTTCTTTTTTTCTGTGCTATAATGTCAAATGTGTGATTATGATGAAAGCATTTTAAAGAAAGTGAGGAAATATTGATGAAAAGATTACAAGTGCTTTTTCTTGTAGCCTTATCTTCATCTCTTTTATTATTTGGTTGTGGTAAAGAAGAAGAGGAAACTGTTACTCAGCCTATCGTTGAGCCCATTGTTGAAGCACAACCTGAGAAAGAGGAAGAACCTGCAGCAGAAGCTGAACCCGAAGTTGATTTAGATGCTCCTCCTGCAGAAGGCATGGTAAGAAGCCGTTTAACTAACGAATGGGTTGATGAAGAGGTTGCTAAAACACGTCCCATCGCTATCATGGTTCCCAACTCCAAAACTGCCAGTCAGTACGGATTATCTGATGCTTCCATTCTTTATGAATGTAACGTAGAAGGAAGCATGACCAGACTTATGGCTGTTTGGGAAGACTGGGACAAGCTGGAAAAAGTAGGTAACATCAGAAGTTGCCGTGATTACTACTTATATTGGGCCTTTGAATGGGATGCTATTTATATTCATTACGGCGGTCCTTTCTACATAGATGATTTGATTGCCAGAGATGATACACAGAATATTAACTGTATCGACTACGGCAACGCTACTTACAGAGATACCGCTAAGAATTCAACTGATAACGCATTTACAGACACAGAACGCATTAAGGATGCCGTAGAACATTACGGATATCCTACCGAATACAGAGAAGGATATGCTGACGAAAATCATTATCAGTTTGCTACTATTGCAGAACCTAATACTTTAGAGCAGTACGCTGATGCAATCGAAGCAAAGAAAGTTGACATGTCTCCTGCTTATCCTGTTACCAACTGCTACTTTATTTATAACGAAGAAACAGGTTTATATGACAGATATCAGCATTTATCAGGCGACAGCGACGGTCCTCATATTGACCTTGCAAACAACGAACAATTATCCTTCAAAAATATTTTAGTACAGAATACTTACTTTGAAGTAAGAGACCAAAAAGGTTATTTAGCATTCCAGTGTCATGATACTACAAGAGATGGATGGTTCTTTACCAACGGTAAAGGTATCCATGTAACATGGGAAAAGACTTCTGACTATGGTGCTACCAGATACTACGATGATGACGGTAATGAAATTAAATTAAATACCGGTAAGACTATGGTATGTATCTTAGAAGATGGCGATTCCTTTAATGTAGACGACAAAATGATTGAAGCAGATTAATTACAAAAAAATGGTCACGCAATTGCGTGACCATTTTTTATTCTCCTAAACCGTTTTCAATTGCATCTATTAAACTCTTTAATGCAACTTCTTCATCTTCACCTTCACAGATAAACTCTATCTCATCCCCACATTTTACACATGCACCGAGTACACTGAGCACACTCTTTGCATTTGCCGTATTTCCTCTGAAAGTAAAGGTAATCAACGACTTAAATTTCATTGCTTCCTTACATAATATACCTGCCGGTCTCAAATGCAGACCGGTGGGATTTTTAATAACCACCTTTTGGCTTACCATTTGCTCTTCCTCCTTGTCTTCTTGCGTACTATAACATAATATTCTGAATCAGGTCAGCAAGCTGACGCGCCTCTTTATCAATCATCTCCTGGTCTTTTCCTTCTATCATTACACGTACAAGAGGCTCTGTTCCGGAAGGACGAATCAGTACTCTTCCTTCTCCCGCAAACTTCTCGTTAAGCTTTGCAATTGCTTCTGCAATTTCAGGATATTCCATATATTTTTCTTTTTTATGGTTAGGTACTTTTGCATTCACAAGTGCCTGAGGTAATACTTCCATGATAGAAGCCAACTCTGACAGAGACTTTCCGGTATCTACCATTACTTGTAACAAGTGCAATGCGCTAAGCAGACCGTCTCCGGTAGTATTCTCCTTCAAGAAAATAATATGTCCGGACTGTTCGCCACCTAAGCTTGCTCCAATCTCCTTCATACGCTCCAGCACATAACGGTCACCGACCTTGGTCTGTTCAACTTTAATACCGTTCTTTTCCGCCATCAGGAAAAAGCCCAAGTTACTCATAACCGTTGCTACAATAGTATCTTCGGAAAGCTCACCTTTTGCTTTCATGTGATTGCCTACAATTGCCATAATCTGATCACCGTCAACCACATTACCTTTTTCATCAACTGCCATCAGTCTGTCTGCATCCCCATCAAATGCAAGGCCCACATCAGCCTTTTCGTACACTACTCTGGCACGGATTTCTTCCATATGAGTAGAGCCACAGTTAGCATTAATGTTCGTTCCGTCAGGCATATTGTGGATTGCCACCACATTACCGCCAAGCTCTCTAAGTGCCTCTACAGAAGTATAATGTGCCGCGCCCTCCGCACAGTCCACTACAATTTTAAGCTTAGACAAATCTACATTTACAGCCTTGATAGAATGATTAATATATTCTTCTCTGGCATCAGTACGGTATTTGATTTTTCCTACATTTGAGCCGATGGGGAACTTAATTCCCTGCATATTGCTTTTAATCAGAGCCTCAATTTCATCCTCTAAAGCATCCGGAAGCTTGTAGCCGTTTCCGTCAAAAAACTTAATACCATTAAATTCTACGGGATTATGAGATGCAGAAATCACAACACCTGCATCTACTTTATATTTTCTTGTAAGATAAGCAACCGCCGGTGTAGGAATTACTCCTACATATACTGCATTTGCGCCTACGGAACAGATTCCTGCCATTAACGCATTCGCAAGCATGTCACCGGAAATACGTGTATCGCATCCTACCATAATCGTCGGCTTATGCTCATTTTCTTTGGTAAGCACATATGCGCCTGCCTGACCGAGCTGCATTGCAAGTAACGGCGTCAATTCATCATTTGCAACACCTCTTACTCCATCTGTACCAAATAATCTTCCCATTTTTTATATCGTGCCCTAAAAGCACTCTCCTTTTTTATTTATTTACTCCGTAATTTCGGATAAATGCACAAGAATTACATAAGGTTCCAACAGCGTCAAATCATCACTCAGATTGAAATCTACCTCTATATTGTAATAACCGTCTGTTGCTTTTTCCATTCCCTCTTCTTCCATCCATTTCTGAATGTCTACACTACCTCTAAGCTCACCTTCACGAACAGCCGTCACGTCGGCTGACAATCCGATAATTGTAATCTTTGCATCGTCACCAATCTCTTCTAAAGAAGTTCTGAATCCCGCAGGTGCATTAACAATTTCCACACTCTCTTTTCCGACTTTCAGTTCTCTGGAAACCTCCTGCTGGATATCAACAGTCACTTCTATTTTCGCTTGTGACTGGTCTGCAAGAAATACATTATCAGGCAGGTACTCCCGTATATTAACTTCTGTCACATAATCAGCTGACTGACCTGTTACATCAATCGCCTCTGCAGGTACTTCTATTTCTGTCAGATTTCTAAGCGCATTTCCTTTTCCGGCAACCAAAACAGATCCTATACTTCCAACAGGTTCAGCAGCCACACGATAACCAATTGTAGGGGTTCCTGACACACCGAAGGAAACAGGCACTTCTACTGTCTGGTAAATTCCTACCTTTACACCAACTGATTTGATATTCTGAGTAATCCTGCTGTCTTGTATTGAATGTCCTTCACTGTCAAAAAGGCGGATATCCAAATTAGTTCCGATATCACTGGTAAAACCTGTAACATCTACTTCTACGGTAGCTTTAGAAACCCGGCTGATAAGGGATTCAGGACCGGAAATTCTTACCAGGTTCTGATCCGTAGTCACTTCTCCCACCAGATAGCCTTCTGCCACACTTCCCGTAACATTTGCTTTTAGCGACAATGCCTTGGTCTTTTTATTCTCAATATTTAATTTAACGGTATCAATGCTTCCCTTGATACTCTCTATTTCACTACTGTAAATACTGCTGGAAAACTCAATACTGATTGTATCCAAACTGCTCAGTTCGCTAACATCCGCAGTTGCTATGATATTTCCTGCATTAAGTGCACTATGAACGGATTTCGGTGCTTTAACGGACACTCTCTCTACTACATCCGTACCGTCCATTATCTCATATACTTTACCGGCGTCCGTAATCAAATCTGTATTTTCCAACTTAACAGGAATGTTCACATAGGTTTCGGTAACAGTAGGATTTTCCATATTGTTAACTACCAGCCAGAGCACAAACGCAAATGCGAGGGATATCAGCTTCAGGCCCATATTTGCTGTAATTTTACTTTTCAACTTTAGACCTTCCCTTCCACAAAATACGCTTCTGAGGTTCTTCCTCCGGCTTATTCTGTATTATTTTCAATTTTTCCTTCAAACCGTCACTGTCCAGATTTCGGTCTAATCCGCCGTCATATGCCACACTGATTTTGCCGGTTTCTTCAGAAACAATAATTGTCATGGAATCGGTTGCTTCCGAAATACCGATACCGGCTCTGTGTCTGGTTCCCAAATCCTTACTTAAGGACTGGTTATCCGACAACGGTAAATAACAGGTTGCCGATACCACCCTGTTTCCTCTGATAATTACCGCACCATCATGAAGCGGTGTATTCTTTTCAAAAATATTGATAAGGAGCTGGCTTGTAACAATAGCATCCACATCAATACCGGTTCTTTCGTATTCTGCCAGAGATTGCGTTTGTTCAACCACAATAAGGGCACCGGTTTTCACCTTGCCCATCTCTGTACATGCTTTTGCAATTTCATTAATTGTCTTGTCTGAAAATCTGCCTTCATCTGTGGTCTTAAGCGAATCAAAGGGAATAATGGAAGTAAGGATATTCTTTTTACCTAAATCCTCTAACGCTTTACGCAGTTCAGGCTGAAGAATAACTACAATTGCCGTTACTGCTACGCTGAACGCATTTTGGACAATCCATAAAATAGTAGTCATCTCAAAATAAGCTGCTATCAGGATAAACGCTACAATTACAACAATTCCCTTAAGAAGTGACCAGGCCCTTGTATTCTTAATCCACAGCAAAATATGATAGAGCAATGTAGAAATCAATATAATTTCTATAATGTCTACCAACCTGATACTGCCCGGTAACCTCGACAAATATTCAGTTGCAAATTCATTTAACTGTGACATCTGGCTTTAACGTCCTATCTATAGCTGTTTACTTCTGTTCTGTGCTCCGGACGGTCTTTTTCTGGAGCTGTTAATCTTTTTGACCGTTCTGGAAGGTGTTGCGACAGTAACCTTGGGCACTGCCTTCACATAATAATAATATTCATCATCTTCGAATTGTACTTTTTCAGTTCTGCTGTAATCAACATGAAACGCAAAAAACTCTACTAACTTAGCTATCAGAACAGCAATTATGCTTCCCAAAATCAATCCAAGAATGGACACATTGGTATCAAACATGAAGTCTCCAATCAACAGGATCATCATATCAGCAAGAGCGCCTGCTCCGATAGCAATGGTCCATGCGTAATCTACAGACATTCTTCTGATTAAATAAACTAAAACAATCGTAATTGCAAAAGCAACAATTGTAAGCATCATTGCCTTATTATCAATAAAGCCGTCTATAACAAAACGGATTTTAGCTGACATCTCTTCTGCTTCCATACCGGAAAGCGTAGTCGCACTATCGGCAATGTAATTAATCAGATAAGTTACAATCACTCCGCAGCCTACAGATACTGCCGAAACCGGTGTTCCCAAAAGCCCCATGGCTAAGGGCATCACGTAAGGAATCCCCAGTGCAAAGGTCATAGGTGTAAGAACCACCACCAACGTATCCTTTGGTGAAAATCTAAGATAAAGTAAAAACAATATCAAAAACACCACAAGGGTAATGGCTGCACACTCTAAAGACAATGCATACATATGAAGCACTACAAATGCCGCTGAAACAAAGACAATAAAATTCATGGGCATAAAAGAACACATCAATGCTACAATCAATACGATAGATAAGTTATCCAACCGCTGCATATAGCCGATTTTGCCGTTAATCATCATCAATGAAGCCAACGCAAGAATTAACTTCATTAAAGGCTTCAGATACACTTCATACTTAGCAATAAAATTTTTGATATACTGTTTTGCAACAAGTAAGGTTTTCATAATAGCTTCCTCGCATTTTATCTACTTTCATACATTCCCGCTAATTTTCTCAGGTTTGTATAGTATGTCTTTAAGCTCTTCTTGGCTCTGCTGTACTTAAATGCATATACTACATAAGATATAACACCGTATGCTCCTACCGTACACAGGTACAGTATAATGACACTTTTGCCAAAGGACAATAAATCCATTTTGTAGATATCCTGCATAAATGTCTCAAAATTGTAAAAAATGTATACTGCGAACACCAAAAAAAAGGAAATGGTCGCAGCAATAACTGCCTTTAACACCTGAAAACCGATATAATCTCCTCTGAAATAATTCAGAATAGTAATATCTTTTTTCCCTTTACCGGATTCATAGGCGGCCATTTTGGTCATCAATATGACTTTATCTTCATTAATCATGATAACGCCTTTCCGCTTATTCCTTACAGGAAGCGCATTTTATCCTTTTCACTTGTTCTGAGAGCCGGCTTCGGTTCAGGCTTCGGCTGTGCTCTCTGTGTAATCTGTTTAAATCCGCCTACCATTTCAGCCGTACATTTATCACAAAAACGACCGGAACGCATCATGGTGCCGCACTTCTCGCAAGGAATTCTGATCGGCGAATCCTCTGCAAATTGCAAACGGTCTTCACGAATCCACTGACGGATTTGACCGGGTTCTACATTGCATTCCTCTGAAACTTCCATAATATCTGCACCCGGGTGCTCCTGTACATATTTCTTCACTTCCTGGAAAATAGCTTCCTGTTCATCCCTACATCTGGGACAGATCGGAATCCCCATAACATAATTGAAAACTCTTCCGCATTTTCTGCAATTTCTTACGTTCATAGCTTCACCCCGTTATTATTAATTTTGTAACGTATCATGCGCGTTTAACCGCGCCCGATTGCCATTACCATATAATATACTTTACCGACCCCTGCTTGCAAAAGGAGCTCTGCTACTGCATCAATTGTACTGCCGGTCGTGTAGATATCATCTATAATAACAATCGTATTTAATTTTACATCATTTTGCAGGATTTTAAAAGCCTTTTTCAAATTATTTTGGCGCTGTCTTTCACTTAATTCCTTTTGTGCCTTAGTACGTTTTGTCCTTGCAATTAATTCCTCGTTGACAGGAATACCGGAAAGCTCCGATAACTCCTTTGCAATCAATGACGCCTGATTATATCCCCGCTTTCTTTTTCTGGACGGATGCACCGGTACCGGCACCAATGCATCAGGCTTTATTGCTAACAGCCACCTTCTTCTTTTTTCCCAAAGCTCTCTTCCGTAAAAGCGGGCATACTCTGCACGGGAGGCATACTTGAACCGAAATAGGGAATCTGCCATGCTGCCATACTCATACAATGCCGTACCTTGTATATAGAAATGCTTTTTTCTGCTGCAATCGGTACAATACTCGTCATCCTCTTCCCATAACTGTTTTCCGCATTTCATGCAAAAAGGAGGTTTGATGTAAACAATTTTTCCGATACAGCTTCTGCACACTCCGCTATCTTTATCATCAGTCACATCATCGCATACTGCACATCGGGTCGGAAACAGTAATTCTTCCGCCACTGTCCATACTTTATGTAATTTCTTTAATTCTGTCTTTAAGTCCCGTATACCTTCTGTTCTCCCTTTCATTCTCTATCATTTCATAAACCGTCTGTCTGCTTCCCAAGATAGTAACACATCGCCTTGCCCTGGTAACTGCAGTATATAAAAGATTTCTGTTAAACAACATCCTTGGGCCTGATAAAAGAGGCAGTATTACTGCCGGATACTCACTTCCCTGAGACTTATGAATGGTAATGGCATAGGCAAGCTCAATTTCATCCAACTGGACAAAGGGGTACTCTACCAGACGATGCTCATCATATTCTACGGTAAGTGTTTGCGCTGTATCATTAATTTCCTTAACAACACCCATATCGCCATTAAAGATGCCCATTCCCTTATCAATAGGAATTCCATAGCGACTCACTATTTCCCAGGTAATCTGATAATTATTCTTAATCTGCATTACCTTGTCGCCTTCCCTAAATAGCCTTTCTCCGCTCAAGTGCTCTTTTTTCCCGGGCGATTCCGGATTCAAATACTTCTGCAAAATACCGTTAAGCACCTCCACGCCCAGCGCCCCTTTACGCATGGGTGTCAGTATCTGAATATCATAAGGTTGTGCTTCCACATAAGGCGGAAGCTTTTCCTTTACCAGTTGAATCATATGCTTATATATGACATTTGCGTCATTTCTTTCAAGCAAAAAGAAATCTTTGCTTCTATTGGTAAATTCAGGTTGTTCTCCCTTATTTATTTTGTGTGCATTGACAACTATGTCACTTTCGCCGGCCTGACGGAAAATAGTTTCAAGCACTACCACAGGGAAGCATCCGCTTTCGATTAAATCCTGCAACACCTGCCCGGGTCCCACACTGGGCAGCTGGTTTCTGTCACCCACCATAATCAGTCGGGTACCCACACTGACCGCACTAAGAAGCGCCTTAAGCAGATGTATGTCTACCATAGACATTTCATCAATAATAATGACATCCGCTTCCAAAGGATTTTCTTCGTTCCGCTCAAAGCCGGCACTTTTTCCATCCTCCACGGATCCGTTAATTTCCAACAGACGATGAATCGTCCGTGCTTCAAAGCCTGTCGTTTCGGTCATTCTCTTAGCCGCACGTCCCGTAGGAGCCGCCAATAAAATATCCATTCCTTCCGATTCAAAATATCTGATAATGGTATTGATGGTTGTTGTTTTACCGGTTCCCGGACCGCCTGACAAAATCATCAGACCATTTTTCAAACTGGTAAGTACGGCTTTTTTTTGCAATTCATCCAGTTCCAGCCCCTGTTCCTGTTCCATTACGGAAAAAAGTCCTTCCAGCTTTTTCTCTTCGCAAGGCAGCAGTTCCCATTCTACAGAAATATTCAAATCGTGTAACATTCTGGCACATTGCAGCTCTGCATAATAGTAAGAAGAGGCATATACGCATCTTCTGTCTTCCTTTACTTTAATCACAAGCTTTTTATCCATAGCAAGGTTCGTAAGCTGCGGTTCAATGGCTTCCGGCATAAGGCCAAGCAGCATTGCCGCTCTCTCTAAAAGAATATCTGCCGGAAGATAGGTGTGCCCCTCTGCCGAAGCCTGTAAAAGAGCATATAAAATACCGCTTCTGATTCGATAATCCGAATCGGTATGAATACCGATTTTAGATGCAATTTCATCTGCAAGGCGAAATCCGATTCCTGTAATATCCTCCGCCAACCGATAAGGGTTTTCTTTCATAATGCCATACAAATTCATTCCGTACTGATGATAGATTTTTACGGCAAGGGTATTGGAAATCCCATACTGCTGCAAGAAAACAAAAGCTTCCCTCATGTCCTTCTTTTCCATCATCTGAATAGCAATTTCTCTTGCCTTGCGTTCACTGATTCCTTTGATTTCAGCAAGGCGCTCGGGTTCCTGCTCAATAATACGGAAGGTATCTTCCCCAAAGGCTTTCACAATCCTTTTAGCCAAAGCTTCCCCAATTCCTTTAATGGCTCCCGAACTCAAATACCGTTCCATACTGATTACATCATCCGGCGGCACTACACGAAAGCTTTCAGCCTTCATCTGGCGTCCGTAAACCGGATGTTCTACAAAATTTCCTTGGATTTCCAGTATTTCACCGGCTTCCACATTTTTAAACATGCCTACGCAGGTAATTTCTTCCTCGTCTGCAATAAAGGAAAGCACTGCGTATCCGTTTTCTTTATTCTGATATACAATATGGTCAATATACCCTTTTATCTGTTCCAATGCTCCGCTGTACCTTTCAAATGCACTCTTTCTCGAATTTTGTTTCACTCTATTCTTCATAAGTTTTCTATGAAGTAAAAAAAGGAAATACCGTATGTCTTGTATTTCCTTTCGTAATATTACTCTGTTTTATTCCAAACCATAATTACGTTTCATCTGTTCGTATAGCATTTGCGCCAAACCGGTTCCCTGAATATCCGTGGATGTTGCTGCCAAATCCTGAATAGCTGTATCTTTGAAGTAGTCTACCAAGCCGTCAGTACTCGAGCTGCTTTCTTCGCTTTTGAAGCAGTCTACAGTTTTTTGCATCTCTTTAAAAATCATTTCCATGAAGTAGGCTTCGAATTCCTTGCAGGCATCCAGAAGCTCGTCATCGGTCGCCTTGGTATAGTCTTTAGATTCAAGGGTTTTGTTTAATTTTGCGCCGGTAGTGTTTTGGGAAGCCAGCTGTTCGGTATATGCTTTTGTAATACTTGATACATCCATAGTAGAGCCCTCATATCTATCGCTCGTCAAATATATGATTTTTCATGCAAGCATGAAAATCATATCCTTGACTCGCTAACGCTTCAAGTTGTTAGCTGTTTGCATCATTTCGTCGGTTGTGGTGATTGCTTTGGAGTTCATTTCGTATGCTCTTTGTGCCACAATCAGGTTTACCATTTCGTCAGCAACCTGCACGTTAGAGCCTTCCAAATATCCCTGTACCACTTTACTCTTGGCAAGATTTCTGTTGGTAGCTTCATTCATTGCATTACCACTTGCTTCCGTTACTGCCCAAAGCGTATCTCCCTGCCTCTCAAGACCGCCGGGATTATTAAACTGATGCAAGCCGATTGTCATACCAAGGGACTTCGCATTGTTCTGGGCATCGGGATAGCAAACGGTTCCGTCTGCACTAATGGTAATTCTGCTGGTCACATAATTTGAGTTTAATTCAATGGTACGTCCGGTAGAACTGAGCACGGGAAGTCCGTCTGTATTCGTCAGAATCACACCGCCGCTGGCACTGGTTGCCCAGGTAAAATCACCGTTTCTGGTATAATATGTACCGCCATCACTACCTCTGATTGCAAAGAAACCGTCTCCTTCAATTGCAAAAGCAGTATCACTGCTGGATGCCAAAAGGCTTCCCTGAGTGAAAATGGAATTGATAGAGGAATTTCTTACACCGAGGCCCACCTGCGATGAAGTCGGTTTGGGGTCTCCGTTCGCTGTTGTGGTTGCTGTCTGTAATGTTTGATAAAGCAGTGATTTAAACTGCGCTGTCTGTGTTTTATAACCCACTGTATTTACATTGGCAAGGTTATTGGCAATTGTATCTACGTTTGTCTGCTGTGCATTCATACCCGTAGCTGCCGACCATAAGCTTCTAACCATATCCTGTCATCCCTTTCTTAGCTTTCGAATCCGACTTAAAGCTTTCCTAACTGATTTGCTGCAATTTCTAAGGTGCCGTCATAGGTGGTAATCACCTTCTGGTTACTCTCATATGCTCTCTGTACGGCAATCATATTTACCATTTCCGTTACCACGGAAATATTTGAAGTCTCCAGGTATCCGGAATAAACCTTGGCTTCTGCTTCCTTTTCGGTAGCACCTTCAATTGGCTGATAATAGTTCTCACCGTATCTTTCGAGATAATTGTAATCTTCAAAATCCGTCACCTGAATGGTGGCTACCACTCTTCCGTTCTGGATAATCTGTCCTGCATGATTAATTTGGGTTTCGGCAATGGTATCAATCTTAACGGGTTTTCCGTTGGTGTCGAGAACCGCATCGCCCTCCTGAGTCACCAGTCTGCCGTCTGCAGTCAGTGTAAAGTTACCGTCTCTGGTATATTTTACAGAAGTTTCACCTGCTTTATTGGTAAATTCGATTGCAAAGAATCCGGCATCGGTTAGTGCAAGGTCATAGGTATTTGCAGTGGTCTTCAGGGAACCTTGTGAAAAATCCGTATATCCTTCGCCGATTTTCACACCGGGATTATTTACACCGATATTCTTCGCCAGATGATATCCTTCTGTAGCATCCTTAATCTTAAATGCCAACACGGAATCAAAAGACTGGCTGGTAGCACCTTCCTTCTTGTAGCCATTGGTAGCTGCATTTGCAAGGTTATTGGTGAGCACATCCATTCTGTGTTCCTGATTAATCATGCCGGTGTAAGCACTATAGAGTCCCTTTACCATAAAAATACCCTTCTTTCAGAAATTAATCTTCCCGATATCCGGCCAGGAATTCTACATATTTACCGGTACCGATGGCAACTGCCGTCATCGGGTCTTCGGCTGTCATGGTATTAATTCCTGTTTTTTCACAAATTAAATCTTCCAAACCACGGAGAAGACTTCCGCCACCGGTAAGAACAATACCTCTGTCGGCGATATCTGCCGCAAGCTCCGGAGGAGTCTTTTCCAATACACTGTGAATGGTTTCAATAATCTGTGCCGTTGTTTCCCGAAGTGCTTCTTCTGTTTCCTCAGAAGAAACCTTTACCGTCTTGGGAAGACCTGTTACTAAGTTACGTCCTCTGACATCCATATAGTCCACTTCAGAACGTGGGAATGCAGAGCCAATTTTTATCTTAATATCTTCTGCTGTTCTTTCACCAATCAGCAGATTGTGTTTTTTACGCATATAACGTACAAGAGCTTCGTCAAAGTCATCTCCGGCAATCTTAATAGACGCACTGACTACGGTTCCGCCAAGGGAAATAACAGCAATGTCAGAAGTTCCGCCGCCGATATCAACAATCATGTTTCCGCAAGGCTTAGAAATATCAATTCCCGCACCAATTGCTGCTGCAATAGGCTCTTCAATAATGGAAACCTCTCTGGCGCCTGCCATAAGAGTTGCATCCTCAACCGCTTTCTTTTCTACTTCGGTAACACCGCTGGGCACACACACGGCAATTCTGGGCTTACGGAATGCCTTTCTGCCGAGAGCCTTCTGGATGAAATACTTCATCATCTGCTCAGTTACCTTATAATCGGAAATAACACCCTGTCTTAAGGGGCGGACTGCCATGATGTTACCGGGTGTTCTACCAAGCATCAATCTTGCATCCTCTCCGATTGCTTTAATCTTGTTAGTATCTCTATCATAGGCTACTACTGAGGGCTCTTTTAAAACAACGCCTCTCCCTCTGATGTAAACCAAAATACTCGCTGTTCCCAAATCAATTCCGATGTCTGTGTACTGCATAATGCGATACCCCTTTCTGTTTTTCTATTTTTTACGGCTTAATCACCCTATCATATCGTCTAAATGAAAACATATAGAGTTATTATAACCCATAGAAAAACTTTTTCAAAGAGATTTCACAAAATTTTAATAGAAAAAAATGACACAGTGAAAAAACGGTTCCGTCCGTTCTTCACTGCGTCCTTGCTCTATTAATATAATCGGCTTATTTTGAATTTTCTTTATACCTTTTCAACATTTTTTTCACATAATGTCCGGTATAAGATGCAGGGTTCTCCGAAACCTCCTCCGGTGTTCCCTGAGCGATAACCGTTCCTCCTTTATCTCCGCCTTCCGGTCCCATATCAATTATATAATCTGCTGTTTTAATCACGTCAAGATTATGTTCGATAACCACAACCGTATTACCACCGTCTGCCAGTCTGTGCAGAATCTCTACCAACTTGTGAACATCCGCAAAATGCAAGCCTGTTGTAGGTTCATCCAAAATATAAATGGTCTGTCCCGTGCTGCGCTTACTAAGCTCTGTAGCCAACTTGATTCTCTGAGCTTCACCACCGGATAATGTCGTAGAGGGCTGTCCCAGCTTCACATAGGAAAGTCCTACATCATTCAGCGTTTCTATCTTTCTGCGGATAGACGGCAGGTTTTCAAAGAATGGAACCGCCTCCTCTACCGTCATGTCCAGCACATCATAAATGCTCTTACCTTTATATTTCACATCCAGTGTTTCTCTGTTGTAACGCTTGCCGCCGCAAACCTCGCAGGGTACATATACATCAGGCAAAAAGTGCATCTCTATTTTAATAATACCGTCACCGCAGCAGGCTTCGCATCGTCCGCCCTTTACATTAAAGCTGAAGCGGCCTTTTTTATAGCCCTTTGCTTTTGCATCCGGTGTCCCTGCAAACAAGTCACGGATCTGATCAAAAACACCGGTATAAGTAGCAGGATTAGAACGGGGTGTTCTTCCGATAGGCGATTGGTCAATATCAATCACTTTATCCAATTGCTTGATTCCACTAATATTTTTGTGCTTGCCCGGAATGGTCCTTGCACGATTCAGCTCTTTTGCCAGCCGCTTATAAAGTATCTCATTTACCAGTGAGCTTTTACCGGAACCGGAAACACCGGTTACACAGGTAATCACTCCAAGAGGAATATCTACTGATATATTTTTCAGATTATTTTCTGCCGCACCCGTCACCTTTAAGTATCCGTTAGGCTTACGTCTCATCGCCGGTACCGGAATCTGCTTTTTGCCGCTTAAATATTGCCCGGTAACAGATTCTTCCACCTGCATAATTTCCTCTGCAGTTCCCTGCGCCACCACCTGTCCGCCGTGGGAGCCTGCGCCGGGTCCGATATCCACCACATAGTCTGCTGCCAGCATGGTATCTTCATCATGTTCTACCACAATCAGGGTATTACCTAAATCACGCAGATTCTTCAAGGTGTTAAGCAGCTTGTCATTATCTCTCTGATGAAGTCCGATACTGGGCTCGTCCAAAATATAACATACCCCGACAAGTCCCGAGCCAATCTGGGTTGCCAGACGGATTCTTTGAGCCTCTCCGCCGGAAAGAGTTCCTGTTGCTCTTGCAAGAGATAAATACTCCAGTCCTACATCCATCAAAAATCCTACACGTGCCCTGATTTCCTTCAGCACCTGCTGTCCAATCAGCAGCTGCTGTTTCGTAAGATTCATGTCCTGTAAAAACTCATGTAATCCTCTGATGGACATAGAAGTAATTTCATGAATATTCTTATCGCAAACGGTTACCGCCAAAGATTCCCTCTTCAGCCTCATACCACGACACTCTGTACATGGAGTAATGCGCATAAAGGTTTCATATTCCTGCTTCATAATATCTGATGCAGTTTCCCTGTATTTTCGCTGCACATTTCGCACGATTCCTTCAAAGGTAATAGGATAAACGCCTTCTCCGCGCTGTCCCTTATAATATACCTTAACCTCTTTAAAGCCACCATAAACCAGCATTTGCTGAATTTCCTGCGGCAACTCCTCAAAAGGCGTATCTAAACTGAATTTATATTCTTTTGCCAACGCTTGCAAAATTGCATTGGTAAAACTTCCTTCCGAGGTACTGGACTGCCAGCCCATGACCTGAATGGCACCGTCATTGATGCTTAAAGTTTTGTCCGGAATCATCAGCTCCGGGTCAAACTCCATCTTGTATCCCAGACCAAAACACACGGGACAGGCACCAAAAGGATTGTTAAAGGAGAAGCTTCTGGGCTCGATTTCACTGATGCTGACACCGCAATCAGGACAAGCAAAGCTTTGACTGAAATTAATGGTTTCGCCACCGATGACATCTACCATTAAAAGACCTTCCGCAAGAGCAAGTACACTTTCCACAGAGTCTGTCAGTCGTCTCTCAATCCCTTCCTTCACTACCAGTCTGTCTACTACGATTTCAATATTGTGCTTAATGTTCTTATCCAGTTTGATTTCTTCGGACAGCTCGTACATATTTCCGTCCACGCGCACACGCACATAGCCGCTTCTCTTAGCACGTTCAAATACCTTCACATGCTCACCCTTACGTCCGCGGACTACCGGCGCCATGAGCTGGATTCTCGTTCCTTCAGGCAATTCCATAATCTGGTCTACCATCTGGTCCACACTTTGCTTCTTAATCTCCCTGCCGCACTCTGTACAGTGGGGAATACCGATTCTGGCATACAAAAGTCGGAAATAATCATAAATTTCCGTAACTGTACCTACCGTAGAACGTGGATTTCTGTTAGTGGATTTCTGGTCGATGGAAATTGCCGGAGAAAGTCCTTCTATCTTTTCTACATTAGGTTTCTCCATTTGTCCAAGGAACTGACGGGCATAGGAAGATAATGATTCCATATATCTTCTCTGTCCTTCTGCATATATGGTATCAAATGCAAGGGAAGACTTTCCGGAACCTGACAATCCTGTCAGAACCACCAGTTCATTTCTTGGGATATCCACATCAAGATTTTTCAGATTATGCTCTGCCGCTCCTCTGATTTTAATATATTCCCTGGGAAGCATTCTGGGTTTTTCTATATGCTTATCTGCTAAACTCATTGTATTTTCTGCCTCTTTCTAAATTTAATTCCTTACGCTTCATCATCAATTTCACGCAGTTTGGTTTTTAATTCTACCATCTTATCACGCAGCTCTGCAGCCATCTCGAAGTTTAAGTCTGCTGCAGCCTGACGCATCTGCTTTTCCACCTTGGCAATCAGTTTCTGCAACTCCTTCCGGTCCATAGATTCCGGATCCTTTTCGAATCGGAGCTCTTCCTTGGCAATTACCTTGGAAATACTAATCAGATCACGCACTGCCTTTTTAATGGTCTGAGGGGTAATTCCGTTTTCTTCGTTATATTTCTGTTGAATAGCACGTCTTCGGTTGGTTTCTTCTATTGCAGCATGCATGGAATCGGTCATATTATCTGCATACATAATGACATGGCCTTCCGCATTACGGGCAGCACGGCCTATGGTCTGTATCAAAGAGGTTTCGGAACGAAGGAAGCCCTCTTTGTCCGCATCCAAAATCGCCACCAAGGAAATTTCCGGAATATCAAGTCCCTCTCTAAGCAGGTTAATACCAACCAATACATCAAATACATCCAGGCGCATATCCCTGATAATCTCTGCACGCTCTAAGGTATCTATATCGGAATGCAGATATTTCACGCGGATACCTGCTTCCTTCATATAATCGGTCAAATCTTCTGCCATCCGTTTGGTCAGCGTGGTAACCAGCACCTTATTGTGCTTTTCAATTTCTTTATTTACCTCTGAAATCAAATCATCAATTTGTCCCTCCACAGGGCGCACATCCACCTGCGGGTCAAGAAGACCGGTAGGACGGATAATCTGCTCCGTCCGAAGCAATTCATGCTCATATTCATACTTGGATGGTGTGGCTGATACAAACAAAAGCTGATCAATCCGTTGCTCAAATTCTTCAAAGCAAAGAGGTCTGTTATCCAGTGCCGAGGGCAATCGGAATCCATAGTCCACCAAGGTAGTCTTACGAGAACGGTCACCGCTGTACATAGCACCAATCTGAGGGATAGTCATGTGGGACTCATCGATAATCATTAAAAAGTCCCCTTTAAAATAATCCATCAGGCAGTGAGGCGGCGCACCTGCCTCCATGCCGCTTAAATGACGGGAATAATTCTCAATTCCCGAGCAAAATCCTGTTTCTCTGAGCATCTCAATGTCAAAATTGGTACGCTCTGCAATTCGCTGTGCTTCCAGCAGTTTATCCTCGCTTTTAAAAAAGCGCACTCTCTCTTCCAGCTCTGTCTCAATATTTTTGCAGGCAAGGTTAATCTTCTCCTGGGGCACCACATAATGGGATGCCGGGAAAACAGCAATATGATCTAAGGATGCATGAACCTGTCCGGTAAGCGGGTCTGTCTCCACAATCCGGTCAATTTCATCTCCGAAAAATTCTACCCGGATTAAGTAATCACCGCCCTCGGCGGGGTAAATCTCAACTACATCGCCACGTACCCGGAAAGAGCCGCGTTCAATATCCATATCGTTCCTGTCGTACTGAATATCAATCAATTCACGGATTACCTGATCACGGTCCTTTATCATACCGGGACGCAGAGAAACAATCATTCCCTGATAATCATCCGGGCTTCCCAAACCATAAATACAGGATACACTGGCAACCACGATTACATCCTTCCTCTCAGAAAGAGAAGCTGTTGCAGACAATCTCAATTTATCGATTTCATCGTTTACGGAAGAATCCTTGGCAATATAAGTATCCGAGGAGGGCACATAAGCCTCGGGCTGGTAGTAATCATAATATGACACAAAATACTCTACCGCATTCTCCGGAAAGAATTCTTTAAATTCACTGTAAAGCTGCCCCGCAAGCGTCTTGTTGTGGGCAATAATCAAGGTAGGCTTATTCAGTGCCGCAATTACATTGGCCATGGTAAAGGTCTTACCGGAGCCGGTTACGCCAAGCAAAGTCTGGAACTGGTTTCCCTGCTTGAACCCCTCCACAAGATCTGCAATTGCCTGTGGCTGGTCACCGGTAGGAGCATATTCGGAATGTAAAACAAATCGATCCATGAAAAGCCTCCTCTGTTTTCATAAACAGCATAGTCGTCTGCAAAAATACTAAAACGTGTATAGAATAGCCTTTCCCATTATAGCACATCTATACACGTTTAGCAAACATTTGTTCTATAAAATTATACTTCTTCTAAATATTTCATTTTCCTATTCTACCGCACAAATCTTATCAGCCAGTGCAATGGTAGATGGTCTGTGTGCAATCATTACAACCGTCTTTTTGTCCTTCATCTGTTTCAATGCTTCATTCACCAAGCGTTCCGACTCATTATCCAGTGCAGAGGTAGCTTCATCCAGCAAAATAACCGGTGCATCCTTTAATATTGCTCTGGCAATGGCAATCCGCTGTTTCTGTCCCCCTGAAAGGTTGTTTCCCCTTTCCCCCACATTCGTGTCATATCCGTTTTCCAATTGCATAATAAAGTCATGGGCATAGGCCAGCTTTGCGGCATTTTCAATTTCTGCATCTGTCGCATCCGGCTTACCAATCCTGATATTTTCTCTAACGCTTTCATTGAACAGATACGGCTCCTGAGGCACATAAGCTATCTGCTTTCTAATCTCGTTGTTACTCAAATCATAGCAAGAGCTGCCACCCAAAAACCATTCTCCTCCAAGGAGAGGATATAAAGACAGCAGCAGCTTTGACACCGTTGTCTTTCCGCAGCCCGAAGGACCGGTAATTGCCACACTTTCGCCCTTTTCCACTACCATGGAAAAATCCTTCAGCAGAGGTTTATCTTCCCGGTAGTAAAATTCGATTTCATCCAGCTTCAGCATGGGCGTTTCCGGCTTTACCTTGTTCATGCCGTCATCGGTGACTCTATCCGGATACCAATTCTCCGGCTCCTCTTTTTCTTCCAAAAACTCAAAGATATTCCGGGCATTTACAAGGCAACCGATTAACTCCGGCAAGTATCTTCCCAGCTGCAAAAACTGGAAGGAAAAAGTGCCGTACAGAGAGTAAATGGCAGTCAACGATCCAAGGGTAGTCTGTCCGCTTTGTACAAAATAAATACCAAGCATCAAAAAAGCAAGGGCGCACAACAAGTCAAAGCCGTTACTGCAACTCTCCAAAACAGCTGTATAGATTATTTTTTTGTCATTCTGCTTCACATAGGTTTCATTTTCGGAAACAAACTCGTCCACTGTCTGCACACCGGCACGATACATACGCGCCTGCTCCATTCCCTGTAGCAGATTGGACATTTTTTCTGTCATTTTGCTGTTGGTTCGGGACAGTTCACCGGAAACCTTTCTGATCGGCCCAATCAACAACCCGTTAATCAGCAGCATAATCAAATTAACGCCTATTAAGCATAGGGTAATCTGCGGACTTAAAATCATCATAGGAATCAGGTATACCGTCACCTGTAAAATAGGCGCCACCGTTCTGCGCAATCTGGAACCGTAAATGCTCCCGGTTTTTTCCAAATCATAAGACAGCTTGGAAATAAATTCGCCGCTGTGATGCTTTTCATAATATTCATAGGGGAGTCGTACTTCATGATGAAATACCTTCTTGCAAATCGTTCCGTGTGCCCGTTTTGCTTCCACATTATACACAATGGCTCCCGCACGATAAATCAACAAAATAACAATGCCGCCTAAAATGTTCCCCACAATAATGAGTGGGATTTTGTTTACCTCAGCTGCCTGCGCTGCATCTACCACATTTTTCAGTAAAATGGAAGTCATAACCGAAAATGCTGCCCACCCCGTACTCATAAAGAAAATCCCAAGAAGGTAAGCAGGACAGCGCTTGCCCATGGCTTGCATTATCTGTTTAAACGTACTCCACTGCTTCATGTTCTTCCTCCTCTCCCTCTTTTCCGTACATAGCAGCATAAATACCGCCCTTTTCCAAAAGCTCCTTATGGGTTCCGCTCTCCGCAATTGTTCCGTCTTTTAATACCATGATTTCATCCGCCTTTTGAATTGTGGAAAGTCTGTGGGCAATGGTAATACAGGTCCGGTTATCGGAAAGACCTTCCAAGGCTTCCTGTATCAGGCTTTCCGTTTCCACATCAATGGCTGAGGTAGGTTCGTCCAGTAAAAGAATGGGTGCATTTTTGAGAAATGCTCTGGCAATGGAAATTCTCTGACGTTCTCCTCCCGAAAGCAAAATACCTCTTTCTCCTACAATACTGTCATAACCCTCCGGCAAATTCACAATAAAATCATGAATCCTTGCTTTCTTGCACGCTTCTGTAATGTCTTCATCCGTAGCCTTTACATTACCGTATCGTACATTCTCTCTAATAGTAGTAGGAAACAAAAATACATTTTGTGACACCAGTGCCATTTTTTCTCTTGCTGCACTGATGTCCCATTCATTAAAATCTCGTCCCAACAATTGATAGCCGCCCTGATCCGGTCGATAAAATCCGCACAAAAGATGAAAAATTGTACTCTTTCCGCCGCCTGAGTCTCCTACAAAAGCTACACTTGTGTTTTCTTTCACCCGGAAAGAAAGTTGCTTTAGCACTTCTTTTCCTTCCACATAAGAAAAGCTGACATCCCGGAAGGAAATCACTTCACTGCTCTCTTTTTCATCACCCACACCACCTTTTGGAATCCCTTCGGTTGCCGTACCGCTAGTTTCATCCGGCTGGTTTAAGATTTCCTCCACACGGCCTACGCATACCATACACTCTCTCGCATCTACCAGATTAAAAGGAACTCCCACAAAAGCATCAACAAATCTTTGCAGAAGCATAAGAAATACCACCAGCTCACCTAAACTGATATTCCCTTGCAATACCATCACATAAGCATATACGGAACAGATAATATTGGGCATCCATTGAAGGAGCCTTCGAATAATAAGCACGTTATTAGTAATCCTCACACGCTTTGCTTCGTTTGCCACCACATCATCTGCAGCCGCATTTAACTTTTTCTGGAAGTAATCCTCCGCACCAAATGCCCGTAGCACCAGAATGCCGCTGATACAATCCTGGGAAATCTCCGTAATGATATCTGACTTCTGCCTGAATACCTTTCTTAAGCTTTGAATCTTTTTTACTACCTTGTTGGTAAACCAAAAAATAAACGGATAACAGACCACCATAAGAAACAAAAGTCCCATATGAATCTGTCCAATATAGATTGCATAGGTCACCATAGCCACCAAATTAGTACATATTTCAGGTACATTCTGGCTAAGAAGTGTATCCGTTTCGGCGATATCCGTATTCACTTTATTAATGACGGATGCGGAACCGTTCTTGTCAAAGTAACGATATTCCAAACGATACAGCTTCCCCGCTACCATATTCTTATAAGCCGACTGTACTTTGATACTGAATTTAGATGCAAACACACTTTTCAAAAATGCCGCAACAAAACCGATTCCCGTAAGCCCTAAGAGCACACCCATAAAGGCTCCCGGATTGACACGCTGCCCGGATAACATATCATCAATGGCATCTCCGATTATGGTGTTACCCTGCACTACTGCTTTCGCCAATATGTATGCCAGAAGCAGTTCTGCCACAAAATATCCGCCATACTTCAGACAACACCTTACAAAATAACTCCGCTTCATAAATTCCCTTTCCCTTACGTTTTACATTTGCTTCATTATACAACAAATAATTTGCTGTTTTCATTCATTTTCACTTCTTTTTTGACCATTTTCTATAAAATCATGCTATACTATTAGCAACTATATCGTATATACTGACAAATAACAGCAAAAGGAGAACCTATGCCCACACCACTAAAGCCCGGAGAAGATATTTATATTGATTACAAGGAGTTACCCGGCAGCTATGCCATGCCTACCATGGAAGCAGCAAGGGACCATTATGCCATCGGTTATAGCCTAAGCGGTGACCGGAAATACTTTACACACGAAAAAATCCATTATGCCCACGGAGAAACCATCGGTTTTGCTTTGCCCAATGTTTATCACCGTAATATGCCCATGTCGGATGTCCCTTACAAAAGATATCTGATTAAATACAAAAAAGAAGTGGCGCAGCCTGTCATCGATTTAATCGGTGAGCAGGAGTTTTTGGGACTTCATACAGAATATCTGTTTTTTCCAAAAGAAGCGCTTTCTATCATACGCCCACAGTTTGAAGCTATGCTAAGCACCTATAATGAGCATGGGAAATACTCTCAATTTTTGCTCAAAAACATGCTGCAAAATCTAATCTTGACGATTTATGAACGTAAGCTGCAAACTGCCAAAAGCAGTATTGAATTATCTTCTTTTAACAAACAGATTTATGATGCACTAATCTATATCGAAAGAAATTTAAGCAGTGATTTGTCGCTGGAGCTCGTCGCCGGAAAGGTTGCCCTTTCACCCAGTTACTTTTCCAGGCTCTTTAAAAGCTCTGTGGGTTTTTCCTTTTCCGAATATGTAACCCATACCCGTCTTGAATATGCTAAGCTGCTGATGGCAAACGAAAAGCTTTCTATCGGAGAAATTGCACAACGCTGCGGCTTTAATAACTCCAATTATTTCAGCTCCACATTCAAAAAATATAATCATTTAACACCAAAAGAATACAGCGCCCATTCCTGAGCGCTGTACTTTTATTTTCCTTTTCTTAATTTTGCCTCTTCTAACTTGATTTCTCTTCGCTTTGCCACATGCTCCGGCATAGGAACAATATCACCTGCTGCCGTAAGTGCCTGTTTTGTGAAGAACGGTCCGAATATTTCATAAATCAAAACTGCAAACAAGGTTATGTTTCTGATTAAATTACCCTGTTCTCCCAGCTGCATTGCCGTAGCACACATGCCCAGCGCAACACCCGCCTGCGGGAATAAGGTAATACCCAAATACTTACAAACTGACGGATCACACTTTACCGCCTTGGCACTTACACGAGCGCCATAATACTTACCGAGGCAACGGAATACAATGTAAACAATACCGATGAATACGATCGATAAATCTCCGAATACACTCAGCTCCAGCTCTGCTCCGCTGATAACAAAAAACAGCGCAAACAATGGCGACGTCCATTTATCCGCCGCCCCCATCAAATCATGGGAAAGCGGACATATGTTGCAGAAAATAGTACCAAGCATCATACATACCAATAGTGAGGAAAAGCTTACATGGACCGGTCCGATATGAAAATCAAGCATGGACAACGATACGGTCATAAGAACAAATGCTATCGTCATATTCAAACGGTTGGTATTAGAGTTAAACATTTTTTCAAACTGGGTAAGTAACCATCCCATAATTGCACCCAAAAGCAAAGAACAAACAATCTCCACCAATGGATTAATAAAAATCGAAACAAAATCCACAACTCCGCTTACCAACGTTTTGGCAATGCCGAAGGATATTGCAAATACAATCAAACCAACCGCATCATCCAGAGCAACAACGGGAAGAAGCAGGCTTGTCAAAGGTCCCTTCGCTTTGTACTGACGAACTACCATTAAAGTTGCAGCCGGTGCCGTAGCTGTTGCAATAGCACCCAGCGTAATCAGCTGGGCTACGGACAGCTTATCCGGCATAGCAAGATGTACTGCGTATAAAGCAATATCAACAAATAATGTAGCAACCAGGGCTTGGAAAACACCTACTACAAATGCCTGTTTTCCTGTCTTCTTTAAATCTTCCAATCTGAATTCGCTACCGATGGAAAATGCAATAAATCCAAGTGCCACTTCCGATACAATGGATAGATAGCTGACACTTTCCATGGAAGTAAAGCCAATTCCTTCCCAGTCAAGGGAGCCCAAAAAATACGGTCCTACCAAAATACCTGCAATCAGATATGCAGTTACTGCAGGTAATTTAAAGGGTTTAAATGCCCGTGTCATAAGCAATCCGGCAAGTAATGCCACCGATACTGATAATAATGTCATAATAATACCTTCTTTCTGATTAACCAAGCCTTAGTATACGCCCATTATTTTCGAAAAACAATGTCTAATTCCAACAAAAAGTCCGCACATGATGCACGGACTTTTGTCAAAAATTTAACTATTCAATTTTTCCTTCCAGTACTTCAATCGCCTTTTCTACCTGATTATCAATTTCCTGCTCTTCCGCAAGGTCATAATCATACTCAAGTTCTATATCCGGCTCAATCCCGATACCGTGGATGTTCTTGCCGGAAGGTGTATAGTAGGCACTGACTGTCAGCTTTAGCGCCGTTCCGTCATCCAGTCTGTTAATTCTCTGTACAATCCCTTTGCCGTAGGTAGTCGTTCCGATTAAGGTGCCAATATTGTAGTCTTTCACAGCACCCGCCAAAATCTCAGATGCTGACGCCGAATATTCATTAATCAATACTACAAGGGGAATATCTAATTCATATTCTCCGTCACAAGTATATTCCTTACGGTAACCGGTTTTATCCTCAGTATAAACAATCAGTCCCTCCGGCAAAATTCTTCTTGCCACATCCACAACCGCTGCCAAATCTCCGCCCGGATTGCTGCGAAGGTCAATAATCAGTCCCTTCATATCCTCTGCACGAAGCTCCGCCATTGCTTCATTAAACTGGTCCACCGTCACTGCATCAAACTCTGTAATCTGCAAATAGCCGATGCCGTTCGTATCCTCCAGCATACCGCTGGTAACAGTCTCTGTTTCTATCAATTTACCACGGACTGCCGTTACCTCTAAAAAGTCGGGTTCCCCTTCCCTGTATATGGTCAAAGTAACCTCAGTGTCTTCTTTTCCTTTTATCATACTGACCACTTTGGTCAGGCTATATCCTTGGGTGTCTTCGCCGTTAACCTTGTAGATAATATCCCCTTCCCGAAGACCTGCCGCTTTAGCAGGAGATTCTTCCATCACACCGCTAATCTGAGGCATCATCATGGTTTGGTTAATACTGACATAAGCACCGATTCCATAGGAAATTCCCTGATTACTGCTGACTGCTTCTTCCAGTTCTTCCTTGGAATAATATTCGGAATAGGGATCGTCTAAAGAAGCTACCATTCCCCGGTAAATTCCTTCCTGCAGTTCTTCATCACTGATTTCCTCTCCGTAATAATATTCACGGATTACTTCCTCTACCGTCTGCATTTTTTGCAATGTATCGGTATTTATCACACTTTCATAGGTACTCTGCGCTGTAGTTTCCTGAGCCTTTTTTACCTCCAGTAAAAAGAAAACATTTTTTGCAATAATTACTATGCCAAAAAGCAAAAGACAAAGCACCATTCCGCATGCCATACCACCGAAAAAAACGCCTATCTTCTTCCCTGATTTCTTTTTCTTCGCAGTTATAGGTTCATATTCGCTTTTTTCTTCGGTTTGCGGTTCTAATTCCCTATCCAAAAGTTGTCACTCCATTCTATCTGCCGCCCAGATAATTCCAGGGACTTACATAATTACCATTTAGTCGAACACTGAAATGCAAATGATTTCCCGTAGAACGTCCTGTGGTTCCTACCGCTGCAATCTTATCGCCCTTGCTGACTTCAGTACCGCTGGATACATACAGCGCTGAAGCATGCATGTAAATCGTATACAGACCATCTCCGTGGTCAATCATAATATAGTTACCCATAGAGTTACTATATGCAGCAGCCACAACCTTACCGTCATATGCAGCCAAAATAGGACTTCCGCCCGGTGCCGCCATATCCACACCATTATGGAACTGCTTATGCCCTAATATGGGATGAATTCTGTAGCCATAGTCATCGGAAATTCTCTTATAAGAAGGGGCCGGCCACGCAAACACACCGCCGTCATATTTTCTTCCCTGCTCTGCTGCCAGTTTCCGTCTCTCTTCCGCAACAGCCTTTTCCAATGCTGCTATGGTTTCATTCTGCTCCGCAATATATGCTTCATATTCGGCAATAGCCGCTTCTTTATTGGCAATATCATTAGTTACTGCATTAATTTCTGCTTCTTTATCTGCAATCAGCTCATTCATAGCCGCTTCTTCTGCTTCCACAGAAGACTTTGCTTCTTCCAAAACAGCCTTTTCTTCCTCAAGGCTCTCTTTGCAAAGAGCCACATACTCTGCCTGGGCTACATACTCATCCAGCTTCTCTCTGTCATACGCGGATAGCATTTCTATGTATTCTGCCTTATTCAGCATATCACCAAAGCTCTCAGACGCAAAAAGGAGTTCAAGGTAAAAGGTGTCGCCCTTTTCATACATAAATTTAATCCGGTCCTTCATTGCCTCATATTGGGCTTCCTGCACCGCCACTGCCGCTTCCAGTTCCAGAGTTGTTTCCTCTATCTCTGTTTCCTTATCGGAAATCATTGTTTTCAGCTCTGCAATTTTTGCCTGAATGGTAGCAAGGCTGGCATCCAGCTCTGTAATGTAATTGGCAAGGTCCGTTTTGGATGCTTCCAGCTCTTTTTTCAGATTCTTAACATCTGTCAAGCTGTTTTGAAGCTCTTTCTTTTCTTCTTTTGCCTGCTTAATCTCTTCTTCCTTTTTCTTAATGCTGTCATTGGTCAGCTCACTGGCAAATGCGGTCTGCACAAATCTGCCGCCTACGGTTACAAACATGACTACACTAAGAAAGATGCAGAGTGCTCTTTTCCACTGTCTCATTGTAACCTCATTATACCTTCAAGTGCTTTCTTACCGTTGTAATACTTCCCAGGAAACCGATACCAACACCCATAATCAGGGAAATTGGCAGCAGCTGTGCAAATACTTTTTCCACCGGGATAAATGCAAGCAGATTACTGATAGCCGCAAATTCTGTAACAATATATTCGATTACATGATTGTAAATGACAAAAATAAGTCCCAAGGGAATTAACGCGCCCACTACTCCGATTAACATACCTTCTATCACAAAGGGCGAACGTACAAAAAAGTCCGTGGCACCGATATATTTCATAATACCAATCTCTTCCTTACGGACAGAAATACCGATAGTAACCGTATTGCTGATAAGGAATATGGAAACCGCAAACAAAATTGCAATAATACCAATGGAAACATAAGCAATCAATGCATTGATACCGGTTAAGGATGCTGCGGTAATCTCGGAACGGTTTACCGTTCTGATGCCTTCCACTCCTTCTAAGTAGGTAACCAATGCCGGCTGCATGGAAACATCATTCATATAAATTTCATAGCTGGCAGAATCTGCAAGCGGATTTTCCGTAAATCCATCCGAGTACTCACCCAGATACTCTACCTTAAAGGTTTCCCATGCTTCTTCCGCAGAGATAAAACGTTTCTTGGAAACCTCCGGTCTTTTATCAATCATTTCACCGATTTCCACAATACGCTCTTCACTGATGCCTTCATCAAAAAATACCGTAACAGATACACCTTCCTGAGCTGTCTTTACGATATTTTCCACATTAGTAAGTACCGCAAAGAACAAGCCGAACAGAAACAGGCAGGCACTGATAGTAGCTATGGATGCAAGTGAAAACCACTTATTTCTGAAAATATTAATAATACCCTGTTTGATGGTATAAAAAAATGTACTAATCCTCATCGTCTATATATCCGCCCTTTTCTTCATCACTGACAATAACACCCTTTTTCATGGTTACAACACGTTTTTGCATGGCATTTACAATCTCTCTGTTGTGAGTAACCACCAAAACGGTAGTACCGTTTTCGTTAATCTGCTCTAAAAGTTTCATGATTTCCCATGAGTTTTTGGGGTCAAGGTTACCTGTCGGCTCATCTGCCAAAAGAATACTGGGCCTGTTAACAAGAGCTCTTGCAATGGCAACTCTCTGTTGTTCACCACCGGAAAGCTGTCTGGGCTTCGCTTTATATTTACCTGCCAGACCTACCGTAGCCAAAATACTGGGTACATTCCGTTTAATTTCTTTATTGGACACTTGAATAATACGCTGTGCAAACGCCACATTTTCGTATACATTTCTGTCCTTCAGAAGACGGAAATCCTGGAATACAATTCCTAAATTTCTTCTGAATTTGGGAATCTTCCTATGACGGATTCTGGTCAGGTCATAACCCATCACATTAATTTCACCGGATGTGGGTACCAGTTCACGCAGAAGCAGCTTAATCATGGTTGATTTGCCGGAACCGCTGTCACCTACAATAAATACAAATTCTCCTTTTTTAATATGTAAATCCACGCCGTTTAACGCCGGAGCACCGGTAGCATATGCCTTACTGACATTCTTAAGTGTAATAATTTCGTCACCGGCTACCGCACTTTTTTTTCTTTTTAATTTTACTTCACTCTTTGCCAAATTCGTTCACCACCTGTATTTTAATACTCAAAGCTTTCCATGTAATTCATATACTTCACTACCATAAGTGCAATTCGGAAGGTAATTGCATCCTCAAACACTCTCAAATCAAGCCCCGTGCTCTTTTGAAGCTTGTCCAGACGATATACCAAAGTATTTCTGTGGATAAAGAGCTGTCTGGAAGTTTCTGATACATTCAGGGAGTTTTCAAAAAACTTGCTGATAGTAGTCAGGGTTTCTTCGTCAAAGTCATCCGGACTCTTTCCGCCAAAAATCTCGCGGATAAACATTTTGCACAGAGGAATCGGTAACTGGTAAATCAAACGTCCGATTCCAAGCTCACTGTATGCAATAATATTTCTGTCATCAAAGAAAATCTTACCTACATCAAGTGCCATCTTGGCTTCCTTGTAGGAACGGCTGACTTCTTTAATTTCCTTTACTACCGTACCGTAAGCTATATGGATGCCTTTCATTCCTTCCTTACGCAGATAGCTGTCTATGCTGCCTGCCGCTCTTTCTATTTCCTTGCTGTTATCTCCCTCGGATAATTCCTTTACCACAATCACACTGTTCTCATCCACTGCAGTAACAAAATCTTTACTGTTGCTGCCTGCATAAGTACGCATTGCTTCTAACGCATTACTGTCCTTCCCGTTGTCAGTTTCCACTATTAATACTACTCTCTTAACATCAGTCTGGATATGTAACTTTTTGGCCCTGCTGTATATATCAATTAAAAGAAGGTTATCCAAAAGCAGGTTCTTGATAAAGTTGTCCTTATCAAAACGTTCCTTATAAGCTACCAGCAGATTCTGAATCTGGAATGCTGCCATCTTTCCTACCATATACACATCTTCACCGGTTCCGGCTGCAATCAGTACATATTCAGGCTGCTGTTCATCATATATCTTGAAATACTGACAGCCCTGAATTTCCTGAGAATCTGCAGGTGACTTGGCAAATTCCGAAACAGCGGTTGCGCTGACATTGATATTGCCCGTGGTAGACGCTACTTCTTTACCGTCAATATCCATCACACAAAACTCTACTCTTGCTATTCCCTTTAATCCGTCAATCGTACTTTGTAATATCTGATTTGAAATCATATCCCCACTCCCTTAGCTTACGCTTCATACAAGTGTATGCAATTTTCACAATAATTTTCATCTGCATTTTGCCAAAAATGAAAAACTTCCTTTTCATTTTAAAACAAATGTACAAATAAATCTACCTTTTTTTAGATGTTTTTTGTTACTTTTTAATGTTTTTATCTAAATTTTTCCATTTTCTTTTCCTATGCAACATAAACAAAGAACCAATATGCTTTTCAGAAAATTTATGACGTGACATTTTTACTTTATTCATGGTATAATATATATACGAATGGGAAAGGAGGTTTTGTAATGAATATACCTGAATTATCAACCGCATTGGCTAACGTAGAAATAGGTACCAAGATTGGCACAGCCATGTTAAGCAAGGCACTCGATACCTCCGAAGCAACCGGTGAAAGTCTAATCCGTATGATGGACCGTTCCATGGAGCTTTCTGTGAATCCTGCCGTAGGCAGTAATTTTGATATGCTTGTATAAGCATAAGCGATTTCAGATGATTAAAAATGCGCCGTATTGCGGCGCATTTTTTATTTACTCTTTTCTTCTTATCTTTTTATCTTCCCAAATTCCTCTAAGCACTCCCGGTCTTCCCTGGTGCTCTCCCATCCACACCAGAATTGCCCAGCCAAGGGGCAGGCATATTGCTGTAATTACCAGATAAACCGCCACGCTGTAAACAAGCATATCTGTTGTTATCTGTTGCGATGCTGCTTCAACATATGTTCCGGAATCCATTTTCAGCATAATATACATAAGTATAACCTGACTTCCGTTGACCAGTCCGTGATAAATCACTGAAGACCAAATGCTTCCTGTTGCCTCTACCAAAAGTACTGCAAGAATTCCCATACCAAATGCATAAACCGCCTGATTAATATTCATATGCATAAGCCCAAACAAAAGGGAGGAAACAATCATCGCCCAAAAGGCCCTGATGCCCTTTTTATATCCGCGGTAATAAACACCGCGGCATGTCAGTTCTTCACAAAAGGGAGCAAAGACTGCTATGGAAAAGAACATTTGTCCAAAAGACATCTCTGCCATATTGTAATCCGTCATCATATTCACTGCTGCATTTTCCGTGAAAAACTGGGTTATCAGGTTCAAAAGAGTGATAAACGGTGTGGTAAACATGGTAAAAGGAATCAGTGCAAACAGTGTCCCCGGCTTTATCTTATGAAAACCCATAAACTCCGAAAACTTCTCTCCGGAAGCAAATACAAAAACAAGACCGGGCAGTAAAATTGTAGCCTCACATATCAAATTAATAAGTACCAGATTGTCAGCAATCTGCGGGAAATAATTCTTAATTACCCATGCGCATAGCAAATCCAAGAGCATTGCTGCTATAAACGCCAAAGTTACTTTTTTTCCGTTCACTGTTTTATCCTTTCCGTTCTCTTTTTGCCTGCTCCTTATTCAGAAATTAACCGGATGCTTTCCTTCTCCGGTACAATCATCCTCTGCTTATACAGATTTCCTACCGCCTTTTTGAATTCATTTTTGCTCATGCCTGTGATTTCACGAATCTTTTCCGGGTCAGACTTATCCCCAACCGCCAAATGTCCTCCCTGCTCCTTTAACAGCGTGAGCAGTTTTTCTGCATCTGCATTCATTTGGATATATGCTTTTTCACGGATACTTAAGGACAGCTTTCCGTCTGTCTTTACCTCTGTCACACGGGCACAGATTCTGTCTCCCACCCGGATACCTTCTGCAGGTTCAATTTTGGGAATCAGGGCAGAATATCTGTCATCTATTGCCACAAACACACCAAAGTTTTTGCTGATTTCATAAACAATTCCTTCCACCTTATCATCCTTATGATAAGGACTGCCGGTTCCCAAATAATGATATACCTTCATGGTAGCGCACAGGCGGTTGCTTTTATCAATATAAAGAGCAACCAGACATTCATCTCCTGCTTTTAGTTGTCCCGTCTGTTCCTTATAGGGCAAAAGCAAATCCTTTTCAAGGCCCCAGTCCAAAAAGGCACCGATTTTTCCCACCTGCTTTACGGTAAGAAGGGCAAATTCACCCACCTGTAGCATAGGCTCTTTGATGGTCGCAATCAGTCTGTCCTTGGAATCCCGATAAACAAATACCGTGAGTTCATCATTTATCTGTGTATCTTCCGGCACCTGCTTAATAGGTAAAAGTACCTTGTCTTCCGCATTCTCCTTTACATCTGCCAGATATACTCCAAAATCCACTTTTTTTATGACGGTAAGTTTTTGTTTTTTTCCTAATTCTATCATACTAATTCTCCTGTATCTCCACCACACAGACCGTAGCATCCTGTTCGTCTTTTAGAACCACCACATAGATTCCGTCTTCAGAAGCTGACACGTAAGGGGTAAGAACATCATTCAGGTAAGACTGTTTTTTATATTCTGCACGAAGCTGTCTGATTCTGCAATCTTTATTTAAACTGTCAAGGGCAATCCTCACATATTGTCCGTTGTTCACATGGTGATTGGTGTCCAGATGGTGGGGTCTGATGATAACACTCTCCCCTTTTACCGGCTCACCAGGAACTATAATCTTACGGGGTGCATATTCCATATCCAGCTTTTCTTCTAATATATAGGGTGCAATCATTTCCTCTGTGGGGCGCACGGGACGTCCGCTGTCGGTGTCAATCAATGTCCAAATGGTATTGGCGTAGGCAAGTCTTTGTCCCGATTCATCTGTCAAAAGAAAATTACGGTATCCCATAAAGCCCTTAAAATCATAAGGTGCCGTAGCTACTGTCACCAGTTCTCCCAGCTTCGGATAACGGTCTACTACTATCTGCCAGGAACCCAATACCCATACGGTATGCTTCTCCTTCAGATAATCCACACCGCGTCCGATGTCCTCAGAATGAAATGTGGTGCAATCCTGGAAATAGTTCAATAATGATTCTATTTTTAAATAACCTTCCGTATCCAGTTCACTGTATCTGATTCTGTTTTGATAACTGTACATAACCGTCTTCCTTTACAAATTTTCCGCACATCTTTTACAAGTATACCACGAAGTTTTGTAAAGAAATAGTGTTTTCCCGGAAAATATTTTTAGCCGGCGGAAAACTTATCCGCCGGCCACTACCGTTCTTTTCTCATTTGCTGTTTGCTTTATTCTTTCTGATTTTTCTATTATCCGATTTCAAATCCTGCCAGCAATCCGCCTTTCTCTGCATAAAAGCTGCACAGACCGCCTGTTAAGCCCTGAGTCACTTTTGCTGTTGGGAATTCTTTTAAAATCAGTTCCTTTAATTGCTGTGCCGCCCCCGGATTAAAGCAATGGTCAATCATAACCTTGCCTCCGGCATAACCGATTTCCTTCATCCGTTTCACAATGGCTAAAAGTGCTTTCTTCTCGCCGCGGCATTTATCCATGGGTTCAAGCTGACCCTGCATACTGGCACGGCCTACAATGCGGATTCCCAAAACACCTGCTATCTTAGCAACCACAGGACTGACACGACCATTATTGGAAAGATTGTTTAAGCATTCCAAAGAAAACATCAGGCCTGTTTTTTCCTTGTAATCCATAACGCCGCTACATATTTCTTCAAAAGTTTTTCCCTGAAGAAACAGCTCTTCTGCTTTATCCGTTAAAAGCTCCATTTCCGGCCCTGCAGAAAGAGAATCCACAACAAATACCTTTTTGTCAGGATATATACTTTCATATTCTTCCTTTGCCACACGTGCCGCATTATAGCTACCGGAAAGACCGCTTGTAATGGTAACGCAAATTACTCTGTCCGCCTCTCCGAAAGCCTGTACATAATCCTCTACACTGGGACAGGAAGTGCCGGATTTCCCTTTATAGCTCTCCATATAGGTTGCCATTTCCTGCACATCAAGTGCCTCGTCATCTACATATTCCTTTTCTCCCGCTCTGATTTTCAGCGGAACCGATGCAAAGGGTACACTTCCCTTAGCCTTTCTGATGTTAATGGCCGAATCTGAAACAACTTTAAATAACATTACTTATTACCTCTTTATGTATTATCGGAAAGCATCTGATTTCATATATAACTGCTATCCGGCTAAAAAGAAGTATATCAAGTATTGAAAACTACGTCAAGGGGTTTTGAATGCCTTTCTGCATAGTTTTGCTTGCTTTTTGTCAGCAAAAACAAAAATCGTGGCAGCCATAAGCCTCCACGATTTTTGAATTATCTTTATTATAAGAAATCTTTTACGCTCCTGTTATTCCCGTAACATGCATATAGGCATCGGAACCTCTTTCACAGGTAATGGTAATCTTCTTATCCTTCACAAGCACCTTGCAGCCCTTTACGTTGTCAAGATTAAGGGCGTCCATTTTCAGTTCCATCTCTCCGTATTTCGTGTCCAGGAAAAGTTTGTTTTCCGTCGTCTTCTTAAGTACGGTTCCCGTTACGGTTGCTTCGGAGGAATGATCAAGTGTTGTGGATAAAGAATTTCTACTGTCTCCCTTTATCACAGCTGCATGTAAGTAGGCATCGGAGCCATGATAGAATGTTACAGTCACTTTAGTGTCAGGCATCAATGCCAGACCGTTTCTGCTGTCTGTTTTACTGTCAATGACAAACTGCATTTCCCCTTCCTTGGTATCAAGGTAAAGCAGATTTTCTTTCGTCTTGTCCGACACGGTTCCGGATACGGACATGGTAACGGTACTACTGTCAAGCGCAGATGCAGGAGCCGGGCTTAATGTAGAAACAGTTACTGTGGTGCCGCCTACTACCTTAACCGTTGCTGAGGAGTCTTTCACCGTCAATGCATGCATATAAGCATCAGAACCTCTGGCACATGAAATTTCATAAGTCTTGCCTGCTACCAGCATAGAGCAACCGCTGATATCGGTAGTGGCATCCAGCTTCAGCTCCATCTCTCCGTATTGCGTATTAAAAAATAAAATTTCACTGTTGGATTTTTCATCAATGACACCAATCACTGTTGCAGTAGTTGAAGTATCAATTGAAATACCCGGAGTCTTCACATCACTGCTGATTTTCACCGCATGAAGATAACCGTCCGACCCATGAGAAACGGAAACACTTATTTTTTCACCGGTAAGAAGCAGTTTACATCCGCTGGCATCCGTATTACTGTCCAGCTTAATCTCCATCTTTCCGTCTTTGGTAGAAAGGTGTAACAGTTCCTGTGTGGTCTCAGATAACACAGTTCCTTCCACCGTTGCAATCACTTCTGCCGCCTGTACGCTAAGCTGATTTGCCGGAATCAGTGTGATACCCATTGCCAGACAAAGTACTGCCGCCATTTTGGTAATCCAACTCTTTTTCATTACTATTCCTCCATAAAAATGCATAGAATTCCCATAAATAACAAATTATGTAAACTCATAATACTATATTTATGTCGGAAAAGCAATCTTTTTTCTATATTTAGTACTTTACCACTTATTATCTTCTTGTCACATAAGATTCCTTAATATGTTTGTACAAGCAATTTTCTTCTTGAACATACATATCATAAGAAGGTTCTTCTGATTGTTCAAACGTACCATATTCGTCTACAACTTCTATCTTTCCGTATCTATCTGTTTCTCCTATCCGAAAAGCCACTTCCTCGTCACGCAAATACGCTGGATGACCAATTACCGGCTTATGTACTGCATCTGATAAGGAAACAATACTTGTATATAAAAGAGTGTGTTTTTCATCTACTTTTATGTTGGCATGATAGTGCCCAAAAAGCCAATGCCTGTATGACACTTTACCTTTGATAGCCTCCAAATAATCCGTTAATACATCTGCTTCAAATGAGCTTCTATACCTTTCGTTCATCACCTTTTGTGTACCTGTCGAACAGCAATGGGTTATAATACCGGGGACGCTGCATCAATATGACCTGAAACACTCGGCAATTCGATATCTGACATTATATCTCTTGCGAGATAATCCACTACCTCATCGTAGGAAAAGTCATCCATCCAGCCTGTTGTATTACCAGGATCTGTAACCATCTTCGTAACATACTCTTTCCCTAAAGCTTCCTCAATTCCATCTTTAAATTTGCATTACTGTATCTTTGTCATGAACCCGGAAACATCTATACGGGACAATTTGCAAAAAACTTAGCCAATTGGGATAAGAATCTAAAAAATGCTTTTTTTATCCTACTATTTATATTAAAAAAGTTTCCCGTATAGCTTTATGTAAACCATTCGTGGGATAACAAACGTAAAACATTACAATTTATTCCAGATTTCCCTTTGTAATAAGAATAATATATCTTATAAAATTAATTTTTCAGCTAAAATATGGGATAAATCTCTTAAAATTCTAAATCTTATCCCACTTTGCTCTTACATCTTAAATAATCCCTTCAAATAACAGTGATTTTTCTGGAATAAAATCCTAAATATCCCAAATTTATCCCAATTCACATAAAACCAAGTGCCCACTATAGAATTGCTTTTTCTTTTCCTCTCATTTCTTCCGAAAATCCTTTTTTCAACTATCGTATATATTAGGAGGCTTCAGACACTAAAAAACCTCAACGACTTAATTCGTTGAGGTTTCTAAGCAGGGCTACAAGGATTCGAACCTTGAGATGACGGAGTCAGAGTCCGTTGCCTTACCGTTTGGCGATAGCCCTATATTCAGTTCTGTGCTAAGCACTTGGATATAATAACTCATTTCAAAATAAAATGCAAGCACTTTTTTAAATTTTTTATAAAATTATCAATATGTAGCATCATGTTTTCTTTGCCTAGTTTGTTACTTTTTTATCAGGATGTTTTTTTTTAGATACTTACACTTTTTTCCTGTAAAAACTGTTTTCAAACAGAAAAAAATCTGTTATCTTAAATTTATGAAAGCGTTTACATTTTAGGTAGGAGGGTATAAAATGAGGTATTTCTTTAATGGAAAAATTGATAAACAGGACGATTTTTACAGCATCCGTATTCCTTTCAACATCTGGGAGGTTTGCAAGCAAAGAGATGTTATCCAGGCGGATCTGGTATTAGATAATAAGATTATTGAATGTGAATTGCTTCCCGAAGAAAAGGGAAATTATAAGATTCATTTGACAGAGGAAGATGTTTCCCATATCAACATCGAAGACAAACACAAAATTTTACTTCATGTAACCGGCAGTCTGATTCAGATGGACCAGAACAGCCCTTACAGCTTTGAAAATCCTATCCGTAAAATTGACAGCATGGATATTATCATCCAGCCCGAAGACGGTCTTTGCGGACAAACCTGTGTTGCTATGCTGGCAGGTGTTACCATTGCAGAGGTTATCAGTGTGATGGATTGCAGGGAATGGCAGGCAACCATGGGCCGTGTGATTTCCGCCCTGAATTATTACGGTATCGACCACAGTGATATTATCATGTATACCGAAGGGGCAGACGCTACTCTTCCCAAGTGCTGTATCATGATGGAAAGAATGGGGCGTTATTGTCATTACCTTGTTCACTATGACGGTAAGTTTTACGATTCCAATTTAGGTATCATTACCGAATATGATATGAGCAAGTTACTGGGTTACCTTGAGATTAAACTTTAATACGAAAATAAAGCAATGTAGATAAAACTCCCAAAACAAAGACCCCGGTCATTTCAATTGACCGGGGCCTTTGTTATTATTGTAGCTTCTGATAATTTTTTATAATTATACTTCAAACAGTAAATCTGCATATGTAGGGAAAGGCCAATAGCTCTTATCAACCATCTTCTCCAGTTCATCTGCAGGTGTTCGGAGCGCACTCATAGCAGCCATAACTTTTTCATAATAATAGAATGCCTGCTCTTTTCCTCGGGACATGGAAGATGCTTTTGTTTCCTCTTCCAATAATACTTCAGCAGCCTTTTTCATCTCAGTCAGCTTACCTGTTACTTCCTTTAACATCTGTGACGGTACCGTAATATCACCACCTGCTGCCTGAATCATGTTTACGGTGTCTGCCAAAGATTTGGCATAACTCATTACTGCGGGCATAATCTGTTTATTTGCCATATCCAGCATGGTAAGTGCCTCAATATTAATGGTCTTGGCATAAGTTTCATAAAGAATTTCCGCACGGGAGCGAAGCTCTGCTTCCGTAAAAATACCGAATTTTTCAAACAAAGAAACTGCCTTTTTTGTAGTAAGGGTATCTACCGCTTCCACCATAGACGGAATATTGGGAAGACCTCTTCTTTCTGCTTCTTTGGTCCATTCGGGTGCGTAGCCATTGCCATTGAAAATAATTCTCTGGTGAGCTGTCATATACTCTTTAATCAAGTCATGTACCGCAATTTCAAAATCATCTGCTTTTTCCAGTCTGTCTGCAGCTTCACAAAAAGCTTCCGCAACAATGGCATTTAATGTAATGTTAGGGCTTCCTATGGAGTCTTCACTGCCTACCATACGGAATTCAAACTTATTTCCTGTAAACGCAAAGGGTGAAGTACGGTTTCTGTCCGTTGCATCCTTAACGAAATCCGGAAGTGTGGATACACCGGTACGGAGCATACCGCCTTCCTTTAAATTATCTGCTTTACCGGTTTCTACCAGCTGCTCTACCACGTCCTCAAGCTGTTCGCCCAAGAAAATGGAAATAATCGCAGGAGGCGCTTCATAGCCGCCCAGACGATGGTCGTTTCCTACATTGGATGCACTCTGACGCAAAAGGTCCGCATGGGTATCCACAGCCTTCATGATACAAGCCAGAATCAGTAAAAACTGAATATTTTCATTGGGCGTCTGACCGGGCTCTAACAAGTTTACTCCATTGTCTGTGGTAATGGACCAGTTATTGTGTTTACCGGAACCATTCACACCTGCAAAGGGCTTCTCATGGAGCATACAACGAAGTCCGTGTTTTCCTGCCACACGCTTTAAGGTCTCCATTACCAGCTGGTTATGGTCCACCGCTACGTTGGCAGATTCATAAATGGGCGCAAGCTCATGCTGTGCAGGCGCTGCCTCGTTATGCTGTGTTTTAGCTGTTACCCCTAACTTCCACAGTTCAATGTTGACATCGTGCATAAATCCACCGATTCGTTCTCTGATAACACCGAAATAATGGTCATCCATTTCCTGTCCTTTCGGAGCAGGCGCGCCAAACAAGGTTCTTCCTGCGAAGATAATATCTTCTCTCTGCAGGGCTTTCTTCTGATCTACCAGGAAATATTCCTGTTCCGCACCAACAGAAGGGGTTACCTTTTTAGCTTCGGTGTTTCCAAACAAACGTACAATCCTGACAGCCTGTTTACTGAGGGCTTCCATAGAACGCAAAAGAGGTGTCTTTTTATCCAGTGCTTCTCCCGTATAGGAACAGAAAGCCGTAGGGATGCACAAGGTGGGACCTGTGGCAGTTTCTTTAATAAAAGCAGGAGATGTAATATCCCAAGTGGTATAGCCTCTTGCCTCAAAGGTTGCCCGAAGACCGCCGGAAGGGAAAGAGGATGCATCCGGCTCTCCCTTAATCAGCTCTTTTCCCGAAAATTCCATCAGCATTTTGCCGTCTTCATCAGGATGAGTCACAAAAGAATCATGCTTCTCTGCGGTAATACCGGTAAGCGGCTGAAACCAATGGGTATAGTGTGTGGCACCGTTTTCTACTGCCCATGCCTTCATTGCCTTAGCAACAACATCGGCAGTGGCAAGGGTTAACTCACCGCCTTCGTCCATCACCTTGACTACTTCTTTATATACATTCTTTGGCAAACATTCTCTCATAGTTGCCCGGGTAAATACTTTGCTGCCGAAAATCTCCTCGACTTTCATTACCTCACTCATGATTATTCCTCCATTATTTTTACTTATCTTTACTCTGTGGCTTTATTCTCTTCATTTGGCTCTGCTTTTCTGACTCGAAGCAAATCATACTGCTGTGCTTCTTCGCTAAGCTCTACCCAAAGTACCTGCTGGGGATGAGGTGCACTTTCTACTTTTTCTCCCTTTTCTGTTGTCAGGGAAAGTACTGTTACCGGTACATTACGACCGTCAGGTTTCATTATTTCTATCTCATCACCCACGCAAAACTTATTCCTTTGTTCGATTTTTGCAAAACAACCGGTATCGTTCTTAATGTCATCAATAATTCCAAGATAGATATATTCATTCACATAGGTGTTGGAATCATAAATCTGCGTATTTTCATCCGGCTTTCCAAAGTAAAAGCCTGTAGTAAACTGACGATAAGTGCATTTGGAAATCTCAGCTTTGTACCAATCCATATTGGCACGATATTTTTCTTCAGATTCAAGATAATCATCAATTGCCTTACGATAGGTTCTGGCAACCGTAGCCACATAAAGAGCGGTCTTCATTCTTCCCTCTATCTTAAAGCTGTCAATTCCCGCATCTATCATTTCCGGAATATGCTCTATCATGCAAAGGTCCTTGGAGTTAAAAATATAGGTACCTCTTTCATTCTCAAATACGGGATAATACTCGCCTGGGCGTTTCTCTTCCATAAGTGCATATTTCCAGCGGCAGGGGTGGGTACATGCTCCCTTATTGGCATCCCTTCCTGTCAAAAAGCTGCTAAGAAGACATCTGCCGGAATAGGAAATGCACATCGCACCATGGATAAAGCTTTCAATCTCCATATCCTCCGGAATGTTCTCCCGGATTTGTTTAATCTCTGCAAGGGAAAGCTCTCTGGCACTTACTACACGCTTCGCCCCCAGCTTATGCCAAAACCGATAGGTCATATAATTGGTATTATTGGCTTGTGTCGATACATGGATATCAATTTCGGGGCAGATTTCTCTTGCTAAGGTAAACATCCCCGGATCTGCAATAATCAGTGCATCCGGCTTAAGCTCCTTTAATTCTTCAAAATAATTTCTCGCTCCGTCTAAATCATAATTATGGGCCAAAATGTTGGCCGTTACATGCACACGCACGCCATGAGCGTGGGCAAATTCTATTCCCTGTTTCATTTCCTCTTTGGAAAAGTTTTTTGCTTTTGCACGAAGGCCGAAGGCTTCTCCTCCGATATATACCGCATCTGCTCCAAAAAGTACTGCAGTCTTTAACACTTCCAATGAACTTGCCGGGATTAAAAGCTCCGGTTTTTTCATGTTATTTGTTCCTCTTTCTTTCTAATACTCAATGACTTTTTGCTGATAAATGCAATTACAGCTTAACACTCACCGTAACTCCATCACCCACGGGCAGAATATCGGTCTGCAGCTCCTTACAGTGCTTCAGCTCATACAGATATTCCCGCATGCGGGTATGAATGGTTCTGTTTCGTCTGGTTACGGCATATCTGGATTCCAAGGCATCTCCGTCCTGCAAAACATTATCAGAAATCAGTAGTCCTCCCTCCGGCATCAGCTTCAGAATATCCGGCAAAAAATGAATATATTGTCCTTTTGCTGCATCCATAAAGATAAAATCATAAGGGCCCGTCAGTTCCTTTAAAATCTCTGTGGCATCTCCCTCGAGTAACGTAATCTGTTTCTCTTTTCCTGCTCTTTTGAAGTTCTCCTTTGCAAGAGGAATTCGTTTTTCGTACTTTTCGATTGTAGTAATCTCTGCATCCTCAGGTCCGTACTCACTCATCAACAAAGCAGAAAAACCAATGGCTGTCCCAACCTCTAAAATATGCTTCGGTTTCTTCATCGCCAGTAAAAGCTTCAAGAGACTCTGCATCTGAGGTCTGATAATCGGCACATTGGTCTTGATTGCATATTGCTCCAATTCATTCAAAAAAGGGGTGTTTCCCGGGTCAAAGGAATTAATAAATACGCTCATTCTCTCTTCCGTAATCATTATTCCAGTCCCTCCTCCATAGCAGGCGTGGACATAATAGAGAGCATTTCTTCTGCTGTCATGGCAGTGCTAAGGTCATAAATACCCGGAATGATTTCTCCGTGATATGCTGACAATAACTCCTGTACGACAAAAAGATCGGCATCTGCTATCAATCCTTTTTCTTCCAGCATGGCTGCTATATCCTTAATATCGGCTTCCTCTGAAATTCCTACCGTAATGGTTCTTCCACCGGTTACGGATACCGGCTCGTCTGCAAATACTCTGTACCCAAAATCATATGCTGCCGTAGAAGTCTTAAGCACAAACGCAACTATCGCAGCCAAGACAACTACTTTTATAATTGTTTCTACTACCGCGCCTATCAGATATTTTACTTTCATAAGCGAGTCACACCTTTCTTCCGGAAATCACTCAAAATCCAGTTTTTCCGTAATCATTGCATCTACCTTCTGCATCATTCTGCAAAGAGCAAGCTCTGCTCTCAGGAAATTATCTACCAAAGGTTCTTCCCTGAACTTTTCATATTCTTTCTCAAAAGCATCTATCTTTTCAAACAAATCATCTGTTTGCTCAGAGTTTTGTAATTCAAAGTTCCTCTGTCTGAATTCATTCACTTTCTCATATAGCTGCGGTTGCTGCTTAATCAGTTGCAGCTGTTCACTATACTTCTTGTAGGTTTCCGTTTCTTTAATGGAAGCTACAAATTTATCTACCGCGTTAATCGCACTTTGTTCTAGCATTACGTTGCCTGTGCCTTTCTCTCAATCTGTCCGCAAATCTGCCACCGACATTTTATACTTCCATAATAATAGGGAGTATCATAGGACGACGTTTTGTTTTTTTCCATACATAATCACTTAAAGAATCCTTAATGGCACCTTTTAATTTGCCCCAATCGGAAATACCTCGGTCAAGACAGCCTTCTACCGCTTCATTCACCACATATCTGGCCTGTTCCATCAGTTCATCGGACTCTCTTACATATACAAATCCACGGGATACTATGTCGGGTCCGCAAACCAATTGGTCGGTAGCTGTTTCCAACCCTAAAACAACAATGATAATACCATCTTCCGCCAGATGTTGTCTATCTCTTAAGACAATATTTCCTACATCTCCCACACCAAGACCGTCTACCAAAATATCGCCAACCGGTACGGTACCTGTTTTTTCTGCCTTCTCCTGCGTCAGTTCCAGAACATCTCCTGATTTCAGGATAAAAATATTATCCTTAGACATGCCTAATTCCTTGGCAATTTTAGCTTGTGCAGTTAAATGCTTATACTCTCCGTGCACGGGAATGGAATACTTCGGGTGTAATAAGGTATAAATCAGTTTGATTTCTTCCTGGCAGGCATGTCCCGAAACATGCACATCCTGGAAAATCACGTCCGCACCCTTTTCAAGCAATCCGTTAATTACATTGGTAACAGCTTTTTCGTTTCCGGGAATGGGACTGGAAGAAAAAATAACCGTATCACCCTGTCCGATAGAAATTTTCCTATGGTTGTCTCCTGCCATACGGCTTAAAGCAGCCATACTTTCTCCCTGACTGCCTGTTGTAATAATCACTGTCTTTTCATTAGGATAGTTTTTAAGCATTTCGGTGTCTATTAATGTATTCTCAGGGATACTTAAGCATCCTAAGCTGGTGGCCACATCAATGGTATTTACCATGCTTCTGCCTTCTACCACTACCTTACGTCCGAATTTATACGCTGAGTTAATAATTTGTTGTACTCGGTCCACATTGGATGCAAAGGTAGCTATGATAATACGGGTATTTTTGTGCTCCTCAAAAAGCGCATCGAAGGTCTTACCTACACTGCGCTCAGATGCCGTAAATCCCGGCCTTTCAGCATTGGTAGAATCGCACATAAGTGCAAGCACACCTTTTTTGCCAAGCTCGGCAAAACGCTGCAAATCAATAGCATCACCAAATACCGGTGTATAATCCACCTTAAAGTCACCGGTATGAACTACGATACCGGCCGGTGAATAAATGGCAAGTGCTGCAGCATCCACAATGCTGTGATTGGTCTTAATAAACTCTACCCTAAACTGTCCTAATGTAATTGTCTGTCCAAATTTCACAACCTTACGTCTTACCTCATTAATCAGGTTGTGTTCCTTTAACTTATTATCAATCAGACCCATGGTAAGTCTGGTTGCATAAACCGGTACATTTAGTTCCTTCAGCACATAAGGAAGTGCTCCGATATGGTCCTCATGACCATGGGTAATGACAAAGCCTTTTACTTTGTCTGCATTATTTCTTAAATAAGTGATATCGGGAATTACCAAGTCAATTCCCAACATATCATCCTCCGGAAAGGATAAACCGCAATCCACTACAAGAATACTGTCTTCGTATTCAAAGGCAGTAATGTTCATTCCGATTTGCTCAAGACCTCCTAAAGGAATCACCTTAAGTCCCGAGCTGTTATTATTTTCTATGTTTTTCAAAATTTACCTCCAAAATAAATAAAACGACAAATTCGTCCGATTTGCTCCTGTTTACGAAAGTTCAACATCCTCAAGCAAGTTTTCAAATACCGCAGCTACTGCGGACAGCTCCGTATCATCCTCTACAATTTCGTAAACACTTTCAGCATCCTTCTCACCTGAAATTTCCTTCAAAATCAGTGCTTCAGAATCTCCTTCTTCTTCTTCCGTCACTAAAATATAGCGTACTCCGCCCAGTTTCGTCTGTTCCAGCACATAAAACCATACTGTTTCGTTTCCTTCTAATGCAAATGCAATCTTTTCCAATTTATCGGTAATCCTTTCTGTTCCCTGTTACAAAATAGTTATGCTTTCTGTATTTCCTATTGCAAAATTTTCTCTTTATTGGCACGTAAATCCAGGTAACCCTGCAAAATAAATACAGCTGCCACCTTATCTACATGTTCCTTGCGTTCTTCTCTTCTAAGTCCCGCTTCTATCATGGCTTTATCCGCTGCTACAGTAGTCAGCCGCTCATCCCACATGTGTACGGGAAGTCCGGTACGTCTCTCCAGCTTTTCTTTAAACTCGTACGATAACTCCACTCTGACTCCCAATGTATCGTTCATATGCTTAGGGAGTCCTAATACAATTTCTTCTACTTCGTATTCTACTATCAGCTCTTCAATTCTCGCCAATGTCTTACGGAGCTTGTTTTCTTCTTTTCTTCTGATAATTTCTATTCCCTGAGCCGTAATAAGCAGAGGGTCGCTGATAGCTACCCCCACTGTTTTGGCTCCGAAATCCAATCCCATAATTCTCATACTGTTAATTCCAATGATTGTTTTTAATATACTCTTCCAGCATCTCTTCTACCAGTTCGTCCCGTTCTACCTTCATAATCAGGCTTCTTGCATTCTTATAACTGGTAATGTAAGTAGGATCACCTGACATAATATATCCCACAATCTGATTAACGGGATTATATCCCTTCTCTGTCAACGCTGCATATACCTCTGCAAGTATCGATTTTACGCTGTTGTTGTCTGTCTCTACTTTAAAATATTGTGTATTTCCCAAATCCTGCATATTCGCACCCCTTATGTTCTTCTTACCCATCTTTTCTTATATTACTCTATTTTGTATAAAAATTCAACTCCCGGCGAGTCCCCCGCATGTAATTCCCGTCAGCAATCTCTGTCTCTCAAGCTCTGATTATCCGTCACAAATGATAACATTCCCGGCTCCGAAAATTCTTTGTAACTGCCTGTCAGAATCTTTCCCGATAAATTATCGGCATTTTCTGTCACTACCTTTATATATTCCATACTGTGACCTATTTGATATACTTTACCGTTTATTTCTTTTTCCTCTTCAAATAATACTGAAGCCTGCTTATGTATATGCGCCTTTCTGTATTCCTCCGACATCTTTTGATCCAGTAAAAGCAATTCATTACTCCGTTTTGTCTTTATTTCTTCCGGAATCTGATCTTTCATTGCATCCGCCACGGTTCCTTTTCGTCTGGAATATTTAAAAACATGCATTTCATAAAAGCCTGTCTTTTCAAGAAAATGCACAGTTTGTTCAAATTCTTCTTCTGTCTCTCCCGGGAATCCCACTATGACATCAGTGGTAATCGCAGGATTATCAAAATATTCCCTGAGTAGGCAAACCCCGTTATAGTATTCCTCCGTGGTATATTTTCTATTCATTCGTTTCAGCACAGCGTCACAGCCACTTTGCAGGGACAAATGAAAATGAGGGCAGAACTTAGGAAGTCTGCTGATTCCTTCCGCAAATTCCTTTGTAATAATACGAGGCTCCAGGGAACCCAAACGGATTCTCTCAATCCCTTTCACCTCATGAATCCGTTCAATCAGTGTCAGCAGTCTTTCATGGGGAAATGCTTCGCCTTCCCCTACATTTTTAATCCCGGCAAAATCAAGTCCATAGGAGCTTAAATGAATCCCTGTCAGTACCACTTCCCGGTATCCGTTTGCTGCAAGTGTTTTCACTTCCTTCAAAATTTCTTCTTCGCTCCTGCTTCTTACCCTGCCTCTGGCGTAGGGAATAATGCAGTAAGAGCAAAACTGATTACATCCGTCCTGAATCTTAATAAAGGCCCGTGTATGTTCTCCTGTACGGGCAAGCTGCATATCCTCATATTCATTAGTTGCATTAATGTCTATTACTGATTTGCCCTGTAAGGTTTTATTTCTGTCACTTTCTCTTTGTGCCATATACTCCTCCAGCAAAGGAATCAGATCTTTCTTTTTGTTATTACCGATGGCAAGGTCAATGCTCATATCCTTAAGGGCTTCTTCTTTACCCGTCTGCACATAACAGCCTACTGCCACTACCACAGCCTGCGGATTTAACTTCTTGGCACGATGCAGCATTTGTCTGCTTTTTCTGTCCGCAATATTTGTTACGGTACACGTATTTATGATATAAATGTCCGCTTTTTTATCAAATGGTACAATTTTATACCCTTTTTCTTCCAATCTTTGTTGCATAACGTCCATTTCGTAGCCGTTTACTTTACATCCGAGGTTGTGTAATGCCACTTTTTTCATGATTTTCTCCATTATTTTTGTATTGTTTTAGCATTGACTTTTTTTTCCTTAACATTTACTATAATAGCATGAAGGTATGAAAAAATTAAGGAGGTAACTTACAATGAAAACAGTACAGATTTCATTAAATTCTATTGACAAGGTAAAATCTTTTGTAAACGATATTACCAAGTTTGATTATGACTTCGATTTAGTTTCCGGAAGATACGTAATCGACGCTAAGTCCATTATGGGTATCTTTTCCTTAGACTTATCCAAGCCCATCGACTTAAATATCCATGCAGAAGACAGCGCTGAAGAAGTTTTAGAAACTCTTAAGCCTTACATGATCTAGGATTTGTGAAACGCTGACCGGAGCATTTCCGGCAGCACACAAACGACCTAAACGGAAGCCTTGCTTCCTTTATTTACAGAATAACATCAAACGGCACATATTGTATGTGCCGTTTTTTTCTTACTTCTCCCAGTTTACTACTATCATTTCATCCGTATCTAAGGCTGTCTGTACCAGCTCATCTATCTTTTCTTCTAAATTCTGCTCATGACGCTTAATTACATTTAGATTAGGCTTTGTTACAGGATGCTTTGCCACAAAAATGGTACAGCAATCCTCGTAAGGCAGGATAGAAGTCTCATAGGTTCCGATTTTTTCGGAGATGTCTACAATTTCCATCTTATCAAACCCGATTAACGGACGGAATACCGGAAGTGTACACACTTCATTGGTTACTGCAAGTGACTGAATCGTCTGAGACGCAACCTGTCCGATACTTTCACCGGTAATTAGTCCCAGGCATTCTGTATCCTTTGCAATCTTCTCTGCTATTTTCATCATATAACGACGCATGATAATCGTCAGCTCTTCATGAGGGCACTTTTCATAAATATAGAGCTGGATGTCCGTAAAGTTAATAATATGAAGATAAATGGGTCCGGTATATCGGGAAACCAGCTTAGCAAGGTCAATTACCTTCTGCTTGGCACGGTCACTGGTATACGGAGGTGCATGAAAATATACCGCATCGATTTTTACACCACGCTTGGATACCATATATCCTGCCACCGGAGAATCAATTCCGCCGGATAATAAAAGCATGGCTTTACCGTTGCTGCCCACAGGCATACCGCCGGGACCCGGAATCTCTATAGAATAAATGTAAATCTTTTCACGGATTTCTATATTAAGGAGCACATCCGGCTTATGCACATCCACCTTAATCTCAGGAAATGCTTCCAAGATGGCACCGCCTAATTCACAGTTAATCTGCATGGAATCCATGGGATAGTTCTTACGTGCTCTTCTCGCCTGCACCTTAAAGGTAATCTTTTTGTCCGGATAAACCTCGTCCATGTATTTGACAACACGCTCAGCAAGCTTTTCAAAGCCTTCATCCTCTGCATATACCACAGGACAAATACCGGATACACCAAACACGGTCTTTAACTCTTCCACGGTTTCTTCATAATCAAACTCAGATAAAGCATCTACATAAATTCTTCCTTGGGTACGGGTTACCTTAAACTCACCCTCGCAACGTTTCAGTGCATATTTTATCTGCTGGGCAAGAGCTTCCTCAAATAAATGTCTGTTCTTTCCTTTAATACCGATTTCCGCGTACTTAATCAAAAATGCTGTAAACATTCCGTTTACTCCTTTCGTTAAAAAGCTCTGATGCTTTGCTTTATCCCGAATACGCCCGGCAAGCCCTTAACATGTAAGTGCTTTGCCGTTCGTATTCGAAATATAATCATTTCTTTTCATGAATCTATTTCTTTCTTGTATACTTTCTGAGCATGGGAATTATATCATACATTACCTTCAAAGTATAGTCTACTTCTTCCATGGTCGTAAACATTGAAAAACTAAAACGTATTGTAGAGCCCAGCAGTTCCTTGCCAAGACCGATTGCCTGCAACGTGGCAGAAGGCTGAGGCTTGTGGGCAGAGCATGCACTTCCTGCCGACACATAAATTCCTTTGTCTTCCAATGCATGAAGTAATACTTCACTTCGTACCCCTTCCACGGAAACACTGACAATGTGCGGTGCACCATTCCTGTCACAATGTCCGTTTACAGTAACTCCCTCTATCTTGCGTACTCCGTTAACAAAAGCTTCCTTTATCTGATAAAGGCGCTCAACTTCATCATCCAGACCTGCATATACCAGTTCAATGGCCTTTGCCATTCCTGCGATTCCCGGCACATTATCCGTACCCGATCGAAGACCGCCCTGCTGACCTCCGCCAAAAAGTATCGGTTTAATTTTCACTTTGTCATTTATATACAGGAAACCAACGCCCTTAGGTCCGTGGATTTTGTGTCCGCTAACGGATAAAAGATCGATATTCATTCTCTTCGGATAAATCTTGAACTTTCCGTATCCCTGTACCGCATCCACATGGAACAAAATACGGGGATTCATCTTTTTAATCAATGCTCCTGCCTCCGCAATAGGCTGCAAAGAACCGATTTCATTATTGGTATGCATAATGGAAACCAAAATGGTTTCTCCCGTAATAGCCCGTTGTAAATCCTCTAACCGGATGCAACCCTTTTCATCTACGGGAAGATACGTTACGCGAAAACCCTCTTCTTCCAAATTCCTCATTGTTTGTAAAACAGCCGGATGTTCTATTTGTGTGGTTATCAGATGTCTTCCGCCACGGCAGTTGGCATATGCGCATCCTCTGATTGCCAAATTATCCGATTCTGTTCCACCGGAGGTAAAAAAGATTTCCTTTTCATTTACCTTTAAGTTCTTTGCGATAACTTCCTTTGCATAACGCAGATATCCCTCCGCCTGCACACCTTTTCTGTGCATACTGGAAGGATTTCCGTAATCCTCGCACATAATTTTTGTCATTAAGGCTGCCACTTCGTCAAAGCACCTGGTAGTGGCAGAATTATCTAAATAAATTTCCATAACATCACCGGTCTTTCCTGTATCTTTATACAGTTATCTGTTATTACTATATGCTTTTTCTTCCAATTTCGACACTTAACTTTCCAATTGGTACATAATCCAGGAAAGTACCGTCATGCCTGCCGTTTCTGTGCGTAGAATTCTCTTTCCCAATGTAATCGGCACTATCCCATTCTCAATGGCAAGCTGCACTTCGCTTTCTTCAAATCCGCCCTCCGGTCCGATAAAAATTGCTACATCTTCTCCGGACTTTAAGGAATTCATAATCTCTTTTGTTTTTTCCATTCCCTCAGCTAATTCGTAGGGAATCAGTTTCACCTTACATTGCTCTGCCAAAGCAACTGCTTCCTTCATACTCAATACAGTTTTTACTTCCGGTATAATTCCTCTTTTGCTCTGCTTGGCTGCCGCTTCTGCAATCTGCTGCCATCTGGCAATTTTGCTTTTTGCCTTTTTTTCATCCAGCTTTACAACAGCTCTCTTACAGGATACAGGAATCACTGCATGCACGCCAAGCTCCACAGCTTTTTGGATAATCAGCTCCATTTTATCTGCTTTTGGCAATCCCTGGAAAAGATATACCCTGGAGGGAAGCTCAACACCATCCTCCTTGATGAATCTTAAGTTGCAGATAATTTCTTCATCCAACAGCTCTTCGATTCCGCAGCGGTAGTCTTTGCCATCCACACCGTTACTGATGGATATTTCTTCCCCTGCTTTCATGCGTAAAACATTTTTGATATGATTAACGTCTTTTCCTGTAATAGTAATCCGGTTTCCCTGTATCTGAGAGGGCTCAACAAAAAATTGGTACATACTTATCTCCTAAACAATTCCCGGCTAATGCTCTGTCTTCTTCTATTCCGGTTTCTTCGCCGTAACGGATACCCATTCTCCCTGATATGTTACCTCAAGCACTTCAAGACCTGCTGCCTTTACTGCATCCACAACTGTCTGCTCTTTATCATCAATAATACCAGAGGTAATATAAATTCCGCCTTTTTTCATCTGATTTACAATGACCGGTGTTAAAGGTACCAAAACATCTGCAAGGATATTGGCCACAACAATGTCATAGCAGTCGTAACCCACTTTGTCCTGCACTTCTTTTTCGGTAATGATATTTCCAATCAATATCTCAAACTGCTCCGGTGCAATCCCGTTATTTTTGCAGTTGTCCGCTACTGCAGGAGGCGCACAGGGATCAAGGTCTGTTCCGACTGCTTTCTTTGCGCCAAACATCAGGGACAAAATAGCCAAAATACCGCTTCCTGTTCCCACATCCAAAAGCACGGTTTCCGGTGTAATAAATTTGCGTAGCTGTCTGATACAAAGCTGGGTGGTATCATGCATACCGGTTCCGAAAGCAGTGCCGGGATCAATGTGGAGAATCATCTTGTCCTTATCTTCCGGCTGCACCTCCTCCCAGGATGGAATTACCAACACATCGTCAATGGTAAACTGGTGGAAATACTGCTTCCAATTGTTAATCCAGTCAATATCCTCTGTTTCATCCACTACAACGCTTCCTTCTCCGATGTCCATAAACATACGAAGGTCTTCAAGCTCTGTCTTAACGTTCTCTAAGATTTCTTCTTTGGTGGTAGGTTCCCCGTTTACTTCCAAAGATCCATCCTCTTTTTCTTCAACAAAAAAGCTAAGATACGCAATGCCGTCATCTTCAGGTCCCTCCGGAAGAATATCTACAAACATCTGCTCCTTCTCTGCTGCGGTAAGAGGAATTTTGTCCTCTATCTGTGCACCTTCCAAACCAATATCATATAATGTGCTGATAATAATGTCTTCAGCCTCAGTAATTGTTTTAATTTTAAATTTTACCCACTTCATCGCCTACTCCTTTCAAAATTTAATATTATCATAGAAACGGTTATGTTTCCAGCACAAACTAATCGGAAAACCTTGCATAGATTCCCTAAAGAAGGTAAAATAGAAGCTGTTATGAAAATGAACAGAAAAGAGGTAACACATATGAATCAAAAGAAATTTTCTCCCGGCAAGCTATTGCTTCAGCTCCTTCAGGGCTCTCTGATCGGTCTCGGTGCAGTTCTTCCCGGTATTTCAGGCGGTGTTTTAAGCGTTGTGTTCGGCATCTATAAACCTATGATGGAATTACTTGCTAAACCCCTCAGCCGCTTTAAAACCCATGTGCCCAAGCTGATTCCCTATGTAATAGGTGCAGCAATCGGCTTCCTTGGGGTCGCAAATATTCTTGCTTATGTTTTGGAAAAATATCCCGCACCTTCCGTATGTCTCTTTATCGGATTAATCGGCGGAATGATTCCTTCTCTTTGGAGAGAAGCAGGCGAGCAGGGACGTACAAAAGGTTCTTATTACTCCCTATTCATTGCAATGGCAATTATTTTTGCACTTTTAATTACCTTAAACGTAGCCTCCGTAACAATTACTCCCAACTTCGTGTGGTATCTGTTCTGCGGTTGCTGCCTTGCACTAAGCGTAATTGCCCCCGGTATGAGTTTTTCTACCTTACTGATGCCTCTTGGATTATATACCCCCTTTGTAGACGGAATCGGTCATCTTTCCATGTCCGTTCTGATTCCTGCAGGTATCGGCGCATTAGCAACCGTAGTATGCTTATCCAATGCTGTAAATATGTTGTTTGACAAACATTATTCTCTTGCCTTCCATGCAATTATCGGTATTGTAATTGCTGCTACCGTAATGATTATTCCCTTTGAAAGCTTTACCGTTTCTGTTACCGGCGCTCTTATTAATGTGTTTTTCCTTGCAGCAGGCGTTGTAATTGCAACACTGTTAGACAAATTTAACAGCAAGGTAACCGTTGAATAATCCATAAACATACTGTCGGCTACTTTGTAAACCGGCCTACAAAAACTACAAAACCACGCTGAATCATTCCAGCGTGGTTCTTCTTTTTATTCTTTTCGATTAACCGATTCATCCTTCGGGAAAAATCTCTTTCTGTTATCCAGAATAAAGCGTCTCAGTTGTGTTTTATGCTGGCATAATTTTTCTTCACACATGGCACATCGGAGGCTTAAATTGGTTTGATCCGAAAAGCGTTCCGGATGCAGTCTAAAAAGTACTTCCCACTTTATCAATAGTGCTAATGAAAGTGCTGCAAGACTCCATGCGTAAACATTCTTTACAAAAATCAGAGGCGTAAACATCATGGCAAAATCCCAGTTATATATCCGGCATGTAGTACAGCATCTGTTTTTCATAAACCAGGTTTGGAAGGGACAGAAAAACAAAATACAAATCATGTCGCAAACCGAATATGCCAAGCTAATCAACAACAAAATGCCCGCATCAATCACCCCTGCAAAATATAGTACTCCAATCAATCCGTTTAGCGCAAGCCAAGCCGTTGCTACTGCCGCCGTTCTAAAACCGGATTGTACTTTGACCTTAGTCAGGGTCTCTTCTGCTGCTACCGGTTTATAATTTCTTGCAAACTGTTTTTGACAACCCATACTTTCGATTCCGGAAGGGAAAAAACGGAGTATCATTTCTATAAAATATACCAGCCAAATGATATTCAATATCACATGATTCTTTTCCATTCCGCCAAAAAGCGTACCACTCTGTCTGATACGGCTTATTATGTAAAGAACTAACGCTGTCAAAAACAAAGCCGAACGGTAAAACAGCTTTAAATAATGCAGAATCATTGTTTTTGACATCTTCTTCCTCTTGCTTTTTTGTTTCATATCCAATCATAACCTTTCATTTTTCAAAAATACTTTCTAAACTATAACATTTTCTTAACGACAAAACAATATCCACATATTCAGGCTAATACTACGTGCAATCTATTTGCAAACCTTTCCAACACATGCTATAATTAGTTTGATGTTCAAACAGACATCATTGATGATTTTTGAGAGGATACATACCATGAGAGATTTTTGTATAACCACCGATTCTAATTCGGATTTACCGAAAGAATATATAGACAAATTTGAAACGGTCATCATTCCTCAGTACTACTCCTTCGGGGATACGGTATACGGTGATGAACTTCATATGCCTCCCAAAGATTTTTACGAGCGCATGAAAGGCGGCGAGCTTCCTCAGTCTCAAGCAAATAATCCTGCTGTTATCGAAGAGAAATTCCGCTCAGTTTTGGACAAGGGAATGGATATTATCCATATCGCATTTTCCTCCGGTTTAAGCGGAAGCTACAATAATGTTTGTATGGTTGCAAGAGAACTGACCGAAGAATATCCCGGTGCACAGATTACAGTTATTGATTCTCTGAATGTTTCCTTAGGTGAATCATTAATGGTAATTTACGCTAACAAATTAAAAGAAAGCGGTGCCTCTTATGATAAAATTGTATTGGCACTTGGTGATTTTAAAAATCATATCAATGTCCAGTTTACGGTAGATGATCTGTTCCACCTTCTAAGAGGCGGACGTGTTTCCAGAACCACTGCTGTGGTAGGAAGTGCCCTTAACTTAAAGCCTTTCCTCTATGTAAACAATTTAGGAGCCCTTTCCTCAGACGGCACTGCCCGTGGCAGGAAAAAATCGCTTCGTACACTGATAGACCGCATGAAAGCAACCTTAGATGATAATACAGACTTTACTTTGCCGGTAGGCATTGTACACGGTAACTGCTATGAAGATGCAGAAAGCGTTGCGGAAATGGTAAAATCACTTACTCCTTTCAGTAACGTTATTATCAATGATATCAGTCCCAGCATCGGCACCCATGCCGGTCCGGGTGCACTGGGCGTTATTTATTACGGACAGCCCAAGCAACCACCCAAATAAATCACAATACATAATCAAAAATTCACCCCGGTACAATGTACCGGGGTATTTATTTCGTACATACATATTTAATGAGCTGCTTTGTTTACAAAGTTTGTCTCTGTTTTAGAATACATAATCTTTTGGGAACGATATAGGCCATAGTAGCCGGAAAGCATATAACTCACCGCAATCGTTGTCAAATAATACGGCATGCCATCGAATCCAAACAATTCAAAAGAAATCAAAAGGGAAGTAATCGGACAATTTGTCACTCCGCAAAATAATCCCACCATACCGCAAGCAGTTACCAGCGCTACGGGAAGTCCCAGTAACGACGCTACTACGCAGCCAAGTGCTGCACCGATACAAAAGGACGGAATAATTTCTCCTCCCTTAAAGCCGGCACCAAGGGTCAATGCCGTAAAAAGCATTTTTAATAGAAAGGTATAGACTTCTGTCTTTTCCGTATGGAAAATACTCTCAATAATTTCCTGTCCGGAGCCTAAATATAAGTCTGTCTGCAATATCAAAGACAATATTACTACTATACATCCTGCTACCGCTATCCTGATATAAGGATTCTTAAAGAAACTTTTGTACACATGTTCCGCTGTATGGAGCATAATACAAAATACAATACTGATTCCGCCTACCAATGCTCCAAATGCAATAATCTTAAAAAAATTCACCGGATTAATTGCCGGCACTACTGATACCGGAAAACGTTCCGGTGCAACCTTTAGGGCATCTGCAACAAAATGGGCTATCATGGCTGCCGTTACACTGGGCACCAGTGCAGAATAATGCATAATACCGATACTGATTACTTCTAACGCAAAAATAGCTGCTGCCATTGGCGTTCCGAACAGCGCGGAGAAACCCGCACTCATACCGCACATAATGATAATATGTCTGTCATTTGCATTCAGCTTAAGAACCTTACCAAGTTGATTAGCAATGCTTCCGCCTAACTGAAGTGCTGCTCCCTCTCTTCCCGCTGAGCCTCCGCATAAATGGGTGAATACCGTAGTCACAAAAATGAGCGGTGCCATCTTAAACGGAATGTCCGTAGAAGAATGGATAGAAGATATTACCATATTGGTTCCGCTGTCATCCGCATTTTTAAAAAACCGGTAAAGGAAAACAATCAATAAGCCTGCTAACGGAAGCCCCCAGAGAATGACCGGGTACTGCTTTCGCAGTTCCGTAACAAATACCAGCGTATGGCCAAACAGAGAACTGATGGTTCCCACAATCAATCCGATGCCAACACTGATAAGCAGCCACTTCAAAAGTCTTCTTATCACAAACGCACTTCGAGAGACATAATAATTAGCTTTCTTTTGTATTTCTTCCAACATAAACTATACCCGTTTAAGAATTCCTGTCCTTCATTACTTATTATTTTACAAGTATTTTCTCATAGCAGCTTCCACTACATGACCTACCAGCACAGAAGTTGTTACACTTCCCGCACCTCCCGGCACAGGAGTAATGGCATCTACAATAGTCTCTGCCTCATCATACTTTACATCACCGCAAAGCTTGCCTTCTTCATTTATATTGATTCCTACATCAATCACTACCTGACCGGAACGCAAATAAGAACCGTCAATCACACCTGCGCGCCCTGCTGCCACAATCACAATATCCGCTTCTTTTACTACAGAAGGCATGTCCTTGGTTTTCGTATGGCAAACTGTTACGGTAGCATTCTTCTTAATAAGCATCATGGCTGCAGGCTTGCCTACTACCAGGCTTCTTCCTATTACCACTGCTTTTTTGCCGGTGCAATCAATTCCGTAATGATCTAAAATTTCCATACAGCCTTGAGGGGTACAAGGCGGGAATCCCTGCGCTTTTCCGGCAAATACACCGGCCAATGAACCGTCAGTAATGCCATCTACATCCTTTTCAAAATCAAGAGCATTTATGATCTTCTCCTCATTTAAATGCTTGGGCAACGGGCGGAACAACAATACGCCGTGAATCTTTTCATCCTTATTTACCTGCTCAATCACTGCAAGAAGTGCTTCCTCCGTTACATCTGCCGGGAGCAAAAACTTTTCGTATGCCACACCTAATGTCTCGCAGCGTTTGGTAGCGCCTCTTTCGTAAGAAATATCGTCCTCACGCTCACCTACTCTGATAATTCCAAGTGTAGGTGTGATTCCTTTTTCATTTAAAGTAGCTACGTTTGCTTTAATCTTTTCATTCATAGCAGCGGTTACTTCTTTTCCTAATAACTGTTTTGCCATTTTACAGCCTCCGATTTTATTATTTCTGTTTTTACTGTTAAATTTTCTTACGCCTGCGTTTTCAGTTCGGCCACTATCTCAGCCTGCTGTTAACGCTCATAAATACCGCATCTGCCTTAGCGGAATAAGTCTCTATCATTTCTTCAGCTTCTGCATTTAATGCCTCCGCATATTCACGGTTAGCCATGGATTTCGTATTAATAAATACATTTAAAGACGCACCAAGAAGCGCCGCCCTGCAAAAAGCCGCACCTACTCCCGCATCGCTCAAGGCAATCACACTGCCTTTCTCTGCGAATTCTTCTATAATATCTATAGCTTCACAACATTTCTTCATGATTTCCATAGGAACCGAGCAGGCATCTTTTAAAACAATTTCCATCACTCTTGCTTTCTCTGCTCTTTCTTCCTCAGTATCCTTGGGCATACCGTATGCCTTAGATAAGGGTTCAAACACCCTTGCATCCTCCTCTACCAGATGAAGGAAATCCTTCTGAAGCGCATCTGCCTTTTCTTTCAAAGCAATGATATCAGCCTCAACAGTAGTGTATTTCTTTTTGCCCACAGTCAGGCTGCCTACCATGTTTCCGAGAGCTGTTCCAATAGCTCCCACAAGTGCTGATGCACCGCCGCCCCCGGGGACGGGGGCTTTGGTGGATAATATTTCAACAAAATCTTCACATGTGTATGTTGTAAAACTCATAGTAACCTCCGATGATAAGTAATTTGTTCTATCATAGAGTGTACTATTTTATGGCAAAACTTGCAATCATTACCTTAGGTTTTATCCGGGGCTTTTCTGCTACATTGTCTTGTTGCAGTATAATCTTGCAAAGAACAGGCAAAGTGCATACACACCCAAAATCACAAGAATCGTATTTAAAACCATTTCACTGATAAATCCTGCAGCAAGAAGTCCAACATACAGGATAATGAACATGGCATAGCCTGTATAAGACCATGTCTTAAGACCAATCATTTTGTTACGCTCATCGTTTTCATAAATTTCTTTTTCTTTCAGTAGCTTTTCGTTCTTCAGTGTACGGATATTGCGGATAATGGTTATGATAGCCGCCACAATCAGTCCGGTTCCTACCCCACTGTAAAATCCGCTCAGGTAATCGCTTAACTCTACAGGCAGGAAACCACCCACGCCAATTACAGCTGAAGTCACTCCCAAAACTGCCAGACATACACTATAGATAATTCTGTTTTTAATTCTCTTTTCTACTGTTTTTCCTACTTTTGCATTTTCTAATAACATTTTGATATCCTCCTGATTATGTTTTTTATTATCATTTTGTGATTGTACTTTTCCAAATAAATTATTATGCTTCCGTATCTTCCTCAAATATAAATACTTCTTCTATTGCTTTCCCGAAATACTTTGCTATTTCATGTGCCAGTAAAAGTGAGGCATTGTATTTTCCGTTTTCTAAAGAGATAATGGTCTGTCTTGTAACGGAAACCGCTGCCGCCAATTCTTCTTGAGAAATTCTCTTTTCTTTTCTCAGCTCTTTAATATAGTTTTTCATGTTACTCCTTCCTCTTTTATGATGTATTTTTATTTTGTATAGTTAACTTTACATTTGAAGTATAGCTCGCTTTACATTTTATGTCAAGTATATTTTACATTTTTTTGTAAATAAATAGTAATGTGAATCTTTAATCTTTAATTTTGTCGTAATGTGAATTTTTTGGAGTATTCAATGCTTGATTCTGTATGAATTAGGATATATTTAAGATTTTTTAGATTTTTATCCTGGAAAAAATGCAGTTTTTTAATAAAATCACTTGATACGTAAGAACAAAGTAGGATAAGATTTTGTATTTTGAGAATTTTATCCTATATTTTAACTGAAAAATTGATTTTATAAGATATATTCCTCTTGTTCCATAGAAAAATCTAGGATAAATTATCGCATTTTTATGTTTTTATCGCACAAGTAGTTTACATAAAATATTTGAGGTGCTTTTTTTATTATGAAATGTAGGATAAAAGACAAGCTTTCTAAATTCTTATCCAATTGGTCGAAAAGATTGTTTTGCAAATTAATTCGTATAGATATTTTCCCATTTTTTCCATAACAAAAACCGCCCCTAGTTGGACGGTTTTTGAAAAATCCTTAACTTAATGACATTGGGTAATGTCCTTCTTCATTGTAACTCCATAAAAATTCTACTTATAATTCCTAAGCGCGCATTCGTCAATCCTGCGCACCACACTATGAGTATAGGGTGTAAAATATTTGTTCCATGCACCGCTTCCCGCAGGATTATAGCTTTCGAAGTCTACCCCCAAATGGGTTATGCCCTGCTGCCTTAATCTGTCCACCACATAATTCAGCAGATTGGCAAAAACTCCGCTTCCGCGATACTCCGGCATGCAAAATGCACCACAGATATTTTTCATTTCTTCTTTTTCCGTAACAAAGGTTTCCCCATCATCCGCAATTTCAATAAAGGAAACCGGCTCGCCATCCAGTTCTGCCACATATACATCTGTTTCACGGTTTTCTGCCCGTATCAGCCACTGCTTAAATTCCTGCTCATTGGAATACATGAAGCAGGGACTGCTTCCCAAATGTGCTGATAACTGCCTGCGCATTTCCCTGATTTTGGCAATCTCCTCTTTTGGCAATTCCCTAATATGCAAATCCGGCACAGCGAAGCAATTAATGCTGCTCATATCTCTTATTGCATCCACGCAACGCATGCCAAACCCATACAGAAAAAAGGTTCGCAGCGCCTGTTCATCATGGGCATACATAGCAATGGCATGATAAGTGATTCCATGCGCCACCCATTTTTCAGCCGCTGCCTGGTACAGTTTGCGGTAAATCATTTCTCTATTCTCTATCACAGTACCATGGGCATGAATAGGCGAAAATGTTCCTTTCGCAGCAGTACCAAAGGCATGGTCCCAAGGTCTGTAGCAGCACAAAAATCCTACCATTTTGCCCTGCTCAAAAGCCGCAACTCCTAAGCTGTTTCCTGCAAACTCACTTAAATCGGGAAGCTCACTTATCTCCGGCAGGTCTTTCACAAACTGTCTCTCTTCTTGGTAATTATCAAGGGCAATCGCCTTTGCCTCATCAATGTGTTCTTTTTCAAAACTAACAATATTCATTCAAATCTCTCCTTTTTGACTAACAGAGAGTTAAATTACTGTCACCCTCCGTAATTGATAGCAACTGATATTTTTCATACACGCATCATCTCCTTTACGATAAAAATATCTATGTAAACACCGGCTATCCGGTGGTATGATACAGAAACAATCTATCTATTTCTTTTCTGCAATCAGTATATCCATGCAATGCTTATGCGGAACACCGCCACTATTACAGTCAAAAATGACCTCTTCGTTCCTATGAAATAGCCAATCATGATAATATCCCGCAAGCTCACCGGAATGCCACGGCTCCACCATTTTTTCTGCCTCTTCACTGTCAGATGCCGCTTCAATAAACGGCTTTGCCACAAATACGTTCAATGCATGGATTCCGTCAGGTGCAGTATACTCTTTTAAGCTGGCAAAAAAATCTTTTCTCTTATCCAGAGAAATATAATGTAATACACCGCTTGAAAAAATAATATCAAATTTTTCTGTTGGCATATATTCATTCACATTTGCTTTAAAAAAATCAACATCTACATCATGATATTTTGCCAATTCTCTTGCTTTGGCAAGCCCTGCATCTGCAATATCGAAAGCAGTGACCCGATATCCGTTTCTTGCTAAGAACACAGCATCCTTCCCCTCACCGCAGCCGATATCCAAGACCCGGTAAGGTTTCACGGGCGGATGTAGCTTCATGATTTCATAGCACATGGAATTAGGCGCTGTTCCCCAATAATATTTTTCTTCGCTATACTTTTCTTCATAATCCGTAAATGGTTGATGATAGTAGCCTACCATAGCATCAACCGTAGTATTCAGAATCTGCGCTAACTTTGGAAGAAGCGAAATATCCGGTGATGCAGAGCCATTTTCCCATTTGGAAACAGCTTGAAATGATATGTTTAATTTGTCAGCTAGTTTTTGCTGGGTATAGCCTAATTCTTTTCTTCTTTTCGAAATAAAACTTCCTATCTGATTCATACCTTCATCCTCACCAAAAGTATATTTTGTTACTATCTACATTTTATAGGGTTGAATGGTATAATAACAATAAACAATTACTAGAAACTCAAAGAAATATTCTACTGATAGTTGAGTTACGCATTGGCGTAAATTGTAAGATACTTTTTCTTTCACAAGCTGATAGCTTCAATCCTAGTATAACTTTTCAGGATACTCCCCTTGTTCAATCAGCTTACGGATGGATTCCACAACCACCGGCTTATCCTCTTTATAAGTAACACCAAACCATTTATCCCTGGTCTCCAAAACAGATACATCAGCCCTGTTCTCCTTGATGAGACCATCTACAATCATAGGAAGAAGGTATTCACTCTTCACATCATCCTGCTTCAAATCAGAAAGAAACTTTTTAAATCCGCTTTCCAGTTCGTCCAAGAAATCCGGTGTAAATCCCCACATATTCATTGATACATGGCTATTAATATCGCATTCTTCCTGATTGCCGTTGCCGTCATCACAGGCTGCTCCGGACGCAGTCTTAACAATTCCGCTTGTTTCTTTAACACCGATAAGGTTTCCCTCTTCATTTACGATGCAAATGCCTCTGGTAACACCTCCATTGTCACTTAAGGTATTTCCCAAAATAAAGCCTGCCATACAGAAGCTAAACTGCTTATCACTACTGTGGTCTTCCACCAAATAATCATGAATTAATTTGTATGCTTCTTTTCCGTAGTAATCGTCTGCATTGATTACTACAAACGGGTCTGTTACAATTCCCTTGCAAGCAAGGATGGCCTGTCCGGTTCCCCATGGCTTGGTTCTTCCCGTGGGCACGGAAACTCCTTCCGGAATATCTTCAATTTCCTGCAGTGCGTATTCAACAGGAATCACCTTCTCAATACGATTTCCGATTACTTCCTTAAAGGTCTCCAGCAAATCCTTTCTTGTGACAAAAACCACTTTGTTAAAACCGGCCTGAATGGCATCGTAGATGGAATAATCCATAATAATTTCGCCGTTTGGTCCCATAGGCTCTAACTGCTTGATACCACCGCCAAAGCGGCTGCCCATACCTGCCGCCATAATTACCAATGTTGTTGATTTCATATTGTAACCCTCACTTTATAATTATATTGTAAGGAAATGCTGATAACTCAACATTTCCGGCTCAGCCATCCTCTAAAAATACCTCCTTGTAATATTGAAATGATTACAAAGAAAATATCTGCTGCCAAAATAAACAGAAAAGACGGCAAAAGTATCCGAGTAAACTTTACCCCGCAAGCTACTCCCTTATTAACAGCTCTTCCCATTCGTAAGCAATAGAAGAACGCACCAAGACTAAAAAATAAAACAACTACCAGCTGCTCTGCAAAAACCGGTAATGCCACAGTTAATCCTGACATAACTGTATTTAATACAAACAATCCTGCATATACCAAAAACATAATCCGCATAACATTAAGCATAACACCTCCGCCAATGCCTACACCTCCACGCCACTGAAAATTGCAACGCTTACAAAAATTCTCCATCACCTGCATTAGCGGTCTGTTCTGGCATCCCTCAATAAAGCCTCCGTTAGAAACAACATACACATTTAAACGGATATTGTTATCTATGCAAAATTTCTCCATCTCTTTCATGAACGCAAGCATATGGGAAGGCACTCCGTCCACATAAAGCGGCATACCAAAAACAACATTCTCTGCGTCCCTTATGCTTTGCAATACACGCTCATGGTCTCCCGGATTACGAACCTGTTCTGATGCCACTTCGCCCCTGACCAAAAGGCGAACTATACCGAGAAGATAAGAAGACACACTTAATTTCTTTTTAGGACTACCGTTTATAAAAACCGTTTTCATAGTTCCATTTCCTCCAATTTGTCCAAATTTTCTAAATGGTGAAATTCAAACTCTCGGAATCCATAATTTATCGCATTTCTCTCCACCATATAATGAAAGGTTTTTTCCTCATCTTCTGTCATATGACCATATGCGTATACAGTAAGCTTTTTCTTTTTCCCATATCGCAGGGTATGATGCATCTGCTTACCACGGTATGTACTAAAAGGAGTAGAGACACCAATACTTCTGTCCAACACATTTTTTACCGATGAACTATATGCTCCATAATAATTATCTGTTACGATAATCAATTCATCCGTTTTACCAATAAGTCGGCATACCATTTGCAACGTATCTTTCATGTAACACTGAGCAGGATGTTTTGTCCAACAGCCAAAGCATCCCTGACAGGGTGCATATCTGCCATCTGCATGAATAACATTTTCACACTTACTCTTAAACAATGAATCGTAAGCCTCATCCAAATCGTGAATTATAGTTTTCATATATTCTCCTTTCAAAACAAAAAGACAAAAGCAAATCCTGATACATTGCAAAGAATATGTGCAGAATTAGTCATATTAATACTATTAATCATGTATGTATATCTCAAATTTTCTTTTACCTATTATCTGCTTTTTCTTTCTTGTCCATGCCGGATGTATTGCTTTTTGTTTTTTATCCATAGAAATTGCTAATATTGTATCCTTATGTGAAATACCTGCCAATTGTTGTAACATATCATACAATGGATTATTGCTTTCTGTATTCCACTCCACCAGATTACCATACGGAACATCTGTTATAATAATATCTGGAGAAAGTCGTGGTAATTCTTCTGTACAATCCGCTACAAATATTTCTGTAGTAATATCTCTTTTCATTCTCTTTTTAAATCTTTCAATACTTTCTAAAGCATCCGCATGAGATGATTTTTCATACATATCATATAACGCTTTAATCTCTGTATAACGTCTCTCTAATCCTTCTTCACTCAGAAGCGCAAGATTTTTCTTGGCAATTTCCACCATTTTGGTGTCAACGTCACTTCCACATAATCTCTTTATAACATCTGCATTCATTAGTCCTAAAACCGTCAAAGAATATCCGCCACCACAGCATGGGTCATATACACATAAGTCATGTTTCTTTACAGAATACTCTTTTGCATAACCAAATATTTCATTCACCAAACGCACCGGAAAATTAGCCACACCTTCGGCCGAATATAGCACTCGCCCACTTGCATAATCCTCATAGTTTTCGTTATCACAGTATTTATATTGCATTACTTACTCCTTGCCATTTTTTCTGTTACCCATTTCTTTACATCTTCTACCACTTCTTCTATTTTCTTACCTTCTGTATCACATACATCAAATGGCATATCATTTATAGCCGTATGTGTTTTGAAATAGTTGTTATACTGTATAGAGCTTTGAATCCATTCTTCATCCCCTATTCCCCTTCCTTGCATCATTCTATGGCGAAGTGTTTCTTCATCACACACTAATGCAAGGCAAAAAATGTCTGAAAAAAATTGACGATTATACACTCCATTTAATTTATCTAAATTGCCTGCCATTGCCCAAAGAACCGGTTTCCCAACTTGCATTATATTCTTTGATAAATCTTCAAGTTTTTCAACCTGCTGCAAATAATCGTCTTGTGTTTCATGTGGCATGATATTAAAGAAAAAATCTGCATCTAATACAACAATATCCTCCGTACTAAACATCAATTCGTGTGCTGTTGTAGTTTTCCCAATACCGCTACAACCTGTTAAAATAAAAAGCGGTAACTTATTGAATGTCCAACTATAACCACAATTAGGACACGTTATCCTATTATCTTCTACTTTTTTATTCCATTTGTGATTTCCGCACTTAACACACTGGGCAACCATTACATATCTCCTAATCACATCTAATCTATACTTTCTCTAATTTTACCTTTATAGTAACACACTGTCAATCAACGCCTATATGTTTTCTTAAGCAGTTTAATCTGCTTGAAAAGACGTTAAAAGTGTAAATTTAACTCACAATTTTAGTGTGTAAAAAAGTGTAAAATTTTACGCACGGAATTCTGTATCTTTTACATTCGTATTCACACACCCAAAACCATAAAAAATAAGAGAAATACGGCATTTCTGCTGTATTTCTCTCATCAAGTTTTAATGCTGGTGATCGGACTTGAATGAAAAGTAGACACTGTAAACCCACATAGAAAGGAGATTTCCGGCGCACTGACTTGGGTGTGTAAACGGAGTGTAAACATTTACTCATTACGCTCCAAAACTGAAAGTTTCATGTGTTCGACAAATTGGAATTTCAGGGGTGTTGTCTAAAGAATATATATGGTTCACAAGAGGCGATGAAGAGTTAGAAACATCAGGTGCTCAAATAGATTTGCTTATTGAAAGAAGAGATCGCATCATCAATATTTGCGAGATTAAATTTTCTGCAGATGAGTTTATTATTGATAAGGAATATGACTTAAAGCTGCGTAATAAAATAGAGGCTTTTAAAAGAAATACTTCAATATGGTATTCAACTTACGATGATTACAACTTATGGGGTTAAAAATACAAATACAGTAGTATTATGGGAAATCAAATAACGTTAGAAGATTTATTTGATGATTAGAATAAAGGTCTAAATGATTGAATAATAATTACATTTAGACCTTTAATATATGCTTTGGTTTAGAAAATTATCGACATCCTTTGCTCTGCACGATATAATATATGTTATTTAATAAAAAAATAGTGTTATCATTACTGCTTTTTTGCGTGAGAAAAAAGACTATTGTTACTATGAAGAAGAATGCAAGTAACGTCCCTGATGTACGATCAGATCAGATACACGTCTCTATTGATCTCCATCTAATATTTTTGCCGTTTTCGGCAGATATATTAGAAGATAAATCCGACGATTTGGAAGAATATGAATATAGATCCCCTTATTATATAATTCTCATGGTATTTTAAATATAGGATTGCTTGACATAGACGAAGAAATTTTATAAAACAATAGAACGAACATCGTTCTAATAAGGAGAAAAATATGAAAAATGAAAGACTGGAAGCATATTTGGCAAGATTGATGCATGATTTAGCTGAAATAAATCAGGAGATATTTTCATCAGGGGAATATAATGATTTTCTCTCTTTATGTAACAATGATATTTCCATTTTAGCATTGTTAAAGGATTATCCGAGTGAGACTGCAAAACAGGTTAGTATCAGATTAAATCTGCCGAAGACAACTGTTGTTTCTGCTGTAAGCAGACTGGTAAAGAGAGGATATATGAAAAGAGAACAGAATTCACAGGATGGCAGAGAGCAATTACTAATGTTGACGGATTTGGGAAAGAAGGTAAATCAGGAACATGAGCAATATGAAAAGTATTTTTTGCAAGGATTTATGAAGCTATTTAGGGAAGAGGATTATGAAGCACTTGCTGATATTTTTGAAAGGAGCAGGGTATGCAGTATTTCAAAATGAAAAAAAGTTTATTGTTAGATAGCAAAGAGATAGAAGGCCAGCATATATCCTATTGTATATTTGGCGAGGGAGATATCGATTTGGTGATTGAAATGGGACTTGGTGCAGTTGCAGGCGAGTGGTGGCATATTGCAGAGTGTTTGTCGAAACAATTTACCGTTCTTTTGTATGAGCGTGGAAGAAATATTTCCAAGACACGCTCGTCGAAAAATATTGCAGTAGAATTACATACTTTGTTAAGGAAATTACCATGTAAAAGTAATATTATATTTTTGGCACATTCACAGGGAGGTCTGTATGCGCAGCAATTTGCCAGAATGTATCCGGATATGGTTCGTGGAGTTGTGTTTGTAGATCCTTTATCTGCAAATGACAATACATACAAATCAGTATTTCCAACAGCTGAAGAGCAGAAAAAGAGTGGATTTGATAAATCAGAAAACTTTGTAATCATGCGAAAGATGGCTTCCTGGCATTTGGGATTTGTAATAAAACTTATCATGAGAAAGGCACCACCGTTTTATTACTATAATCAATTTTCACCAGAAGCAAAGAAATATATTTTAAATGAATTAACAAAGGTATCGCTTCATGATGCTTCCTTAGAGGAATACCGCTTGGCACATGAGGAGAAAGAAATCTGTCAATTAAAAGCAAAAGGGGATTTTCCACAGATTCCTATCGTGCTTATAACCCATGGAAGTGAGTTTGAAATAAAAGAAATCATGGAATTCGGACAGACTACAAAAGATTTTGCAGCGAAAGTGGAAGAGCTGTGGCAGTCGTTGATGCAGGAATATCTTACTTTTACCGAACAGTCCATTTTGTTAAGAGCAAATAATAGTGGTCATTATATTCACTTGACGGATTTTGAAGTGATTATGCAGGCATTGCAGTGGTTAATGAAAAGGAAATAGAGCATCATCGCCTGTCAATTCGTAGTAGGAGGAATAGAGATTAAGATGAGATTAGTAAAAGATTATATGAATAACGATACTATGCGTCATGCACTAAATGAGCTGACGGAGAAAACATTTGGGTTCAATTTTGAAAGCTGGGTTACAAATGGATATTTTGAAGGAGATTATATTTCGTACTCATGAAAGTCAGGCATAATATTTTGATGCGTATGAGAAAACAATGCAGCTGTTTGTTATTTCACCAGACAAATTGGGAGTATTTGGTAGTATTATAACTGCTTAATCTCATTGGCAATCATAGCCACGGTTTTTGCATTGGTATCAATTTTAGTGGTATTGAGTGCTTGATACATCGGTATTCTTGCTATGCTTCTCTCAATTACATCTTCAGAACGAATACCTCTTTCTACATCCATTGCCAATCTTTCACACAGAGTCTTTTCATCCGCTACAAGCGAGATGCATTTTGCCTCACAGTTCTGTATATCCAGCTTCTCAAGTATGGAATAGATAATACTCTGCTCGTGCATCACCCAACAAAAAATAATATTCTCGTATGCAGAACACTTCAGAAAATTATTGAGTAAGTAACAAATATTATTCGTCACCATTGCTTTTGTTTCATCGGTTA
>JAFQQI010000078.1 GCA_017411305.1 Lachnospiraceae bacterium
AATAATGGCTCCATCTTTATCGTATCCATAGTATAACGGACGAATTCCTATGGGATCTCTTGCAGCAATATATTCTTTGTCTTCCCCATCATAAATAATGCAGGCAAACTCTGCATCCAACATGGCAAACATCTCTGTTCCATATTCTTTATAAAGGGGTAAAAGAATTTCGCAGTCCGAATCACTTTCAAATGCATATTTCTTAGAAAGCTCCTGTTTCAGTTTTTCAAATCCATAAATCTCTCCATTACAAACCACATAACTTTTACCCAACTTAAAAGGCTGCATGCCGGATGGTGTCAATCCCATAATAGCCAGTCTGTGAAAACCAAGAAATCCATCTCCTGTATCTACAATCCTGCTGTCATCCGGTCCTCTCGAAATTGTCTTGTCAAATCCTTCCTTAAATGCATCATAGGCAGCACTGCGGCTGCAATAACCCATAATAGAACACATATGAATATACCTCCATAATTTTAGTAATTCAGCATTCTATAGGGCAAGTGCTGTGCTCGCTGTGCCACCTATATTTGTTCTCATTTTCCAAACCTCAACTAAGGTTCTGCCAACTCACGCATGGCGCTGCGGCGCACTTACTAAGAATCCTCTTTTCAGATTGCAGCTCGAAAAGTGTTATTCATACAGGCTCATGCTGCACGGCTCTCACCATCCCATGCTCGCTGTGAGCGATTTCCTGTATTACTTCTCTTTTCTCAAACGCTTTTATAAATATTCTGTTGTGAAAGAATGTATTACTCTACATCCTGCAGAGCATCAAAGCCTTCTTCACCGGTACGAACCTTTACTACATTTTCAACATCGTAAACAAAGATTTTTCCGTCGCCGATATGTCCGGTATAAAGTACCTTCTTCGCAGTTTCAATGACACTTCGAACCGGAACCTTACTTACTACAATATCAATCTGTACCTTAGGAAGCAGATTTGCTTCTACCTGCACACCACGATAATATTCAGGCTTACCCTTCTGAACACCGCAACCCAAAACATGTGATACTGTCATACCTGTAATACCAAGCTCCATCATGGCTGTCTTCAATGCTTCAAATCTAGATTCCTTACAAATAATCTCAACCTTAGTAAACTTCGGTGTACCCTCATCAAAGGCCGGAACCTTCTTAACCGGAATTGCTTCTGCTACAGGAGTATCTCCGGATACAACAATCGGTTCACTTCCCTCTTCAATATACTCCGGCTGCATTGCAAATCCTGCATATGCAGAAGGCAAACCATGTTCTGTTACATCAAGACCAAGAATCTCTTCTTCACGGTCAACACGAAGTCCTACAATAGCTTTAATAACAAGGAATGCAATTGTAATGGTTACTGCTGTCCACGCAGCCACACTGATAAATCCTACAAACTGAAGTCCTAACAGTTCAAAGCCACCACCATAAAAAACACCGGTAAGAGTTTCGCCGGAAGCATTTCCAATACTGTAACCCGGTGCTGTATCTGTAGCAAATAATCCTACTGCCAAAGTACCCCAGATACCATTCATACAATGAACTGCTACTGCACCAACAGGGTCATCAATATGAAGTACATGGTCAAGTAACCAAACCCCGAAAACAACCAAAAGACCTGCAACTGCACCAATTATAATTGCGCCAAAAGCATCTGTTACATCACAAGGTGCTGTAATCGCAACCAATCCTGCAAGTGAAGCATTCAAACACATGGAAACATCAGGCTTACCATACTTAATCCATGTAAAAATCATACAAACTACGGTTGCAACGGCAGGTGCAATAGTTGTAGTAAGAAAAATCGAACCAAGCTGTTCCAATGAAGTTGCAGCCGCACCATTAAATCCATACCAGCCAAGCCATAGAATAAATACACCCAAAGCTCCAAGTGCTATACTGTGACCTGGAAAAGCATTTACTTTAACTATTTTACCTGACTTATCTTTCTTGAACTTACCAATACGTGGACCAAGAATCTTTGCACCAATAAGTGCTGAAATACCACCTACCATATGGATAGCACAGGAACCCGCAAAATCATGAAATCCTATCTGCGCAAGCCAGCCGCCACCCCAGATCCAGTGTGCTTCAATCGGATAAATCAAAGCTGAAATCACCGCTGAGTAAATACAATAAGAAAGGAATTTGGTACGTTCAGCCATTGCTCCTGAAACAATCGTAGCAGTCGTTGCGCAGAATACAAGGTTAAAAACAAAACTTGAAAAATCAAACTCTGCATATGATGTAAACAGATCAAATCCCGGCTTTCCTATAAATCCAAACAGGTCTTCACCCATCAATAATCCGAAACCAATTAAAATGAATACTACCGTACCTATACAAAAATCCATCAGGTTCTTCATAATAATATTTCCGGTATTTTTGGCTCTGGTAAATCCTGCTTCCACCATTGCAAAGCCTGCCTGCATCCAAAATACCAATGCTGCACCTATTAGAAACCACACACCAAATACTTCGGCAGAGGCAGCTTCCATTACTAATTCTCTCATTGTTTCATCCATATCAAGTACCTCCAATCATGTCAATTTTATCTTACACTGAACAACAAATCTCCATAGGTCGGGAACGGCCAATATTTCTTTGCTGTTACAGTTTCTGCTTCATCACAAGCAAGTCTTAACTCGCCCATCTTAACAAGAACAACATCTCTGATCATGTTTGCTTCTGAAATGATGCCTTCTGCATTATGCAATTCTACTAATGCATTCTCCAGTTCTTCCGTTTTAATAGCAATTCTGTCTGTAAGCTTAGATAATTTCTTAACCAAACCACTCTCATAGTTGCAGGTTAATGTATCATCCACTGCTTTTTTAGCTGCAATCGTCTTAGCAAGCTCCATAGTGTAGGCATCTACCGCCGGAGCAATTTCTGTCTTTGTCATATCAACCATTGTATTTGCCTCAATTACGACAGTCTTACAATAATTCTCCAGCATAATATCGCATCTGGATTTCAGTTCTGCCTCGGAAAATACTCCATGAGAGGTCAACATCTTCACATTTTTCGCATCCAGTAAATGTGGCATACAGTCCGGTGTGGTACGATAATTGAGTAGTCCTCTCTTCTCGGTAGCTTCCTTAATCCATGTATCATCATAACCGTTTCCGTTGAAAATAATATGCTTATGATCCTTAATGGTCTTGCGAATCATCTCATGTAATGCATCTTCAAAATTTTCTGCTTTTTCCAATCTGTCAGCATAAATCTTCAAACTCTCAGCAACCGCACTGTTGAGCATAATGTTTGCACATGCAATACTGTTGGAAGAACCCAGCATACGGAATTCAAATTTATTTCCTGTAAACGCAAACGGTGATGTACGGTTACGGTCTGTTGTATCCCTGTTAAACTTAGGCAAAACATCTACACCGAGCTTCATCTGTGTCTTCTGTGTTCCTGCATATGGGGTATTATTCTCAATGGCTTCCAGAACCGCATTTAATTCATCACCAAGGAAAATAGATACCACTGCCGGTGGTGCTTCATTTGCTCCGAGACGATGATCATTTCCAGCCGTAGCAACGGAAAGACGAAGCAGATCCTGATAATCATCCACAGCCTTAATTACAGCACATAAGAACAATAAGAACTGTGCGTTTTCATAAGGGGTTTCACCAGGAGAAAGCAGGTTCACTCCTGCATCTGTTGCCATTGACCAGTTATTATGCTTACCGCTTCCATTTACACCTGCAAACGGTTTTTCATGAAGCAAACATACCAATCCGTGCTTTGCTGCAACCTTCTGCATAATTTCCATGGTTAATTGGTTATGGTCTGTTGCAATATTGGTTGTGGAATAAATAGGAGCCAGCTCATGCTGTGCAGGAGCAACTTCATTATGCTCTGTCTTAGCCAGAATACCTAACTTCCAAAGTTCCTCATTCAATTCCTCCATATATGCTGCAACCCTCGGCTTAATCACGCCGAAGTAATGATCATCCATTTCCTGTCCTTTCGAAGGCTTTGCTCCAAAAAGGGTACGTCCGGTAAAACGAAGGTCAGGACGTTTATTGTACATTTCCTTATCAATCAGAAAATATTCCTGTTCAGGACCTACCGAAGTACGCACACACTTTACATCGTCGTTTCCAAACAGATGAAGGATGCGAAGTGCCTGCTTATTTAATGCCTCCATGGAACGAAGTAACGGAGTTTTCTTATCCAAAGCTTCTCCTCCGTATGAGCAAAATGCAGTAGGAATACACAGGGTCTTTCCTTTTATGAAAGCATAAGATGTGGGATCCCATGCGGTATATCCTCTTGCTTCAAAAGTTGCTCTCAAGCCTCCTGAAGGAAAAGAAGATGCATCCGGTTCTCCCTGGATTAACTCCTTTCCGGAAAATTCCATAATTACACCACCGTCCGGTGAAGGAGAAATAAAGCTGTCATGTTTCTCTGCTGTAATTCCGGTCAGCGGCTGAAACCAGTGTGTATAATGCGTAGCCCCATTTGCAACTGCCCAATCCTTCATAGCTGCCGCAACTGCATTGGCAACACTAATATCAAGCTGTGCTCCTTCATCAATAGTCTTTTTCAATGATTGATATACCTTTGCTGACAGATTTGCTTTCATTACTCTGTCGTCAAATACCAAACATCCAAAATACTCTGAAATATTCTTCATAATGATTCCTCCTCGTTATTATGAATTTATATATATAAAGAAAGGCGTCCTTTATGCTTTCTGCATTAAAGACGCCTTTGCCTTTATCACTATTCAATTTTCAATATCTTAAACAATTCCCTGAGCGGTCATAGCCTCAGCAACCTTCTCAAAGCCAGCAATCCTCGTTTGCTTCCACCACTACTCTTAAAGACTCTAACACTTCCTTAACTGCCTGGTGAAATTCCGGCTCCGCAGGATTCTGCTTCACTACCTGTTCAATTATCTCATCAACATACTACATCTCTTAATCCTCCTATAATTTATTGTATGCATAGCAAAATATTCATATTTGCTAAAATCAGCACCACCCGTCAAACGGGTGGTTTGCTCTTAGCCTATAAGGCTAGGTCCTCAAGCCGAGACTTAAGTCCCCCGCTTTCACTTACGTTCAAGCCTATTGCTGTTTGACTCGTCGCTGCCCCTAGGAAGGGGCTTTTGTATTACTTACTACCCTTAAAAGGGTCTTCATACTCTTTTTCAGTTAGTTTATCCATCGCTATATCATGGCTTTCTTGGTTCTTTATGTATTTCCTTATTGTAGCCTCGTTCAGTCCTACTGTACTTACATAATATCCTTCTGCCCAAAAATGGCGATTTCCAAACTTATACTTTAAGTTTGCGTGTCTATCAAATATCATCAAACTGCTTTTGCCTTTTAAATATCCCATAAATTGTGATACACTATACTTCGGTGGGATACTTACCAATATGTGCACATGGTCGGGCATTAAGTGTCCTTCTATTATCTCGACACCCTTATAATTACATAATTGTCTTAATATTTGTCCTATACTTTCTCTGTATTGTCCAAATATCGCCTTTCTTCTATACTTTGGCATAAATACAATATGGTATTTACACAACCATTTTGTATGGCTTAACGTATCTCTAGTATTTGCCATTTACTTTCCTCCTTGTTTGATGCAATAGACTTGAACTATCTTATTGTACTCCTTGGAGGAAAGTTTCCCATATCGCTATAAGCTTTTGCCCACCACCCGCATAGCAGGTGGTTTATTGTAGAAAATATTTCGCTTTCGCTACATATTTTCTACGGGCTCACGAGCCCATAAATACGTCCGGTCAAGGCACGCTTTGCTCAAGGCCTTGACTCGGCCGTTTTTAGGGTTTGTATTAAACCCTAAATAAAAAAAGGCAATGGCGTCCTCAAGATATTTACCTCAAAGACGCCATTGCCTTCATGGCTGTGATAATACACCCATCAAAAAATGTTGTCAACACTTTTTTTTAAATTTCTTTTCAACTGCAAATTTATCCAAAATTTTTATTGACAAACTCATTCAATAGGGGTATAAATATTGCAAGTGAGCAAAGGCGTTCATTTTTTGAGTAGAAACTTATCTACCCACAAAATGAACGCCTTTGCTTTTTTATTATCCTGAAAGGAAGGTAAGATATATGAAAATTGAAGGTCAAGTACGAATTCCTTCCGGATGTGCTATTGCAGCAGTGATTTCCAAGGATGGAAATAAGATGTCCGGCGAAATAATTACCAACTCCATGAAACCCATGCATGATCGCTCTAATGGACTGGGTGGTGGTTTTGCTGCTTATGGCATTTATCCTGAATATAAGGATTTCTATGCTTTACATATGTTTTTTGATTCCCGTGCCACACGAAAAGACTGTGAAGCATTCTTAAAGGAACGATTTGAGATTGTGCAATCCGAAATTATCCCTACACGTAAGATTCCC
>JAFQQI010000079.1 GCA_017411305.1 Lachnospiraceae bacterium
CAGCAGATGGGTTTTGAGAAAAAAGATTATATTGGTTTGTGCAAATCCATGATGGAGTTGGATTTTACGGATAGATTGGATAATATATCGTGTCCGGTAATGATAGTTTGCGGAGAAAAGGACAATGCAAATAAAAAAGCTGCAAAGGAATTGGCAACGCTTTTGAAGAATGCTAGATTAGAGATTGTTAGCGGTGCAGGGCATGAAGTGAATGTTGAAGCTCCGGATAAATTGGGGAAATTGCTGCGTTCAATATAAGTGAGGTTGAATATATATTATGGTTATTATACATAGAATTAGTTCGGGTAATGTGAATTGTTATATCGTGGTTGATAGAGATAAAGCCATATTAATTGATACGAGCAGAAAAAAATATCGGGAAAAGATTTTAGATAAGTGCAAAGAGTATCATGTGAGCTTAATAGTACTCACACATGGACATATGGATCATTGTCAGAATGCAGCTTATCTTGCGAATGCTTTGAAGATTCCGGTAGCTATGAGCAAAAAAGATATTAATATGATACCGGATAATAGGAAACAAAAAATGTCAGCAAAAACTCTTTTGGGGAAGATAGTATTATTAGTATCTTTAAGTAGTTTTGAAAAGGATACTTTAGATATATTTGAACCAATGTTGTATTTACAGGCTGGAGACAACTTGAATGAATATGGTGTTGATGCAAAGGTTGTAGAATTGCCGGGACATACAGAGGGTTCTATTGGTTTGGAGATAGAAGGAGACAAACTGTTTGTGGGAGATGCTTTAATGAATATGTTTTATCCAACCATATCAATGCTGTACACAGATAAAGAAAAAATGTTAGAAAGTGAAAAACGCATTGGTGAAATGGGAGCGAAAACAATTTATTTTGGGCATGGGAAACAAAAACGAAATCGGAAATGGGTGAAATAAAATGGATATTGTTAAATTTAATGTTAATATGCAGGAGCAAGTGAATGTTTTTTTTGAAAAATGTTTTTCTGCCGTGGGGATACCATATTCCCCCAAAGATAGACATGCAGATGTGGCAAATGTAGAAAGCCATTATATGACTAATGGTTGTTTTTGGTGCCTAATTGATAATAACAATGTGATAGGTACTATAGCAATTCGTAAAATAGATGATGCAAAAAGAATAGTTGAATTGAAAAGAATGTTTGTGTTACCGGAATTTCAAGGGAATGGTTGCGGAAGGTTATTATTAGAGCATGCAGTAAAAAGTGCACGTGAGCAAGAGTATCGGAAAATATGTTTAGATACCAGAAAACAATTTTCAGTGGCACAACATCTATATCGAAGTGTTGGTTTTCAGGAAACTGAAAGATATAACGATAACGAGCATGCGGAACTTTATTTTGAATTGGATTTATACTAAAAGAGCAAAAACGATATTTGAACAATTTGAAGAAATAAAGAGGATTTGTTGCTATGGACTTGAATGCAATACAAAAATTGATTAAAAAGCAAAAAGTAAGTTTCATATGTTCTGTGGATGAGAATGGTTGTCCAAATGTGAAAGCAATGCTGAAACCAAGAAAGATAAATGGATTGAAGGAATTCTATTTCTCCACAAATACATCATCTCTCAGGGTGAAGCAGTTTCTAAACAATCCTAATGCCAGCATTTATTTTTATCGTAAAGGATTGATTAAATATACTGGTGTTATGTTAGTTGGAAAGATGGAAGTCTTAACAGACCAGGAAACTAAGAATATGATTTGGAGAAAAGGAGATACCATGTTTTATAAGAAAGGTGTTACGGATCCGGATTATTGTGTTCTGAGATTTACTGCACAGAGTGGCAGATATTATTGTGATTTGAAAACGGAGAGTTTTGAGGTATAAATGGTAGGTATATATTTTAGCGGAACCGGCAATTCCGGGTACGCAGCAGAATTATTTTGTAAAGAATATGATAAAGCCGCTAAAGCATTTTCTATAGAAGACGACGCTGCAATACCGGCGGCGCAAAACGAAGAAATGCTTGTATTTGCATATCCGGTACAGTACAGCACCGTCCCCAAAATACTGCGTGATTATATACTTGAGCACAAAGAACTTTGGAAGAATAAGAAGATTTTTATTATTGCTACCATGGGTTTGTTTAGTGGTGACGGAGCCGGTATTTTGGGGCGGCTTTTACAGAAGTGCGGTGCGGAAATACTGGGAGGCTTGCACCTGAAAATGCCGGATAGCATAGGTGATGAAAAAGTATTAAAGCGCCCTCAGGAAAAGAATCAGGAGCTTGTGAAAAAGGCTGAGCAGAAAATTCGTAAGTCCGTTCGGCTATTAAAATCAGGGAAACCAACCCGGGAGGGAATTGGCCTATTATATCGTATGGCAGGCTTCTTTGGACAGAGATTATATTTCGGACATAAAACAAAGCATTATCCCGATAAACTGCGGGTAGATGAAGATAAGTGCATAGGCTGTGGTAAGTGTGAGAAATTATGCCCGATGAAAAATATTGAGATTGTTGAAAAGAAAGCAGTACAGAAGAACCGATGCACCATGTGCTATCGGTGTATCAATCATTGTCCGAAGCAAGCGATGACACTGCTTGGGAAAGCGGTTGTGGAGCAGAGCGTGATAGCAAAATATCTATAATATCTTATGAAAGACCAATATCCATAAAACACAAGGAGGAACATATTCATGGCATTTCAAATGATACACATGGAAGTGGCTTACAGACTTTTAAGCAGAATCCCCCAAATCGAAAATGCAGCGGAATTTATTCTTGGTTCTGTAGCTCCGGATTCTGTACATATGAATCCGGATTATGATATAGAAATGAAAGTAAAGTCCCACATGTTTGAAGGCTGCGGAATGTGGAGTGATACACAGGACTATCAGCGCTGGATGAACAATATTGAGGAATACTTTCATCAGATAGCAGGTGACAAAGACAAAGCTGCATACAGGGATTTTTGCATAGGTGTATGTGTGCACTGTATGACAGATTATTGGAATGACTTAAGGATTTGGAGAAAGCTTCAGGGACAGTATATTCCGCCCATGAGTCTGGAGGAATTTAGGGATTCCTATTATCCGGAGGCAAGGGGAATTGATAGATGGCTTTACCAAAACAGTGAGCATACAAAAGCAATCAGGAAGCTGCTGGAAGCAGCAATGGTAGTAGAAGCAGATTACCTGAATCCGATGGATATAGAAAGCCAGAGAAAGCATTTGTTGATGACGCAGTATGATGTTGATACGGTTGATATATCCCAATATTGTTATTTGTCTGCAGACATAATAGAAGAGTTCATTACATTTACGGTAAATGATATTGTAGAAAAAATAGCAAAATGGATTTGAAATTGTAGAAATTGCCCCCATTTTTTTAAAATTTAGTATTTTATTAGTTATAATATATGATATAATTTTCATGATAGGGATTTTATAACTATCCTGTAGATCGGACGGAGAACCATATGGGTGGAATATTAAAAAGAAAAGACGATATACTGGCTTACATTGAAGACCAGGAATATATAGCAAATCTTTATGTTATGAAATGCTTTAGTGTAACTATGTTGGTATACCTTCTGGCATTTATACTGAACATATTAAATGTATTTATCATCGATCAGACGCTGATGATTTCCGGATTTATTCCATCCGCAGTTATTTATGCATTGATATATTTTATCGCAAAAAAGATTTCTTTTTCCAACAGCAAAATAAAGTATTTCATTTTATTTGGTGAGGTAGTAACAATTACTATAATGGGTGTGACAATCACCTATCATGTGGTATTTGGTATATTACTTCCTTTTCTGTGTGCAGCATTGTATTCATCTAAGAAGGTGATGAATTATGTATATACATTATCTGTCATCAGTACGGTTATTATTGTTTACGGCGGCTATTACTTTGGCTTATGCGATGCCAATATGGCATTACTTACCACCGGAAGGCTGCGGGACTACGTGGTTGACGGACAATTTACCTTAACTCAGGTGAACGAAAATCCGGCATTAACCCTGATGCTGTTCTTTGTCATTCCCAGATGTTTGATTTATATTGCCTTTGTAAATATCAGTAACAGTATTATTACCATCGTAAGCGGCAGTTTGGAAAAAGCAAAACTGACAGCGGAGCTTGAAAAGGCTAAGCAGGAAGCTGAAAATGCCAATAAAGCGAAGTCCCAATTCCTTGCCAGAATGTCTCATGAAATCCGTACCCCGATTAATGCAATTTTCGGTATGAATGAAATGATTATTCAGGAGAGTGAAAAGGAAAGCATCAAGCGTTACGCAAGTGATGTGAAGGATTCCTCAGAAGTGCTTTTAAATATTATTAATGAGATATTAGACTCTTCCAAGATTGAATCCGGTAAGATGGAAATTATTCCGCAGAATTATCAAATCGGCAGCTTGCTCAATGACCTGTATAACATGATACGACTGAGAGCAAAGAGTAAAAGTCTTGAACTGATTTTTGACGTGGATGAGACCATGCCCTGCGAATATTACGGTGATGATAAGAGAATCCGCCAGGTAATACTTAATTTGCTTACCAATGCAGTTAAGTATACGGAGAAGGGAACGGTAACCTTCAAGGTAAGCTGGCGTAGGGAAGGCGAAAATGCAATTATCACCTATTCGGTAAAAGATACGGGAATCGGTATAAAGCCGGAGAACATCAATAAGATTTACGATGCATTTGCAAGATTCGATGAGTCCAGAAACCGCAATATTGAAGGAACCGGTTTGGGCATGAATATTGCAAATCAGCTGCTTAGGTTGATGGGAAGTGAGTTGCAGATTCAGAGTGAGTACGAAAAAGGAAGTGAATTTTCCTTTGATATAGAGCAAAAGATAGTAAATTACGAAGCATTAGGAGACTTTAAGAAAAGTTTTGCCAAAGATGCAGAGAAGAAAAAGCGTGGTATTAGTATCCTACTTCCAAACGTAAGGGTGCTTAGCGTTGATGATAATGCCATGAACCTGAAGGTGTTCAAGGGTCTTTTAAAGCAAACGCAGATGCAGATTACAGAAGCAATGAGCGGACAGGCATGCTTGGATATACTAAAAGAACAAAGCTTCGATATTATTTTCTTGGACCATATGATGCCGGGAATGGATGGAGTGGAAACCTTACATGCCATGAAAGAAAATCATTTGTGCGATAATGTTCCGGTAATCATGCTGACAGCTAATGCGATTATCGGTGAAAGAGAGCGATTCCTTGCAGAGGGCTTTGACGGTTTCCTTTCGAAACCCATTGCACCTGATAAATTGGAACAGATATTCTTGGATTATTTGCCAAAGGCATTATTAGAACCGGAAAAGGAAGAGCCGGAAGATACCGAAATGCCGGAGGATGATGCAAAATCCGAACAAAAATTAACTATTCAGGAACCGGATGAGTTTGATTTTTCCTATGCCATGGGGTTGTTGCAAAAAGAAGAATTGCTAAAACAGGTATTAGCAGAGTTTAGGGATTCCATGGAGCCTTTAGGTCAAAAGCTTTCGGAGTTGTTTGAAGCGATTCATCAGGAAGATGTTTTACATAGTTATCGCTTAGAAGTGCATGCACTGAAAAGCACTTCTGCGACTGTGGGAGCTATGATGCTTTCGCAGCTTGCACGGCTACTTGAGATTGCAGCAGCAGAAGGTGATATAGACAGAATTCAAAAGTTACATCCTATACTGATAGATGAAATGAAAAAACATGCTGACAGAGTAGCAGATGTTTTGCCCCGTGAGAGTAAAAAGGCATCGGCAGAAAGGGTCGAAGCCGCTTATTTGGATATGCTGTCCGTGGGATTACAAAACGGTGATTACAATACCGCAGATTTCGTGTGTGCTGAGATTCAAAAATATCAGTACCCGGACAAAATACAAAAGCTGGTAGATACGCTTGCGGAAAAGGTATTGAATTTTAAGGCAGGAGATGCCTTGGCTATCATTGAGGAGATTAAAGTACTATAGGTGACGGGATATGAAAAAAGTATTTTTTATCGGAAAGTTTAACAAGACATTTGAAAGCATGCATTATTATCTGAGAGGATACTTCAACATTCAGATTTGTGTTCCTAATCTTGACATGGTAAAGGGAATGCTGAAGATGAATCAGCCGGATGCTATCTTAATCAGTATGATAGATATGAACCGGGAACATGTAGGAATTTTTGATAAAATATATCAGACATATGCGCAGATACCGGTTGTTTGTGTAGGCTCTCATAATGAACAAATGCATTTTGATGAGTATATGTCCAGAAGCCAATTTAAGATGCTGACCAGACCGATTGAAAATGAAAAAGTTTTGGAAGAGATATGTAAAGTACTTCGTCTGGAATATGACCCCATCAGAAAGACAGTAGATGGAGAAGAAAAAAAACTGAAGAGAGTTTTGCTGGTAGATGATAATGCTTTCCAAATCAGAGTATTAAGTTCTATTCTGCAGGAACGCTATGAAGTCCAGCTAGCTACGTCAGGGATGGAAGCTTTAACAATTATCGGCAATAAAAAGCCCGATATTATCTTTCTGGATTACGAAATGCCTGACTTTGACGGGAAAATGACTTTTCAAATGATTAAAGATATCGACGGTGCAGAGGACATACCGGTATTTTTCCTAACGGGAGTTAAGGACAGAGCACACATTCAAGCGGTATTAGACTTAAAACCGGCAGGTTACTTATTAAAGCCTGCCAGCGCAGAAATGATATATGAGGTTACCAATAAGTATTTAGAGAAGTAATTGAGAAGAGAAGTAAGTATACTGATAGGGGTGTAGAAGGTATGGAACATAACAAAACAAATACATTGGTATATACCAATGAAAAGTGTCAGGGTTGCAATCGGTGTATATCCGTATGTCCGGTTTTGACAGCCAATTATTCGATAGCTTCCGGAAGCGGACAGCGGATTGAAGTACACAGCGAAAACTGTATCAGCTGTGGCGCCTGCTTTGATGCCTGTGAGCATCATGCAAGAAGCTTTTATGATGACACGGAACAGTTTTTTGCAGATTTGGCCAGGGGTGAGAGGATATCCGTCATCTTGGCTCCTGCATTTGAAGCCAATTATCCGGATACCTATGGAAAGGTTCTTGGCGGATTGAAAAAATTGGGCGTAAATCATATCATCAGTGTCAGCTTTGGCGCCGACATTACCACATGGGCATATATTAACTATATTTCCAAGAATAACTTTACAGGCGGTATTTCCCAGCCCTGTCCTGCAATTGTAAATTACATAGAGCGTTATGAGCCTGCCTTAATCAAGAAGCTGGTTCCTATACACAGTCCTATGATGTGTACGGCTATTTACGCCAAGAAGTATATGCATATTACCGATAAGCTTGCGTTTATCAGTCCTTGCATTGCTAAGAGAGCAGAGATTACGGATCCCAATACCAAAGGATATGTGTCTTACAATCTGACCTTTGAACACTTGATGGATTACGTTAGAAAAAACAATGTAATAGGTGAAAATACAAAGGATGAAGTGGCATATGGTTTGGGCTCTATTTATCCCATGCCCGGGGGCTTAAAGGAAAATGTATATTGGTTCTGCGGAGAGGATGTTTTTGTCCGTCAGGTAGAAGGAGAGAAGCGCGCCTATGAATTCCTGAAGGATTACAAAAAGCGTATGCAAAGTAATGCCAAGCTTCCCTTTATGGTGGATATCCTAAACTGTGACAGAGGATGCCTTTACGGAACCGGTATCGAAGAAGAAAAGAGCCATTCCGAAGAGAATTACTATTATATTGAGAAAATTAAGGCGAGAAGTAAAAAGAAACGCATTTTCCATCCGTTTTCAAGATTACTGTCTCCGAAGATGCGTTTGTGGTGTCTGAACCGCAAATTTGCAAAACTTAACATCGAAGACTTTATGCGGAAATATACGGACAAGTCAGACACTGTCTCCCTGCGGGAACCTTATCAGATGGATTTGAATGTGATATTTGACAAGATGGGTAAAAAAACGGCAGAAGAGCGTAGCATTAATTGTGGTGCCTGCGGTTACAATAACTGTACGGAAATGGCATCTGCTATCTTTAATGGCTGTAATACCCCCAATAACTGTATTCACTTTATCAAGAATGAGGTACAGAAATTCTCCAAGCAGTTAGAGGAACAGAATGATAAGATTATCAGGAAGAACGAAGAAATCGCACAGTTTATTGCAGAAGATTTTGAAGCGCTGAATTCTTCAATTGACGGAATGATTCAAGGTAATGCAGTTAATGCTCAGGAAAGCGGAGCCATCAGTGAGGCAATGGTGAAAATTTCCGAGTTCTGCAGGGTGCTGGAAACTTCCTTTACCGGAATTCAGGAGTTACTGTTAAAGCTTGAGAAAAATAATGTGGACATTTCCAAGGTTGCCAGTCAGACTACCTTACTTTCCTTTAATGCAGCAGTGGAAGCAACTCACAGCGGCGAGGCAGGAAAGGGCTTTGCGGTGGTAGCGGATGAAGTGAAAGCGCTTGCAGATTCCAGCCGGAATATTTCCGAGCAGAGCGACTTAAACCGCGTAGAAATCGTAAAGGCAATTCAGGAACTGATGCAGGAAACCGAAGAACTGACACATTCTATCACGGATATCAATGACAGACTTACCAACTTGGCAGCCAGCACCCAGGAGGTTTTGGCAGAAGCAGATGTGGTTAAGGGCATTTCCGATACTGTAAAGGGCAGACTGGAAGTACTGAATCATAAAGGATAAACCTGCTAAAAGTGTGTATAGACGTAAAACGATGGAAGTAAGCGCACTCGACCGTGTCTTGTCGGGTGCGTATTTCTCTATAATCAGCAGAAACACAATCCAGAAGAGTGTTCACAAAGGGCGGCAGTATTTGCTGCTTTATTTTGGGAATATTATTTTTCCTTGGTGGATTTGGAATTATGCGATGCGCCTATTGGAAAGAGGGATATGGGGATTAGATACTGAATTAAAGTGTAAAGTAAGTAGAAAGAAAGGACTTTTTGCGAAGCAGATGCGAAAATTTCATTTGACAACAACACAAATAATCATGTTAAGCTTTATGATAGTTATATTGATAGGAAGTGTATTATTGGCGTTACCTGTCAGTGCAGCAGGCGGACAAGCGGTGCCCTATGTGGATGCATTGTTTACGGCAACAACTTCTGTATGCGTAACAGGGCTTGTAACGTTAACAACAGCAACGGCATGGAGTACCTTCGGACAGATTGTGATATTGATTTTGATACAAATCGGTGGTCTGGGTGTTATTACAATAATATCCGGTTTTATGATTAGCATGCACCGCAAAATGGGTATCGGGGATAGAATGCTGATACAGGATGCATTTAATTTAAATACCCTTTCCGGGTTGACAGAGTTTACCGGTAAAGTGATTTTGGGAACTTTTGTTATTGAAGGAATCGGAGCACTATTGTATATGACAGTGTTTGTACCCCAGTTTGGGGTGAGAGGGATTTGGATTTCCGTATTCAATGCAATATCTGCCTTTTGTAATGCCGGCATGGATATTATCGGTGAAAACAGTTTGTGCGATTATGCTACACGACCGGTAGTAAATATTGTCACCAGCATGTTAATCATTTTGGGTGGTATTGGTTATATTGTTTGGTGGGATGTAGTAAGAGTACTAAAGAATATTAAGGCACAAGGAGTAAGATGTTTTTGTTATCTTACGCTTCATAGTAAAATTGCACTTTCGGTTTCTGTGTTGCTTATTTTGGCAGGTGGTGTATTGATTTTGATATTTGAATATCATAATCCGCTTACACTTAAGAATTTGGCTTTTTTTGACAAACTACAGCTTGCAATGTTTCAATCGGTATCTACAAGAACTGCCGGTTTTGCAACCCTTCCGCAACAAAACCTGACGAATGCATCAGCATTACTGTCAATCTTTTTGATGTTTATTGGTGGTTCACCTGTGGGAACGGCTGGCGGTGTAAAAACTGTTACGATTGCAGTACTGTTAGTTTCCGCATTTGCAACCATTAAAGGTCAAAATGAAGTGCCGCTTTTTGGACGGAATATATCAAAGCATTCGGTAAGCAAGGCAGCAGCAGTGGTATGTATGTCCTTTATTATTTTATTTTTATCAACTATTTTACTTGCTGCGGTGACGGACGCACCGGCTTTGGATATTGTTTATGAAACTGTCAGTGCGACGGCAACGGTAGGGCTTAGCAGAAATTTGACGCCGTTTCTGAATATATGGGGGAAATTAATTATTATCGTCACTATGTATTTGGGAAGAGTTGGGCCTATTTCCCTTGCAGTTGCCTTAAACAGAAGTAAAACAATACAAAATATTATTAAGAGTCCTACGGAAGAAATTAGTGTGGGATAATTGAATAAATAGATAATGAGAGGATTATAAAATGAGTAATAAAAGAACATATGCAGTATTTGGACTTAGCAGTTATGGTTGGGCAGTAGCGAAAGAGCTGGTAAGAAGCGGGGCTGAGGTACTTGCTGTAGATAGTGATGAAGAACTGATTAATATAGCTATTAAAGAAATCCCTTATTGTAAGTGTGCTGATGTTACGGAAATGGAAGTGATTAAGCAACTCGGAATCGAAAATATTGATGTGGTGATAATTGCTATGGCAAATAATTTGGAGGCTAGTGTAATGGCAACCATGCTTTGCAAGGAGGTTGGCGTGAAAACAGTAATCGCCAAATGTTCTGACGAAATGCATCGTAAAATATTAAAGAAGGTCGGCGCAGACAGAGTTGTATTTCCGGAAAAAGAATCCGGAGTCCGTTTGGCAAAAAATATATTGAGTGCAGGTTTTGTAGATATTATGGAGCTTTCTGAAGATGTGTCAGTGTTAGAAATGGATGTAAAGCCGGAATGGGAAGGGAAAACATTAAAGGAGCTAAATCTTAGAAAGAAATATGAACTTAACGTAGTAGCAATCAGAAAAAAGCAGGATATTTATATTAGCATAGACCCGGAGGAATCATTAGACGCAACAATGAAGTTAATAGTTATTGCAAATGCAGAAACTTTGAAAAAATTAAAATAAGTATGATATACGAGGAGAAACGAAAATGAAAACCAGAAGAATTATGATGTCATTGTCAGGTGTAATAATCTGTGCAATCAGTGTGGGTATTTTCAAAATAGCTGCGCTTGGAGTAGATCCGTTTCAATCTTTGATGAGTGGTTTGGATAAGCTGATTTCGATTCCCTTCGGAACCTTATATGTGATTGTAAATCTATTGTTATTGACCTTTAGTCTGGTAGTTGACAGGCATAACATCGGCATCGCAACTTTTATCAATCTGTTTTTGCTGGGATATATCACCCAATTTACATATGACTATTTGCAGACGGTTATAGTGAATCCGTCTATGTTGGTAAGAATGCTTTGCCTGCTTGTGGGAATTGTAATTATTTGCTTTGGTTCGGCACTTTACATGACGGCAGATCTTGGAGTGTCTACTTATGATGCAGTTGCCATCGTGTTGTCCGGCAAATGGAAATTGGCAAAGTTCCAATATTGCAGAATCGGAACTGATTTGGTATGCGTGGTGGCAGGAACCGTTATCTTTTTAATTGGAGGCGGCACAGTGGAGCAGATTCCCACTATTGTTGGTGTGGGCACAATTATTACGGCCTTTTTCATGGGACCGTTGATTGAGTTCTTTAATGTAAAGTTTGCAAGACCTCTTTTAAATAAAAAGTAAGAAACATCCGGAAAGAGGAGATAGAAAAAGATGATTTGTAAAAATTGCAGTGCAGAATATCCGGACAATCAGCTAAGCTGCCCCTACTGTCATACAGAGAACCGGAGAGTTGCCCTGAAGAAGAAAAAAGAAATTTTAAAGGGCTATGATAAGGAAGCGGCAGCCATGCGTAAGAATGCAAAGGTCTATGCCGAACAGACTGCAAATAAGTGGACAAAAATGATATTTGCAATTCTCGGTATAGTAGCAGTGATAGGTGTGCTGGTGACAATTATTTTCATTGTAGGTTCCCGGATGGCAGTGAATCATAAATATGCCCTTGAAGCAGAGTATACAAAGGAACTGGAAGCATTACTGGAAGATAGTGACTACGAAGGCATGCAAGCTTATATGAGAGAGAAGGAGATATCCGGAGGCTATAAGAAATATGAGCAGGTAGTCAAAATGTACAGGCAGTATAAAAGCCTGAAAGAAAGTGATGAATCAATAAGGAACTTAGAGTCATTTTACTATAAGAATCGCGAGGACTGGGATACCCTTGCGGAATATTATATTGATGATATTTTAGACAGTGCAGCGTCTGTAATTAATGATTATGAACAGTATGGTAAGGACAAAGATTTTCTGGGTAATGAAAATGCCTTGGAAGAAATTTACTTATGGGTAGCAGAAGAGCTTAAAATGTATGATTTCGAAGAGAAAGACTTGGACGAAATCGCACTGGAAAATGAAAGTGACAGATGCAATGAGTTCCATGATATTGTTCGGGAATATTATTGGGAAATGGCAGAATAGAAGGAGAAGCTTATGAAATGTCCGTATTGTCACGGTGAGGTCCCGGCCCAGAGCATTACCTGTCCCTTCTGTGGACGGGAGAATCCGGAGGGAATTGCCTTTCAGCAGGAAGTGCAAAAGAAAATACAGAGAAATAAGCTGCTGAAGCCTTTCTTAATGAAGCAGCAGACGCCGGAACTGATTTCGCGAATGATGAGCCGCATTATTTTTATTCTTATAGTGGTTAATGTGGTGGCCTATGGATTTGTATTTTTACTGGCCGTATTTACCACAAGAAAAGAAGTCAGGGAACCTGAAAAGGACAGCTTTGCTCAGCGATATATAAGTGAATGGAAGGATTTGGATTACCATTACTTTAATACTTATTACCGCGAGCTGAAAGACCAGGTGGAGATGCTGGATCGTGGAGAGATGCCGGATGAAATAGAAATAAGGAACCTTGTAAATGGGGCACACAGAGCCCTTGAGGAAAGTGAAGGCGAGGAAATACATGAAACCATTTACTTATATGAGGTGGCGTTTTTTCGTGGGTTTTTAGGACTGACAGAGGAAGAAAGTCTGTTCCTTGAACCTGATGAAGATGGCGAGTATGGTGTAATGTTCAGTGATGACGAACGGATTACTGTCGCGGTAGAGGCAATTCAGGATACGTACAGAGAGGAGTGGGAATGTGAAACTGATAGTTAAAGCAATCATTATTTATTTCGGACTTGCATTCACAGCATTTTCAATCTTACTGGCAATCTTTGGCGTAACCTCCGTGGCAGAGGATGAACGTGATAAACAGCTTCCTTCCAGACTGAAGTCAATAGAATATTCTGCATCGCGAAATGATTATACATGGTTGGCCGAATACATGGAGATAGACATGGATTATGAGGAAGAATTTGAACCCTATTGGGAGCGTGCCATCATGCATGAGGCGATGCTCAGATACCGTATTTTCGAAGCGGCATCCGATGCCGGCTTGGGGGAAGAATTTGACGAGGAAGCAGAAAAGTATGAGGAATTATTGTGGGAATATTGTGAAGAACCGGTTTATGAAAGGAACGTTCCGTACGGAGAATACTTTATGGAGCTTTCCGGATATCAGACAGAGGATTAAGATGCTTTAGAGAAAGAAAAAAGCAGACAGCACATATCAATTTGTGCTGTCTGCTTTTTTATTAACGCTTAATATCATAGTTCATATTCATCAGATTGCGGATGCTCTTAGCGTCATCCGTAATATTGGCATCACCGTGAATGGTGTGCTTCAGTACGCTGCTGGCTACTGCAAAGTTTACCATATCCATTGGCTTGTAATCATGCATCATGGCATAAATCAATCCGCTGGCAAAAGCATCGCCGCCGCCTACACGATCAAGGATATTGAAGGTGAAGAGTTTACTTTCAAAGGTATGACCTTCATACCACATAAATGCCTTCAGGCTGTTTTCACTACCGCTGTGAGCATAGCGTACGTGGCGGGCAATACATTTAAGATTGGGATAGCGTGCAATAAATGCCTGGAAGATCTCGTCCTGCTGCTCATAGGTAGGCTGGAGCGGAACCCCATCCTTATAGTCGCCTTTGCTATGGTCATTTTCATCTTTCCAAAGGTGATAGGGTTCAATCCCGAATAGGACATCTATGTAAGGCAGGCATTCTGTGCAGAAATCCCGTGCTTCTTCCCAGGTCCAAAGAAGGCTTCTGAAGTTGCCGTCAAAGCTGACAGTCATTCCCTTTTCTTTGGCGGTTTTTAACGCATCCATAATCAGCTTGCGGCAATTCGGTGCAAGGGCAGGGGTAATGCCGCTTAGATGAAGCCAGTCAAAGCCCTCCATCAGGGCATTTAAGTCTACTTTGCTGAAATCGTATTCGGTGATGGCACTATTCTTACGGTCATAGGTTACCTTGCTGGCACGGATGCCGTAGCCGGTTTCCAGATAGTAGGTACCCAGGCGATGGGTAGGTGTTTCCTCCGGGGTACTTAAGATGACAGGTGTACAGTGGACATCATTGCTTCGCAGCATACGGATGGCACTCTTTCCAAGACTGTTATTGGGAACTACGCTGAAAAAGGTGCTGTCAATTCCTAAGTTGGCAAGGGACAATGCAATGTTGGCTTCACTGCCGCCGTAGCTGGCTTCAAAATTGTTAGTCATACGGATTTTTTCATAATTGGGAGGGGTTAAACGAAGCATAATCTCCCCGATGGTAAAAAACTTCTGAGGACTGTGATTGTTTTGCAGTAAAGGATTAAAATGTTCCATAGAGCGCTCCTATTTTCTGAATATTTCAAAATACACGACAAACTATTTGATAATTTGATTATAACAAAGGATAAGCAGGAAATAAAGTTTTTTTAGAAGATATGAAAAAGATAAAAATAAATTATTTTTTTTCTTGACATATTGTGCGACACACAGTATTATGATGATAACACTATAGTGCATAGACGACGGTCATATATCCGGATAGCAGGAGGAGAAGAATGAATGTTGACGAAATTGTATCGGGATTAGTATTGGAACTAAGGCGGGGGACCTTGATTTTGTTGGTGCTGAATCAGTTACAGGAACCCAAATACGGATACAACCTGGTAAAGGAATTGCAGGAGCATGGAATTTCCATAGAGGCCAACACCTTGTATCCGCTGATGCGGCGGTTAGAGTCTCAAGGACTTTTGACAAGCGAGTGGGACACCGCAGAAGCCAAGCCAAGAAAATATTATAAGCTTACTACGGACGGCGAGATTGTCCTTAAGAAAGTAAAAGAGAATTGGAATTGTTTTTCGGCAAGTGTAAATCAATTGCTGGATGAAGGAGGATGTTAAGATGAAAAATGATTTAGTAGAACGTTATATCTATGCGGTAACTAAAAAGCTGCCCTATAAGACCAGAGAAGATGTGGCACAGGAGCTTGAAACCCTGATTGAAGATATGCTTAAGGAACGGTGTGGTGATATCACACCTACGGAGAAAGATGTTAAGGTAGTACTGACGGAGCTTGGTACACCCACAGAGCTTTATGAACAGTATGCCGGAGATGGTAAGAAATGTCTGATTGGCCCCAATTATTATCATACCTATCTGTTTGTGTTAAAACTGGTACTGATTTGCGAAGCAGTGGGACTTACCATAGCACAGATTGTTTCCGCAGTAGTGAATGGGCAGGAATTGATTTGGTATATGGCAATTTGGCAGTGGTTTGGAATGTTACTTTCGGGAAGTATCAGCGCATTTGGTTTTGTGACCGCACTGTTTGCCTTTTTTGAGTATAAGGAAATTTCCCTGGATACAAACAGTGGCTTTGAGGATTTACCGCCTGTTCCCAAAAAGGAAGAACGTATTTCTAAAGGGGAAACCATTTTTGGGATAGCGATTTCCGTTATTTTTCTGGTAGTATTTTTAATCTGTCCTGAAATCTTTACCTGTGGTGTTATTGACGGAAAGATGATTCCGATTTTTTCAACAGAAGTCATAAAAAGTACATGGTATATTTTATTTGTATTCAGTGCTTTAGGAATAACCAGAGATGTGGTAAAGTTAGTTGACGGTAAATACACAAAGAGAGTTATGTTGACTACTTTGGTTACAGATATTCTTTCAGCAGTTTGCACGGTATGGTGGCTTACCAATAAAAATATTATGAACCCGGAGTTTACTTCAAGTGTAAGTTCATTGTTTGAAGGCGATGGCGCGTTTATTGCAAACGTATTTGCGAACTTCCAATATTTCTTTATGGGTGTGATTCTGTTTGCGCTTCTGCTTGATTGTGTGATTACGGTGATAAAGTGGGCAAAATACTCTGTGGGAAAGTAAAAAAATAAGTGAAACGCGGAGGAGCAGACTATATGAAAATAACGATTGTAGGTATGGGTGCGTTGGGCATTTTATACGGTGAAAGAATTACATCTACACTTGGCAAAGAAGCAGTAACCTTTTTGGCAGATACAGAGCGTGTAAAGAAGTATCAAAAAGAAGGGGTTTTTTGTAACGGCAAGCAGTGTGATTTTATTGTGACTGATAAAGCAGAGGTTGCGGATTTACTGATTTTTGCAGTGAAAGGAACTACATTGCAGGAAGCGATGGAGCTGGCAAAGGATGCTGTAGGAGAAGAGACCATACTACTTTCTGTGTTAAACGGCATCAGCAGTGAAGAAATGATGGCAGAGTATTTCGATAAGGGACATATTGTACACTGCATCGCACAAGGAATGGATGCGGTAAAACTGGGAAATAAATTAACCTTTGCCAATGAAGGAGAGCTTCGGATCGGAACTCCCGATAAGAAGATGCAGCCCTTTGTGGAGCAAGCAGCCCGGATGCTCAAAGAAGCAGGAGTGCCCCATGTAGTGGAAGCGGACATCCAGCATAGACTTTGGTGTAAGTGGATGTTGAACGTAGGCGTGAATCAGGTGGTTATGGTAGAAGAGGGAACCTACGATACCATTCAAAAGCCGGGGAAAGCCCGCGATAAGATGATTGCAGCCATGGAAGAAGTACGGGCACTTTCCGAGCTTGCAGGAACCGGCATCACAAAGGCTGACCTTGATGCTTATGTGGCATTGGTGGATACCTTAAACCCCGACGGTATGCCTTCCATGCGACAGGACGGTCTTGCAAAACGGTATTCCGAAGTAGACTTTTTCGCAGGCACCGTCATCCGTAAGGCAAAGCAGTACGGACTTTCCGTCCCCGTAAACCAATCCCTCTACGATACCGTTAAACAAATCGAATCCACTTATAAAACCTAATCTTCAAGAAAACCTTGTGTTTACTAAGTGGAGAAAGCCTATTGAAATAATGCCATATGAAGATAATGCTTTATTGGAAAAAGTAGTGACAGAATATAAAAAGTGCTGATTCAAATGCCTTATGCGTGATGGAGACGAGACTCACAAATCGTGGAAGCCTTTGCTGAACACGATTTGCGTTTTAAGAGGCTCGTCAGAATGCTTCACGCATAGGATTTGAAACAGCACTTTTAATTTGTTTACATTTTCAATTCTTTTACACTTTACTACGAATACTTCATATTCTTCCCTACCTGCGCAACCGCAATATAGGTCTTACCTTCATTAATCTGAATTTCATTACCGTTATCATCATAATACTTGGTAGGTGAATAGTCAGAAGTCTTTTTCCAGGTAATATGAATTCCCCGTCCCTTGGTAAAGTAATAGCCATCCATAGTAGAATCGATAGTCTGGAAGGCCAGATAACCTTTTTCGTCTCTCTTGGCCCAGTTGGTGTTCTGGATAATAACGTTGGAGAAGGTCAGCTGCTCACCGGTCAGACCGTCGGTCTGTGCTTTGCCGTGAATGTTTTTGTGGTACAGACCTGTTTCCGGATTGTATGTAAAGTAGCTCTTGGTATAGCTGAATACTTCGGATAAGTCAATCACGTTACCGGGAATGGCACCGGGATACTGCTCTAAGGTATTTACTCCGTTTGCAAAAGTAAAGTGGGAAGCATTGTAATATTCCGGTCTGGTTGTTAAGGAATAACCTAAATTCTGACAGGCACTTGTAATTCCTGCTGCACTGATGTATGCGTTATGAGGCGCCTTGCGGTCAGTGGTACGGTAAAACTTGCCGCTTCCGGGACGGTCACCGCCTGTACCGTATTCATAGGTGCCGGATAAGTTGTTAATATCAGGAGCAGTGATGCGTTCCTGCATATAATATACGCCGCCGAAGTGAACCAGAATAGGATCCCATTCTGTGGCAATAGTTATGTAATAATCACGGCAGCTCCGGATGTTACCGATACGCTCCAATCCCTGCCAGTTATCGATGACTGCCAGCTGTCTGGAAATATTTCCTTCTTCCATAATCTCATATAAAATCTTGGCATTGCCGATTCCGTAGGAGGGCTGAGCCGCCTTGTCCGTAGGCATCATAACCGCAATAGGACGCTGGGCAGCCTGGGAAGCAGGAATCAGTTCATTAGTATATACGCTGCGTACCTGTTGTTCCGGCTGGGGTTCTGTAGCAAAAGCAGTACCACCGGGATAAGTAAATACGGCACCTGCACATAGGAAAAGGGCAAGTCCTGCTGCAATCAGTACTTTTGTCATTTTTTTTGCTTTCATAAGATAAAAATCCTTTCTGTAATCCTTCTGCCCGAAAAAAAGGGGAGAGTAAGAACAGAATACCGCAAAATAGGGGTGGACGTCAATCAAAATAAGCAAAAATGTATGAAAAGGTGTACTTGAGATTCCCTATAAAGAATAGTAAAATAGAATTCTATACAGGAGGCAAAAATGAAATACAGGATTTTAGTAGTAGAAGATGATAAAGACATTGCTGAGGTTATCCGCTTATACTTGGAAAATGAAGGCTATGAAGTGATGTGGGCCGGGGACGGAGCGGCAGGATACGAACTGACGCAGAAAGAAAAAATAAATCTGGCGGTAGTGGATATTATGTTGCCAAAGATGAACGGATATGACTTAGTCAAAAAAGTGCGGGAGCAAAGTAATATTCCTCTTTTGATTTTGTCTGCCAAAAATTTGGATAGCGATAAAATTCTGGGGCTGGATTTAGGGGCGGATGATTATATGACAAAGCCTTTTAATCCGTTAGAGCTGGTAGCCAGGGTGAAATCAAACATCAGAAGGTATTACAGTTTGGGCAGCAGACAGGAGGATGAGGAGAAGCCGGGAAGCATTTGGAAGGTAGGAGAGCTGGTACTGGACGAAGATTCCGTAACCCTGACAAAGAATGGTGAACAGATAGTGATTACACCTACGGAATATAAGATGCTTTCCCTATTCATGAAGTCTCCCGGTAAAGTGTTTACCAAGCAACAGATTTATCAGGAGGTGAACGGAGAATGCTATGTTAACGATGACAATACGTTGATGGTGCATATTTCCAATCTGCGGGATAAAATAGAAGATAATCCCAGAGAACCGAAATACATTAAGAATATCAGGGGAATAGGATATAAAATTGAAAAGATATCAGACGAAAGATAAAAGTTTATATGTGCTTCTAATAAAAAACTATGTGGTATTTACACTGGTAATGGCTATTCTTATGCTGATACTTTACTTTGCGGAAGGGTGGGCAGAACGTCGGATTTTGCAGCCGCCTCGCAGAAATGGGGCCCTTGGCGGGCAGAACCTGTTGTTGTCAGGAGAGTTTGAAAAACTGAGTATGGAAAAGCTTTTGGGAACTTCAGGTTATTTTGAAATTCTGGATAAAGAGCAGCAGCTTATTTATTCTGACGCAGAAGAACAAAGAACTTATACACCTAAAGAGATTTCTTATATTCCTGCTTATGGTACGCCACTGACATATGAGGCTACAGAATATAGCACCAAGGACAATGAAAAGCAGATACTGATAACCTGTAAAAGGCATGAGTGGGATACCGGTTATGAAGATAACGTATCTTATATGATTCTAAATGAAAAGTATCAGGTAATTAGCACAACCGCAGATACGAATGTTCGGCAGTTTTCCAAAATGGAACTGGATTATCTGACAGGGAAGGATCGGACCGGCTATGAAATCTGTAAATATGAATACACCGGAAATGACGGAGAAAAGTATACTTTGCTGATGCATATAAAGGGTATGGACAGGCAAAGGTACAGACAGTTATTATCACTCTGGCGGATTTTTATTCCGCTCTATATAGCAGTGTATGTAATCATTACGATAGGCTTTACAGTTTATATTCATCGCAAGGTAAAAGAACCTTTGGACCTTTTGAATGAAGGGATTCTTAACTTTGCGGAAGGAGAACGGGAGACGGAATTATCTTATCGGGGTCCCAAGGAATTTGAGACAATTTTTTCCAGTTTTAATAAAATGGCAAGACAGCTTCGGGAAAGCGAAGAGGCCAAGGAACGGCTGATTATGGAAAAGCAAAGAATGATGGCGGATATTTCCCATGATTTAAAAACACCCATAACCGTAATAGCAGGGTATGCGAAAGCAGTATTTGACGGATTGGGAGATCCGGAAACTCAGAAGCAGTATTTGGGAACAATTATACAGAAAGCAGACAATCTTACCCGTCAGATTAATACTTTTTATGATTACAGCAAGCTGGAGCATCCGGAATTTGCATTGGTAAAAAAGAAACAGGATTTTGCAGAATTTTTGCGCACCTATCTGGCAGGCAGATATGATGAGATAGAGCTGGCTGAGTTCCGGCTTGAGGTAGAAATACCTGAGGAACAGATTTTACACAGTTTTGATGAAGTGCAATTCGGAAGGGTTTTGGACAATATTCTGGCAAATGCCTTGAAACATAATCCAAAAGGGACTACTATATATATAACGTTGCAACAAACGGAAAGAACCATTCAGATAGAAGTGGGAGACAATGGTGTAGGGATACCTGAGGAGATTAAGGAGCAGCTATTTGACCCATTTACTGTTGGGGATGATTCCAGACATAACAGGCAAGGCTCCGGCTTGGGACTTGCGGTAGCAGCAAAAATAGTGGAGCTTCACGGCGGCGCCCTTTTTCTGGAAAAAGCGGGCAACGGCTATATCAGCACACTTTTTGTGATTAGATTAATGAAGGAGAAATGACATGGCAAAATTGAAACAAAGTCAGCAACAGGGCGGACTTTCAACAGGAAGAAGAATGTTAAATACACTTTGGGTAGTTGTAATGGTGGTATCCTTTGTGACTTTAATAGGTACCTTATTCGGACATATGGAAGAATTGGGTGCAGTACAATGGGGAGCAAGTATTGTAGCAGACTATAAAGAAGAGGGCGGAAGAGTGTATGCAGAGTATTATGATGAAAACGGCCAACAATACCTGTATAATCTGGCAGGACATGACCCCATAGTAGACGGGGATAAGGTGACATTATATTACACAACAAGTTTAAGCGAGGCGACTCCCAGAAATACACTGGGTTCTTATATAGGATATTATGTGGTTTTCGGTGCGCTGTTTGGAGTGAGCTTGTGGAAATTGCGCAAAATGGCGGAAGGAAATCATACCACCTTTTCATAAAAGAATGATGAGCGACAGAAAGAAAAGTGTCCCGGAAAAGCATCCGGGACATTTTTTATGAGTTCTGATATTTTTCAGCCTGCTCTGTAATTAAGGCATTGTCATCAAAATAATTAATTTTCATGGATTTCTTTACATCATCCAATGTCTGGGAGGCAGCTTCCCTGGCAATACGGCTTCCTTCTTTAAGGATGTCATAAACAGCCGGAATCTGTTTTTCCCATTCTTTTCTGCGTGCACGAATCGGTGCCAGCTCTTCCTGTAATACGTTGTTAAGGAATTTCTTAACCTTTACATCGCCTAAACCGCCTCTGGTGTAGTGAGCTTTCAATTCATCCAGATTTGCATAATCAGGAAGATAATCTGCAAACATATCGTCTTTGCAGAAAGCATCCAGATAAATAAATACGGGATTACCTTCTACACGGCCGGGATCGGATACCTGTAAGTGGTTAGGGTCCGTAAACATGGACATAACCTTCTTACGTACATCTTCTTCCGTATCGGATAAGTAAATACAGTTATTTAAGGACTTACTCATTTTAGCCTTTCCGTCAATACCGGGGAGACGAAGACATGCCTTGTTATCCGGCAGGAGCACCTCCGGCTCTACCAAAGTGTCACCATATACGGAATTGAACTTGCGGACAATTTCCTTGGTTTGCTCAATCATAGGAAGCTGGTCTTCCCCAACGGGAACGGTAGTAGCCTTGAAAGCAGTAATGTCAGCAGCTTGACTGATGGGATATGTAAAGAAACCAACCGGGATGCTTGCTTCAAAATTACGCATCTGGATTTCTGACTTTACGGTAGGGTTTCTCTGCAATCTGGACACGGTAACCAAATTCATGTAGTAAAAAGATAATTCACAAAGCTCAGGAAGCTGAGACTGGATGAACAGGGTGGATTTGGCAGGGTCCAGTCCGCAGGATAAGTAGTCAAGAGCAACCTCTACGATGTTCTGACGAACCTTTTCCGGATTTTCTGCGTTGTCAGTCAAAGCCTGTGCATCAGCAATCATAATATAAATTTTATCGAACATACCGGAATTCTGCAGTTCTACCCTTCTTCTTAATGAGCCTACATAGTGGCCTACATGAAGACGTCCGGTAGGTCTGTCACCGGTTAAAATAATTTTGGACATAATCAAAACTCCTTTTAAAATGATACTATTATTGATTATACACATTTTTGGAAAAATTTCCACAGATTCTTTTGAACAATTCCGTATTTGTATGGGGAAAGGTGGATTTTCGCCGGAAGATGATTTAAAATAGAAACAGAATCGAGGAAAAGCGTGTGAAAAAGAAATGCAAAGAAATCAGTAACAGAATATTCGCAGATGTAAGAGAATACGGTTGGACAGCAGTGGTATTTGCTGTTTACTATGTATTTGTACATTTGATAAAAGCAGCATTTTGCCCGCTTTTGCAAACTACGGGAATTCCCTGCGCAGGATGCGGACTGACCAGAGCCTTTCTTTTCATCATTAGGGGTGAATTTTCCAGAGCCTTATATATTCAGCCTATGGCGTACTTTATTATCGCGTTTTTACTGTATTGCGGATTTTTCCGCTATATCAAAGGAAGCAGAATCCGCGGATTTACGCCGGTGTTTATTTTGCTGGTTTTAGGAATGCTTGTTTTTTATGTAATCAGAATGTGCATATATTTCCCGGACAGAGTTCCTTATGTTTATATGAAGGAAAACACCTTGGCCGAGAGGATTCCTCTTTATAACGGATGGATAAGGAGTCTGATATCTTCCCTGCGCTCCTTACGGGGATATTAAGAAAACCACCTTGCCGCTTTCGGGAGAAATATTTTCTTGATAAAGTCATTATACGGGCTTTCGTCGGATTTTTTAGAAACGTCCTTTTCATAAATGCGCTGCCCGGAAGTGACTGTTCGAAAAGCCGTCGCAGAAATAGGATATCAGCCTATGAAACTTTTAGAAAAATCTAATCAGCACACTTTAAAGATGATAGTAACAGGCCATTTCAAAACTTGCTCCGCTTCGGACAGTTGAAATGGCCTGTACATCTTTTAAAGTGTGCTGATTGATTTTTTACAAAAAGTTTCAAAAGGCGTGTATATCCTACTTTCTGCGTGCGGCTTTAAGTTTTCACGACGGGCAGTTAATAGGCATATGAAAAGGACGGGTTCAAAAAATCCCGAAAGCGGCAGGATAGTTTTATTTTCTCATCCAACGTCCGGAAGCACCGCAGGGAAGAATGAGTCCGTTTGAGGAAACCGGAAGTCCGATTTCGGAGGCTTCTACATATCCGCCCAGCTTTTTCACTACGGTTGTATTAATCATGTAGGAAAGTACAGCAGGCTGTAATCCTGTAGTATAGGAATTGATCAGGAAAAACAGTGCGTCATCGGAAAGGAGCTTGGTAGTAAGTTCAATGAAGGGATAAATACTTTCTTCGATTTTCCAAATTTCACCTTTAGGTCCCCTGCCATAGGAGGGTGGGTCCATGATAATTCCGTCGTAGGTATTTCCCCGGCGGATTTCTCTTTCAACGAATTTCACACAGTCATCCACAAGCCAACGGATAGGGGCTTCGGATAATCCGGAGGAAGCAGCATTCTCTTTGGCCCAGTTAACCATTCCCTTAGAAGCATCCACATGGGTAACTGCCGCACCTGCTTTGGCGGCGGATAAGGTGGCACCGCCGGTATAGGCAAAAAGATTTAGTACTTTTACGGGACGGTTTGCTTTTTGGATGATATCTGAAAACCAATCCCAGTTTGTTGCCTGTTCAGGGAAAAGACCGGTATGCTTAAAGCTGAAGGGTTTTAAGTTAAAAGTCAAATCCTTATATCGGATTGACCATTCCTGTGGCAGGTCAAAAAACTCCCATTCGCCGCCGCCTTTGGAGCTGCGGTGATAATGGCCGTTCATTTTATGCCAGCCCGGGTGCTTTTTTGGTGTATTCCAAATAACCTGGGGGTCCGGACGTACCAGTAAGTACTTTCCCCAGCGTTCTAACTTTTCTCCCTGTGAAGTATCGATTACCTCATAGTCTTTCCATTGGTCTGCAATCCACATAATAAGTGTCCTTTCAGCGATTTGTTTCTGTACTACTATAGATAATAGTGAAAAAATGTTAAAAAAGCAAGAAAATTGTGGTATGCTTATAATCGATGAAGATAAGGATGTGCAGGAAATGAAAAATAAAAGATGTGGCGGATGTCAAAAGCAGAGCTGCGACGGCTGTCGTTTGTTTCTTAGACAAAAATTGCATACAGATAAAGAAATTGCCGGCAACCTGGCAATTAAGATAACAGAAAGACCTAAGAAGGCGGTAGGAATTGCCTTTGATGTGGGTACCACTACCGTTGCAGCATCTTTGTGGAATTTGAACACGGGAGAATGTATGGGAGCATTGAGCAGTGCAAATCCCCAAAGATGCAAAGGAAATGATGTGGTAAGCAGAATTGCTTATTGCATGGAAAATGAAACAGAACACACCCGGGAATTGCAGGGGATGATTACAGAGTGCATGGATATGCTGGCTGAGAAACTATTGCAGGAATATCAGGTGCAGGAGCCGGTAAGCCATGCCATAGTCGTTGGCAATACCGCTATGTGCCGGCTTGCTTTGGGCGTTTCTGTTTCCGGGCTTGCCAAAGCCCCGTTCAAGAAAGGCTATACAGGCTGTGTGGTAAAACAAGGCAGAGATATGGGCCTACAAGTATTAGAGTCTGCAAAAGTGACCATATTACCTGCAATAGAAGGTTATGTGGGAGCAGATGCCCTTGCGGTATATACTTATGTGAAAAAGATGGGAGCCGGGGAAAACAGTCTGATTGTAGATATCGGGACTAACGGGGAAATTCTTTTTATTGGCAAAAACGGCGTCTATACATGCTCTACTGCCGCAGGACCTGCTTTAGAGGGAGCTGCGGTGCAATGCGGTATGAGCGCATCTGCCGGTGCAATTGACGGCATCAGACTTGCCGGAAGCTTTCCGGGAGAGGATATTTTTTTAGAAGTCATAGGAGATACCCTACCGAAAGGAATCTGTGGTTCCGGTTTACTCGATGCGATGGCACTTCTTTATAAGGAGAAGCTTCTTAGTGCTGACGGCTATCTGAAAACAGAAAGAGAAGCAGCAAAGGACGGTGCCGGCGTCAGACTTTGTAAACGATTGCAAACGGTAGAGGGTGAGAACCGTTTTGTTTTGAAAGACGGAGCAGATCCTGTTTATCTGACCGGTAGAGATATTAGGCAATTGCAGCTTGCCAAAGGCGCTATCCGGGCAGGAATAGAAACACTTTTGCAAAAGGAGAAGCTGACCGTAGAGGAAATTGATAGCATATATCTGGCAGGCGCTTTTGGTAATTATATCCGGCCTGAAAGTGCAGTGGCAATTGGTCTTTTGCCACAGGTGGGTACAGAGAAAATCATACCCATCGGAAACGGAGCAGGCCTTGGGGCAGCCATGGCACTTTTATCAGAAGAGATCGTAAATGAAATGGTACTTTTATCAGAAAAGATAGTACATGTGGAATTGGCCCGGGAGAAGGTTTTTGAGGAGCTTTTCCCGGAATATATGAATTTGCCTTAGTACATGTCGGGAAGCTTGCTTTTTATCAGAAATTTTGCTAGTATCAATAAAGTATATAGGAACAAAATACAAAGGTTAAAGGGAAAAGACGTGGACAGATCATTTTTAAAGGATAAAAAAAGAATTGTTGTAAAAATCGGTACTTCTACCATTACCCATACGGAAACGGGCAATTTGAATCTGGATAAGCTGGAAAAGTTTGTGCGGGTACTGACCGACTTACACAACCAGAACAAAGAGATTATTATTGTATCTTCCGGTGCTGTTGGTGCAGGAAGAAAGGCACTGGGAATTCAGGGAAAGCCCAAGACCTTATCCATAAAGCAGGCCTGTGCGGCTGTAGGACAGGCAAGACTGATGATGATTTATCAGAAGCTGTTTGCAGAATATAACCAGACTATTGCACAGATTTTGATTACCAAGAGAATTATGATTAATGATATCAGCCGTACCAACGCAGAGAATACATTCCAGGAACTTCTTGGTATGGGTGTGATTCCTATTGTTAATGAAAATGACCCGATTTCTACGGATCAGATTGGAGATGAAATTTTCGGAGACAATGATACCCTTTCTGCCAACGTAGCAGAGCTGGTTCAGGCAGACCTTCTTATTCTGCTTTCCGATATTGACGGTCTTTATACGGACGACCCGAGAAATAATAAGGACGCGAAATTTATTGATTATGTAGAAAATATAGACGGCGACTTAGAGGCCATGGCCAAGGGCGCCGAATCAACCTTCGGAACCGGTGGCATGACGACCAAAGTCGCCGCAGCTAAAATTGCAAATGATGCGGGTGTTGATATGGTAATCGCCAATGGTGACGATGTGCATAACGTTACCCGGATTATCAATGGAGAACAGATAGGAACCCTATTTAAGGCTGTGAATAAATAAGCCGCTACGAAGCTTGGGTTCAAACCAGGTAGATTTAGGAGGCATTAAGAGCCCTGCATCCGCTACACTGAGAAGCTCGGTAATAGATGTAGGATACATGGAAAATGCCACGGTCATATCCTCGCGGACACGCTTTTCCAGCTCTGCAAGTCCTCTGATACCGCCGACAAAGTCGATACGGTTATCGGTTCTGGGATCTTCGATTCCGAGAATGGGTCTAAGAAGCGCATTCTGTAAAACGGAAACGTCAAGACCTTCTACCGGGTCGTCTGACATAAGCGATTTATCTGCTGTTAACAGGTACCAATTACCATCCAGATACATACCAAAGGTTCCTTTTTCTTTCGGAGAAACGGGAGCCTTTTCTAATGTAACGGTAAAACCTGCTTTTTCTACGGTTGCAAGGAAATCTTCCTTGGAAAGTCCTTTTAAATCTTTTACGACTCTGTTATAAGGAAGAATAGCTAGCTGATCATCCGGAAACAGTACGGAAAGGAAACGGTTAAATTCTTCATCACCTGTATAAGCGGGGTTTGCTTCGCGACGTTTTAAGCCAACTTTAACGGCGGAAGCGCATCTGTGATGCCCGTCTGCAATGTAGGTGCAGGGAACTTCTTCGAATAATGCTTTTAACTGCTTGATGGTTTCCTCATCTGAGATGCACCATGCTCTGTGTGCAATACCGTCATCAGCTACAAAGTCATAAAGAGGTGCTTTTGTCTTCTCTGCTTCTACGATTTCGTTGATGGCGGAAACGGAGCGGTAAGCAAGGAAAATGGGACCGGTATGAGCTTCTGTAGTATCGACGTGGCGGATACGGTCTATTTCTTTTTCCTCTCTTGTATTTTCATGCTTTTTGATAATTTGATTCTGATAGTCGTCGATATCGGAGCAGGCAACGATACCGGTCTGGGAACGGCCATCCATAATCAGCTCATAAATATAGTAGCATTCTGTTTCTTCTATTACATAGTTGCCCTGTGCGATGCCAGCATCCAGCATTTCCTTTGCTTTGGCATAAACGCGGTCGTCATAGGTGCTGACATCATCGGGAAACTGGGTTTCCGCTCTGTCAATAGCAAGGAAAGACAAGGGTTCTTTTTTTACAATTTCTAAAGCTTCCTTACGGTTATATACATCATAAGGAAGAGCAGCGATGCGGCTTACCAGTGCAGGAGCCGGACGTACGCTTTTAAAGGGTGTTACTTTAGGCATAATGATTCCTCCGTTGTAAAAATGATTTCTGTTAAATTATACGTTCCCTTAGGGAGAGTGTCAAATACATTCTGTTGACGACAAGGGAAGAGTCAGCTATATTTAATAGGAAGAAACAAAGGAGGAACGTCAGATGTCGGGAAAAAAGCTGTCAGCATTTTATGTGCTCCTAGCAGGGAGTCTATGGGGATTTATGGGGGTGTTGGTAAGAACCTTAAATGCAGAAGGCTTAGGCTCTATGGAGATTTGCTTTGTCAGAGGCTTTGTTACCTTTGTGGTGATGCTTTCGGGACTTCTTGCGATAGACAGAAAAGCCCTCAGGATAAAGCTTAAGGATATCTGGTGCTTTGTAGGAACAGGAGCATGCAGTGTGGCATTTTTTAATTTTTGCTATTTTAAAACCATGACCTTGACCTCTCTTTCCGTGGCAGCAGTCTTGCTTTATACAGCACCTGCCTTTGTTATGCTGATGAGTGCCTTCCTATTTAAAGAAAAACTATCGGTAAAGAAATTGGTAGCGCTTGTTCTGGCCTTTTTGGGATGTGCCTTCGTTTCAGGGATTGTAGGCGGCGCAGGAGTACTTTCACCTACCGGAATTCTTTATGGCTTGGGCGCCGGTTTTGGCTATGCGCTATACAGCATTTTCAGCAGATATGCGCTGATGAGGGGATACAGCTCGGTAACCATTTCCTTTTATACTTTTTTGTTCAGTGCGGCAGCAACCTTTTTCTTTGTAGATGCCGGCGGGGTGTTTACGGTAATAGGCCAAAGTGGTATACTTTTAGGCAAGACAATATTTTTGGTGCTGTTGGTAACGTTATTTCCATATCTTTTCTATACCAAAGGTCTTAACGGGATGGAGAACGGTACGGCATCCGTGATTGCATCCATTGAGCCGGTGGTAGCAACCCTGGTCGGGGTGTTCATCTATAAGGAAAAACTGAATGTTTGGAATATAACAGGAATTTGTCTGGTGCTTTGTTCTATTGTGTTACTTAATATAAATAAGAAGAAATCGTGATGTTTGTGAAGCGGGAGGTATGATTATGGAAACGAAAAAGGCGAAAGTGGGATTAGGTGCATCGGCTATAGTAGGGATTACATTTACTTTAATGGGAGTTGCTTTTTTGGCAGCGGGAATTACAATCTATTTATCATTGGGGAACCGTTTTGAGGGCGCAATTCTTTTTCTGTACATTTTCGGAGGAGTCGGTGCGTTATTCTTATTAGTGGGTCTTCCTTTTGTAATTGCATTTATTAATAAGAAGAAACGTTGCAACAGATTACTGAGGGAAGGAAATTATGTAATGGCAGAGGTATCGGAAATTACCCGGAACTATAATGTGCGTGTGAATAACAGACGTCCTTACATTGTAAAATGTGCCTATCGGGATGGCTATGGTAATGTACATATTTTCAAAAGCAGAAATATCCTTTATGATCCCAGTACTATATTAAAGGATAATATGGTAAAAGTATATGTAGACGGAGAGAATTACAAGCATTACTATATGGACTTGGATGAAGTTTTACCTAATGTAATTGAGCATTAAGGGATAGAAACCATATTTTGTGGCGGAAAGAGCACTTACTACCATATCTATTATGAAAAAATGAATAGGATTGCAGATGTATATATTGTACAAAAATTAATACAAAATTTTATGAAAATTTTTCAAAAAACCTCTTGCATGAATGAAAAACATCATGTATACTACTAATTGCTGTGGCATGATAGCTGTGAAGCGTGAGGTTGCTGCAGGGTCGAAAGATACTGCAGGTTTTCCGTGGAGCGAATGTCAAGAGGTAAGGCTGGGCAGCCGAACCTAAGAACCTGACGGCAAGTCACTGTACAAACATATGTCTGCAACATGCAGAAACACGTGTGTTAAGAATGTTTTTCGGAAACAAGTGCGAAGAAATTCGCAATTTTTGTGTGAGAAGGCAGGACACACACGGAAGAGTGTACAGTCACCGCTTGTCGTACTTAAGAAATTTTAAAAGTGCGAAAAGGAGGCGACTTTTTTTATGGCAAGTCAAGTAATGAGAATCACACTCAAGGCTTATGATCATCAATTAGTAGATGCATCTGCCAAGAAAATCATCGAAACAGTTAAGAAGAACGGATCACAGGTAAGCGGACCGGTACCCCTTCCTACTAAGAAGGAAGTTGTTACTATCTTAAGAGCGGTTCACAAGTACAAAGATTCCAGAGAGCAGTTCGAACAGAGAACTCACAAAAGACTGATCGATATCATTACACCTACACCCAAGACTGTAGATGCTCTGCAGAGATTGGAAATGCCCGCAGGTGTATACATTGATATTAAAATGAAGAACAAATAAGAAGTTCTTCGAAAGTAACTAACCACCTACACTAGAATGGCCCAATCGAGGCCCGCTGTAGAATTTAATGGAGGTAAAGAAACATGAAAAAAGCTATTTTAGCTACCAAAGTCGGAATGACTCAAATCTTCAACGAAGACGGAACTTTAGTTCCCGTAACTGTACTTCAGGCTGGTCCCTGCGTAGTAACACAGGTTAAGACAGTTGAAAATGACGGTTACAGTGCCGTACAGGTTGGTTTTGTTGACAAGAAGGAAAGAATCGTTAACAAAGACAAGAGCGGCAAAAAAGAAGTAATCCACAGACACGGCGTTAACAAAGCTCAGAAGGGACACTTCGACAAAGCCGGTGTTTCCTGCAAGAGATTCGTAAGAGAATTCAAGTTTGAAAACGCTGAAGAATACGCACTTGGAAGTGAGATTAAAGCTGATATGTTTGAAGCCGGCGATAAGGTTGACGCATCTGCAATTTCCAAAGGTAAAGGATTCCAGGGCGCAATCAAGAGACACGGACAGCACAGAGGTCCCATGGCACATGGTTCCAAATTCCATCGTCATCAGGGTTCCAACGGTGCATGCTCTTCACCGAGCCGTGTATTCAAAGGCAAAGGAATGCCCGGTCACATGGGTTGTGTAAAGGTTACAGTACAGAACCTTGAAGTAGTAAGAGTTGATGCAGAAAACAACTTACTTCTTGTAAAGGGTGCAGTACCCGGACCTAAGAAAGCCTTAGTGACAATCAAAGAAACTGTAAAGGCTGCTAAATAGTCAGTCTAAACAATGAAAGGAGGACCATTCAGATGGCAAACGTATCTGTTTATAATATGGAAGGCAAAGAAGTTGGTACAATCGAATTAAACGATGCGGTATTTGGTGTAGAAGTAAACGAACACCTTGTACACATGGCAGTTGTACAGCAGCTTGCAAACAATCGTCAGGGAACACAGAAGGCAAAAACTCGTTCCGAAGTTTCCGGTGGCGGAAGAAAACCTTGGAGACAGAAAGGAACCGGTCATGCAAGACAGGGTTCAACAAGAGCTCCCCAGTGGACAGGAGGCGGCGTTGTATTCGCTCCCGTACCGAGAGATTACTCTTTCAAGTTAAACAAGAAGGAAAAGAGAGCAGCACTTAAGTCCGCTCTTTCCAGCAGAGTAGCAGACGGAAAGCTCATCGTAGTTGATGAACTGAAGTTTGACGAAATCAAGACAAAGAATTTCAAGGCAGTTATGGACAACTTAAAGGTTAGCAAGGCACTTGTAGTACTTGCTGAAAACGATGAGAAGGTTGTAATGTCTGCAAGAAATCTTCCCACTATCAAGACAGCATTAACCAACACAATTAATGTATATGACATTTTAAAGGGCGACACACTGGTTCTTACCAAGGATGCAGTGGCTAAGATTGAGGAGGTGTATGCATAATGGCAGCAATTCAGTATTATGACGTAATCCTCAAACCGGTTATCACCGAAAAGAGTATGGCCGGAATGGGTGAAAAGAAATATACTTTTTTGGTTCATCCCGAAGCAAATAAGACTATGATTAAAGAAGCTGTTGAAAAGATGTTCGAAGGAACAAAGGTTGCAAAGGTTAACACCATGAACTGCGAAGGCAAGAATAAGAGACGTGGTTTGGTTTACGGAAAGACCGCTAAGACCAAGAAGGCAATCGTATGGTTAACAGCAGACAGCAAGGATATCGAAATCTTCGCTGGTCTCTAAGAAATAACAGTATGCACACATAAGTGCGATAATAAATGTAGAACTCGAAAGGAGAAAAAGTCATGGGAATTAAGACATACAACCCATATACACCTTCAAGAAGAAATATGACCGGTTCTGACTTCTCCGAAATCACAAAGAAGACCCCTGAAAAGTCCCTTTGTGTTTCCTTGGATAAGAACGCTGGTCGTAACAATCAGGGTAAAATCACTGTAAGACACCGCGGAGGCGGTTCCAGAAGAAAATACAGACTTGTAGATTTCAAGAGAAATGCTAAGGATGGTATTCCTGCAACAGTAATCGGTATCGAATACGATCCTAACAGAACAGCAAACATCGCATTAATCTGTTACGCAGACGGCGAAAAGGCATACATCCTTGCTCCCGAAGGATTAAAGGATGGCATGAAGGTTATGAACGGACCTGAAGCAGAAGTAAGAATCGGTAACTGCTTACCTTTAGCTAACATCCCTGTTGGTACACAGGTACACAACGTAGAATTATATCCCGGTAAGGGCGGACAGATGGTTCGTTCTGCAGGTAACAGCGCACAGTTAATGGCGAAAGAAGGAAAATATGCAACACTTCGTCTTCCTTCAGGCGAAATGAGAATGGTGCCTATCATTTGTAGAGCAACCGTAGGTGTTGTAGGTAACGCAGATCACAGCCTGATCAATATCGGTAAGGCAGGACGTAAGCGTCATATGGGTATCCGTCCTACAGTTCGTGGTTCCGTAATGAACCCTAACGACCATCCTCACGGTGGTGGTGAAGGTAAGACAGGTATCGGACGTCCCGGCCCTTGTACACCTTGGGGCAAGCCCGCTCTTGGTCTTAAGACTCGTAAGAAGAAAAAAGCTTCTAACAAGTTAATCGTAAGAAGAAGAGACGGCAAGGCCATCAAATAATTAAGGAGGAGAGAAGAAAATGGCTAGATCACTGAAAAAAGGACCCTTTGCAGATGCAAGTTTACTGAAAAAAGTAGATGCAATGAATGCAGCAGGACAAAAGCAGGTAATTAAGACCTGGTCCCGTCGTTCTACAATCTTCCCCTCTTTTGTGGGACATACATTTGCAGTACACGACGGAAGAAAGCATGTGCCTGTATATGTTACAGAAGATATGGTTGGACATAAGTTAGGTGAATTTGTTGCAACCAGAACTTATAGAGGACACGGCAAAGACGAAAAGAAGTCTAAAGTAAGATAAGGAGGTTTTAGCAATGGCAAAAGGACATAGATCCCAAATTAAAAGAGAGAGAAATGCGCAGAAAGACACAAGACCTTCAGCTAAGTTATCTTACGCAAGAGTGTCTGTTCAGAAAGCATGTTTCGTATTAGATGCCATCAGAGGCAAAGATGTAGCAACTGCCTTGGCAATTTTAGAGTACAATCCCAGATATGCTTCCAGCATCATTAAGAAGTTACTTCAGTCTGCTATCGCAAACGCTGAAAATAACAACGGTATGAATGCTGAAAACCTTTATGTTGCAGAATGTTATGCAAACAAAGGACCTACAATGAAGAGAGTTAGACCGAGAGCACAGGGTAGAGCTTACAGAATCGAAAAGAGAATGAGCCACATCACAGTTGTGCTTGATGAAAGATAGGAGGAAAAATAATGGGACAGAAAGTTAATCCTCACGGCCTCAGAGTCGGTGTTATTAAGGATTGGGATTCTAAATGGTATGCAGATGCAGAGTTTTCTGAGTTCCTCGTAGAAGACTACGACATCAGAAAATACCTTAAGAAGAAATTATACAGTGCCGGAATTTCCAAAATTGAAATCGAAAGAGCTTCCGACAGAGTAAAGGTTATCATCTACACAGCTAAGCCCGGTGTTGTTATCGGTAAGGGCGGTGCAGAAATCGAAGTAACCAAGAAAGAACTTTCCAAGATGACAGGAAAGAAAGTATTAGTAGATATCAAAGAAATCAAGAGACCCGATAAGGACGCACAGCTTGTTGCAGAAAATATTGCACAGCAGCTTGAAAACCGTGTATCCTTCAGACGTGCAATGAAGTCCTGCATGGGCAGAACAATGAAGTCAGGAGCTCTTGGTATTAAGACTTCCTGTTCAGGACGTCTCGGCGGTGCAGATATGGCTCGTACAGAGTTCTACAGCGAAGGTACTATTCCGCTTCAGACACTTCGTGCTGATATCGATTACGGATTTGCAGAAGCAGACACAACCTACGGTAAGGTAGGCGTTAAAGTATGGATTTACAAGGGTGAAGTACTTCCTGCTAAGAAGAATGATGAAAAGGAAGGGAGCGATAAATAATGTTAATGCCTAAAAGAGTGAAACGTCGTAAACAGTTCCGTGGCACCATGAGAGGTAAAGCAAGTCGTGGTAACACAATTACTTACGGTGAATTCGGTATTGTTGCAACAGAACCTTGTTGGATCAGATCTAACCAGATCGAAGCAGCCCGTATTGCTATGACTCGTCATATCAAGCGTGGTGGTAAGGTTTGGATTAAGATTTTCCCTGATAAACCAGTAACAGCAAAACCAGCAGAAACACGTATGGGTTCCGGTAAAGGTACACTGGAATACTGGGTAGCAGTTGTTAAGCCCGGCCGTGTAATGTTTGAAATCTCAGGAGTAGCTGAAGAAACAGCAAGAGAAGCTTTAAGACTTGCAACACATAAGCTTCCTTGTAAGTGTAAAATCGTTTCTAAGGCAGACTTGGAAGGCGGTGTATCAAATGAAAACTAATAAGTATGTAGAAGATTTAAAAGCAAAATCAGCTGCAGAATTAGCACAGGAATTAGTAGCTGCTAAGAAAGAACTTTTCAATTTGAGATTCCAGAATGCAACCAACCAGCTGGATAATACAGCAAGAATCAAAGAAGTAAGAAAGAATATCGCAAGAATTCAGACAGTTATTACTATGAAGCAGAAAGAAGCTTAAGGTTGTAAGCTGAATGTCAAGAAAGGAAAGGAGACTTAAATCGTGGAAAGAAATTTGAGAAAAACACGTATCGGTAAAGTTGTCAGTGATAAAATGGATAAGACAATCGTTGTTGCTATCGAAAATCATGTAAAGCATCCTCTTTACAAGAAAATCGTTAAGGATACTTACAAACTGAAAGCTCATGATGAAAACAACGAATGCCGCATTGGTGACACCGTTAAAGTAATGGAAACAAGACCTTTATCCAAAGACAAGAGATGGAGACTTGTAGAAATCGTAGAAAGAGCAAAATAATAAAACGTTCGCCTGTTTGGCGAAGTTTGGAAGGAGAATTAGCATGATTCAACAAGAAAGCAGACTTAAGGTTGCTGATAACACAGGTGCTAAGGAAATCCTCTGCATCAGAGTTATGGGCGGATCTACCAGAAGATATGCACAGATCGGCGATATTATTGTTGCTACGGTTAAAGATGCAACACCTGGCGGCGTTGTAAAGAAGGGTGACGTAGTAAAGGCTGTCGTTGTTCGTACTGTAAAAGGCGCTCGTCGTAAAGACGGATCTTATATTAAATTCGACGAAAATGCTGCTGTTATCATTAAAGATGACAAGACTCCCAGAGGAACCCGTATTTTTGGACCCGTAGCAAGAGAGCTTCGTGAAAAACAGTTTATGAAAATTGTTTCTCTTGCTCCCGAAGTATTATAGGAGGTAACACAGCATGGCAACTTTAAAGATTAAGAAAGGTGATACCGTTAAGGTAATCGCCGGTAAAGATAACGGAAAAGAAGGCAAGGTACTTTCTGTAGACGCTAAGAACGGCAAGGTTTTAGTTGAAGGTGTTGGCGTTGTAACAAAGCATACAAAGCCTTCAGCAGCTAACCAGAATGGTGGAATTATTCAAAAAGAAGCTCCTATTGACATTTCAAACGTAATGCTTATGTTCAACGGAAAGGCTACAAGAGTAGGCTTTAAGATGGACGGAGATAAGAAAGTACGTTATGCAAAGTCAACAGGTGAAGTAATTGACAAAAAGTAATTGATTAATTCTAGGAAAGGAGAACTGGAAGCGTGAGCAGACTTAAAACATTGTATAATGATGAGATCGTAGATGCTATGATCAAAAAGTTCGGATATAAGAACATCATGGAAGTACCTAAGCTTGACAAGATTGTAATTAACATGGGCGTAGGCGAAGCTAAGGACAATGCAAAAATCCTTGAATCCGCTGTAAAGGACATGGAAACAATCACAGGTCAGAAGGCAGTACTTACCAAAGCTAAAAAATCTGTTGCTAACTTCAAAATCAGAGAAGGTATGGCTATCGGATGTAAGACAACACTTCGTGGCGAAAAGATGTATGAATTCCTTGATCGTCTTGTAAACCTGGCATTGCCTCGTGTACGTGACTTCAGAGGTGTTAACCCTAACGCATTCGACGGAAGAGGAAACTACTCCTTAGGTATTAAGGAACAGCTTATTTTCCCTGAAATCGAATATGATAAGGTTGATAAGGTAAGAGGTATGGATATTATCTTTGTTACCACAGCTAAGACAGATGAAGAAGCACGTGAGTTATTAAGATTATTCAATATGCCATTCGCAAAGTAAAGAAGGAGGTAAATAGAATCCATGGCTAAGACTTCAATGAAGATTAAACAGCAGCGTAAACCTAAATTCTCTACAAGAGAATATACACGTTGTAATATTTGTGGACGTCCACATGCTGTATTAAGAAAGTACGGAATCTGCAGAATTTGCTTCCGTGAACTGGCATATAAGGGACAGATTCCCGGTGTCAGAAAAGCAAGCTGGTAAGATTAATTAAGGAGGAAAAGAAACAATGACAATGAGCGATCCTATTGCAGATATGCTTACAAGAATCCGTAATGCAAATACTGCAAAACACGATACAGTAGATGTTCCCTCTTCTAAAATGAAACTGGCAATTGCAGATATTCTTGTAGAGGAAGGATACATTAAGAAATATGATTTAGTTGAAGAAGGAAACTTCAAGACTATCCGCATCACATTAAAGTATGGTGCAGACAGAAATGAGAAGATTATCACAGGCTTAAAGAGAATCTCCAAGCCCGGTCTTCGTATTTACGCAGGCAAGGATGAGCTTCCCAGAGTACTTGGCGGTTTAGGAATTGCAATTATTTCTACAAACCAGGGTGTTGTAACTGATAAAAAGGCTAGAGAATTACAGGTAGGCGGCGAAGTGCTGGCGTACGTATGGTAGTTCCTAGGTAGCAAATTATATAGGAGGTACGGGCATGTCACGTATAGGAAGAATGCCAATCGCGATTCCTGCAGGAGTTACTGTAGAAGTTGCAGAAAATAATAAAGTGACTGTAAAAGGTCCTAAAGGAACACTGGAAAGAGTGCTTCCCGCAGAAATGGAAATCAAAGTAGAAGGTGCTGAAGTAGTAGTAAGCAGACCTAACGACTTAAAGAGAATGAAATCTTTACATGGTCTTACAAGAACACTGATCAACAACATGGTTGTAGGTGTTACAAACGGCTATGAAAAGAAGCTGGAAGTAAACGGTGTCGGTTACAGAGCAGCAAAATCCGGAAAGACTTTAACCTTATCCTTAGGATATTCTCATCCGGTTGAGATGCAAGACCCCGAAGGTATTGAAACAGTACTTGAAGGTCAGAACATCATCATTGTAAAAGGTATCGATAAAGAAAAAGTTGGCCAATTCGCAGCTGAAATCAGAGACAAGAGAAGACCTGAACCTTATAAGGGCAAGGGTATCAAGTATGCTGATGAAGTAATCAGACGAAAAGTTGGTAAGACTGGTAAGAAATAAGAGATAAGGAGAGTGTAAAAATGGTTAGTAAAGAATCAAGACAGAAAGTCCGTGTAAAAAAACACATGAAAATACGTAACCGTTTCAGTGGTACTGCTGAAAGACCTCGTTTAGCTGTGTTTAGAAGCAATAATCATATGTATGCTCAAATTATTGACGATACAGTTGGAAATACATTAGTTGCAGCTTCTACTGTTGAAAAGGCAGTTAAGGCTGAACTTGAAAAAACCAATAACGTTGATGCAGCAGCATACCTTGGAACAGTTATTGCTAAAAGAGCAATCGAAAAAGGTATTGATACCGTAGTCTTTGACAGAGGCGGCTTTATATACCAGGGTAAAATCGAAGCATTAGCTGACGCAGCCAGAGAAGCTGGCTTAAAATTCTAGGAAAGGAAGAAGTAGATCATGAAGAATACAATCATAGATGTAAGCCAGTTAGAGTTAAGTGATAAGGTTGTTGCCATCAAGCGTGTAACCAAAACTGTAAAGGGTGGTCGTAACATGAGATTTACTGCTCTTGTAGTAGTAGGTGACGGTAACGGTCATGTAGGCGCAGGACTTGGCAAGGCTGTAGAAATTCCTGAAGCAATCCGCAAGGGAAAAGAAGATGCAATGAAAAACATCGTAAAAATTGCACTTGATGAAAACAATTCCGTTACACATGATTTTATCGGAAAATTCGGTTCTGCAAGCGTTCTTTTAAAGAAGGCTCCCGAAGGTACAGGTATCATCGCAGGTGGTCCCGCTCGTATCGTTTGTGAACTTGCAGGTATCAAGAATATCCGTACAAAATCACTTGGTTCCAACAATAAGCAGAACGTAGTTCTTGCAACAATTGAAGGTTTAAGCAATTTAAAGACACCTGAAGAGGTTGCTAAGAACCGTGGTAAATCTGTAGAAGAAATTATGGCATAGGAGGGAATAGGAAGATGGCAGAGCAGAAAATGTTAAAAGTTACATTAGTAAAATCTCCTATCGGAGCAGTTCCCAAGCATAAAGCAACTGTGCAGTCTATGGGACTTAGAAAGCTGAACAAGTCTATTTTGTTACCTGATAATGCAGCTACAAGAGGACAGATTCAGCAGATCAGACATTTAGTTAAAGTAGAAGAAGCTTAATAAGATAAGGAGGTGTCAGCAATGGAATTATCTAATTTAAGACCCGCAGAAGGTTCTACAAAGAGTGATAATTTTAGAAGAGGTCGTGGACACGGTTCAGGAAATGGTAAGACAGCCGGTAAAGGTCACAAAGGTCAGAAGGCTCGTTCCGGAGCACCCAGACCCGGCTTTGAAGGTGGTCAGATGCCCTTATACAGACGTATCCCGAAGAGAGGCTTTACTTGCCCCAGCTCTAAGGATATCGTAGGAATTAATTTAAGTGCACTTGAGCGATTTGAAGACGGTGCTGTAGTAGATATCGAAGCATTAATCGAAACAGGAATCGTTAGAAATCCTAAAGATGGCGTAAAGATCCTCGGAAACGGAGAAATTACCAAGAAGCTTACAGTGAAAGCAAATGCATTCAGTGCATCTGCCCAGGAAAAAATTGAAGCTGCTGGTGGAACTGTTGAGGTGATTTAATGTTAAAAACCTTAAAAAACGCATTTAAAATCAAAGATTTAAGAAATAAGATATTATTTACATTTGCCATGTTAGTTGTGATCCGTTTAGGATCACAGCTTCCTGTGCCGGGTGTAGACAGAAATTATTTTTCTGCCTGGTTTGCGCAGCAGACAGGGGATGCGTTCAGCTTTTTTAATGCATTTACAGGTGGTTCCTTTATTAATATGTCCATCTTTGCATTAAATATTTCACCCTATATCACATCATCCATTATTATGCAGCTCTTGACGGTAGCAATACCGAAACTGGAAGAGATGCAGAAGGAAGGGGAAGACGGAAGAAAGAAAATTGCTTCCATTACCCGTTATGTGACGGTAGGACTTGCATTGCTGCAATCAACAGCCATGGCAGTTGCATTCGGTGGTAATGGTCTCTTAGAGAACTATAATGCACTGAATGTAATAACAGTCATTGTGGCGCTGACAGCCGGAAGTGCTTTCCTTATGTGGATTGGTGAGAGAATTACAGAGCATGGTGTCGGAAACGGTATTTCCATTGTTTTGGTAATCAATATTCTTTCCAGTATCCCTCAGGATATTACAAACCTCTTCGAGCAGTTTGTATTCGGTAAAGCGATTGCAATCGGTGTAGTAGCTGCAGTGGTTATTGTTGCAATTATTTTAGCAATGGTAATTTTAGTAATTATTCTGAACAGCGGAGTTCGTAAGATTCCTGTTCAGTATGCGAAAAAAATGCAGGGAAGAAAAATGGTGGGAGGTCAGACCTCATCCATTCCGTTAAAGGTGAATACGGCAGGCGTAATTCCTGTTATTTTTGCATCATCTTTAATGCAGCTTCCCATTGTAATCTGTAGTTTCTTCAGCTACAGCGGAACAGGCATCTGGGGACATATCTTAAAAGGATTAAACTCCTCTTATTGGTGCAGACCCAGTGAGCCTGTATATTCAATCGGTTTGGTAGTATATGTTTTACTTGTTGTATTTTTTGCATATTTCCAGACCTCACTTAGCTTTAATCCGCTTGAAATTGCAGATAATTTGAAAAAGCAGGGCGGCTTTATTCCCGGCATCAGACCCGGTAAGCCAACCAGCGAGTACCTGACCAAAATTTTGAATTACATTATCTTCATCGGAGCAATCGGACTTATTCTCGTTTGTGTTATACCTTTTGTATTTAACGGCGTGTTTAATGCTTCCGTATCCTTTGGAGGAACCAGCTTAATCATTATTGTAAGTGTTATTCTTGAAACAATCAAACAGGTTGAATCACAAATGCTGGTACGTAATTACAAAGGTTTTTTAAATGATTAATATTCATTGAACTTTTAGAGGTTACAGGGAAGCCGGGTGTTTAATAAACATGAGACTTTCTGTAACCTCTATACTACTTTAAGACAGGAGAAATATTATGAAAATAATTATGTTAGGCGCGCCCGGTGCCGGCAAAGGTACTCAGGCAAAAATGATAGCAGAAAAATACAGCGTTCCCCATATCTCTACAGGAGATATTTTCAGAGCTAACATTAAGAACGGCACTGAACTCGGAATGGAAGCGAAAAAATATATGGATCAGGGACTTCTTGTTCCCGACGAGTTAACTGTGAAGATTCTTCTTGACAGAGTAGCAAACGATGATTGCAAGAATGGCTATGTACTTGATGGTTTTCCCAGAACCATTCCTCAGGCAGAAGTACTTGATAAGGCACTTACAGAGCTTGGCGATCAGATTGACTATGCAGTTAATGTAGAAGTTCCTGATGAAAACATCATTAAAAGAATGGGTGGCAGACGTGCATGCCTTAGCTGCGGTGCAACTTATCATATTGAACATATTCCGCCTAAGACAGAAGGAATTTGTGATACCTGCGGTAAAGAACTTGTTCTTCGTGATGATGATAAGCCGGAAACCGTAAAGAACCGTCTCGACGTATATCATAAGCAGACACAGCCCTTAATTGACTTCTATAGTGCAAAGGGTGTGCTTAAGACAGTAGACGGCACAGTAGATATGAAGGATGTATTTGCCGCTATTACAGCTATTTTAGGTTAATAGGCAGGCTGACGCAAATTGCGGAAAGGCAAGGGACATATGGCAGTATCAATCAAATCTGCAAGAGAAATAGAGTTGATGAGAGAATCCTGCAGAATTCTTTCTGAAGTACATGAAAGATTAGGCGAGTTTATTAAACCCGGAATTTCCACATGGGAGATTGATGAGCTGGGTGAGAAGTTAATCAGAAGCTATGATTGTATTCCGAACTTCTTACATTATAACGGTTATCCCGCATCGGTTTGTGTTTCTGTTAATGATGAGGTGGTACACGGAATTCCATCCAAGAAAAGAATCCTACGGGAGGGCGATATTGTAAGTTTGGATGCAGGACTGATATATAAAGGATATCATTCAGATGCGGCAAGAACTTATCCGGTAGGGACTATTTCAAAAGAGGCAGCAAAGCTGATAGAGGTTACCAGACAGAGCTTTTTTGAAGGGATTAAATTTGCGAAAGCAGGCAATCATTTATATGATATATCAAATGCCATAGATGCTTATGTGACCGGCTTTGGTTATGGGATTGTCAGAGATTTGGTGGGACACGGAATCGGTACCAGTCTCCATGAGGAACCACAAATTCCTAATTTCAAACAATGGCGCCGGGGAATTAAATTGCAGCCGGGAATGACACTTGCCATTGAACCAATGATTAATATGGGTGATTATGATGTGGCATGGCTTGACGATGACTGGACAGTGGTAACAACTGACGGTTCCCTTTCGGCACATTATGAAAATACAGTGCTGATTACGGAGGGAGAGCCGGAAATATTGACACTACCGAAGGCATAATGAGGTAATGAAATGATAGGAATGTTTGCAATATCCCTTGCAGGTCATGATAAAGGGCAGATGTATGTCATTATCAATGAAGATGATGAATATTTTTATTTATCGGACGGAGCTTTACGTCCCATACAAAAACCCAAGAAAAAAAAGAAAAAGCATGTACAACCGGTAAAAAGCGGTTTTAATCAAACGCTTTTCCATAAGCTGCAAAATAGGCAGCTTATATATAATGAAGAAATTAAATTCGCAATTAAAGAAAGAAGAAAACAGGAGGTAGCGAATGTCTAAAGCAGATGTAATCGAAATTGAAGGAACTGTAGTAGAAAAACTCCCTAACACCATGTTCCAGGTAGAACTGGAAAACGGACACAGAGTGCTTGCACATATCAGTGGAAAACTCAGACAGAACTTTATCCGTATTCTGCCCGGTGACAAGGTAACATTGGAATTATCTCCTTATGATTTGTCGAAGGGAAGAATTATCTGGAGAGATAAGTAAAAATTCTGATATTTATACTGTAATATCCGAATAAAGGTATTGCATTTGTAAATATAACATGCTATAATGTAAAACGGTCTTTTTTGAAAGGAGGGTTTAACATGAAGGTTAGATCATCAGTAAAACCGATTTGCGAAAAGTGCAAAATCATTAAAAGAAAAGGACGTATCAGAGTAATCTGCGAGAATCCGAAACACAAACAGAGACAGGGATAATCCACTGCTTACAAAGCAGAAGGGTTCTTGTCTATTTATTATGAAGCGGCTGCAGCGTGGTTTGATAAAGAAACCGTGCTGATTATTATAATAAATCGTATCAAGGAGCCTTAGTGATTACTTGTTGATATTACCCGTAAGGGTAAAAAGATCGGAAACGTCCGGTTGGGCATAGACCAATGCCCCAATCAATTAGTATCAGGTATGCCGGGAAATTGCTTATGCAAGGGCATACGAATGCAGGAAAAGAAAAGCTTTTCCATGCCAGTAAAGAAAATGGAGGAAACGTAAATGGCTCGTATTGCAGGTGTTGACTTACCGAGAGAAAAACGTGTAGAAATTGGTTTAACTTATGTTTATGGAATTGGTAGAGTAAGTGCTACCAAGATTCTTGAAGCAGCTAACGTTAATCCTGATACCCGTGTCAGAGAACTTACTGACGATGAAGTTAAGAGAATCAGTGAAGTTATTGATGCAGACTACATGGTTGAAGGTGATTTGAGAAGAGAAGTAGCTCTCAATATCAAGAGACTTCAGGAAATCGGATGCTACAGAGGAATCCGTCACAGAAAAGGACTTCCTGTACGTGGTCAGAAGACCAAAACAAACGCAAGAACCAGAAAAGGTCCTAAGCGTACCGTTGCTGGTAAGAAGAAATAATGTTACCGTAAATTGATTAAAGAAATGAGAAAGTAGGTTAGTTTAAATGGCAGCTAAAAAAGTTACAAAAAAAGTGACAAAGAAACGTGTCAAGAAAAACGTTGAACGCGGACAGGCACATATCCAGTCTTCCTTTAACAACACAATTGTTACATTAACAGATGCTGAAGGAAACGCATTAAGCTGGGCAAGTGCCGGTGGTCTGGGCTTTAGAGGTTCAAAGAAATCTACTCCATATGCAGCACAGATGGCAGCTGAAACAGCTACTAAGGCAGCGCTTGTACATGGTTTAAAGACAGTAGATGTATTTGTTAAAGGACCCGGTTCAGGACGTGAAGCAGCAATCCGTGCGCTTTCAGCTTGCGGTCTTGAAGTAACAAGCATCAGAGACGTAACACCCGTTCCTCATAACGGATGTCGTCCCCCTAAACGCCGTCGCGTTTAGTTATTAGTTATTTTATTAAGTTGGAAGAAGGCGCCAAAGCGCTGTAAACAATATCAGGAGGAAATAAAAATGGCAGTAAACAGAACACCCGTGTTAAAAAGATGCAGATCTTTAAACCTTGACCCTGTATTTCTTGGATATGACAAGAAATCTAACAGAACAAATGCAAGAGCAGGTAAGAAGATTAGTGAATATGGTCTTCAGCTTCGCGAAAAGCAGAAAGCTAAATTTATCTACGGCGTACTTGAAAAACCTTTCAGAAACTACTATGAAAGAGCTGACAGAATGAAAGGTATGACCGGTGAAAACCTTATGGTTATGCTTGAATCCAGACTGGACAGTGTAGTATTCAGAATGGGCTTTGCAAGAACAAGAAGAGAAGCAAGACAGATCGTAGGACATAAGCACGTTTTAGTAAACGGCAAGCAGGTAAACATTCCTTCCTACCTTATTAAGGCAGGGGATGTAATCGAAATCAGAGAAAAATCCAAATCTTTACAGAGATACAAAGATATCCTTGAAGTAACAGGCGGAAGATTAGTGCCTGAATGGATGGACGTAGATCAGGAAGCATTAAAAGGAACAGTAAAGAATCTTCCTACAAGAGAAATGATTGATGTTCCCGTAAACGAAATGCTTATCGTCGAATTATATTCCAAATAATATGTGAATAATGAGCCAAGCGCATGTGCTATATGCTTGCATAATAGCATATGCATTTGGCGAATGTACATCATGAGCGCAAGGCGTAAGCCTGTAGCGAAAGATGCTTTGTGGAACACAAAGATTCACATGGCGCGTTATTAATCGTTCGTAAAGGAGGGTATTTGCAGTGTTTGATTTTGAAAGACCAAATATTGAGGTAGCAGAAATCTCTGATGACAAGAAGTATGGCAAATTTGTTGTAGAACCTCTTGAAAGAGGATACGGCATCACACTTGGTAATTCATTAAGAAGAATTATGCTTTCATCCTTACCCGGCGCAGCAGTTAGCCAGGTGAAAATCGAAGGCGTTCTTCATGAGTTCAGTTCCATTGAAGGCGTTAAGGAAGATGTGACTGAAATCATCATGAATATCAAGAGTCTTGCAATCAGAAATAACAGCGATACAAATGAACCTAAGACCGCATACATTGAGTATGAAGGTGAAGGTGTTGTAAAGGCTTCCGATATTCAGGTAGATCAGGATATTGAAATTTTGAATCCTGATATCACCATCGCAACTCTTTGCGGTAAGAATACTAAGCTGTACATGGAACTTACAATTACCAAAGGTAGAGGTTATGTAAGTGCTGATAAGAATAAGAGCGATGATTTGCCCATCGGTGTTATTGCAGTAGATTCTATCTATACACCTGTTGAAAGAGTTAATGTAACCGTAGAAAACACCCGTGTTGGTCAGATCACAGACTTTGATAAGCTGACACTGGATGTATATACCAACGGAACATTGGTTCCGGATGAAGCGGTTAGCTTAGCTGCAAAAGTACTTAGCGAACACTTGAGCCTTTTCATTGACTTATCCGAAAATGCCAAAACAGCTGAAGTTATGGTAGAAAAAGAAGAAGATGAAAAAGAAAAAGTATTGGAAATGAGCATTGATGAATTAGAATTATCTGTTCGTTCCTATAACTGCTTAAAGAGAGCTGGTATCAACACAGTAGAAGAGTTAACAAACAAGACTTCTGAAGATATGATGAAAGTTCGTAATCTCGGACGCAAGTCATTGGAAGAAGTACTTGCTAAGTTAAAAGAACTGGGATTGCAGTTAAACCCCAGTGATGAAGCGTAATTGCTTGAAGCAAAGACGTGCAGTATTTAGTGAGACGCTATGGTAAACCCGATGAGTACATGGCGCATTCTCATGGCTGTAATCTGCGTGGCAGATTGCGTGTAACTGCATTCGGCAAATAAGTCCAAAGAGCGTAGCCGGATGTACCATTAAGGGCAGGAATGCCCCGGTGAGAAAAGGAGTACATCTCCTTTAGAAAGGAGCCAACATGGCAAAATACAGAAAATTAGGCAGAACATCTGACCAGAGAAAAGCAATGCTGAGAAGCTTAGTAACAAGCCTTATTTACAATGGTAAGATTGTTACTACAGAAGCAAGAGCAAAAGAAGTTCAGAAAATCGTTGACGGACTTATCGCACTTGGTGTAAAAGAAAAAGATAACTTTGAAACAGTAGAAGTTGAAGCTAAGGTTCCTATGAAGGACAAAGACGGTAAGAGAGTAAAAGAAGTTGTTGACGGTAAGAAGGTTACCAAATATGAAACTGTTAAGAAGCAGGTAAAGAAGGATATGCCTTCACGAATGAACGCAAGAAGAAAGATGATCAAGGTTTTATATCCTGTAACAGAAGTTCCGGTTGCAGCAGCAGGCAAGAAAAAAGCTACCAAGGAAATTGATTTGGTTGCAAAAATCTTTGATGAATACGGTGTAAAGTATGCAAGCCGTAACGGTGGTTATACAAGAATCGTAAAGATTGGCCAGCGTAAAGGTGACGGAGCAATGCAGGTTGTTCTTGAATTGGTTTAATTTTTTGATAAAAACCTCAAAATGTACAAAAAAAGTGCATTTTGAGGTTTTTTTTAGTGCAATTTTATAGGAAATATGATATACTGTTTTCAAGACTTGTAACATCGGAAGGAGAGATGACTATGAAATTACAATCTAAAATTTTAGCGATGGCGATATTACCGTTAATTATCTTAGGTGCAGCAACCTTGATTGTAAGTAATATCGAAATTAATGCGGTTGTAACAGATAGTATCGAAAACGGATTAAGAGCAGCAGCCCATTCCGTAAGTGACACATTAAGCTATGTAGATGAGGGAGAATATTTTGTTGATGGCGATATTCTTTACAAAGGCGAATTTAATATCACAGAATCTACTGAAATTGCAGATGATTTGAGAAACAGTGCAGATACCGATATCACTATTTTCTTTGGTGATACACGTTATATGACATCAGTTATCGATGATTCTGGAAACAGAGTACTATATACACAGGCCGGTGCAGCTATCATCGAAAAGGTATTAAACGGCGGACAGGAACATTTTGCAACTCATGTTGATGTAGTTGGTAAAGAGTATTTTGCTTATTACATGCCGTTATATGCACCTGACGGAAGTACTATTATCGGTATGGTATTTGCAGGTATGCCTCAGGCAGACGCTGAAGCTCAGATCAATACCATCATTGGTATCATTGCAGCGATGGTAATCGGTGTAGTGGCTATCGTTGGCATCATTGTATTTTTTGCTGTACTTATGATGGTGAAAGCGTTACGTGTAGGTACTGATGCACTTGAAAAGTTATCTGAAGGTAAGCTGAATATTAACTTAGATGAAAAAGTATTAAAGCGTAAAGATGAACTTGGCGTAATTGGACGTGCTATTCAGAAACTGAAAGATGAATTGACAGGAATTATTACCGGCATTAAAGAGCAGAGTAATGAATTAAACAGCTCTTCCGTATATTTACAGGAGAAGGCTGCTGCCAGCGCAGAGCATGTGACACAGGTAGAACGTGCGGTAGAAGAAATTGCAGACGGAGCAGGAAATCAGGCTGAAGAAACCCAGAAGGCAACAGAAAACGTTATCATCATGGGTAATATGATTGAAGAAACTGTTACTGCAATCGATTCCCTGAATCAGAATGCAAAACAGATTAAAGAGCTTGGTGAACAGGCAACTGCTACTTTACATGCTTTAGAAGCAATCAATAAGCAGACAACATCAGCAATTGATGTTATTTCTGAACAGACCAATACAACCAATACTTCCGCACAGAAGATTAAAGAAGCTACTGCATTAATTACAGATATTGCAGAAGAAACCAATCTGTTATCCTTAAATGCTTCCATTGAGGCAGCAAGAGCAGGTGAACAGGGCAGAGGCTTTGCGGTAGTAGCAGCTCAGATTCAGAAGCTTGCTGAACAGTCTAATGAATCCGCAAGACAGATTGAAGAAATCATTACTTCACTGCTTAGAGATTCCGAAAAGGCTGTAGAAACCATGGAAGAAGTAAGAGTTATCATGGGCAAGCAGAACGAGCATGTCGGAAAGACTGATGAGCAGGTTAATCAGGTGCTTGATCGTGTTGACCAGTCCATTGAAGCTATCAGCAAGATTGCAGATCAGACAGCAACCATTAACGATGCAAGAGTTAATGTAACAGATACTGTACAGAACCTGACAGCAGTTGCAGAAGAGAATGCGGCTAGTACACAGGAATCTGCAGCATCCGTAAATCAGGTTGGTGAAATTATTCATGATATTGCAGATAATGCAAATCACTTAAAGGATATCGCAAGCAACCTTGACAGAAGCATGGCAATGTTTGAACTGTAAGATATAAGATTTTAGGATTACATAGTCTATAAAATTTCCTGCTAAAGGAATTGGCAGAAATTGATTGATTTGAATAGTAAGTAAAAAGAACGATACGTTTTGATATACCGTTGCTTTACAGACAGGTATTATCAGACGTATCGTTTTTGTTGTAATATATGATATATTTTTAAATTTGCAAGAAAAAGATTTTTATAATCTATTCCACAACTTTCTGAAAATGCTGATAATCCTTGCATGAGTTCCAGTCACCACCCCATACAAAGCCATGCTCTTTGAACAGCTTGTAGCATAAATCATTTTCATCAATTTTATAAGGAAAGCTTTGGGAACGGTCAACATATATTTCACTTCCTTCAGGAGAAATATAGGTTTCACCGCTTCCGTTTTTATTAAAGACTACATAAGGATTGTAAAAGGGGTTGATATCAATGGCACAGCCAATTGCATGCTTACTTAAACTGCTTGTACCGTCTACCACCCTATAGTTAAAGCAGGAGGTATTGTTGTCCAGCATGGAAGCAGTATCATCACCGCCATATTCGTCTACAAGGCGTATCTTTTCAATTTGATATTCATTGACATATAGCTCATGAAAAATTTCTATGAAATCATCAGCTATCTTTCTGTTACAAATAAGTTCGCCAATCTGAATTTCACCATTGAAGTCATAATGAAGTACTTGCATATAGCATAAGTCGTCATAAGAAATACCTAAATTAGCGGCAGCATCATCGGATACTATATTGTTTGCAGTAACAGCAAGTGCCGGAGCAATGGATTCTGCTACAGGATAAGAAATACCTGTAATCTTAGAAATGACTGCATCGGTCAAAGGTTGATAAAAGAAGCCATCTGCGTAGTGAGTACTGTCTGCTGTTTCTTCTGTAAGCGGAATGAAACCCGTTGTCGTTTCTTCAGCCGGAGGTGTGAAATCTTCAGTTGAATTCTGTGCAGAGCCGTCAGGAACTTCTGCGGGTGTGGGCTGTTTTTCCGGAGTTGCATAGGCTATTTCCGGATTAGCCTTTGCATAGTCAGAAAGAGTTTCGGAACCGGAAAGAACTCGCACCATTACGGAACATAATAGAATCATGATTACCAAAAAGCCAAAGGGCTTCCATAATTTATCCATAAAATACCTCTTGTCATATATTTGTTTATTATGTTGCAGCTTAGCCTTCATTATTCATAAAAGAATCTGTTACGCATCCGATGCTGAACTGCTAATATCTATCATACGGCAAATCGGAATCTATTGCAAATAAAAGCGATATCTAGTACAATAAATGGCAGATTAAGTTTGAAAAATAAGTGGTAGCAGTAATGTAAGCGGGGATTTATTCCTCAGGAGATTATCATGGGAATTGTAAAAACCAAGGACCTTGTATTTGAATATATCAGAAGAGATGAAGAGGGTAATGTAGAAGGAATTACCCGTGCCGTTGACGAAGTCACTCTGGATATTGAGCAGGGAGACTTTGTGGCCATTTTGGGGCATAACGGCTCAGGAAAGTCTACACTTGCCAAGCATATAAATGCTATTCTGTATCCGACTGAAGGTACAGTCTGGGTGGACGGTATGGATACTGCAAAGGATGAGCACTTATGGGATATCCGGCAAAAAGCAGGCATGGTGTTCCAAAACCCTGATAACCAAATCATCGGACAGGTGGTGGAAGAGGATGTAGGATTCGGACCGGAAAATTTAGGTGTGCCGACCCAAGAAATTTGGGAACGTGTGGAAGAAAGTTTGAAGGCAGTAGGAATGTATGAATTCCGGAAGCATTCCCCTAATAAGCTTTCGGGAGGACAGAAACAGAGAGTCTCCATAGCGGGGGTCATTGCTATGCATCCTAAGTGTATCGTACTTGATGAGCCCACTGCCATGTTAGATCCCAATGGTCGCAAAGAAGTCATCCGTGCGGTGCGAGCATTAAACGATGTGGAAAATATAACAGTAATTCTCATTACACATTATATGGAAGAAATTGTTCATGCCAATAAAGTATTTGTTATGGATAACGGCAAAGTGGCAATGCAGGGAACGCCCCGCGAGATTTTTTCACAAGTGGAGAAGCTGAAGAGCCTTCGATTGGATGTACCACAGGTTACGTTGCTTGCTCATGAACTGCGTAAAAGCGGGCTTGAGTTACCGGAGGGAATTTTGACCAAGGAAGAGCTTGTTAAAGCCCTTGGTTTGTAAATGGAAATGGAGAAGACATGTCAATTATTTTGGATCATGTAAATCATATATATGAAGAAGATACTGCCATGGCCTTTCCGGCACTGGTAGATGTTAATCTGGTCATTCCCGATGGACAGTTTATCGGTTTAATCGGACATACCGGATCCGGCAAGTCAACGTTGGTTCAGCATTTGAACGGACTGATAAAGCCTACATCAGGAAGCGTTTATTATAACGGTGCGGATATTCATGAAGACGGTTATAATAAGAAAGAACTCCGTAGCAAAGTGGGACTTGTATTTCAGTATCCCGAACATCAGCTGTTTGAAATTGATGTTTTTTCGGATGTGTGCTTTGGTCCTAAGAATCTCGGACTGGAGAAGAAAGATGTAGAGTTGCGTGCATATGCGGCACTTAAGCAGGTAGGAATTGCGGATGAATATTTTTATCAGTCACCCTTTGATTTATCCGGTGGTCAAAAGAGACGTGTGGCCATTGCCGGTGTGCTTGCCATGAAGCCGGAGGTACTGATTCTAGATGAACCTACGGCAGGCTTAGACCCTAAGGGTAGAGATGAAATTTTGGAGCAGATAGCAAAACTTCGTAAAGAGACCGGCATGACAGTAATTTTGGTATCCCACAGTATGGAGGATGTTGCCAAGTACGTGGACAGAATTATTGTGATGAATAAAGGAAAAATTATGTATGATGATGTACCTAAGGAGGTATTTCGTCATTATAAAGAGCTTGAAGAAGTAGGACTTGCAGCACCACAGATTACTTATATTATGCAGGAATTAAGAGCCAGAGGCTTACGGGTAGATACAGATATTACTTCAGTAGAAGAAGCGAAGAAAGCTATATTACAGGCTATGGGAAGGTAGCATATGTTAAGAGATATTACCTTGGGACAATATTACCGGACGGACTCCCTGATACACCGCTTAGACCCGAGAGTCAAGCTGGTGGGAACGTTGGTATTTATTATTTCCCTATTTGTTGTTGACAACTTTATAGGATATATAATTGCAGCATTACTACTGGTATGGGTAATTAAGCTTTCCAAAGTGCCTTTTAGATTTATGGTAAGAGGTATGAAAGCGATTGTTTTCCTGTTACTGATAGCAGTGATATTTAATTTGTTTTTGACGCCGGGAGAGGCGGTATTTACTGTTTGGAAGATTCAAATCACCAGAGAGGGCATTTATCTTGCAGCCTTTATGGCAATCAGACTGGTATTTTTGCTTATGGGCTCCTCTGTGATGACATTAACAACTACGCCCAATCAACTTACCGATGGTCTTGAAAAACTGTTAAATCCGTTGAAAAAGCTAAAAGTGCCTGTGCATGAGATATCCATGATGATGTCTATTGCACTCCGGTTTATTCCGATTTTATTGGAAGAGACAGATAAAATTATGAAAGCGCAAATTGCCAGAGGTGCCGATTTCGAAAGCGGAAACCTGATTAAAAAAGCAAAAAGTCTGGTGCCTTTATTAGTGCCGTTATTTATTTCAGCATTCCGAAGAGCAAATGACCTGGCAACAGCCATGGAAGCAAGATGCTATCGCGGCGGAGAGCATCGCACCAAAATGAAACCGCTCATTTATCAAAAGAATGACAGATTGGCATATGCAGTTCTTTGGGGATATTTGGCAGTATGCATAGTTGTAGGAAGATATGCAGGATAACTTGCAAAAAAAGATGAGGTTACGGAATGAAACGTGTGTTATTAGTGGTAGCATATGACGGAACAGCCTATAACGGTTGGCAGTTGCAACCCGGTACACCTACCATTGAGGGAGAACTGAATAAAGCATTAAGTTCCCTTCTTGGCGAGGAAATCAGGGTAATAGGCGCAAGCAGAACGGATTCCGGTGTACATGCACTTTGTAATATAGCAGTGTTTGATACGAATGCAAGAATTCCTGCAGAAAAAATATCTTATGCACTAAACCAGCGGTTACCGGAGGGTATCAGAATCCAAAAGTCCTTGGAAGTGGCAGAAGATTTTCATCCCAGACATTGTAATAGTAAGAAAACCTATGAATATCGGATTTTGAACAGAGAATTTCCACTTCCTACCAAGCGTTTATATGCTCATTTTACTTATGTGCCTTTAGATGTGGAATTGATGCGTATGGGAGCAAAATATTTGGTGGGAGAACACGATTTTAAAAGCTTTTGTGCTACGGCAGCAGTGGTAGAAACCACCATCAGAACCATAACGGATATCGGGGTGGAAAAAGACGGGGATGAAATTGTGATTAGAGTGTCCGGTACAGGCTTCTTATATAATATGGTAAGAATTATTGCCGGCACCCTGATGGAGATAGGAAGAGGAAATTATCCGCCACAGAAGGTGCAAGAGATTTTAGCGGCAAAAGACAGACAGGCTGCTGGACCGACAGCACCGGCTAATGGACTTACTTTAGTAAAGTATGAATTTGAAGGATTGGATGTAATGTAGTTTGTTTATAGCCGGATATATGCAGCGGATAGGTGAAGAATCAAACATGATTAATTTATGAAAAAATTATGAAAAAAATTGTAAAAATGCGGTTGACACGCGGGGATGCGTATACTATAATATTTCAATGTGGCGAAGTTTGGTAATGCTATGCCAATAGCCCCGGCAGAGCATTATAAATAGAGTACCTAAAGCGGTATTAAGTCTCAGAAGCATGGCCCGGACATCTGTGCTGACGAGCAGGATACCAAGAGGAAATGTGTGCAATGCACATAGATAATTAGACGGAGGTAATACAATGAAAACATTTATGGCTAGCCCTGCTACCATCGAAAGAAAATGGTATGTAGTTGATGCTACAGATATGACACTCGGACGTTTAGCTTCTGAAGTAGCAAAAGTTTTAAGAGGAAAGAACAAAGCAATCTTTACTCCCCACATCGATACAGGTGATAACGTAATCGTTATTAATGCAGAAAAGGTTAAAGTAACAGGTAAGAAGTTAGAACAGAAGATTTACTATCATCACTCCGATTATGTTGGTGGAATGAAGGAAACCACATTAAAGGAAATGATGGCTAAGAAGCCTGAAAAGGTTATCGAGCTTGCTGTTAAGGGCATGCTTCCCAAAGGACCTTTAGGAAGACAGATGTACAAGAAGCTTCACGTATATGCAGGTCCTGAGCATCAGCATGCAGCTCAGAAACCCGAAGTATTAACATTTTAATCAAGGGACTGAAAGGAGAAAATAAAGATGGCTAAAGCAGCAAAATGCTACGGAACAGGTAGAAGAAAAAAATCAATTGCCAGAGTATATTTAGTACCCGGTAAAGGAAATATTACAATTAACAAGAGAGACATTGACGAATATTTTGGTCTTGAAACATTAAAGGTTATCGTTCGTCAGCCCTTAGTTGCAACTGAAACAGTTGAGAAGTTTGACGTTTTAGTAAACGTTAAAGGTGGCGGCTACACAGGTCAGGCCGGTGCTATCAGACATGGTATTGCAAGAGCATTACTTCAGGCTGATGCTGATTTCAGACCCGTACTTAAGAAAGCAGGTTTCTTAACAAGAGACCCTCGTATGAAAGAAAGAAAGAAATACGGTCTCAAAGCAGCGAGAAGAGCACCCCAGTTTTCAAAGAGATAGTTATATCTGCGATGTCAGAATATACAAGAAAGCATCTGCAAGTTTACTTGCCAGATGCTTTCTTTGTGTATTCTGACCATCATAGGATGGCTGAGATGACCGACTTGAAGCGAAGCGGAAAGGAGGTTCATCTCTAGGCATCGCAGATATAATGTGTAAAGCCCCGGAATGCTTGCATTCATGGGGCTTTTGTTATACGTATTTGTTCATAGGAATGCAAGAGATGACGAAATAAATGCGAAGCACAGTTTAAGTAAATATAAATCAGAAGAATATAACACCGATAATATTTTTCTGATATATGGAACAGACAATCCTGTTCAGGATGTAAAAGCAGTTTATCATCAGGGATTTGATGAAGCTTTTTAAAAGTCTATAATGAAAATCAAACCAGAGCAGATCGTAAGATTAAAGACTATTTTAAACATGTAGCCAATAAGGAACAGGATATGGCGGTGGAGACTATCATCCAAGTAGGAGATAGAGCATATTGGCAAGAACATTGGGAAAACAAAGTATTTATGAGAGAAATCTACCGGATGATTTTAGCGGAGTTACAATATCAACTTCCACAGTTCGTAGTAGCCAATGTGGTAGTCCATATGGTTGAGGACAGTCCCCATATGCATGTAGTGGGAGTTCCAGTAGGAACCGGCTACAAAAAGGGAATGTCCAAGCAAGTATCCAAACGAAAGGTATTTACCAAAGATGTGTTTTCGATAGTTCTTCAGGACAGATTAAGGACATTTGCAAATGAAAAAGCGAAAATTGTTCTTGGAGAACAGATAAGAGAAAAGTCAAAAGGTTGCAGTCATGATTTATCGGTTATGGAGTATAAGGTATTAAAAGAGGAAATTCGTTACGACGAATTGAAAAGAGCAGGCTGACGAAAAGCAACAAGAGAATGAGCAGTTGGAGCGTGAAAAGACACATATTGTTCAGCAGTATGATACCTTATCCATGCGGGTAGCCGTTAAGCAAATGGATTATGAAGAAGCTGATGAACGAGTAAAAGAGGCAAATGAGCGAACTGACAGAATTAGTCCTATATCAAAATGCAAAGTGATACTCTGGTGGATTTGGAGGAAAAGGCAACAAAACTGGAGAGAAAAGCGGAGATTGCAGAACAGGTATATGAAGTGGTTTGTGGTTCCGGTGGTAATGAAGCCTTGAGAGAGAAATTTATAGATGTTATGTATGAGAATGAGCAATTAAAGGCTGAAAACGCTAAACTTCGGGAAACACTGAATAAGGCATACGATTTCATGAAGCAATTTGTGCTGGATGGAAGGAATCTGATGGAAAGGTTTCTGGAGAGTATCGGACAGGTGGTTGAGAAGGTTAGGGATGGGTTTAGAAGGTAATGGATGTGGGGCAATATATGGTTGCCCCATAAAATATATTAAAAAATGCTTGAAATAAATTAAATAAATGCTATAATCAAAACAGAACAAACGTTCTTGTTATAAAGTCCATACAAGTCCAATAAATTCCTAAAAAGTATAGAAAAATCATAATGAGTATGTTATTATATTTTTATGCAAGGAGGGATATTATGGAGAATGATATTATGACAATTTCACAAGCAGCAACCTATTTGCAAGTGTGTCAAAAGACGGTAAGACGATTAATTGATAGTAAAAAGCTAGTTGCTTCAAAAGTAGGAAATACTTGGAGAATAAAAAAAGCAGATATAGAAAAATATCTAGAAGAAAATAAAAATATTTAATGGGAGGTATTGAAATGGCTAAATTTGTTGAAAAAAAAGAAGAATTTGATAATGGTTTAGGAAAGAATGAGAAAATAGCCACATCGATTGTTCCTGTAGATGGGAAATATATTTTTGATATAAAAATAAAAAATGCTTCGGGCGAGAGAATAGAAGAATACTATAAATGGCAATTCATTTACGCACTTGTAAATAGCGGAATGTATAATAAGGATTACATAGGAGTTGAAGTGCGTTTTCCAAAAGGAAACAAAACATCTGCACCATTAAAGATTGATGCAGTAATTTTTGATGATCCTCAATGGCTGGATAAGTATAATAGTTATTGGAAAGACAAAAATATTTCTGATTTAGATTGGCTTAATGAACATATATTGACGGTCATTGAATTTAAAAAAGGTGATAAGGAGATTGAAAAAGTATATAATGGGCAAGTAAAAGCTGCTATGAAGCAAAAAGAACCATCCATGGATTATGTGCTTGGAATATATTATGATGCAGAAAGAATGTATTTGTTTCATCGAAGAAATGGTCTCTATCTGAGATATGATGAAAACAAAAATATAAAAGGTGATGACAGTAAGATAGGGGATTTGTCATTGCAGCTTTTTGATCCGTACATTTATTTGCCAGATTATAACGAATTGGTGGCAAAGAAGAATAAAGCAGGAACTATAGATAGAAGTTGTCGCACAATTATGGATCTTGATACGATTACCTCTAGATTAACAATTTCATTGCAAGATGCATTGTCAAGTGTTTTACGCAGTTTAGATAAAGTTGGTTTGAGGTCTCAGAGAGGTTATGAAATACTTATCCAAACTTTTGCTTTGAAAATATATGATGAAAAACATAACAAAAAGCATCCAGTAGATAAATTGAAATTTTATATAACAGAGGATGAAGAAAAGTTTAATTCACTTAGAGAAGAGGGAATTCAAAATTTTATCAAGAGATTAAAAGAAATTTGGGTTAATGCTGAGAATGAATATTCTAAGATATTAGGAGAGCAATTGATTGATTGGAAGGAAATAAATCAAGTTAAAGTTGTTTCTTCCATATGTAAATCATTTCAAGATTTTTCGTTTGTTAGATCTTCTAAAAGTGATATATATCAGATGATATTTTATAATTTTGCAAATGCATTTAAGAGAGATGAGTCAGCTCAGTTTTTAACACCATTGCCTATTATAGATTTTTTGGTTAAAATGGTTAATCCACGAAAAAATGATACTGTGTTAGATCCATGTTGTGGAATTGGAGATTTCTTATCATTGTCATATGTGAATGCTTTGGAGAAGCCTGATGAATGGAAGTTAAGCGATGCAAATGTTTATGGTGTCGATATAGATCCTAATATGATCAAATTGGCAACATTGAACATGTTGTTAAATGGTGATGGAGAAGCAAAACTGTATTATAAGCCTGATTTGGGTTCTATATTGTGGAAAATTGCAGTGGGAAATCCACCGGAATTAGTTGAATTAGAAGTAGATAAACAAAAAGATGGACAATGGGATAATTGGTCAGACAAGACTAAGTTAATGGGATTTGATGTGGTATTAACAAACCCGCCATTCGGAGAGGATCGAGCGTTTAGGCCTACTAATGAGTTTGAAAAGAAAGTTATTGAAACATATGAACTATGGAATGTTGTAGGTGGCGATTCAATTGATAAAGGATTGATTTTCTTAGAAAATGCATATAGAATGCTCAAAATTGGTGGAAGAATGGGGATAGTAGTGTCGAATTCTATATCATCAATTAATAAATATGCATGTGTACGTGAGTGGTTAATGAAGAAAATGCGTATAGTTGCAGTATTTGATTTGCCACCAAATGTATTCGCAGAGACAGGTGTTAATACAAGTATTATTATTGCATACAAACCAGATGGAGAACGTTTGCAAAAATTAATAGATAGTAATTATTCGATTTTTGCAAGAGATATCAAATCTGTTGGATACGAGAAGAGAACATCAAAGAGAAATGTTGTTTTTAATCCGGTGTATAAAATAGATTATTCAACATTTGAAATAGAGAAAGATATGGATGGTGCAATGGTTTTAGATGAGGAATTTTCTCAAATAATAAATGAATTTAGGGATTGGTGTTTGGGACAAGAGGAAGAAATTAATCATCTGTTTTTAAAGGAGGATTAGTGTATGAGTTTAAATAAAATTCCAGATACAATATCATATAATGAAGTTTTGGATAAGGGTTATTCTTTGTCACCGATAATGTATAAAAAAATACAAATTAAAAATCAAAATGTAAAAGCAGTAAAAGAATTATTGGTTGAAGGAAATGAGTATCAAAAAGGAAATGAGCCAGGAAGTCAATGGTATGTAAAGAAATCAAACAAATATTTATTAAGAACAAAGGCTTTACAGGACTTTAGTTATTTGATTTATCCAAAAGGTGATTGTATTATTCCTATTAATCCTAAGAAGTACATTAACTTAAAATTGGAAAAAGGAGATATCCTTTTGTCAAAAGATTCTAACATAGGTGAAGTTGCGATTATTTGTGCTAGTGAATGTGAAGATAAAGATTTTAGTAGTGGAATAGTAAAATTAAATATTAAGGAAGAATATGATAACTATTATGTTTATGCTTTTTTAAAACATAGTTCCTTTAAGGAGCAACTTAATGCACTATGCCCTAAAGGAGCGACAATTCAACATGCTGGAGAAAGATGGATGCAGTGTAGAATTCCATTTCCAAATCAATCAAATAAGGAAGCAATTATAAACTGGATTTCAGAATGTGTCCAAATGATTATGGATATGGAGAGAATTATTGCAGATAAGGCACAGAAAATTTTTGATATTATAAATATAACTCTCATTTCTAGTCAAACAGATGAAGAATATATTTATGAGTATCCTACACTTTCTGATCTATTGGCAGAAAAACGATTAGATGCAGCTATTTATTGTAAGGAATATGCAGAAAAGATTCGATTGGTAGAAGCATTCAAAGGAGGATATTGGACGCCAAGTGAATATGGCTTTTCAGTAATACCGGGTCCGAGTTTGGAAATAAAATTATTGAAAACTAGAATAGATTCTGATACTTATAAAAAAGGTTTCTATCAATTACTTCTTCCAACAAATCTTTCTGAATATGGAACTGTAAACAAAGTACAGTATCTAGGCACTAAAAAGCAGCTCCCATTGCTGAAAAAGGGAGATATTTTGTTTGGTGAAGCTGGTTTTCAAAAAGGAAGGTCAACAGTTATTGTTGAAGAAATTGAAAATTGCACTACAAATGCTCATGGTTTATATGCTAGAAGGGAAGATGGTGATTTAAGAAAATCTATTTATTTTAGAAGTGTGTTCGATTGGTATCGCAGAATGAATCTTATTGATTTAATGGCTGTAGGTGGTTCGGGGGGACATTTTTCACCAGAATATTTTGAATATATCAAAATTCCTAAATTTGATGAACAGGTTATTGATGAAATTGTATCTTTATATCATACACCAGATGTCGTAGATTATGGAACAAATAGTAAGGATTATTCGCAATGGGGAATTATGCAACTCGATAAAACGGTAAAAAAATTGAAAGAGGAACTTACAACAATTCTGGACAAGATTATTAATGATGAACAGGTGGAAGTGAGGTAGAATTATAGAATGGAAGGAATTATTAATACACTATTGGTTTCGTGTATTCCAGCGGTGATTACCGGAGTTGTTACATATTTGACAGCGAGTAGAAATGCAAAAACTCAGATTGCATCCTTGCAAGAGAGTAACAAACATGAAATTGAAAAATTAATGAGACAACATGAAGTTGATATTGAATCACTGAAGGAAAAACATCATTTAGAAGCAGAAAAGAGCGAACAGGAACATAGACATAAAGTAGAAATTATGGAGATTGAACATAGGAACGCATTGGAAAGCAAAGAAAAAGAACAAAGTAATGCGGCTATGTTTGGTGTTATGGCGGATGTTATAAAGGATCCTAGCAAACTGCAGGGGATTTTAGAACTTGCTAATAATCCAGCATTTAAAAAGAAGTAGAGGTGGTGGTAAAATGGGATGGTATGAAGCTCTTAAAGATGGCATTAGTGTTGCTCAAAAGGCGGATAATTTGCAATTAGTAAGAGATTTGCTAGAAGCACAGCAACAAATTTTTGATTTAGTCAATGAAAATAATCAATTAAAAGAAGAAATAAAGAGATTAAATGAAGTTGTAGATATAGAAGAAAATATCGAAAGACATAAAGATGCATATATTACTTTGAAAAATGATTCTGAGAAGCTCATATATTGTTCATGTTGTTGGGATACAAAAAAGGCTTTGATTCAAGGGCAAATAGTTAATACTGGCAAATATCAATGCCCTGCGTGTAAGACAACAGCATACTATGACAGGGAAGCTTATAACAAGTCGCAGGCTGATGCGATTAGCAGTATTGCCCGAGGCGGGAGATATTAATTAAACTCCCCCATCGCATCGACATACCCTTGCAAGCCACCATCTCTAGATGCCAATTTGGCATACAGCCCCGGTTTTTCTCTGGCAAGCCTTGTAAGATAAGCAATATCAGAAGGCTCATTCAGATGGATGGAAGCATTGCATTTTTGGCAGTTAAAAGAGATATGGATTTCATTGTTGAGGCTGACCTCAACACAGTCGGTTTCAGAGTTATACATTGCAAAAATTATTTTAGTCATAAGTGGCTCCTTTCGATTAACGCTATATGCGGATTGTATGTACAGAGAAGTCGTGGGACGCCCTGAGTAGTCTACCGTGTAAAACAAGTATGCAACAAATGATGTAAGGAATCCCTTGTTTTCTGGCTTTTCAAGCTATCCAAGCGTTAACAAAGAGATAACTGTGTACTCCCAAGTTTATTTGTGGAGTTCTTTTTATATGCTGTAATTCATTGGAAGACAAGAAATGATGAGCAAGACACGAAGTGTCTGCGAATTCTTTCTTGGAAGGGCGGCTTACCCTCTATCAACGGAGGGGCTACCCTCCGGACGAAAGAAAGGGGGGATGCCAATGTATGTTACATATTCGGAGTTAATCCAGATAGGTATTTTCTTGGTGACTCTTGTTAGTCTGTGTTATCAGATGTTCAAGGGAAAACGTAAATAGCCGCCATTACTGCAATAATGACGGCTGTCTAAAAACAGTTTGTTAATATTGGAGGAAGCCGCTTCTCTAGCTTTCCCTTTTTCTATCCTAAGAGTAATCGATATAAAATAATTTGTCAATGATTAAATCAGAAGATAACACATATTCCAAGATTAGATAGTAATCCATTGAGCATCTCATTTCATAATGATATAATATTTCATATATCATTCCCCAAGAAAGGAACCTTCCCAATGCCGGAAATAAAGTTTTACGATACAGTAGAAGATTCTCTTTTGAAATTCGCAGTCATCATCTCCAAAAGTAAAGGAAAGTGGGTATTATGTAAGCATAAAGAGCGTGACACCTATGAAGTGCCCGGCGGACACAGGGAAGCAGGTGAACCAATCCTTGAAACCGCCAAACGTGAGCTGCAGGAAGAGACAGGAGCAGTCAGCTTTACACTTACTCCCATATGCGTATATTCCGTTATCGGAAAAACCAATTTGAACAAAAGCGGCGAGGAATCCTTTGGACTATTATGCTTTGCAGAGATAACAGAATTTTCCAACAAACTGGACTATGAAATAGAGCAGGTGCTTTTGACGGACGAGCTGCCCGGGAACTGGACCTATCCGTTGATACAGCCCAAATTAATTAAAAAATATCTTGAGTGGGAGCAATCCAAAAAAGAAAAAGGTTAATTTATGATACTGAGTGTAAGCCGCAGAACCGACATTCCCAGTTATTACTCGGATTGGTTTTTCAACAGAATAAAAGAAGGATTTGTATATGTAAGAAACCCGATAAATTCCCATCAAGTCAGTAAAATTGTACTTACACCGGAAGTAGTGGATTGCATTGTTTTCTGGACCAAAAATCCAAAGCTCATGCTTAAAAGGCTGGATGAACTGAAAGAATACAACTATTATTTCCAGTTTACACTAACCGGATACGGAAGGGACATAGAGAGCAATATCCCCCACAAGAAAGATAAAATGATTCCTGTCTTTCAGGAATTATCAGAGCGGATAGGAGCAGAAAAGGTAATTTGGAGATATGACCCGATTCTTTTTTCGAACAAGTATACACCGGAGTATCATTTGAAAGCATTTGAGCAGATTGCCACGGCTCTTAAGGGATATACAGAAAAGTGCGTGATAAGCTTTGTGGATGAGTATACAAAGACTAAGAGAAATATGGAGGCCATTGGTGTCTTTGAGCTAAAGCCGCCACAGCTTCAGACATTTGAAAAGAAAATAGCTGAAATTGCTAAGAGTAATGGAATGAAAATTGCAAGCTGTGCAGAGAGTATTGATTTAGAAGCCTGCGGAATAACACGCAATAGCTGTATTGATAAGGAACTGATAGAAAGAATAATCGGTTGCAGACTGAATGTTAATAAAGATAAAAACCAACGTCCTACATGCGGATGCGTGGAGAGCGTAGATATCGGAACTTATAATACCTGCAAAAACGGATGCAAGTATTGTTATGCAAATTACAGTGCAGAAAGTGTTCTAAAGAACTGTAGCAAATATGACCCACAGTCACCGATATTGTGCGGTGTACTTGACAAAAACGATAAGATAATAGAGAGAAAAGTTATATCACAGAAAGAGCACCAATTGCAGTTTGAGCTATATTAGCAAAGTAATATGACGTGATTTGCACGAAAGGAGCGTAATGTGAAAACAATTAAAGTCGGAATGATTCAAATGGAAGTTTTGTTCTGTCAGCCGAAGCAGAATCTTGCAAAGGCGGCAAAATTAGTAAAAAAGGCAGTAGATGCCGGAGCACAGATATGTGTGATTCCCGAATGTATGGATTTGGGATGGGGTACCCCCAGAGCTGCTGAACTGGCAGAGCCCATTCCGGGAAAAAACAGTGATGAGCTTTGCAAAATTGCAAAGGATAATCAGGTATACATAGTATCGGGGATTACAGAAAAGACGGATGACAGAATTTATAATTCAGCGTTGCTGATTTCTGATGAAGGGAAAATTCTGGGAAAGCACCGGAAGATTAATGTGTTAACAGGGGTAGAGGATGTTTATGCAATCGGAGACAGACTTTCGGTGATTGAAACAAAATTTGGGAAAATCGGAATTGATATTTGCGCAGATAATGCAGTGCAGAGCTTGAGTATAGGTCATACTTTGGCCAGAATGGGAGCAGAAATGATTTTATCTCCCTGCGCATGGGCAGTATTGCCGGACAGAGATCCGGTAAAGGAACCTTATGGTAATGAATGGCATGTACCTTATTCTCATTTATCGTCAATTTATCATATACCGGTTATCGGTGTCAGCAATGTGGGCCAGGTAACGGAAGGTGCATGGAAGGGCTGGAAGGCAATCGGCAATTCCATTGCATACGGAAGGGCCGGTAATCTTTTGAAAGTACTTCCTTACGGAGAAGAAGCAGAATGCGTAGAAGTAATTACCGTTGAAACAGAAAAAGAAGAAATGTGTGGTACGAAGCTTTCAGAATATGTTTATGAAAGAATCGGATACAAAGTGGATTAATATTAAAACGACAAAGGTGATTTTATATGATTCGGGAAGCAAGCAGAAATGATTTACAACAGATGTTAGAACTTTATTTATATCTTCACGAGGATAGCATCCCCGAGGATTCACCGCGACTGCAAGATACATGGAATAGCATTATCAATGATGAAAATCATCATCTCATTGTATGCGAAATAGAAGGACGCATTGTTGCATCCTGTGTTTGTGTGGTGATTCCGAACTTGACCAGAGGAGTCAAACCTTATGCTTTCATTGAAAATGTGGTGACTCATGAAGCATACAGAGGAAAAGGTTATGCTACAGCCTGCTTAAACTATGCAAAAGAAATTGCAGAGAAAAATAATTGCTATAAGATGATGCTGCTTACGGGTTCTAAGGAAGAAGCAACCCTCAATTTTTACCGGAATGCGGGATATAACAGTGCAGATAAGACGGCCTTCATCCAATGGATAAGCACCGGAAACAGATAAAAAGCAGAAAAATACAAAAAATTTGAAATGTAACGCAGCGTCAGGTATTGCTTGTGACGCTACGTTATGTACTATGATGAGCCTCGAAAGGTGGTGAAAAGCTATGTCAAATTACACAACAGGAGAAATTGCAAAGCTGGCAGGTGTAACGGTTCGTACCGTACAGTATTATGATTCCAGAGGGATTCTGATGCCCAGTGATTTCAGTGAGGGCGGAAGAAGACTTTATACGCAGGAGGATTTAAAGAAATTAAAGGTAATCTGTTTTTTGAGGGATTTAGGAATTCCCATTAACAGTATTTCTGAAATCTTAACTTCCGAAAATGCTGAGAAAGTAATCAGCCTTTTGCTGGAACAACAGCTTTTGGTATTGCAGGAAGAAATCGCGGAACGTGAAAAACAGCGTGATACCATATTAGGAATGCAAAAAGAACTAAAAGGAATGCAAACCTTCTCCTTAGAAAATTTAAATGATATAGCGTATCAAATGAAGAATAAGAAAGAACTGAATAAGGTTCGCAGAAACGTGCTCATCGTAGGACTTTTTATGGATGTGATTGAGGTAGGTACATTCATTCTGGGAATTACCAAGGGAATCTGGGTTCCCTTTCTTCTCGGAATGATAATTGTGATAGCGCTGGCAATATGGATTTCCAAATACTATTTTGAGAATGTGGCATATATCTGCCCGGAATGTCATGAAGTTTTTAAGCCTTCTTTTAAACAGGCATTTTGGGCAAAGCATACACCGAAAACAAGGAAACTGACCTGCACCAAATGCGGCTATCACGGATTTTGCGTGGAAACCTATAAGGAAGAGAAGGAGGAAGCGTAAAATGAAGATGGACAAAAAGAAATTGAAGATTTATTTGATTTGGACTTTTGCGATTGCCTGGGTATTGCAGGTCATCGGCAGCATTTTTTCCTTGCAGGGAAACAGCCTGATGTTTACATTAGTTTTGTCGGTAAGTATGTATGCCCCCTTTTTCGGTACATTACTTGCAAGAGTTCCGCTGCAGGGGATGGGATTGAAACCCAAATTGAAAGGAAACCTGAAATACTTTGCAGCAGCATGGCTTTTGCCGGCAGTATTTACTGCCTTGGGAGCTGTTCTTTATTTTATAATATTCCCGGACAGATTGGATTTGACGGGAATGTATATTAGAGAAGCAGGCGGAGAAGGGGTTATTCAGCAATTAGAGGCCGAGGGACTTACGCTTTCTGTGTACATGGCAATTTCAGTAATTTCTGCTCCTATGTATGCACCTTGGATTAATATGTTTTTTGCACTGGGGGAAGAGGTTGGATGGCGTGGTGCTATGGACCCTATGTTAAGAGATTACTTTGGCAAAGCAAAAGGCAGCATTATCGGCGGTATGATTTGGGGCGCATGGCATTGGCCGGTTATGATAATTGCCGGATATGAATACGGCAAGGGCTATTGGGGAGAACCCATACTGGGAATGGTGCTGTTTTGTCTATTTGCGGTTGTTGCGGGTACATTACTTGATTACTTATATGAAAAGACAGATTGTATCTGGGCTCCTGCACTTGCCCACGGAGCCATTAACGGTGTTTGCTCTGTACCTATGCTGTTTTTGAATACCGCTTACAGCAATCAGCTGACCATAGGACCGCTTCCTATCGGTTTTATCAGTATGATTCCCATGATGATAGTGGCGGCAATTGTTTTATGGCAGCAGAAGAAGCAAGAAGAAAAATGAGTAAAAGAGAAGCCTGCGTAAAATAAATTTAGTTGATAGGAGTTTTTATGGAAAACCTGATTATTTCATTTAATGTAGTATTACCGCTGTTTTTATGTATTGCGCTTGGCTATTATCTGCGCAGGATAAATTTTGTAGACGGAGATAGCTTGAACAAATTGAATAAGCTGTGCTTTCGGGTTTTCCTTCCTATTTATCTATTTCATAGTGTTTATACCACAGACCTTTCGGCAGCATTTAACGGAAAACTGATTTTTCTTTGTATATTGGGTGTGTTGGGACTGTTTCTGGGATTGATGCTTCTGATACCGAGATTGGAAAAGGATAATGCAAAGCGCGGTGCGATGGTGCAGGGAATGTTTCGAAGTAACTTTGTACTGTTTGGACTTCCGGTTGCAACTTCCCTTTGCGGTGAGGCAAATATTGGTCCTACATCGCTCCTAATCGGAATCATTGTTCCTATTTTTAATGTATTGGCAGTAGTGACATTGGAGACCTTCCGGGGCGGAAAGCCTAATGCAGGAAAAATTGCTAAGGGGATTGCAACCAATCCTTTGATCATATCTTCCTTACTTGGTATTTTGTGTTATTTCTTACATATTAAGTTACCTTACGGCGTAGAAAAGACAGTGATTGATTTGGGCAGGGTAGCAACCCCTTTATCCTTGGTGGCCCTGGGTGGTTCTTTTACGGTTGCGAAGGTGCGCGGATATGCAAAACAGCTTTTGATTGCGGTAGGCGGTAAGCTGATATTTAATCCGTTTATTATGGTTACGCTGGGGATTCTGGCAGGATTTCGGGATGAAATGCTGGTGCCGATTTTGATTATGTTCGGAGCACCCACAGCGGTAGCTTCTTTCCCTATGGCTCAGCAGATGGACAGTGACGGCGAACTGGCCGCAGAAATTGTGGTATTTACCTCCGGCTTTGCTATTTTAACAATCTTTTTGTGGATTTTTGTGTTGAAGCAATTAAATTTTATTTAATTGCTTCAACACTTTTACATTCTTTTGCGTCTTATAAGTGAAGGCAAAAGAAAGGGAGCACCTGCATGATAGAAACATTGTATGAAGCTTATTACAAAGAACTGACCGGCTGGTGCCGGGCAATGACCAAAAGTCTTAGTTTTTCCGAAGAGCTTGTTCAGGAAGCTTTTATGCGCGCATTACTGAATCGGGAACTTTTGGAGGGGCTTAAGGAGGAGCAATGCCGGGCTTGGCTTTACCGGACAGTAAAAAATCTATATGTGGATTATACCAGAAGGAATCGGCGCGAAAGTGTGGTAGAGACTATTCCGGAGCAGGGAACAGAAGCGCAGGAAATCACGGAATTGGAGTGGCAGGAACTACTCGCTTCTCTGCCGGATGAAGAAGGACTTCTGTTCACTATGAGATATTTGCAAGGTTATAACTCCAAGCAGCTGGGTGAGTTTTTTGATATGCCGCCGGGGACGGTACGTTCCAAGCTTTCTTCTGCCAGAAAACATTTAAGAGATGCCATAGGAGGGAACAAATATGTTTGATAAAAAAAGATTGTTAATTAATTGTGATGTATGTGATGCCAGAACCATGAAAGAAGAGGATTACAGCGGCTACGAGGAAATTCTCATAAATGCAGATGTGCTTTTGGTAAGCGAAAGAAGCAAAAGTATTTTAAACCGTTTGCCGATTACAAGTAATGTGGATGATACCCTTGAAGTAGCAGATGACTTTAATTTGAATTTGCAGTCTTTTAACGGATATTATGAGATTACAAAGGCAGCAGGTGTAGCAGAGCATACCGTGCTTTGTGTAAACGGGCATCTGATGATTCAGCCGGGTACGGAAGAAGTTCTGAAAAATTATGAAAAGATTTATGTGAACGGATGTGCTAAGTACCCGAAGAGTCTGGAAAATTCTTTGCCGGATATTTCCGTAAACGGACACATGTCAAGCTATCCGGATGATTGTATTATGTTAGAGTCCAGACTGGTTTTAGATAAGTATTTCCCTATGCGTGCCAAGGAAAACGGCCGTTACTATATAGAAGACGAAGTGATATTGGCAGACGGGTCGGTTGATCTTGCCATGCTGGCAGAGAAGAAGGTGCAGTTTGTAACGAAGCGTTTTATAGTTCCTGAGAGTAAAGTCGGTGAAAGCATTGCCCTGTTTGATGAAACCGTGAAGCTGGTGGTTATTCCCGAGGGCATGAAGGCAATATGCGAAAACGTATTTCTGGATAATGCACTTTTAGAAAAATGCGGAGACAGAGTTTATGTATACGGGGATTTGACGGTAACAGAGGACGGTATGCAGGCAATGCAGGCTTTGAAGGAGTTGCAGGTAGAAGGCACTGTATTTATCAAAAGAAATTGTATGGAAGCATTTGAGCAGTTGCATGCAAAATACAAGGAGTTATGTCCCCTTAGAAGAGAAATTAAGAATAAAATGAGTGCAACGGTTGATGGAAATGTGTTAAAAGCATCGCCTGACGGTTTACTTGTCAAAAATGTAGCCAAACTGATGATTACAGATGAAGTTACGCCGCAGGCAATCGTGGAATTGCTGGAGGTGAAAAATTGTCAAAGCATTTATTGCAATCAGGAGCAGAAAAGCAGCATTGAACTTGTAAGCAATAATGTAGCAATGATTGAAACCGAAGCAAAAGATGGCGAAGAAAAAGGCTCCACAGGAATTTTCTCACAAATTGCGCAGGGCATCGGTTTTCTTAAGGATACCAAATTGATTAATGCAGAAAGCTATATTTTATAGTAAAAAGACGAATTGTGCAATTTGCCAGTATACTTTTTGAAATATGTTGAATATAATAAAAGTAACCAAAGATGTTTACAATTTTTCGGGTTTGTAAACGGAGGTTTTTCCGTAAGTTTGGTTCACTTACCCCGAATAGGTTTATCCGAAAAAAGAGAACTACTTTTGAATTTAAATGCTCCTGACTTTGTCGGGAGCATTTACTATACATAGAGGTATTACAATGAATGAGCTACTTGAAAAATTTAATGAGTACAAGGATATATATTTCTAATACAACGGTCAGTGCAAAATTTCTTATTTCTAAAATCAAGAAAGAATCCCAAATAACAGAAAGCATAATTAAGAATAGCGTTTATTTCTCAAACATTGAGCAAAGTAGAGATATATGATAAAACCGGAAATTTATATCTTGAAGATACCATATAACATATTTTTTTACATATACCTATTGACAAGGTAGGCAAATGGGTGTATCTTAAATTAAACATACAGAAATGGTAGGTAAAAGGAGTCGTCATGTATAATATTGTAGAATCAGCTGACCAATTGGTAGGCAAAACACCGCTTTTAGAGCTTACACATATTGAGGAAGCATTTCAAACAGAAGCAAAGATTCTGGCCAAATTGGAGTATTTTAATCCCGCAGGCTCCGTCAAGGATCGGATAGCAAAGGCCATGATAGAGGCAGCAGAGAAAAGCGGGGAATTAAAACCCGGTGCTGTTATCATTGAGCCTACGTCGGGAAATACCGGTATTGGTCTTGCCTCCATAGCTACAGCAAAGGGATACCGGATTATCATTGTAATGCCGGAAACCATGTCCGTAGAGCGACGGAAGCTGATAAAAGCTTATGGCGCAGAGCTTGTCCTGACAGACGGTGCGTTAGGAATGAAGGGAGCCATTGCCAAGGCACAAGAGCTTGCAAGGGAGATTCCAAACAGCTTTGTACCGGGTCAGTTTGTGAATCCTGAAAATCCAAAAGTACATTTTGAAACAACCGGACCGGAAATTTACACTGATACGGACGGAAAGGTAGATATTCTGGTAGCCGGAGTGGGAACCGGCGGAACTATAACCGGCGTGGGCAGATATTTGAAATCAAAGAACCCGGATGTAAAGGTAGTAGCTGTTGAACCTGCAGCTTCACCGGTGCTTTCAGAAGGAAAATCCGGTGCCCATAAGATTCAGGGTATTGGAGCAGGATTTGTTCCGGAAATTCTGGATACAGAAATTTACGATGAAATTATTACCGTAGCAAATGAGGACGCCTTCGAAAAAGGAAGATTAATCGGAAAGAAGGAAGGAATTTTAGTGGGTATCTCTTCCGGAGCAGCATTGCATGCGGCATTACAGCTGGCGAAGAGACCGGAAAACAAAGGGAAGAATATCGTAGTTATTTTTCCGGATTCCGGGGACCGCTATCTGTCTACGCCTCTTTTTGAGGACTAAGTATTTATTGTGAAAAGCCCCTCTTTGTGGTAAGATGACTACAAAAGCAAAAGGTTGGAGAGAGGCTTATGATGATTTCGACAAAGGGGCGTTATGCCCTGCGGGTTATGATTGATTTGGCAGAACAGCAAAGAGCAGAATATGTTCCCCTTAAGGAAATTGCGGCGCGCCAAGAGATATCACAGAAGTACTTAGAAAGTATCATGGTAATTTTGTCCAAAAATAATTTTATAGAAGCATTACACGGTAAAGGCGGCGGTTATCGTCTCAATCGTGAGCCAAAGGATTATAAGGTTGGTGATATCCTAAGGTTGACGGAGGGGACACTGGCGCCTGTTGCCTGTTTGGGTGATGACGCTAAGCCTTGCGAAAAAACAGCAGAATGCAGAACACTTCCGGTATGGGAAAATCTGTACAACCTTATCATCAATTATTTAGATAGTGTAACCATTGCAGACTTAGTCAAAAATGAGCTGCCGGACAATTACGTAATTTAGGAAAGAGGAATTCATATGAAAAAAGAAATCATGAAAATGTATTTACGGGCTGTAGGCAAAGTGCTGTTTGCATTGGCACTTGGTGCATTGTTGGTTTTTGTAATGAGAAATGCATCCGATGTGGAGCCTGTGGGCATTGTGGTATGTTCTGTTTTGTGGGGAATTGTAGTACTGATATACCTGATTAGCGGTTTGAGCACGATTATCAAAGGTTCCGGACAGGCAAGGAAGTATATGGCGAACTCCCACTATAATGAGATGCAGTTGAATGAGGAATATGAAAACGGGCAGAAGTTCGGCAGAATACATGTCGGCAGGATACATGTGTTTGCCAATGCATCTGATCAGTTCTATATCATTCCGCTTTCGGATATTGCGAAAATGAGAATTACGCATCATGGCGAAAACCGGGCAAAGATGCGCCCCGGGTATTATTACCTGCGTCTTACCGCAAACGGCATAGAGAAAGAAATTAAGGTTTATTATATAAGCAGAGAGAAGGCAGAAGAGGCAATGAAAGCCATTAAACCGGTTACTTATATTAAGAGTGAAGCAGAAGGATAGAAAGTACTTGACGAAGAAGCCGGATTGTGCGGGAAGACTTTAGGGGGCATATGGTATGTTTTTAGAAGAACAGGAATATCAGCATGTTCTTGCACTTTTAGATAAAAAGATTGAGAAAACTCCGATATTGGAAGAATTGACTTTGTGGGTCAAACAAGAGTTTGATGTGGATATCTATGATTATGTTTGTGACAAAACCAAGAACGGCTTAACAAGACTGCGGATTGTGGTATGGGATTATGCCGTTACGGAGCGGTTTCGGAACGGTGCTAATTATGATACAAAGAAGCAAAGGAAATTTCAGGTGAAATTTTCAGAGTTGGCAAGAAAGTATGACATTCATCCGGAATATCATAATGCCAATACAGTCTTCGTATGTTTTGAAACCATCCGTGACCAAATTGCGGGGAAACTTTTGTGGAGCTTAAAAGACAATATCTATGCATTGCAAAAGGATGATATCTGGAAAATCAGCATTATATTTGAAAGCGTACATATTTTTTATGAAACGGATGCGCAGATAACAGCCCATGAAGAGGATGGTACAAGCGTGTCATTGACAGAGATGATAACAGAGATTGTAAAAGTACATGACAGGTATCAGGTTTTTAAAGACGGTGTACCTTGTGTATTTACCAGTCATCAGACATTAGATGAAAAATATAAAGGAAGTATGTTCTTTTATACCAGATAAGAAGAAGTATACCTGCGAAGAGAAGCTTGCAGTAAGCGGAAAGGCATGGTTATTAATTTGGAACGTGATATTGATTTAAAGGAAATTTCAGACGGACGTCTTTATACAGCAAACGACATGGTAAAAATCGATTGTAATGATTGTGCCGGCTGTTCAGAGTGCTGCAGAGTGGTAGAAGATACCATTCTTTTGGACCCATATGATATTTATCAGCTTACTTGTGGGACAGGGATGGACTTTAATGGATTAATGGAAGGCAGTATTGAGCTCCAGGTGGTGGAAGGGCTCATCGTACCTAATTTAAAAATCCGTGCTGATAGAGAAGGCTGCGTTTTCTTAAGTGAAGAGGGCAGGTGTACCATTCATGGCTACAGGCCGGGCTTTTGCAGAATGTTTCCTATGGGAAGAATTTATGAAGAAGAGGGCTTTAAGTATTTTTTGCAGGTACATGAGTGTGGCTATCCCAATAAGACGAAAATTAAACTGAAAAAGTGGCTTGGTATCAGCGAACTGTCCTCCTATGAGGAGTATATTAACAAGTGGCATGGCTTGACTAAAGAAGTCAAAATGATTTTAAAGAATACTGAGAATGATACTATTGTTAAAAATTTGAATATGTATCTTTTGAATTTATTTTATGTAACGCCCTATGAGGCGGTTTTCGGAGAAAATTATTTCGGCAGATTTAAAGAGCAGTTTGAAGAAAGACTTACAAAGGCGCAGCAAATGATTCAAATGTATCGGTAGAGCCATAAAGGTGACTATATGAAAAAAGCAGAACAATGCAAATTATTTCAAAAAATTTCCAAGGAAGAGGTAGAACGTATTCTGACCTGCTCTAAGTCCGGTCTGAAGGAATACAAAGCAGAAAGCTACATTTTTATGCAGGATGATGTGCCGTCAAAGCTATTTCTTTTGCTGGAAGGTAAGGTACAGATTTGCAAAGACTTCAGAAACGGCAAACGGGATATTTTATATATGGTAGAGCCGGGAAATGTATTTGGAGAAATTTTTTTATTCGGTGATAAAAAGCACTACTGGTATGATGCGCTTGCGATAAGTGATGCAAAGGTACTGGAGCTACCTTGGGATTTCTTTTATCATTTTTGCTCCAATGCCTGTGACCATCATAAACAGCTGACGCAAAACATGCTGGAAATCCTTTCTGAGAGTAACCTTGAGATTACAAGAAAGCTGCATATTGTGACTACTGCGTCACTTCGGGAGAGAATTGCAATCTGGCTTTGGGATGCAGTGGATGATAAGGGCGTGGTAAGACTACAGATGAACCGGGAGCAGCTTGCGGATTTTTTGGGTGTGGCAAGACCGTCTCTTTCCAGGGAACTGATGCGGATGCAAAAGGATGGGCTGATTGAAGCAGTCGGAAAAACCATCGTAGTGAAGGATAGGGCGGCTATAGAACAGGTAATAACAGGAGAATAATAATGATACCTACCAGAGAAGAAGCAAAGAAACTTTTGGCAGAAGCAGAAACACATAATCCGGGTGCGTGGGCAAGACACAGTGAAGTAGTAGCCTTTTGCGCGGAAAGGATAGCACAGGCATGTCCGGATTTAGATGCGGAAAAGGCATATGTGCTGGGATTACTGCATGATATCGGCAGACGCTTCGGCGTAAAGCATTTCGGACACATTTATGACGGCTATCGGTATATGAATGAGCTTGGGTATGACGAAGTGGCAAGAATCTGTGCTTCCCATTCTTTTTCCATTCAGAGGATTGAGGATTATATCGGAAACTTTGATGTGACTAAGGAGGAGCAGCAGATTATTGAGGATTACCTGGCAGAGCTTGTGTATGATGACTATGATAAACTGATTCAGCTTTGCGATTCTATCGGAGCAGCAGAAGGTGTGGTTTCCATGGAGGAGCGCATGGGAGATGTGAAGCGCAGATATGGTGCCTATCCCCAGGATAAGTGGGACAGGAATTTGTGGCTTAAGGATTATTTCAGTAATAAAGCCGATAAGGATATTTATTCTTTATTTATATAGAAGCAATGGAAAACTGAAGTATAGAGCTTACTTATGAATAATTAGTAGAAATAAAATTGTATCGGATAAAATACAGAAAGGAAGCAAAAATGTAACCGTGGTTACGGATTTTGCTTCTTTTTTTCTATACAATATAAATATAAAAGATAACAGACAGATTAATATTAAAATGAGAAGGGAGATTTGATTATGGTAAATGAAGCACAGGTATCTAACTTAGTTAATTTATTGGATGGTTATGCAACTAAAGGAGGACACCACTTAAATGTAAACGTATTAAACAGGGAGACGCTTCTTGATGCACAGAAGCATCCTGAGAAATATCCGCAGCTGACAATCCGTGTATCCGGTTATGCGGTGAATTTCATTAAATTGACGGAAGAGCAGCAGAGAGATGTGATCTCCAGAACCTTCCACGAGAGAACTTAAACAGAGCAGAAAAACACAGTTTTGACGGAAAAAATTATTTTATACCCAAAGTCAAGTATCTCCTTGCATTTTGTAAAAATAAGGAGTAAAATAGCAAAGGATGTGCATAGGGCACATCCTTTGATTACATAACGAAATGAGGGTATGAAATGAAAAACATTCAAAACAAGTGGATTCGTGCAGCGATTCCTGCATTATTACTCCACTGTAGTATCGGTACTGTTTATTGTTGGTCCATTTTCAGCCAGGAAATTGCTGATTATATCGGCTTTTCCAAGGGCGCTACCGAATGGGCATTCAGCTTTGCAATTTTCTTCCTTGGTATGTCAGCAGCATTCCTTGGAAACGTAGTAGAAAAGGACATCCATAAGTCTTCCCTGATTGCAACCATCTGTTTTGCAGCAGGTATGGCAGGTACAGGCTTCTTTATCTGGTTAGGCGGAAATCAGTTCGCTGCTAACGGAAAGGGCAGTGTCCTTGCATTAATTGGTATTTATGTATGCTATGGTTTCATCATGGGTATCGGTTTAGGTACAGGTTATTTATCACCTGTTAAGACCCTGATGCTTTGGTTCCAGGACAGAAAGGGTCTGGCAACCGGTCTTGCAGTTGCAGGCTTTGGTGCAGCTAAGGCTATCGCAAGCCCTATTATGCAGGCACTCCTTGCAAACTTAGGAGAAGGCGGTATTTACAAGATGTTCTTCATCCTTGCAGTTGTTTACTTCGTAATGATGTTCGTAGGACATTTACTCTTAGCTAAGCCTGCTGATTGGCATGAACCTCAGACCAAAGAAAAGGGTCAGGGCATTATCGATACCATTAAGACAAGACCTGTTACCAATTATATTGGTATCTGGTTAATGTTCTATATTAACATTACTTGCGGTCTTGCATTAATTTCACAGGAAAAGATGATTGTGAAATGTATCGGTCTTGCAGCTTCCGTAGGTATTATTTCTACTGTATCCGCTATCTTCAATGCAGGCGGACGTTTGGGATTCTCTGCATGGGCAGATACCATGAAAGACAGAAATACAATTTATAAGTTAATCTTCATCTTATCTATTGTATTTACAGGAATTGTACTTCTTACAAACGGAATTAAGAACGGCGAAGGAAACATGCTGTTAACCATTTTGGTACTTGCATTAATCTTCATTGTAAATGCAGGATACGGCGGTGGATTCTCTAACGTACCGACACTTCTTTCCGACCATTACGGAATGGCAAGTATCAGTGCACTTCACGGAATCACTCTTTCCGCATGGGCATTTGCAGGTCTTACCGGTAACCAGATGGCATCCTGGATTGTAAGCCACTTCGGAACATTTGTAGATGACGGACACGGAAACATGATTAATCCTACCGGCTATCAGACAGTACTTTATGTAACAGGAGCATTATACATTGTAGCATTGTTAATCAGCTTGTTTATGGTGCGCCCCAATAACAATAAGGAAAATAAGTAAAAAGAGATAAAGAAAAGGACTTGTCCATAGAGGGCAGGTCCTTTTTTGTGCGCTCAGACGAGGTTTGATCCAACCTTCGCAGCTGTTCTGGCGGATATATTCTTTATAGGTACGTTCCAATGTTTTTTCATCAGCAAGTGGAATAAAAGGAATCTGGGGAATGGATTGTATTTCCGGTTTTTGTCAACTCCGCTGATATTTAAGGTCGTAATCTCTTGCACCGGACAAATTCCGTTGCTTCCGCTTATTACATAATCGCCAATTGCAAACATGTGTTACCTCCTTTTTCTCTGATTTAATTTTAACAAAATAAAATTAAAAATGTCAGCGAAAAATGAACCGGAAAAGAAAAATCAGCAATATGCCTACGTATAGAAAGGGATTTCTTGTGCAATAGTTTGAGAAGGAATAGGAAAAAAGAATAAAATGTGATAGAATAAATCAAATTCAGAGAAAAAAGTTTTGAAAAGTGAGAGTTTGTTGTGATATTAGGAATACTGGCGCATGTAGATGCAGGTAAGACAACTTTATCAGAAGCCATTCTATATATAAGCGGGAAGCTTCGTAAATTAGGAAGGGTAGATAACCGGGATGCCTTTTTAGATACTTATGAGCTGGAGCGGAAGCGTGGCATTACAATCTTTTCCAAGCAGGCCGAGCTGGAATATGACGGATGTAACATTACCCTGTTAGATACGCCCGGGCATGTGGATTTTTCGGCAGAAATGGAAAGAACCCTTCAGGTGCTTGATGCAGCAGTTTTGGTAATCAGTGCATCCGACGGAATTCAGGGGCATACCAGAACCTTATGGCGGCTTTTGAAACGATACAGCATTCCGGTATTTTTATTTATCAATAAGATGGATCAGCCGGATGTATATAAAGAAGAAATTATGAGGGAACTGACCGAAGAATTAGATGGCTCCTGTGTGGATTTTGGTCAGGAACAATCTGAATTCTTTGACAGACTTGCCATGTGCGATGAAGAGATGATGAATCAGTTTCTGGAAGAGGGAGAGATCAATGCGGATGCCATCAGACAGGCTGTCTGTGAAAGAAAGGTTTTCCCTTGCTTTTTCGGTTCTGCGCTGAAGCTCTGGGGCGTAGAAGAGCTTTTAAAAGGTCTTTGTGAGTATATAGTGAAACCGGAGTACCCTAAGCAGTTCGGAGCAAGAATATTTAAGATTACCAGAGATGCCCAGGGAAACCGTCTGACTCATTTGAAGGTGACGGGCGGAAGCTTACAGGCGAAGGGAACTCTTAACGGAATTGATACTGAGGGAATGGAATGGTCTGAAAAGGTGAACCAGATCCGTATCTATTCCGGTGAAAAGTTTGAACCGGTGGGAGAAGTAGCAGCAGGCAGCATTTGTGCCGTAACCGGACTTACCAAAACTTATCCCGGGCAGGGGCTGGGAAATCAAGAGCATTTGCAATTACCGGGACTGATTCCGGTTTTACGCTATTGCATTGTTCTTCCCGAAGGAACAGATGCAGCAGTGATGCTCCCAAAGCTCAGAATGCTGGAAGAGGAAGATCCCATGCTGCAAATCGATTTTTCGGAAGAGCTGCAGGAAATACATGCCAGAGTGATGGGAGAGGTACAGATAGAGGTTCTGCAAAGTATGATTGCGGAACGTTTCGGCGTAGAGGTTTCCTTTGGGGCCGGAAGTATTGTATATAAAGAGACCATTGCAGATACGGTAGAAGGTGTAGGGCATTTTGAACCGTTAAGACATTATGCAGAGGTACATCTTTTGCTGGAGCCGGGAGAGTCGGGAAGCGGTCTGATACTGGAAGCAAATTGCAGTGAGGATGAGCTTAGCCGCAATTGGCAGAGGCTCATCATGACGCATTTAGAGGAACGTGAGCATCGTGGCGTATTAATCGGTGCACCTATCACAGATATGAAAATCACCTTGATTGCAGGAAAGGCTCATTTAAAGCATACCGAGGGTGGTGATTTCAGGCAGGCTACCTATCGTGCAGTACGGCAGGGGCTTATGGAAGCCGAATCCGTGCTTTTAGAGCCGGTATATGAATTCAGGCTGGAGATACCGGATGATGCAATCGGCCGGGCTATGACGGATATTGAAAAGATGCACGGACATTCCTCTTTAGAGCAAAGAACCGGTAAGCTTGCACTTTTAACGGGAACAGCACCGGTTGTGACCATGCGTGAGTATCAAAAAGAGGTGACTGCTTATACCAAAGGGCAGGGAAAGCTTTCTTTATCTCTTAAAGGATATGCCCCTTGTCACAATACCGAAGAGGTTATGATGCAAAAAGGGTATGATCCGGAAGCAGATTTGGCAAATCCCACAGGTTCTGTTTTTTGTGCCCATGGTGCAGGCTTTGTAGTGCCCTGGTATGAAGTGAAGGATTATATGCACTTAGAAGGATACCGAGAGAAAGATAAAGAAACAGAACGTGAGGAACGGTTTTTACAAGCAGGCTATCGTGTTGGTGAAATGGAACGGCTGAAAAAGGAGACAGGGGAACGTTTCCTGGGAGTAGAAGAAATAGATGATATTTTAGAGAGGAGTACTCATGCTAACAGCCGGAAGGATGGGTACAAAAAGAAAGAAGGCTGGCAGAGAGAACGCAGAAAGGATGTTTATACCATCAGCACAGGTGCCGGAGGTGAAACCAGAGTATATAAAGGACAGCCGAAAAAGGATGCCTACCTTCTGGTAGACGGATATAACATTATTTTTGCATGGGAAGAACTGAAGCAATTAGCAGAAATTAATCTGGACGGTGCCAGAGGAAAGCTTCTTGATATTCTTTGCAATTATCAGGGGATTAAAAAGTGCGAACTGATAGCGGTGTTTGATGCTTACCGGGTACAGGGACATCCTACAGAATATTTTGATTACCATAATATTCACGTGGTATATACCAAGGAGGCAGAGACGGCAGACCGCTATATTGAGCGTTTCGCCCATGAAAACAGTAAGAAGTATGATATTACGGTAGCAACCTCAGACGGATTGGAGCAGATTATCATAAGAGGTCAGGGGTGTAAACTATTGTCGGCAAGAGACTTGAAAGAGGATGTTGACTTGCTGAGTCAGAAACTAAAGGAGGACTATTTAGAACAGCAGACATCTCCTAAGAGATATTTACTGGATGAAGTTTCTGAAGAGGTATTAAAGGAAATTACAGGAGAATAATAAAGGCTTTCCCGATTTGCTTCGGGAAAGCCTTTATGCGTTAATATAAGGTCTGTACATCAGTAATCTGATTATCTGTTACCTTAAAGCTCCAAATAGAGTGACCGGGAAGACGATGCTCCGTCAGATACCAGGTATCATCAATTCCGGTAATATAGTAAGGAGTACCGCCACCGACAAAGTTGTCATAAACGTCTTCATACTCCCCTTTTATCAGGTTATCAAGGTCTTTAGTGCGGATAATGGTAGCATAATCCTGATTACCGGTGATATCTGTGGATATGGTAATATAATAGTAATCTTCGATAGGAGTCAACTGCACCATACCGGCAAGTTCATTCGGAACCGGATATTCCTTCTTAATCTCAAAGGTAGAAAGCTTTGCTTCAATAATCGTGGAATTGCCGGATACAAAGTAAATATTATCGTCAATTATGGTAAAGGAGCGGACATAAATACCTGCCAGAGAAGGAATGGAACGGACCTCAGTCAAATACATCCGGCTGTCCTCTTTAGGATGTCTGAATAAGAACATTTCGCCGCTTTCGGAACTCCATGCATAAAAGGTATCGGTTTCCTTGTGATAAATCACATAATGGGGTCTGTCACCAATGTCGTTAAACTCCTGAGTGGGGATATATACCGGTTGACCGTTTAGGTTAACACTCTCCTCCATAATCAAAATGCGGTTTTGCTCGGTATCATCAATCATATAAACCGTGCCGTCACTTGCAATCGTATGAGGCAGGGATAAATCCTGTGTCATCACACGCCACTCATAAAGGGGGGCGGTTAAATTTTCATTGTAGATGACCTGATTATGATAACAATCCACGATAAAATACATATCCTTTATTTTGGTCAAATAAGTGGGAACACTTAATGTGGGGTTCGGATTATCAGGGATATGATTCAGCGTTTCGATGGAAAAGTCAATCAGCGTTGACTGTTGTAAATAATTTTCAGGTACATAGTTAGTTACCGGCGTCTCTTTGCTGCAACCGGATAAGAGCAGGCAAAAGAGTCCTGCAACTAAGGATAAAGTAAATTTGGTTTTGAGTGGTTTTAATATCTTTCGTCTCATAAGCCTATTATAATTTTTTTGCTTCCTTTGTACAATGTTTTTTTGTATACTTATAATAGATTATATTTTGGAGAAGAAGAGAGTATGAAGCAAAGAGAAGAAAATCAGACATTCCGGATATTGTCTGCAATCGGTATGATATTGGTGGTGGCAGGGCATTTAGGTTACAATTTATTTGATTGGGGCGGATTATTTCCCTATTATTCTTTTCATGTGTTTTTGTTTTTATTTGTATCAGGATATTTTTACAGGGAGGAAGCCGAAAATCAAATCGGAAGGTATATCATCGGAAAGTGTAAAACACTGCTTTTGCCGTATTTTTTATGGAATTTGTGCTACGGTGTGATTACAGAGTTGCTTCATAAAGCCGGATTTACCATCGGGCAAGAGCTTTCCTTCTACACGCTGATTCTGGCCCCCTTTGAGGGAGGGCATCATTTCATGTACCATTTCCCGGCTTGGTTTGTTCCGGTACTGTTTGTGATTGAAGTAATTAATGTAGGCATGAGAAAGCTTCTTAATCTGTTGAGACTGAATAAAGAGTGGCTGATTTTTACCGGTTGCCTGATAATGGGAATTGCCACCGTTTACTTGGCAATCGGCGGACATGTGTGGGGGTATTATCAGATTCCGGGAAGAGTATTGTTTATGCTGCCCGGCTTTCAGATGGGGCGTATGTACCGTCGTTATTTAGAAAAGCATGATACCCTGCCGGACAAAATATATTTTCCAATTGTTATTGCTCTACAGTTGTGTATTACTTTTATCTGCGGCGGATTGGCATTTAGCGCAGTCTGGGTAACCAGCTTTGCAAACGGGCCCATTGTGCCTTATCTGACAATTATGACGGGAATTGCACTTTGGCTTCGGATTTCTAAGCTTTTGACACAGCTGCCGTCTTTGGCAAAGCCGCTTGTATACCTTGGAAGAAATACCTTTTCGGTGATGATGCACCATATTTTTTCTTTCTTTTTGCTTAACTGTCTGTTTTTCGGATTACATTTATTTTTTCCGGTATTCCGAGAATTTGATAAAACATTATTTTTCAGTGATGTAAATTATTTGTTCTTACCGGCAGGAGATGTCGGGAAATGGCTGTATCTGATTGCGGGAATCGGATTGCCGCTTTTACTTGAAGGATTTATCTTACAAATGAAAAAGCGAATAAAAAGAACAAAAAGATGAAAGAAATGATTTGACATGAAAAAAATGGTGTGATATGCTAGGAACACTTACCGCTTAGTGAAAAGTGAATAGGAATGAAAACGTGAACTGTCTGTGGAGATACCATGGGCAGTTTTTGATTGCCGGAAAATCAGGCAAATGACGAAAACCAATAGAATCATTAAGAGGGAGTGAAAATAATGAATCAGGTTCAAAAAAGAAAAAAGAAGCAATTTTTTATCAGCAGTATGTTACTGGCAGCAATCATAGCAGGCAGTAGTGTATCTGTTTATGCAACTGAAGCAGTAGAGGGACAGGAACAGATTACCACCTATATTTATCATCAGCATATCGGCAGCAGCGAAGCAGAAGGCGGCTGCTATCAGACACCGATATATCACAGTCATAAGGGAAGTGAAAGTGAAGGAGGAGACTGCTACGAAACACCTGTTTATCATCAACACACCGGTGATGAGAGCAGTGGCGGCATCTGTTACGGTACGCCTGTCTGCCATGTACATGAGGGAGACGGAACAACGGCTGAAGGATGCTACACAGCGGTTTATCATTCTCACAGCGGAAGCTGCTATGAAGAAATTGATGATGATGATTACGGTTGCTATACCGTAAGATATTGGGATACCAGTGACGGTGATTATGAAGGGCATGATTATAAGTATTATGAAATGTCTTGCGGACGGACAGTTCACGGAACAAATTCCTCTCATACACATAACGTATTAAGCTGTAGCAGAGGGAACGAAATCACCGGTTATACCCTTGGCTGCGGTCTGACGGAGGAAAGCATTACCGGATATTTACTTAGTTGTGAAAAAACAGCAGAAACGATTGACAGCTATTTGTTAAGCTGCGAAAAAACGTCAGAGGATATTGACGGATATGAAAGAAGCTGTGGAAAAGAAGAGAATGATGCATGCGGTGCAATTGTGATAACAAAGCAGACGATTGATACTCTTGGTGCAATGGCTTTTGTTAAGATAGAGGATTATACAGGCGGAGAACTGAATCTTTCAGAGAATCCGTTTTGCTGGTACGATGAGCAGGGAAATATAATCGGTACGGGAGACAGCATTTCCGTTTCGGAAAACGGTACTTATAAGGTGAAAGCAGAGATTACCAATGAAGATATTAACGGAGAAAGTCTTTGGGCACAGGTTGATGTAGATAACATCAGACCTCTAAAACCGTCAGAGCCGGAAGATGATGATAATGACGGAGCGGATGATGATGAGTCAGAGAGTGATGAATTTGCAGGCGGAGGTACTTCTTCTGAGGAAGGAATACAAACACCGTTACAAACCCCGACGCCAACGCCTGTTCCGACTCCAACGCCCACACCGACGCCGACGCCTGCATCCAAGACCGGCAAGACAAACCGTGGAGACGGACAAAATGAAAATAGGGATGCAGAACAAGATATGCTCATAAAGACAGATGAAACGGCAGCATATCGGCCGGAAAAGGATAAGAAAGAAGAGGTAACGGCACCCCCCGCATTGAGAAAGGAAACAGAAGTAGTGAAAGCAGAAGAAATAAAGAGCGCAGTAGCCCCTTTAGAGGAGCCTAAGGAAGTCAGAAGAGATACCTTTTTTACTTCACCGGCGGCAAAGGTGGTGATGCTGACGGCAGGAACCTTTTCTCTGTTGACAGGTCTGTTCTTACTTTTCTATCTGTTCCGTCAAAGTGTAAGAATTTATAATGATGACGGACAGGGAAATATGAACTATCTGGGAAGATGTATGGTACGTCTTACCGATGACGGCTATTTGGCAGTTTTGTCGCAGCAAATGACAGAAAAGGCACTTACCAACAGGTACTGCATCAAGCCGGGATTATTTGCCGTAGGCAAAAAAGAGGAAGAACTGCTAATTGAAAAACAGGGAAAACGTATCAGCGTGCCCCTGCAAAAGGAAATGATTGCGGTAATCTAGTTTTCCGGAAGCAAAGCGACCATCAGATAAAAGGGTAGGGAAAATACCATAAAATAAACATATCTGAATTCAGTGGCAACCGGTGTGGCAATCATAACCGTAAGGTACAGGGCAAGGCTGGGAAGGTAATAAACCAGTTTTGCTCTCTCCTTGCGGACAAAAGCATTGCCCATGCAAAAAAGCATCGCCCAGAAAATAACACCCATACTCCAAAGCAGACTGTAGATGGGAACCATGTTTCCAAGCTTAATGGAAATTTCTTTGGCTTTTACTACCAAAGGTCCTCTGATTAAAGGCGTATGAGATACGCCCAGGTGGGAGCCGCTGATGCCTTCCGCCTCTGCAACAAGATAAAAAGAATCAGGATAAAAATAACCATAAGTCTGATTAATATAAGCGGTAACATAATCACCGGGATAGGTAAGTCCAAGAGTAGCCCAAAGCTTTAAGAAGTCACCCTTGTGGGAGACTAAGTATTCCTGATTTCCTGCCCGGACCAGTTCCTTCATGTTATCTGCAAAAATAGGATTATAAAGCTCCTTGATGTAGGTTAAGTCTACTACATTCTCAACCAAGGTAAGCTGCTCGTCGGTTAATGTCCTGTCATTACATATTACTGCCGCAATCTGCTGGGTAGGGATAGAGAGGGACTCTATGAGATCCGGCTGGATTACTCCTGCTTTATTCATAACAGGATATTTGATAATGACAGCTACTGTAAGAATCGCAAACAATGCCGGGTACAGTATTTTGGCTTTTTTCCTGAAGTACAACAAAAGAAAAGGAAGGCAGAGACAAAAGCCGTACCAGCCGTTGGAGCGCATGAGGCAAAGCATGATGCCGGATAGGATAAACAAAAGACATACCGGCGGTGTGATTTTCTTTACAAGGCGAACCAGACTGCAGCCAAAGAGAAGTACGGTGCCTGCGAAAATGATATCCTTCCATATGGTAATTGCAAATACGGCATGATAAGGAACCAGTGCATAAAACAAAGTAATTAAATAGCAGACAGCGATGCGAATCTGAAACAGTCTGAGCGTTCTGATAAAATAAGAAACACAAAAAGCCATGAAACACATTTGAAACATGGTGTAAAAAGAAATGGCTATGGTTCTGCTTGTGGTAAAGAGCATTCCGATACTGTAAAACAGTTTAATGAGCAGTGTATGTGCTACCGGATGGTGATTGCTGTATTCACGCATTCCTAATACCTGTTCAAACTGAACTACGCTGTCCGGAGTCATGATTCCGGGAAAATGATAAAGAAAATAAGGAAGCCAGCCAAGTAAGCAGATTCCGAAACAGCAAAGTGCCACATGCTTTTCCGTAAAGCGGGATGGGTCAGGTGTGCGAATCAGGAGCCTTTCCAATACTTCCTTATCTCCCGTATAGGAATACAAAAGCAGAATCAGCCTGTAAAACATGCAGATAAAGCCGATGCAGACAGCCGTCAGAACCGTAAACCGGAAAAGAGGATTGGTTAAGCCGGAAACATAAGACGGATAGTCCACAATCATATAAAACAAGGTAAACAAAGCTGCCAGAATAAGGGATGTGAAATGCGCTTCCTTTGTAGATAAGAAGGGTTTGGCATTTAATCGTTTATGGATGTGGCGATATAAAAAGAAGGCAAGCAGAAAAAAAGCACCGGTCAGTATATTTCCGGGCTCCAATCTGGCAGCCTTCATAAGCGCCCATGCGGTAAAAAAGCTTTCTGTAGTATGTACGAGTACGATGAATTTTGAATTGGATTTCATAAAATAATTCCTATTCTTACCATTAAATCTATGCTACAATATCTATAATATTACAAGGTGGATTTCTTGTTGTCAATAAGGGAGATGCGTATGATAACCGTCAGTTTATGTATGATTGTCAAAAATGAAGAAAAGATACTTGCAAGGTGCCTTGACAGTATAAGTGACCTTGTAGATGAGATGATTATTATAGATACCGGGTCCACAGACAGGACCAAAGAAATTGCGTACCGGTATACGGACAAGGTTTATGATTTTCAGTGGATTCATGATTTTGCCGCAGCCAGGAACTTTGCTTTTTCCAAGGCCACCTGTGACTATATTTACACTGCAGATGCAGATGAAGTAATTAATGAAGAAAACAGGGAACGTTTCAGGGCACTGAAGGAAAGTATACTGCCTGAAATTGAAATTGTGCAGATGTATTACGGAAATCAGCTGTCCTTCGGTACGATTTACAATTATGACAGGGAGCTGCGTCCCAAACTGTTCAAAAGGCTGCGAACCTTTGAGTGGATAGAACCCATTCATGAAACGGTACGTCTTTCGCCTGTGGTTTTTGACAGTGAGATTGAAATTACCCATTTGCCGGAGCAGAGCCATACAGGAAGGGATTTGCAGGCATTCAGGCGGCAGATTATTAAGGAAGGCGCATTATCGGACCGTCTTAATAATCTTTATGCCAAGGAACTGTTTGTTTCAGGACAGGATGAGGATTTCTTAGGGGCAGAGGAGTACTTTACCCTGCTTGCTGATACACCGGATACTTCCATGGACCGGATGAAGGAGGCGCTTTGTGTGATAGCAAAAGCAGCAGCTCTTCGTAAGGATTATCTGAAGTTCTACCGATATGCCATGAAGGATGTTGCCAGCGAGGCAGTCAGTGAAATGTGTTATTTACTGGGAACATACTATTTGGAGTGCAGGGAGTATGAAGAAGCGGCAGTATGGTATTACAATGCTGCATTTGAAACCCACAGCATTTTGAATATTCATTATTCCGGGGACATGCCGCTTAGGCAGCTTTCCGTGTGTTATCAAAGCATGGGACTTATGCAGCAGGCAGCAGAATATGAAGACCTGGCTAAAAACTGGAAAGCGGAATAGATTAACGAAGGATTCCGTATGAATGCCAAAAAGGCTTGCAGGCAGAATATGATGGTGTTAGGATAAAAAGGTATTGTTGATTACAGAAACAGAGAGGAATAATCATGAGCTGGGAAAATAACGTCAGAAAAGTAGAACCTTATGTAGCGGGAGAACAGCCGAAGCAGAAGGATATTATTAAATTAAATACCAATGAGTGCCCTTATCCGCCGGCGCCCGGTGTGGCAGAGTGTGCAAAGCAGATGTGTACCGACAATCTGCGGTTATATCCGGATATGAATGCACAGAAGCTGGTAGATGCTCTTGCATCCTACTATCATGTGAAGCCGGAGCAGGTATTTGTGGGAGTGGGTTCGGATGATGTGCTTGCTATGTCATTTTTGACCTTTTTTAACTCAGACAAACCGATTTTGTTTCCGGATATTACGTATTCTTTTTATGATGTGTGGGCAGAACTGTTTCGGATTCCTTATCATCAGTGTCCTCTTGATGAAGCATTCCAAATCCGCAAAGAGGACTATATGGTGCCAAACGGCGGTGTAATCCTTGCAAATCCCAATGCGCCTACCGGCGTGCCGGAGTCTATGGAAGTACTGGAAGAAATTATCAGGGCAAATTCTGATGTGGTAGTGATTATCGATGAAGCTTATGTGGATTTCGGCGGAGAGAGCGTACTTCCGCTGCTTGAGAAGTATGATAATCTGCTGGTAGTCCAGACCTTTTCCAAATCCCGTGCCATGGCAGGTATGCGGATTGGTTTTGCCATCGGAAACGAAAAACTGATTGGCTATTTGCAGGATGCCAAGTTTTCCTTTAATTCCTATACCATAAATATGCCAACCATCGAGATGGGTGTGGAAGCAGTAAAGGACGATGCTTACTTCAAGGAAATAACAGGCAAAATTGTTGCAACCCGTGAGAGAGTAAAAAAGGAAATGACACAGCTTGGATTCACTTTTACGGATTCGAAGACAAATTTCCTGTTTGCAACCCACAAAAATGTACCTGCGCAGCAGATATTTGCGGCATTAAAAGAAAACGGAATCTATGTCAGATACTGGAATAAGCCCAGAATTGATAATTATTTGCGTATTACCATCGGCACCGATGAACAGATGGATGCCATGCTTCATTTTTTGAGACAATATTTAAAGTAGCGGTTACAGCTTAAAACAGTATGAGAACGACTGACAAAGAATAAAGAGGAAATGAATTTGGAAGCATATACAGATTTTGCACAGGTTTATGATACCTTTATGGATGAAACCCCTTATGACGATTGGGCAGATTTTTTAGAAGAAATAATAAATAAGTACGGAATTTCCAAACCCACAAGAAAAAAGCAGGATGCAGTCCAGGGAGAAGGGCAAGTAGCCGGGCAAAAGCAGCCGGAAACAGCATTGCAGGAAGATATTCTGGCATCAGAAAGAAACCTGGTGCTTGACTTAGGGTGCGGAACGGGAAGTCTTACGGAGCGGATGGCAGCAAAGGGCTATGACATGATTGGTGTGGACCTGTCACAGGAAATGTTAGGAATTGCCCTGAACAAAAGCAAGGAGGCAGGCAGCAGTACCTTATATCTATGTCAGGACATGAGAGAACTGGAGTTGTACAGCACGGTAGGAACCGTAATCAGTGTCTGTGACTCTGTCAATTATTTATTGGAAGAGGAAGACGTGGAAGAAACCTTCCGGCTGGTTAATAATTATCTGTATCCCGGTGGGATTTTTATTTTTGACTTTAATACGCTTTATAAATATGAGCAGGTCATCGGGGATACTACAATAGCCGAAAACCGTGATGATTGCAGTTTCATCTGGGAAAACTATTACCATGAAGAGGAGCACATTAATGAGTATGACCTTACCATTTTTGTGCGCCAGGATGAAGAGGATGAAATTTTCAGAAGATTTGGAGAAACCCATTATCAGAGAGGCTATACATTGAAAGAAATGACTGAATTGGTCAGAAAAGCGGGGCTGGAACCGGTAGAAGCACTGGATGCAGATACCCATAAAGAACCTACCGAAATCAGTGAGCGGATTTATATCATTGCAAGAGAAAAGGGTAAGGAGAAATTATAATTATGTCAGATTATATTGTCAGAGCAACAGCAGCGAATGCACAGATACGTGCTTTTGCCGTATACAGCAGGGAAATGGCGGAAACAGCAAGAGCAACCCATAATTTGAGCCCCGTGGCTACGGCAGCCCTTGGCAGATTAATGAGCGGCGCTGTAATGATGGGAGCTATGCTGAAGGGGGATAAGGAACTATTGACTCTTCAGGTCAGCGGCGACGGTCCTATCGGAGGTCTTACCGTAACTGCTGACAGCAAAGGAAATGTAAAAGGATACGTAAATGAACCACAGGTAATGCTTCCCCCGAGTCCGGCAGGAAAGCTGGATGTAGGCGGAGCCATCGGGCAGGGAATGCTTCGCGTGATTAAGGATATGGGATTAAAAGAGCCTTATGTGGGACAAACTGATTTACAGACAGGTGAAATCGCAGAGGACCTGACCTATTATTTTGCTTATTCCGAGCAGGTTCCTTCCTGTGTGGGACTGGGTGTTCTCATGGAGAAGGACAATACCGTAAAGCAGGCCGGCGGATTTATCATCCAGCTGATGCCCTTTGCGGATGACGCGGTAATTGCAAAGCTGGAGGAAAAGCTGGCGGCATTTTCTTCTGTAACAACGGTTCTTGATGAAGGGAAAACCCCTGAGGAAATGTTGCAGCTTTTGCTGGGAGATTTAGAATTAGAAATTACGGATACCATGCCCGTACGCTTTTTCTGCAACTGCAGTAAAGACAGGGTAGAAAAAGCGTTAATCAGTATTGGTAAAAAGGATATGGAAGAAATGATTGCGGACGGTAAGGATATTGAAGTGAATTGCCAATTCTGCAATACCGCTTACAATTTTTCTACAGAGGAATTAAAGAAGATGCTCAAGCGTTGCACCAGATAGGAAAGGGTGAAAAAATGAAGCATGGATTTATTAAGGTAGCAGCCGTTACTCCGGATGTAAGAGTGGCGGATCCGATCTATAATGCGCAGCAGATTTGCGCCAAAACAGCACAGGCATATGAAAACGGAGCCAAAATCATTGTTTTTCCGGAGCTTAGTATCAGTGGGTATACCTGCGGAGATTTGTTTTTGCAGGAAGCGTTACTGACCTCCTGCAAACAGCAACTGGAAACGATAGCGGCTTTCAGCGAGAATATTGATGCCTTGATTTTTGTGGGATTGCCTTTGGAAAGAGAAGGTAAGCTCTATAATGTTGCAGCAGTGATAAAGGAAGGCGAGGTACTGGCCTTTGTTCCCAAGACCCATATTCCGGGGTATGGGGAATTTTCGGAAACCAGATATTTTTGTCCGGGAAACCGGGAGGCGGTATCCTTTTACTTTGGAGGAGAAATGATACCCTTCGGAACCAATATCTTATTGGAAGCAGAAGGAATGGAGGGGCTCTTGGTTAGCTGTGAAATCTGTGAGGATTTGTGGGCAGCTACATCACCCGGCATTTCTCATGCACTTTCCGGTGCTACCCTTCTGGTAAATCTTTCTGCCTCTGATGAGGTGGTTGGCAAGGATGAATACCGTGAAATGCTGGTAAAATCAGCAAGTGCCAGATTGCATGCGGGATATGTTTATGCCGGAGCAGGAGAAGGAGAATCCACACAGGATTTAGTATTCGGCGGTCATAATATTATTGCGGAAAATGGGAATATTATTGCGCAGAATAAGAGCTTTGAAAACGGAATTGTATACGGCGATATTGATATCGAAAGATTACGCACGGAACGCAGAAAAATCAATACCTTTTTCGCCGGGGAAAAAGAAAATTATCTTGTAATACCTTTTTCCCTTAGGGAAGAAGAAACCAAACTGACCAGAAGCTTTTCGCCGATGCCGTTTGTGCCACAGGAGCAGACTAAGAGAGCACAGCGCTGTGAAGAAATCCTTTCTATACAGGCTTATGGATTAAAAAAGCGATATGCCCATACAGGATGCAGAAAGGCTGTTATCGGTGTATCAGGCGGATTGGATTCCACACTGGCACTTTTGGTTACGGCTAAGGCCTTTGATTTGTTGGGACTGCCAAGAGAGAATATACTGGCAGTGACTATGCCCTGCTTCGGAACCACAGACCGTACCTACGACAATGCCTGTAAGCTTGCGAAGGTACTGGGGGCTGTGCTGGAGGAAGTAGATATGAAGGAATCGGTTACCATGCATTTTAGGGATATTAAGCATGACATCGATAACCATGATGTAACCTATGAAAATGCACAGGCAAGAGAACGTACCCAGATTTTAATGGATATTGCCAATCGGGAAAGCGGTATGGTCATCGGGACGGGAGACATGTCGGAGCTGGCCCTTGGTTGGGCAACCTATAACGGTGATCATATGTCCATGTATGGAGTCAATGCCGGTGTGCCTAAGACGCTGGTGCGTTATTTGGTGGCGCATTGCGCAGAAACCTGTGAAGAAAAGGAGCTTTCAGAGGTGCTTTCGGATGTACTTGCAACTCCGGTCAGTCCTGAGCTTTTGCCGCCGGTAGACGGTGTGATTTCCCAGAAGACTGAGGATTTGGTAGGACCCTATGAGCTACATGATTTCTTCTTATATTACATTCTGCGCTTTGGTTACAGACCGGAGAAAATCTACAGACTTGCCAAGCAAACCTTTATAGGCAGGTATGAGAATGAAATGATTTTAAAATGGTTAAAAACTTTCTACAGAAGATTTTTTGCCCAGCAGTTTAAGCGTTCCTGTTTGCCGGACGGACCTAAGGTGGGAAGCGTGGGAGTATCTCCCAGAGGAGATTTGAAGATGCCTTCCGATGCCTGCGTCAGAATCTGGCTGGAAGAGCTGGAAGCATTATAATATAATAAGAGGTGCGCCTTAAGACGTAATAAGTCTTTAGGGGCACCTCTTTTATAATGCGTAAGCTATCTTTTGTCAGCCGCTGATGAAGCCTTTTGAGGACTTGAGGAGGGGGAAGCTGAAGGAACGGCAGCTTTATCCAGAGATGCCTTGATGGCATCAAACAGCACCATGGAGGTATATTTGTTGTCGTCCGAATAAGTAATGTTTTGTAAGGATTGATTTTCACAAATCTGATTTGCCAAATCTTCAAAAGCCGGTTCTAAAAGAGGGAACATGGTGGTAACTGCTTCATCCAGATTTACAATACGGATATCATTGATATTGTTTTCGTCTACCGTGACCTCCACATCCACAACATTGTCATTAATAATCAGGGATGTAGTATAGATACCGGGAACATAGGTGGCGGTAGGTGTTTCAGCGGTGGCCGTTTCTTTTTTCTTTCCGGGTACAAACATAATAATCAACATAATAATAAACAAAATGCCGAAAAGAACAAAGATTCCCGTATATATTAATTCTTTCAAATGGAGTACAACTATTTTGGTTTTGGAGCTCATATTTATCACCGTTTCAATCTTTTTACTATCATATTATTACGAATGCCTATTTATACCTTTTGATTGCAGGAAATTGAAATAAAGTTTATACTACTAAGGAAATGATATCTGAATAATAGCAGAATAATAACAATAATGAAACGGAGGAATAGAGATGAAATTCACGAAAATGCATGGCTGCGGAAATGATTATGTATATGTAGACGGAGCAAAGGAGCAGATTCCGGCAAAGGACAAGCCTGAGCTTGTAAGAAAGTTAAGTGACAGGCATTTTGGAATCGGAGGAGACGGTGTGATTTTTATCAATCCTTCCGATGAGGCGGATTTTGAAATGGAAATGTATAATATGGATGGTAGCCGTTCAGAAATGTGCGGAAACGGAATCCGGTGCGTAGCTAAATTTGTTTATGACAAGGGTCTTACGGATAAAGAACACATCAGTATTATCAGCGGCGGTAAAGTGAAGTATATTGATCTGAATATTGAGAACGAAAAAGTATCGACTGTAAAAGTCAATATGGGGGAACCAATCTTAAAGGCAGCTGACATTCCCGTTGTGACAGATAATCCGGAAGGTAGCGTAATTGCCGAAAAAATTGAGGTTGCCGGAAATATTTATAAAATGACATGCGTGTCAATGGGTAATCCTCATGCAGTAGTTTTCATGGAGGATGTGGCAAATCTGGAAATTGAGAAAATAGGACCCCTATTTGAAAATCATCAGCGTTTTCCCAGAAGAACCAATACGGAATTTGTAAAGGTAATTGACAGAAACAATGTGGAAATGCGTGTGTGGGAGCGGGGCACCGGAGAAACACTTGCCTGCGGAACAGGAACCTGTGCAACGGTGGTAGCCTGTGTATTAAACAATCTTACCGAGGATGAGGTAAATGTTAAAGTATTGGGGGGCTTAATCAAAATCAAATGGGACAGGGAAGCAAATCTTGTTTATATGACAGGACCTGCAGCAACTGTTTTTGAAGGTGAAATAGAAATTTAAATTTTTTCCATAAAAAAGAGGAATGTAAAACGTATCAAAAGAGAAAGGATAAAGCCGTGAACGAACAACAATTTGAAAATGCCGTGTCACGGATGGTACAGGGAGATAAGACCGCTCTTAGGGAAATTTACGAAGCCTACCTTGGGTATGTTTACCGGATTGTGTATGAAATTTTACAAAATAAGGAAAACGCAGAGGATGTGACCAGTGAATTTTTTATCCGGCTTTGGGACAAAGCAGAGCAGTTTAAGCCGGGCGGCGGTCATAAGGGATACCTTGCCACCATGGCCAGAAACATGGCAATTGATTACCTTAGAAAGTACAGAAGAGAAGAACTGACATCCTTTATGCAGGATGCCTCATCCGGACCGGAAGAGGAAGCCCCGGAGGGTGGCCGTTTTATTAAAGAAGCAGCCACAGAAGATATAGAACAGACGGTTATTCAGGAGATGACAATAAACGAAGTGCTGGCAATACTAAAGCCTGCGGAGAGACAAATAATCAGTATGAAGGTACTGGGAGAGCTTACCTTCAAGGAAATTTCACAGATTATGGAGATTCCCATAGGAACCGTAACCTGGAAATACCAAAACGCAATGAAAAAGATAAGGAGGTGCGGATATGAGTAAAAGCTTTGAAAAAGAATACAAAGAACTGGCACAAAGCAAGCTCCCTGATTTGTGGGACCGGATTGAAGCCGGATTAAGCGAGAAAAAACCGGTATCCGTACCGATTACCATAAATGAAGAAGCAATAAACAACGAAACAACTATTAAGAAAGCAGACAGTAATAAAGTATTAGTATTTTTCAGAAGATACCAAACGGTGGCAGCAGCACTTCTTTGCGTCATCATATTGGTTCCGGCATTTTTGTTAATGCGTCAGGTTGGCGGCGGTATCGGTTTTAGCAATAGTGAAGAAGCAAAGGATGCAGCCCCGGCAGAGATGATGTATGCCGCTGCTGAAGAAGCCCCTGCAGAAGAAGCCGCAGCAACAGGAGCAGCAGAAGAAACTGCAGAAGAAGAAATCGTAGCAGAAGATTTCGCAGAAGAAATTGTTGCGGCAGAAGAAAATGCAGTAGCAGAGGCACCTGTAGCAGAAAAAGCAATGTCAGATTCTGAGCAAGTTGAGCGCTCAGAAGCGAAAGAATCAGCGGATGTTATGCTTTATCGGGTAACCGTAGAAGTGATAGAAAAGCAGGAAGACAGCAGCCTGGATATTTCAGACGGAACGTTGTATTTATGCGCAGTAATTCATAATGATGAGAGTAACGGATTAGAAATAGGAGACGAAATTACAGTGCTTGTTCCCCAGCATCTGACAGAAGAGTTGCTGCCCGGGGAAAGCTATGAGATTGCCCTTACAGAAAGTGATTCAAGGTACTATGAATATGTCGTGAAAAGTCTGAATTATTAAGGACTTTATAGGACTTCCATCAGAAAAGTACCATAGACATAAAAATATTTTCCATGATAAAATAGAGTTACTAAACGGCAACAATTTACAAAGAGATAAGGCATGAAAGGTTGTGACGGATGAACAAAATTTGGGAATTTTATGAAAACATGGATGAGATGGTATATGCGGCGGACATGGACACCTATGAGCTTATTTATATGAATGCCAAAGCCAGAGAAACATACGGCTATGACTCTATGGAGCAGGTTTGCGGACAGAAATGCTATAAGGTATTGCAGAATGAGGATAAGCCATGTGATATTTGTACGAATTCCTGTCTGAAGCCGGGGTATTTTCATGAGTGGAAATATTATAATCCCCTTATTAATAAAACCGTGTCTTTAAAGGATACCATGATAGAAGACGGCAATAAGCGGTATCGTATGGAAATGGCCATTGATATGACCTTCCAGGAGGAGCAAAGCAGAACACTGGAGGATTATCGCTTCAATGCACAGATGGTAAATGAAGGTTTAAAGCAGGCGCTTGCAGAGGTAAATCCGGAGCAGTCTATTGAAGTTTTACTTGATTATTTGGGAAGAACATTACAAAGTGAGCGAGTTTATATTTTTGAAAAATGTGACGGAGATTTGCACGACAATACTTATGAATGGTGTGCCGATGGAGTAGTTCCTCAAAAGGAAATCCTGCAAAAGGTTCCTTTTGATGCGGTAGAACAATGGTATCAGGCATTTGTAGAAGATAAGAATATTATTATAAGGGATTTGGAAGAAACAAAGGAGACCAATCCCAAAGCCTATCAGGTATTATTACCTCAGAATATCCGGACATTGGTAGTAAGTCCGATTGTGTTTGATGAAGAAATTGTCGGATTCTACGGAGTGGATAATCCGCCAAAGGAATTCTTAAACCACGTATCCACTATGTTTAAGATTATGGGGCATTTTATTTCTTCCCTGCTTCGCAGACGTGATTTAGTGAAACGTCTTGAGAAGATAAGCTTTTATGACAGGCTGACGGGTTTAAAAAACAGACATGCCATGGACGATTATTTTAACAATATGAAAAAAGAAGACAGTATCGGCATCTTGTATTGTGATGTTATGGGATTAAAGCGCGTGAATGATACCCTGGGACATCAGGAAGGTGACAAATTGTTGCTTCGGGCATGCGACAGTCTAAAAAAAGCATTTGAAGCTGATAACCTCTTCCGGATTGGCGGAGACGAATTCCTTGTCTTATGCAAGGGAATTTCCGAGCAGGAATTGCAAGAAAGGACTGATATTCTCAAGGCAGAAATGCATAAGAACAATGCAGTTATGGCGATTGGAAGCCTATGGCAGAGTAAGTGGACGGGAGACGGAGATAAGCTTTTGACTCAGGCAGACCATAAGATGTATGAAGATAAAAGGAAATATTATGAAGAGCAGAAATAGAATTTAGAGTGAAACGAAAGGGCAGAGCCATATGGCTCTGCCTGTTCATTATAATCCGAATTCTTTTAATAAAGCGTTTTGATAGTCTTTATCACCGGCGGCTTTTACAATATCCTCAGCGCGGCCTGCGTTTGAAAGTAAAATGGTTAATTGATTTAGTTTTTCTTGCATTTCATCACGTCCTTCTTTACGTCCTTCATTACGTGCCATTTGTTCCATTTCCCATGACTTCATATAATTAATTCCCACCTCTCTGCGTTGCTTCACTTTAGTTACAAGCTCTGAGACGGATGCAATATCCTGATTTGTGATATTTTCAGCCGTAGATTTCTCTATGTATTTTAGCATATCTTTCAGCTCTTGCCTAGGGTTTCCTTCGCATAAAGAAATTGAGTAAAAAACACAATTTATTTTGCAACCTTTTGCAATTGTCAGGGGTATTATTAATGACATTTATAGGAACTGAGGGATTTTAGGAACAAAATAAAGGAAAACAGCGCGTGAATTGTAGACTTATGTGATACAATAAAAATAAGCGAAATAATCGTTACGTTAGTTTAGGAAATGAGCGGAAAGATTGGAATAAGGAATGAAAAAAAGGATAATTACAGTATGCTTAATAATTACTTTTGGACTGTATGGCTGTATGAAAGAAGTAGAAGTAATGCAGGAAACAGAGAATACAGTAGCAGAAGATGAAAAAATAGTAGAAGCATCAGAAACAACCGGAGCGGTGGACGAGGCGGCTGATACAGAAACAGATGTAACAAAAGCAGAAAGTAGAGAAATTCTAATAACCCAAGAAGAGAATGAACAATTGGAATATTGGTTAAAAGAGTATCAATTATCACCAAAAGGATTAGAGGAAGACTTGTTACAGTTACGTGGAAATCTTGAACTGGATATGGATGAAGCCTATTATCCGGAACTTAGGGAAAGTCTGGAACGATATGCTGAGCAGTTGCGCCAGCATAATGATATGAATTCTTATCAGGTAATTGTACATAGAGCAGATAAGAAGATTTTGAGCTTTTGGGAATTGCAATCAGATTTGGGCAGCTATATCGGATATAATTTTGATACTGCGTCAGGAAAAGCATTAAGCATTTATGATATTATTTTTGATATGGATGCTTTCAGTACTATTGTGGCAGAGCAATTACAAAAAAGTTATCCTGATATAAGGTTTGGAGATAACCTGACAAATAAGATAAAAGAGATTTGGAAGCAATCAGCAAATTTTGCATGGACAATGGAGTATCAGGGAATAAGCTGCCTTTTTTTAGCGGAAGCATTTGAAACCGGTACAAGTGAAGTGCTGCAGGTAATGATACCGTTTGCAGATATATCAGAACTAATTGCAGAACAATATCAACAGATACCGGAAGCATATGTGATAGAGCTGAATGAAAAAATCCCTTTTATATACGATGTTGGTGGAGATGGAAGCTTCGACAAAATCAGTATTAATCGTTATTTCAATGATGAGGACAAAAGCACGGGAGTTAAGATAAATGAGCTGACCGGTATGGGAAAATATGCATATCCGACTGTTTATGGTGAAAATAGCAGAGCATATTTAGTGCATATGGAAGAGCATAAGGATTATATCATTTTTTATGAAGAAGGAGATTGGGACTGTTCAGGCGAATATGTAGTATATATTGCTGAAAATAACAAAATAGAATACATAGGATGCGAAAGCATTTATCTGGAGGATGTACGAATCACAAATCCGGGAGTGGTGAAAATAAAAAATTCCACAGAACCATTATTATCAGGAATTTTACAGACAGAAGCATATGGATTTGTAACAGAAAGTGGTTTTTTACAAACTGATAACCTAGATTATTATTATTTAGATAGTGACAGAATTGTGAAAACCTTGGTGCCATTAAGCGTTTCATCAGTGGACCCTTATACAGGCGAAATAGTGGATGAGAAGATTAATTTGCCGGCCGGCAGCTATATGAAATTGTTAAGAACAGATTTAGAAACATGGTGTGATTTTGTATTAACAGATGGACAGGTTTGCCGACTGATATTTGATGAGCCGGTATCGGATATGGTTCCGAAGCATGATGGTCAAAAAGTATTAGGTGAATGCTTATTTTTAGAGTAGCAGATTTTTGATAAAAAGAGATTCTGAAAACGATAGTTATAGGGGAGTATGTGGTGAGGGAAATGAAGAAGAATTCAAGAGTTTATAGAATAATTGTAATTGGGTTGATGATTATTGTTGCAGCCATTATAGCAGCTTATGTTCTCTTTGTGCAGGATAAAGGAGAAAAAACTGCGGATAAGGCAGCTATGGAAGAAAATAAAAAAATAACTTCGCAGGTAAACGAAAAGGAAAAAGATAAAACGCAAACAGACAAAATACAGACAGAATCAGATGCACAAGAAGATTTGGTGAATCAGATGATGAACGGTGATTTTTCAGGAATGCGGGAAACAGACCGTATCAGCAGAGAAGATGCACAAAAAGTCTACGAAAATATGGGTGAGGAGACAGAGTTTATCCTGGCAGACATGAATCATGACGGTACAAAGGATTTGGTATGGCAGGAAAAGGAAGAGACAAAGATAGGAAAGCCTATTATAGCTATTTTTGATATGAGCAACCGGGGCAGGTGCGAAATGTGGGACACCATAGACGGAACGGAGTATTTTTTTGTTGTAGGAAAAGACAAGCTGGTATATCATGCACCTTATTTTGGAGTTTATGATTATGTGCCGTACTGGGAATATGAATATGATGAAACTTGGAATCGCACCAAGATAGGTGGCATATGTGCATATTACATATACAATTTAGAAGAGATGGAAGGATATACCTTTGAAGACATGCCGGAGGTGGGCGTTTATTTTTGGGAATGTGTAGGTGAAGAAAAAAGCGCACTGACAAGAGCAGAGTTTAACAAAAAGTTTAAGGAATTGACTTATGTCGATTGTGAGTATCTGGCAGATTTTCCGGATCATTCGTGGCTAAAGGATTTGGGAAGCTGGACCGGGGATTATACTTATACAGAGAACTTTTCCCATGCAACTGATGAAGAGTCTCAGTATTCCTGCGGATATAAGATAAGAGTTTATGAGAACAACAATTTGTATTATGCCATGATAGAAGGAGAAGGCGAACAACTGCAAACCCGGTCGCTGGCAAGAGTTAGAGGTAGTCAGGAATCAATTAATTTATTTTTTGAGGAAACCCTGCAGGGAGATGCACTATATGGTACCTGTGAAAGGTATGATAATTTGGAAAAACTGCTGTCATTCCAAAAAGGAGAAGAACTAAAAACCACATGGGTAGCCCTTAAGCAGGAGCATCCTATTTTTTGCGATAAAGAAGAGGATGTAACCGGTATATACTTTGAGCAGGAGGAGAAATTTTGGGAACGGATAGAAACAGATGAGGAACAAGCGGCGGGGAGATATGCAAATAACGGAACAGTAGAAGTTTCGATGGAACGTGTTGATCAATCTGTTTATGACGAGCAGGATAGATTGATAGCGACGATCTATTATGATAAGCCGGTAGTATCAGGAGATGCAGAAGTGAGTGCCAAAATCAATACTTTCTTTGAAAATGAAGCACAATGTTTTTTGGGGAATGGAGAAAGCCGGCACATTAGCGGAGAGATGTATGAGCAGTTTTTAGAAGGTATCGGAATAATGGAAGAACGTTACGGAATTGACACCTTGGCAGAATATCCGGTTTCTTATGTAATGAATACAAGAATCTCATATTTGGATGAAAATGTATTGGGCATCATGCAAATAAGAACGTGTAGGGGAGAACAAACCGATTTTCACCATGTGGGATATACATTTAATCTGGCAACAGGCGAAGTGATGCCGATTACGGATTTTGTAGAAATCACACCGGATGAAATACGGAAAATTTTTGATAATGTGATAGATGATGAGTTTGATTTGTATGGAGAATTGGAAGGCAACAATTTTCTTTTTACCGACGGTACGATTACTTATGATATGAGATATCAGTACATCTATGATGGGGAGTATTGTTATCTGATAGAAATATATGGCGGAAAAAATTATCTGTGCGAATTATTAATCCGCTTGGAAGAAAATGTGGATGATGTAGCAGTATTTACGTGTGGTACGGAATGGGATGGCGGAGATAAAATCCGGTGGCAGAAGTTCAGATAAAGAATATTTAATTTATGAAAAAGGATTTGATGAAATTAATGATTCTGAAGAATAAAAAGGGATTATATTGTTTTTCAGCTGGATTAATTATCATAGTAATATTGATTGTCGTAATAACAATTCATAAAGCTGATATTTTTTATGAGTGTTATAAAATATCAAAATTACATACTACTGATAAAATAAGTATTTTGATGGAGCAAGCAGTAATTCAAGCTACTGATAATATGTCTAAAATAGACATAGAACAAAAAGACACCTATGAAAATGAAACAGAGGATAGTGTTGTTGTATCTATTTTGGGGAAGGAGATATTAAAAGTAGAAAAATCCAGAATTAAAGATGATGTGTATGGAGAATTTCTTGATAACCAATGGGAATTGGAAGAAATAAATGCAATTTTAATGGCTATAAAGGGAAGATGGGAAGTGGACCAATATATGGGCTTTGTTCCGCAAACATTATATGATAGCCACTTATTCAGTGAAGAAAGTTCGGCAATAATAAGTCAGAAAGAAGTAGAAGAACTAAGAGAGGATTATAGAGTAGCTGTTGAATGGGCGCAGAATAATATTCCTAATGTAACATTTTCGGTAAAAGAAAATTGGTTTGGTGAAGATACAAACAGTAACTACATTTATGTAAATGGAAATATGTGTCCGGTCAATATAATTTTGAGCGTTGACAGAATGAATGAATACTATCCGGCAATGGTAGATAGGACAACCTATGCGGATGAATTTATTGCTGAATATCCGGTGCTATATATTCAGTTTTATATGTGGGAAAATGAGATACAAGGATACGGGAAGGCAACACTGGTTATTACAGATGATAATAGATTTTATTTTTTCAAAGACGGAGCATTTTATTCTGTCAGAAAAGTTTAGATAAGTGCAATTAACTGTAATATAGTTGAGCTAAAAATGACAAGGTAAAGTACAAGGAAAGGATTTTCTATGTGATATGACGTTCCGACATTATTAAATTAACCGGATAGACATGATAGTGGTCCATACCACCGGGATGAAAGAAAAGTCGCATGGGATGCGGTAAAAGGGAAAATAGATGAATAAAAAATATATTATTGCAATATGCATTCTGTTACTTATATCAGGATGCAAAAATGAAAGAACAGAGACTGATGTTTTACAAGTGATAGAAGTAAAACAAGGACAAGAGAATGACGAAATAAGACAGGAATTGCATAAAGGAATAGAAAAATTTAACGAAGAGATAAGCGATATTATTTATGAAAATGAAAAAATAGAGCCCGGACATCCGATAATTTGGTACTATTCATATTCTGGTGAGATGAAGCCGGAAGATTACGATAAAGAAGCATTTAGTGAATGTGAGGGGCTTATGGATGATATTTCGGAGGCTCTGAAGAATGGAACAATAGAAGAATGGCTGAAGGAAAGAAATATTCCCGGACAGTTATTGACAGAAGACGAGGTACAACAGTTAATAAATAATGAAACCTATGGCGTATTAGCTAAGTTTGAAGAGGAACCTTGGCGGCAAAATAGTGGAGAAGCGGATTGGTATATTGTTGAGCAGACAGAGGAACGAAAAGATATTGTAGTCAGACAAAGAGAAGAAGGGCAGGATTATGTGTCATATTATTATTTTAAATGCGAGATATTTGAGAATGGAAAGATACGTGGAAGAGCTGGAACGAAAAGTGCTGCGGCCGGGACAGAGCATTTTTTTGTAGAACATAACGGATTAAAATATTTACTTGTACCGAAAAGGTCAGCTGATGGAAGTATGCAAGGAATTGCATTACATTTATATGATATGAGAGACTTTATCGGTGGTGTTTTATACTTTAAGAATACGGGTGAAATTGCTTATTATGGCTGTACAACCGAAAAGGATGCTCATCCTATACCGCTATATTTATTGGAAGAGGAATAATGTTTAAAAGGGTTAAAAACAGCATCTCGTCAAAGCGGAAATGTAAATTTATAATATTAAAACAAACGAAAAAGGAGGATTATGATGAAAAAAATATTAATGATTTTGTCAAGGATAGTAGGAGTGCTGCTTATAGCCATAGGTTTAGTGTTTTTGGCGCAAGGAATATATATAAGCTGGTATTTCATGCAGAAAGGATATTCGGTGAGTGAGGATATTGCCTTATGCTTTGTTTCTATTTTGATTATTTATATTGGTTGGCGATTATTGTGTATAAAGAAAACAATACACTACATAAATAAAATTAAGTATTACATACAAAACAGAGAGCAAATCAGCCTTGAAAAGCAGCGTATCCAATATCAAAAAGAGTTAGCGAGACATGAAGAAGCGCTTGAAAGAGCAGAGCAGATAACGAATGAAAGAAAAATGGTGATTATAGAAGGAGAGGAGAGTGAAAATATGCAAAAGAGCAACTTCAAACGAAAAGATGGATATATAGATATTCCTTTGAAAGGGCAACGACAGGAAATTCATGTTCATTTATGTTCCGATACTGATATTATTTGGAAATTAATTGGTATATTGGCAGCTATTTTGATAGCGGGTTCCTTAATATCGATACCGGTTGTTTGTTCTGTTATGCCCAAAGAAGATATTGGTATTTTTGCGTGTATTACAATAATTGTCTTTTGGGGAGGTATTTTTTTGTTCTTTGGAGTAAAGGGTCATTTAGACGGCGATGCCAATGTTATTTTTGCTACAACAGACCAAAAACTGCTTTACAAATTGGACTTAAATTCACTGTTTTCACCTATGACTAATATCCCGACATCTAAACTCGGAAGGATGGCATATTTAAATCAAAAAGGAAAAGAGAATGAATCAATTCAAAAGACAATAAATTCATTTTTGGAAGATAGAAAAGCAGTGGAAGAGATAATGGATGAACTAATTAATCCTACAAAAAAGGAAAGCAATGTATTAGAAAATGAATTAAAGAAATTAAATTCTCCTGCCTTGAAGAGAAAGCTGTTTGGAACATATATAAAATATTGGGACGAGAATAAAGAAAAGTGGGAACTGACACTTCTGCCGAAAAAAACCGAAGATTATCATAAGATTTGTGAATTGATTAAAAGCAGAAAAGCATAGGAAATGGTATTCGTTCCTGATAAAGAAACATTTCTGACTCCTGTACCTATGCCATCACTAACGCCAAAACCAAAGGGAGATGTCCCGGAGAAGACATATGAACCAATTAATATTTTTGTAAAAAGTTGGATACAGGCCTATATTGGAAATCATAAGATCGAACAAATGAAATTGAAATGCTGTATACAGATTGATAATACATTTAACTTTGAAGATATAGAGGGTAAATGATTTTTTACGTAAAATCAAAGAGGGAGCAGGATGGAGAAACAGTGGAAAAAGCATAAAAGAATTATATTAGTTGCTATAGGAATACTTCTTTTGATATTTTTTTATAATGTTTTCAGGGTCAACATTTTAGATAGAATTTGCTTTGCAGGACATCTGAGAGTAAATAAAATATATGATGCATTTGAACACATACCAGAACTTGAAGGAATTAGTGATGAACGTTTAGAAGGAATTTCTTTGTTGGGAGGAAATCTTTGTGTAGAGTATGATGAACAAATACTGCATGAAAATACGTATATTAAAATACAGTTTCCGGAGAACGTAAACTATGTTATCGTTTGTATGCAAGTGTGGCTGTCAGATGATGTCTGTACTAATCTGTGGATGAAATACAAACCGGATTTAAGGACATTAATTTACGAGCCGATAGATATTGTAATTCGGAAAAATGAGGGATTAACAGTTGAACACTATACGGATGAGAATAGTGTATATCAGTACCTGCAAGAATATAATGTGACAGAGAAAGATATTGAAAAGTATCAAGAATATGCATTATATGATGTGGTTACCAAAACGTGGGTAGAAACTCATGGCGGAATATTTGATATTGAAAAATGGAAGTTAAAGCATTGTAAAATTATTGATAATACATTTAACTTTGAAGATATAGAGGGTAAATGATTTTAGGGCAGGGGTGATAATGACCTCTGCCTATTTCTGTTTCTTTAACTAAGTATTTTCTTGCGTAAAATTTTTTGTTAATGTAGCTATGTGTAGGTATTTTTACTAAGGAAATATAAAATGTCAAAAGAATTTAATAAACAATGAATTGCGTTGTGCAATTATTTATCATATAATTTCATTAATATCTAAGAACGCCGTTCTTGGCATGTCTTATTTATTTTACAGTGCGACTTCATACGCACTGTATCGCGCTTCCTTTGGAAGCTCCGGCAATTTCGCCGTATTACTCAATTACTTATTATTTTATCGAAAGGAGTTTTGCTTATGGAACAAAACAAACTATCATGCGGTAATGGATTTACTGTAGATTCTGCCGCAATGAAAACACCTACTTTTCGGAAACTGGAGGATTTGAATTTAATTGACAACTTCCTCTTTCAGGAAATGTTGACCCAGAAAGAAGACGGAGAGAAATTTGCCAGAATTCTTCTAAAGACCATTTTAGGAAAACCTATCCGTAACGTGAAAATCGTCCCACAAAAAAATGTTCCCGGAATTGATGTGGACAAGCATGGAATACGTCTGGATGCTTACATTGAAGAGGTGGTGGATGACCTAAACGGGGAAATGGCTGATGCCGAAATCATTCCCAGCATTTATGATATTGAACCTAACAATACTTACGAAAGGAAAACACTTCCCAAGCGTATGCGCTATTATCACGGATTAATCGATACTAAACTTTTATCAGCCGGTGCCGGCTATGATAAACTCCCCAATGTATTTATCATCTTCATCTTGCCTTATGACCCTTTTGACAAGAACCGCATGGTTTACACAGTTCAAAACCGCTGTATTGAGGATAATACCATTCCTTACGACGACGGAGCCAGAAAAATCTTTCTATATACCAAAGGATGTGAAGGAAACCCTAGGCAAGAGTTGAAAGATATGCTAAAATACATAGAGAAATCTACGGCTGAAAATATCACAAATCAGGATATTGCATCCGTCTCGGAGCTTGTAAATAAGGTTAAGAAGCGCAAGGAGGTTGGCATAAATTATATGAAATCCTGGGAAATGGAACAAATGGCACGTGATGAAGGACGTAAAGAAGGACGTGATGAAATGCAGGAAAAAATGACTCAATTAACACTGCGGCTTTCTGAAACGGGGCGTCTTAATGAGCTGGTAAATGCAGCTAAAGATAATGAATACTTGCACAGACTTTTCAAAGAATTTAATTTAGAATAATAAAAATAGCCGGTTTATGCCGGCTATTTTACATATGTACCAATTATTACTGGGGACCAATGTATTCAGCATTACCAAATCCGAGAATTGCAACAAAAATCGGATTTAAGAATAATAAACCGAAACCAAAGCCTACGCCCTGACCAAATGCCTTTGCCAGCTTAAAGTACAGCATGATAAGAAAGACAAAGTTTACACAAGGTACAAAGGTAAGTAAGAATAACCATCCGTTGCCGAATGCAATTTCAAATAAGCAATAATTGTTGTAGAAAGGCACAAGACATCCCCATCCTGGCTTACCTGCTTTTGTAAACATCTTCCACATTGCAACAACCATAAAGACGGAGATTGCAAGAACAAAAAGCATATATACAATCATAACACCTGCACCTACTGCCATACCGGCTGCTTCATAACTTTCCATATTAAAGAATCCTCCCTTCATAATGTAGTAAATTAAAGTAATAAATTACTACATTTATAATACGGTATCAGAGTGTTTATGTCAATTTCTAAATTAGAAAAGATAAATGCCAAAGACAAATGTCATGGAAGCCTATACGAATATAAGGAGTTTTACGAAAATAAACGAAAGTAGTAAACAGAGGTACAGAAAATAAAAAATCCTGTCGATAACTATGTCGCGGCAAAGGTTCCGCAGTATTCATCATATTCAAGGAGGATTCAAAAAATGGATTTTATCTATTCATTACTGGGAATGATTCCCAACGTCGTTTTTGCGATTTTATTACTTATAGTTGCGTTTGTGGCAGCTAAAATCGTAAAATCTCTGGTACTTAAACTGTTAAAGGCAGTAAAGGCTGAAAGCTTTTTAAACAAACTGGGTGTAAAAGATACAGCCACCAACAGTTCTGTTGAATTTGTTGCCAAGCTTGCTTACTTTGTAACATTTTTATTGTTCTTACCCGGCGTACTTGACAAACTGGGAATGCAGAGTGTATCTTCACCGATTACAGGCATGGTAAATGATTTCCTTGCATTTATTCCTAAGTTAGTAGCTGCAGGTATTATCATTGCGGTAGGTATGTTTATTGCCAATATCGTAAAGGAACTGTTAGTTCCTGTGTTAAAGGCGATTAAGGTAGATGCCCTTCAGGAGAAGGCAGGTATTGAAGCATCAGAAAATACAGCATTTTCCAATATTATTGCAAATGTGATTTATGGTGTGATTCTTTTGGTAGTGATTACTTCTGCACTTGATCAGCTTGGTATTGCAGCAATTTCTGAACCTGCAAGTGCAATTGTTTCTTCTATCTTTGCTATGATTCCTAATGTACTGGGAGCAATAGTAATTATTGCTATCGGTGTGATTATTGCGAAGCTGGTAGCTAAATTGCTTGAAAACTTATTGGCAGGTGTGGGCGCTGATACTTTAATCGAAAAGGTAACAGGTACTCCCGCTAAGAAGTTTGTTCTTTCCAAGGTAATCAGTGCAGTTGTAAAGTATGTTTTAGTAATTGTATTCTTAGTTCAGGGTATTAATGTACTGAATCTTCCTGTGCTGACAGAAATCGGCGGAGCAGTAATCGGTTATATGCCTGCTGCTTTAAGTGCAGTGATTATTGTAACCATCGGTCTGTTTGCAGGAAATACTGCAGAAGCTGTAATTGCTAAGAAGTTCCCGGAAGCAAAGATGTGTGCAGTAGTTGCTAAGGTTGCAATTTATGTGCTGACAGCATTCCTTTGCTTAAGCCAGCTTGGTGTTGCTTCCGCAATTGTTGAAACAACCTTTATCCTTATTATTGCTGCTGTTTGTGTAGCGGTTGCTATTGCATTCGGCGTAGGCGGACGTACCTTTGCAGCTAATACTCTTGAAAAGTTGGAAAAGAAGATTGACGATAAGGAAACAAAATAAATCAATAAAATTGATTAAAAAAGGTCATTGATTGCATCAATAAAGTATGATAGCATTTAATGCGAAAGTGATTTTGCGTCTCTATGGAATGTTGCAAAACGTTTCATAGAGACCTTTTTGTTGGAGGATGAAACATGAACGTAGCGAAGAAGTATGGAAAATATTATTTTATGCCCCCGGTAACAACCTATGACTGGGTGAAAAAGGACACCATTGAAAAGGCACCTATCTGGTGTAGTGTGGATTTACGCGATGGTAATCAGGCCCTAATCGAACCCATGGATTTGGAAGAAAAACTACAGTTTTTCAAAATGCTGGTGGACATCGGTTTCAAAGAAATCGAAGTAGGATTCCCGGCAGCTTCTGAAACAGAATATAATTTCATGAGAGCTTTGATTGAAAGAAATATGATTCCCAATGATGTTACCGTGCAGGTACTGACACAGGCAAGAGAGCATATTATCAAGAGAACCTTTGAAGCAGTAAAGGGTGCACCCCATGCGGTGATTCATTTGTACAATTCTACTTCTGTTGCGCAGAGAGAGCAGGTATTCCGTAAGAGTAAGGAAGAAGTAAAGCAGATTGCCATTGACGGTGCACAGCTTTTACAGAAGCTGGCAAGTGAAACAGACGGAAACTTTACCTTTGAATACAGTCCCGAAAGCTTCCCCGGTACTGAGGTGGATTATGCCTTGGAAGTATGTAATGCAGTGCTGGATGTATGGAAGCCTACCAAAGACAATAAGGTAATTATTAATATTCCCACTACGGTACAGATTGCAATGCCCCATGTATTTGCATCCCAGGTGGAATATTTCCATAAGAACTTAAAGTACAGGGATGCGGTTGTGATCAGCGTACATCCCCACAACGACAGAGGCTGTGGTGTCAGTGATGCAGAGCTTGGTGTGCTGGCAGGTGCAGACAGAGTGGAAGGTACTTTGTTCGGAAACGGTGAAAGAACAGGAAACGTGGATATTATTACCCTTGCTATGAACATGGTGTGTCACGGTGTAGAACCGGGACTTGATTTTTCCAATATTTCCGAAATCCGTGAAACCTATGAAACCTTAACAGGGATGAAGGTGTATGAGCGTGCACCTTATGCCGGTGATTTGGTGTTTACTGCCTTCTCCGGTTCCCATCAGGATGCTATCTCCAAGGGAATGGCATGGTGGAAGGAAGGTAAGAGCGACGGTCGCTGGGATGTACCGTATTTGCCCATTGATCCCCAGGATTTGGGCCGCGAATATGAATCCGATGTTATCCGTATCAACAGCCAGTCCGGTAAGGGCGGCATTGCCTTTATCTTAAAGCAGAACTTTGGTATGTCTCTGCCTGATAAGATGAAGGAAGAGGTAGGTTATTTAATGAAGGGGGTTTCCGATAAGAAGCACAGCGAGCTTGCCCCTTCTGATGTTTATCAGATTTTCAAGGATACTTATATTGACCAGAGAGAGGTATTTAACGTACCGGAGTGTCACTTTAAGCAGATAGAAGACGGTATTTCCGCTGAGGTTACCATCGAACAGAATAAGGAAAGACGTGTGATTGAAGCATCCGGTAACGGACGTTTGGATGCTGTCAGCAACGCAGTGAAGATGTACTTCGGTATCAGCTACGAGCTTTCTGTTTATGAAGAGCATGCGGTATCCCGCGGTTCCTCCTCTAAGGCTGCGGCTTATGTAGGCATTGTGAAGGATGGCAAAATGTACTGGGGCGTTGGTATTGATGAAGATATTATCAAGAGTTCCATTGCTGCTTTGGTATCTGCAGGGAATAAACTTGCGCAAAGTGAGAATATTAAAGAGGGCAGAGAAGAACGCATTGTTGACATCATGAATTATGTGAAAAATCACTATAAAAATGTAACCTTGGATGAACTGGCAGAGAACTTTAATCTTTCCAAGCCTTATCTTTCCAAGTACATTAAGGAAAATGCCGGCATTACCTTCCAGGAAGCGGTAAAACAGGCAAGAATGAAAAAGGCAAGAGCCATGCTGAAGGGAACCAATCAGACGGTAGAGAGCATTGCATCTTATGTGGGATATGAAAATGTAGAGCATTTCAACCGTTTGTTTAAAAAGTCCTACGGTATCACACCCATTCAGTTCAGAAGAGAAAGCAGATAAACAGAAAGGACGATGTTCCATGAGAATCAGAGGCGCGGCTGTTTACACAGAAAAAGGTGTTTTTGAAGAAAAGGACATCTATGTCAGAGAAGGCATTTTTGCGGCAGAACCTATAGGAAATGCGGCAGAATGCGAAGAAGAATACGATGCCGGGGGCTGCTATGCAGTCCCCGGTTTTACCGATATTCATTTCCATGGCTGTATGGGCAAAGATTTTTGTGACGGGACGGTAGAAGCCATTGAGACGATGGCGGCTTATCAGGCAAGAATAGGGGTAACCTGCATAGTTCCTGCCACCATGACCATGGATGAGGATACGCTCTTTGCTACGGCTTTGGCAGCAGCAGAGTTTCAGAGAAGACAGACCATGGGTGAGTTTGCAGAAACTGCAGCTTTGTGCGGTATCCATATGGAAGGACCGTTTGTTTCTAAGGAAAAGGCAGGAGCACAAAATCCTAAATTTGTAAAACTGCCGGATCAGAGGTTATATGAAGCCATGCAGGAAAAAAGCGGAGATATGGTGAAGCTGGTAGCAATTGCACCGGAGCTTTCCGGGGCAGAGGCATTTATCAGACAAAATCACGAAAAATCAGTGATGTCAGTGGCACATACTACTGCTGATTATGATACAGCAAAAAAAGCATTTGACGCAGGGGCAACCCATGTGACCCATTTGTACAACGCCATGCCCGGCCTTTCCCACAGGCAGCCGGGGGTAATCGGAGCAGCGGCAGATGCAGGCGTAGAGGCAGAGCTTATCTGTGACGGAATACATGTACATCCCTCAGCGGTGCGTATGGCACTTAAGCTGTTTGGTGAAGATAGGGTAATCTTTATCAGTGACAGTATGATGGCAACGGGACTTGCAGAGGGTAACTATTCCTTGGGAGGCCAGCCGGTTACGGTGTCAGGAAAGCTGGCAACCTTAAAGGACGGAACCATAGCCGGCTCTGTAAGTAATCTGACAGACTGTGTTCGATGTGCAGTCCTTGAGATGGGAATACCACTGACCATTGCAGTCAAGTGTGCCGCAGAAAATCCGACCAAGTGCGTCGGTATCTATGACAAGTATGGAAGCATCACACAGGGGAAGGTTGCCAATCTGGTACTTTTGGACAAAAAGGATTTATCCGTAAGGCAGGTATTTTTGCAGGGGAAGCCATTGTTACAGGATGGAAGAAAATAAATGGCAAACAGTTGAAAAAACAGAATGTTTCATGTACAATAGGAACAGATAGAAACGGAAAGGAAGCATAAGTATGGAATTCTTTTTATTGGCAGCAGGATTTGTGGTAATTATCATACCCGTAGTAATTGCAGTAGTTGCATCAGTAGTTTCCGCTGTAGCGGCTGAGCAGGACGATGCTTCCGAACAGTAAATTTTTTTTGGGAGGTGTAAACATGGGATTTCCGCAAAGAAGTGATAATATTATGCAGAACATGGCCCGGGAAGTAAATTTACTGGAGCATGACCGCAGGCAGGAAGCAGAAAAGCCGATCAGCGAAAAGCAGATGAAAATGGGTAAGATTGCTTTTGGTGTAATGCTTGGAGTTCTCGTGCTCATTATTGCATTGTTTGTATTTCTTTAAAAAGTAAGGAACGAAGGCGTATCGGAAGATGCGCCTTTTTTATAAAAATTCATTAAGAAAAAGTAGGAATGTACAGTTTACAAAAGTAGTCCTGAAGAGAGATAAGAGAAAATGGAAAAAGAGATTATAACAAGGAAAAATATTGAAAATAAAGAAATTCGATATGATGCTTTTATCAGCTACCGGCATACGCAACCGGATATGTTTGTAGCACAGACATTGCACCGTGAGCTGGAGGCATTCCGACTACCGAAGCATATAAAGAAAAAGCTGGGCCCTGAGGTCAAAACAAAAATAAACAGAATATTTCGGGATAAGGATGAGTTACCCCTTGCGTCTAATCTGGCAGACCCCATTACAGAAGCCCTTTCCGGCTCCGAATATCTGATAGTAATCTGTTCTCCGAGATTGCCGGAATCCTTGTGGTGTCGTAAAGAGATACAAACCTTTATCTCCATGCATGGAAGGGAAAAGGTTTTTGCAGTATTGATAGAGGGGGAGCCAAAGGAGTCCTTTCCGGAAGAACTTCTGTACAAGGAAGAAGCAGTACCGCAGGAGGATGGCAGCGTAACGATTGTGAAGGTGCCTGTTGAACCCCTTGCTGCGGACGTCAGAGGAAACAGTAATAAAGAGAGAAAGAAAAAAATTAAAGAGGAAATGCTCCGACTTTTGGCACCTATGTTTGGTTGTACCTATGATGAATTAAGGCAGCGTCACAGGGAACGCAAAATCAGACGTATGCTTACTTTAGCAGCAGCGGTATCTGCAGTTTGTTTTGTTTTTGGCGCAATCAGCAGCTCCATGGCGCTCAGAATACATGGACAAAATCAGGAAATCAAGAGTCAGAGCATGCAGATAGAAGAGCAGAATGCCTGGATAGAAGCCCAATATCAGGAATCGTTAAAGATAAATGCCGGATTGCAGGCGGATGAGGCATTCAGACTACTGGAGGAAGGAGACAGAATCGCAGCAGTTAAGACATCCGTAGAGGCATTGACAGGAGGAGAAGACTTTCAGTCAGAAGGTAACAAGGAGTTTCCTTATGTGCCTGCGGCAGAATATGCTCTTAGTGAAAGTCTTGGAGTATATTATGATGGGTGGAGTATAGTGCCGGAGTTTCTGTTAAAGCATGACACAAACGTTGTCTGGATGAAAACTTCTCCTGACCAAAAAACAATCCTTACGGTAGATGAAGCAAAGGAAATCTATCTTTGGGAGGCAGAAAGCGGCAAGAATTTATGTAAGATAGAAGACTATACGAATCAAGAGTATTTGGATGAAGAGAGAATTATTTTTCAAGATAATAAACGGATTGCGATTCTGACCCGGACAGGCGTTGATGTTCTTGACCTGTCTGGTCAAAAGATTGAAGAAATAGCGGTTGGGGAAGGAGATGAGTGGCGGTTTGCGGGACTTGTCGGAGATGGTGCAGGCAGTCATTTCCTTTATATTCTGCCGGAACAGGTAATTGTGTATGACAGCCAATCGTATACAGAGCTTTACAGAATTGAAGCAAATGAAGAGATGAAATTTACACATGAGGCAGTGATTGATCCGGAAGAAAAGGTAATTGCTCTTTCTATGGAATCGGAAACTATGTACTATCAGTCAATTCATACCGGTGGTGTGAAAGAAAGACCGGCTGAAGCATTGGTGGCAGACTTAGATACCGGAGAAATAATAAATGAGTATTCTTTAGGCTATGAGTGGGTAGAAAAGCTGTTCTTTGCAGAAGGAATGCTTTACATGCTCAGCAATTCCAACCTTGAAAATGCAGTGAAGGATGACGGGACAGAGTCAGGTATCTTTGCGTATGCGCATGGCAGACTGACCGGCTGCGATTTGCGTAGCGGCGGAGAAGTAAAGTGGTGTTATGACAGTGAAAGCTCTTTGAGAGATATAAATGTAAGCCGTACCGCAGACAATGATACGGTTATGCTTGTGTCAGGAGAGGAAATTATTGCGCTTCATGGTACTGACGGAAGTTTGATTGACCGTACCGGTTGCGGAGGTATGGTAGTGCAGCTGGATGTGATTGAGGGAACAGCCAATTTCACGGTTTATACCGAAAACGGAAGGCAAATATATGTTTACATGACGAAAGACGGCATTAATTTTGTGGAATTTGAAGGAAAATTCCGGAATAATTCTGATGAAGTAAAGCAGATTGCGTTTGCCGAAGGCGGAAAAATCCTGTTACTGCCATATCGTTCCAATTCGGTTACGGTAATGGATTCCCTTTTGGGAGAGCAGTACGAAATGTTTATGGAGGGGGTCAGCACAAGCAGGAATTGTATAGATGCTGACGGCCTTGAGAATCACTTGTTATTTGTCAGTGAAGATAAAATGTCTTTGATATGTGTGAAAGAAGACGGAACGCAGGTGTGGCGTAAGGAGTTGCAGGAGCCTGTAACGGCAGTCATGTTTTTTACGGAGACATCATCTAAAATAGTGATGCAACAGGGTGACCGGATTACTGTGTATCATAAGCATACAGGGGAAGAGATACTATCCTATGTGCTGGACGCCGATGAATATAATATACGGCTTGCGGGAGCCTACATCGAAGTCATGGACTATTTGACGATAAAGCGATATGATACCATGACCGGTGAGCTGTTATACGAAAAGGATTTGTCTGAAATTTATGCCTATGGAGATGCGCTGGCATGGGATGCAGGAGGTATTGCAATTGCCTCCGTTGAAGAAGGAATTGTCAGACTGTATGATGAAGAACTGAAGGAAATACTTGGAGAAATGGAGCTGAATACTCCGTTTATTGACAAATTGTTTTTAGCAGCAGGAACCGCTTGCGGAGCGCATGGACAACCGCAGGATATGGAACTTTATGTCAGCTATAAGGATGGTAAATTGGAGCATTATTATTTCAATGGCGGCTCGGGGTTTCAGCTTCGTGAGACGATTGACGGATTCGAAGATCCGATTGAAATAATCGAAAGCGGATTTGTGGCAAATAAAATGGAAGCATATGAAATAAGAGATGCTGAAATTACGGCAAAGATACCCGGATTTTTGGCGCGCTCCCATAGTTATTACTATGTTGCGGGTTCCGGAGAAGAGATTTGGCGGGTGCCTGTTTATTCTGTTGATATGTTACTTGAAGAGGCAGAACCGGTGTTACAGTAAGAACAGCCATACCTGTTTATGAATTTTTTAGATTACTTAAGATTGGTTTTATTGATTTTGAGGTATGACGGAAGTAGGATAATAGTAAAAAGAAATCTGAAAGGTGTGACCTATTTTGAGAGAAAAATTTTACAGATTTATGGCAGGCAGATATGGCAATGACAGGCTGAATCAGGTAATTATGATTGTGGCAATGACAGCTCTTATTATTTCCTTTTTCGGACCGAGGATTTTTTATTTATTTGCGCTGCTATGTCTGATTTACGGTTATTTTCGGATGTTCTCCAGAAATACCTACAAAAGAAGCATGGAGAATAATAAATATTTACAGTGGGAATATAAAGTTAAGCAGTTTTTTGCAAAAAAGAGAAGAGAAATGCAGCAGGCGAAGACCCACCATATCTACAGATGTCCTTCCTGCAAGCAAAAAATCAGGGTGCCCAGAGGAAAGGGCAGGATTGAAATCAGATGTCCTAAATGCGGTCAGACCTTTATTAAGAAAAGTTAACAGGAGAGAAGCATGTTTGGATATGTTGTAATCAATAAAGGAGAGATGAAGTTCAAGGAATTTGATGTGTACCAATCCTATTACTGCGGACTTTGCCGTGCATTAAAGGAAAGATACGGTGTCCTTGGACAGATTAGTCTTACGTATGATATGACCTTTCTGGTAATGCTTTTGACCAGCTTGTATGAACCGGAGACCGCAAAAGGAATGACCAAATGTATTGCCCATCCTTTTGAAAAGCATCAGACCAGACGAAATGAGTTTTCTGCATACGGTGCGGATATGAATGTTCTGTTTTCCTACTATAAGTGCTTGGATGATTGGCAGGATGATAAAAAGATACTAAAGCTTGCTTATAGTAAGCTGATGAAAAAATCCTATCATAAAATCAATGGTTTTTATGTTGACAAAGTAAAAAAGATGGATGCACTGATGCGGGAATTCGGACAAAAAGAGCAGGAAAATATCGATGATATTGACAAAATGGCAGGCTTGTTCGGAGAACTGATGGGCGAAATGTTCGTGGTAAAGCAGGACGAATGGGAGGATAATCTAAGAAGGCTTGGAACCTATCTGGGGAAATTTATTTATTTACTGGATGCTTATGAGGATGTGGAAGAGGACATCAAGTCCGGCAGATTTAATCCGTTAAAGAGCAGATATGAGAATCCGGATTTTGAAGAAGAGATTAAGACCATTTTAACCATGATGATGGCAGGCTGTTGTCAGGAATTTGAAAAGCTGCCGATTATCGATCATATAGAAATACTCAGGAATATTCTTTATTCCGGTGTGTGGTACCGTTATGAAGCGGTGCATGAAAAAAGGAAAGTAAAAGGACAGGAATCAGAACATGCGTGACCCTTATCAGGTCCTTGGTGTGAGCAGAAATGCTACAGAGGAAGAAATAAAAAAAGCATATAAGGCACTAAGCCGGAAATACCATCCCGATGCCAATATCAATAATCCGAATAAGGAACAGGCAGAGGAAATGTTTAAGGAAATCCAGCAGGCCTATCAGCAGGTTATGAAGGAACGTACGGAGGGCTACCGTTATCAGGGAAACGGCTATGGAAATTCCGGCGGTTATGGCGGTTCCTATGGAAATGGCTCCTACCAAAGAGGCAGCAGTAACGGAAACGGCTCTTACGGCTACGGTGGCTTTGAGGATTTTGAAGATTTTTTCGGCAGTTTCGGAGGTTTTGGCAGCTTCGGAGGAGCTTACGGAAATTACGGCGGTAATTCTACCGGTTATGAAGAGGATAATCATTTACGGGCAGCAGGAAATTATATCCGTAACGGCTACTACAAGGAAGCCAGAACCGTGCTTGATAATATGCCGGAGAGTGGCAGAAATGCCAGATGGTACTATTACAGTGCAATAGCCCATGCACAGCTGGGAAATCAGGTGGCGGCATTAGAGCATGCCAAGCGTGCTCAGTCATTAGAACCGGGTAACAGAGATTACAGCAATCTGGTATATCAGTTTGAAAACGGCGGAAGCTGGTACCGACAGAGGCAGTATACTTACGGACAGCCTTATTCCGGAGGCAGCGGGCTGTGTTTAAAGCTGTGCATTGCAAATATGCTTTGTAATGCCTGCTGCGGTGGCGGCGGTTTGTGCTGCGGCGGAGTGCCGTATTATTGATTTTCATAGATAATAGTTTGATTGAAACAGACATTTTTCGGCCAAAATACAATTGGATTATAAAATAGCCGAAAAATGTTTGATTTTTGAAGTGGCTTCGGCTAAAATATAATTGGGATATGAAATGGCCGAAAGGGTAAAGACATGAATTATATAACAAGAAATTTGGAGAATGTAATAAAGCAGGTTACAGAAGAATATCCGGTGGTTCTGGTTACGGGACCCAGGCAGGTAGGTAAGACCACAATGCTTCAAAAATTAATGGAGGGGACGGACAGAGGATATGTGACACTGGATGATTTGAATGAAAGAAATTTAGCAAAAACAGATCCGGAATTATTTTTACAGCTGCATAAGCCGCCTGTGTTAATTGATGAGGTTCAGTATGCACCGGAGCTGTTTGCGTATATTAAGATGAATGTAGATAAAAATCACCAGCCCGGAGCATTTTGGCTAACCGGTTCACAGGTGTTTAAACTGATGCAGGGAGTGCAAGAATCATTAGCGGGAAGAGTAGCAGTGCTCTCATTGACATCATTATCACAGGCTGAAATATCCGGTGGAGAAATGAAACCTTTTCTGGTAGAAATGGAATCTTTAGCTGAAAGAGCGGGAGGAAGAATAGAAGCTGATGCAAGGGGCATTTTCGAGAGAATATATAAAGGCTCAATGCCGGCAGTAGTAAGTGGTGCTAACAGTAATAGTCAGATTTTCTATAGCAGTTACCTGTCTACCTACATTGAGAGAGATGTAAAAGAGTTGTCGGATGCCATTGATTCACTTAAGTTTCTCAGATTTATTACTGCGGTAGCAGCAAGGTGTAGTCAAATGGTTAATGTGGCAGAAATTGCCAAAGATGCGGACATTAATCAGACACAGGCAAAGAATTGGTTGGGAATTTTGGAAACATTGGGAATTATTTTTTATCTCCATCCGTATTCCAATAATTTGCTGAAACGTCTTGTAAAAACGCCGAAGTTATATTTTTATGATACAGGATTGGTATGTTATCTGACAAAGTGGAGTAGTGCAGAAACCTTGGAGAACGGAGCGATGAATGGCGCAATCTTAGAAAATTATGTGATTGCAGAAATTACGAAGACGTATCTGAATTGTGGTAAGGAGCCGTATTTGTACTATTATCGTGATAAGGATGCCAAGGAGATTGATATTATTCTTGAGCATGATGGGGTGTTAAATCCAATTGAGATTAAGAAAACTTCAAATCCGGGAACAGAGCTGATAAAAGTATTTAGCTTGTTAGATAAGGCATCAACACCTCGCTCTAAGGGAGCAGTTATCTGTATGAAGCCGGGACTTAGTGCAATAGACAGAGATAATTATATTGTACCGATTTGGATGATTTAATAATAAGAGAGAATGTGGAAGAGAATATGGAAGAAAATAAAGTAATAGCTCCTATGAGCAGAATTCATATGGTTCCGATGGACGTTATTAACGGGTTTGAGGTACGTCCCGGAATGTACGAGATTAACGGGGCAACGGCAATTCCCTGCGGTGTTAATTTTACGGTTTACTCTTACGGTGCAACAGCCTGCGAGTTACTATTATACAGAAACAGAGAAGAAGAACCTTATGCAATATTGCCTTTCCCGGAAAATTACAAAATCGGTAAAGTCTATTCTATGATTGTATTCGGGCTGAATATCAACGATTTTGAATATGCATATCGTTTGGACGGACCGTATAACCCTAAGGAAGGGCTTCTTTTTAATAAAGAAAATGTGCTTTTAGATATTTATGCTAAGGCAGTTACGGAGCAGCGTATTTGGGGAATCCCCAGAGATCCTCATGCGCCTTATCATGCCCGTGTGGTAAAGGATGACTTTGACTGGAGAGGAAACGGACAGCCCTTAATCCCGATGGATGATTTGATTATTTATGAGCTTCATGTCAGGGGATTTACCCGTCATTCTTCTTCCGGAGTAGTTTGTCCGGGAACCTTTGCAGGACTCAAAGAAAAGATTCCTTATCTGAAAGAGCTTGGTGTTAACGCTGTGGAGCTGATGCCCATTTTTGAGTTTGACGAAATGAAGGATTACCGGATGGTAGACGGCAAGCCGGTGATGAATTACTGGGGCTATAATACAGTCAGCTTTTTTGCACCAAATACCAGCTATACGGCAGTGAAGGAATATAACAAAGAAGGTACCGAGCTGAAGGAGCTGATCAGGGAACTTCATGAAAACGATATCGAATGTATTTTGGATGTGGTATTTAACCATACTGCAGAAGGAAATGAAATGGGACCATGCTTTTCCTTTAAGGGCTTTGACAACAATATATACTATATGCTGACACCGGAGGGATACTATTATAATTTTAGCGGTTGTGGTAATACGCTGAATTGTAATCACCCGATTGTGCGTCAAATGATTTTGGAATGTTTGCGCTATTGGACCACCGCATATCATGTGGATGGTTTCCGTTTTGACCTTGCTTCTATATTGGGAAGAAATGAAGACGGCTCTCCTATGAGTCAGCCGCCATTGTTACAGAGCCTTGCGTTTGACCCGATTTTAGGCAATGTAAAGCTGATTGCGGAAGCATGGGACGCAGGCGGCCTGTATCAGGTAGGAAGCTTTCCTTCGTGGAACAGGTGGGCAGAATGGAACGGCAGATACCGCGACGATATGCGTGATTACCTGAAAGGGAATTACGGTATGTGGGAGGTGGCTGCCAATCGCATTACCGGTTCCAAAGATATTTACAATCCGGAATATCGGGGAGATGATGTATCGGTGAACTTCCTGACCTGTCATGACGGATTTACACTTTGGGATTTGTATTCCTACAATGAGAAGCACAATGAAGCAAACGGATGGAATAATACTGATGGTGCCAACGATAACAGAAGCTGGAACTGCGGAATAGAAGGGGAAACAGACGATGAGAATGTGCTGATGCTTCGCAGAAAGCTTGCCATGAATGCCTTTGCCGTACTGATGTGCAGTAGGGGAACTCCCATGTTTTATGCAGGGGATGAGTTCTTAAACAGCCAGTTTGGTAATAACAATGCTTACTGTCAGGACAATGAAATCTCCTGGCTGGACTGGAAAGATTTAAAAAAGAACAAAGAACATTTTGAATTTTGCAAATATATGACAGCTTTCAGAAAAGCACATCCTATTTTGCGCAAATTTACCGGCAGCAGTTGCATCGGATATCCCGAAATTCAAGTGATGGGGGTAAATGATGCCTGTAAGGTACTGCGCGTGATGTTTGCCGGAAGAGGGCAGGCAGGAGAGAAGGAAGATATTGTCTGCCTGGCAATCAATGTTTTCTGGGAAGAACAGGAATTCTATTTGCCGGATTTACCTAATAATATGCACTGGAGCGTAGCAGCAGATACAGGAAGGATGTATTTAGAAAAGTGTATTCCTGCGGATGGAAAGCCGATAGCATTGATGGGTAATCATTTTAGAATGAAAGACCGCTCTGTTTGTGTACTTGTTGCAGAATAGAGTATTCTGTGGCTGTATTAGCTGCAACAGAAAGGAGTATTTTATGGCTAAAAGTAAAGATGTAAAAACCAATGCTATGAGGATATTGGAGAGAGAAAAGATTCCCTTTCAGCAGTATACCTATGAATGTGAGGAGTTTATTGACGGGATTCAGATAGCGGATAAGCTTTCCCAACCCCATGAGAAGGTATATAAAACATTGGTAACGGTAGGAAACAGCAAGAATTATTTTGTCTTTGTGATTCCCATTGAAGCAGAGCTGGATTTAAAAAAGGCTGCGAAAAGTGTGGGAGAAAAAGCAGTAGCAATGATTCCTGTTAAGGACATCAATCAGATTACCGGATATATCCGGGGAGGATGTACTGCTATCGGTATGAAAAAGCAGTACGTGACAAGACTAAGTGAAAGTGCCAAAGAACAGGAGACTATTATTGTCAGCGGCGGACGGATAGGGTCACAGATTGAACTTATGCCGAAAGATTTTATTAAAGTAGCCCGGGCAGAATATGCTGATATCGAAGCGGACAGTAAGTGATTGATAAAGAAGACATAAAAATTTTATGTAAATAGACTAAAGAGGTCAAGGAAAATGACAAAGGTATCAAAAAACGAAAAAATCAAAAAGAAGCTGGCAAAAAAACGGAATAAGAAATTACAAAAGAGAGTAAAGCATTTAACAAAGAAAGTGGAAACAATTGTTTCAGTTGCTGCTGTTTCTTTATGTGTACTTTTGGTGTTGTCAGAAACTTTAGAAGAAAAAAGGGAGAGAAATCATGAGTAAAAATATTATGGATTACGAAACCGTAGAGTTGGATGATAATGACAGCAGTGTCGTTATTATTGACCAGACAAAATTGCCGGGAAAGACTGAAATTATCCGGTTACATACTGCACAGGAAATCTGGGATGCCATTTATTTGCTTAAGGTGCGAGGTGCTCCGGCAATCGGTGTAGCAGCGGCTTTTGGAATTTATGTATTAGCAAAAGGAATCGTAATAGATGCCGGATATGATTCTGTATCTGATGCAGAAGAAATGGACTTTGGCGATTTCTATGATAAATTCAGAGAGCAGAAGGAATATTTAAACTCTTCCAGACCTACCGCAGTGAATCTTTCCTGGGCACTGAACCGGATGGAAACTGTTTGTTTGAAGGCAGGTCGTGATGAAAAGAAATCTGTGCCAAAGGTGCTTAAGATTTTATATAAAGAAGCGGTGGAGATTAAGGAGGAGGACACCTGGGTTTGCAAGATGATCGGAGAATACGGTCTTGCATTGGTAAAGCCGGGAGACGGTATTTTAACCCATTGTAATGCAGGACAGTTGGCAACAAGCAAATATGGGACAGCCACGGCACCCATCTATTTGGGGCATGAAAGAGGATACAATTTCAAGGTGTTTGCAGATGAAACAAGACCTCTTTTGCAGGGAGCAAGACTGACAGCATATGAATTGCATTCATCAGGTGTGGACGTGACATTGATTTGTGATAATATGTCGGCTATGGTCATGAAAAACGGCTGGGTCAATGCAGTGTTCGTAGGCTGTGACAGAGTAGCAGCAAACGGAGATGCTGCCAATAAAATCGGAACCTCCGTGGTGGCAACGGTAGCAAAACGTTATGGTGTGCCTTTTTATGTGTGTGCACCTACATCTACCATCGATTATGATACGCCTACCGGCGCAGAAATCAAAATAGAGCAGCGGCCGGCCGAGGAAGTAACAGAAATGTGGTATAAGGAGCGTATGGCACCGGAGGGAGTTAAGGTATTTAACCCTGCCTTTGATGTAACAGATAATGAGCTGATTACAGCCATTGTAACAGAGTACGGAGTAGCGAGAGCTCCGTTTCAGGAGTCCCTTGCAGAAATAAGGTTGAAAAAGGAAGCAGCACAGAAAAATAAGTAAATATAAATGAGGAAATAAAATGGCAAAGAATATAGATAAAGAAACAGGTAAAGAAGCAGGTAAAGGAAAACAGCCTTATTTATCTGCAAAGGAAGCAAAGGAAGCAATTTTGGATATCGGACAGCGCATGTATGTGCGAAATTTTGTGGCGGCAAATGACGGCAATATTTCCGTAAGAACCGGTGATAACGAAGTATGGGCTACTCCCACGGGAGTATCGAAAGGTTTTATGAAAAAGGAAATGCTGGTAAAGGTGGACCTTGACGGCAATGTGCTAAAAGGAGCCCATAAGCCTTCATCAGAACTGAAAATGCATTTGCGTGCATATAAGGAAAACTCAGACCTTCGCAGCGTGTGTCATGCCCATCCGCCCATTTGTACCAGCTTTGCCATTGCCGGGATTCCCCTTGACAGTCCGGTATTGGCAGAAGCAATTATTACCCTGGGCGATGTACCGATTGCACCTTATGCGGAGTTAGGAAGCAAGGAAGTACCTGAGGTGATTGCGCCCTATTGTCATACCCACAATGGCGTACTTCTGGCCAATCACGGGGCAGTAACCTGGGCAGAAGATCCTTATGCGGCATATTACCGCTTGGAATCCATGGAATATTATGCCAATATCCTTATGATTACGGAAAAAATTATCGGGAAGCAGAACAAGCTGACCGGGGAGCAGGTAGAAAGACTGCTTGCCATGAGAGAAAAGTTTGGTGTAAAGCAAGGCGGCAGACCCAGAATTTAATCGGAAAGGAATTTGGCACGATGGCTATGCTTCATGCAAAAAACGGACAACTTACCATAGATGATACCACCATGGACTATATTTGTTTCGGCACAGGAGCCAAAAATCTTATCATGATTCCGGGACTTGGTGACGGACTTACCAGCGTGAAGGGAAAAGCAATCCCTTTTGCTCTGCTGTATCGTCAATATGCGAAAGAATATACGATTTATGTGTTCAGCAGAAAAAATAAACTGCAAGAGGATGCCGGCACCAGAACCATGGCAGCAGATTTGGTAAAGGCTATGGAGCTTTTGAAAATAGAGAAAGCAGATATTGTGGGTGTATCCCAGGGAGGTATGATTGCCCAATATCTTGCCATTGATTTCCCTGAAAAAGTACATAAACTGGTGCTTGTGGTAACACTTTCCAAGCAGAATGAAGTAGTTGGACAGGTAATCGAAAGCTGGATAGAGATGGCAAAGAATGGAGATTATGCCGGAATTTTTACAGATACTGCAGAGAAATCCTACACTGAAGATTATTTGCAAAAAAGCAGATGGTTTTTCCCTATTGTCAGCAAAATGAGTACGCCCAAAGAAGCAGACCGTTTTCTGATTATGGCTAAGGCTTGCATATCTCATGATTCCCATGCAGAGCTTTCAAAAATCCAATGCCCTACGCTTATTATCGGCGGGAAGCAGGATAAAATTGTGACGGGAGAAGCCTCTGAGGAAATGGCGAAAGCAATTGCGGGAAGTAAGCTTTATATGTATGAGAAGTATGGCCACGGACTTTATGAAGAGGCGAAAGATTTTAACGAGAGAGTAATTACATTTTTTAGAGGAGATAATTTTCCCGGATAAAGAGGAGAGTGCCGTTTATGGGAACAACGTTTATCAATCTTCAAGTAAAGGGTAAAGTACAGAAAACAGCCACAGAGACATATGAAAAGGGATATCGCTTTAAACAGACAGCAACAGAGTGGTTTTCTGTATTTGAGAAAAATGATGAGTTTGCATGGGGAAAATTGTGCAAGGTGGGAAGGCAGATATCAAAAGAAGCGGACACTCTTGTGATTGCAGTTTCCTACTTTGATGATGACGATTTTTTGATGTATTTATTCAAAGACGGTAAAGCAATCGGTACCTATCAGGCAGGAAGTGAAAGAAATTGGTGCAGTGGCAGTACAAGGTGGATTGCGGAGCTGAATCTTTCAAAGGAAGAGGCATCAGCCTTTCGTTATTTATTAAAGAAGGAGTTAACGGCAGAAGAGAGTATTACCGTTTTTTCCAAGTTATTAGGAATAAAGCTGTTTGCCGATGTCAGTGATATAGAAGAACAGCAGGAATTGTGGACAGGAAATGCAAAGGAAGTCATACAGGAAATCAAGGACGAAAAGAAGCGGACACAAGTAAAAAATCACACAAATGCTGTTTTATTACAGGAAATTCCCGGAATGTTCAGAGATTATGACAGAGAGAAAGGCGTGTTTCAGGTTGTATATCCGGGAGAAAGCGGAAAGTTTTTATATCATCACATTCATTGCCTGGAGATGCGAGAGAATGGACTGTTTGAGGTTCATGATTTTAAATATCCGAAAACTATTTTTAGAGAAAATTCCAGGTATTTGGGGATAGAGTACGCACAGAACTGGATTTCCGTTACAGAGGATGTAACGGGATATGGGAAGACATATCCTATTCACGAATACGAAGATGAATTGCTTCAATTAATGGAAGTTCCCAAGGAAAACCTAAAAAGAGAAAATGAAATGCCTCAATTAGACTCTATTTATGGTTTTAGCTATATTGGTAGCTATGTCGACGAGAACAGATATGAATATTATACATGGTTTCACAGCACATGCGGTGGCGAGTTGCGTAAAGTGGATTGTAAAACTCCGGGAAAAACTCTTTTACAAAAGGATGTCGTTGCTGTTTATGAATATGAAAATAGACCGAATGCTGAGGCGTATTGGTCGGGTGGTCTGAAAAGGGTTACAGTAACAGAACGACAAATTGTATGTCTCCGTATTCAATATCAGCATGCAGTGAAGGATGTTGTTTGTGATGTCCGTTTTTTTGACAAAAATCTGAAGTTATTTAGAAAAGAAGAAATTTTCCTCCCAAGAACAAAGTGGGAAGATGATATTGCTATGGAATATGCATATTGTGAGAAGAATGATTGCATTTATTATGGAAATAAGAAAATCGACCTGATAACCCATGAAGTAAATACAGGAATTGCAGAGTTAAATACGGCACAACGGCTTTTTGTGCATTATAATTTAGCCGGAGAAGGCTTTCTTTATGCGATAGACAGGAGCTTTGTTTACATATTGGATTTGGATTTGAATTTGATTTCCGTACATCGGCTAAAGGGGCATGTTATCTATTATTTTACTAATATAAACGGTAATGTGGAACTGGTTACCAGCAATAGTAGCGTAGGCGGAAGGGATAAACCGGATAATAATTCTGCTATCAGACTTTATGAAATAATTGAGAAATCCTGATAAGCCGTTAGAGGCGATTTGGAATATCAGAGCAGAGGAGAAAAAATAAGAGGTAAGTATATGCAGGAAAGAGATTTTTTTTGTAACAGAGACGGGTTGAAAATCTATGTGAAGGAGTTTATGGACTTAGAGCGTAAAGCAGAAAAGATTCCGGCTATTATTTTGAGTCATGGATTTGGCGGTGATAGTGTAGGAATGGAGCATTACGGCAGGCATTTTGCAGAAAAAGGTTATGCGACTTACTGCCTTGATTTTTGCGGCGGCAGTCTTCCGGGAACGGGAAAGAGTGATGGCAGTTCTCTTACCATGACAATTGAGTCGGAATGTGAAGACTTAATGACAGTACTTCATACGGTGCAGGAGCTCCCCTATATTGATAAGGAAAATATTTCCTTGTTGGGATGCAGTCAGGGAGGCTTTGTATCCGGACTTGTTGCAGCAAAGTGCAAAGAAGAAATCAGCAATTTAATTATGTTTTTCCCTGCATTATGTATTCCGGACCATGCAAGACTAGGCGCCCTTGGCGGTGCAAGCTATGATGTGCAGGCAGTACCGGAGGAAATTGTGTGCCCCGGGGGGATGCATATTTCAAGAAGGTACCATGAAAATGTGGTAAATATGGATCCGTTTTTGGAGATTTCTAAGTACAAGGGAAGAGTACTTGTGATCCATGGAAAGAAAGACGATATTGTTCCTTACGCATATGGAGTAAAAGCGAAGCAATGCTATGAGGAAGGGCAGTGCAAACTAATTTCGGTTGAAGATGCCGGGCATGGATTTAATGAGCAGCAGGATGAAAGTGCCATGGTAGCAGTGGAGCACTTTTTAAATCATAAGAGAGAGTTATTGACTATACAAGTCATCGTGACGGGATATGAAGTGCGAAAGGAAAGAGAGGGATATAAGGAGGCAGCAGTTTATTTTACCGGCTATTGTCATCAGGAGGACTTCAAGGGATGTATTATTCCGGAAGGTGTAGACATTCAGACGCAGTACGGGGATGGTCCGGTGAAACTTAGGGCAGAGTATACCCTGGTGGGAACAGACCGGACCGGTCAAAAATGTTGTATACATATTTTAAATCAGAAAAAGGGAGAGTATTACAAGCCTGAGATTACTACAGACAGCAAAGAATTTGCTTTTTTGGAAGAAACAGATTTGACGGCAACCTTAGAAGGATTTCCGGGAGGATTGACGGTTAGAATTTTTGGGTAGTAAGATGTTACAAAACTTGTCGAAAAATGAATAAATAGATTGCGTATAAATGCAGAGTGTGATATAGTAAAGTTCGTGAATTATTGTGCATACATATTACAAAGCACAAACTCTGGAGAGTCCCTACAAAAAGGGCGCCGAAGGTGTACGGCAGGAAACTGTTAATCTCTCAGGCAAAAGGACAGAGCATTTATATGCGTGTTCTACTCTTTGGAGGGCTGATGAAAATCAGCTCTTATTTTTGTTTCAAAAACAATAAATGCCTAATTAGGCGAGAGGAGAAAGAACTATGTTTGAAACGATTAATAATGTATTGGTCGCCATTGACGACTTCGTATGGGGCGTGCCCCTGATTGTGTTAATTCTTGCAGGTGGATTACTGCTTACCGCAAGATTGGGAATTTTGCAAATCCGCAAATTGCCCTTAGCGCTTAAATTTATGGTAAAGAACGAAGAAGACGGTGAGGGAGAAGTATCCAGCTTCGGAGCTCTTTGTACTGCCTTATCCGCAACGATTGGTACCGGAAATATTGTTGGTGTTGCTACGGCGATTGCAGCAGGTGGTCCCGGTGCGCTGTTCTGGATGGAGGTTGCAGCATTTTTAGGTATGGCAACCAAATATTCAGAAGGTCTTTTGGCTGTAAAATACCGTGTCATTGATAAAGATAATCATGCACTTGGCGGTCCTTTCTATTATATAGAAAAAGGTATGGGAGAAAAGTGGAAATGGCTTGCAAAGTTGTTTGCCTTTTTTGGTGTTTGCGTTGGATTAATGGGAATCGGTACCTTTTCACAGGTAAATGGTATTGCTTCCGCAATTGTGAACTTTTTTGATCCTCAGCAGGCCTGGGTCGTAACGATACCCGGAATCGGAACTTATTCTTGGACTGTGGTTATAGCCTCTTTAATTTTAACAATTTTTGTGGCATTGGTATTAATCGGTGGTGTTAAACGTATTGCAAAGGTATCTGAAATTGTTGTACCTTTTATGGCAATTATTTATATTGTTATGGGAGTAGTGATTATTATTTCCAATATTACGGATGTGCCGGCAGCAATTGTAACAATTGTAAAAGGAGCATTTAACCCGCAGGCAGTAACGGGCGGTATGGTAGGCTCCATGATTGTAGCAATGCAAAAGGGTATTGCAAGAGGTATTTTTTCCAATGAATCAGGTCTTGGTAGTGCACCGATTGCGGCTGCTGCAGCTCAAACCAAAGAACCTGTTCGTCAAGGACTTGTATCTATGACAGGTACTTTTATTGATACAATTATTGTATGTACCATGACAGGTTTGTCTATCGTACTTACCGGTGCATGGCAGGTAGAAGGTCTGGAAGGTGTGCAGATTACTACTTATGCATTTAACAATGGGTTGCCCATTCCGGCGACAGTATCCTCTTTCTTGTTGATGCTTTGTCTTGTATTCTTTGCATTTACGACAATTTTAGGATGGGATTATTATTCAGAAAGATGTTTGGAATATTTAACAGGCGGAAAAAAGAAAGTAATAAAAACGTATCGTTGGCTGTATATTTTAGCAGTATTTATTGGCCCGTACATGACTGTTGCAGCAGTTTGGACGATTGCAGATATTTTTAACGGATTAATGGCTTTACCGAATATGATTGCACTGTTTGCACTAAGCGGAGTAGTTGTAAAAGAGACAAAGGCTTATTTTGACAGACATACGAAGTAAATAAAAGATTTGGGTGAAGGAGGAAGAAAGTATTGACAGTAACAGATGTATTAGTAAAAATTGATGATTTTGTATGGGGAATTCCTTTGATTGTGCTGATTTTGGCAGTAGGAATATTGCTTACCACCCGATTAAAAGGATTGCAGATTACCAAGTTAGGAAAAGCATTTAAGTATATTTTTGAAAATGACAATTCCGGTGAGCACGGAGAGGTATCCAGCTTTGGCGCCCTTTGTACCGCTTTGTCGGCAACAATCGGAACCGGTAATATCGTTGGTGTTGCTACCGCAATTTGTGCCGGCGGTCCCGGTGCATTGTTTTGGATGTGGGTAGCAGCGCTCCTTGGAACAGCTACCAAATATGCAGAATGTCTTCTGGCGGTGAAGTACCGTCAGGTGGCAGCAGACGGTCATGTACTTGGCGGTCCCTTTTATTACATTGAAAAGGGAATGGGAGATAAGTGGAAATGGTTAGCAAAGCTGTTCGCAGTATTAGGTGCCGGAGCGGGTTTGTTAGGTATCGGTACTATCACACAGATTAATGGTATTACTGATGCAGCGAAGAACTTTTTTGATCCCCAGGCGATGCATACAATCAGCTTGTTTGGAAGAGACTACTCATGGGCGGTAATCATAGCTGGTATCATTGTTACCATTGGAGTAGCACTTGTTGTTATCGGTGGTATTAAGAGAATTTCTAAGGTTGCAGAAATAATTGTTCCTTTTATGGCAGTTCTTTATGTAGTAGCAGCAGTAATCATTTTAGCTTGCAATGTTGACAAAATACCCGGTGCTGTAGTGGAAATCGTACAGGGAGCTTTTGGTATGAGAGCAGCAGCCGGTGGCGCACTTGGTGCTATGATGGTGGCTATGCAGAAAGGTATTGCCAGAGGTATTTTCTCTAATGAGGCCGGTCTTGGTAGTGCACCCATTGCAGCGGCAGCAGCAAAGAGTGACTCAGCAGTAAAGCAGGGACTTATTTCCATGACAGGTACTGTTATCGATACTTTAATTATTTGTACTATGACAGGTCTATGTATTGTAATTACAGGTGCTTGGGAAACCGGACTGGAAGGAGCAGGAGTAACAAACTATGCGTTTCAACAGGGATTACCTCTTCCGGCAGGAGTATCTTCCTTTATATTGATGCTTTGTTTAGTATTCTTTGCGTTTACTACTATTCTCGGGTGGGATTATTATGGTGAGAAGTGTTTGGAATATTTAACAAACGGTAATCAGAAAACAGTAAAGGTTTATCGTTGGGTATACATTCTTGCAGTATTTATCGGACCGTTCCTTACCGTATCTGCTGTTTGGACCATTGCAGATATTTTTAACGGACTGATGGCAATTCCTAACTTAATTGCACTTGTTGCATTAAGTGGTGTAGTTGCAGCAGAAACCAAGAAATACTTTTCCGGACTGAAGAAATAATTGAAAAAATATCAGATAATAGAATATAGTAACAATTGTGTAGATAAAAGAAAGGCTTCGCGCATGATGCGCGGAGCCTTTTTTAGCGATAAGCTGATATCCTACTGTATCGTCAGCAGCTGCTTGAATCATAGTCCTAAAACTTCTTCCACTACTTCTACACTCTTACAAATGCAATCAGGGCAGGAGCAAAGAGGTGTTCCGGTTTCGATTCCCTTTAATTCTTTACAAATAGTACCGCCGGTTTTTTCCCTGAAGCTTGTAACCATTTCTTTGGAAAGCTGATAAGTCGCTGCCTTGGTAGCGGGATCTGTAAGATTTCCGTCACTGTTTTTAAAGCCTGCAAGCATAACGGCGCCGGAAAGTGCTCCGCAGATTCCTTCGGTGCCGCCCATACCAAGTCCGAAGCCTTCCGCTGCTTTGAAAAGTACTTCTTCCGGTACGCCTACTTCCTTAGCGAATGAACAAGCTACTGCCTGGGCGCAATTAAATTTTATATCATGCTTTGCAATTGCCAATTCCTTTTTGTTCATGAAAATTGTCTCCTTTGTGTTTTATGGAATCATCCTGTCTATACTGTATCATAAAGTCATAAAAGTTACAAATACTCATACAGAAAAATGTATGATAATGAAAGGGAAATTGCAAAATCAGATGAGTGACAATGTAATCAGACAATCAGAAAAACGGTAGACAGAAGAGGCAAAAAGCAGTAGATTATTAATAGTAATGAAAAAGAAAAGAGGGTTAGTATGGCAAATATCATTTCAGATGAGACCATTGAGTATGTAGGCATTTTGGCCAAACTGGAGCTTTCCGCCAAAGAAAGGGAAGAAGCAAAAAAGGACATGGGCCGTATGCTGGATTATATTGATAAGCTGGGTGAACTGGATACAGAGGGTGTGGAACCGATGTCTCATATCTTTCCCGTTCAGAATGTATTTCGTGAGGATGTAGTGACAAATGGTGATACTAGAGACGAAATACTGAAAAATGCACCAAAAGAAAAAGACGGCATGTTTGTAGTGCCAAAGACATTTGACTAGGAGGCGGCAGAGATGAATATTTTGGATATGACTGCCGCATCGCTGGGAGCGGCAATCAAAAAGAAAGAAGTAACCGTTATGGACGCTGTGAGGGCGGTTCTTGAACAGATTGAAGAAACAGAAAGTACCTATCACTGCTATGTAACAGTGGATAAGGAAGGTGCTTTTAGACAAGCGCAGGAAGTGCAGTCAAAAATTGATGCAGGAGAGCTTACCGGGCCTTTGGCAGGTGTGCCGGTTGCCATCAAGGACAATATGTGCACCAAGGGACTTCTTACCACCTGCTCTTCCAAGATTTTAGGAAACTTTGTACCTACTTATGATTCGGAAGCAGTACGGAATTTGCAAAAAGCAGGTGCGGTGATAATAGGAAAGACCAATATGGATGAGTTTGCCATGGGTTCCACCACGGAAACCTCTGCATTTGGTGTGACAAAAAATCCATGGAATCCGAATCATGTACCTGGTGGCTCATCAGGCGGTAGCGCGGCAGCAGTGGCAGCAAAGGAATGCTTTTATGCCCTTGGCTCCGATACCGGCGGCTCCATCAGACAGCCGGCTTCTTTTTGCGGTGTGGTTGGTCTGAAACCTACCTATGGTACGGTTTCCCGTTACGGACTGATTGCTTATGCCTCATCCCTCGACCAGATTGGACCGTTATGTAAGGATGTAACAGACTGTGCCACTATTATGGAAGTAATTGCGTCTCATGACCCGAAGGATTCTACCTCTGTCAAGCGTGAGGATACTGACTTTACATCTGCCCTTACGGATGATGTAAAGGGACTGAAAATCGGGATTCCCAAAGATTATTTTGGAGAAGGACTTGATCCGGAGGTAAAAGATGCAGTGCTGAAGGCGGCAGAAGTTTTAAAAGAAAAAGGAGCTATTGTTGAAGAATTTGATTTAAGTCTGGCAGAATATGCGATTCCTGCTTACTATACCATTGCAGCAGCAGAAGCCAGCTCCAATTTGGAACGTTTTGACGGTATCAAATATGGTTATCGTACCGAGCAATATCACGGGCTCCACAATATGTATAAAAAGTCCCGTTCCGAAGGCTTCGGCGCAGAAGTAAAAAGAAGAATTATGCTGGGAAGCTTTGTTCTTAGCTCCGGCTATTATGATGCTTACTATTTAAAAGCGCTTCGTGTGAAGGCACTAATAAAGAAAGCATTTGATAAAGCCTTTGCAAAATATGATGTGATTTTGGGACCTGTTGCTCCTACCACAGCACCTAAGCTGGGAGAGAGTCTGTCAGATCCTCTTAAGATGTATCTTGGGGATATTTATACCATTTCCGTGAACCTTGCGGGACTTCCGGGAATGAGTGTGCCTTGCGGCGTGGATTCCAAGGGACTTCCCATTGGTTTGCAGCTGATTGGTGATTGCTTCAAAGAAAAGAATATTATCCGTGCAGCTTATGCCTATGAACAGGCAAGAGGTGCATTTGTCAGAAAGGAGGAGAACTAGGATGGGAAAGCAGTATGAAACCGTCATTGGTTTGGAAGTGCATGTAGAGCTTGCCACCAAGACCAAAATTTTCTGCGGTTGTACCACTGCGTTTGGTGGTGCACCCAATACACATACCTGTCCCGTTTGTACCGGTATGCCCGGTTCTCTTCCCGTTTTAAACAGGCAGGTGCTCGCCTATGCGGTGGCAGTAGGTCTTGCTACGAACTGTGATATTACTCGGTATTGTAAGTTTGACAGAAAGAATTATTTTTATCCCGATAATCCCCAGAACTATCAGATTTCCCAGCTGTATCTGCCCATCTGCCGTAACGGCAAAGTGGAAATTGAAACAGAGAATGGTAAAAAGGCCATCGGCATTCATGAAATTCACATGGAAGAGGACGCAGGGAAAATGCTACATGATGAATTAGATGATTACTCATTGGTAGATTATAACCGTTCCGGTGTACCGCTGATTGAAATTGTATCAGAGCCTGATATGCGCAGTGCAGAGGAAGTGATTGCCTATCTGGAAAAGCTGCGTATGCTCATTCAGTATTTGGGGGCATCTGACTGTAAGATGCAGGAGGGCTCTATGCGTGCGGATGTGAATCTTTCCGTAAGAGAAGCAGGGGCTTTAGAATATGGTACCCGTACCGAAATGAAAAACTTAAACTCCTTTAGTGCCATTACCAGAGCTATTGCGGGAGAAACAGCCCGCCAAATTGATTTGATTGAAGCGGGAGAAAAGGTGGTACAGGAAACCAGAAGATGGGATGATAATGTAGGCAAATCCTATGCCATGAGAAGCAAGGAGGATGCCCAGGATTACCGTTACTTCCCGGACCCTGACCTGGTACCTATCGTGGTAAGTGATGAATTCCTTCAAGAAATTAAGGGTAAGCAACCGGAATTTAGGGAAGAGAAGATGGCCCGTTACAAAGAAGAATTTGACATTCCTGCATATGATATCGATATCATCACGGGAAGTAAGCATATGGCAGATCTCTTTGAAGAGACTGTTGCACTTGGGGCACAGCCTAAGAAGGTTTCCAACTGGCTGATGGTAGAGACCTTGAGGCTTCTGAAAGAAAACAACATGGACCCGGAGGATATCCGTTTTTCACCGAAAAATCTTGCAGGACTTATTAAGCTGACCGATGCCAAAGCGATTAACAGCACCGTGGCGAAGGAAGTATTCGAAGAAATGTTTAAAAATGACATTGATCCCGAAAAGTACGTGGAAGAAAAAGGACTCAAGACAGTTAATGATGAAGGGGCACTTCGTAAGACTGTGGAAGAAGTGATTGCAAATAATCCCCAGTCAGTGGAGGACTATCGGAATGGGAAAGAAAAGGCAATCGGCTTTTTGGTTGGCCAGACCATGAAGGCCATGAAAGGAAAAGCTGACCCGAGTATGGTAAATCAGCTTTTGAAAGAGTTGTTGTAAGAGCAATTGTAAGGGTAATTATAAGAGCAATTGCAAGTGATGCACATTGCTATCATTCAGAGCTATAAAAGAAATCGCAGCTACAAATGAGTGGCTGCGATTTTTTAAAACTTCTTGCATATCGAAATACAGTGTGCTAATATCATAGTAAAGCATAAAGTATTCTATTATATTCAGGCGTCAGCCTTCTTGTCTTATTGGGCTACTTCTATATAGTAGCCATGAGATATCAGAACATTTCAGAAAATCTATGCTTTTATACCCAATTACACAATTAAGAAGCAGGAGATTTCTGTGCTCCTGCGGATACAGGAGGAATGTATGGAGAAGGATTTTTACAGTAACACTTTCTTTTCCGACAATGAACGGTATGCGGACATTATTAACGCATTTGGCTGTGACGGCGAGCCGTTTATTAAGGGAAAAGACTTACAGGAGCTTGACACAAGGACCTATTTGGGGCGTCAATGGGGAGGACGACAAAAAAGCAGGTGGAAAAGAAGCGTGTACAGGGATTTGCTACGAAAATCTCCCTTTGGTGTAAACTTTGCTATTATCGGCATTGAGAATCAGGAGGAAATTGATTATGCATTGCCGCTTCGGGTTATGTGCTATGATGCAGGAGAATATGAGCGGCAAGCAGCACAGATTCGTAAGCATACCAGGAAACATCG
>JAFQQI010000080.1 GCA_017411305.1 Lachnospiraceae bacterium
CTGCGGAATCCCATTTTTCTCCTGATATTCTCTTACCACCACATTTACAATATCAAACTTAATTCTGTCATAAGAAAGACTATAATGGTCTTCTATATTATGCCAGCCCTTTCCTGCATACGCAAGGTTATACTGCTTCTCATCTGCGCGTCGCATGATTTCCAGAAAGATTTCTTTATGCTGTTCATCTTCCATCGCATCTGCCATTTCTACATCTGCAAGGTAAATCTCTGTTCCCAGAATAAAGCTGGAATCTCCTGTGTGTTGCTCAAATACACCTCTACTTACAAGGTTATAGCTACAATCTACAAACACAACACCCACATAACTCAACACCACGACCAGAATCGCTTCTGCCAAAACAAGATACCATTTTCTCTTATCCATAAAGCGAACATATAGAATGCATAAAAAAATCAGTGGCAATGTAACTAGCATTTGCTTTCGAATGGAAATCAAAACAACTGCCCAAATTGCCGCTGTCAAAATGCTTTTCTTGTTCTTATTATATAAAACGCCAAGCAAAGCCAAAAAGAAAAACACCCACAAGGAATAGGCGATTCCTTCTGTTTCAATGCTGTTAAAATAGCTGTATCTGCGCTGTGCAACAAAACGATTCAATAATGTTATGCCATATTGAATCACCAAAATTCCTATTGATATAAGCCAGTTTAACTCAAATCTCTTTTTCAAGCTGTATGTTAATGCTGTAGCCGCAAGCGCTGCTATCAAACATTGTAAAATCACTGCTACGTGTAAATAAATATTCGTACCAAATATTACTCTTAAAATCCATAAAAAGCTACAATAGCCCGGCTCTCTATCACTCGTCATATTGATATAGGATGGCGCATCCTCCGTCAGAATAATTCCATCCTGTAGATACCATAGCAGATAAAATACTGCACTTATGATAAAAACACCAACCCATATTGCTTTTTTCTTATCCCTTAAAACACCATGCTCCTTCAAAGGTCTCTCCTCTTCAACATCATTCTATCTTTACAAGCCTATTTCCTACGTATCTTCTGCTATTAATCTCTCTATTTCCTTCACATACGCTTCCATCCCGAAATCAGCTGCTCTTTTCACTGCCTTATTCTGATACCCTGCCCGCATGTTGTCATCTATTAACAGCATTTCCAATTCTTCTGCAAAGACTTTCTCTTCCTCTGTTATTTCATCAGGATTCAAATTCTTTGCACCTTTTAAAATCGGCGTCAGCACCCCATAATCTCCATGATATACTTTATTTTGATTTTCACTTTTCTGATAATCATCCTGCAAAATCTCCGCCGGTCCTGTCTTACAATTTACACTGACACATGGAAGTCCGCAAGCCATAGCTTCAATCAAAGCATTCGGAAAGCCTTCACTGTCCGATGTCAGTGCATACACATCCGCTCTTGTCAGTAACGCAAACGGATTTTTCTGCACGCCTGTAAAAAGTACATCCTGCTCCATATGGAGTTTCTTCGCAAGTTCTTTATATTCATCAAAATCGCCTGCTCCAATTAGCATAAGCTTTACATCGTGTTTCTTCTGCCTTATCAAAGAAATACTCTTCATTAAATGCCAGAAACCCTTTACATCATGAGCTCTTCCCATGGAAACCACTGTTTTTCCTGGTCTTTGCAAAAACGCTTCAAACTCCGGCAGTATCTCTTCCTTAGCAAATTGTTTGATTTCTTCCAGATTGCAAGGATTGTATAAAGTTGCAGAAGATTTCACCTTGAATCCTGCTGCAATATCTGCTTCCATCACCTTAGTACAACTAACCATTCTGTCTGCCCTTTTACAAACAAAGCGCATCTCCTGTTTGTCTTCTAACGCTCCATATCCTCGAATTCCTGCCCATGTAACATCGTTAACCTTAGAAAGAACATTAACAATATTTGCTGTTTGTCCAAAACTGTAGCTTACCTGAATATCCAGCTCTTTTTTCAGCTGTTTTACTCTCCTTACACGCTTCAAGACATTCAGAACCTTTCCTAACTTTCCAGGCACCGCTCCTAGCTGTAAATCAATCAGATGTACTCCTGATACATCATAAATCATGCCTTCTGTGTTGAATACGACAAGATGTACCTCATATGCAGTTTTTAGAAGCTGTGCCGTCAAAGCACATACACGTTCTAACCCGCCTTGGTCCAGCATCGGAACAATCAACATAATTTTTGTTTTTTTAGTCATATCAGGCATGCTACTTAATCCTTTCTTGACATTGCAATTCTGAATTAGTTTACTTTCTTTAACAGTTTCATTGCTGTAACTGCAAGCTTTCCTAACAAGGAATTGCCAGTAAACACATTGTAATATGTGATCTTGTCGCCGCCGAACTTGAGCTTAAACTCATCGATACCATTTGGATTCTCAAAATCAGAGATTCCGCCCCAATCATAGCGTACAAGTCCTTTTTCTTTAAAATATTTCATATCTTCCCAATGTAAACGCTTGTTCGCACGTCCAATCATAGACTGGTCAGCACTTTCTTC
>JAFQQI010000012.1 GCA_017411305.1 Lachnospiraceae bacterium
AAATCACGATTATTTACACCAATTAATCGTGCCTTAGCATTCATAGCACTTGTTATTTCTTTTTCGTCATGCACCTCTACCAAAGCAGAAAGTCCTAGCTTATCACATATTTCTATATATCTTCTTAACGTGCTTTCATCCAATAAAGCTACTATCAGCAAAACACAGGACGCTCCAAGCACCTTTGCTTCATATATCATATATTCATCAATAACAAAGTCCTTTCGAAGGATAGGAACGCGAATTCTTTGGCTTATCTCCTTTAAATAACAATCGTTCCCTTTAAAATATTCCGGCTCTGTTAGTACAGAAATACAATCTGCACCAGCCTTCTCGTATTCTGTTGCTATCTCCAAATAAGGAAATTCTTTCGCTATCAGCCCCTTGGATGGAGATGCCCTTTTTATCTCGCAGATAAAACTAATATCCGATTTTGCAATTGCCTGTTCAAAAGGGAACGTGAATTCTGCCTCTGCTTTAGCAAGTTCCATTGCCTTTTCCTTTATCTTTTCAAAAGGTATTTCTTTTTTCTTTGCTTCTATTCTTTTTCTTGTTGTAAATGCGATATCATCTAAAATCATGTTTTATTCCTCATTGGTTAAGGCTATAAACTCTTCCAGCTTTGCATATGCCTTTCCGCTTTCTATGGTATTTCTAGCAATTTGTATTCCGTCTGCAATCGTAATCCCCTCTTGCATGAGATATATTCCAACCCCTGCGTTTAACAATACCGCATCTGCTTTTGCCCCTGTTTCTTCGCCTTTTAATATTTTCTTTGCAATCTCTGCATTTACTGTTGGATTTCCTCCTACAAGTTCTTCCTTTTTACACCTTTTAAATCCAAACTGCTCCGGTGTAATCTCATAACGTCGAAACTCTCCATGCTTCAATTCTACACAAATCGTATCGCTGCTTAGTGAAATCTCATCCAGCCCATCCTTTCCAAATACAACCATTGCTCTCTCTACTCCTAGCTTATGCAATACCTGCGCCATCGGCTCTATCAGTTTTTCATCATAAACGCCTAACAGCTCATGGTTTGCTCCTGCCGGATTTGCAAGTGGACCAAGAATGTTAAATACGGTTCTATATCCTAATGCTTTGCGCACTGGTCCAACAAAACGCATGGCTGAATGATATTTTTGTGCAAACATAAAACAAATATTACTTTGATTTAAAATCTTTGCATTTTTCTCAGGAGCTATATCAAGCTTCACACCTAACGCCTCTAAGCAGTCTGCTGCACCAGATTTACTTGATACACTTCGGTTCCCATGCTTACCAACCTTAAACCCTGCTGCCGCAACCACAATACTTGCAGTTGTACTAATATTAATGCTATTTGCTTCATCTCCACCAGTTCCTACAATTTCAAGCAAATCTCCGTCATACTTAAGCTTTACCCCTGCTGCCCTCATTCCTTTTGCAAATGCAGAAATCTCTTCTACCGTTTCGCCTTTTATACGAAGTGCTGTAAGAAAGGCCGCCATATTCGTTTCTGCCGCCTGACCTGTCATAATTTCGTTCATAACCTGTTCTGCTTCCTCTTCTGTAAGGTTTCTGTTCTCTATTATTTTTTTGGTTGCTTCCTGAATCATATTGCTTACTTCCTTTCTTTGCATATTTTTTGTATTAGTCTCTTACCGATATACCAAGCATCACTGTTTCTTCTGATGCATGATTCCATACTGCATGTGGAATCGTTCCCTTTACAAGAAATGCCTCATCCTTTTTTAGCGTAATTTCCTCCTCTCCCAATAAAATCCGTGCTTCTCCTTTGGTTACAATAAATAAATGATTATGCTCATGCGTATGTAATTGTGTAGGTCCTCCACCGTGTAAGTCGATATATGCAATCGAGCCATCTATAATCGTTCCTATTTCTCCAAATAATTTCTTTGCCTTAAAGTGAATATGATTTGGCGGTGTTACAAACTTATCCATTTTTTCTTCCTCTTTTCTCTATTTTCAAAAAATTTGTTAATATTATTCTTCCCTGCGGTGTCATAATAGACTCCGGATGAAATTGCACTCCATATAGTTCAGCTGACTCATGTTTTACTGCCATAACCTCACCATTTTCGTCCTCTGCGATTACTTTTAAAATCTTTGGGACATATCGTTTTTCGGCCACCAACGAATGATACCTCGCCACGTTAATCTCTTTGGGCATATTTTTGAAAAGAGCTATCTTGTTATCTATTCTGACCTTACTCTGTTTCCCATGCATAAGCTGCCTTGCATAAGTAATTCTTCCTCCAAAACTTTCGCAGATGGCCTGATGCCCAAGACATACACCAAGCAAAGGGATTCTTCCTTGTACTTTTTGAATTAGTTCTTCACATATCCCTGCTTCGTTTGGTTTTCCCGGTCCGGGCGAAAGTACGATATGAGAAGGGTTTAATTCTAACACTTCTTCTATGGTCATCTCATCATTACGGATAACCTTTATTTCGTCTTCCTTCCCCGTTATCTCTCCCAGCATTTGTACAAGATTAAAGGAAAAGCTGTCATAATTATCCACTACTACTATCATCTCCCATATACCTCCTGTGTCTGCTTCATCGCTTCGATAACTGCTCCTGCCTTATTTCCACATTCCTCATATTCTTTTTCTGGTATGGAATCTGCTACCACTCCTGCCCCAGCCTGAACAAATACCTTGTTCCCTTTCTTCACAGCTGTTCGAATCGCAATACATACATCTAAATTCCCGCTAAAATCGAGATATCCGATTGCTCCTCCATAAACACCCCTTGCAACAGGTTCTAATTCATCAATAATCTCACACGCCCGAAACTTCGGTGCTCCTGATAACGTTCCTGCCGGCAGCAGTGCTTCTATCGTATCGTAACAAGTCTTTCCTTTTGCAAGTTTCCCTGTCACAGCACTGGCAATGTGCATTACTTTTGAAAATTTGTGAATCGCCATATACTCATCAACCTTAACCGTTCCATATTCTGCTATTTTTCCTATGTCATTTCTAGCAAGGTCAACTAACATATTATGTTCTGCGCATTCCTTTTCATCAGCTAAAAGCTCTTTCTCTAATGCTTCATCTTCTGCTTTTCCACCGCCTCTTTTTCTAGTTCCAGCAACCGGAAAGGTCTTTAACTCGCCATTTGTGAGCTTTATCATCGTTTCCGGTGATGTTCCTGCTAACTGCATATCCTGTAATTGTATGTAGTACATATAAGGAGAAGGGTTTGTCGTTCTAAGAACTCGATATGTATTTAACAAACTCCCTTCATAATCCGTTTCAAATCGTCTAGATATTACTCCTTGAAAAATATCTCCCTCCTTGATGTATTCTTTTGTTTTTTCCACCATGCTACAATACTGTTCTTTTGTAAGATTACATGTAAAATGTGGTACCACAAATGGTTCTTCATCCAGAATTGTCTCTGTTTTACGAAGTTCATCCATTACATTTTCTATTTCTTTTATTGCACGCTCATATCCTTCCTTTCCATCAGTAATTTTGGCATTTGCAATGATACAAACCTTATTCATGAGATGATCAAAAGCAATCACCTTATCAAACATCATTAGTTCAAAATCATTTACATCGCTTTGTTTTATTTTCAGCTTTGGTTCTGCATACTGAATCATTTCATAAGAAAAATATCCAACCAAACCACCCGTAAAAGTAGGGAAACCTTCTATCTGAGGTGATTTGTATTCTTGTAAAAGCTTTTCTAATGCCTGCTTGGGTGTTCCAGACAAGCTTCTTACTACTCCCTTTTTCTCTATCCTTACAACTCCATTCTTACAAAATACAGAAAACTTTGGTCGATACCCTAAAAACGAATATCTTCCTACACTTCCACGCTCCGCACTTTCCAATAAAAAATACTGTTTATCAAGCTTTGCCAGTTTCCTCAATACAAGAATCGGTGTCATGTCATCTGCTAGTATTTCTCTACATATCGGAACATACGTATAGTCTTTTGCATACTGTATAACTTGTTCATACGTCGGTTTGTACATGTTGCCATCCTCCTTCTCTCCCAGCAACGCAGCCATAGGATAATGCAAAAAGGCTCCCATCCTAGTATCTCTACTAGGACAGGAGCCTAAAAAAATCCAGCTACTGCGGTACCACCTAATTTGATGCACTAAAAAATGCACCCACTCTCATGAACGTACTATCATACGTCTTCCCTTGATAACGGGCGGAAATCCCGTTGGGCATTACTTAAGCTTTCAAAAAGCTCTTTACTCCCACCTTCCCAAGTCCATTCAATGTTTTTTCATCTGCTGCATCTCACCACCTGCAGCTCTCTGTAAGCCGAACCTTAAACACCTACTCCTCTTGGTCATTAGTTTAAATTTGTGTGTTCAATTTTTTTCTAATCATAGTCCTATCTTATGCATTTGTCAAGAAAAAGTTTCCTATTTCCCAAATTAATTTACAACACTACAGAAATCTCACCAATTCTTCCACTTCTTTTCTCTTTGGTACAGCCGGTTCTTCATCCGGATAACCCACAGCAATTAATGCTGCAACCTTTCTACCTTCTTCTAGTTCAATTAGTTCTGCAACCTTGTCCTCATCGAAGATTCCCATAATAACGGAACCTACACCCTTCTCATGTGCTGCAAGACAGAAGGTCTGTGTTGCAATTCCTGCATCAAAAACTTCCCAACGGTCTTCCTTACTTGTGGAATAAGAGCCATCCTTCTCAAAACCGCTTCTGCCATGAATCATAGTTACCACAACGAGCGCTGCCGCCTTCTCAATGGTTCCCGTGTTGTAAGTAAAGCCTAATACCGCATCATTTGCAATCTTGGATTTCAACTCAGGATTTTCCACAACAACATATCTTGTCACCTGCGTGTTCTTCCATGATGGAGCAAAGGACGCTGCCTTTACGATTTCCCCCATAACCTCGTGACTAATTGCCTCAGCCTTGAACTTTCTTACACTTCTTCTTGTTTCGATACACTGCAAAGCCTCCATATAAACTTCCTCCTTTTATATTATATAATTGGGCCTATACCCATAACCCACTGTTCAAACAGTACTTAGCATTTACCTCCAACAATTACACCCGTATTACTATTTTAAAAATCCGTTAACAATCTGTTCCTCTGCCTCTTCCTCAGTTAATCCTAAAGTCATCAGCTTAATCAACTGTTCTCCTGCAATCTTACCAATTGCAGCTTCGTGAATCAGACTTGCATCTACATGATTTGCTGTTACAACAGGTATCGCTTTTACCTTTGCCTGATCCATAATAATGGCATCACATTCGGAATGCCCTGCACACTGATTATTTCCTGTTATCTCAGAATAGAATATCTGAACAGACTCACCCTTTGCTACCGATCTGGAAGATACCGTTGCACTAGAGCCTTCTCCATTCATGTCAATGTAGAATTTTGTTTCTGCAGTCTGTGTTCCATGAGTCATAATCTTTTCCTTAGTAACAAGACTTGCGCCTGCTGCCAAGGTTGCTCTTGTCTCACGCACGGTAGAATCCACACCTTTTATCTGTACAGACTCCATCTCCATATAACTATTCTCATCCATTTCAATAATTGTCTGCGGATTTAAGATTCGATGTCCTTTGCCATCACCCTCACCATAGTGCTTTTCCACATAACGAACCTTTGAATTCTTACCAATATAGAAAGAGTGAATACCATCATGCTGACTGTCCTGTTCTCCACAGTTGTGAATGCCACAGCCTGCAATAATCGTCACATCACAATCATCCCCAATGTGAAAATCGTTATATACAACTTCCTTTAAACCTGCTTTCGCTAAAATCACAGGAATATGAAGGCTTTCCTTCTTAGTTCCCGGCTTAATAATAATATCAATACCATTCTTATCCGTTTTGGTAACAATATCAATATTCTCTGTTGTTCTTCTTCCGGCACTTTCTCCGTCAGAACGTATATTGTAAGCTCCCTCAGGCACCTCATGCAAATCAGCTACCTGAAGCAATAAATTCTTTTGAATCTCATCCATGGATACAACCTCCTGACTTGTGTCTGCAATTCATACTGCCATTTAACAGCTCTGGAAGAATATCTTCCTTGTTGCCCACCTTACTAACCGAACCATTTGCAATGACAATAATTTTATCTGCAATGTCCAAGATTCTCTCCTGATGGGAAATAATTACAATCGAACCATTTGTTTTTTCATGCATCTGCTCAAATACCTGAATCAGATTATTGAAGCTCCACAAATCAATTCCTGCCTCCGGCTCGTCAAAAACAGACAACTTCGTGCCCCTTGCCATAACAGTTGCTATCTCAATACGCTTTAATTCTCCTCCGGAAAGACTTCCATTTACCTCACGGTTGATGTATTCACGTGCACAAAGTCCCACCTCTGACAGGTACTGGCAGGCATCTTCAATACTTACATTTTTTCCAGATGCCAATCGAATCAAATCCAACACTGTGATTCCCTTAAATCTTACCGGCTGCTGAAAAGCAAAGCTAATTCCCAATTTCGCACGTTCTGTAATCGACATATTGGTAATATCCTCACCATCCATCAGAATTTGTCCTTCTGTTGGTTTAATAATTCCTGCTATCATTTTTGCCAAAGTCGACTTTCCGCCTCCATTTGGTCCTGTGATGGCTGTAAATCTATCCTCTATCTTTACATTAATATGATTGAGTATCTCTTTTTTGTTTCCATCATCCACATGATAAGAAACATTTTTTAGTTCTAACATGCAATAAAACCTCCATCGCATTTATCTTCTTTTATCCTACTTCACTGCTATGATTATACTCAATTTTTTGAATAATTGCATTAATATTTTCCAAATAACGTAAAATATTTTACTCTTCTATCTTCTCCTAAATCTCCACGCGGAAGCAAATCTCCTGATATCCTTCACATTCCTGCAATTCCACAGTAATATTCCCTCCATATTGTTGCGCAATTTGCTTTGCCTGATACAATCCAAGCCCATGCCCTTCCTTATTCTTCTTCGTCGTAAATCCTTTTTCAAAGAAAAGAGAAATCTCGCCCATGGTAAGGTCTTTCACTTTATTTTTAATAGCAAAAATCATTTTATCTTCCGTGGCATCCAGTACCATATCCACATCATGAAATTCTTTTGTGCAGGCTTCAAATGCATTATCCACAAGCGTTCCAATAATTTCCACAAGTGAATGTTCTGAAACCGAAGATATAATATGCTGATTTAACACCTGTATATCTACCTCAATGTAAGGAGGTGCACTGATAATCTTACTATATAGAAAGCCTGCCAGTATCTTGTCAGAAATACGAAGAAGCGCAGGATTACTTCTTCCCTTTACCTCATAGATTTCTTTTGCATATGCAGACTGTGCCTTTACCAGCTCGTCATAATTATCAATCACTACATGCATATTTAAAATCGCATTCATATGATTATCAAATTCATGCTGCTTTGCTCGTATATCCTTCGTCAATTCCTCTAGAGGCTTGATATAATGCTTGTATATTTTCAGTTCCCGTTCCTGATGTACATAAAAAATATAATTCTGAAACCAGTCAAAAAAACCAAGTGTGATTACCGCAATCAAAATCCCAAACAAAAGCATCACTTTTACATCCAATGTTTTGCTAAGTGCAAGATCCACAATTAGGTAAATCGATACAATCAAAGCCAGCACACAAAAGATTCGATATAAGAATTTTCTTCCAAACTCAGCCATGAAACGCCTCCTTTATCCTTGTCTTGTACGTCACACCAATCTCTGCCTCCATACCATTTTTCATGCGTATCAGTCCATTTACCATATCCATATAATCAATATGGTCCCGATTGACAACAAACATTCTATGACATTGTATAAATAACTCCTGTGGAAGCTTCTCAAGCAACTGCTTAATCGTGACATAATGCACACTCATTGTCTCCTTGCAAAGTACAATATCTACCCCTCTTGGAATTGCCTTTATTGCAATAATATCCTTACAAAGAAATTTATAGTTTATACCGTCTTTTTTTATTAATACAAACGGCTCACTTACTTCTCCTGTCTGAAACAGTACCTTGCGAATCAACTTTTGTATCTCTTCCTCCTGGTAAGGCTTTACAATATATTGATAACAATGAAGCTCTCTATATGCCTTGAGTTCCAAATTGGCAAGTGAAGTTATCATTACAATTGGTGTAAAAGCATATTGTGGCATACTCCGAATCTTCATAGCAAAGTCAAGTCCTGATATATCCTCTGTATCCGCTTCATTCAGATTAATATCTAATAAAAAAGTATGATATGTCTCCTTTGCTTCCAATGCTTTCTCTGCTTCTTGTCTATTTTTTACCGCTGTCACCAAAATATCAGCCGATACTTTCTCTATCATACTCTGCAATGCCTTTAAGCTGTCTTTATTGTCTTCTAACACTAAAATTCTTGTCATAAGCTCCCCCTTAGAGCGCGCCCATAGTGCGCAAACTAACGAAAGGGTTAAACCATAGCCATGATTTAACCCTTTTCTTTGTGATTAGTTTACAATAATTTTCGTTCTAATTCAATGTTTACTTTAGCACTTCACCAATTGATTTCGCAAGTCCTGCCATTCCCTGAATCTCTGATGGGATAATAATCTTAGTCGCATGACCATCAGCAGCCTTCTCAAACGCCTCCAAGCTCTTGATAGTAAGAACAGCTTCATCCGCTCCCGCTTCTTTCAATGCCTTAATACCTTCTGCATTGGCAAGCTGAACGATACGAATTGCTTCTGCCTGACCTTCTGCCTCACGGATTCTCTTTTCCTTTTCAGCTTCTGCACGAAGAATTGCTGCCTGTTTTTCAGCTTCTGCTTCAAGAATCGCAGATGCTTTTTTACCTTCTGCAACCAAAATGCTTGACTTCTTCTCACCTTCTGCAATCGTAACTGCCTCACGTCTTTCACGCTCTGCCTTCATCTGCTTCTCCATTGCTGTTCTGATTGCCTCTGGTGGAATGATATTTTTCAGCTCTACTCGATTAACCTTAATTCCCCATGGATCGGTTGCTACATCAAGTGCGGATCTCATGCTGGTATTAATCGTCTCTCTTGATGTAAGAGTCTGGTCAAGTTCCATCTCACCAAT
>JAFQQI010000081.1 GCA_017411305.1 Lachnospiraceae bacterium
ATATCCATCGTGGCACGTGCATCCAGTCCCACCATTGCAGCCACCAGCATACCGCCTTTTAAGATGAATTTATCCTTATATTTTGATACAGATATTCGCTCCAAGAAACGCTCCATCATGTAATTTCTCATCAAAATCTGTGCATCCGCAGATTTCTTTTTTGACAGGTTACGGATTAAATCCTTTAGCTGTGTTGCCGTCTTTATCATAACAGTACCTCCAAATATTGTTTTAGTATTTTATCCACATGGAATTTTGACGCATACTGCATCAGCAGTCGCAAATTCTTGTCCTTCCGCTTTGCATATTGTTTTAATGCACTTTGAAAGGTCTGCATTTCCGTATTATTACGATTTCTGATAATGTCACAAATCGTTCTCTCCATGTTATAGACAGGAACCAAATGCCCGAATGGTGTCTGCATCATAATAATACCTTCTCCATGCAGCTCCTTTTTTACTGTGTATACCTTGATTCCGTCCTCTTTTAATTTTGAGGGATTGTATCCTGTCTTTACCGTAATTTCATATTCCATTGGTTCTCTGTCTGTAAGGTCATGTAAAAAAAGTGCTGTTTCATGTGAAAAGACTGCCTGCTTACACCGCAGATGCACCAGATACATTGCATCCGTCCAAGTATCTTTTGTGGCATAGACTCCATGAGAAATCTGCTCCATATCATTGTCTTTTACATATTGATAAAATACTGTTTTGGTAATTCCTGCATCTGTTACCTGTGATGTACGAATCATTCCGTCATTGTCTGCAAGCAGATTTCTAATCTGTTCTGTCTGAGTCATGTCTTCACTTCCTTTCGTGCTAATATTATAAATCAAATTAGCACGAAAGGAAATGTAAATTTTATAATGTTTCTTCTTTGCCCTTTTCTTTTACCACAGGCTTCTCCACCTGATTTCCGGCAACCTTTACCTTCATTTCCGCAAGCCTTTCCTTTAAGGACACTCTCGCCGCAGGCTTATCCGCAATCTTTACATCCGGTGTATCATCGTCCATTCCGATTGCATTATCCCTTTTTCATCCATGTTAAGGAGTGCATTTAATGCGGACAGTCGGTCTAATTTTTCATCAAGCTCCGCTTCCTGTGCAAACGGCTTTGTAACCTCCACCTTTGCAGTTTCAAGCTGATGCTCTACGGTAGTAAGCTTCGTCTGTGCTTCCTCTAACTGCCTTAGCATAGACTCCAGAGCATTGTTGATACGGGTAATGTTTCCAAGCGGGTCTGAACCAATCTCCAGATTGTGGCTGAGCTGACCTTTTACATTCATCACGAATTTGTGATTAAAGCTGTCAAAGGATACCGCCATCTTAAAGCCTGCATACCCTCAATTCGCTCCTTTAATACCGCTATCTGCTGTGGATAATGCTTTGCAATATTATCCTCCAAACGGTACTTCTGACTTGTATGGTTCGCCTTCATCAGCTTTAGCTTCGACACCTGTATGTCGAGATCATGAGGTAAGCACAGTCTGTCATCTATTTTCACAGTACCATACTCCTTCCAAAACCGTACGTACACCTCTCGATGTATACGGCTCGCCATAAGTTCAACTTAGCGTTTTTCCCACTCACAGTTCCCTTTGAGACTTTTAAGTTTCTTCACTTGGTGAATTTCCAATTCTGTACAATAACCACCGCATAATTCACAGGTTTTGGTTTTCAGCTTTCTTGCAAGGCTGTTTGGTCTATCATATCTCTTATATTGTGGTAATAATTCCACCTGTCCAGCAATAGAACTGTCTCTTTTACCATAGCCTTGATTATAAAATACGGAAGTTTTTAAACCCTGCTTCGTTTCATAATTAACGGTAAAATTTCCATTTTTTACATATTTCTTTTTAATTTTGGAGACTTTGGTCTTGTACTTAAACGCAAATGTTTTCATCATGCTGTACTTCATTGCCCTGCCAAATTTCCCAATTACATAGGCATTATCAGCAATACAATAATAGTTAAACAAACCTCTTACCTTTGCATTGTAATCACTTAAAATCTCAATATCGCTCTTATTTAGAACTTTGCCACTATGCAAGGCTTTCCATTTCTCGTTACCATTTTCATCAGTTACGATTTTTATAGCTTCATATTCAAGCAATTTCTTAATCCAATTTTCTTTCGGAACATACAGCTTTACCACGCCACTGAAAGGTCTGGATTTTACTCCGTCCTTTCTTCTTTTTATGCCCTCATTTCTTGATACGGTAATTTTATACTCAAGAAAATCAGCACATTCACTTGTGTGTAATTTTTGTTTTTTCGTCCGAAAGAGTCAGATTTAATTCTTCCGCAAGGAATTTTTTCACTTCTGCCTTTACAACAACTTCTGCAATTGGATTTCTCAATGCCTCTCGCACCTTCCTTTCTTTGTATTTTCCAAACTTACTGCTTCCCTTCTCCATGTGGGCGGCTTTCCCGCATCTGTTTTTACAGCATTCCCTGTTAATTCAGGTTCCTCGGACTACTACGGAAGCTCTGTTACCCTGCCCTTTCGGGTTTAGGTAATCTCCGTTTAGTCTAATTAAAACATTAGCTTTTCGTATTGTCGGAGTACGACTTTCGCCATTTACACACTACTCATGGTTGCTTTATCTTGAGTATTACACAGTTATACAAAATGGAAATATAACTGCCAAGATACTGCACGTTTCAATTCCGTTCGTGCAAGGGCAAAGGCTATACCCAAGCTCTGACTATCGTTAAAGCAATCCAGCTTTTACCCTCATATACGAATTTTCATTCTCACAGCAAAACAACTTATTAGGAATTTTAATCGTTGCTCTGCTGTCTGCCTGTATACAGACAACAACATGCTACATTCCCTGTTTTGTTTCCAAAATCAGATAAGTTGTAGAATGATAGGTTGTGAATTTCTTCACGTTAATACTTTTACCTACTCCTTGCTAAAGGGAGTATTTTAACTAGACCGCACCGCCAAAAAACTGGCGGTTTACGGACGCACCATTTTCTCCTTAATGTAGGGATTACCTGTCGCAAGTGCCTTAACCTCCGCATAGGACAATGCCGCTTCGTCAATGTCCTCACAGCTACGCACCGGAGATTTGCTTGTCATTATCTGCCCGATAAACTTCTGCTTATTCTCAATGAGCTGCCATGAATAACTGTCGAATGTTCCCTCCGTCACACAGCGGAAAATCTTTACCTTCGGGTTAAGATTGCCCTGTCGCAAAATTCGTCCTTCCTGCTGTTCAA
>JAFQQI010000082.1 GCA_017411305.1 Lachnospiraceae bacterium
GGGCGTACAGACACAAATCAGCACCGCAATATCCCAGTTTCTCATCCAAATCAGAACATTCCTTGCCTGCAAGCACGATGTAGCTGTGGACAGTCTTGGTCAGCAGCATCTTTGCCATACCACCGATGCCGTCAGAATTGCCTGTAACCAGTTTCAAGTTCAGTCCGTGAGCGACATTGTTTTCTGCGATTCTGGCATTCAGCAGTTCCACCAGACTGGCAGGAATGGGTTTATCCGTATATTTGCGAACCATGTGTCTTTGTTTGATTGCTTCTTTGATTGTCATAGTAACCTCCTATTTTTCGCTTGGGTAATAAATTCCCATTTCATCTTGAACAGTTCTCCTATAAGGAAAAACTTGTACTTGGCATACAGGAGCAAATCCACCGAGCCAAGCATGGTATTGCTAACTGTCATAGCAAGGTCGACCTTTGAAATTTTCTTGTGATATACAATATACCTTGGCTCCCATACACTCGGGTCGAACTTCTTTTTGAACTGGTGTAACTTTTTGAAGTGGTAACCAGCATCCATTTTCTGAAAGATGGCATTCAACAGCCTTTCCTCAATGGTCATGTCAGTTTCACCTGTGCCGATTCCTGCCAACGGTGCAAAGCTCAGACTGATTTCCTCAACGCCTTCTTTCCGTACTGCTCTGGCAACGGAAATGATTGCGTGTTCCATACTGCCGGTAGGCGCATCCATCTTTCGATGCATTAGGTCTATGCAGAGCTTCTTTCCATGATTATAGGGCAGGAAGGAAAGAAATATCAGCATCGTTCCTTCTACATCTCTGGTGATGAAGAATCGTCTGTCGTAGGGATGCTCAAAATCAATGCTTCCCACAGCAAAATTGATTTGTTGTTCCTTGTCCTCATACCACTTCCATGACAACTCCATGATTTCAGTTTCCAATGTGAAATCACGCTTTTTCTGCGGACTGTATTCCTGCAAAGCAACACCACTTTTATCACCTTTATTCACGCTCCGACGCAAGACTGCACGGGTGCCGCCAGCAAGGGTGTAATCCGAAAGGTCAAGGACAGCTTCTTCGCCGCACTTTATGACCGAAAGTCCCAATTCCTGCATAATGTGCATCGTATCGCTGCTCACAGCACTAAAAATTGGCTTTAAGCATTGACCTTCACAAAAGCGAAGGTATTCTTCTATCAAAGGTTTTCTGTCCTCTGGCTCACATATTGGGTCGCCTATGCTTATGGTCTTTCTGCCTTTGCGTAGATAGGAAATATAACCTTGAACCTGTGTTCCAAAGAAAAATTCATATTCTTCCATAAGACTCAGATAGTTCAGAGAATCATATCCGTGTGCTTTTTGCAGAAGATAGGCTCTATCCATTTGCTTTCTCTTTTCGCTCATGTTATTCGCTCACCTCGCTGTCGCTATGTATTTGCTCATGGAAGAAGTCCAGAATCAAGGCAGTCATCTGTTCCTGCTGTTCTTCCCATGTAATCGCTGCCTTTCCGTCAAATCCCGGATGCCAGTAAGCACCGAACTGATTATGATTTGCACCCTCGATTGTGACACTGATGGAGTTCTCCGGCAGATAGTTCAGATTTGATTCCATCATTTTATCAGGCATAACACCGTCGTGCTCTGCGGTGATGCGAATAGCGGATATATCCGTATTCGACAAATCAAGAACCATCAAGGATGCCACGAAAGCGATGCCCTCCAGTTTCTCCGGCTGCTCTGCGGCAATCTGGCTGATTGGCAAACCACCAAGGGAATGACCAATCAGAAACCATTTCTCAATTTCAGGGTTATCCTCCATAATTGCAATCCCTTGTTCGGGACCAAAAACAGCCATGTGCAGAGGGATATTAGGAATGACCACGGTATGACCTTCCTTGTTTAGCTGCTGGGCGATATAAGCATAGCTTCTTTCATCCGCCTTTGCACCGGGATAGATGATAAAGCCCACATCACTATCTCCATAGAAATACAAATCGCCATCCACATTTTCCATTTGGTCTGCAATCTTCGCCACTTCCGGCAGGGCGGGTGTATAGATAAATGCTGCAATGAGCAAAACAACAAGTCCAACGACAGCCACAACAAGCCATCTCTTTTTCCTCTTTTTCCTTTTTTTCTTCTTATCCTTAGAATTGACCACCTTTCTTTCCTCCTGCTAATGCAAATTCTCCTAAGAAATATTCGTACACATGGTCCAATACATCCTTTAATGCTATATTTTACAGTGGCAGAGCTTTTATTCCATCCAAATTTATGAGCAAAAATCTCGCTAAATAAAGAAGATTGTCTACCCCAAAATACCACTATAAACAATCTTCTTTTGCTAATGCTATAGAAGCTACATATCTTCTATTTATAACTTAATCCAAAGCCTGCATGATAGTAGTTGCCATCTTCATCATAGTAGGCATAGCTTCCACCCTTTACTTTCGCAAGGATAGTTGGGTCGATATACTGGTCTTTGTCATAACCCGGCACATCATTTGGAGAAGCACATACTTCACGCATTACACCATCAATTTCCTGTTCTTTGATTTCGATAACATCCATACAAGATACCATGGTGAGACTGATTTTGCCAGTTGGATTGTAATCACCAGACAATACGTCTACCTGCGCGCCAAGTGCGTTACCCATAGCCACCGGGCTGATGGTGTACTGGAAAGTAAGTCCATCTACGTATGGTTCCAATTTGTCTAAAATCCATGGATTACATACGACACAGGTGGCTACTACCTTACCGCCGTTGGCATGTACTGCTTCTGAGATAGTCTTAATCTTATCGACATCCTTAAGTGTAGTGATTGCTACCATTTCCCCAGTCTTCTTCTGGCTCTTATTTGCTTCACGAAGTTCAAACATGCCACTGTCTACCATCTCAATCACCGGCATCGCATACTGATAGAATACCATACCATTGCTGCATGGCCATACATGAAGATATGCATAATCCGCTTCTTCTGGTGTATCCACGATTATGTAACCTTTTGCTTCGAAAAGTGCTGCAAGCTGTTTTCTGAGTGCTTCGTTGTCATCTCCGCCAGCTACACCGGCACCCATCGACTGTGCAAGTGCTGCCCCCGGGTCAACGCCTTTGAAACATTCGATATAAATCTTAGCACCATTCTTCATTGGAAGTACATCTTCATGATTCTTTACAAGTACCACCGCCTTCTGGTTTGCTACATAAGCAGCCTTCTTTGCGCCTTCAAAGTTTTCCGCACGCACTTTGTCTGCATGTTCTGGGTCAAGATATGGATTATCCACACGTCCAACTTGGAAAAGACTAAGCAGTCTTCTGTAATTTGCTCTGTCTAAATCTTCTTTTGGTAAGTAGCCTTCTTCTACTGCTTTTACGATATTTTCTGTATCTGAATTGCCACCGATGACGTCTGTACCGGCAGAAATTGCTTTTGCATAACGCTCCGGAATCGATAAATCTTCTACACCATAAATCTGAACGGTAGTAATACCGGAGTCAGAGTTGACATAACCATCAAATCCCATGGTATCACGAGCCAAATCGGTAATAAGCTCCTTGCTGTATGTAGAACCGACTTCTTCCGTAGAAGTGAGTTTGCCTCTGTAATACTGTGGCTTACTGCGTCCGTCTGTGCCTACTCTGGAATAATCCGGCATGATAGAAGAAGCCTTCATATCAAATGCCGCCTGGAAAGGTGGCAAATGATATTTTTCCATAGAGCCTTCCGTTGGATATAATCGCCACTGACCGATAGGCATATGCGGTTCAAAACCGTTTTCTGCCGGGCCATCACCCGGGAAATGTTTTACGGTTAAGACTACAGAACCTTCATTTAATCCATCTGCACCATTTTGATAACCGCGAACTAATTCTTTGATAATACCGGATGTGATTTCCGGTACTTCACCGTATGTACCACTGTTACGTGGCCAGCGTGGGTCTGTTGCGATATCAACCTGTGGACCGTACATAATATGCTGTCCTGCTGCTTTCATCATCTTGCGGTCGGTATCTGCCATATTGTAAATCAAATCAAAATTGCCATCGCCCATTACCGCAGCTCCTACTCCGAGGAAGTCTGGATAGCCGATGTTGATAGGGTTTGTGTGCATAGAGTATGGAATTGCTACACCACCCTGGCAAGCTTCGTATTCCACATACTGTGTACCAAGGTTATGATACATGGCACTAAGCGCTGCTGAGGCACGCATATCGCCACGGTATACACCTGCTGTAAGCTTTTTCTCTAAAATATCAGAGTCATCACAACGCATGGATACGCCCGGAAGTGGTGACTTTGGTTCTGGCTCCCCTTCTACAAAGCGTTTGAAAATCTTGGCTGGAACGATATTTCCATTTTCATCTTTTGCATCTTCTACTGTCATAGAAAGCGGAGTATTCCATAGGGTATTCAGCACAAGACCTGCCTGCTGATTAAGTGGCAGATGTGCTACCATATCCTTTGCACGAGTCTCGTCATCGAGTCTCCAATCCTTGTATGGAGCAAGTTCCCCAGAGTTGTCCATATCTTTGAAGAAAAGACCGTCTTTTACAATAACACCACAGGTTGTAACACCAATAGTCGGTCCATTTTCATTTTCAAAATACACTGGTTCGAGATAGAAGTCGTTAATCTGTTCTCCTTCTTCTAACTCGTATGGTGCAGGGATATAGCCATCCTTCATAGCCTTAAGCTCTGCAAAATTGAGTTCTCTTTTTTTCATTATTTTTCTTCTCCCCTCATATTGAATTTTACTTAGTTATTGATAATTCAAGTATATCATTTTCATACCCCCAATATTGCGACAGTTCCATAAAGCAGGGTAAAAATTATCCACGTTCTCTTATTCGCTTCGCAATGCTACAACTGGGTCTTTCTTTGAAGCACTCTTGGAAGGAATAAGTCCTGATATCATATTTAAAATGATACTGAGCAATACATAAATTACTGCTGTTTTCAACGGCAGATATGCATTTAACGTTTCAATTCCTGTTAAAGAATGAATGATTGCATTAATTGGCAGACATGCAAGCACCGTTACCGTTACACCAATCATACCGGAAGCGAATCCGATAATAACCGTTTCTGCATTGAACATAGTAGAAACCTCATGTTTTGAAGCCCCCATCGCACGCAAAATACCAATTTCTTTTGTTCTTTCCTGTACCGATATCAAGGTAATCACTGCAATCATAATAGAAGATACAATCAAAGAAATCCCAACAAACGCGATTAACACGTATGTAATCGCATTAATAATTGTTGTCATGGAGGACATCATAAGTCCCACATAATCTGTGTAGGTAATCTGTTTGATTTCATCTACGGTTTCATTGTATTCTGCAATTGCATCTTCGATAATTTCTTTGTTTGCAAATGTAGATGCGTAGAAATTAATGCTTGCCGGTTCATCCAAATCGATACAGCCTAACTGAATTAAATTATCCTCATATGTGGATTCGGAAAACTCTAAAATCTCATCATAATACAGGGCACACTGCTCTGTTGTGTATGCTTCGCTTTCCATGCCAAGTGCCATTGCAAGCTGCTCTGCCGGCATAGCTGATAACTGCTGGCTTACCTGTGCTGCATACTGTATTTTTACCTGTTCAATTAAAATGGTTTCAAAGATTTCAAATAATTCATCATCCGACATTTTTGCAATGTATTCTGCAATTTCTTCTTCGCTCATGCCAACTTCTTCTGCCATGGCAGATTCTAAGGTAGATTCAATCGCAGCTCTGTCTGTCTGTGCCATCTGTGTTTCTACTGTCTGCGATAAAAATTCTTCTGTTGGAATTGACATAATCTTAATATATGCAGCAGCCTTTTCTGCATCTGAAAGTTCCGCAATATAAGAACGGAAGAAGTTTTCTTTTTCTGTATCGGTCAGATTGCCTGTATTTTCTTCAAACGGAAGTCCGCTAAAAATATCAATCGTAGGACTATCTATCTGAGCTTCTACGACTGCAGCATCCTGACAGTGTTCAATCACATATTCCGTTAATTTGCTTGTATAGGCAATCGAACCACTAAGCATTACAAAATCTACATTTTCATTCTGGCGAATGATACCGGAAACCTTTAATGTGATTGCCTTATCATTGTATAAATACTGTAAGCCCGCATCTGTTTCGCTCAAATCGATATAAATACCTGTCGCTTCATCATAGGTATAGCAGTCAGAATTTAAAATCACTTTGTATTCTCTGTCGCAGATTTCCTCATAGCTCCATACATTTTCTATCGGTTCTATATTCGTCTTATCCACAACCGCATCTACAATCGCATTTACTTCTTCTTCCGGTTTTAACCCTAAAGCATATAAGGTCATATCATCCAACTCATTGTTTTCGTTTACCACCAATACAACCTCATTGTATTCTGTCGGCCAAGAACCATAAATTACCTCATACTGATCTTGTACCATGCTACTGACAAGACTGCCATTTTCGCCAGGGAGCATTTCTTCCCAAAGTGTCAGCGAGGTTCCCATCGGATTCATCGTAGACATCATAGCTGTAGGGTCAACACCTATTATGGAGTTGCGTGCATCCATCATGGAAGATACATCCACATTCATTGCACTCATCATTATGTCTGTCAGCATTTCCTGCGTATCTGACTTTATGATTTTGCCATCTATGTTTTTCGTATATACCATCAGATTCAAATCATAAGTATACTTAATGCCGCTGATTGCATTGTGCAGTTCAGATTCCTCGTCTGCATACTCTGTTTCTATAAATTCTTTAAATGCACGCAGGTCATTTTCAGAGGTTTCCATATTGTTTAAGGCATCTACCATGTTATACATAATAGACTGCTCATAAACCGCATCCCTTTCATGTTCTGCGTCTTCTTCCGATGCCATTCCCATAAAGGTTGACATCAGGCTGCTGATATCGGCACTGGATGACTCAATCGTAAGGGGATACGAAGAAAGCGTATTTTCCTGCATTATATCAATATAGGATGTCAATCCCTGTGAAACAGCTGTAATTAATGCAATACCAATGATACCGATACTGCCTGCAAACGCCGTTAAAGTCGTTCTGCCTTTTTTCGCAATCAGGTTTTTGAGTGACAGCGAAAATGCAGTCCACATAGACATGGATGGCATTTTCTGTTTTCTGCCTGCCGCCTCTCGTTCTGCTTTGCGCTCTGCCTCCAAATCTGCTTTTGATAATGGTGCTGTATCTGCTTTGATTTCACCATCCAAAACACGAATAATTCTAGTCGAATACTTCTCTGCCAATTCTGGATTATGTGTAACCATGATAATCAGCTTATCCTTGGATATTTCCTTTAAAATATCCATAACCTGAACGCTGGTTTCGCTGTCTAACGCCCCCGTAGGCTCATCAGCCAGAATGATATCCGGATTATTTACCAAGGCTCTCGCAATTGCGACTCTCTGCATCTGACCGCCCGACATCTGACTCGGCTTCTTGTTAAGCTGACTGCCTAAGCCCACCTGTTCTAAGGCTTTTTTCGCACGATCTTTGCGCACCGCTTTGGATACGCCTGTCAGCGTCAATGCAAGTTCCACATTCCGAAGCACGGTCTGATGCGGAATCAGATTATAGCTTTGGAATACGAAACCAATTGAATGATTGCGGTACGCATCCCAATCTCTATCCTTAAAATCCTTTGTTGACCTTCCGTTGATAACCAAATCACCGGAAGTATACTTGTCTAACCCTCCAATAATATTAAGCAAAGTCGTCTTACCACAGCCGGATGGTCCCAAAATAGATACGAACTCATTCTTGCGAAATTGTATACTGACACCTTTTAAGGCATGTACCACGCCATCTCCTGCCGGATAATCCTTTTTAATATTTTTTAGTTCCAGCATTATCGTTCTCCTCTCTATAAAAATTGCTTTCATGTCTTTTCACAAATTACATACTTGCTCTTACAATATTTTATCTCAACATATGCCGCTACGGATTACTCTATCAGCGGAATTCCTTTATTTTTTGCTGCATTTTCATAAGCAGCATAAGTGAGGTCGTCAAACAGCACCCATTCGATAAGATCGAATGACCCCGGATTTTCTTCCAAATACTGCCGCACAGCAATCATGGCTGTTTCTGCTGCCCAATCTACAGGATAATGAAACACGCCTGTTGAGATAGAAGGAAAGGCTATTCTGCGGATACCGTTCTCCTGAGCCACATGCAGTGAATTTCGATAACAGGCCAAAAGCATTTCCGGCTCTCCTTTGCCGCCTCCATGCCAAATCGGTCCAACCGTATGGATCACATATTTACAGGGAAGATTATAACCCTTTGTGATTTTTGCGTTACCCGTTTTACATCCATGAAGTTTAAAGCACTCTGCCCTCAGTTCTTTTCCGGCAGCACGGTGGATTGCTCCATCGACTCCTCCTCCACCCAGCAGTGTTTTATTTGCAGCATTCACGATTGCATCAACATCCGTGATTTTCGTGATGTCTCCTTTGATAAAACGAATCATAACTTACTCCAATTCCACGAATACTTCATCGCTTTTTTTTCTGATGTTTAAAATGGAATAAGAATCGAATTGTGTATGGCTGGGATTAATCTGTACGATTCTGGCAGAGGAACTGATGTGGTTCCAGTACACGCCGCCATAATTGCCAATCGCACCAACCACAATAACTAATTTGGCCTTTCGTGCCCATTCCTGTGCTTTTGGGACATCATCATTATAAAGCCCAACATGAGCATAGACCGGCCAGCAGGCGTAGAGCCCTCCACATTCGCATCTCGGAGCTTTTCCCTGATTCCAGATATTCACATCGTAGTTTTGCTTCCCGCATTTCAAACAGGTGTTTACCGCGAAGCTGCCTTGTATCTCCGCCACGTTTTTTGAACCGGCAAGGCTATGCAGATTATCCAGATTTGTTGTGATGATTCCCTGTATTTTACCATTTCTCTCCAGCTCTGCCAGCTTCTTATGCGACAGGCAGGGACCGTTGCCGAACATGGCATCCAGGAAGGAATGCCTTGCAACTTTGTAGTAGTGCTCCGGCATTGCCTTCAACACGGATGTGGAGGCAAACTGTAGTGTCTCCGCCAGATTCAAACCGTGCATGCTGGGAATACCGGAGGCAACGGATATACCCGCTCCGGTAATGACCAATGTGAAATGACTCTCGTCGAGCATTTGCTGTAATTGTCTAATCTGTTCATCCATAAATCACACTCACTTTCTTGTCATGAAGCGATTGACAATAGCTCCTATCCCTTTTGCCGGTGGAACACTGTCGAGGCGCCGCATCGTGTCTTCATCAAATCGGATATCGCCTACCGCAACATTCTCTTCCAAGTGGCCAATCGATGTAGTCCCCGGAATGATGAGTGCATTTTCGGCGTGCTGCAAAATCCACGCCAGTCCCACCTGAACCGGTGACAGCCCCATCTCTTTTGCGACAGCCTGTACTGTTTCGTCTTCCGTCACCTTCGCAGAACCTGGCAAACCACCGCCAAGAGGAAAATATGGCACCCATGCAATTTCTTCTTTTCTGCACAAATCCAATATGCTTTCCTGACTACGTGATGTAATATTGTACTGATTCTGGACACAGACGATACCGACAGACAATGCACTTTGCAGTTCTTTCAGACTGACTGTAGAAAGCCCAATCCCCTCTATCTTCCCTTCGTCACGCATTTTAATAAGCTCCGCCATCTGGTCGTCAAAATTCACCTTTTGGCTCGGTTTTAAAGGAAACGTTCCCGGTGCAATCCTGCGGAAATTAACAATTCCCAGATTATCTGTCTTAAGACTCCTGAGATTATCCTCAATGTGCTGCCTGAGTTCCTCTGGTCTCTGTGCGGGTATCATCGGCATAATGCCATTTCCGGGCTTTGCGCCGATTTTGGTTACAATTACCACATCCGGCTCCTTGCCAATTTCATCCGCCAGACATCTGTTTGCGAATCCAGCCCCATAAAAATCAGCCGTGTCAAAATGATTCACGCCAAGCTCGTAGGCCTTGCGAATTACCGCCCTTGCCTTAGCTTCATCCTTCAGTTTCGGTAACTGCATAGCGCCGTATCCTACTCGGGATACCGCTTTCCCGCCCATCACGTAGATTCCTCCCGGTCTGTTTTCTTTTGAAAAATTGCTCATATAAGTTTCCTCCTTTATATCTACCGTTTATTATTTACACTGTAAACAGTATATTCTTATTTTGCAGGCCTTTTCGGCCTGCAAAGGATTTTTTATTCGTTCATCAAATGAAACACCCGCTCCGCCAGTTCAACAAATTTATTAGAATCTTCCTCTCCCAGCTCCTCAAAAACATGTGCCACAATGCGGTAACATTCCCGGAGTTCCTTCACCACATAATCCCTGCCGGAATCTGAAAGCGTCACGATAATGTTTCTACGATTGTCTTTATCAATTTCCCGACTAATGAATCCCTTTTTCTCAAGCGAATTCAATATGGCTGATATGCGTCCCTTTGTACTCTTCATCGCCTCACTAATCTCAGTAGGCGTTGAAGTACCCTCCTTATACAGAAGAATTTTCAATACAAAAATCTCACCTCTGGATACCCGGGTGAGCCTTTCAAAGGCACTGAAATTGTCACTTGTCAGTATTTTTTCCAAAGTGGCTATGGAATCATTTATATATTTTGGAAGAGATTCATCTACTTGCAATTTCATAAACTATCTCCTTTCTAACCGCCATTTATAATATACACTATATACTATTTACATTCAATACTTTTTTGAATTCATTTTCGTAGGAACATACATAAACAACAGCAAGGACACCACCTTCAGCAAGAAGCACTGGTGCGACACCTTCCGGACTACTCTGCGACCTATGCAGA
>JAFQQI010000083.1 GCA_017411305.1 Lachnospiraceae bacterium
CAGAATGACCTCACCGGATACTGTATCCAGGTACTCTCCTGCTTCATTGATTACCTTGCCCTCCAAAACAGACAGGACATTGAACAGCGGCACCTTATCCAGAATGCAGGCGTTGTTCAACTCCATATTGTAGCTTGCAATATCTTCCCGGGACATCATGCCGAACAAGGTGCCGTCGTCGTTGGCAACGGGAATCGCGTGCATTTCTTTACGCTCCTGAAGTGCCTTCCACGCACGGCCAACGGTGACTGCAGCACTAAGGATCGGCGGCTTGTCAAATTCCAGATCCTGCACCTGAGTATACACATTGGAAATCAAAGTCGGAGGTGCAAAGCCAAAATGATTCAGCACCAGCTGGGTTTCATCGGATACTCTTCCAAGGCATGCAGCTTCATATTCCCGGTCGCCCAACGCATTCCTCAAAGAAGCATAGGCAATTGCTGCTACAATGGAATCGGTATCCGGGTTGCGATGTCCAGTCACATAGATAGGATCCATATACAAATTCTCCTCACTTTATATTTGCAATTGTAAATCAGACAAAAGCTTTTTGTTAATTATAGCATTTCATCAGAATCAGGAGAATAAACGGAATTTGCGGAAATATACACGAAATTAGCAAATACTTCTACCCAGTTCTGAAAATAAGAAACTGCCACTTCAAGCAGCAGTGCTTTCACTTGAAATGGCAGTTTTCATTCAGTTACTGATACAAACGGTATAACGATATCCTACTGGCCCATGGGTATCGAGACTATTCTATGCTCTTTTGAATAGTTATACCTCTATTATGATACGAGATTAGCGGCCTACACAATCCTGATATTCCATATAGGCTGCCATGAATTGTGCAACACTGGCAAACTGGGGAGCAAATGCTTTTGCCATAACTTCCTTATTTTTATTCATACATATTACCTCCAATTGAGAGTTTTGATGTGACGGATCCGATCCTGGCACTCCACATATTGTGCCATGGATTCTTCAAGAACACCAATGTGGTGTGCCAGAGCTTTCTTCAGATCTTTCATATATTTCATAGCATGATACCTCCTAAGCAGAGTTTGATTCCATCCATCAGGAGCTGCTTGATTATTGGTAATCAGCTGTACCAACGGCAATGCTATATTTTGCATGAGCATGATTATGTGGGCTGTATTTCACCATAAAACCTTTGGTGAGAAATTGATCAGGTACGTGCTGTGATTCAGTGCTCCTGTTTGGATGCCCAGATAGTAATTCTTCAATATGAATAAAATATGACGATTTTTGAAACAATTTTCTGTCATCGGGTTCCATGCACAAAATTTGTTTATTTCTTACATAGTATCTTTCAATTCAAATTCCATTTTTGCATTATATTATCGTTGGATATTATACTTTCCTTACAATTTAACATTATAATCAAAACATTATTCTTATCTTTAGTTCTTACATAAGACATATCAAATATTATACTTCCATTCTGTTTTAATCTAGTCTTTACAATCTGGGCCACACTAAATAACATCAAAGATGGTTCTAGGAATTATGCTAAATAAAAGGAGAATACCCCGGATCAGATCCGGGGTATCCCTTTGGAATGGAGACGGTATATGCCCACGTGTAATGACGATTAACGCCTTACACGATATACCTAAAATGGGATTCATTTTTTAGGCTGGTAACGCATGTCACTTACAGAGTACACCGTTACAAAAGCTTTGGGATCTACTTTTCGCACATAATCCATCAGTTGCTTATACTCATTTTTATCGACAATTGTGATCATTTCCGTGCGGGGTGTATGGTCATAGGCACCGATGATTTCATTCAGCGTTGCACCGCTGTGGAGATCATGCAGAACATAATCCACGATGGGGTC
>JAFQQI010000084.1 GCA_017411305.1 Lachnospiraceae bacterium
ATATCAGGATATGGACGAAGACGCGTATGATATGGTGGTGGCGTATACCGGCGCAGAAGAATTGGTTTCAGTTAAGAAGAATCATGAAAGTGGAGGAAAAGTTAATATGTGTTTGGCAATAAAAGAAATGTTAGCAGATGAACGTCAGGAAGGATTGGAACGAGGATTGGAACAAGGATTAGAGCAAGGTTTAGAACAAGGCCGCAGTGTACTTCTTGTAGAACAGGTGTGTAAGAAGCTTAAGAAGAATAAATCTCGGGAGCAGATTGCAGAAGAACTGGAAGAAGATATTTATATTATTCATCGAATCTGTGATGTAGCAGAGGAAGTAATTCCCAGATATGATGTGGAGAAAATTTGTGAAAAGATATTATAAACAGAAAAGATAAAGTTGCATTTTCACGATGCGGCTCGTTGTTACGTCAAGGCAATCGGTTCGGTTCATCGGTCCAATGCTACGAGGCTTTAAAGAAGTTTATGGAGAAGTAATAAAGAATATTTATTATAGACGAAAAAGTTCACAAAATGGTCACAAAAAAATCATTGAATCGTAAACAATAACATGCTAGAATAATAACAATAAAAAGCATACATTTCTGAAATCTTATTTTCTATTCGACGTTGTTGGCCCTATGGGCGTCATGTGAAATCATGCTTTTTTCCAAGTAATTATTTGAATAAGCAGGAGATTACATGAACAGAGTAAGTGTATTGTCTCCTGCAGAAGGAGGCTGAATGGGAGTAAAAGACATCAGGTTAAAAGTATACCTAAGTGATGAACGTAGGTATGCAGATATTTGGAATGGAAGTGTGTTCCAAGGTAAAGAGATAGTAAAGGCACAGGATTTAAAACAGGTATCGCCGGTACTGGATACAGCAGATGTAACAGGTACGGAAGAAATGCTCCGGGATGTTGTTATGAAGCAGAGCCTGACAGGGCAGAAGTTTGCCTTGTGGACTGTGGAAAATCAGGAGTATGTAGATTATGGTATGCCAGTGCGGATTATGCGCCAGGAGGTTATGTCGTATAGCGAACAAATTCGAAAAAAGAAAAAGGAAAATGCAAAGGAAGAACTGCAACCTGGCGGAGAATATTTATACAAGATAAAGAAAGACGATAAAATATATCCCGTATCAACCCTAGTGGTGTACTGGGGAAAAGAAGAATGGGATGGTCCTAAGAGCCTTCATGATATTATAGACTGGGGAACAGAGAGTGAGGAAATTAAAAAACTTGTTCCGGAATATCCGATACACTTTTTAGACTTGTCAAAGATAGAACATCCTGAATATTTTAAGACAGAACTAAGACCATTTTTTGAACTGTATAGAAACAGGAATAACAAGGTGGCATTTATTGATTATTTACGGAATAGTCAAGAGTGCTCGAAAATGGATGATGAGAGTTGGGATGTGTTGGGGAAGGTGACTAATTCACCAAAACTGATAGGTGAATTTAAGAATAAAGTAGTAGAAAAAGCAGAATACAAAGTAGAGGAGGGAATAGGCATGTGCAGAGCATTACAGGAGTTTTATGATGATGGAATCGCTGAAGGACAAGCTATTAAACTAATAGAAATGGTCTGCCGAAAAATGGCAAAAGGGAAAGGAATACCGCAGATAGCAGACGAATTGGAAGAAGATGAAAGAATTATAGAGAAAATATATGATGCAGCCATAAAGTTTAGTCCTGGTTTTGATGTGACTAAAATATATGATATGATGTATAAGAAATAGGTGGGGGACTTTTTGACGGAGCGGATAGTAAATGTCAATAACGAAATACTTAAGGAGATTAACAAAATGAAACAAGTTGCCATTTACGGCGCCCAAATGGTTGCCGTAAGCGTATATTATGCACTGAAAACTTTATATCCGGATGTTATGGTTACGGCCTTTGTTGTCAGCAATATGGAAGGTAATCCGGCGAAAATAGATGGCATTCCGGTAATGGACCTTGAAGCCTATGAACGAACCGGCAATAAGAATAGCAAGATTTTGATTGCGCTGCCGGAGAATTTTCATGCGGAAATTGCAGCTGCATTAAAAGCCAAAGGTTTTGAGAAGTATGTCTGTATTGATTCTGTAACCGAGGCTGAGATTATGCGCAGATTTTATGCCGTCACAGGAGAGTTTGCAGTGCTTTCGGACTTTCCCAAAGGGGAGAAGTGTCCTGAAGTCTTTGTGGGAATGTCTAAGTTCTATAAGGACAGGCAGCTTAACGGAAATTATGAGATTCCGGACTATGTATATCCGGTGCAGGCAGGTGCCGCACTAACGGATGTGCAGGTGGCAGAGCTTAGGGATGACAAAGGAGATAATATTTCTCACAAGAATGTGAACTACAGTGAACTTACAGCGATGTATTGGATTGGGAAACATATGAGTAGCGATTATATGGGACTTTTCCACTACAGGCGTATGCTGGATGTAAAAGATGAAGATTTGCCTCGTCTGAAAGAAAATGATATTGATGTGATTTTACCCTATCCGACGGTGCATTATCCTAATATCAATGAGCACCACAAAAGATATTTAAAGCAGCAGGATTGGGATGCCATGATGCAGGCACTAAAGGAGCTGGCACCGGAATATGCAAGGAGACTGCCGGAGATTTTTGAGAAACAGTTCTTTTATAATTACAATATGTTCATTGCCAAGGAAACCGTATTTAAGGATTATTGCGACTGGCTGTTCCCGATTCTTCAGCGGACGGAGGAGCTTAGCGTACCGAAGGGAAGCGAGCGGGCCGACCGTTATATCGGATATTTGGGAGAAAATTTAACTACGCTTTATTTTATGGTAAATGCAGATAAGTTAAAAATTGTACATACGGGACGGCTGATGCTGATTTAGTGTGATAAGTTTGTGTATCGGAAGTAAATGAAAGCAAATGTAAATGCCCTGTGTGATTAATAAAGAAGACAGTACATGAGAAGGAATGAAATATGAACAGATACCAGCAGGAGATAAGAGGAATGATAGATTTACCCCTACCTTGGGAGAAACTGATCGGCAAAACTATTATGCTTTCCGGCGCTACCGGTATGATTGGAAAGTGCATGATTGATGTGCTCATGCACTATAATGAAACCTGGGCACAGCAGGGAAGTGAAATCCGGGTGATTGCGCTCAGCCGCAATGAAGCCAAGGCAAGAGAACGTTTTGACAAGTATTGGGAAGAGAAATGCTTTACCTATATGTCCTGTGATGTAAATGAGATGATTCCTGACTGCGGGCATGTAGATTATATTGTTCATGCAGCGAGTAATACCCACCCGCTTCAGTACTCACAGGATTCCATCGGGACGATTAATTCCAATATTATCGGTACCAAGAATTTATTGGATTATGCGGTCGCACATAAAGCAGAGCAGTTTTGTTTTGTGTCCTCGGTAGAAGTGTATGGGGAGAACCGCGGTGATGTGGAGAAATTTGATGAAAAATATTTGGGATATATTGACTGTAATACCTTGCGTGCCGGTTATCCGGAAAGTAAGCGCCTTGGGGAGACCTTATGTAATGCATACAAGCAGACATATGGGCTTGACTTTGTAATTCCAAGACTCAGCAGATGCTACGGACCGACGATGCTTTCCTCTGACACTAAGGCAATTTCTCAGTTCATAAAGAAAGCAGCAGCAGGAGAGGATATTGTACTTAAGAGTGAGGGGACGCAGAAATATTCTTATTCCTTTGTAACCGATGCAGTGGCAGGAATATTGTATGCAGTGCTGCTTGGCGAGTCGGGAGAGGCTTACAATATAGCAGATAAGGAATCTGATATTACATTAAAAGATCTTGCGGAGACTTTGGCAGACATTGCCGGGACTAAGGTGATATTTGATTTGCCTGACGAAGCAGAGCGCAGAGGATATTCCACAGCCACCAAGGCTATGCTGGATGCATCTAAGTTGGAGGCGCTTGGCTGGAAGGCGCAGGTGCATATGGCTGAGGGGCTAAGGTGTGTGGTGGAGAGTATAAGGTGACATTGTGCGGCTACAATATAATACTCGCTATCTCTTGCGGGAAAATCATGCTTTACCGTGACAATATTTTCTGAATGTGATATAATGTCCGTAAAGCATAATTTTTATTCTATATATTTCTAAATATCTAAATTCAGAAAATATCTAAAAATCTATGCTTATTCCAATCAAAAAGAAACAAGCGGGAGATTTTTGGATACTTCCGTAGAAGGGAGAAACTGAATATGGATAAAGA
>JAFQQI010000085.1 GCA_017411305.1 Lachnospiraceae bacterium
ACGGGACTAGAGGTAACACACCTGAATCTATTGGATGGAACTGTGGAAGGTGTTGCATGTAAGTCAGATCAGGTTTTTTGTGTGCAGTATCATCCGGAAAGTGCACCGGGACCACAGGATAGTGCGTATTTGTTTGACCAATTTATAGAAATGATGGAGGGAACAAGATATGGCGAAAAGAACTGATTTAAAGAAAATACTTGTCATTGGTTCTGGACCGATTGTGATTGGTCAGGCAGCAGAATTTGATTATGCTGGTACACAGGCGTGTCTTGCTTTAAAGGAAGAAGGTTATGAGGTAATTCTATGCAATTCCAATCCTGCAACCATTATGACAGACACAACCATTGCAGATAAAGTATATATGGAACCTTTAACCTTAGAATATGTTGCTAAAATCGTACGACATGAGCGTCCAGATGCCATTGTGCCGGGTATCGGTGGACAGACAGGACTAAATCTGGCGATGCAGCTAGAGAAAAAAGGAATCCTAAAGGAATGTCAGGTAGAATTACTGGGAACCAGTAGTGAGAGCATTGAACGTGCAGAAGACAGAGAATTGTTTAAAGAGCTTTGTGAAGAATTGGGAGAGCCTGTTTTGCCTTCGGTCATTGCCAATGATGTAGAAGAAGCCGTTAAAGTGGCAGAAAAAATTGGATATCCCGTTGTTTTAAGACCTGCGTTCACATTAGGTGGAACAGGTGGCGGCTTTGCGGATAATGAGCAGGAATTTATGAGTTTAATCAAAAATGCGCTTGCTTTATCTCCAGTTCATCAAGTATTAATTGAAAAAAGTATTAAGGGATTTAAGGAAATTGAGTATGAAGTAATCAGAGATGCAAATGATACAGCAATTACGGTATGTAATATGGAGAATTTAGACCCAGTAGGAATTCATACAGGAGATTCTATTGTTGTATGTCCATCACAGACATTAACCAATAAAGAGTATCAGATGTTGCGTGACAGTGCGTTAAAAATTATCCGTTCACTAAAGGTAGAAGGTGGATGTAACGTGCAGTTTGCATTGGATCCGGATTCCTTTCAGTATTACTTGATAGAAGTAAATCCAAGAGTATCTCGTTCTTCTGCGCTGGCATCTAAAGCAAGCGGGTATCCGATTGCCAGAGTATCTGCCAAAATCAGTGTTGGAATGACCTTAGATGAGATTATGCTGGTAAATACACCTGCATCCTTTGAGCCAGCACTTGATTATGTAGTAACAAAGATGCCACGTTTTCCTTTTGATAAGTTTGCAGATGCCAATCAAAAGCTTGGCACACAGATGAAGGCAACCGGAGAAGTTATGAGCGTAGGCAGAACCTTCGAGGAGAGTTTTCTAAAAGCGATTCGTTCTTTGGAGATTGGCGTAAACCATTTATATATGGAGAAGTTTGAAAAAGAAAAAACGGAGGATTTAATAAGCCACATTAAAATAGGTACAGATGACCGTATTTATGCCATTGCTGAGTTGTTACGTCGGGGATGTGAGGTATCAACAATTGCAATGTGGACAAAAATAGATCCATTTTTCTTAGATAAAATGCAAAAGATTGTTGATATGGAATGTGAATTAAAGCGGCATCCTTTGGATAGTGAGCGTTTGTATCATGCTAAGAAAATGGGCTTTTCAGATAAAGCGATTGCACGGATTTGGAATAAAAGTGAGCTAGATATATTCGAATTGCGCAAGGATTTGAGTATATTCCCTGTTTATAAGATGATTGATACCTGTGCATCCGAATTTGAGAGTTATGTTCCGTATTTTTATTCCACTTATGAATTAGAGAATGAGTCTGTAGTAGAAAATAGGAAGAAGATTATAGTGCTTGGTTCGGGACCAATTCGTATCGGTCAAGGTGTAGAGTTTGATTACTCTACCGTGCATGCAGTGAAAACCATAAAGGAAGCAGGCTATGAAGCAATTATTATAAACAACAATCCGGAAACCGTGTCTACGGATTATACGACATCGGATAAGCTGTATTTTGAGCCACTTTGTGTAGAAGATGTGATGAATGTGATTGCGTTGGAAAAGCCAGATGGAATTATTGCATCGCTAGGAGGACAAACAGCAGTCAATCTCGCAAAGCCTTTGGAGGAGCGAGGCGTGAAAATCATAGGAACAGATTGTGCTGCCATTGATAAAGCGGAAAATAGAGATGCTTTTGAAAAACTGCTTTCACAGCTTTTGATATCACAGCCAAAGGGGCAAGCTGTCACTAATATTGAGGATGGAGTAACGGCAGCAGAAGAGATTGGGTATCCGGTGCTTGTGCGTCCAAGCTTTGTACTTGGTGGCCGTGCGATGCAGATAGTAGCAAAGGAAGAACATTTACGTCATTATTTAAAAACTGCTGTGGAAATTGATGAAGATAAGCCGGTGCTTGTAGATAAATACATCTGTGGTAAGGAAGTGGAAATTGACGCCATTTGTGATGGAACGGATGTGTTTGTCCCGGGAATTATGGAGCTTGTGGAGAGAACAGGTGTCCATTCGGGAGATTCCATAAGTGTGTATCCAAGCTTTAGCATTTCAAATAAAGTGAAGCAAACGATACTGGAATATGCGAAAAAGCTGGGTATCGGAATAGGTATTGTAGGCTTGTTTAATATACAGTTCATTGTAGATAAAGAAGAAAATGTATATATTATTGAAGTAAATCCACGTTCATCACGAACAGTACCATTCTTATCCAAAGCAACCGGATATCCGTTGGCAGATATAGCAACAAAAGTAATTCTTGGAACAAGCTTAAAGGAGCAGGGAATCAATGGAAGCTATCCGCAAGAAAAAAAGAGATTCTATGATATGGGCTTTAACATTGAAGCGACAGTTGGTACGGGTGAGTTTTTAAAGGCACATGGAATTCGTACTCGTATTCGTAGGAAGCTTAGTGAAAATAGTACAGAAATTTTAGAAGCAATATGTGCCGGC
>JAFQQI010000013.1 GCA_017411305.1 Lachnospiraceae bacterium
AATTTAGGAGTTGGTTTGGCTAGATTAGGTCAAAGAGTATTGTTGGTAGACGCTGACCCGCAGGGGCATTTAACCCTCGGATTGGGTTTTCCAAAGAATTTGAAAGTAACATTAAAAAATATGATGGAAAACATCATTATGGGCATTGAATTTGAGCCTAGAGAAGCTATTTTAAGCCATAAAGAGGGTGTCGATGTGATTCCGTCCAATAAGTTGCTTACAGGCATGGATATGTCCTTAATTACGGTTGATGACCGGGAATGTGTTTTAAAGGAGTATCTGGAGCTGTTACAAGATGATTATGATTATATTATCATCGACTGTATGCCGTCACTTGGTATGCTGACCATAAATGCAATGACAGCAGCAAACAGTGTCTTAATCCCGGTACAGCCACAGTTTTATGCAGCAGACGGTCTTACGGAGCTTTTAAAGGTGTATAAGGGCACAAAACAGCGTTTTAATCCGGAAATTGAGATAGAGGGTATTCTGTTTACAATGGATGCGAGCAGATACAACAATTCAAAGAGAAATAAGAAAGCGGTACATACCGCTTATGGAAATGATGTAAATATATTTGCGGATGCCATACCGAGGTCGGAAGCCATTGCAGAGATTGCTTCTGAAGGCGTGAGTATCTTTGAATATGACCGTCAGAGCAAAGGCGCAGAAAGCTACGAAAAACTGGCAAGGGAGGTGTTAAGTCATGCGAAAACCAAATAAGGATATTCAGCTTACCACCTATCAGGATTTGCTTGGTGTAGAGGAAAATACAGGAGCAGGAACGGAAAAAGTAGTGATAGCTCCCTTGATAGAGCTATTTGACTTCAAAGACCACCCGTTTAAGGTGCTTGATGATGAAAAGATGGAAGAAACAACAGAAAGTATTCGTCAGCATGGTGTACTTGTTCCGGGTATCGCAAGACCGAGAACAGGTGGCGGTTATGAGTTAATTGCCGGACATCGAAGGAAAAGAGGTTCTGAAAGAGCCGGAAAATCGGAAATGCCGATTATTGTAAGAAACTACACCGATGATGAAGCTACGATTATCATGGTGGATTCCAATATCCAACGTGAGGATATTTTACCAAGCGAAAAGGCAAAAGCCTATAAGATGAAATATGAAGCAATGAAACATCAGGGAAAGAAAGCCGGAATGAATACGCTTGATAAGGTGGGCGAAGCTGCCGGAGAGAACGCAAAAAAGGTACAGAGATATATCTGGTTGTCCCGGTTATCGGATGAGCTTCTTGATATGGTGGATAAGAAGAAATTAGGCTTTTCACAGGGCGTAGATATTTCCTTTTTATCAGAGGATGAACAGCAGTGGGTGCAGGTCATTTTAGAGGAGCAGGGATGTAATGTAAGTACAGTACAGTCCGGGAAACTCAAGGAATATGGTAAAAGGGGAGAGCTTACCTTTGCGATGGTTCGCCTGATCCTAACGGAAGAAAAGCCAAAGGAAAGAAAAGTAACACTGAAAGCTGACAAAATCAGCAAGTATTTTGAAGAAGATTACAGCAGTGAAGAAATAGAAAAAATCATCATTCAGTTGTTGGATGAATGGAAGAACAGACAATAGGAAGGGGGACGCAAAATGGATAACGGTTTGAAATTCGATTATTATTACGGAGCGGAAGCAGAACAGTTTTCCTTCTACCGTGTTCCAAGATTACTAATTAAGGATGAGCGTTTCAAAGGGTTATCCAGTGATGCAAAACTTCTTTA
>JAFQQI010000086.1 GCA_017411305.1 Lachnospiraceae bacterium
AAAAAGTGTAGCCTAAACTACACTTGAATTTTAACATCATATTCTTTCATCCACATATTAATCTGTAAATAATACGCTAACATCTGTGGTCCTGCCATCAGCTGACCATACCACGGTTTTGCATAGGCCATTGGTATTTCTAAATATTTTTTTACTTTGTCTACATCAAGCAATTGTCTTATTGGTTCATCCTCACTCTTGAGTATCTTGACAACCTCTTCCTTAAGCAGTCTTTCATACGCTGGATGATAGGTCTTTGGATATGGGCTTTTCTTCCGAAACAATACGCTGTCCGGTAGTAACCCCTTTGCCGCATGACGTAACAGCCCTTTTTCCATATCTCCCATAAACTTAATACGCCAAGGAACATTATATAAATACTCCACAATTCTATGGTCTGCAAACGGAACTCTTGCCTCCAAACCATGATACATACTGGTTCGATCCATACGCTCTAGCAACGTTGCCATAAACCATCTCAAATTCAGATAAGATAACTCTCTACGTCTTGCTTCCTCCCCTGATTCTCCTGCCAAACGAGGTGTCTTAGCAATGGTATTCTCATATGCTTCTATCGAATATTGTGCAAGCTTTAGTTCCTCTATCAATTCCGGCTTTAACAGTGCTGTCCTTGCCTCCATGTCATAGCTCCATGGAAATGCATGGCGTTCAAACATATCCTTACGATAAAACCATGGATAGCCACCAAATATTTCATCTGCACATTCCCCTGTCAAGGTTACCTTAAAGCGTTTGCTTACCTCCCCACAAAAATACAATAAGGACGATTCCACATCAGCCATACATGGATAATCTCTTGCCTTCATAGCAGCATACAAATGAGAAAACAGATTCTTATTGCTACAAGTCAGAATCGTGTGCTCTGTACCGAGATACTCTGACATCTCCTTTGCAAACGGAGCATCTTGAGATGGTTGGAAACTACTTGCTGCAAAATATTCCTCATTCCCCTCAAAATCAAAGGAATACGTGGACAATTTCATCCCTTTTTCCTTCATACACTCGCTCGCCACAGATGTTACAATACTACTGTCCAGGCCACCTGACAAAAATGTACACACAGGAATATCCGACAACAGCTGCATTCGAATAGCATCACGAATCAGAAAAGCTACCTTTTCCACAGTCTTTTCCTCACTATCTTCATGCTCATGCCCTTCCAATTGCCAATATGCCTCTTCCAGAATTCCTTGCCCATCCAATTGGCAAATCATTCCAGGCTTTACCTCTGTCACACCCTGATACACTGTTCTCCCATAAGTATGTGCAGGTCCTAAAGCCAACAGTTCACACAAACCTTGCCGGTCTACGTTTGCGATCTTTTTGTCGTAAGCAAGCATAGCCTTTATCTCGGATGCAAAGAGCACCTCTTCTCCATGAACCATATAAAACAAAGGCTTTACTCCCAATCTATCTCTACAAAGAATGAGCCTTTTTGCATTTTCCTCCCAAATAGCAAAAGCAAAAATACCATTTAAATGCTTTACAATCTCTTTTCCCCAAGCCGCATAGCCTTTTAAAATTACCTCCGTGTCACAAGTGGTCTCAAAAGTAATACCATGATCTATTAATTCCTCACGAATTTCATGCATGTTATAGATTTCGCCATTATATACAATAGCGTATTTTTCCGCCCCCGTATTATAATACATTGGTTGTGTACCCATCTTCAAGTCCAGAATCGATAGTCTTACATGTGCAAGCCCACATGCATCGCTCACATAAATTCCCTCTTCATCTGGCCCTCTATGCCTTTGTACCTTATTCATTGCCAGAAGCGCATTCCGATAATATCTCTCTTCTTGCTTCATTCCCCCTACTCGTCGATAAATACCACTAATTCCGCACATACAGCCTCACTCCTTTTCTGCTTCTTTCATCATACCCGCTTTGTATGGATTTTATCCGCAAATAACAGGTTGAAACTGTTTTCCGTCCAATGCTGCCTCTGCTGCCGGAAGTAACCTATCCAAATGTGCAATCATAGAATTATGCTTCTTGTGTGGCGCATCCTGCCCAAATGGAACGAAATATATATTCTTCACATTCATAAGAATGCCTATATTTTTCAAGTTCATACTTAACGCATCATTGGTTGAAATGGATAACAATAGCGGTTTTTCATTTCTTAAATGTGCTTTGGCTGCCATCAGAACCGGGCTGTCCGTAATCGCACAGGCAAGCTTGGCAATGGTATTACCTGTACACGGCATAATAATCAGTAAATCCAGTAACGCCTTAGGGCCAATCGGTTCTGCTGTTTCTATAGAATCCATAGCTCTCCTTCCGCAAACCTTTTCAATCCTTTTACGAAATTCTTCTGCCGTACCAAATCTACTATCTATCGTTTGTGTCTGAAACGACAAAATTGGATATAGCTCAGCACCTTCCTCTTTTAACATTTTTAATGCTTCTATGGCCTCTGCAAATGTGCAAAAAGAGCCCGTAAATGCCACTCCTATCTTTAACCCTGCTAGCTTCATACATTACCCCCTGTTTTTTCCAAAATATATTGCTTTAGTATCTCTGCTGACGAAATCGGTGCATATTTTGCCGGAAGTGAAGGACAGATTCTGACTGTTATACCAAGCTCGTTGGCAGTATCAATGTCCACACCATACGGAAAAGATGCAATTTCATAAATTTCTACTTCTTTATCCACAGATTCTAGTTCCTTACGCGTAACAACTCTTGCCGGGATGGTATTTATGATAAGAGGATATTCCCCTATTACTTCTGAGATTTTTTCTAACCTTATCTTACAGTATCCGTTTGCATAAGCTTCCATTAGAGCATGTTCAGACCTTGCTGCAATGCACACCTTGGCTGACAGCCCCCTTAGCTTTGCTGCCAAAGTCTTTGCACAGATTCCATACCCCAACACCATTACCTTTATTCCATGAAGATTACGCGGGTAACTCAGAAGAATTTCAGCTATCGTTCCCTCAGCGGTTGCTATAGAATTGTATATAGCAATCGACTTTTCTTCCATATAGTCATAACATGCAACACCTTTCTCCTTTGCCCGTTCCGACCATACCTTATCCATACAGCCTGCAAAAACACGCTGTCCTTTTTTTAAATATTTTAAAACATCCTCCTTCGTAACCACTATATCTTGTTGCTGTATATTAATCCTGTTCCCTTTACACATTGGTATCGGAAGAAGAAGATTCTCCGCAAGAGAAACCGCTAATTCCAAAGAAACCGCTTTGTCTCCCTGCGTTCCTACTCCAAATCGTATGCAGGAAGCTTTTTCCCTAAGCTCTTTTAAGAGTATCTCCTGACGTCTATCTCCACCAATCACAGAATACTGATAAGCAAAAATAAAAACACCCCACAATTTTCTTCATTTACTTATTTAGTATATGAAGATTATTTTGTGGGGTGCTAACTTTCACTGAATCTTAACTACAGAGATTTTTCC
>JAFQQI010000087.1 GCA_017411305.1 Lachnospiraceae bacterium
ATCTATATAAATCTGTGATTCTACTGCTTTCTTAAAGCTTGCATGATCCGGATTTACATATATTCCCATAGAATACCTGCCCTTTCTTACTATCTATTCCTCTCCAATCAATACTTCCTTACCCGCAAATGCAAAACCATATTTACGAATCTGTTCTTCCTTATAGCCTTTGGCTATCAGTTCTGTCTCATACTGCTTTTCTTCTATTTGTTTCAAAGCATTTTTTACGGTTTCTTCTAAAGAGCTTTCTCTTTTTGGATTATGCACTTTGAATTCCAGGATATATGCTGCTTTACTCTTATCCCTTGGCTCTATCATAACATCATATCTGCCAAGTCCACTTTCTCGATTGGAGGTAAGTATATATTCCTGATTAAGCTCTGTCAGTAAGCCTAATACCAGCCCATGATAGAATCTCTCCGGCTCTGAATCAGAAGGATCCTTTCCTGTATCAAAATAACTAAACACATTTTTAGAAATCTTATTGATACATACATTCATTTCCTCAACATTACCATACAACATGGCCGACACAAAATCGTTATAATGGACTTCTGTTTCCATAAACCAGTCATGAACCATGTTGTAAAACATATCTAATACTTCACCGTTCGTAATACTTAGTGTATATTTTGGCCGCATTCCCGGTGTCGTTAATTTCTCCTTTTCAATTACCTTTAAATATCCACTTGCTAGCAACAAGCTCCATACGGCAACTTCATTATCTCCCAAACGGTTATAAACGATTTGTTCATCAATAGGGGATGTTATCCTCTCCATTTTCAATAATCGTTCAAAGGATACTTTGATGTTTTTATTGCCTTCCTGAATAAGCCTGCCTATCAGACGGTTTCCACTGGTATTCGCCCAATACGTATCATACTGTCCGTTCGTATCCAAGAAATTCAAAACAGACCATGGATTATAGATATCAGAATGTTTTCCGAACACAAATCCATCATACCATGCTTTTACGCCTTCTCTTTCCTCTCCAAGACCACACTCATCCAGTGCTGCAAACACTTCTTCCTCTGTAAATCCAAAGCTGGTTGCATACTCATCGGACGTTGTCGTTACTACCTTCAGATTATTCAGATCTGAGAAAACAGATTCTTTACTGATTCTCGTAATCCCCGTCATAATCCCTCTTTCAAGATATGGATTCGTCTGAAAGGTCGAGTTAAATAAGCTTCTGGTAAATGCCACCAGCTCATCCCAATATCCATTTATATATGCCTCCTGCATCGGTGTATCATATTCATCTAATAAAATAATTACTTTTTTATCATAATAGCGATATAAAAAATCCGATAGTTGATAAATTGCCGAGGTCGCATCACTATCTCGCATTTCCAGTGCTAAGATTCTATCAAAAAACAAACGGTCTGCATCTGTTAAGACATCGCTATCTCTTAGATAGGAATATTTAATATAGAGATTGGTTAATATCTGACATATTTTTTCTCGCGCTGTTTTATAATTCGTTTCTTTTACTCCGGCAAGCGATAGTGATATGACCGGATAAGTGCCTTGTATCTGTCTATACTTCTCATCCTGCCATATAGAAAGCCCTTCAAACAGTTCACTTCTACCATTATAATTTATCGAAAAAAACTGCTCCAGCATGCTCATATTTAAGGTCTTTCCAAAACGGCGTGGGCGTGTAATCAAGGTGACACTGTCTCCACAGTCCCACCATTCTTTGATAAAATCAGTTTTATCAACATAGAAATACTTTCCTTTTCTCAATTCCTCAAAGCTCTGTATTCCTATTGCCACACCTCTCGCCATGAACGTTACACCTCCACAACCGGAATTTTCTATTTCTTAACTTCTTTCCCTGTACATACTTTATAAACATTCTTTACTGTATTAACAAACCTAATAATAACCATAACAATACTTCGCATAATTATTTACTCCTTTCGTCAACACTATATATTTATATGATACCACAGATTAAGTTACTTTTTACACTACAGATACTTTCTCATCGCTGCTTCTACGACATGTCCAACGAGCACAGAAGTGGTTACACTTCCTGCTCCACCCGGTACCGGTGTAATAGCATCTACTATTTTCTCTGCTTCCTCATACTTTACATCACCGCAAAGCTTACCTTCTTCATTGACATTGATTCCAACATCAATAACAACCTGTCCTTCTCTCAAATAAGAACCATCGATAACACCGGCTCTACCTGCTGCCACAATTACGATATCTGCCTCTTTTACTACAGATGGCATATCCACGGTCTTAGTATGGCAAATAGTAACCGTTGCATTCTTCTGAATTAACATCATCGCAGCCGGCTTTCCTACTACAAGGCTTCTTCCAACCACGACTGCCTTTTTGCCTGTACAGTCAATTCCATAATAGTCGAGAATCTCCATACAGCCCTGTGGTGTACAAGGTGGAAAGCCCTGCTTCTTGCCTGCAAATACACCTGCCATCGAGCCATCCGTAATACCGTCTACATCCTTTTCAAAATCCAAAGCATTGATAATCTTCTCTTCGTTTAAGTGCTTTGGCAGTGGACGGAATAATAAGACTCCGTGAATCGCATCATTTTTATTTACTTGGTCGATTACAGACAACAGCTCCTCTTCTGTAACATCCTGTGGAAGCAGGAACTTTTCATAAGCTACACCTAGCGTCTCACATCTCTTGGTAGCTCCTCTTTCATAAGAAATATCGTCATCACGTTCACCTACACGAATAATTCCAAGTGTTGGTGTGATGCCCTTTTCCTGTAATTTGGCTACGTTAGCCTTTATCTTCTCATTCATAGCGGCGGTAACTTCTTTACCTAATAACTGCTTTGCCATGTTTCATCCTACCTTTCTCAAATCACTCAAATTTATGCAAAGTATAAATTTGTATACGAAAAATCTTCCGTTTATGGATTTTTCGCATTATTTCAAACGCTCATTTACGCTGTTGAATACCTTATCTGCCTTTTCGGAATATACGCGAATCATCTCGTTTGCCTCTGCATTCAACTCTTCCGCATATTCACGGTTTGCCATGGATTTTGTATTGATGAATACGTTTAAGGATGCACCAAGTAAAGCAGCCTTACAAAAAGCCGCACCTACACCGGCATCACTAAGGGCGATTACACTTCCCTTAGCCGCAAATTCTTCTATAATATCAATTGCTTCACAACATTTTCTCATGATTTCCATTGGAACCGAGCAGGCATCCTTCAACACGATTTCCATCACGCGTGCTTTCTCTGCCTTTTCTTCCTCTGTTTCCTTTGGCATTCCATACGCCTTGGATAATGGCTCGAACACCCTAGCATCCTCTTCTACCAGACGAAGAAAATCCTTCTGTAAAGCATCTGCCTTTTCCTTCAAGGCAATGATATCTGCTTCAACTTCTGCGTATTTCTTCTTGCCAACGGTAAGACTTCCTACCATGTTGCCAAGTGCTGTTCCGATTGCTCCTACCAGCGCAGATGCACCGCCACCTCCCGGTACTGGTGCCTTTGTTGATAATACTTCTACAAAATCCTCACATGAATATGTCGTAAAGCTCATATATAACCTCCAACTACGTTCTTTTCTCTCAGTATACTATTCCCGTGGAAAATATACAAATATTACTTTTCCTCCGCATGCACAAAGGTAATATCCTGCAAGACTGTAAACTGCACCTTTTCTTGTTGCTTTACATCCAGTTTTATCGTTTCCGTCTGCGCTGTCTCAGGCTTGCATGTTCTTTGCTTATGATGCACTCTTTTCCTATAACGCTTTTGCCCTTTTACTGTCCGATATCCTTTGGGAATCTTCCAAACAAAAAACAACACAATCGCAACAATTCCCAAAACAACTGCTATGATTAGAAATATATATGACATTATTGTCATTTCTTCTATTGTCATATTCCTACCTATGTCCTTCCTACTTCTATCCTGCTGTTATCATTTGTCCGCATAACTGGAAGCCAGCAATTCATCTGCTCCATCTAATAGTTCCATAATAGCAGCGATTTCCTGTCTCACGTTTTCCGTTGCCTGTTTCTTCATTTGTAACATATCTGCCTCTATCTCCATATAGACTCCCAATATCTCCTGTTTCGTAATGCCGTCCTCTCGTAAATATTTTGCATATTCCATAGAACGGGTTACCAATTCCCGATACATACGTAACGTAATCAGCTCCCTATCCGGATTCTCATCATTCCATGCTTTCCATGTTATGAGCTTTCTCCAGTATTCTCCATACATTCCTACATCCGAGCCGGCTATCTGTGCCGCAACAATTTTCTTATAAAAGCTCCCTATCTCGATATACAGCTTACTTCGTTGCAACTCTCTATCCTTTTGCGGTAACTTTTCATAGATTCTTGCCGCTTCCTCAAACCAAACCACCGCATGTGCCTGTCTGCTCTCTTCCTGCTCGTAATAGAACCAGTATGCATTTCCTATATCATAACAGAAATCACCATAGGATGCGGGATTTTTTTCTGAAAAAGCACGTAAATATTTTTCTGTACTAATATTCATTTCCAACAGATAATTCTCTTCCTCATCGGAAAACACACCATCTTCAATAATATGCTCGCAATATCTGTCATACGCCTCTTCTCTAGTGCTGTCGGTAGCAATTGCCTGCATATACCCCCCAATGCTTCCCGATCCACCGTTGTCCTTCCTGCTGTTTCCATAATCTCCGCATAGATGTCCCTTTGCCTATGTAACGAAGAAATCCACAGTGCTATTGCAGTCAAAAGGCATAGCATAGAAGTTCCTGCTATTCCTATAAACACCTTCCACCTTTTCTGATATGCTTCCACTGCGGAAATATCCATATCACGATAGTGCTCTAATGCATAACGTAGTTCACTTACAGACTGGTATCTATCCTGTGGATTTCTACTAGTACATTTTTCAATAATTTGCTCTAACCCTGTTGACAGTTTTGAATTCCATTTTGTAATCGGATACATCTCATACGGTGGCTCTGATGGATTATGCCCCGTAACCAGATGATACATGGTTGCTCCCAGACAATAAATATCTGTCCTTGCATCGGTCTGTCCCATTGTTCCAAACTGCTCGGGTGCCGCATATCCCTGTGTTCCCAGGCAAGTCGTATCTCCTGTATTCTGTTCCTTATATTCCCTTGCCGTTCCAAAATCAATCAAAACGACACTATTGTCAGATTTCAACATTACATTTGCCGGTTTCATATCCCGATAAATAATCGCTGGTTCTCTAGTATGTAAGTATTCCAACACTTCGCAAAGCTGAATCGCCCATTCTACCACCGTTTCCTGCTTCTGCGCTCCCTGCTCTAGCAAAATCTTTTCCAAGGTATTGCCTTCTATATAGTCCATGACAATAAGAAGATTCTCTTTTTCATCAATCACATCAACGATACTTGGTAGTCTTGGATGTTTTAACTTTTTTAGTAGCTCCATTTCCATTAGGAGACTCTGACGAATCACTTGAAAATCCTTTCTACAGGACTTTCTCACTTCCTTGATTGCCCATGGTTTATTTGCCTTTTCATTGATAGCAAGATACACCGTACTCATGCCACCATGACCGATTTCATTTAAAATCTTATATTTTCCATCAATAATCGAACCTAATTTTAACATGTTTCTTCTTCCAGTGTTTGTATGAGAATCGCGGAGATATTATCCCTCTCTCCACGCACCTTTGCCTTTTCTATCAGCATATTCAACGCCTTATTCATACCAGCCATAATCTCATTTTCCGGTTGCTGCTTCCGTACAGGCTCCCACGCCATCTCTTCCACTACTGCAAGTATCTCGTTCCTTGACACCTCATGGCGAAACCCGTCTGAACAAAGCAAATAGCATGCTCCTGGGACCAGCTTTCCTGCTATAAATTCCGGCTCTACCTCTTCCTTTACACCAATACATTGTAAGAGTACATTTCTTCTGCTGTCGGTTTTTGCCTGTTCTCTTGTCATTCGCCCGGAAGCGACCTCACGTTCCACAAAAGTCTGATCCTTTGTCAGTTGAAAAACTTCACTTGTTAGTTCATAAGCCCTACAATCTCCGACATGTATAATATAATATGCATCTTCATAAAAAAGCATTGCCGTAAGAGTCGTTCCCATGTTTTGACTTCCCTGCTTGCGGATTCTATCATTGCAGTCTGTAACAAGCCTTTCCCATTCCGCTTTTAACATTTCTGCTGTTATGCTTCTTAACTGATATGGAAGCTTTTCCATAAACCATGCTTCAAATGCTCTGACTACAATGGCACTTGCAAGCTCTCCTTTCGTCAAGCCTCCCATACCATCACACAAAACAGCAAGTGTTACTTCGCCAAGCTCAGTATCAACTACTTTTACTGTTAAACTATCCTGATTCACCTGTTTTACCAGACCTATATCTGTCTGCGCTGCTGCCATATAATGTATCTTCATTCTAATAACCTTGCCTTTCTGTAAGATATAAAGTCTGCCATTTATATGGCTTCATAATAAAAAGTAAATTCTTCATCTGCTAATACAAAGCTTTGACCAGATTTTATTTTTACATACTTCTTCGCCGGAAGCCTTTTCCCCTCTAAAAAAGTATGATTGAGCGAATCTTGATCAACCACATAAAAATGGTCTTTTTTACGTACAATATCTGCATGTGTTCTACTGACTGCATCATTTTCTACATAATAATCTACATAGCTCTTTTCCTTGCCTATTTTAAAAACGTCTCGATTAATCAGTATCTTTTCCTTTGTACTTTTGCGTATCAGATAGGGTAACCGCATCGGTGCATGGAGCAAACAGGTTTCTGCAAAAGTGTCCTCCATAACCGGCTTACACTCTGGTTCAAACAATTCCGTTTCTCCATAAGAATTATCTTCATAATATGAAATAGGCGGTATCATCTGCTGAACCTCTGGCTCAGCCCATTCCCTTTGTGTTCCATACTTGCTTTGTCCCCCTTGTGCATTCTGCACAAGTCCAAGCATATCCTCCAAAATGACTGTCATACCAAGCTCAGACAATGTTTTTCCCATTTCTTTGTCCATTCTCTCATAAAGCTGTTCTATTCTTTGTAAAAGCATGTCCGATATTTCTTCGTCCTTTCCTTCTATGTATTCTTCCAGGCTAAGCAGGCTGTCTATCAGATTACGGTAAAATACCAGCTTTTTCTTTTCTATGCTGTTTACACTTTTCATTCTTTTAACCTTACCTTTCTTCCATTCCCTATCTCCTACCTTTTCTATCATTATGAATATACAAGATAACTATTGGGTGCTTCATAGTTATATGTAAACATATGCATAAAAAAAGGTATATTTCCCATTTTCTGTCAGAAACACATCATACGCTTCTTTTTTGCAGAATTCTATGGTACTTTATACCTAAAATTTTAAAAAGTTTTTAAACTGATTCTTAATAGAAAATATGGCCGCCTATTTGCGTTCCTGTTAGCCCTGGAATCGGCGTTCTAAAATAGAGACAATGTCCTACATTCGTCATACCCTTCATCGCTTCATCTGCTGCCTTATAACAGCTTGCCGTCGCCTTATTATTGGCAAGTGCCAAAGCAAGTCTGCCATTTCCTACTGGCGAAAACTGCTTATTCTGATAGATTACACCTACCATTGTATCGGGATAGCGTGAGCTTAACATACGGTTGATAACAACCGAACCAACGGCTACCTGTCCAACATATGGCTCTCCTCCGGCCTCACAATAGATTAAATTGGCCAGCAGATAACGGTCTCCTTCCGCAAAGGTAACCTCAGAAATATCTCTCCATGCCGACTGTGCAGCAAGTCTTGATAGTGCAAGCTCTTCCTCATATTGTTTTTGTAATGCTGCAATATCTTCTTCCTGTTCTGAGAGCATATTATCCAAAGCATCAATGGTAGCCTCTGCATCCTCAATCTGATTTCCGTAAGAAGCTACACTATTGGCCGTTTGTTTTACAAGCTGTGAAACCTTTTCTTGTTCCGCTTCTGCTTCTGTCTTCAAGGTATTCAAATCCTCAAGCTCTACATTCAGTTGGGCTTCCACCTCTTCCACATAAGCTCTTGTCTCCTGAAACTGTATTAACATCTCCCTATCATAACGTGTTATCTCTTCGATATACTCACCTTTATTCAGCAAATCGCCAAATCCTGTAGCCGATAACAGCATATCCAGATAAGTCTGATTTCCTCGTTCATACATAAAACGAATCCTTTGCTTCATGGATTCGTACTGATTCTCTTCTGTCGCAATAGCCTCTGCTAAGGCTTCCTGCGTTTGTGCAATCTCCTGCTCCTTAACATCAATCTGACGTTCCAAATCAGCCAAATTGTTACTCACTACCTCTAAATCATCATTTAAGGCTCCTAGCTTACCAAGCAATGAATTCTGTGTAATCTGTAGCGATTCCTTCTGCTTCTCTGTATTACCCTTTGCAGCCTCTGTTTTTTCCTTCTCTTCTTTTGCCTTTTGCAGCTTCTCCAATGTTGTTTCTGCCCGTACCGGAATGTTCGGCTGTGCTACTGTTACCATAACTGCTGCCAGCAAGATCAATAGTGCTCTTCGATGCTTTCGCGTCGATTTCATACGTCCCCTCCACGCTTGTGTTTTGCTATTTCGTTCCAAATATTCTGTCTCCGGCATCTCCAAGTCCCGGAACGATATACCCATGTTCATTGAGTTTCTCGTCCAAAGCCCCTACATAAATATCTACATCCGGATGTTCCTTCTGCATTTTTGCAATTCCCTCCGGTGCCGCAATAATACACATGAAATGAATATTCTTACAGCCCTTATCCTTCAGCATCTTAATCGCAGCTACCGAAGAACCGCCTGTTGCAAGCATAGGGTCTACGACAAACACCTCTCTTTGTGCACAGTCTGCCGGAAGTTTACAATAATATTCCACAGGATCTAAGGTTTCCGGGTCACGATACAAACCAATATGTCCTACCTTTGCTGCCGGAATCAGCTGTAACATACCATCCACCATTCCAAGGCCCGCACGAAGAATTGGCACTATGGCAAGTTTCTTTCCTGCAAGCTCTTCTACCGTTGTTTTGCAGATTGGAGTCTCTATCTCTACCTCTGCCATTTTCAAGTCTCTGGTAGCCTCATAGCAGATAAGATTTGCAATTTCTCCGATGGTCTGTCTGAAATCCTTCGTTCCGGTATCTTTTCTTCTGATATAACCAATCTTATGACGAATTAATGGATGATCCATTACCACAACCTTTGCCATAGCAATCCCTCTCTTTCACTTTCAAAATAATACGATGTTTTTAGCCCTCGATTAAATCAATTCTTCTCTGATGACGTTCTTCGCCTGAGAACTCTGTTCCAATAAAGGTTTCTACAATATCGTAAGCCAGATTCTCGCCAATCATTCCTGCACCCATAGCCAATACATTTGCATTGTTATGAAGTCTTGTCATTTTTGCAGATAAGGTATCGCTGCAAAGGGCACAACGTACACCCTTTACCTTATTGGCTGAGATAGAAATACCGATACCTGTTGTACAGATTACGATACCCTTCTC
>JAFQQI010000088.1 GCA_017411305.1 Lachnospiraceae bacterium
AAAGAGGAACAGGAGGCAGAGCAGGCAAAGAAAGCAGGAAATGCATCCAAGACGAATACGCAGCAGGCACAGAAAGGACAGCGTACTCGTGGTCCTCAGAAGTTAAAGTTTACTTATCAGGAACAGAAGGATTATGAAACCATTGAAAGTGATATTGCAGCACTGGAGGAAAAAATAGAGAAGCTGGAAAGTGAAATGGCTGCAGTATCAACAGACTTTGTAAAATTGAATCAGATAATGGCTGACAAAGAAGCGGCAGAGAGTATGCTTAATGAAAAGATGGATAGGTGGATGTACTTAGAAGAATTAGCCGCAAGAATTGCAGAGCAGTAGAGAGTAGAGAAAGTAACCAACGAAAAAATTGGTTACTTTTTTTGTGCTTAAAAATGAGGGAGGAGTGGATAGAGTGACTGAAACAAATACGAGTAGAAGGTTTTGTGCTTATAATGCACATTCGCCTCCTAAACTGGGATAATAATTAGTGACATCAGAAACATAGGAAGGAGGGACTTGTGTGATAGAGTTAGAGATGATTGAGGATATGCGTACACAACTGATACAAATGGTCAACAATAGATGTGATGAACTAATTGAGTTGGTTTTGAATGGCAATCTTGAATCAAATACGAAAGCACAGGAAAAGGAGTATGGTCTATCGTGGGATATGTTTTACCTTTTAAAGGGAAAAAAGCCGATTGCTATAAAATTTGCAGATGGACGAGAAGTAGATACATTGACTTGGAAAAGTGTGGCTACAACAATTTTGCAATACTTCAATTCAAATCCAACCATACATGAGAAAATGATGCAGTTGAGAGAAAATATTTCTGGCAAGCAAAGAATTATTTTGGGAAGAAATGCAGACAACATGGATGTTCCGTTGAAAATAGATGACGAACTATATTTTGAAGCTAAGTATGATACAGAAACGCTATTGAGAGTTTTAACCAAAAGAGTGCTTGAACCGATAGGCTGTGATTATCAAGGAATATCCATTAAGTATACTGAGAGACAGAGACAAGAGGAGGTACTCACTCAAGAAGAAAGTATAAACATGAGTATGTGAAATGATATTTTTAAATATGATGAGGAAAGGATGGTGGTCTATGGATATTAAGCAGCAGATAGAAAAGTTCGATGCAGAAAATAAACCATTCTATATGGTTGACCATGAAGATGGTGTTTACAGTTTATGTCTCCCTCTTAGTTTCTTAAGTGAAGAGTACAGAGACTTTGGACAGGAAGCATTTAATCAGTATGCTATTCGGGCAGGAGAGCCTGTAACCGATGGCAGATTTTATACGCATGGAGATGGTCATGAATGGAAGTATGTGTTTGAAAAGGCATTTGAAGGTGAGGAGAATCTGAAACAGATTACATTTGATTGTGAGGCCGGAGGGTTCTTTTGTTACTCTCGTGATTTTGATGTCCTTGCAGAGTATGGCAGGCGGTTCCGTGAAATTTGTATGAAGGAACAGGAATTTACGGAACTTGTATGCAGTGCATTGTCAGAGGACAGGCAGCCTGTGGAAGAAGAAATATCAACCGAAGGAATGACACCTTTTTTCTCTGCGGTGGCAGAACTTGCCAAAGGCAAGGGATTTAAAATGAAAGGTGTTCAGGATGGCGCATTGACTCTTACCTTAAAAGGAGAGTTTGCAGTCATGGTGGATGAATCCGGAGCAATCAATTATCATCCATATGGTGAAGTCTTTGATATCATGCAGGAGGTGTCAGAACTGAGAAAAAGCATTCCACTGGAAGACACGGGACAGGGTATGCAGATGAATATGTGAGGCGGTACTTATTTTAGAAATGAAATAGGTACCGCCTTATTTTTGTTTATGGAGGTAAGAATGTCAAAATTATTTTGTTTAAGTCCGGGACTTCGGATACTGGAAAGGCAGATGCAACAACCGCCGGGGTACAGACCGAGAGGATATGGTATCTGTATCATTGAGGAGATGG
>JAFQQI010000089.1 GCA_017411305.1 Lachnospiraceae bacterium
AATACTTCATGCCCTCTACTCTCAAAGGCTTTCCCGATACTCCGTGTTCCTGCAAATAATTCCAAAACTTTCATAGTCCCATACCGGTAGTGGTGCGCACCTTACCCCACGGGACTACTCAATTCCTTTCCTTTTTTCTTCAGCTTGCAAGCATTTTTGCGAAAGGCATAAATAAAAATTCCCTCAATGCCTTTCAATTCTTGAAAACAAAAAAATACAGCATAACTTCTTCCAAAATTTCAAAAAAGTTATGCCATACCACAAATCCCCCAACGGCTCTGCCGGTGGGTGTTTCACGGGTTAGGCCGCCTCAAAGCGGCATAACCCCTTTAACCTGCACTATTTTCGACCCTAGTTTTACAGCCCTCATTTACCCCCGGATTTCGTTTCTCTACGCTGTCATTTCCGGCTACTTAGATTACATTTCCTCAAATTGGCTCAAACAGGGCAGAATGGGTGCTTATCGGTCACTTTATCCACTTTCTCCGAACAAGGTCACAAATCGGCTCACGAACGCTCACACGGGGTAATTTCCCCCACATCACTATCCGACTGCCAATCTCCTTCCAACTATCCATTAAAGTGAAAGTAACGTCATCTTACCATCCAGCTCCGGTTCCTGCCCGGAAAACTGTTCTATTTCCGCAAACTGCTTGGAATACTTCTCTATCTGCTCATCCGTAAGAGATATGAAATCTCCATCCTCCCCTTCTGCACAGATAAAGAATGAACCGCAGATAATGTCATCAGCATACCTGCGGTTCGGCTCCAGTTTCCTATTCTTACCGACTGCGTTATGAACAACCACACATCCATCCTCGGTGTCAAAGCAATCAATGTCACCGCCAACTTCGCTTTGGCTGACCTTATAATCGTCCACAATCTCTTTCACATAGGGTGCTTTCCCCGGTTCCACCTTCAGCACTCGGATTGTATTTTCCATCCTTTTTCTCCTCTGCTCTTACTCATTCTGGGAAGACATACCGGCAGTCACGCCAGTGTTTCTTGCCGGACTTTTGCTGCTTTTCTTGATAGCTGCAGGCACATCACCTCTGCTGTCAATGTATTCCCTTACGGCCTGGGGAACATATTTCTCATACATTTTTCCAAGCACCTCCGTCATCTCGGACTCGAAGTCAGCATCCTTCTTGCCCATATACTGCTTGATGGCATTCAGCTTTTCCTCGTCATACTTGATAGTTACTACTGCCTGTTTCATGTTCTTCTACCTCCATCTATAAAACAATTATTTGTATTTCCATCTTGGAAACACAGTCAATAAAACACTACGTTGATCTTACATCTGCTGTGTCATACCCTGCTCCTGACTCTGCGTGCTATCCAATTTGGACAGTGTCTGTTCCTGACAATCAAATAAATAAATGTCATCTGTCAATGCATGCTCCGGACGGATTTTGGTTTTATACATAAACTCCACCATTTCCTTAAGCTCATCCAAATCTTTGATTTCATCACTCTTAAGCAAAACGCATTCATGCACAGATAAGGGAATCACCAGCATATCTGCTTTAAATTTTTCTGCGATATCACTCAATGCCTTTCGGTCAAACATGTATGCAGCACCATGAAATCTCGCTGGGTTGGAAAGCATATACATGGTTGCTCTCCTGCTGTACTCCGGCAGTCTACTCACATCAAATTCTGCCTCTACCATGTCATGAACATCCGACAACTGATAAGGGAAACGATGTTCCATATTTTGCCAAGCAACCTCTCGCAGAGTATTTTCATCTATGCCCCATAAGTCCAAATGTGAGTTATGTATCTGTATCACGCCTTCTCCCTGATCCTCCAGCTTTACCTTGACATGGTATGTCAAAGCAAAATCCCCATTGATTTCATGGGGAACATCCTGCAACAGTTTCTCGTTCTTTGCAGCATTACACACAGACACACCGATATTATCCTTTACCTTTTCATAGGTAAAATCTTTTGCTGTAAAGTTAATATCCGGTCTGAAGCTACTTAGATAGGTATCTGCTATGTACTCCATAACCTCGCCTATGGGCATTCCAAACAGATACTGTGCATAAAATTGCTCCAAATATATGGATGGTGTGGTCTTATGCTCCCCCACAATACACAACGAGTTCAGGGTGATATCATTGTTCTTAACCGCTTTGGCAACGGATACCTCTGCGTCCCGGTATTCCGGTGGCAGATACTCTTTGATGTTCTCAGCAACATACTTCATAAATTTATCAAACTGCATTTTATACCTCCATCATATTAGTCTACATTTCCTGCGTCATACCGTTGGTTTCATTCTGATTCTGAGTGTTTAAATAACTTATCCACGAATCTCTTTCTACACCAAACAAACCGTCATGAGAGAGGATTTCTTCCTTGCTGTCTATCATCCCCTCTGCTCCATCCTCATACAATCGAAAGAGCAGAAGGTCTGTATCTATAAGTTCCAACGCTCTTTCCTTGGTAAGTGGTAGCATTGCATCCCATGTATATCCATAGGCATGCATCTCTTCCATGCTCACTTTATCCGGCATAAGGATTTCTTCATGCTCCGGTACCTGCACCTTTGATAACGTATGGTTATCCTTATCGTAGCGGTAAATTTCTCCTGACAAAAATTCCGTATCTCTTAAGGTTGTTTCATTTACATTTTCCACCATATCCTTTGCCCTGCGGATATCCATTCCATATTCTTCAGAATAAACAATCGTCTCATGCACAGAGGAAGGCAGAATGATAAGATTACCACCTATCTTGTTTGCGATTTTCTGCATAGTTTCATCGTTAAACATATAGATTGCGCCATTGTTGTTCATCCTGTTGGTTATGACAAACATATCCAGTAAAGGGCTGATTCCTAATGGCACCGGGTTATCATTTTCCAGATGGTTTTCTTTAAAACACAAATAACTGGCATCCTGCAAGTCAATCATAATGGGCGGACGTTTCGCCATAGTATTTTCCCATGCATCACGCTTTAGTGTTTCTGCATCTACTCCCCAGCGTGCCATCTGTTCCTCCGTTACCAAGTCACAGTCTCTTTTGGATTGCTCATCGTAACCACTAAGGCGGTATACCAACACCAAATCCTCCCGGCACTCATGCAACACACCTTTCAGCTTTTCTTCCAGCTTCCCTGCATTGTAGACTTCAACAAATAACCGTTCCCGGATATCATCTGTGTACATATTCAACGCTTACACCTCCTACATACTCATGGCCATGCCACTTTCCTGCTCCTGACCGGTTTCCTGTTCTTCCCCCTCATCCACAGGCTGCATGCCGGAATCTGTCTGTTCCGAAACAGTTTCCCTTGCAGCATTCTGTCTGGCATTTCGTCTGCTCTGTCCTCTACCCTGTCTCTGGGGTTCTGCTCCTTCCTGTACTGTTTCCTGTTGCGGTTCGAGCTTGCTTTCCACAAATTTTCTTACCTGCTGGGGAACACTTTTTTCATAGGTCTTATCCAAATGTTCTTTTAGTACCTTCTCCACAGTGGTATTATTCTCC
>JAFQQI010000090.1 GCA_017411305.1 Lachnospiraceae bacterium
ACCGTTCCTCTTAACTTTATAATATACATCATACTTTAACTTAAATAGACCGTCAATTGTAAAACGCTTATCGGTCACCAAAAAGGCACCCTGAAACTGTCAAAATTAAATTTGACAGTTGATTTCCAATAAATATCTGTTGAAAAAAGAACAAATGTTCGATATAATAGTGACACGAGGAGTTGATAAGGGCATGAAACGGGTAATCTTTCACATTGATGTAAACTCTGCCTTTTTATCGTGGGAAGCGGTGTACCGGCTTTATCATTTGGGAGCCAAACAGGACCTTAGAACGATGGTATCAGCTGTGGGTGGAGATATGGCTATGAGACATGGGATTATATTAGCAAAATCCATACCATCGAAGAAATATAATATCAAAACCGGCGAATCCATCATGGAAGCCAGGCAGAAGTGCCCACATCTTTATCTGGTTCCGCCAAATTATGGATTATACGAGAGGTGTTCCAAAGCGTTTGTAGACATTCTCCATGAGTATTCTCCTGCAGTAGAACAGTATTCCATAGATGAGTGTTATATGGATATGACAGGGACAGAGCGTATTTGGGGTAGTCCGGAGGACACAGCCAACACAATTCGCAACCGCATCCGTGACGAGTTGGGATTTACGGTGAATGTAGGCATATCAGAGAACAAATTATTGGCGAAGATGGCAAGTGACTTTAAAAAGCCGGACAGAGTGCATACGCTTTGGCATCACGAAATAGAGCAGAAGATGTGGCCATTGCCAGTAGCAGATTTATTTTTTGTTGGAAGGGCAACGGAGCGGAAACTTCGGGCATTAGGCATCAGTACGATAGGACAGCTCGCTAAAACGGATCTAGAGATACTACGCTATCATTTAAAGAAGCACGGAGAAGTCATATGGCAGTTTGCGAATGGGCTAGATGTAAGTGTAGTGCAGTCCGCCCCGGAAAGGAACAAAGGCTATGGAAACTCCACTACCATTCCGTTTGATGTGACGGAAGGGAGTGTGGCAAAGTTAGTACTTCTTGCTCTGGCAGAAACCGTAGGAACTCGATTACGGGCAGCAGGTGTAAAGGCAGAGGTTATCGCTGTCGGCATTAAGAACAGTGATTTTGAATATGCCAGTCATCAAAGAACGCTATTAAATGCAACCAACATTACAAAAGAAATACATGCCTACGCAGCACAGCTTTTTGATGAGTTATGGGATGGGAAACCCATCCGACATTTAGGCATACACACAAGTCGCATCAGAGACGGCTATGATATGCGGCAGATTAATATGTTCGATATTGACATTGACTATGAAAAACTGGAGTGGCTTGACAGTACGGTAGACAGTATTCGGAAACGATATGGGATTGATTCCGTCAAAAGAGCCTGCTTTGTAAAATCGCCAATCGATCACCTGTCAGGCGGTGTATCAAGAGAGAAGAGAAGCGTAGATTATTCGAAATTAAAGATAGAATAGGAAAGGAGAAAAAGGACGTGGCATTTGGAATTGGAACAAATTCTCAGCATACAGAACATACGATACCAAAGGGACAACTGCAGGATGTGGCTGTCAAGTGCTGGTTTACGTCCAAAGGCGAGAGTCGTCCCTTAATGATGAAACTACAGACAGACCAGGGCGAAATTATTCCCGTAGAAAACATACAAGTATTAACAAGTGAAAAACAGTTTTACGCGGGCATTATGACTTGGAAGTACAAATGTAGGGCAGTAAAAAATGGAATGATGCAGGAATTTATACTTTTGTTTACACCTGAAGACTGTTCATGGAAGATGGTATACTAGAATATTGTAAAAAACGTAAGATGAAAGGGGAAGAATTATGGCAACGATTGAACATACTTTTATGCGACTTGGAAAGTCGGATTTTCGCAGGAAATTCCATTTGTCTTTAAAAGATAAAGCTTATATTACCGAAAAAGGGCTGGATACGATTAGAGAGCATGCGGTAGATTTTATACGTACTCGTTTGGCACCTGCCAACATCCCGAATGACGGCAAGCAAACGCCTATGAAAGGACATCCTGTATTTGTGGCACAACATGCCTGTGCCTGCTGTTGTAGAGACTGTCTTTTTAAATGGTACAAGGTTCCAAAAGAGAGAGAACTAACGGATGAGGAGCAGCGACGTATTGTGAATCTACTTATGTCATGGATTGAAAAAGAGATGTAATTATAAAATCAAGGCCTATCAAAGAGTAAAATAGCCCGATATATTTATGTATGAGTCATAAATATGTCGGGCTTCTTATCTGCATCTAGTTAAGTATAAAGATTTACTACTAAAATCAAAGTTTCATTATTGCGCTTTTTGGATTTCAATTCTTATTAATCCGTCTCCACACATAAATTCCATCTGATTTCCGTTGGCATCAGTTACGTTCCATTGGTATCCCTCACCGGTTTCTTCTACTGTGAAACCGTAATCAGACAATGAATTCAAATAGGAGATAAGTTTATCCTTGTCTGCTCCGTCCGGTTCAGTTGAATCAGATGGATTGGTTGCGGCACTGGTATTTAAACCTTGCAATTCCATTTTATAGGTAGTGTCGCTTTCCTGAGATGTAGTCCACCCTGTGAATGGCAATTCCGGTAACAGTTTTTCAAAGTCGTTGCTCGTCCAGCTGGTATCGAAAGAAGATTCGTCTTCCTCTTTCTCGTCATCGGATGTCTCTGCATCGTTTCCTGCCGCATTTTCTGTTTGCTCGTCGTTCTTTCCACTTTCATCTGTAGTTGCATCATTACCACAAGCTGTCATAGAAAGCACCAAAAGCAGTGAGAGCATAAGTACAATTATTTTCTTCATGTCGTTTCCTCCAAGTATGTTTTTTACAAATATACTATATTTACCCTACTTTTACAAGATATTTGGAAGTTTCGACTTCTTTAATGAGAGAAATCTGTTCCAATGTCTTCTTTAGCCCACTCAATTATCTCTTTCACGGCTTTGACCTGTTCTTCAGTTAGTTCCGCCTGTCCTTTTTCACAGCGGGCGTAGCTGTCGCTTAGACTAATGCCATAATCTTTACCAAACTCGGTATCTACCTTGTATTCAGGCAGACATTTACACACTTTATTCGGGTCGTAATCAAGGTTGACTAAAATGTCTGTCAACGTAACAGAATGCCCATACATAAATGTATGACTGCTGCCATCCTCGAAATAAATAGTGGTCTGTGTATTACCACAATATCCGCTAACCGGTTCGGAAACGGTCTGTGCTTTGGCAGCTGGCTGATGAGAGTGCGTTTCTGTCAAAATATTATGCAATCCTAAGACCTCGTCCGTAGGTTCATATGTGCCGTCCCCTTTTGCTGTGAGGATAACATAATATGCACCGGTTCTGGCAGGATAAGTTTCCTCCACACCGTCATGGACGATCAGAACTTCATCTCCACTTTTATAACCTTGAAACAGATTTCGTTTCTTGCTCTGATCGGATACCAGCATTGCCATATCTCTGTCATCGACTAAGTATGTATGTTTCTCTGCAAAATACAGGCGTCCCTTTGAAATGCCATATCCTTTGATCCCGATGATGCATACTGTCACGACAAGCAGCAGGATACAAAGCAGAATGAAACCACCTATCATACTGACCGGCAACAACCATTTTTTCTTTTTCATGATACCGCCTCCATTCTTATACTATAAGAGATATGCTCTTGCTTATTCAACTTCAGAACCGCCCCATTCAACAACAGTAAACCCGGTACGTTCAAATGGAGTGATTGTCGGCTCTTCGATTTCAATCGGTTTTTCCAACACTTTATATGCCATAAACACGCGTAAAATACTATCCGGTTCCGGAGTAATGTGCAGCTTTGCAGAATCTGTGTATTTATCTGTTTGGAAGGTAATCAGGTTGTACGGATTATTCTGCATAGATGGAAGCCAGTACACGATAAACTCATTTGCTTCTTTCGCATTCAGCCCAAGTTCTGCCAGTTTTGTTTCCAAAAACTCTGCTGTATCAGAGCCTTTTACCACATATCCTTTGCTAAAATCATATTCTACGTTGGAGATGCCTTCCCAAAACAGATAGGAATAAGTCTTGCCGTCTGCATCTGTCAGTGTGCCGTCAGGCTCTGCAGTCACATTCCAGCCATTCTGATACACCGGATAGGTGCAGATAAGTTCACCTTCATAATCCAGTTTCACTTCCACATCTGTTGTTTCTTCTGGATACAGGTAGATTACCGGTTTTTTCGCCATATACCGATCCTGGCATCCGCACAATAAAAGCATCAACATCATTACACATAAAAACAAACTTATTTTTTTCATCAAATCACACCTTTCCGAATCTTTTATTTGATTCCATTATATCATATCTATCTTCTCAATCATATACTCGTCAAAAAAGCCGTTTGGTTTCATTATGAAACAAAAAAAACACCGCAATCTTTAATCAGATTACGGCATTTTATTGGTGGTATTAATTATGATTTGTATACGTAAGTTCTAGTACTCTTCGATGTAGTCTACAAGGTCAGAGATAGTCTCTAATTTGCTAAAATCGTCCTCATCGACCTCGATTTCAAAATAATCTTCGACATCCATGATGAAGTCCTCCATGCTTTCTCCGGAAAAGCCCAGTTCGTTAGACAAGTGAGTATCAAGCGTGATTTTCTCAGGATCCACTCCATAATTCGTAGAAAGTAGTTTTTTTACTGCATCAAACATAATCAGAACGCTCCTTTGTGTAGTTGTAAATGTATCTTCTGTATATCTTGATATTATTCATAAAGGCAGAGTTTGTCAATATGATATGCAGATGAATACAGAAAAAGCAATGTATTTATTGTTTTACTAAATATTTCATATGTTTTGGGGATTTCAGTTAATTGACAAAAGATAATATTCATAAGACTATTTCCTTCATAATACAGTTCGGTGTTCTCATTTGTATATTAGAGCGAAAACAACCAACAGCTGTGAATTACGTTCTACATAAAAGCGATACCTTACCCTTTGTGGTAGTGGTTGTAGGAAGTGCTACACAACCCCAACGCAAGTTAGGGTGTACCCTTTGTGGTAGTGATTGTAGGGAGTGCTACACAGTACCCCACACAACCTAGTGACACCCCTTTGTGGTAGTGGTTGTGAGAGTGCAGCACACCAAAGACAAGAGGGTTACCCCTTTGTGATTAAGAGTCAACGAATGGAAAGGAGACGAAAGATATGGGATGGGCAAAATATGCAGAGGATAATTATGAATTTTATTGTGAACGCTCTTATATGCGTGAGAGAAGAGAGATTGCTCCGGTAACAATCATGGAAAGAACGCAGCCAAGGACACAAGTTCAAAAAGAAGCAAGAAAAGCACCGGTTAGCCAGTTAATCTGGCACAAAATTTATGTGTAAAGGAGATAAGAAAAAATGAGATGTTTTGATGTAGCAACAGAAGTG
>JAFQQI010000091.1 GCA_017411305.1 Lachnospiraceae bacterium
TATGTATGCCTGTTCTTTTACGAAGTCCGTTGCACTTGACTTTATGAATGATGTCGAGGATGATGAAAGAATATCACCACGCACATATAACAATTATAGAGCCTTCTATTTCGGCTTTTTCAACTGGACTATAGAGAAGGGTTATCTTACTGTCAATCCCTTCTCAGAGATCAAGAAAAAGCCCAAAAAACTAACAAAGAAGGTCAGAAGGCTCCTTACCAGTGAAGAACTGCAAAGATTGTTTGAACATCTTCAGGAAGAAAACAAGATGTATCTGGTAATGTGCCTTCTGTGTTACTGCTGTTTTCTCAGACCAAAGGAAATTGCATTGCTCAAATGTGAAGATGTCGATCTGGAAAATCAGATCATCAGAGTTGATGACGGAATAGCAAAGAATGACAACACTTCATTTCGCACCATTCCGGATGCAATGATGCCATTCATGAAAGATCTTGATCTGACTGTAGGAAAGCATTACCTGTTTGCAGGAGGCAAAGGATATGATTTCATTCCCGGATCTCAGAAGATGTGCAGCAGGAAGATTGCAAAGTACTGGGATGAATATATAAGAGAAGCATGCAGTTTCCCTATGGAAGTTCAGTTTTACAGTTTGAAGGACTCCGGGATGACAAACATGGCCGATTCAGGAGTTCCTATAACCTTTGTGAAACAGCAAGCCGATCACAGCAGTTTGGCTGTGACTTCAATCTATCTGTCACAGAACAAGGCAAAGGCAAATGAAGAACTGAAGAAGGTGGATATAATTACAGGAAAGAAATAAGGGCACCCTTTCGGATGCCCTGAGCCGTCTGAAGTACAAAGTACAATATTAAGCAAAAGAGACGGCTGATAATTCCTCACTGAATTTCCTGATGCTTTCCTCGATCTTCTGTTTGGTCTTTGGTGATGGATTACGATACCCACTTATATAGTGGCCAAGCTGCTTTTGATTGATGCCGGTGATCCTTTCAAGACCGGCAAGAGAGAAGGCATATCCATAATACTGTAGAAACGAGGCAATATCATATTGGAAAACAAATTCCAATTCCTCAAACTCTTTGCCATCTTCAGCAAACAGAGCCTTCATGTCCTCATATCCTGCATTGAATGTCTTTCTGGCTTCCTCTACCGTTTCGCCTGTACCTGTAACGAGATATGGCATATCATCCGCATCCATATAGATGCTGAAATTACCATCTGATGCCCTTTCGATAACCGCTTTAACCTGTCTCATAACCGTTTTCCTTTTATCTGTTATTGTTGTAAAAGCAGGGGGATTAAATCCCCGCTGCTTTTTTAATCTTCTTTAGAGTTCCTGTTGCAACTTCGTTTGTGCCGTGGTTACTCATTTGGAAATACATCCCTGTTTTTGGACTGAACCAAAGTGGATGGCCTTGCTGCTGTCTTCCAGTGTTGTAGCATCCGGCCCTGCTCACTAGTCTTTCTAATTCTTTGTACTTCATATCTCTTTGCTTTAATATCGTATTGCAAAGATAGTAATTTTTCTAACAACTGCAAAATATTTGAGTAAAAAGTTAGTAAAATATCTAACAATTTTCGCACCATAAAAATAAGGGCACCCTTTCGGATGCCCTTTGGCCAAGCTCCGGCCTTGGCCGGTTGCAATCAAGACAACAAGTGTTGCCTCCGGAGATTAAAGTGTATCAGCAGCCTTCCTGATCCTATCAGCAAGATCATATAAAGCACCTTTCAACTGCTGTAATTCTTCAGGAGTGAAATCCGTCTCTTTCCCATTCCCATCTTTGCCATCAAACTTATGATAAAGCCAGCCTGATGACTTGCCGAAATATCGGCTTGCAATCTTAGCA
>JAFQQI010000092.1 GCA_017411305.1 Lachnospiraceae bacterium
ATAAAGCTCCAAGATATATATCCTGGTCTAGTGAAAACCGTTCTCAGCTTGTACGAGTTCCAGCTGCTGTAGGAGAATACAAACGTGCAGAACTCCGTTCTCCTGACCCGGCAGCTAATACTTATCTGGCATTTGCATTAATGATATATGCCAGTCTTTATGGAATTCAGAACAAACTGGAACTACAGAAGCCTGCCGACATTAACCTTTATAAAGCAGATGCTGATACTCTTGTAAAATTTGAACAGTTGCCGGAAAATTTAAAATCTGCGTGTGCACTGGCAAGCAGCAGTATTTTTATTAAAGAACATTTTCCGGATGCTATACTGGAAATTTATTGTAACAGATAAAGAAATACCGATAAAAGGAGGAGGTGCCACATGAGTTTAAAAGAACGCATTTATAGTATACTCATCGTGTCTGCAACAGACAGCTTCACCTCTGCCTTTGCCGATCTACTTTCAGAAGCAAGATACAGCCCAATTAATACCGTTACAAGTGTCAGCGTTGCCAAAAGAGTTCTAGCAGAAAAAACATATGATTTTGTTATCATCAATGCTCCATTACCGGATGATGCCGGAACTCGCTTTGCAATTGATACCTGTACTACCAAGCAAACCGCTGTCCTACTTCTGGTAAAGAACGATATCCACGCTGGCATTCATGATAAAGTTGCTGAATATGGTGTTTTCACTTTACCGAAGCCCATTTCAAAAACAACCATGACTCATGCCCTTAATTGGCTGGAAAGTGCACGTGAACGGCTAAGACAATTTGAGAAAAAAACAATATCTATTGAAGATAAAATGGCTGAGATTCGATTGGTTAATAAAGCAAAATGGCTGTTAATCAGTGAATTGCATATGAGTGAACCGGAGGCTCATCGCTATGTAGAGAAACAGGCAATGGATCGTTGCGTTTCAAGAAGATGCATTGCAGAAGAAATTATCAAGACTTACACATAATCCCCTTTACATAAGCAGGGTGGTAATGTTTCCCCACATTACCACCCTACTGTTTTCTTGACTTTTTTATCCCCCTGACTCCGTTCTCATTCTTGCACTAAATTACCGTCTCACTTTTCTTACAATCTCGCTTCGTTTCCTTCTTCTTTTCTCCTGCTACCTGCATCTTTTTCGATTGCAAATCTGCCGTAACCGATAGCTTCTTTCCCATCTGCATTGCTTTCTCTTCCAGATACTTTTCCACTCCCGGCAGATACTCTTCCAAGGTTCCGGTTTTGTATTCTGTGATAGGATTAATGTCTACCAAGACACCACCTATTCTGAATTTATCCTCGTGAAGAAGATTAAACAAATCGTACTGCAAGAGTGAACCTAGCAAATATACTTTCATTATCACCATGTTTTACTTCAACATCTCTTGTCGTCCTTCCTACCAAAATCACTTTATTCACGTATCTTTCCTCCATCTTTTTGTAAATGAATTGTTAGTTGCAAGCAGTGCATCGTTGGCCAACGGATGCATTATGCTTGTTGGGTTTCCCACCCAATCCC
>JAFQQI010000093.1 GCA_017411305.1 Lachnospiraceae bacterium
AACGCTGATTAGCGATATTGTTCTGGCATTAGTAAGCTATGTGGCAGAGAATGAGCGAATGAACATTAAACAAAGACAGGCGGAGGGAATAGCAGCAAAAGCGAGAGGAGTTAAATTTGGCAGACCACCTTTACGATTGCCAGACAATTTTCATCAGGTGCATAAGGAATGGCGAGAGGGAAAAATGAGTGTGACACAGGCGGCAAAAGCGTGTGGGTTGCCACAGTCTACTTTCTTTCGAAAGGCGAGAGAATATGAGAAAAAATAGAAAGTATTATCCGTAATATGGCATTTTTGGAATAATGTAATTTATGCCGGAAAGTATACCTTTTAGCATGATTATAACTTTAGGAAATAGTCACAAAGAAAATGCTAGTTTTTCTTGAATTTTGTCACATTTTATAGTATAATTTCAAGTGAGTTTGTATGTATGCTTTTTTTCAAAAGGTATACTTTTTATAATTCTAAAAAATTAACAGAAATGAGGAGTGCTTATGAAAAAAATGTTTACAAAGAGACTGCTGGTTTATATGGCTATTGCTTTTGTGGTAACCATAATTTTTATATTTGCCTTACAGACTATTGTTGCACATAATAATAATACAGATTCAGCTGCAGAAAAATTGGAAATGGTGAAAGAAAAGCTGTTAAGCAATGATAGTGAAATAGAAAAACTTACAAACAGTTTGGGGGAGAACAATCTTGCGAAAACTCGTGCATTTGCTGAAATTTTAGCAAATGATGAAACCTTGCTTACCGACGCTAAACGATTACAAGAAATATGTGATGAATTAATGGTAAATGAATTGCATGTTATTGATGCCAAAGGAATTATTACCCATAGTACTATTAGTGGATATATTGGATTTGATATGAATAGCGGTGAACAGTCGGCAGCTTTTATGGTTATTGTAGATGACCCGTCTATAGAAATCGTGCAGGAACCACAGAAAAATGTTGTTGAAGGTACCGTAATTCAGTATATTGGTGTGGCAAGATTAGACGAAAAGGGTCTGGTTCAAGTAGGAATTCGTCCGGAAATATTGGAAGAAACTCTTGCTAACACAGAAATTGATGTAGTTCTGAAAGATATGGAGTATGGCGAGAACGGTTATGTATTTGCAGTAGATATGGAAAGCGGGCTGGTATTAGCACATCCGAATGAAAAATTGATTGGAAAGAATGCCGAAGAAATCGGAATATTGATTAAAGCTGGCGAAGGTAAAGCAAAGATAGATGGCATAACAGGATATTATGTAGCTGAAGAATATGATGGAATGTTAATAGGAACTTTTCTTCCGTCTGATGAGTATTATGAAGCGAGAACCAATCAAACAATAGTTGTAGCAATTAGTATGCTGGCTATCTTTATTGTGTTGATTATAGTGATTAATAGAACCGTAGATAAAAACATTGTGAAAGGAATAAATAATCTTGCGGTTTCAATGAAAAAAATAGCAGGTGGCGATTTTGAAGTAGTTGTGAAGGAAGAAAGCACTCCGGAATTTACTCAATTATCCGGCGATATTAATACAATGGTAGAAAGTATTCTCAATAGTATGAATGATAATCAAAAATTGTTAGTTCAGCAAAAAGCAGATGTGGAGAATACACTTTCCATTGTTAATAATATCAGGAATGTGTGTAGTGAATTGGGAACGGTATCACAGCAAACTTTATCCAGTGCAGATGCCATTTTCCGTGGAACAGAACAACAGAAACAATCAGTAAGTGACTTAGAACAGGTAATGGAAACATTGGCAGTTGAGCTTAATGGTAGTGCTGACGCATCTGTTGAAGTAACAAAGACAACGGAAGAAGCGGTAACTACAATTCTTGATACACAGAAGCAAATGGATACATTACAGAATGCTATTGAAAATATCAACAATATGTCCAGAGAGATAGAAAAAATCATTGTAGAGATTGAAGATATAGCTAGTCAGACCAATTTACTGGCTCTGAATGCTTCTATTGAAGCTGCAAGAGCCGGCGAAACAGGACGAGGTTTTGCAGTAGTAGCAACAGAAGTTGGTAATTTGGCAGCAAGAAGTTCTCAGGCAGCAAGAGAAACGAATGAATTAATTACAAATTCAATTAAAGCAATTAGTGAGGGCTTACAATTAACAAAAGATACGGCGGTAACTTTTGGAAGTGTGGTAGAAGAAATAGAACGTGCCAATTCAGGAGTGGAGCAGATGGCGGAAATGGTTCGGAAAAATGTAGCAGTTGTAGGACAAGCTGTGACTGAGATTGATAAGATTACACATGTTGTAAATGCCAATGCTGAAATCTCTGAGAGTAGTAAACAAATATCAACCAATATGGCAGATATTACTGAAAGATTGCTTAATATTGTAGGGCAATAAAATGTGCCGTTAGAGTACAATATGAGAAGGTAACTAAATAATTTAGCTTTATGGCAGGAGAGCGTTTGTTGGGTAGTAACCGATGAACGCTTTTCTGCGTTCCCGAATATATATAAATTGTCGTTCTCCACCGTTCTGAAATTTATAAAAAAATCAGAATGGAGAATAAAAGAATGACAGAAAAAATTGCACATCAATTCGATGCATATTGTAAAAGGGTTTTGCAGAATGAAAAGATTGATTATTACAGGCAGAAACAGTATCGCATGCACCATGAAGTATTCCTTAGTGACTTGGAGGAGGGACTTCTTGAAAAATACTTAGTAACCAATGATACCTATATGCTTGGAGATATTTTTCATGTATTAGGACATGAAATCAAGGTATATGATGAGTGTCTGGCAAAAGTATTACACCAACTGCCGGAGAAGAAACGGACGGTGATACTGATGTCCTTTTATCTTGGCATGAGTGATGCAGAAATCGGGCGTATTCTAGGCAGGGCAGGAAGCAGTATTCATACAAGGCGTGTGAGTGCGTTATCCATGCTCCGAAAGCTGATGGAGGAGAGGTGGCATGGAGCAGGACAGTAATAGATATTTACTTCCGTTTGACACGATAGTTAGTGCAGTAAACGGAGAGGAACAGGCAATGAATGAAGTATTGCAGTGCTATGACCATTACATTACCAGATTGAGCATGGAAAACGGTTGTATGGTGGAAGAACTTAGGAACAGGTTAAGAGGTAAACTGTTAAGTGCGGTATTAAAATTTAAGATTGACGGTTATCAGAGGTAGCCGTATGTATGGCAGGAGCATTCAGTGGGAGTGTTCCTGTTGTCAATTTACAGCGGAACAGGCAGAAAGGAGACAGGAGTATGTTGCAGAAATGGAAACGCATCAGGGCAGTATTGTAAGCGGTGGAAACACTGCTATAAGGAACAGTAACCATAGAAAAAATGAAAGTGAGGATTTTGAGATGATAGAAAACAATCAATCAAACAGTAGGGAAATGGAGCATGCTTTAAAGGCTTTGGAACAGGCAAAAGCAAGGGTAGCCAATGAGAGAAAGAAGCTGAATGAGAAAAGGCGAAAAGAGGAGAACCACCATAAGTATCTGATGGGCGGTATCATTGTGAAATATTTTCCGGAGTGCTACCAGTTTGACGAAGCGGAACTGAACAAGATATTGCGTGTGGCTCTTGCTACTAACGAATGTCAGCAAATTATAAAAAATATCAAAGGACAAAACGGCGAAAACGCCAATCAAAACACAGTAGAGCAGGGCAGGGCAGACAAGGGAGGAGCAAATGCGTAAATCGGGCAGGTTTTTTTCACCCCACTTTGTGGGGTGCGCACAGATATACCACCAGAGGTGGTATGTGCGCTCTCCGAGGGCTCTTGCAGAGGGCATTGTCTGTCTTGCGACAGCCAACAGGGAAACCTACACTTTCCCTACGGTGCAAAGAACGCACCTACCCTTTTGTGTACTTTGCGTTCAGATAAAGGCTAAAAAACAGCATTTACCTGCCCACAAAGTTTTCGTGTGCCATCCGCTACTGTTTGGAAAGGGTGTATGTTATGGCTAAGGCAGTCAGCACACGGTTCAGCATTGTCAAGCGTAGTAAGGGGCAGTCAGCAGTAGAGAAATCTTCTTATATCAGCAGATGTAGCCTTACGAGTGAATATACCGGAGAAATCTACAAACCAAAGTATCACGAGGATTTGGTGCATTCAGAAATATCACTGCCAGAACACGCACCCAAAGAATTTGCAGACAGAAGTATCTTATGGAACAGCGTGGAGCAGGTGGAGAAGAACAAAAATGCACAGCTTGCCCGAATGGTAAAACTGAATATGCCAAATGCGTGGTCTTATGATTTGGCGGTAGCCACAGTAAGGGATTATGTACAGGAGCATTTTGTATCAAAGGGAATGTGTGCGGAATGGGCAGTCCATGACAGCTATAATGAGCAGACCGGACAGAGAAATCTCCATGCACACATTATGCTGACACTCCGACCACTGGAGCAGGATGGAACATGGGGAGAGAAGCAGAAGAAAGTCTATGTGCTTGATAAGAATAGGGAGCGTGTCCCAGTCATGGATAAAAAGACAGGTCAGCAGAAAGTGGATAAGCAGAACCGGAAACAGTGGAAGTGCAATACAGTAGCAACCACAGACTGGAACTCCCTTGATAATGCAAAAAAATGGAGGGCGGAATGGGCAGAGCGTATCAATACCACCAATGAACAGATAGGACTTGATGAAAAGTGGGAACACAGGTCATATAAGGAGCAGGGCATAGACAGACTTCCCACCATTCATTTAGGAGCTGTCGCAAGTGCCCTTGAACGGAAAGGCATCCGCACCGAGCGTGGCGATATGAACCGTTCCATTATGGAGCATAACAGGCTCTTAGAGAGTGCAAAAGCGGCTCTTGAGGTGGCAGAGCAGACCGTAGAGAGATTGAAAGTAGTCAAGACTAAAACCGTTAATTTTGTGCGCAAGGTCAGCAATGAAGTGTTGGATATGATTGACCGGATGGCAGAGCGTAAGCCTACACTTTTACTGCCCATTGTAAAGGGTAAGTATATCAGCAGTATCTCCAATCGTGATGCACTCCTTAATTTTGACAATGCGAGAAGTTATGTTAAGGAATACCAGATTGACAGCTTTTCCACCCTTGCCACATTAAAAGGAGCCAAGATAAAAGAGCATGACGAGCTGGAGCAGAGGACACAGACACGCTCACAGAAAATTGCAAGACTGAAAGCACTTGCAAAAGCGTACAGTGAGTGTGAAGCTTATAAAACAGTCGCAGCGCAAAGTGGTTCTTTAAGTGGATTAAAGAAGCTGAAATTTGACAAGGAGCATGAACAGGACTTATCCATGTACCAAGCAAAAAGAAAGAAACTGACCACATTACTGAACGGAGAAAAGGTAACACCAAAGGCATGGCGTTCAAAATGTGATACGCTGATTAAGGAACAGCAGACGGATGAGCGTAGCATGAGCAGGAAAGCGGTGGAGATTGCTTTTGCAGAGGTGCTTGAAAATAATCATAAGCAGTTAACGCTCATGGAAGAAAATGAGAGCCATAAACAGGGCAGAAGCATAAAGCGGAAAAAGGAGCAGGAGGTCTGAGAAATTCATTGAAAAATCGGCGGTTTTGTGGTAGTATGAATGTGAGGAAGTTTACTTAAAAGGCAGGTGTTTTTACAGCGTGGGTAATATAATGACCGAAGAACGAAAATACCAAGAAATGTTACAGCGTATCAGAGGTTTTCGTTTGTTAGATGATGATTTTATGACCAAGTGCTTCGAGGAGAATATCGAAGCTACGGAAT
>JAFQQI010000014.1 GCA_017411305.1 Lachnospiraceae bacterium
ATAAAAAGTGATTGCCCAGCGGCAATCACTCAAAGAATTTGCTCCGCAAATTCTTTATTAACTACCACTATGTTACAGCAATTTCCTATCTCATAAAATCTACTGCTGCACGCTCAATAACAAAGCCTGCCTTATAATGCTCAATAAATGTTTCAAAACCTGCTACATCTTCTGCATTTGGCTTCACCAGCAAATACCTTATTGTTCAGATAATCGCTTAATGATTCATCCGTAGCCTTCTGAGCCATATAATTTGCAAGAATAGCGATACCCCAAGCACCGCCTTCTCCTGCTGTCTTCATAACCGCTACTGGAGTATTGGCTGCTGCTGCCATAATTCGCTGACCAACTCCCTCTGTCTTAAAGAGGCCGCCATGTCCCATAATCTCGTCTAAGGTTACTTTTTCTTCCTTGAAGAGAATATCCATACCAACCTTTAAAGCACCAAGTGCTGTGTAAAGATTTACACGCATGAAGTTTGCAAGATTAAACTTGGAATCCGATGTACGAACAAATAATGGTCTACCTTCTTCAAAGCCAGTAATATGCTCACCAGAGAAATAGTTGTATGCAAGAAGCCCACCACAATCAGCGTCTCCCTCTAATGCCTTTCTATATAAAGTGCCATATAGCTCATTCATATCTACCTTCATTCCCATAGCTTCCTGGAACTCTTTGAAGATATTAACCCATGCATTTAGGTCAGAAGTACAGTTATTGCAATGAACCATAGCAACTAAGCTTCCATCCGGAGTTGTTACAAGGTCAAGCTCATCATAAGCCTTAGATAATTCCTTCTCCAATACTGCCATAATAAATACAGAAGTACCGGCAGAAACATTACCTGTACGCTGTGCAACACTATTGGTTGCTGTCATACCAGTTCCCGCATCACCCTCAGGAGGACACATTGGAATACCTCCCTTTAACTTGCCGGAAACATCAAGAAGTTTAGCTCCTTCATCTGTTAATACGCCTGCTTTTTCACCTGCAACCAATACCTTTGGCATAATGTCAGCAAGCTTCCATGCAAATCCCTTATCTGTAACAAGTTCATCGAACTGTGCAATCATCTTTTTATCAAAATCTTTTGTAGCAACATCAATAGGGAACATACCGGAAGCCTCACCTACGCCAAGCACCTTGTTTCCTGATAACTGCCAGTGAATATATCCTGCTAAAGTAGTAAAGAAGGTCACATCCTTTACATGCTCTTCTCCATTTAAAATTGCCTGATACAGATGTGCAATGCTCCAACGCTGTGGGATATGGAAATGGAATACTTCTGTCAATTTCTCACTTGCCGCCTGTGTAATCGTATTTCTCCATGTTCTGAAAGGAACTAACAGCTCACCTTGCTTATTAAATGCCATATAACCATGCATCATGGCACTAAATCCGATGGATCCGATAGTTTCAATTGTTACCCCATATTCCTTCTCAACATTTTGTGCCATATCAGCATAGCAATCCTGTAACCCCTTCCAGATTGCATCAAGACTGTATGTCCAGATATTATCTACCAACTGATTTTCCCAGTCATGTGTTCCTATTGCAATTACTTCATTTTTTTCATCTACAAGCACTGCCTTAATTCTGGTAGAACCAAACTCAATGCCAAGTGCTGTTTTTCCGCTTACAATAGCGTTCTTCATTGCGTTCACGTCACGTCCCATCTTAGTAACCTCCCAAGTCATCTTTCTAGCGGCAACCACAATTGATGCAGATGCCTACCAAACAGTTACTTTAATTATATCAATATCTTACTCATGGTGCAATAATAACTTTTACTCAAATTTAAAACATTTTAGTTATTATTTATTTTATGTCACCAAACAAACCAAGATATGGCACTTTTTCTGTGCTTTTTTATCTAAAGGCATCTCAATTTATGCGCATGGTTTTCCACTACCATTCCGCTTATTTTTCCAATCGTTTTCACTCAAAAGGCATATATTTTGCTAGACAGATCCTTTAATAGAAGATAGAATGTATCTATATTATATAATCAACTGTCAGAACCAATAATCTTTTTTATAGCAGTTGATTATATAATTTAAGAGAGCAAATTGGAGGGAAAAAATGGGATTAATTAAAGTATTTGCAAGTGCAGTTTCCAGTGAGCTTGCAGACCAGTATTTGGAATATTTCTACTGTGACTCACTTTCATCTGACGTATTACTAACAAAAGGTTCTAAGAAAAACACGAAGCATTCTTCCAACCATGCAAGTGATAACGTAATAAGTAACGGCTCTGGTATTGTTGTCAACGATGGCCAATGTGCTTTAATCGTATCACAGGGGGCTATTGCCGAAGTCTGTGCTGAAGCTGGTGTCTATACTTATAACGCATCTACAGAGTCATCTATTTTTGCAGGTGGACTGGGAAAGGGTATTCTTGAAAGTTTCAAACAGTTTGGTAAACGCTTTGCACATGGTGGTGAAATTCCAACTGACCAGAGAGTTTACTATGTAAATACCAAAGAAATTATGGACAACAAATTCGGAACCAGTAATCCTCTTCCGTTTCGTGTTATCGACCAGAGAACCGGTATTGACTTTGATTTAAGTATTCGTTGTCACGGTTCCTACACTTTCCGTATTCAGGATCCTATCTTGTTTTATCGCAATGTGTCAGGAAATATGACTGGTAACTATAACAAAGCCCAAATTAGCAATCAGTTAAGAGAAGAATTGTTAAATGGCATGATTCCTGCCTTTACTGCGGTAGGAGCAAAAGGTGTCCGTTACAGCGAAATTGGGCTTCATTCTGAGGAAGTAAGAAGAAAAGTTATGGAAAGTCTCGATACTATTTGGAGAATGAATCGTGGTCTTTTCCTTGTTACACTTTCCTTTAACAGCATTGATATTCCACCTGAGGACTTAGAGAGAATCAAGGATATTCAGCAAACTGCCGTTTATACTAATTCCAGTATGCTAGGTGCAAAGCTTGGTCTTGCTCAAGCAGAGGCATTAAAGAGTGCTGCTGCTAATGAAAGCACAGGTCCAATGATGGCATTTGCAGGCATGAATATGGCAAATATGGCTGGTGCAAACACTGGCTATGGCAATATGGTTAATAACGGAATGGGTATTCCACCAGTTACCCCTATGTCACAAAACTACGCTGCACAACAGGAACAGGAAAATGAAGCTACTTCCAAAGCTCCTACACCTGATACCTCTTTAAATAATGAAAATACCTGGAAATGCACTTGTGGAAATGATAACACAGGTAAATTCTGCATGGAATGTGGTCAGCCAAAGCCAGCTCCTGTTGTTTCTGATGGTTGGGAATGTCCAAGCTGTAAAACAACCAACAAAGGAAAATTCTGTACGGAATGCGGAACAAAAAAACCTGCTTCTGCATTACTTTATAAGTGTGACAAATGTAATTGGGAACCGGATGATCCGGCACATCCACCTAAGTTCTGTCCAGAATGTGGTGATCCATTTGATGAAAATGACATTCAGAACTAATATCTTTTAGAACAAAGAATGTGCAAAGCACATTCTCGCGCCG
>JAFQQI010000094.1 GCA_017411305.1 Lachnospiraceae bacterium
AAAGGAGAACTGACAATGCATCGTTATTTCTTTAATGTAGTAAATAACAAGTCCGCCATGGTTATGCCTAAGCATAACGTCGGGCTTACATTGTCATACTCTTTTTTAGATTAACCTTATAGCAAGGATTATAGAAAAGATGCAGTGCAAGCCGAAATGAAAGTTTCAGCTTGCACTGTTTTTATTGTTGATGGGAGGAAAGAAAAATGAAACACAAAGGAACACAGTTGATTGAAACACCCAGACTCATTCTAAGAATGGCACAGATGACAGATGCAGAACCGATGTTCCGCAATTGGGCTTCTGATCCGGAGGTTACCAAGTTTTTGACCTGGCCTACCTATCAGAGCATTGATAGTGCATATACCATTCTGGATATATGGATCAAAGAATATGAGAAGCTTGATTTCTATCAGTGGATGATTGAACTGAAAGAAATTGGGGAGCCTATCGGTTCTATAAGCGTTGTCCATCATCGGGATGATATTGCAGAGGCTGAAATAGGTTATTGTATTGGCCAATCTTGGTGGCATAAGGGCATCATGACCGAGGCTCTGACAGCTGTAATGCGGTTCCTGTTTACAGAAGTTGGGATGAATAGGATTGAAGCCAAACATGACATCAACAACCCCCATTCTGGTGGTGTTATGAAAAAGTGCGGCATGAAGTATGAAGGTACAAGCCGTGCATCTGATCGAAATAACCAGGGAATTTGTGATATTGCTCAGTATGCTATTCTTCGAGAAGAATGGGAATAACAAGATGAGAGAGTAAGGGCGTCAGTGATTATCTTCACTGACGCCTTTCGTTATAGTTTTTGTTCGAAAGCAAGCCATTTGGATCCATAGGAATCAAACAGGAACCTTGTGCCATACTCATTTTCAGCATAGAAAGCATGAATCTTATACCAGCCACGTAATTCATCACGCGAAAATGAGTCTGGGAGAATTGGTTCGATCCAGAGCTGTGTGTAATATTTCAAATTCTCATGTGCTACAGGTGTTCCATAAGGATGATACCCTACGGTAAATGCGGGAGGAAGTACCTTCGGGTTTTGGAGTTCCTCAAAGGGAACTGCTTGTCCCTCCATAAAAACAACATTCTTTCGGATAGCATTTACAACGCCCCAACCGTGCACGGAATCCCAGACGGGCTTACCATGGAGAATGGGTAGGGTAGAGGTGTCCAATTTTTCTGTAGGTAGCACCACATTGCCAGGACCGGTATCGCGCCCCAGAAGATTATCTACCGTCACACCATACAGATCTGCGAGTCGAGATATTGTTTCTATGCCGGGCACTTTCTTGCCGGATTCCCATTGGCTAACAGCAGCCTGCGTCAGACCCATTTTCTGAGCCAATTGAACAGTTGTCAGGCCGGCCTGCAGGCGGGCTTCTCTGAATCGGTATGGCATATAGTCACCTTCTTTCTTTGTTTGATTATACCTTATGATTGTAATTTATTGCAAGACCTATTAAGGAATTACCTGCCATTGATAATCCGTTTTTATTAGCATCGCAAAGATGATAAAATTCTATTTGGACGAATTATAGAATCAATGAATCCATTTTCCGGTATGCCGGGTATGGGCAACGTCACCTTCACCAAGAAAGAACTGCTGAAGATGAATACACAGCTGAATATAATCAGAAACATGTTAATTTATTCTCTTTCAATTTCTCCTTTTCTTAATTATGGCATATTATAAGCAAATAAGCCGCTGTTTTCTCATTACCGAGAAAACAGCGGCTTATTTTTATGGTTGTAGGGGAATGGTCAAAGACACAGAGAAAATACCGGCATTTTCAGAAGATTCAAAGGTACCACCATGATGTTGCATAATTCTGCGGCAGGTATTCAGTCCGATGCTGGTGCTTTCTGCGTTATTTTGCCCGGTACGGATACCGTTGGAAACAGAAAGCTGCAAATGGTCATTCTTTCTTTCATAACAGATGCAGATGGCAGTTTCCGGGTCAGCGTATTTCGTCAGGTTGGAATACAGATTATCCAATGCTCGTTGCAGCAGTGGGAGGGTGACCTGAATCTGACCGGATACCGGGGTAAACTGTAATTTCACGTTCATGCCACTGCTTTCCAGAGAATAGGCGTAATCCTCCAGGATCTGCTGGAACAGCGGATCTGCATCCATGGTTTCCATATCGTCGTCTTCCCAGTCGGTGGCGTATACCAGAAAATATTCAAAGAGCTGGTCAGCCATCTTCTTGATCCGCATCGTCTGGTTGATGCTC
>JAFQQI010000095.1 GCA_017411305.1 Lachnospiraceae bacterium
ACGGAAGTTTCAAGCCACGAGTAATTGGTTGTACATGAATTGTAGAAAAACATTCTTTCTATGGTTTTCTTTTGAGTGCAAACCCTTTACCTGTTACTAGGAAAAGGGTTTTTTTCGTTAGGAAAGTGCTCGAAATGTAGTAGGCGTTAAACAAGAATTTCGGCAGAAATTCTTGCTAGTGTTTGCTGCTGAGCAAACACTTTTTTATGGAATAGGAAATTGCTGTAGCGTAGTGTGCATTAAACAAGAATTTCGTAAGAAATTCTTGCCAAGGTGCGTGCGCTGGCACGCACTATTTTTACGTTTCTGTAGACAGTTGCATATTTGATGAAATATACAAAGCGCTGGAGACAGCAGAAACGAGGAAAGTATGAAGAAACAATTAGCAGTGTTGCTTGCAGTAGTATTAGGTGTAGGTTGCTTAGGTGGCTGTGGAAGCAAGCAGGAGACAGTAGCAGAAACAGCAAATAGTGTTGTGGAAGAGACAACAGTAAATGAGACAGTAGTAGAAGAAAATACTGCAGAGGAAACAGCAACTGAGAAAGTTATTTTAGCTGTAAGTTTCGGAACAAGCTTTAATGACAGTCGTGATATTACCATTGGCGCAATTGAAGAAGCCATTGCAAAGGCATTTCCGGAATATGAAGTGCGTAGAGCTTTTACAAGTCAGATTATTATTGATGTACTAAAGGAACGAGATGAATTAGTAATTGACAATGTAACAGAAGCATTGGACAGAGCAGTAGCAGATGGTATAAAGGAATTAATCGTACAGCCAACTCATTTGATGAATGGTTTTGAATACCATGATCTTGCAAAGAAATTAACTGCTTATGTAGATAAATTTGATAAGATGATACTTGCTGAGCCATTGTTAAGCGGTGATGGAGATTTTGATGCAGTAGTAAAGGCAATTACAGAGAAGGCTGCTTCTTATGATGATGGTGAAACAGCTATCTGTTTTATGGGACATGGAACAGAAGCGGATTCTAATGCTGTATATGTGAAACTTCAGGACAAGCTGACATCAGGTGGTTATGAGAACTATTATGTAGGTACCGTAGAAGCAGCACCATCTTTAGATGATGTGGTTGCAGCTTTAAAAGCAAAGGGAACCTACAAGAAGGTTACTTTGTTACCATTAATGGTAGTTGCAGGAGACCATGCAAATAATGATATGGCAAGTGATGAGGCGGATTCATGGAAGAGTATTCTGACACAGGAAGGTTATGAGGTTACTTGTGTATTGGAAGGTCTCGGACAGATTCCGGCAATTCAGGATATCTATGTAGCACATTTACAGGAAGCTGTTAATGCAGGTGTTGCTTTTGAAGGCGTGGTAGAAGAGGAACAGTCTTTTGCAGGGGAGCTGACAGATGGAACCTATGCGATTCAAGCAGAATCAAGCTCTTCTATGTTTAATATTGAAAAGGCAGAGCTTACTGTTGCAGACGGTAGCATGACAGCAGTAATCACGTTAGGTGGAACCGGATATACCAAGCTTTATATGGGAACCGGTGAGCAGGCAGCAGCTGCAGCAGAAGAAGATTGTATTGCTTTTGTAGAGGATGAGAATGGTGCGTATACTTATACGATTCCGGTAGCAACATTAGATCAGCCAATCGACTGTGCCGCATTTAGTAAGAAGAAGGAAGAGTGGTATGATCGTCAATTGACATTCCTTTCTTCCAGCATTCAGGCAGAAGCTACCGAAGCAGAAGAAGCAACAATCACAAAAGAGGTTGCAGTGGCAGATGGTACATATACCATTGACATTACCTTTGAAGGTGGAAGTGGAAAAGCGGAGATTCTTTCGCCAGCAACCATTACTGTAAAGGGTGATAAGGTAATGGCAACGGTTCAGTGGAACAGTCCTAATTATGATTATATGCTGGTAGGTGGAGAAAAGTATTTACCAGTTAATACAGAAGGGGATTCCGTATTTGAAATTCCAGTAGTAGTGTTTGATGAAGCGATGGACGTAATCGGAGATACCGTAGCAATGAGCAAACCACATGAAATTGAGTATGCAATCACATTCCATTCTAATACTATGGAAACGGTAGAATAAAATGAACCGCAAAAATAAGAGGTATTAGGTATGGTAGGAAGAAAAAGGATGACAAACATAGGTTTCTTGTTATTAATAGGACTGCTTGGGCTTTGTAGCTGCGGCAGTCCTTCTTCCGATTCTGAGCCTGTTGCAGGAATAGAGATGGAATCCACTACTGCAATAGAAGCTGTGAAAATGGAAACAAGAGAGGAAGAAAGTACAGAAGAAACAGCGGAATTTGAATATGAAAGTAGTATGGAGTTGGATTATGCGGAGAATTTTAAGGTGGATTATTACACAGGCGGTTATACACTCCTTACGACAATCATGGATAATAGAAAGTTTCTGATTGTACCAGAGGGAAAGAAGGTACCGGAAGACTTAGAAGAGGATGTTGTAGTATTGCAGCGTCCAATCAAAGATCTCTATCTGGTAGCGTCTTCGGTTATGGATATGTTTTGTGAGTTAGACGGGCTAGATACCATAACCTTTTCTGGACAGAAGGAAGAAAATTGGTATGTGGAAGAAGCCAAGGAAGCAATGGCAAGAGGAGATATGGTCTATGCCGGGAAATATAACAAGCCGGATTATGAATTAATGGTAGCTGGAAATTGTACTCTTGCTATTGAAAATATGATGATTTCCCATTCACCGGAGGTAATGGAGAAGCTTGAGGATTTTGGAATTCCAGTTATGATAGAGTATTCAAGTTATGAATCACATCCGCTTGGAAGAGTGGAATGGATTAAGTTCTTTGGAGCATTGCTTGGAAAGGAAGCAGAAGCAGAGCAGGTATTTCAGAATCAGGTAGCTATTTTAGAAAAGGTAGCTACCGATGAGAAGACAGATAAAACAGTAGCTTTCTTTTTTGTTACATCGAATGGACTGGTACAGGTACGTCAATCTTCGGACTATGTGCCTAAAATGATTGAGCTTGCAGGAGGCAGTTATATTTTTGAGAATCTTGGAGACCCGGAATCAAAGCGTTCAACGATGAATATGCAAATAGAAGAGTTTTATAATGGAGCAAAGGATGCAGATTTTCTTATTTACAACAGCTCTATTGATGGAGGCGTGGCAACGATAGACGAGCTTCTAGATAAATGTGCAGTATTAAAAGATTTTAAGGCGGTACAGGAAGGAAAGGTCTGGTGTACAACCAATGATATGTATCAGCAGTCTATGTCAATCGGGTATCTGATTGAAGATATTCATACAATGCTTCAGGAAAAAGAAGAAGAGATGAAATATCTTTTCCGCTTAGAATAGAAGGAGAAAGAATTAATATGCAAAAAGACAGGAAGGCGAGATGCATTTTTGCATTTATATTATTAACAATAGGCGTAGTCATATTTTGTATTTTGAATGTTTGCATTGGTAGTGTAAAGATTTCTCTGTCTGATATAGGAAAAGCAGTTACGGGAAAAGAGATTAGCAAAACAGTAGTTACCATTTTATGGGAGATTCGCTTGCCAAGGGCACTTGCAGCGATGATTCTCGGTGGGGCGCTAGCACTTGCAGGATATTTATTACAGACATTTTTTCATAATCCGATTGCTGGTCCATTCGTTCTTGGCATCTCATCAGGGGCCAAAATGATAGTAGCACTTGTCATGGTATTTATGATGGGAAGAGCAATAAAGGTTACATCATTAACTATGATTATTGCAGCCTTTTTCGGAGCTATGTTATCCATGGGCTTTGTGCTTCTTATGTCACGCAAAGTAAATAGTATGTCTATGCTGGTTGTCAGTGGTGTTATGATTGGATACATCTGTTCTGCAATAACGGAGCTTGTAGTAACCTTTGCCAATGATGCGGATATTGTTAATCTTCATAACTGGTCAAGAGGAAGCTTTTCGGGAATGACGTGGGAACAGGTAATGGTTATGTCGGTAATTACGGCAGTGACCTTTGGCGCTGTTTTTCTGTTGTCAAAACCGTTAAGTGCGTATCAGTTAGGAGAAGCCTATGCTCAGAATATGGGAGTGAATATTGCAAGACTGCGTGTTTGGCTAGTAGTATTGTCCAGTATTCTGTCTGCCTGCATTGTTGCCTATGCAGGACCGATTTCTTTTGTGGGAGTTGCAGCACCACATTTGGTAAAAAGTCTGATGAAGACAACAAAACCGATTCTTATGATTCCAGCATGCTTTCTTGGAGGAAGTGTGTTCTGTTTGTTCTGTGATTTGCTTGCAAGAAATCTGTTAGCACCTACGGAATTAAGTATCAGTACCGTAACTGCAGTGTTTGGAGCACCGGTTGTATTGTGGATTATGATAAAACGTAGAAAAGAAAGGACGATTTAATGGACTACTATTTTGAAACCAGACAGATGTGTGTTGGTTATCATAAACGTCCTTTGATTAAGGATATTGAGATTGGTTTGAAAAAGGGAGAAATCTTAACTCTGATAGGACCAAACGGTGCAGGAAAATCTACCGTTTTGAAAAGTATAGCAAGACAGCTTGAAATGATAAGCGGTGTAGTATATCTGGACAAAGAAGATATGACACGAATGTCAGGAACAAAATTGTCGCAGAAAATGGCAGTTGTTTTGACGGATAAAATCAAAACAGAAATGATGACCTGTGAGGATGTGGTTGCAACAGGAAGATATCCGTATACAGGTCGTTTTGGGATTCTGTCAAAAGAGGATTATGAAATCATCAAAGAAGCGATGGAGTTAGTGCATATAACAGAAATTAAGGACAAGGATTTTGGTGAGATTAGTGATGGACAAAGACAGCGAGTTATGCTTGCAAGAGCTATATGTCAGGAGCCGGAAATTATTATTCTGGATGAACCTACATCTTATCTGGATGTAAAGTATAAATTGGAATTTTTATCTATTTTACAGGAAATGCAGAGAAAAAAGGGATTGACGGTAATCATGTCACTACATGAACTGGAACTGGCAGCAAGAGTTTCGGATAAGATACTTTGCATTCGTGGAGAGTATGTGGATCGCTTTGGAAAACCGGAGGAAATCTTTGCACCAGGCTATATTGTGGAGCTCTTTTCCATAGCATCGGGAAGCTTTGACGAAGAAAATGGAAGCATGGAGCTGGAAGCTCCAAAGAAAGAAGCCAAGGTCTTTGTTATTGCAGGAGGTGGTACAGGAAGAAATGTGTATCGTAGTTTACAACGACAAGGAATTGCTTTTATAACAGGTATTTTATTTGAGAATGATGTAGACTATCCGGTGGCAAAGGCACTAGCGTCGGAGGTCATCTGTTCGCAAAGCTTTGAACCGATTTCAGAGGATGCATTGCAAAGAGCAAGACAAAAGCTAGCTTCCTGTACAAGTGTAATTTGTTGTAGAAAAAAATTTGGAACTTTGGATAAGGAAAATTCTGAGTTGTTACATTGTGCACGAGAGTGGGGAATAAAAGTAGATTATGTCCCTTTTCAAAACAGAGAAAATTAGAACGGAGTCAGGCAGAGGAAGGGTGAAATAGAAATGGCAAAAGTTATTATGGTGCAGGGAACCATGTCAAATGCAGGAAAAAGTCTTCTTGTGGCAGGGCTTTGCAGAATTTTTAAGCAGGATGGTTATCGTGTTGCACCGTTTAAATCCCAAAATATGGCTCTGAATTCTTTTATTACGGAAGAAGGACTTGAGATGGGAAGAGCACAGGTAATGCAGGCAGAGGCAGCAGGTATCAAGCCACAGGTATGTATGAATCCTATTTTGTTAAAGCCAACCAATCATGTGGGTTCGCAGGTTATTGTCAATGGCGAAGTAATTGGAAATATGAAAGCAAGAGACTACTTTGCTTATAAGAAACAGCTGATTCCGGATATAAAAAAAGCATTTCGCAAGTTGGAAGAGGTTGCTGATATTATTGTAATTGAGGGAGCAGGAAGTCCTGCGGAGATTAATCTGAAGGAAAATGACATTGTAAATATGGGAATGGCAAGACTTGTGGATGCACCGGTTCTGTTAGTTGGCGATATTGACAGAGGTGGTGTGTTTGCACAGCTGTTAGGAACATTGATGCTGTTAGAGGAAGAGGAGCTTGCAATAGTAAAGGGCTTAATTATTAACAAATTTAGGGGTGATAAGTCAATTCTTGATCCGGGAATAGAAATGCTGGAGAAAAAGGGTGGTATTCCGGTTACCGGTGTCATTCCTTATATGGAGCTGTCGCTGGAGGATGAGGATAGTCTGACAGAACGTTTTTCTCACAAGGAAAAGGGAAACATAGATCTTGCGGTGATTCGTTATCCTCGAATATCGAATTTTACAGATTTTCATGTGTTTGAGCAGATAGAGGGAGTTTCGGTTCGCTATGTGACATCCGTACAGGAGCTTCATCAACCGGACCTGATCTTCCTTCCGGGCAGTAAGAATACCATGGGGGATTTGAAGTGGATGCGACAGAACGGGTTGGAAGCCGCAGTAAAAAAGCTGTCGGAAGAGATACCGATATTTGGAATTTGTGGTGGTTATCAGATGCTTGGAAATCAGATTTTTGACAGGGATTCTGTGGAAGAGGGCGGAAGTATTCGAGGAATGGAACTGCTGCCAATAGAGACATCCTTGGAAAAAGAGAAAATGAGAGGTCAGGTTCATGGTGTGATCAATACGATACCGGGCATTTTTGCAGAGCTGTCAGGCAGGAGCTATACAGGCTATGAGATTCACATGGGAAGGACACAGTATGCGGAAGGCTTTTCAGAGATGATAGGTGAAAAGACAGTCGTAAATGGAGAAAGAGAAAATATATACGGTTCTTATGTCCATGGTCTGTTTGACTGTGGAAATATTGCTTCGGTTATGGTTGAGGCACTTGCAAGGAAAAAAGGAATCAGTATGGAAACGTTGACTCATATGGATTATCAGAGCTTCAAAGAGTCACAGTATGATAAGCTTGCAGATACCTTGCGTGAGTATCTGAATATGGAGGAAATCTATGGAATGCTTCGAGAAGCGCAGATGGAATAAATATACGAGAGAGGAATTGTACTCCATTAGAATAGAAAAGCCATCGGAAGAATGGTATGAGAAAGTACAGAAAAAGTGGGACAGTATTGCAAAGCCACTTGATAGTATGGGAGAGTTTGAGAGGTTGTTTGCACAGATAGGCGCAATTACCGGAACAACGAAGCTTGATATTACGAAAAAAGCAGTAATTATCATGTGTGCGGACAATGGCATTGTGGAAGAAGGAGTCAGCCAATCAGGACAGGAGGTAACGGCTGCAGTAGCAAGGAATATGGTACACAGACAGTCTTCGGTTGGAAAAATGGCAGCAGTATTGGGTGTTGATACGATTCCGGTTGATATAGGAATCAATCAAAAAGACCTGATAGACGGAATGGTACAAAGAAAGATTCGTTATGGAACAGCAAATTTCAGAAAAGAACCTGCAATGACGGAAGAAGAAACCATTCAAGCAATCTTTACAGGAATAGAGGTTGTAGCAGCTTGCAAGGAGAAAGGCTACCAACTTCTTGCAACCGGAGAAATGGGAATTGGAAATACAACGACAAGCAGTGCCATTGCGACAGCCATACTTGACTGCGAGGTGGCAGAGTTGACTGGACGAGGTGCAGGCTTAAGTGACAGTGGGCTTACCAAGAAACGACAGGTAATAAGAGAAGCGATTGAGAAGTATCAGTTACGAGGAGCAGATACGCTAAGGATTCTGAGTACTGTTGGAGGACTTGATATAGCAGGGCTTGTGGGTGTTTGTATCGGTGGTGCCATGTATCATGTTCCGATTGTATTAGATGGAGTGATTAGTCTAATTGCAGCCTTGGTTGCGGAGAAGCTGTTGCCCGGAGTAAAGGATTATCTGGTTCCTTCGCATATGGGAAAAGAGCCGGCGATTCATAGGCTCACCAAGGCCCTTGATTTAAAGCCGGTAATCTATGCAGGGCTTGCGCTAGGTGAGGGGACAGGCGCAGTAATGATGTTTTCGTTATTGGATATGGCAATGGCGGTTTATCAGGAGAGTAGTACCTTTGAAGAAATCGAAGTAGAACAGTATAAAAGAGTAGAATGAGATGATAACAATAATCATAGGTGGAAGCGGTAGTGGAAAGTCGGAGTATGCAGAGAACTATATCATGTCCGTTTCTGAAGGAAAACAAAAATATTATTTGGCAACCATGCAGGTCTATGATGAGGAAGGACAGAAGAAAATAAATCGTCATAGAAATTTGCGACAGGGAAAAGGTTTTCTTACCATAGAACAGCCTGTAGATATAGACATGGCAGTAAGGAAGATGGAGTACGGAGAAAAAGTGGTATTGCTTGAATGTATGTCGAATCTGGTAGCAAATGAGATGTTTGGTGGAGAAGCTTCAAAGAAAAAGAACGAGGTTGTGGAAAAAATCATAAGAGAAATTCATACATTGCAAGAGAATGTGACGGAGTTGGTGATTGTTACCAACAATGTATTTGAGGATGGGATTTCTTACGATGATACAACGATGGAATATCTGGCAGCAATGGGAAGAATCAATGAGCTGCTTGCGAAGAGAGCAGATAAGGTTATTGAGGTAGTAGTTGGTATTCCGCTTATTATGAAAGGATGAGATACATGAAAGTATTAAAAGCATTAGTGATTGCCTTTTCACTATATTCAGCTATTCCGATGCCACAGTTTACATGGGAGGAAGAGGATATGAGATATGTCCTTTGCTTTTTTCCGTGGATAGGGGCTGTGATAGGTGCATTACTATATGGTTGGGGCATGATATCTCATAACTGGGAAATAGGGACATTATGCTATTCGTGCATAGGAGCTGCCATTCCTCTAATGGTTACAGGTGGTTTTCATGTAGATGGCTTTATGGATACGATGGATGCCTTTCATTCCTATCAGCAACGAGAGCGTAAACTGGAAATATTAAAGGATTCTCATATAGGGGCATTTTCCGTAATCATGCTGGGATTATATGCACTGATATACATAGGAGCATTTTCGGAGATTGAAGATATAAGGGCTTTGGTAGTGGTAGGAGCAGGTTTCTTTTTGGCGAGAGTGCTAAGTGGTCTTGCAGTAGTAATGTTTCCGACAGCCAAAAAAGAAGGTATGTTGTTTTTATTTGCCGACAGTTCTCAGAAAAAAATAGTGATTATGGCTCTGTTATTACAGGGAATTGTCTGTATGGCATTTATGTTATACCAATCATGCATATATGGTGTGTTTGTCGGGGAGACAGCGATTGTTGTCTTTGTGTATTATTATTTCCGAACCAAAAAGGAATTAGGTGGTATTACCGGAGATACTGCAGGATATTTTGTCGTTCTTTGTGAGGGCTGTATGATGGTTGCAGTTGCAGTGTTACAGGTTCTTGGAATATAACGCTTAGACAGTGTTTGTATGTGGAAGAAATAGCAAAAGTAGGAGTAATGAGATGAGATTAGTAATAGGTGGCTATGCACAGGGAAAATTTTCTTATGTGATGGAACGGTATGGCATACAGGAAGCTGTTGTACTAGATGGAACAATGGAAATGACAACAATGTCACAAAAAAACGTTGTTATAAATCATTTTCATAAGTGGGTGAAAGGTTGCTTGGAAAAGGGCAGGAACCCAGACCTTATGTTAGAGGAATTTCTGGAAAACAATCCCAATTGTATCATCATAAGTGATGAAGTAGGAAATGGAATTGTACCAATGGAACCGTTCGAGCGTGAATATCGGGAACGGTTAGGGAGATGTTTGATTGAACTTGCCAAGAAGGCAGAGAGCGTGGAGAGAGTGATATGTGGAATCGGACAGAAAATCAAATAAAGCTTATCCTGATTCGGCATGGAGAAACAGCTGCCAATAAGGAGCACCGCTACTTAGGAAGAACGGATGAAACACTTTCCATAGAAGGAAAGGAAAATCTACTACAATATGAAAAACAGGGGAAATATCCAAAGGCTGATATGGTTTTTATCAGTCCGATGAAACGATGTAAAGAAACAGCACAGCTTCTCTATGCTACGGTAACAACAAGAGAGATTCCGGAATGGACGGAAATGGATTTTGGAGACTTTGAAGGGAAAAATTATACGGAATTGCAGCATGATGAACGCTATCAGACATGGATAGACTGTAATGGAACTATGCCGTTTCCGAATGGAGAGAGTAGAGAGATGTTTATTAGGCGGTGCATGCAGGGAATGGACAAGTTCATACAGAGCCTGTATGAAGAAATGGCGGATAGAAAGATAGAGAATGTTGCAGCAGTTGTTCATGGAGGAACTATTATGGCTTTATTAAGCAGTATTTGTGGCGGTGAATACTTTGATTATCAGGTTAAAAATGGGGAAGGCTTTGTGTGCAGTCTGACATTAGAGAGAGGAAAAACATGGAGTATCACATTATTGCATTTATTGTAGGATTTATTTTAGATATGCTTTTTGGTGACCCATATTGGTTACCACATCCGATTCGGGCAATCGGGAATCTGATTAGCTGGTTAGAGGGACGTTTGCTTGGGAAGAAAACAGAAGAGATTGCGGAAGACAGACGAGATACGGAAAAAGAATTAAAGAATGGAAAATGGCTGGTTATGCATGTGCTACTTATCACGGTTATCGTAACTGCGCTGATTCTTGCTGGTGCATACGGAATACATCCGTATGTAGGAGTAGTAGTAGAGGCAGTCATGACGTATCAGATACTGGCAGCAAAATGCCTGAAAGTAGAGAGCATGAAGGTGTATGACTGTTTGAAAAAGCAGGATTTAGAGGCATCAAGAAAAGCGGTATCTATGATTGTAGGACGTGATACCTCTGTGTTAGATGAAACAGGAGTGGCAAAGGCGACTATTGAAACGGTAGCTGAAAATACCTCAGATGGTGTAATTGCACCTATGCTATATACAGCATTAGGGGGACCGGTTCTGGGATTTTTCTATAAAGCAGTAAATACGATGGATTCTATGGTTGGCTACAAGAATCAGCGATATTTACATTTTGGGAGAGTTGCGGCAAAGCTGGATGATGTAATGAATTATATTCCGGCAAGGATCAGTGCTTATTTGATGATTGGAGTATCTTTTGTAATGGGAAAGGAGTTTAGCGGAAAACAGGCATATCGCATTTATAAGCGTGATAACAGGAAACATGCCAGTCCCAATTCAGCACAAACAGAATCAGTTTGTGCAGGAGCACTTGGTATACAGCTTGCGGGAAATGCGAGTTATTTTGGGAAAATAGTAGAAAAACCATATATTGGTGACGAGACACGAAAGGTTGTATATGAGGATATTAGACGGATAAACAGGTTGATGTATGCAACCGCATGTTTTTGTGAAGGTGTGTGTATTTTTCTATTATATTTAGGATGGACATTATGTAGATAGTGATATGTAAGGTGTTTATTTGCAAGCGGAAAGAGGAGATGACAGAAATGAATATGGTACATGGCGGTGATATTTATCGAAATTCGGTGACTTTGGATTTTTCTGTGAATGTAAATCCTCTTGGTATGCCGGAAGGTGTAAAGCAAGCATTATTAGAAGCGATAGAAGTCTGCAATCAATATCCGGATATCAGACAACAGGAATTAAAGATTGAGGTAGGGAAGTTACATCAAGTATTATCGGAGCATATTCTGTTTGGAAATGGAGCTTCAGAGCTTTTTATGGCAATCGTACATACATTAAAGCCTAAGAAGACAGTGATTCCAATTCCGTCCTTTTATGGATATGAACATGCAGCAAAGGCTTGTGAGAGTGAAATTTGTTATTATGAAATGCAGCATTTAGCTTCTGAGGAAGAAGTATTTGGTATGGAGGAAGAGCTTTTTCAAAATCTTGATGAAAGCGTTGATGTATTGTTTCTTGCCAATCCAAACAATCCGGTTGGTGGCATTGTTCCGGAGGAATGGATGGAGAGGCTGTTTTTACATTGCCGAAAACAAGGCATTTATGTGATTTTAGATGAATGTTTTGCTGATTTTTGTGGACAAGAGGTATCATTACTGACAAGGTATGTGGAATTTCCGAATGTAATATGGGTACGTGCATTTACGAAGATTTTTTCGATTCCGGGTGTGAGAATTGGTTACTTAATCAATGGTGATGAAAAACTTTTGAAACGCATAGAAAGGCAATTGCCGGAGTGGAACCTTTCCACTTTTGCACAGAAGGCAGGAATTGCTTGTGCAAGAGAAAAGGACTTTATCAATCAGACTCGAGAGTATGTAGAAGCAGAGGGACGCTTTTTGGCGCAGGAGCTGGAACGCATGGGATTGCAGGTATATCCATATGTGGCTAATTTCCTTTTGGTTTACACCGAAGCGCCATTGTATGAGAAACTCTTGGAAAAAGGAATTTTGATTCGGGATTGTAGTAATTTTCGTGGGCTTTCCAAGGGCTATTATCGGATTGCGATTAAAAAAAGAGAAGAAAATCAACAGTTATTAACTAGGATAGGAGAGATTCTATGAAAACAATAGAATTTATATTGCCGGAAGAAATCGAAAAAAGGAGCTTTGCTATTATTTCAGAAGAGCTACAGCAACGAAATATTGTGTTGCCAAAGGATGAGGAAATGGTAACAAAGCGAGTGATACATACCAGTGCGGATTTTGAGTATGCAGATACCTTAACGTATTCCAAGAATGCAGTAGCTATTGCAAAGGAGCTTTTGAGTCAGGGAGCAGATATTGTAACAGATACGAATATGACATTAGCAGGAATTAATAAGAAGATACTGGCAAGATTAGGTGGTCAGGCGCATTGCTTTATGGCAGATGAAGATGTGGCACAGATCGCCAAAGAGCGTAAGGTAACTCGTGCCACGGTCAGTATGGAAAAGGCAAAAAGCATTCAAAAGCCTGTTATTTTTGCGGTCGGAAATGCACCGACTGCACTGATTCAGTTATATGAAATGATACAGACAAGTGATTGGCGCCCGGCGTTTATTATTGGGGTACCGGTTGGTTTTGTGAACGTTGAGGCAGCAAAGGAGCTGATATTGGAAACGGAGATTCCTTATATTGTAAATCGTGGAAGAAAGGGCGGCAGTAATATAGCGGCAGCAATTTGTAATGCACTTTTGTATGAGATTATGAGGTAAAATTGAAAAATCCATATATGGAAGATTTTTCAATTAACAAATTTGTACGTTGTACAAATTTGCAAATGAGGAAAGGGATGCGAATTATGCGGTATGGTTTTACGACAGGAAGCTGTGCGGCAGCAGCGGCAAAGGCAGCAGCATATATGCTTTTGACAGGTGGGAAAAAGACGAAGATTACCATAGAAACACCAAAAGGAATTCCTTATACAGCAGAACTTTTTGAGATTAATCGTAAGGAGCGTGAGGTAAGCTGTGCCGTACAAAAGGATGGTGGAGATGACCCGGATATTACGTCGGGAGCGTTGATTTATGCAAAGGTGTCATTTTCAGATGTAATGGAAGCTAAAATTCAGATTGATGGTGGTATTGGTGTTGGCAGAGTAACAAAGCCGGGACTAGACCAACCAATAGGGAATGCAGCAATCAATCATGTTCCCAGAGAAATGATTGAGAAAGAAGTAATGGAGGTTTGTAATCTCACGGATTATAAAGGGGGGCTGCGGGTTGAGATTTATGTTCCGGGTGGTGAAAAGCTTGCAGAGCAGACTTTTAATCCACGTTTAGGAATTGTGGGAGGCATTTCAATTCTAGGAACAAGCGGAATTGTAGAGCCGATGAGTAGCCAGGCACTTTTGGATACGATTCGGGTAGAACTTAGACAGCGTAAGGCGCAAGGCTATGA
>JAFQQI010000096.1 GCA_017411305.1 Lachnospiraceae bacterium
AAACAAATGTAAAAGGTGTATTTACAGCAGGAGACATGCATAGAGGTCAGTCACTGGTTGTATGGGCGATTGCAGAAGGCAGAGGCGTTGCAAAAGAAGTGGACGCTTCCCTGATGGGATACACCAATCTTTAAAAGGAGTGCGAAGTTATGACGAAGAAAGAGATTTTGGAATTAGTGGGACAGGAAGACGTGGAATTTATCCGCTTACAGTTTACGGATATGTTTGGAAATTTGAAAAATGTTGCCGTAACAGCCAATCAGCTTAGCAGGGTTTTAGAAAACAAATATGTATTTGAGGGTTCTGCATTATTTGACGGATTCAAATCTAGTGAAGAGGATTTGTACTTATATCCGGATTTGGATAGTTTTGTTGTATTGCCTTGGCGACCACAGCAAGGGAAGGTCGCCAGACTTCTCTGTGATATTCATTGTGAGGATGGAACACCATGTAACTTGAGCCCAAGAGTGATTTTAAAGAATGTATTGGATAAAGCAAAAGAAAAAGGGTATGAATTTTATGTGGATCCGGAATGCGAATTTTTTCTCTTCCATGCCGATGAAGATGCGATTCCGACTACCCTTACACATGAAGTGGCAGGCTATATGTCGGTCGGACCGCTTGATCTCGGGGAAAATCCAAGGCGTGATATGGTTCTGACTTTGGAACAAATGGGATTTCAGGTAGAATCTTCTCATCACGAAAGCGCACCAGGTCAGCAGGAAATTGATTTTCGTGAGGCAGAGGCACTTATCAGTGCAGATTCTGTAGTTACATTCCGAAGTGCAGTCCGTTCGATTGCAAGACGTTTTGGACTTCATGCCACTTTTATGCCAAAACCGAAGAAAGGTGTGGCGGGTTCGGGAATGCATATGAATATTTCTGTATATAAAGATGGAAGAAACATTTTTAATTCGAACAACAAGGATATTCGGGACGAAGCAAATTGGTTTATGGGCGGTCTTATGACACATGCAAAAGGAATGTGTGCAATTACAAATCCATTAGTGAATTCCTATAAGAGAATCAATACCGGATTTGATGCGCCGAAGGAAATTTCATGGACTCAAAAGAATGAGAATGCATTACTACGCTTGCATACCAGACTGGGAGAGGATACAAAGGTAGAAATCCGTTTTCCTGATTCAGCAGCAAATCCATATTTGGCAACAGCAGTATGCATTGCGGCGGGGCTTGACGGAATCGAAAAGCATATTTCGGCTGGTAAAACCTATCGCGAATTAAAAGAAGAAGGAACTGTAATTTCAAGACTTCCGGAGACACTCCGAGAGGCCATCAATGAGATAAAAAAAGATATTTTGATGGAAGAAACTTTGGGAAAAGAATTTCTCTCCGTTTATACGGATGCCAAGAAGGTAGAGTGGAAAGAATATTTGGAAGAGGTAACGGACTGGGAAGTTCGTAAATATTTAAATCGAGTATAGCGAGGTGGTCGCATGAGTACTATTATTGTGGCAATGCCCAAGATAGAAGATGCGAAAAAAATCAGCGATATGCTAATATCTCGTGGAATAGGTAGAATAGAGATTTGCACAACCGGAACTTCTATTTTATCAAAGGCTCATCAGTTTGATAGTGGAATCGTAATTTGTACAAGAAGATTCAAGGATATGTATTGTAATGAAATTGCGGAGAATTTACCCGACTATTTTGAGATGTTGCTATTGACATCCCAAGAGGGGATTGCATATTGTCCACAGGGAGTCGTGACAATCACAATACCATTTCGAGTTTCGGATTTGTTAAGTTCTGTAGAAATGATGTTAATGCAATTAGAACGTCGTATTCGGAAGGAGCGAAGCAAACCAAAAAAACGGAATCAAGAGGAACAGGAATACAT
>JAFQQI010000015.1 GCA_017411305.1 Lachnospiraceae bacterium
CAATACAGACTGTGGTCTTTCATTTGCCTGTGCTAACATTGCAGTAGAGGATTCCACTAATACCTGCACGGTAGAATACTCTGTCATTTCCTTTGCCATATCAACGTCCATAATTCTGGAATAAGACGCTGTCATATTTTCTTCTGTTACATCCAGATTCGTTACAGTATGCTCAATACGATTACAATATGCACCAACCTTAGAGCGGATACCGGATAGATAATCAATTGCTTCTGTAATCACATCAATTGCTTCTGTCGCCTTTTCCTCTGTGGTAATATCCAGACCGTCCACCCCAAGATACTCTGTTCCCAATGAAGGAATTTCTATCTGAATAACCTGTCCTTCATTTGCACCAACCTGAATTCTCATAGGACCCATTCCCGTAAGATTCAGAGTAATATTCTGTGTATCATTATCCTTATCGCCAACCTTATACTCCGTTTTTACCGTATCCGTATGAGTATGTAAAGAATCCTTTAGCTCCGTTGGATCTGGTTTTCCATCTAGATTTTTCTTACCTTCATCAAATAATTTAAAAGTATATGTTCCTACATCTGTAGCATTATCTACATTTTTATAATCAATTGTAATATCTCCCGTTACCTCATTCACAGCACATCCTGTCACAGTATATTCTGCATCTGGATTTATCGTCTTAAAATATTGTGCAAAATCCTCTGTCAGATGTCTTAATTCCTCTTCTTCTGAACCGGTATGATAAGAAACTTTTGGATAACCTGTAGCAGGTGGATTCGCTGTGTCTTTTCCCATTGCTTTATTGTCTCCCCAGTCCTTAATAATATTCAGCTCACTGACATTGTATTTTATCGTACCTTCCTGATTAGTCACGGTAATGTTCTTATAACAATCCGTTGTAATATATGTGGTAACCGATGTGGTTGTTACACCACTTCCATCTATTGCCATGTTATCATTAAGAGAAAGCTTAACCTGAAAATCATTTTCTGCTTCGATAATGACGTTTTCATCTTTCACAATAACCTTAGCTCCATCCGGGAAGCCTCTCATACCCTCACCCGGTGTAATCTGGTCATCTGTTACAAGCGCCGCCTTAATATCATCTGCACTTGCAGCTTCATAGCTATCCTCATGTGTAACTTCTCCCTCAGGGCTATTCTCTATATAAGCTGCATGATCTTTAATGGTATCTTCATAATGATAATAGCTTAACTGTTTAATAGAATAGGTTCCGCTTAACACACCATCACTATATGACATAACCTTAATATTTTCTGTATTGGTATACCCTTTATATGCAAAGCTTCCGTCCAAAAGATTCTGCGCATTGAACTGTGTTGTTTCGGCAATTCGATCAAGTTCCTGCACTAACTGGTCAATCTCAAGCTGAATCTGCTCTCTATCTCCGTCTGAATTGGTTCCATTTGCAGACTGAATTGCAAGTTCATTCATTCTCTGCAAAATATCATGCATTTCTGACATTGCACCATCTGCTGTATTCACAACAGAAATACCGTCGTTTGCATTCTTATTTGCCTGCTCCAAGCTTTTAATCTGCGCATTCATCTTAATGGAAATAGCAAGTCCTGCTGCATCATCTGCGGCGCTGTTAATTTTAAATCCACTAGAAAGTCTTTGAATTGAGCTTGATAAGCGATTATCATTTACATTTAATGCATTTCTCGCAATTATGGATGAAATGTTATAGTTTATTCTCATGTTTTACCCTCTTTCTTATTCTGTCCTTCTTCTATGTTGGCTATTATTCCAGGCTCTTTAAAGCAGTCAGGAATGCCTTTGCTGTCTGATACAACTCCTTTGTAGAAGGTTTATTACCCTCTTCCAAAAGCTCTCTGTCCTGTCCAAACCGATTCAAATCAAGCTTACTTGTCTGTGCAAGACTTAAAGATACGGTTTTTTCTGCTCCTGTTTCCTGTTGTGTTTTGGTAAATTCTTCTTCTAAATCTTCTTTTACCTGTTCCATATCCGCTTTTCCTGACTTCTTTTCAAAAGCCACCATACCGGATATTCTCTTCTCTGTAACATCAAATTCTGCTGCCACTTTGCCAAGACTGTCGGTTTCAAAAGTAACTGCTACTTTACCAGTCAGAGCCTGATTGTGATAAATCTTTAGATTTACAGAAGTAAGCTCACCTTTAATCTCAACCGGCAGTTCATAATTTTCTTCCTTTGCAAGTTTTCCTGCTAGCGCAAGTCCCTTGCACAATGCCTTAGCAGCCTTAATATCAATGGTTGAAATACCTTGTCCGTAAATAATCTCTTCTACTGCCTTAGAGCTCTGTGCTATCAGCTCCTGATAAGACTGCTTTGCAGTATCGGCATCGGTCAGTCCTTCGATTGCCTTATCTGCTGCAAAGGTAAGAGAATCTATCACACTTTTTTCCTTATTTTCGATTTCTCCTACTGTTTCAAAAGAATCATTGACCGTTGTGTCATTTTTTATGCTTGCCGCACCACTTCGTCCAAAAATTTGTTTGAACAGTTCACCTCTTTGCATAATCAGCATCGATGCAGCCTGAATATTATCAGGACTAATGGACTGCTCATAATCAATTAGAGACTGAATAACTGCTTCTTCTACCGCTTCTACCGACTGCATCGTTTCATGGAAGCTATGACGTTCTCTGACTCTGTCTTCAGATACATCTGTTTGTACTTCCTTCAAATCCTGTGCAAACTGTTCTATGGTTGTATTTTCATTCAGCTTCATATCCTGTAGCTTTGTTATATCGGTATGCTCTGCAAGCTCATCCTTAATCTCACCAGATACTCTTGCATAATACTTCTCCTTAGAAGTATTATCTTCTCTCTGCTCACTGGATGAAAATCCTGCCTGAATCTGAGTATCAATCGCTGTATTTTTCTGTAACAATTGCTCCAAACCACCATACTGAGCATCGATTTGTATATTCATATTTTTATTTTTTCCAGTTCTGACTGCGGAAAGTAGATTTTTAAAATTCATTTCTGCTCCACTTGCAACCAGACTTCCAATTACTGCTCCATCGGACTTTTCAATCTGACGGAACATGCGATAAATTCCAATGTAGGCATTTCTCTCATCCTCTGAAATATTGCCCGCTCTATCAAGCTTTTGCAAATACTTCGAAAACTTTTCTGTATCCTTACTTAAATCCTTA
>JAFQQI010000097.1 GCA_017411305.1 Lachnospiraceae bacterium
AGGGGCTACAAGAACGGAAATAGGGTATAAAAATATGATGGAAATGATAGAACCATACAGCAAAAGAGAGTATTGTCACTTAATGCAGATTGCATATAATGCTCTTTTGCAGGATAATAAGGATTTGAATATTTCATGTCCGGTACTGATTACGCATGGAGAATATGACAAAACAGGAAAGGTTCGATATTACTGTAAAATATGGCATGAGCAGACGAATTATCCATTACAAATAATAAAAGGTGCTGGACATAATGCAAATGTAGATAAACCAGAAGAAATGAATTTTATAATAAATGAATTTCTTAAGGAAAAGGTACTGGGCAATTGTTGAATAACATTGAAATGTTACAAACGTATAGATTTAGGAGGACGACTATGAAGAAAATAAAAGAAGCTTTTTTGAATGCAAGTAAATGTGAAAAATGTGCGTTTGTTATAAATTTGTTTAGTTCAATAATAGTGATTATATTTGCTTTTTTGCAAATATTTGGTGTATGGAAAGGTGCAATTGTTGTTTGTGAAATATTTATGGGTATATCAATGATTTCTCAAGCAATATTACAGTGGAAAAAGAACAGGGGGATTGCTATTTTTTCTCTATGTGTAGCATTGTTTATTTTTGCAGTTGCTTGTTTTATATTATTTATCCGATAGCAGTTGTCTTAAACAAAGACAGTTACATAAGCTTAGTAAAGGGGCGTTCATCTCGCCCCTTTATCTCTGCTTCGGTAAGGTTGGCTGGCGTTCTGCTTGTCAGCCATTTCTTTATACCTTTGTATTTTTTCGTGCATGGTTTCGGCTTTTGGAGTGGCTTTCTCTCCGTAGGCTTCCTCCCACTTAGCACATTCTTTCTGATATGCTTCGGTGGTACGCTGTGCGGTATAAAATGCTGTGTAGAAATCCTGCACCGTTGCAAAACCGTGTTGTCTGACGATGCCGGATAATCCGGCTTTGAGACTTCGGATTTCTTCGGTTTTGGTGGCAATCTTGGTTTCAAGTTCCTTTTTCTTGGTAAGTCTTGCAAGTCCTTTTAGAACACCCAGTTCAATCTCCAGTTTTGTCCGTTCACGCTCTGCTTCAAAGATAAGGTGATTTTGCTTATCAAGAGTAACCTTGACCTTTTGAAGTCTTGGGAAGGCGGCTGCTTCCGGCGGCATAACAGGTCTTGGGGGTATTTGTGGCTTGGGCTGTTCAGCAAGCTCTGTTTTAGGAACAGTTGCAATAATAGTGTTTACTGGTGGTTCGGGTTCTGTTATTGCTTTCTTAGCCGGAGCTATAACAACATCTACGGTATTCTCTGCTTTTACAACAGCCTTACTTCCGTATTCTTTTTCAAGAGCCTCATGGAACAGCTTGTTTTTTAGTTCTCTTGCGGCGGTAAGTACCTTAGAAATCAGAAGTGCAAGTTTTGCTGTGGCTGTTGTGATAATGCTTGCCAGCTTCTCAGGACACTTGCCGAATACATCTATGGATAACCGGATACGCTCCGTAATCCATTTCTGCTTTATCTGCCGTATCTCATCCTCCGGCACTTGGCTGACTAAGGCTCGGTCTACTTCGTGATTCCATTGCATACGCACCTCATTATCTTCCTTTATTTGTTCCGCTTTGGGATTATTCTTACCGATTTTCTTAGTAGTAAGATACAATCCGTTTTTGTCGAATACATGGAGCTTATTTTTATCATCCTCTATCAGAAGATTGATAAGGTCGGTATAGAAGCGTTTTGCTTCGTCTAGATGATGCTCCTGTTTAAATAGTTTATTCTTGGCGGTAAATAAAGTTCGTTCATAGACGTCGCCTTTTTTGATTATCTTACAGCCCTTACGGACATTCCCACTATCATCCAGTATCTCTTTCTTGGTGCGGACATGCTTTTTCTGTTCATTGTAGAACATATTGCGTGTTGCAATCTTTTCTATGGGTTCCGGTAACAGCTCCCTTTCAGAAAAGATGAGATGGATGTGATAGTTGGTTTTGCGTTTGTTGTGGTGCAGGGCGGATACACACTCCACACCATATTTTTCTTTAAAGCGGTTGGTAAATATCTGTAACAGCCTGTCAGGGTCATATAGGTCAGGGAATGATTCAGGCAGGGATATAATCAGTTCCCTCGCCTCGATACATTTCCCGTCCGTACCGCTTTTTAGAAATTCCTGCTGGTTAAATCGTGCAAGCTCCGTCCAGTAGTGGCGGTCTGTTGTTTCATAGACCGCATACAGATTTTCCTGCTTGGCATGACTGGATATATAGGTAATCCTGCCACGGACATTGTGGAGCTTGCTCATTTGTATAAATGAATTTCTTTGTATAGTGCTTCCTCCTCTCGTAAATGTTACTTAGGGAAAGAGGCGGAAGGATTATATAAGTGAGTGGATAGCTTAGGCTATCCGGTTACGAACACGATGCCGTATCCAGCAATATAAGCTCGATGCAATCGCGAAATACCCAGAGTACAAATCGAAGATTTGTGCGAAGGGTGTATTTCGCTCTGCGAGGCTCAAAATAATCTTTTGTGCCAGAATATATAAAAAGATTATGAATTTTTAGAAATTCATTGACAAAAGAATGGCATTTGGTACAATAATATTAAAGGA
>JAFQQI010000098.1 GCA_017411305.1 Lachnospiraceae bacterium
AATCACATCAATCATGTGCTCTCCCGCATAAGCAACGATTTCTCTGATATCTTCTTTGGTAAAATAACCACTGTTATTCTTATACTCATCTACCAATCCGAAATGGGAGCGGCCGCGATATGCACCAATCTCCGTCAGTTTGGGAAAAGCGTCAATTTCCACGCGGAAGCCCTGGTCATCAATCAAATGCCAATGTAATTTATTGATTTTGAACAGAGCAATCACATCAATCATTTTTTTTACATCTTCTTTTGGCAGAAAATGTCGGCTGGAATCCAGCATAAATCCTCGATAAGAAAAACGTGGGCTGTCCTCTATTTCCAGACAAGGCAGTTCTTTGCCAAACTGCATTTGCAGCTGGTGCAGAGTCTGATTCGCATAAAAAATTCCCGCTTTGTCTCCTTCTATGTAAATTTCTTTTTCACTAATCCGTAAGAAATATGCTTCTCTCTTAGGCATTTCTTTTTCATTTTCTGTTATGGTAATATCCGGCAAAGCAAAGCCGCCTGTCAGTATTACTTTATTAGGATATGGTACCAAATGAAGCTTTGTCATACTATATATTCTCCTTCTCTGACTCATTCTCTTATATGAAAGGATCCTCAACTAAAGTTGCAAGTGCTGTGCCAACAGTCCCACCATTTAACAGGTAGTGTTTCATATTTTTTTGAAGGGCTGTCTTTTCCGCCAACTTCATCATATCCATTCCCGTCACATCTCCTTCTATATTGTACACCCACTCCGCATAATCCTTTTCGTACGGATATATTTCTTCTACTTTAAAGTTCTGCTGAAACCGAATAATATTGGAAGTTTCCGGAAGCAGTTCCTTCAATGCAGGTGACATCAACCAACTTTCACATCGCATAGGAAGTGTCCCATATGCCGGAAAATATTTTTGGAGAAATTGGCGCGCTTCTTCATAGGAAGCCCGTAATTTTAATAGATCCATATCTGTATCTGATGGAATATGCAGATATATACTTTTTTTCCCATTCTTTTCCACTAACTCATACTCTAATTCACCGATTCTATAAAGCAATAAGGAAAGCTGACGCGTAGTCCACCACTCACGGTTAAAATAGTATTTTCCGCCACGTGCCATGCTCTCCTTCACAAATCTGCTAAAGCACTTCATGGTTTCTACAAAAATATCTTCACCAATTCCTACTTCTTCATATTTCTCTCCGGAAATCTTAGCAGCTCTCAACATCATGGTCAGCATCTTCATTCCATCAGGGTCATCTTCCAAAAGCTCTTTTAACTCTTTCAGACCACTGCTCCATGTCTCTTTTGAAAACAGCTTAGAAATGGCCTCCATGCCAAAAGTATCATCTATCTGTCGCGAAATCATCACTATCCTGGCTATTACTTCTTCAGGCATTTGTATTTTTTTTGCTAAAGATACCATGTTTCATCCCTTCTCCGGTTTCATTTTAAAATTATTATACTATAGTTATTTTGTCCCAGCAATATCATTCAAACATACATTCGGCGCAAAACTGGATGCAATACAAAAAAGAAGTTATGACCGTGCATTTCTACACAAAGTCATAACTTCTCATTTCATTATCTTACAAATATCTATTTATTACTTCAGGTTGCCTAACCATTCAACTGTACAATTAGTTGTTGCAGGTTCTGCACTGATATCGTTGGAAACCTTAATGGTTCCTGCATGCATATCTGCTACCATCTGCTTGTAATCATCCTGGCTAAAACCGTCTGCCCACTGTGTGGATTCCATAGGAATCTGAACATAGTTTGCTGCCGGGTCGTCACCGGAAATTAAGCCGAGAGTAGTAATCTTGCCTGCATAATCAGCCCACTTACCGTTTACAACAATGTCATTAAGTGCATCATAAGTTGCAGGGTAAAGACCCTTCATAGCGGATGTAACTGTCATGTCAGCACCGTAAGCGCCGTCA
>JAFQQI010000099.1 GCA_017411305.1 Lachnospiraceae bacterium
ATAATTACAAACAGAATAAGATGAGCCGGAGAAACTGGCAGTACAAAGACAGATGGAGCAAAACCGTCTGTCTTTTGTGTTATAGTGGAATCAGCCGGTGGGGAAAGGAGACACTATGGCAAAATTCTTACGATATGAGGACAGACTGGAGATAGAAGGTGCATTAAAAGAGCAGATGTCTTTTACAGAGATTGGAAAGAAGCTGGGAAGAGACAGAACAACCATTGCGAAAGAGATACGGAACTATTCGGGAGAGCAGTATAGCGGTTACAGTATATATCCGCACAATATCTGCAAATACAGAAAAGAATGTCGCAGGAAAAAGGTATGTGGAACAAAGGCTTGTAAACATCCAATGGTACCGATATGTAAACAGTGTGAAGAGATATGCAGCCGTTATTGCGAAGAGTTTGAGGAAGAGGTATGTATGCATAGATACAAACCACCCTATGTCTGTAATGGATGCAGGGAACGAAAGAGATGTACGTTGACAAAAACAATCTATGATGCAATGGAAGCCCAGAGGCAGGCAACAGAGAAAATAGCAGAGTCAAGGAGCGGGATATTATCAACGGAAGGTGAAATTGCAAGACTGAATGAGCTTCTGGTGCCGCTTGTGAAGCAGGGCCAGTCGATCCATCAGATTTATCTGAATCATAAGGATGAATTGATGTGCAGTGAAAAAACTTTGTATAACTACATAGATGGATGCCTGTTTGACATAAGGAACATAGACCTTCCAAGGAAAGTGAAATACCGCCCAAGATACAAAAAGCCGGAACTAAAAGTGGATAAGGGCTGCCGTATAGGAAGAAACTACCATGATTATGAAGTGTATATGGAAAAAAATCCGGATACAGCAGTGGTGCAGATGGATTCCGTGATTGGGAGTAAAGGCGGAAAAGTATTGCTTACGGTATATTTTGTAAACGTATCGTTGATGCTTGGGTTTTTAAGGGATGCGAATACATCAAAATCGGTGATAGATGTGTTTGAGGGGTTATACCGGAATCTGGGAATAATGGATTTCAGAAAGCTTTTTCCGGTAATCCTGACAGACAACGGAAGCGAATTTTCTAATCCCAAAAGTATTGAGAACGGACCGGATGGAAAAGGCATTCAACGGACAAAAATTTATTACTGTAATCCGAGCGCCCCATATCAGAAAGCAGAGATTGAAGTGGGACATGAATTTATACGCAGGGTGCTGCCGAAGGGAAAAAGTTTTGATGAACTGACACAGGAAGACATCAATAAGATGATGAATCACATTAATTCTTATCGGAGAAATAAGCTGAACGGGAAGAGTCCGTATGAGGCATTCTGCTTCTATTATGGAGAAGACTTGGCGCAGAAACTGGGATGCCGAGAGGTTGCCGCCAAAGACATCAATCTTACGCCAAGACTTCTAAAAAAGTAACAGATAAATAAGTACACCACCGGCGTCTGAATACCGATAGAAAAAGGCGTGAATTTCGGCTTGCAAAATTTGTAAGCGGGAACTGACGTCCGTTTTTTGTGCTCATTTTTTCCCTGTTCAAGTGTAATTATAGCACAGAAAC
>JAFQQI010000016.1 GCA_017411305.1 Lachnospiraceae bacterium
ATTGACAGCAGTCTGACCACCTAGCGATGCAATGATTCCGTCCGGTTTTTCCAGTTCAATCACATTCATGACATCTTCCTCACAAAGAGGCTCAAAGTAAAGTTTGTCAGATGTTGTATAATCCGTAGATACCGTTTCTGGATTATTGTTAATAATAATTGCCTCGAATCCGGCTTCCTTTATGGTTTTAACAGCATGAACAGTGGAATAGTCAAACTCTACTCCCTGACCGATTCGAATTGGACCGGAACCCAACACAATAATTTTCTTTCTATCCTCTATCACAGACTCATTTTCAATCTCATAAGTAGAATAAAAGTAGGGAACATAGCTCTTAAACTCTGATGCACAGGTATCAATCATTTTATAAACAGGAAAAATATGAGCATCCTTACGCATCTTAAATATATCCGTTTCTTTTTTACTCCAAAGCCAAGCAATTGCCTTATCTGAAAAACCATTTCTTTTTGCCTGATACAAAACTGCCATATCTCCCGGACACTGCTTCAATTCCTTTTCCATATCAACAATCTTTTTCATTTTATCTAAGAAAAAGCAGTCAATTCTGGTTTCTGCGGCAATGACTGCTACCGCGCATCCACGACGCAACAACTCTGCTATAGCATAGATGCGATCATCCGTACCTATCTTGATATAATCCATAAGGCTATCTGTTTCTTCTGTTTCAAATTTATGCATATACAAATGATTTACACCAGTTTCCAAAGAACGAATGGCTTTTAGCAGACTCTCTTCGAAGGTTCTTCCAACACTCATTACCTCACCGGTTGCCTTCATCTGTGTACCCAGCTTCTGGTTTGCATCTGTAAACTTATCAAAAGGAAAACGAGGCATCTTTGTAACTACATAATCCAGTGCCGGTTCAAAGGATGCCGGCGTATTTACCAACATAATTTCATCCAATGTCATGCCTATGCTAATTTTCGCAGACACTCTGGCAATGGGATATCCACTCGCTTTTGATGCCAGTGCAGAAGAACGTGATACTCTCGGATTTACTTCTATCAAGTAATACTGAAAGGACTCCGGATCCAGTGCAAACTGAACATTACAACCGCCTTCTACTTTAAGTGCCCTGATAATTTTAAGTGCACTGTCTCGCAACATCTGATATTCCTTATTAGTAAGTGTCTGTGATGGACATACGACTATCGAATCTCCCGTATGGATACCTACAGGGTCCAAGTTTTCCATATTACATACGGTAATCGCCGTGTCATTTGCATCCCTAATTACTTCATATTCAATTTCTTTAAATCCCTTAATACTTTTCTCAATCAATACCTGATGAACAGGAGATAATGCCAACGCATTTTTGATGAGTCCCATAAATTCCTGCTCATCATCTGCAAAACCGCCTCCGGTTCCTCCCAGAGTAAATGCAGGTCTTAAAACTACAGGATATCCAATCTCCTCCGCAACCCTCACTGCCTCCTCTACGGTATTCGCAATGGCAGAAGGCAGAACCGGCTCTCCTAATTCCTCACAAAGTTCCTTAAACAGTTCACGGTCTTCCGCACGTTCAATGCTTTCACTGCTGGTTCCAAGCAGTTCCACTTGACATTCCTTTAAAATGCCTTTTTTCTCCAGTTGCATAGCCAAATTGAGACCGGTCTGTCCACCTATTCCGGGAACAATAGCATCGGGACGCTCATGACGTACAATTTTTGCCACGTATTCTAATGTCAAAGGCTCCATATATACCTTATCTG
>JAFQQI010000100.1 GCA_017411305.1 Lachnospiraceae bacterium
GCTGAGAGCATGGCATTAGGGAGAATGATGAATGGACTCATGAGGGCAATCCAAACGTGTGTAAGCACTAGTAGGCATTGACGGAGCCTTACCGTTATAGAAGGAAGCATATGATGGTATGTTATACATGGTGGCAATAAGATTTTTTGGTTCTTACCCTGTATAGGGTGAGAACCTTTTATATTATGCGACATTTTTTGTGTGCGAGAATATGCTATGGCATATAGTAGTTATTTTTGGGAGGATTTAGAAATGGGAAAGATTATTTTAACAGGTGACAGACCGACAGGTAGACTGCATGTAGGACATTATGCAGGTTCTTTAAAAAGAAGAGTAGAATTACAGAATTCAGGTCAGTTTGAGAAGATTTTTATTATGATTGCAGATGCACAGGCATTGACTGATAATGCAGACAATCCGGAAAAGGTAAGACAGAATGTAATCGAAGTAGCGTTGGATTATCTCGCATGTGGACTTGATCCGGCAAAGTCTACATTATTTATTCAGTCACAGATTGCAGAGCTTTGTGAGCTTTCATTCTATTATATGAATTTAGTTACTGTATCAAGATTGCAGCGTAATCCGACGGTTAAGACGGAGATTCAGATGAGAAACTTTGAAACAAGTATTCCAGTTGGGTTCTTTACTTATCCAATCAGTCAGGCAGCAGATATTACTGCATTTAAAGCTACTACAGTTCCAGTTGGTGAAGATCAGCTTCCAATGATTGAGCAAACCAAGGAAATTGTGCATAAGTTTAATTCTGTATATGCACCTGTTTTAGTTGAGCCTGAAGTATTACTTCCAGATAATAGTGCATGTAAGAGACTTCCAGGGATTGATGGAAAGGCAAAGATGAGCAAATCTCTTGGAAACTGTATCTATCTTGCAGACAGTGCGGATGAAGTAAGAACCAAGATTATGAGTATGTACACAGATCCGCTTCATTTACAGGTAAGTGATCCGGGACATATTGAAGGAAATACGGTATTTACTTATTTGGATGCGTTCAGTAAGCCAGAGCATTTTGAGAGATATTTACCAGAGTATGCAAATCTTGACGAGCTCAAGGCGCACTATACAAGAGGTGGTTTGGGAGATGTGAAGGTAAAGAAGTTCCTCAACAACGTAATGCAGGAGGAATTAGAGCCAATCAGAAATAGAAGAGCAGAGTATGAAAAAGATATTCCTGAAATCTATAACATCTTAAAGAAAGGAAGCGAAGAGGCAAGAGCAGTTGCGGCACAGACACTTTCTGAAGTTAAGAGTGCAATGAAAATTAATTACTTTGAGGATGCTGAGTTAATTAAAGCTCAGAGAGAGAAGTATGAGAAGTAATAAGCAGAGGAAAAAGAGTAACGATAAAGGTATTGAACAGTTACAATTAGAAAAGCCCATTAGCGAATAAATGCTAATGGGCTTTAAAAATGTTTATATTAATCTATCTAGTTAGCAAATAAACACTAAGGTCTTTGTCCGAGTCCTCCTTCCAGAGTCAGAGTCTCTCCTGTCATATACTTGAAATCAGGGGAGGCAAGCTGCACGCAGACACGGCCGATTTCAAGTTCAGCGTCGCCAAAGTGCCCTGCTGGCGGTGTGTGTACGTTTTTGTCAAATGCATCCGGATAAGCCTTTTGGAATTGTTCAAGCTGTGCAGTCCATGCAAGAGGGCAGATAATATTGACATTGATACCATCTTTTGCCCATTCAGTTGCAGCTACACGGGTAAGACCACGGATGCCTTCCTTGGCGGCTGCATAAGCACACTGACCAAAGTTGCCAAAAAGTCCGGCACCGGAGGCAAAGTTGATAACACTGCCTTTGGTTTTTGCAAGGTGCGGATAGCAAGCCTTCATATAGTAAAAGGCGGCGTAAAGACCGGAATACATTGCCAGATCAAACTGTTCGGTTGTATGCTCGGAAAGGGGTACACCAGAGGCAGAAGCTTGGGCATTATTAATCAGCACGTCAATTCTGTCAAAAGTTTCTATTGCCTTTTCGACCACGTTGTTTACAATTGCTTCGTTATTGGCACCAGCGTTTACATCTGCTTGCATAGTTAATACCTGAATATCATATAAACGTTCCAATTCCTCTTTGGCAGCATTTAATTTTTCGATATTACGTCCTGTAATAACGAGATTTGCCCCTTCTTTAGCATAAGCAGTAGCGATACCATAACCAATCGAACCACATCTTCCGTTACTAAGTATAGCGCGTCCTGCACCTGTAATAATTGCCGTTTTTCCTAATAAAAAGCTCATAGTTAACACTTCCTTTTTTATTTAGTATATCCAAATTATATAGGAAGAAATAAAATTTGACAATAGGCTAAAAAGGGTAAAATTGTCAGTTTATTAAAACGTGTTAGTATATTGTTTGGTATTAAAAAGTATGTGTGCTTTGTATAAATATGATGAGCATGGAGAAAATGATAAAAAGATATTTAAATTTGGGTTTAGGTGAGTATTATTCAAGTCTATGAGCACTCCTTTTCAAGCATTGTGAATAGCAAATGAATATGCCTCAAATGCAAACCCGCTTGTTTGGTATTTTCTAAATGGAGCGTTCGGCATGTTTGATTTATTCTGCTTTCCGCAAACTCGCCACGCGCCTTTGGCACGTTGCTCGGCCAGTGCTCCAAGCAGAATTTCATGCCTCCTTGCTCCATTAAGAAA
>JAFQQI010000101.1 GCA_017411305.1 Lachnospiraceae bacterium
AGCGGTTATGAAGACAGCAGGAGAAGGCGGTGCTTGGGGTATCGCTATTCTTGCAAATTATATGGCTCAGAAGGCTACGGATGAATCATTAAGCGATTATCTGAACAATAAGGTATTTGCTGGTGAAGAATCTTCCAGAATGGAACCAAATGCAGAAGATGTAGCAGGTTTTGAAACATTTATTGAGCGTTATAAGGCAGGCTTTGCTATTGAGCGTGCAGCAGTAGATTTTATGAGATAGGAAATTGCTGTAACATAGTGGTAGTTAATAAAGAATTTGCGGAGCAAATTCTTTGAGTGATTGCCGCTGGGCAATCACTTTTTATTCTTTATAATAGAAAGGCAAGGATATTCAAGATGTTAGAACAATTAAAGCAGAAAGTATATGAAGCTAATATGGATTTGCCAAAGTATGGGCTTGTTACTTTTACATGGGGGAATGTAAGCGAGATTGACCGTGAAAGTGGTTTATTTGTTATTAAACCGAGTGGTGTGGATTATGAATTATTAAAGCCGGAAGATATGGTTGTTATGGATTTAGAAGGCAATAAGGTAGAAGGAAAATACAATCCTTCTTCAGATACAGCAACACATTTAGAGCTTTATAAGGCGTTTCCGGAAATTGGAGGAGTGGTACATACACATTCAACCTATGCAACAAGCTGGGCACAGTCTGGTAGAGCAATTCCTTGTTACAGAACAACACATGCTGATTATATGTATGGTGAGATTCCTTGCGCTAGGGTGCTTACGCAGGAAGAGATGGACGAAGGTTATGAGAAGAATACAGGAACGATTATCATTGAAACATTTAAGGATAAAGATCCAATGGCAGTACCGGCTGTCCTTTGTAAAAACCATGGTCCGTTTGCATGGGGAAAAAATGCAAAAGAGGCTGTACATAACGCGGTAGTTTTAGAGGAGGTTGCGAAGATGGCACTCTTTACCGAACAGTTAAAATCGGATGTAGAACCGGCTCCTCAGAGAATTCAGGATAAGCATTATTTTAGAAAGCATGGCGCAAATGCTTATTATGGAAATAAAATCGAAGAATAAAAGGGAATATTACCCACAAAGTTGATAATATTTGAAAAACCTTGTGAAATTTTTAGCATTTACGCAAGTATAAATGTATGGTACATTAATATCGTAAAAAGGTCAGAATATATTATGTTTTGGCTTTGTAACATAAAAATTATTACAAACAGTTTAAGACAAGTATGTATTGTTTCAAAAAGCAGATGTTGTGATTTAAATGATTCGTAGGTCTTAAATCGTTGCAAGAATGATGGAGGAAAGAACATGACAAACTTAGAACTTCAAAAGACAGCTAATGAAGTTCGTAAAGGTATCATTAAAGGTGTTCATGCAGCTAAGGCTGGACATCCGGGTGGATCTTTATCCGCTGCAGATATCTTTACCTACCTTTACTTTGAAGAGATGAACATTGATCCAAAGGATCCAAAGAAGGCAGACAGAGACCGTTTTGTATTATCCAAGGGACATACAGCACCAGGTCTGTATGCAGCGCTTGCACATCGCGGATATTTCCCAGTTGAGGATCTTACAACATTAAGAAAGCTTGGTTCTTACTTACAGGGACATCCTTGTATGCAGCATGTACCGGGTGTAGATATGTCATCAGGTTCCTTGGGACAGGGTATTTCAGTAGCGTGTGGTATGGCGCTTAGTGCAAAAATGAGTGGAGATTCTTTCCGTGTATATACACTTCTTGGTGATGGCGAGATTCAGGAAGGACAGGTTTGGGAAGCAGCTATGTTTGCAGGACATAGAAACCTTGATAACCTTTGTGTAATCGTTGATAATAACGGTTTACAGATTGATGGTAATATTGCAGACGTATGTTCTCCATATCCTATCGACAAGAAATTTGAAGCATTCAATTTCCATGTAATTAATATTGATGCTCATGACTTTGATCAGATTCGTGCAGCTTTTAAGGAAGCTCGTGAGACAAAGGGACAGCCAACAGCAATTATTGCTCACTCTGTAAAGGGTAAGGACGTTTCCTTCATGGAAAATAATGCAGGATGGCATGGCAAGGCTCCTAATGATGAAGAATTCGCAATTGCAATGGCAGATTTAGAGAAAGTAGGTGAAGCGTTATGTCAGAAGTAAAAAAAATAGCTACTAGAGAGGGCTATGGTAACGCTCTTGTTGAAATCGGTAAAGAAAATCCTAATTTAGTTGTTTTAGATGCAGACCTCGCAGAAGCAACAAAGACAGGTATGTTCAAGAAAGCATTCCCAGATAGATTTATTGACTGTGGTATTGCTGAGTGTAACATGGCAGGTGTAGCAGCAGGTCTTTCCTTAACAGGTAAGATTCCATTCATGAGCTCCTTTGCAATGTTTGCAGCAGGACGAGCTTTTGAACAGGTTCGTAACTCTATCGGTTACCCACATCTTAATGTTAAAATTGGTGCAACACATGCCGGAATTACCGTAGGTGAGGATGGAGCTTCCCACCAGTGTAATGAAGATATCGCTCTTATGAGAACGATTCCTGGTATGGTTGTTATGTGTCCTGCTGATGATGTAGAAGCAAGAGCAGCAGTTCGCGCAGCAATTGAACATGAAGGACCTGTATATATTCGTTTTGGACGTGCAGCAGTTCCTGTAATCAATGATAAGCCTGATTACAAGTTTGAAATTGGTAAGGGTACTATCGTTAAGGAAGGTACTGATGTAACAATCGTTGCAACAGGTATCTGTGTAGACTCTGCACTTGGCGCAGCTGCTAAGTTAGAAGAAGAAGGTATCAGAGCAGAAATAATTAACATCTGTACAATCAAGCCTTTGGATGAAGAAATCATCATCAAGAGTGCTCAGAAGACAGGTAAGGTTGTTACTGCAGAAGAACATTCTGTTATTGGTGGTCTTGGAAGTGCTGTTTGTGATGCGCTTAGCAAGTCTTGTCCAACTCCTGTATATAAGATTGGTATGCAGGATATCTTTGGTGAGTCTGGTTCCGCAGCTGATTTAGTAAAGAAGTATAAGTTAGATGCACAAGGCGTATACGAACAGGTTAAAGAATTCTTAAATAAATAAGCTTTATGGATTAAATAAAAATGCTGTCACTTAGGTGGCAGCATTTTTTTCGTGGAAGAAAAGTAAATTCAGGTTTAGTGAAGTATGGGGAGTCAGAGTGTTGGGCACAATTCTGGGACACAAAGCCTAAGAGTTACTAAATGTCCTCTTCTGACAGCTTTGATTAGCACTCTCTTGCGCAAACTCGCCCTGCTTCGCAGTGCTCAGACAAGACTCCAGAGAGTGCTTGCTGTCAT
>JAFQQI010000102.1 GCA_017411305.1 Lachnospiraceae bacterium
AAGCCACGCATTGATAAACACCGTCAATTCCTTCTCTTCCATCTCGTGTTCCACTGACTTTGGTGAAGGAATGCAGTCCTTGATTTCATCAAAGATTTCTTCCATGCCTGAATACCTTTTTTGTGCATGCTTTTTAGCCCATAGATCCAGTGCAAGATTTCTGATAACTTTACTCAGCCACGCCCCTAAATGTTTCGGTCTTGCTGGCGGAATGGCGTTCCATGCATGATGATACATGTCATTAAGACACTCTTCCACGTCCTCTTTGTAGCTCAGAATATTATTTGCTATTTTAAAACAGTACGCACCGTATTTCTTCTCGGTCTCTGAAATGGCAGCTTCGTCTCTCTTAAAATACAGTGTTACAATTTCATAATCATTCATGTGCCTCTCCTTCGTATATTTCTTACAAAAGTGCTTCTATTAATATAGACGGATTTTTTTAAGGAATGTTCCACTTTATTTTACATGATATGAGTGAAAAATTAAACAGACGCCGGCTTAGTCGTATGTGTCATATTCCCAAAATGCCGAATATATTCGGGTAGATTCATACTTTTTTTTATGCTACAGTAAATGTAGCATAAATGAGAAGGAGATGAAAAGTATGAGTAATTTAGAAAAAGACAATGTAACTGCAGAAAATCGTAGGGATGAAATCTTTTCGATGTTAACTGAAATGACGGGAATTCCTATGACTTGTCCTTTCCCGGCTATAGAAAAATGCCAAAATAGCGACTGCCGTTATCTTTCCATCTGTCAAAGTCAAAAGACTCTTGCTGAAAAGCATACAGAGATTATGATGCATTTGCTGGAGGTTATGGCGGTGACACATAAAAATGACATAGAATCTTTAAAATAGAGACTGTTTCCTAAACACAGAGCCGAGGCATACTATAATGCATCATCGGCTCTGTAACTCTTTATAAAAAAACACAATTTAAAGTTTACCCTTCTGTGATTCGAATTTTCCCTGTTCTTCTTCTGTCAAAGTTCTCGTGGCAAATTCATGTCCTATATCCATAAAACTTTTCTTATGATAAAAGAGTATGTCATCACTGGATACTCCAAACGTCTTACACAGGCGAATGAGAAATGTATAACTCATCTCTTTTTCTCCCTGCTCCATGCGCTGCCACTCTTCTACGGTAATACCCATTTTTTCAACGACTTCCTCCTGCGATAGCTGTGAATCTTCACGCCAATGCTTTAAATTGTCAGGGAAAATGATTTTGTTGTATTTTTCTCTCTCGTTCATATTGATACTCCTTTTTTTCTTTTATGATATAACAAAATAAAATGAACTTTCAAGCGACAATTGTGTCGCTTTTTCGGACTAAATTATCTTGTCTGTCTGAAAATCTCCAAAATAAAAACGCTAATCTAATGCCGGTTCCCACTTATATGTTCCAGGTCTTTTCCTGTTTTCACCAACTAGGACGTATCTTTCCTTTTCATTCAGTAATGTGGTAACATATAGCGTTTCCTGTATTCCCTTCTCCCGTAATTTGGCATCAATCCAGCTTACAAAATCTGCACTCTCTTCATTCCATTCATATCCCATCAGAACAGTTGGGGCGCCATACCCCCAAGACGGGATGCCGGACCATGCATCATACCACATTAGCTTCCCTCTGTTAGCCATCATCACCCGCCGCACGTTCTCTCTGTGGGACGCTGCAATCTCTTCTCTCTGCTTCTTGGTATATGCACTCTTCTCATACCTTAATACAATGTCTTCCGGATGTAAGCACATCATATCTTCTATTTTATTTGCCTGATGAATCTCTGTAAAAGCTTCAACCACTTCCTGCCGGATCATGTCGTAATTTCTGCCCCTGTAAATCATATCCTCCAGTTCAAACTCAAGCTCTCTGTCCGTAACCTTCTGAAGCCACTCATCTCTCCTTAATTTCCGTTCCTTCTCCCGTTGTTCCCTTGCATGAGGAGAATTCGAC
>JAFQQI010000103.1 GCA_017411305.1 Lachnospiraceae bacterium
ATAAATCCTCCAATGAATTAATTTCTAAGTTTGTAATAATGTTACTTTGTAAAATCATACTGTCTACCTCCAGGGTAACAGTATATCAGTTGTACATTTTTATTTTGTATTGTTTGTACATTTTTATTGTACTATTTATATTCATAACGCATGCCGCCGCCCGTTGCGCTTTTCAGTCTTCCAAGAGGGTCATATTCCCAGCTTTCCGTCAGCCCTGACTGCGTCTCCTCATGCAGTACAGGCGAACCGTACAGGTTATAACGGTAGATTTCACGCCTTCCGTCCCTGTCCGTATGCTCACAGAGTCTTCCCTCCAGGTCATAATGGAAGGTTTCCTCAAAGCCTGCCGCATCCCTTCTTCCTGCCAGAAGGTTCAGGCTGTTGTAACGGTACTCTACCGTGTTGCCGTTTCCATCCGTTGCCATGATGATGTTTCCTGCATGGTCATAGGTATAGGCTTCATAGCTTCCGTCTGCTTTTCTGGTTCCCGTGATTCTTCCCCACAGGTCCGTCTCATACTCCGTACAGCCGCCGTTTCCGTCCTTAAGCGCAATGATGTTTCCTGCTGCATCGTACCGGTACTCCTGTCCGCTTCCCGCTTCGGTCTGTGCCAGGATACGTCTTCCCGCATGGTCATACTCATAACGGATTCTTCCCGTCGGATCTCCTTCCTCTTCCATCTCACCAAAAGCATTGTAACGGATTGTGCGTACCTCTTCACCATCCGGTGTCATTACGGAAATCGTTCTTCCAAGCCCGTCATAGGCATAACGGCAGCTTCCCCCTGCTCCATTTCTCCGTTCTGTCAGCCTGCCGTTCCGGTCATATACAAGATGCTCTACCGCTCCCCTGCTGTCTGAACTTTCCTTCAGCCTTCCCATGCAGTCATAACACCAGCTTACACGGTAACCGTCCTGATGTTGAATTCCGGTCAGCCTGCTTTCACGGTCATAGGTATAAGAAACCGTGTTATCAATGCTTCCACTCTTGTCACAGTGTGTTTCGGATATCATACGGTCGCACAGGTCATACTCCCTGCGTATCTCATAACCCGATGCGGTTCTGATACAGGTAAGATTGCCGTTTTTGTCATACGAAAAGCAGGTCGGCGTATATTTTCTTCCGCATCCCTTTTCATCCGCACTGTCCATGATACGCTCGATACGGCCGGACGGCGAATAGAAATAATGTCTTTCCTGCCAGATGTCCCCTGCTATCTTTCGTTTCTCCATGGTTCTCTGGTTACGGCAGTTGTATGCATACTCCATACAGGATCCAAGGGAGTCATGGATATGTACAAGACGGCTGGCACTGTCATAACCGTAATGAATACAGTTGACACGTCCCTTTGCACTGTCTGCACTCTGATAATCCAGATAGCGCTTTTCTTCGATACAGTTTATATGACAATACAAATATCAGCATAATAATAATCGGAAAGTCACCAATATCATATAGAAAGTTTTTCTCTCACTTCCATTAATATTATTCCGAGCATATTCTTCCCTGAACCATCTTTGCCACATCCCCAATAATAATCATTCGATGTATTTTCAATTATAGTCTCTTCAGCAGTAGATAATAGAATATTTTTAATCTCTTCATTTTGTGAAAATTTTGCAAGTACTGCTTTTCGCATAATATCATCTTTTACTTGTTCCCAATCTTCTCTTAATGGTAAATCTCTGTTTCTTCCTGTCTCTGCTGCTTTCATTGGATTATCAAGCAAACGTATTATCTCTTCATACTCAGTTCCAGAAAATTTTTGCGCTTGAAAATAATGCTCACTAGTCATCCATATTTTTCCATCTAACTCAAATTCATAGTGCGCAAAATTTAAGAAGCAACCATATTCATCTTTAATTTTATAAAAGTATATTGCCATTTTTATCTTACTCCTTAAATGGAGAATCCCAAAATATTTTATCTAACATATCTTCTAATTTACCCACTGCTCTAAAAAGCTCATCCCTATAATCATCTGATACAACTTCTTCTGATAATGAACAATAGATAAAAAATAATAGCCCTACTATTTTTCTTGAAATACTTTCTTTACCTTTCACCTCATTTTCAATTATTTCTAAAATACTACAAAATTTTTCAAAAGTTGCTTTTTCTATTTTTTTTGTGTACGTGCAGGAATTAACAAATCCTGCACAAGCCCGTTTAACTGTTCATAATAAATGTCCATATCTTACTCCCGTTTAATTAAAGTAATCTATTGTTACATTTAGAACATGCTTCAATGTTTGATGGTTATGTTCTCATATATACTTGTTTTCTCTGTTGTATGACAGTTTTTAACCTCTACTAAATATTCATGGGGTTCATAATAGTTATACTTTTTATATTTATTCTCAGTAACACTCGATTGTGTCATGGTCACTGTTTCTGCATCAATAAAACATAAGATGATTTCCGAAAACATTCGTAGCATTTCTTCGTGACTCATTTCTCGCAAGTTACCTTCGTATACAACATTATTGTAAACATCACTTGAAGTGTATGTTCCTTTGGAATCTTCATCAATAAACATTATTTCTACATCATGCGCAAAGATAGATGTATGAATACCATAAAAATTAATAAAAAGATTTTCATCATTCCCATCAAACACTATTGTTCCAATCTTTTCCGATGAATCAACTTCAATTTCATCTCCATCTTCTGATAAATATCTAATCATTTTTTCATCCCACAAGTTTTTGATTAGATATTCTACCATATTTTTTTTAAGTTCTTCGTTACTGAATTTCATACAGTATTCTTTATAATTCTCACTCATTGAAATGTTGTTCCTTTCACAAATTGATTTTGAGGATATTTTGTTTGACATCTGGTACAAACCGGTATAACCTCATTGTTTCTTGGTCTAATGGCTGGTGTCATAATAATATTAGCATTCGTATTGCCACCTAATCCTCTAAACACAATATCCTCTGCACATGTAGCATTACCTTTGTAGGTTCTACTATTTTTTACTCCTACATAGACCTCTCCTGTCCGAATATCCACACCTGCAACAACAGTAGCAATATTGCTTTGTTGCGTTTTACTAAGACCTTGAATTCTTGCAACCTCCGCATCTCTTGCTGCAATAGCCTTGGCAATATTATCATCTAATTTTTGATAATACTCATCTGATAAGAATAGTTCTGTCTCTGTACCACGCTCACTTAACTGAGCATACGGGTCTGGCAGGGTATTCGCACCTCCATCTCCACGCTGCTGGTTCGCCCTGTTCTGACTTCTCCAGTCGGTGCTGTAGTTATCTCGTGGTGATGTCTGGGTTCTGTCTGTTCCCGTCTTTGGTACATTATTCGCATAGCCTTCTGCACTTGCGGTTCCATGAATAATTTCATGGTTCGCTAACATTAAAGCATTTTCAGCACTGTAACCCATATTCCTGTACTTGTTGTACAGCGACTGCTTGGATGCTGCATCCGGGTATGCCTGACCTGCAAGTGCGGCGGTATCTGCATCAGCTCCCACATCGGTATAGCGTTTGTATGGGTTCTGCTCTACAGAGCCGTGTCCGCTCGGATCACAGTAACGCACTGGGTTGCCTGCACAGTACTGGTAGAGGTTTAGTCCGTCTCCATAGTAGGTGTCTTCCTGGGTGAAT
>JAFQQI010000104.1 GCA_017411305.1 Lachnospiraceae bacterium
ACTTTAGTGAGAAAAGGAGAGAGAAAGAATGTTACTGAAACAAATGATTGCGAATGACTTAAGAAACTGCTATGAGGTAGCCAGTAATGATGAGCTTTTGCAAAGGCTGGAGAGTGATTTCTATGCTTACCGGGAGGGGATGGACGTAAAAGATTTTACAAAACTGGAAGAAATCTTTAGTGAGTACATGGCAAGAGTTACAAGAATTGCATATTTGCAGGGGATGAAAGATTTTAATGAGCTGTGCCTACAACTTAGGGAAAATACAAATGACATTATGGAAAAGTACATAGATGCATAAAAAGAATCCAGCCGGTCAGGATTGATTGGCTGGATTTAAACTATGCTGTGGGATGCAGTTCTGACCATATCTTTTGAGCAACCGGTAAATAGTGTTCCGGGTGTTCTTCATTACCAAAGGCAAGATGAAAGACATCTGATATAATGGCTGCAATCTGTTCAATGGTACTGTCTTCTGAAATACGGTCACTTATCCGCAAGGCTTCTGATATAAATTCATCATCAGGTGCGCCATCCCGGAGCAGACCATAATAATCATATTCATCTACATATTTCTTAACAATCTTAAATTTACCGTTCATGACAAAATCCTCAAAAAAATTAAAAAAAAGTTTTCGGACACCCTTTGATTTTTTCGGCTTATATATGAAGGGGTTTTTATACCGCTTCTTAATGGTCTTTGAAAACAGAATACACAGATAATCAGTTACTACCCCTATTGTGATAGCAGGCAAGCCCTACGCCTTGTGCGAGACTAGGCAACTTAAAACAGTCCTATTGGTACGGACTGACTGCCATTATACATGATAGGCATAATGATACTTTCGTAGAAGTACGACTCGGTGCGAACCACGGAGAGGCTAGTTACCTATGACATCCCATGACCTACACGGATGGGCTGATTATCTCCCTGTATTCGTTTGTATAAACGGATGCGGTCAGGGGTGCGTGGCAAATATGACGAACAAACAATATGAACATTATTCTGTTTAACAGTGAAAACGATGGAGCGGAGGGCTTTCGCTTCTCCGCTCTATAATTTTGCTGTTAAAATCGGATGAATCATAAAGTGTATTTTGAAATATCTTCTGTGGAAATGGAAGATGTGGAATGAAGCCAGCTTTCCTTTTGGATGGTAAGGCTCTTTTCATCAATCAGGATTACGGACAAGTTCAGGTTAAGATTGGTCGGTATCTTTTTTGTATAAAGGTCAAATTCTTCCTTAGAGCTTGTAACGAAACTGATTTTTTCCGTTTCCGTGATATTTTCAAAAATAAGGTGTGAATACAAAGAGCTTAACTGATTGCTCATCAGCTCCTTAGTGGTATTGTACAGATAAATAAAATGCCATTTGGTAACTGATCCGGAAGCAAAGGATACTGACAGATGATAGTTGGTATCCTTTTTTTCTTGCTCCATTGTAAACGGTACACCTATGGAAGAAAGAGCAGTAAGGATTGTTCCTTGCATGAATTTCTTTGCAGTATCGTTTAGCGTATCCGGGGCATCCAGTGTTGCTGTATCTTCCATAGAAGATAGGGCATAACCGGCAGCTGTTAAAAGCTGTGCATACGTTACACCATTAGAGGCATTGTTAGCAATCAGCTGTATTACCTGTATAGAAGGAGGATTTGCCAGCTTACAGTTCAGTATCCTAGAAAGATATTCCGGGGATACATCAATAAGTCTGGCAAAGTCCCTTTTCATTGTATTTCCAACCGCACGTGAGACAAGTGAGGCAAATTCTTGTTTATTATAAAGTTTATTCATAAATAGATTCCTCCGATACTATAATAATTCACTTGACATAGAAAGTCAATCGAGAATTGATATGTGAATAACTAAAATTGATATGAATTGATATATTGGGTCAAATAATAATTGACATACCATGTCAATTTGTGTATAATGTGTATAGTGTAAGAAATTGAATATAGGAGGTGGTCAGATGAATCCGTACACAGTGGATAGGATACAGGATGGTTCAGTAACATATTTTTTCATCCGCTGTATGGAAGATATGTCTATTATGCCACTGCCAACAAAGTACCTTACACACATGACAAGGGCAAAGAAGTCCCCTAACACAGTAAAGCGTATAGCTTTTTCCATTTCCTATTATATGAGTTACTTAGAGGAAAAGGATGTACTGCTTGGGGATGTTTCAGAGCTTCCGTATAGTGAACAGCACTTACATTTCACAGAGTTTTTACAGTGGATAAAGCAGGGCAAGCACAACGGAGATAAGGAAAGAAAGCAACCGTGCAATTCGACTTGCAACACTTATCTAAGGGATGTGTTTGGATGGTTTACGTTTTTGGAATTGGAATATGAGCAGTTCCATGATTTGAAAGTTTTATCAAGCCGTGTGGTATCTTTTACAAATAATGTGGGTGTCAGGTTTTCGGTATCGTGCCGGACATTCAAAGGATACTTTAAGGAAGATGAACACGTGGGACGTACCATAGAAAAGGATAACATAGTCATTTTGTTGGAAGCGTGTGTAAACAGCCGTGACCAGTTGATGCTTCTATTGTTATCAGAGACAGGCTTCCGTATTGGAGAGATACTTGGTATTAAGTACACACAGGACATTGATTATCAGAAAAGAACAATCCGTGTTATGTACCGTGAGGATAATGAGAATGATGCCAGAGCCAAAAATGCAGAGTACCGCAGGTCAAAGGTTAGTGCAGAGACATTTGATATTCTGATGTATTATCTGGCAGAGAACAGAGAGCTGTTAAAGGATAGCGATTATCTGTTTATCAATCTTACCGGGGGAAACACCGGGGAGCCGGAAAACGTAAACACAGTCTATGCAATGTTACGCAGACTGGAAGATAAGACCGGGGTAAAGGCAACACCGCACATGCTCCGTCACTATTTTGCAAATGAAAGGCGTAAAAACGGCTGGGATTTAGCTCTTATTTCTAAGGCGTTGGGTCATAAGAATATCAGCACTACGGAAGCATACTTAAATATAGATGCAGATGAGCTAAGTCAGGCAACAGATGAATATTACAGCAAGAACAAATCACTTTTCATGGTGGATAAATTGATATAAAGGGGGTGTGACTGATGGCTGCTTTAAGCATATTGCAGTTTGATATGACTGCCCGGATACAAGAGCTGGATGCACAATTAGAAGCGTGTAGCAATGTACAAGGCAGACAAAGGGCAGCCGTCAGGGAGTTCCTTTTACAGCAAGGTATCTATTCCGTAGAGGACATCACGGATGAAGATAAAGCAGATTTCAGGGAATACCTAAATCTGAAGGATGAACTTAACCACGTACAAAAGGTAAAGTATGCATCCAGTCTGGAAACTATTCAGTTATCCTATTATGCACCGTTTCATGAAGATTTCCTGAAAGAATTGGAAGACAGAAAGAAGCCAGATGCAGTTATCAGAAAAACAGAAACATACCTTTTATCACATGGGATTACATCTACGGATGAAATTACCTATGAGGTAAGGGAAGCGTATGAGCAGTATTTACTTGCTTCGATTTCAGAATCGAAAGTAGCAGAGTATTTGAAGTCGCTGTATATTATGAAATTGGCCGCCATCCGCAGAGAGTGTGAAAAGACACCCTTTAAGGAAAAGAAGCTAAGATACAAC
>JAFQQI010000105.1 GCA_017411305.1 Lachnospiraceae bacterium
ACAGAATAAATAAATTTATGTTTTCACAAACTGGCAAGCAGTGCCCGTTGGTACCAACTAAGGGCAAAGGCTTGTTGGGGCATATCCCCAATCCCCATAGAACAGTCATTAATAATGACTGGCTACGCACTCACATGTGAGCACTGAATACAAACATTATTCTTCACAAATCAAAAACGGCAATTACCCAAATCTTTAATCAGGTAATTGCCATTTATTGTAACTATTGTAATTTTTGAATTAATTCTTCAATTCTATCACTTATTGTTCCTGTACATAAATTTCCAAGCATTATTCCGATTACTAAAGTTGCTGTAATACTACTTGCCCCCTTGTTCATTAGATATTGGGTAATCTCATCTATTGAAATCTCTCTTTTCTTTCCTTCCTCCATCATAAACGAATAAGTCTCTCTTCAATATGTAAATCTCCTATATGTAGTATCTTTTGCTCAAAAAACTTCTTTCTCTTTATTATTTGTCAACTCTTCTTCCATATTTTTTATATAAATAATTCTATTTTGGAAGGAAACCAACATGAAAAACATCATTGACATTATACTAATAACTTTTATTTCAATCGCACACCATCACTTACATATACTATACGCAATGAACTTTCTTTTCAAATTATTATCATATACAGCATCTCAACCATATAGTACATACTTTTCTATTTTAGCCAATATAATAGATTGGTTGCTATATCAGTCAAATAATACGACCTAATAAAAGTGTTTTCGTCCCCTCTTCTTTACTCAATAAAAACACCAACATATCATTCAATGATAGTTGGCATTTCTCACTTATTGCATCTTATCAGATAACATTTCTCTCATCATTCTATTCATTCTTGTCGAAACATCTTCTGTAATAAGTTCCACTCCAATTTTCTTTTCCAAAAACATTCTTAATATTTCTTCATTTGGAAAATCACTCTTTTCATCTAATATTGCTTTTACATAATTCAATAACGCAATATCTCTATACTCTCTGTCTGTCATCTTATTCACCTTTCTTTTTGTCTCTTGTTCACTTTTCGTAACCACTCATTTCATTTTTCATCCCGTACTCTTCCATAAGATCTTTCGATAAATACTGTTCACTCATACAGTGCATGTCTGAACTTCCTTCCCGCATAAGCTCATATACTTTGGACTTGTAAAAAAAAGCAAGTGCATCATCTAATGACAAATGATTCTCTTCTGCAAACAGTACCACAACACGGGCATATTTTTTTTGTAGCAAAATGGGATTGGCATTCACAGTACTTCACTCCCTTCAAACATCAAGCTCTCCAAAGCTTTTTCCGTCCTTAAGCATATTTGTAAATTAGGCTTCTCATAGCGTAAACGACTAATTGCTTCGTTCTTATCAATTAGTCCTTCAAAAAACAGTTCTACTGTGTTAAATACTTTATCATTCGCTACACCACCAATTACAACATCATAATCCGTGGTATCGTCACCTCTTCGACAATTTAAAATAAACTCCAGCCATTCTTCGGAATATGAATCGAATCTTATTACCTTCAAATTTTGCAGTTTTTCCTCATCAAAGAGGTAGCGCGAAATAACCCCTTCTTTGCCACGCCTCTTAAACTTTCCGCACCATTTTTCTGCTTGTTCATAGATAGGTGTAGTATAGAAACCTCGTCCAAAATCCACATTATCTCTGGAATGCTTTAAGTCAGGTTTTGATATTTCCAAATAAGAACCATGGTACAAAATCATTCTATTACTCCACTCTCCTTCATAAACTCAACAATATCGTTCACTATATATTCCTTACTCTGTGTATGAAGCATTTCATATTCCGGAACAATATAGGAATTCAAAATATCACTCTCTTCTGTCAGTAGCTTATATACTTCCCCCGCATCTCGTCCCAGAAAACTCGCAACATTTTCAATACAAAATATTGCAAACTCAAGTTCATTACTATCTTTAATATTCATCACATTTCCTGCCTTAAGACAAACAAATATTTTCTATTACTGATAACTGATATTATCATACAACAAAATAATGGATTTATCCACCAATACTTCTGACAAATTCTAGTCTCACTTTTTCTGACGAACTTCTGCATTTTCCCAAAATCGTTAATTTCAATGTATCGTTTTTCTGCAAATTCGTCATTTTCATTTTGGCGTTTTCCTGCAAAATCGTTAATTTCGGATAGCGGCTACCTTTCTTTTTGTTGTATTTTTACCGCTATTAACTATTCCCCCACGCAGCGTCAAAAGTGAGCGCAATTTTAGGTTCTTTACATTCAACGCAATAAATGGGTAATTCTTTACCATTCACGCTGTTGCTTACTGTAACAGTGCTGCTTACCGTTACCAGCACTCCCCGAAGCACTGCAAATGCAGCAAGCGCGAATACTCCATATTTTAACCCAATCACCAAACGTTGTTTTGCATACTCCTCGCAGCTTTGTCCTTCCTGCTTTGGCGGAAAAGGTCTGATACTTTTAATCCTGTCTATGTACTCTCTATATTTTTTCACACAAAAATCCCCCACATAACTGTTATTACAGTTTATGTGAGGGATAGTTTGTCACATGCAATGCATTTTTATTATTTTATTTGCTCATTGTGCCACATCTCTTTTATCAATCACTTTATAAACGGCAGCAAGTACACCGGCATCATTAATATGTCCTTATCTTTCTTCAAATCTTTAGTATATACCAGATACTTTTCCAAAATCCGTTCAGAATATTTCTCCGAAAAAGCATCTAATGACTTATGCGTGTTATAGCCGGATGATTTTACTTCTATGGGACATATTTTATTTTTCTTTGACAGTAGGAAATCAATTTCATAATTATGCTTTGACTTCTCATTTAAAAAAGTATGATAATATAAGACATGTCCATTTACAGATAAAATCTGTGCCACAATATTTTCATAAACGTATCCCAAGTTGACACTGAGCTTTTCACTTAATAGCTTTTCATAAATAATATTTTCTGTAAAATCTTTATCTTTAAAAATTAATGTAGTCAAAAGGCCCGTGTCTGCCAAAAACAATTTAAATCTTCTTAGATCTTTTGCATTGGCCAGTCCAACATTAGGGTCATTGGCATGATACGCAATCTGAACAGTTCTGGAATCTACCATATCCGAAATTAATTCCAGCACAGTATCAGCTCTTTCACCGCTTAAAACACCGGATACCTGATAGCGGGATGCATTGGTATTAAGCTGTGCCGGTATTGCATCAAATAGCATGGATATTCTTCCGGACGTATCTATCTTTCTGAAATCATCCTCATACAACTTTAAGATATCTCTCTTAACTTCGTCCACTTTTCTGAAATTATTGGTCTCAATATATGCTTCAACTGCCTGTGGCATACCGCCAACCAGCATATATAATCGAAAATCTCTCATAAGTTTACGATGCACTGCATCTCCCAGAGAAGTCTGTTTTTCAAAAACACTGGTCAAAAGCTTTGATGTGGTTGTATCGCCTGTCGCCCACAAAAATTCTTCAAAGTCCATAGGGAACATACTCATCTTGCGCTCTTCACTGGGAATCAGTATGTCCTTAATATTTTTTTGAATAGAAATCAAGGAACCGGTCTCAATGTAATCATATCTGTGATCCTTTACCAAATGTTTAATTGCCTGGCGCGCCATAGGACATAACTGTACTTCATCAAAAATAATAACCGAATCCCTTTCATGTAAATCCGTTTTGTATATCAGTTGCAGTCTAAGGAATATATAATCCAAATCTGAAATATCATCAAACAGTTCCCGCACCTCTTTGGATGCTTTGGAAAAATCTATCAGTATATAACTTTTATATGCTTCTTTCGCAAAGGCTTCTGCTACGGTTGACTTTCCGATTCGTCTTGCTCCTTCAATCAGAAGAGCTGTTTTACCATCCGATTCCTTCTTCCATTCCCAAAGTTTATTACAAATCTTTCGCTGAAACATAGATATTTCCCGCCCTTCTGCAAAATCGTTGTTTTTATTTTAGCTCTTTTCTGCAAAATCGTCAATTTCATTTTCTTGTTTTTACGCAAAATCGTCATTTTCCCTTGTGCAAAAATCCCCCACGTAAACTATTATTACAGTCTATGTGAGGGATAGTTTGTCACATGCAATATTTTGTCTAAAAAGAAGTATTACATTCTGCGCTCTCTTTCATACTCCTCCGAAAGGTCTTTGGATAAATACTGATCACTCATGCAGTGCATGTCTGAACTTCCTTCCCGCATAAGTTCATATACCTTGGACTCATAAAAAAAAGCAAGTGCATCATCTAAAGACAAATAATTCTCTTCTGCAAACAGTTCCACAACACGGGCATATTTTTTTTGTAGCAAAATGGGATTGGCATTCACAGTACTTCACTCCCTTCAAACCGCAAACTCTCCAAAGCTTTTTCCGTCCTTAAGCATATTTGTAAATTAGGCTTCTCATAGCGTAAACGACTAATTGCTTCGTTCTTATCAATTAGTCCTTCAAAAAACAATTCTACTGTGTTAAATACTTTATCATTCGCCACGCCACCAATTACAACATCATAATCCGTAGTATCGTCACCTCTTCGACAATTTAAAATAAACTCCAGCCATTCTTCGGAATATGAATCGAATCTTATTACCTTCAAATTTTGCAGTTTTTCCTCATCAAAGAGGTAGCGTGAAATAACCCCTTCTTTGCCACGCCGCTTAAACTTTCCACACCATTTTTCTGCCTGTTCGTAGATAGGTGTAGTATAGAAGCCTCGTCCAAAATCCACATTATCTCTGGAATGCTCTAAGTCAGGTTTTGATATTTCCAAATAAGAACCATGATACAAAATCATTTTATTACTCCGCTTTCCTTCATAAACTCAACAATATCGTTCACTATATATTCCTTACTCTGTGTATGAAGCATTTCATATTCCGGAACAATATAGGAATTCAAAATATCGCTCTCTTCTGTCAGCAGCTTATATACTTCCCTCGCATCTCGTCCCAGAAAACCCGCAACATTTTCAATACAAAATATTGCAAACTCAAGTTCATTACTATCTTTAATATTCATCACATTTCCTGCCTTAAGACAAACAAATATTTCTATTACCGATAACTGATATTATCATACAACAAAATAGTGGATTTATCCATAAATACTTCGAACATATTGTAACCAAACTTTACTTATTTTTCTTCCCCGTAAGCAATCGAATTACTCCGCAAACCAACAGTCCGGCCGCAGCAGAACCTCCGAACGCTATAAGTGCCATTAAAATAAGAATTCCCACTATCTGTCCCGTTGTAAACATATCCATATTATCATAAGCCCACGTACCTATGTTTCCGTCCAGCCAATTCATAATCGGCATAAATAACAGCACAACAGACATAATTACAATTCCGATATATACAATGAACGGTACATGAATGTCCTTCAGCTTTTTAAACCGGATAAAGAAAGTGCGGTTGCACATAATCCGTATCAGACCAAAAATTGTGTAATATCCCATCAGCGTCAATACAATAACAATTGCCGCGCCGATATCTCCCAATCCGCTTCCGATTAAAATGTAGAAAAGGGTAAGTACACACAATGCCAATATGGTACCAATAATACCTGCTACACAGGCTGCATTACGTCCCGCCTTTTTGGCTGCCTTACCAATATCTGAAGGATTTTTTGCATATTCTGCCGCAAAAGTACCTGCTGCCACTGCACCGATTCCGAGTCCTACGGCTTTTGCAGCATCCTTCATCATTTTTTCATTTCCTTCTTCAAATACCCGTTTGCATTCCTGCATGCCTTTGTCATATGCTTCGTATACAACATCGGAATAAGAAGGTCCCGTATCCTGGGGGCTTTCTTCATCCAGTCCCCAAAACTCCCTGAATTTCTCTTCGTCTGTTTTGAGGCGTATGTACTGTCCGTCTTTTATTTTTTTATGGGGTTTCCCATCCTTCCATCCGTACTCATGTCCATAACCATCTGTGTGTCCGTTTGGCATAAATCCATATTTATCTTTTTGCATTTTCATCCTCCCAACATTCTACTGTAATGTTTCGTATAAATTCTCCAATTCCATCCGGCTGTTCACATACAACTGCATCAGTCTGCTTAACACCATCATAACATTCATTACTTCTTCTTCGTTTTTCTGCGATGGCAGCTTCCACACCGGTGACAATATTTTCACGATACGTGCTTCCGCATCTACTTTATATTTGGGTACATACTCAAACTCTCCCCGTTTCATTCTTTCTGCAAAAACCTTTGTAGGATTTTCAATCATAAAGTCACGTTCCAGCACATCCCGAAGCTCCGGTATCCGGCTACTGCTCTCGGGAACAATTTCTATCCTGGTTCCCGCATAAGGTTTTTCCCTGATTTCCACATGTAACATTCCGTAATTCCTCCTTTGTTTTCTGCCTTCTCTTGGCTTTGGATTAAGCTACCTCAATTGTATGTACCGTGTGGTCTTCCCAGATTGCTTCATCGATATAGTTTCTCAATCTGTTCTTAATCCCTCTTATTCCGAGTCCCGATTCAAAGGCTTCATGGGCCATCTCATCTTTTTTATCTTCGCTCAGTTCAAACCGTATGTTAAATTCATTTTCAAGTTCAAAAACAGGGCCGCGTCCTCGTATATCCAACATGCGCCTGAACTCTCCCTCTTCCGGTTTCTTTAAGCAAACAATCTTCTGTATACGTCCGCATAGTTCTGTAATGCAGCCGGCTTCTGCAATATCTTCCATGGTTAAATCCCGGTGATAGGATTGTAAATTCTTCGTATATGCACCAAAGCCAAAAGCACTGTCGGATTCTTTTTCTGCAATTAACCTTGCCCGTTTTTCAAAGGCACCTGCAAACAGAAAGCTCATCGGTCTTGTATTAATCGTTTGTATTTTACCGCTTTCCGTTTTTATTTCCACATCAGAGCCATGTATGACGGAAAGAAATTCGGACTGTATGGACTCACTTACATTTTCGCCGCCGGAATTAATCCTCGGCGCAAACAATTTGTCACACTCATCCAAAACTATCAAAGGATAAATCCTTCCTATGTAGCTGTATGGATGATGAACATCTCGAAAAAGTGAAGCTACCTTCTTACTTCCCGACCATCCTTCATTCGTAACATTGCTGACATCCCGTAGATACACCACGTCCGGAAACAGTTTTTCCAGATTTTCTGCTAGAAAAGATTTTCCTGAGCCTGTGGGACCCGCCAACAATCCCACAAACCGATGACCGTGTAAATGCTGATACATCATAATTGCCATCTGCCTGCAAGCTTCTTCCTGACCAATCACGCTCTTTTCCAATTCTGCTTTAATCTCCCGGGGCGTAAGCGATAAATAATCCGGCACCAGCTGATTCCTGTTGACCGGTCCTCTATACTCCGGCGCATACCATGGAAAAGTATTTTGCTCATATTCTTTCCCGTACATAAGGAATACTCACTCCTTCAAAAATGTCATTCTATTTATGGACCCACATAATATGCTTTATGTATGTGTATTATACATACCATAATAGGCTATATATAGCAAGAGCATTTTGGCAATTTTGTGACATGTGTCGCTTTTTTCCATATATGGTTTTTGTGCACATTGCACAAGTAATTTGGCATTTTCCCATGTGCCTTCCCCCAAAAAAATCCCCCAAAAGCCGCCTACCGGTTTTGAGGGATTATTTTTTACATATTATTAAGCTAAATCGCCTGACCTTATACTCCGTAAAGTACCCATATATAAATGTATGCCGGAATAATCGCCACCAGGGTAAAGGGAATACCAATCTTAAAGAAATCTCCGTTCTTTACTTCATATCCTGCTTTGCGCAGAATACCGATTCCTGTTATATTTGCCGATGCCCCAATAGGAGTAATATTACCACCTAGTGTTGCGCCGCTTAAAAGCCCGAAATACAGCGGAGTCGCATCCACTCCCAGCTGAGCTGCCAAACCTGCGATTACCGGAATCATTGTGGCAACATAAGGAATATTGTCAATAAATGCCGAAATCAATACAGATGCCCATACGATAACCGTGTATAGCAGGAAAACATTTCCTCCTCCGAATTTCGCCAATAAGCTTGCAGCTGCATCAATAACACCCATATGGGAAATGCCGCCAATCATCAGAAACAGCCCTACCAGTAAACCCAAGGTTTCAAAATCAATCTCTTTTAAAGGTGCGGTAATGGCGTCCTTTGTTTTCTTTTTTGCATAGTTACATACCAGTCCGATCATCAGCATAAAGCAACAAATTAATCCGTTGGTAACTCCCGGTTTATTTGGAATAAATGATGCCAAGACAAGCAACACAATTGTGCCGATTAACAAAATGGTAGGAATATAGTTTGTTACTTCTGTTTTGTCTGCATTCTTGGGAATCGCTGCTTTTTCCTTGCGGAATACAAATGCCAATATCAGTGCAGAAAAGATTGCTCCCATTTCAACAGCGAAAAACATGGAAGGCCTGCCCTTATACCAAAAGAAGTCCAAAAAGCTCATGTCCAGCGCCGAGCCCAACATAATGGCAGTAGTATCTCCTACTAATGTTGCTGCTCCCTGAAGATTGGAGGAAACGGCAATACCTATAATAAAAGGGACAGGATTCGTTTTCAGCTTTTTACAAATTTCCAATGCTACAGGTGCAATCATCAAAACAGTTGCCACATTATCAACAACCGCAGAAATAATCCCTGCGAAAAGTGCCAGTGCCACAGCCGCCATTTGGACATTCGGCACCTTGTCCATAATCATGTCAGCAAGAAGCGCAGGCATCTTACTCTCTATAAACAATGCCACCAAGCCCATGGTTCCCGCAATCATCAGCAGAACATTAAAGTCCAAAGAACCGATAACCTGATTAAGCGGCAGCATTTGGGTGGCAATAAATATAATTCCGGATGCTAATGCAATATAGGGTCTGTACTTTCCGAAAGAAAGCATCAGCACATAGGTTAAGGCAAACAGTATAATCGCAAATATCATAGCTTTCTCCTTTGTTCCTAAATGAATACTTTTATGTTATCATATACTAAATGTTGATTTTTATCAACTTAATACTTTTACATACATCAGATAAGGATAACAATATGGATATCACATTTACTGCATTTATTATAATATGTCCCTTGGTTTTTCTGGCAGGATTAATTGATTCCATCGCCGGCGGCGGCGGACTGATTTCTCTCCCTGCTTATTTACTGGCAGGCGTACCTGTTCATCATGCAATCGCTACCAATAAGCTCTCTTCCTGCCTTGGCACCACTGTTTCTACCGTAAATCAGCCTGTAAATCAGATATTTTAGCATTATATTTCTCGCAGGCGAGTTCCAATCGTTTAAAATTAAGACATCTGCCTTTTCCTTTATAATTTGATTCCTTTGTACAAAGCTTATACAAACAATTTGCTTTATTTGTTATAATGTCCGAATTCTTACGGCACCATGTAAGTTCATCAATACATAATTGCTTATACTGTTTATCTCTCACAGTATCTTTTAGATTATGCTTCAGATTTACTTTAATCAATTGTTTCTCCGTAACCGGAATCATAAGATTATAGTTTAGTACGCCCAAAAGCTTCCCTTGCTTATCGATTATCTTATCAAAATCTGCTCTTGAAGTCATTTTTTTATGTTTTTCAACGGGGTGTGATAGCGGAATTAGATATCTTTTTTGATTACATATGACAACTATGCCAACGTAGATACGATGTTGTTTACCGATTTGTGGTGATACAGATGATACACGATTATCTATATTATGTAAGTTCCTTATGTATTTCATGTCTATTCGATATAGATTTAGTCTTTCTTGCTTCATAAATCTCCTTGCATAATAATAAATGTGGCTATGCCTGAAGCACAGCCACAATGTGGAATCACCTGCAAGCGATTCCATCGCTTTTACAACTTCCACTTAAGGTAGGACTCACCTTTAATATGATATTATCATATCCTTTCAAAAAATCAATATAAAAAATGTGAACTTTTTGTGTTCTTCATTTACCCTACCAACATCGACACAATCGGCATGGTTACCACCGACAGCACGGTAGTCAGTGCCACGCCCTTCGATGCCATTTCATAATCGCCGTCATACTGCTGTGCCAGCATGGCGGTCATGCTTCCCACAGGAGTTGCCAGCATTACCATGCACACGCCGCAAATCATTTCGTTTGACACAAACTGCCTGATAATTAACATTCCTATCACCGGAATGATTAACAGTTTTATTGCTGAAAATAACAGCAGCTTTACATCCGTAAACAACTTTTTCATATTGATGGTTGCTAAGGATGCACCAATTACCATCATACTTAATGGTGCTGTTAAATTGCTCAGATTAGTTACCGTAGACTCAACAAACTCCGGTACCGGAAGCTGCAGTAAGTACACAATAATGGTAATAATGCATGCAATTACCCCTGCATTAAAGACTCTGTCCCATGCAAATGGGCCCTTTGTTTCCTTCTTATTTCCGGCAGACATTGCAGATACACCGTAGGTATAAATCAAGGTATTATAGGGAATTGTAAATAAGGACGCATATAACAACGCTTCTCTTCCATACAGTGCAGAAATCACAGGGAATCCCATAAATCCGATGTTGGAAAACACCGTCATGGCACGATATGCACCTTCGCTCTTCTTATCAATGCGAAGCAACTTAGGCACTATAAGTGCCAGTAAAAGCAGTGCACCATAAATTAATACAATAATAAGCGCAATCTGCAAAAGCTCCATGCCCTTAATTTTGCTATCTCCCATACACCCTGTCAGTACCATGGCCGGATTTGCAATATTTACTACAATTGCCGAAAGCTTCTTACTGCTCTCATCCGTAATAATATCTTTTTTGTAGCAGTAAAATCCTACTCCCATTAGTAAAAACAAAACTATCATCTGCTCTAACAATAACATACTATCGCCTCTTTATTTCTTTCCGTAGCAGCGCACTGTTACGTTCATTTTCCCTTTTTTACTGATTCCATAGCAGCTTATGAAAACAAATTTCCCATAGCCTCTTACCGTTACGGTCTCTCCCTCTTTTAATAACTGACTGTTATTCTCACAAAGCCTTCCGTTTACAAATACTCGTTTCTGCTTAAACTGCTCCAGGCTCTCGCCTCTTGACATATGATAGACCTTGGCAATCATTCCGTCAACTCGAAGAGATGCTGCCTGAACCTTCATTTCCTGTAAGTCCTCATCCTTTTCTGTCGGAATGACATTACTCTCTTTACAAAGAACCGGCGTATGCTTAATTCTGGTCAGGTTTTCACAAATATAGGTTGCTATAGTCTGCGTACAAAAAAGGTAGCCTTCATTTTCTTTCAGAATAATATCTCCCAAGGTATCTCTTTCTATCCCCAGATTCATCAGTGCACCTAAAAAGTCTCTGTGGCTAAGCTTATCTGCGAATTTTTGCATAAGCGGCTTAATTTGCAGGCAAGTAATCGGAAATGCTTCCTCATAACCAAACTGCTCTTCACTGCCAAAGCGGACCATCATTCTTTCGCAATTCTCTGCTCCTCCGAAAGCTTCCCAGGGTATGAAGGACAATTCTCTTTCCATACTATAAAAATCTGAAAGCTCAGACATACCAAGAAAACCGGTAAATGTATAAATATTATGGTTATAGGCTTTATCTGCCAGCTCTCGAAATCTTTTTTTCAAAAATTCATCTGCTTCCATAATATTCCTCCTTGCTTCTGTGCTTTCACAGCCACAACTATCATACCACAAGTTTCCGTAAATGCCTCTATAAATTTTAGTGTTTTTTATGATTATTCCAAAGGTTTGTGATAAACTATTACTATACGATTTTAAGGAGGCTCTCATGAACCTTAAAGATGCAATCAAAAGCGTAATCCGTTCCCACGAGGATGATAAACTTTTTCCTCTTACTACTATATTTGGTGAAAATTTAGATCCGGACAATATTCTGCCCGAATATCCCCGTCCGCAGTTAGTAAGAGATTCTTATATCAATTTAAACGGCAAGTGGGATTATGCCATTACCGCAACAGATACCGTGCCTACCAATTTCACCGGTCAGATTTTGGTGCCCTTTTCTCCGGAGGCTTCTTTATCCGGCGTAAACAGACAACTACTCCCCGGTGAATACCTATGGTATCGTAGGACACTTCCCATTGATTCAAAAGCTCTCTCTGATGGAAAAAGGGTGATTTTGCACTTCGGTGCAGTTGATTCCCATGCCCAGGTTATGATTAATGGCCATACAGCAGTCACACACATCGGTGGATATCTGCCTTTTGAAGCAGACATTACCCCTTATCTTTTGCCGGAAAACAATGTCCTGATGGTACGTGTACAGGATTTTACCGATGCAAACGGAGATTCCAGAGGCAAGCAAACCTTGAAAAGGGGCGGTATCTTCTATACTGCACAAAGCGGCATTTGGCAGATCGTATGGATGGAGTACGTTCCCCCCTGTTATGTGCAGAATCTTCTGATAACTACTGATTATGACAGCCGTAAGGTAACTGTGTCTCTTGCGCTGGTGCAGCATCCGAATATCACGCAACATCCTGCCTCGGCACAAGGCGCCCCCAAAGCGCAGGATTTGCCTGCAAATGACACTCCACAAATATCGTTATCTGTAACTGCGCTTTGGAGTGGCAATGAACTTAGTACGCAAACCATGACCTTTCCTGTTATAGGCAAAACAGTACAAAGTAATGTCAGCCTTTCCTTTACATTACCCAAAGAGCATTTTCGTCCTTGGTGTCCTGAAACACCCGCTCTCTACGATTTGCAGTTCACCTTTGGGGAAGATGTTGTGACAAGTTATTTTGCCATGCGTTGCTTTTCAATAGAAAATCACAGCTTAGAAAATACGCCCGGGGAAGTTCCGGTCTTTTGCCTGAACCACAAGCCTTATTTTCTAATGGGTGTTCTCGATCAGGGCTATTGGCCGGATGGGCTTTATACTGCACCTTCCGATGAGGCACTGGTTTATGATATTACTGCCATGAAAAATTTAGGCTTCAATATGCTTCGCAAGCACATTAAGGTGGAATGTGCCCGTTTTTATTACCACTGTGACAGAATCGGTATGATTGTTTGTCAGGATATGGTAAACGGCGGAAGTAAATACAATATGCCTGCCGTGAACATATTCCCGACTCTGTTCCCGAAGCTTACCCCTCATGTTAAGGACAATCGTTATTCTCTGCTTTCCCGGAGTGATGAGCGAATTCGTGCTGCATGGGAAAAGGAATGTCTGGAAACGGTTACTGCACTTTCCTTTTTCCCTTCTATTGCCATCTGGGTTCCTTTTAACGAAGGCTGGGGACAGTTCGACAGTGAGCGGATTACTAAGCTAATCCGTGAAAAAGATAACAGCCGTCTGATTGATTCTGCCAGCGGTTGGTTTGATCAGGGAGCCGGAGACTTTATCAGTGAGCATAATTATTTCCGCCCCTTAAGGGTTAACGTTAAGAAATGGGAACATCGCGCTTTATTCTTATCCGAATACGGCGGATTTGCCTGTCATATCAAGGGTCATTCTTCCGTAGAACGGATTTATGGCTATAAGCGCTATGACTCCTTAGAGGAGTTGCAAACAGCCTATCATGAACTGATACAAAAATCCCTGCTTACATTAAAAAAGCAGGGACTATCAGGTGCTGTTTATACCCAGCTCTCCGATGTAGAAGAGGAGGTTAACGGTATCCTAACCTATGACCGCAAGGTAAATAAACTCGCAGATTCTTTTCGGTAACTGAAAATGCTGCAGGTAGTTAAGCTTCCTGCAGCATAATACGTTCTAATTTCTTTTTCACATGGAAATATGCCGGTATCAAAAAAGCATCTGCAAATACCCACGCCAGCGGACTTGCAAAGCAGGCTCCCGTGAAGCCGAACAAGGGCACCAATACGATTGCTGCAAGTGTTCTTGCCACCAGTTCAAACACCCCTGCTAATATGGCAAAGGTTGAATAACCCATTCCCTGAATCAAGTATCTTACAATATTCACCAACGCAAGTAAAAAGAAAGAAGCACCGTTAATCAATAAAAATTCCTGCGCCTGCGCCATCATCTCCGGATCCGGCGAGTCTACAAACAATGCATTCAACCTTTCTCCAAAAATACACATCACAATAAAAGAAATTATCCAGTAAATAAATCCTACCGTGAGACAGGCTTTTAATCCCTGCCCTATACGTTCTATTTTTTTCGCACCCACATTTTGTCCGCCATAAGTCGCCATGGTAGTTCCCATCGCATCAAAGGGGCATCCGAAAAACATGGAAACCTTATTTGCCGCAGTAGTTGCCGCCACTGCCATTGCCCCAAGGCCGTTTAACGCTGTCTGCATAATTACGGATCCTATTGCTGTAATTGAGTATTGCAGTCCCATAGGCACACCCATGCTGCACAAAATTTTCATATAATGTAAGTCCGGCTTCCATTCTTCCTTCGATATATGTAAAATTTCATATCTCTTTACTATATAAATAAGGCAAAGCACTCCTGATATCAGCTGCGAAGCTACTGTTGCAATTGCAGCTCCCGCAACACCCATCTGAAACGTAATAATACATACTAAGTCTAAAATGATATTTAACATCGAAGACAATAACAAGAAAATCAGCGGCACTTTGCTGTTTCCCATAGACCGCAAAATTCCGGAAAGCATGTTGTAGAGATATACCGTAGGAATTCCAATAAATATAATCAGAATATAGTCGTAAGCAGCCTGAAAAATATCTGACGGTGTATCTGTCCAAATCAGAATTTCGTCACATAAAATAACCACTATAACCGTCATCAGCACAGAAAAAATAATACTCAGCCATACACAATTCGCAACATTCTTACGCATGCCTTCATAATCTCCGGCACCGAATTTTTGTGCCACCGGAATGGCAAATCCGCTACATACACCACAGCAAAAGCCTATTGTCATAAAATTGACGGAGCCTGTAGAGCCTACACCGGCAAGCGCATTCACACCTAAAAAACGTCCCACGATAATGGTATCTACAATTCCGTAAAACTGTTGAAATAAAAATCCAAACAGTAATGGTAATGTGAATCCCAAAATATGCTTCATGGGCGAACCCACTGTCATATCTCTTGTCGCACCCTTCGCCATGTCCTCTCCTCCATTTTACTCAAACCTAAGAGCGATTTTTTGTAGCATGATCTATATCAAAGAATTGATTCAAGAGCCTCTACGCGATGAAGATGAGACGCATAAATCGTGGAAGCCTTTGCTGAACACGATTTACGCTTTAAGCGGCTCATCGGAATGCTTCGCGTAACAGCTTGCGAAGCAATTCTTTGACATATTCCATATACAAAAAGAGCCTGCGCTCTTATATTTAGTATAATCGCGCAGGCTTTTCTTTGATAGAATAAATGCTTCTAAAAAATGTATATTTCTCTCTTATGCGAAAGGATTTTCTGTCTTGTAAAGCATTCCCTTAGGCTGATTGAAGCCGATTTCATCTACTTCAACACCGATGTACTTGAATACTTCGTAAAGAGCCTTTCCGTAGTGACCGAATGCTACCGCACCGTGGTGAGGATAGTTGCCTTCGATTAATACGTGACGGTAGAATCTGCCCATTTCTGGAATAGCGAATACACCGATACCACCAAAGGACTTGGTTGCTACAGGAAGAACTTCACCCTGTGCAATGTATGCACGAAGCTTGTTGTCTGCTGTAGACTGGAGACGATAGAATGTAATATCGCCGGGAACGATGTCACCTTCCAGCGTACCCTGAGTTACTTCTTCAGGCAGATTTCTTGCCATAATCATCTGATACTTCATGCTGCAGAAGGAAAGTTTCTTGGAGTTGGTATTTCCGCAATGGAATCCCATGAAGGTATCCTTATGTGTATAATCGAATTTGCCCTTAATGGACTCTTCATACATATCTGCAGGTACGGAGTTGTTGATATCAAGCAGAGTAACGATATCGTTACTTACAGCTGTACCGATAAACTCACTTAAGCATCCGTAAATATCTACTTCACAGGAAACAGGGATTCCCATACCTGTCAAACGGCTGTTAACATAGCAGGGAACGAAACCGAACTGTGTCTGGAATGCGGGCCAGCATTTACCTGCAATTGCAACATACTTACGATATCCCTTATGCTCATCAATCCAGTCAAGAAGTGTTAATTCGTACTGAGCAAGCTTAGGTAATACTTCAGGCTTCATGTTGCCTGCGCCAAGTTCTTCTTCCATTTCCTTAACCTTAGCAGGAATTCTGGGGTCATTGTCATGCTTCTTGAAAGCTTCAAATAAATCAAGTTCAGAGTTTTCTTCAATTTCAACACCAAGGTTGTAAAGCTGCTTAATAGGTGCGTTACAAGCAAGGAAGTTAAGGGGTCTGGGACCGAAGCTGATGATCTTAAGATCCTTCAGTGCAACGATTGCTCTTGCAATAGGCACGAATTCGTTAATCATATCAGCACATTCCTCTGCTGTTCCTACAGGATATTCAGGAATATATGCCTTAACATTACGAAGCTTTAAGTTGTAGCTTGCATTTAACATACCGCAATAAGCGTCGCCACGTCCGCCAACTAAGTCGTTCTGGCTTTCTTCTGCTGCTGCAACAAAGATGGAAGGACCATCAAAGTGCTTAGCAAGTAATGTTTCGGAAATTTCAGGACCGAAGTTACCAAGATATACGCAAAGTGCATTACAGCCTTCCTTCTTGATATCTTCAAGAGCCTGCATCATATGGATTTCGCTTTCTACGATACAAACGGGACATTCATAAATGTCAGCTGCATCATATTTTGCCTTGTATGCTGCTACAAGTGCTTTTCTTCTGTTTACGGATAATTCTTCCGGGAAACAGTCACGGCTTACTGCTACGATACCGATTTTAATTTTAGGTAAATTGTTCATGTGAAACACCCTCCTTAATTTGTATAAAATGTTTTCATCTTTATTTTGTACTGCTTAGAAAAGCAGCATGTTTCCTTTTACTTGTGCTTCCGCAATTATTCGTTTACGTTCAGGTTCTTTCCTACAAGACCCATGGGGCTGCCTTCGGGAAGTCCGCCTTCGGGATGACCTAAAAGCCATTTGTTTACTGCGGTAAGATGTCCGTCTTCGCCGCCTTCATGCTTTTCTGAAAGGTCAAGATTGGTTCCCTTAGGAAGTACAATACCTACCTTAAAGCCTGCTCCGTCAACGCCGCAAGGTGCATAGTGAAGAGAAGTTGCATAAACTTCAACCGCTGTTCCCTTTGGTACCAGAAATGCTTCTACCAAAGAAGTGTCATAGGTAAAATCATCTGTGATATCAGGCTGCCAGCCCAGCATCAGAATAGCATCTGTTGCTGCAATATTGATTTCGGAATCTCTGTGATACTCAAGGGCATTGAGCATACAGTTATGTCCGTTGCAATATCCTACCTGGATAGGCATCTCGCCGTATACCTTAACAGATAATTCTTTTGCCGCAGGAAGCGCTTCCAGCTCAGCAAGGCCCGGAACATACTCCACGCCTTCGGGAAGGGGTGTACATTCTTCCATCTTGGCAATTAATTCAGAAAAGTCTACGCCTTCCACAACCTTTCCGTATTTCTTAAACTTAGGATCTGTTACACTGTAAATCTGCATCTTAATTACTCCTTTCCATATGTTGTCTTCATCTCTTTAATTAAGCCCAATGGCTTATCTTACTTAATGATATCAAAAAGAGGCTTGCAGGCAGGATAGATTTCCTTAAACTGCTGATATCGCTTCTCATACTTTTCAACCAGTTCTGCTTCAGGTTCAACGGTATCAATAATCTTCACAATCTTAGCTGCCGCTTCTTCTACATTTGCGTATTCACCGCAAGCAACTGCTGCCAGCATCGCACCGCCAAGAGCAGGGCCTTCTTCGCTTTCGATTACATCTACCTTAACATTTAAGATGTTGGCAATCATCTTTTTCCAAAGAGGACTCTTTGCTCCACCGCCGCAAATCTTGGTTCTTTCAATCTTAATACCAAGAGATTTCGCTACTTCAAAGGAATCACGAAGGGCAAATGCAACGCCTTCAAGGACTGCCTGTGTCATATCTGCTCTGCTGGTATCCATGGTCATACCGATAAAGGTACCTCTTGCGTTAGGATTGTTGTGAGGGGAACGCTCTCCCATCAGGTAAGGCAGGAAGTATACATGATTTTCACCAAGCTTTGTAATTGCCTTCTGTTCCTCAGCAAACTGATCGGTTCCGATAATATCTTCCATCCACCACTTATTACAGGAAGCTGCGGAAAGCATACATCCCATTAAATGATAATGTCCGTCTGCATGTGCAAAAGCGTGAAGCGCATTAAACTTATCTACTCCGAAGTTTTCGGAAGAAATAAAGATGGTTCCGCTGGTACCCAGGGAAATATTACACATACCGTCGCCTACGGTTCCCGTACCTACTGCTGCTGCCGCATTGTCACCGGCACCTGCTGCCACCTTAACAGTCTCAGGAATACCAAGCTCAGCTGCGATTTCCTTGGACACTGTACCTACACAGTCATAGCTTTCATACAGCTTAGGAAGCATGTCTACGGTAATGCCGCAGATATCGCACATTTCCTTAGACCAGCAGCGGTTCTTTACGTCCATAAGAAGCATACCGGAGGCATCGGATACGTCGGTACAGTTTGCTCCTGTCAACTTGTAAGCAATATAATCCTTAGGAAGCATAATCTTTGCTATTTTCGCAAAGTTTTCAGGTTCTTTGTTCTTAACCCAAAGTACCTTGGGTGCAGTAAATCCTGTAAAGGAAATGTTTGCGGTGTACTCAGAGAGCTTATCCTTTCCGATTACATTATTTAAATAATCACATTCCTCGTAGGTTCTTCCGTCATTCCATAACAGTGCCGGACGAATCACATTGTCATCCTTATCCAAAATAACAAGTCCGTGCATCTGTCCTCCGAAGCTGATTCCTGCAATCTGAGACTTATCTGCCTCTGCAATCAGCTCTTTGATACCTGCCATGGTCTGTTCATACCAGTCTTCAGGCTTCTGTTCTGACCAGCCGGGGTTAGGGAAATAGAGCGGATATTCCTTGGAAACAATCTTTTGGATTTTTCCTTCTCCGTCCATTAATAACAATTTTACCGCACTGGTTCCTAAGTCAATTCCTATGTACAGCATTGTAGTCCTCCTTTATTTTAAAAATATTGAATGTTCTCCTTCATGATAATTTCAAGCTTGGCATAATGCTTGCGCTCTTCCTTGCGCTTGTCATAGCACATCTCGTTAAACAATATCTTTACTGCCCGGTATGCCTGATAGCTAAGGTCCTGATATACCACCGCATCAATGGAGGAATCCTCCACATAGCTTCTGATTTCTTCAAATAAGTCGAAGCCTACCAGTCTGATGTCCTTACGGTTCATATCCCCAAGAACCCTTGCAATTACATCCAGCCTGTAAGTTAAATCAAAAATCCCTACAAGGGAGCTTTCCTTCGTAATACAGGTTCTGACTGCCGATTCAATTACATCCTCTTCTATCAAACCGTATGCAATGGGAAGCAGGGTTATGTCCGGATATTCTTCCATCTTATCCATAAATCCCTGTAGTCTGGCAAGAATATCAGTATTGGTTTTATACTCCTCCGTTACCGGTATGTAAATGCTGCCTCCTTGGACGCTCTTTCCCATCAGCTCTGCTGCAAGCCTTCCGCTTTTATAGTAATCTACGCCTACATAGTAGCAGTCTTCATCCTCCGGATAGTCTCGGCTAAGAAGTACCACTCTCGCCTGGGCCTGTCTGAGCATCTGCAGAATCTTTTGAATGGTTTCCGTTCTGGAATAGGCTAATACAAATTCCGTTACCCCCTGTGCAAGCATTTCTTTAACTGCTGATAGTTGCTCCTCAGGCTTTTCTACATCAAATTCGGAAATCAAAAGGGTAAGGCCGTCATCCCCAAACTCCTTCACGGCCCGCTTAAGTCCCTTGCCGATTTCGGTAGTAAAATAATTGGCACTCTTTGACTTAAAACCCACATAGCCGATTGTATATTGCTTATTCATCGCCAGATTCCTGGCATTGCGATTCTCTACATAATTGTATTTTTTAAGAGCATCGTTAACAATTCTGCTGGTTTCCTCGCTGACATAACCTTTATTATTGATTACCTTATAAATTGTGGTACGGGAAATACCGATTTCTTTGGCAATTTCCTCAAGTGTCATACGTGATACTGTTTCCATTTTTACCTCGTTTTGCAGTTTGTTAACACGTGTTAACTATATACTATCACTATACAACACCTATGTCAAACGAATCATATTCGTCATTTTCACCAAAAAAATTGACCGTTTTTTGTAACGGTCAATTTCCTGCTTTTTTATCCCTTATTTTTTCGGCCTTCTGCCTCTTTTTTCGCTTCTCCCGATACATTCTCTCATCGGAAATCTGCATACAGTCTACCACAGACATTCCCTTTCTGCAGCAGGCATATCCGATACTTGCAGAAAGCTGATAGGGCTTTTTACTTCTTTCATTGTAAGCAGCAATCTGTGTCCTGACTTCGCTTATGGTCTTCTCTATCTCCTCTTTCTCATTGGTGCCGAGACACATAATATACTCGTCACCACCGGTTCTTGCCACATCACCCTTTTTGCCTTTTGATTTATCCAGAATCTCTGCCATAGCTTTTAACGCAATGTCACCTTCCAAGTGTCCGTAAGTATCATTAATCATCTTAAGTCCGTCCATATCGATGCTGACTACGCAAAAGCCTTCCCCATAAGTCCGAAGACGCTGGTGACGGTTTCTTAAAATCTTTTCGATTTCACGTCGATTACCGATTCCCGTAAGTTCATCCCGGTTGTACTGAAGACGCATCTCCAATAAATCACGGTTTTCATGGTACATTCTTTGCCTGTCAATGGCATTGGCAAATCCCAACGTCCAAATCTGAAAGAAAAACCTCAGCTCCGCAATTTTTTCAGTCTGCAATGCCACATACCCCATACAGTCATCCCTTGCATGCAAAGCAGCAACATAAAGAGGCATTTTACTTGTCAGGTATTCCCTTGGTAACAAATCGGTCCGTTTAAATCTTTTATTCAAAACCGTGGTTTTCTGCGGTGTAATCACTGCACGTAATATCATATTCTCTGTATAAATACCGTTCTCCGCTGTCTCTTCTCTGCTTTCGGCATCATCACAGGCACAAATATAAATGGCTTCATAAGAATACATTGTAATATATCTTCTGGCGCACTCTGCCAGTTCTTCAAAAGAATTAGTATTTTCGAAATCCGCATTCATATGCACATTCCGGTACAAAACCTTCCTGATATCCTCAGTTTCAAAAAACCGCTTCTTCAGTAATTCTTTATTCAGCTCAAAGCTGCATCCGCAGGACTCCTTATATGCAGTCTTAACTTCTACCATCACATCTTTTTCCTGGGGTCTTTGGTTCCATAGATTATCTAAAATCCGGTATGCTACAATTCCCAAATCATCATTTGGCACCACCATACTGGAAATAGACGGTACGGAACATGTTGCTTCTTCCGTATCATCGAATCCGGAAACCGCAATATCCTCCGGAATCCGAATCCCTCTTCTAAGCAGTGCATCGCAAACCGATACTGCCATATAGTCATTAGAGCAAATAATCGCTTCCGGCATTTTTCCCTCTGCCAGAAAATGCTCTACCGCTTCTTCACCTTTGTTTTTCCAATAGTCTCCCTCAAATATCATATCACCGGTAACAGGAATCCCATACTCCTGCATCACATCCAGATATCCCTGTCTTCTGTCCCATGCATCCTTTAAGGACATTATTCCGGTCATAAAGCAGATTTTCCGATATCCGTGTACGGTAATAAAATGCTCTACCATGGTTCTCATGGCTGAATAATTATCAATCAGCACATTATAAAAGCGGTCGTCTCCTTTTCGGATACAGACAACCGGACATTTTGCTTCCTTTAATATCAATTCTACAAGCTCATCATACATACCTGTGATTCCAAAGGTATCCGGAGCTAAAATGATTCCGTCATAATCTGCCAGATTGGGAATCCGTATTACTGTTTTTTCTCCTAATGCATGAAACAGATTGCTTCCGTAGGAGCCGGAATTGGTAAAAATCTGAATCGCCGCATCGGCCTTTTTAGCTTCCTGTATAATGGCGCCCGATAGTTCAATCTGATATTCTCCAAATTCGCCCATAAACAAAGCAATTTTTCGCATAACTACCCCCATAGCTTTGCAAATTACATTTTGATTACCTTCTTTATTACAGTTTATCACTTTGATATATCCTACGCAACAAAAAGTCCTGCATTTCGTCATAAAACGCAGGACTTTAGTACTATCTTTATATTTCTTATTAATCAAGATTCAATTTTTTGCGGATAATCCACTCGCTGACAAAGTACAATACTACTGACAATACGATATAAACCGCTGCCATAATAAAGTAGGAAGGCATTAACACACCAAATACACTATCAGTCTCTTCATATGCCATGTTGAACATAAACGGAATCATACAAGCACTTACCACAAACTGCATTACGGTATTGATACCAAAATATGCACCGATGGAGCCCAAAATCTTATGTTTTCCAACCAACTGACCTATGGTTATGGCACCTACCGTCATCATGGTACCGCTGCAAACGCCTGCGATGCCCACTGCTAACATACTGATACCGAAAGCGGCCATATTCTCAATTCCAAGATCTGCCACCATTTCCTCTGCCATATAGGTAATGGTTTCCCATATTCCCATGCCCTCCGGCTGTAAGAAGCCGATTGCCATAAGACCGAAAATAGCAACACTAACTAAAATTCCGACAGTGGCAATTACATTCCATGCTGCCATAGGAATCATTTTTGACCACAACAGCTGATGGGATGTTACAGGTAATGTATGGGTCAGATATCCTTCATCGGTATACATATTTTTGTAAAAACGGATTGCCAGATACAGCACTACACCAATACTGACTCCGATAATAGCGAAATAATAAAGCATCCAAACTAAAACTAATAAAAATGCAAGTCCGTGCATTTCACTTTCCCACACAGGGGCCGCAAAGGTAAAGCCTGCGAATACGGAAATCACCAATAATACGCCGATTAAAATGGTAGGTATCTTCCAGCTTGCTTCCCATTCATGTTTTAATAATTTCTTTAACATGCAAACACCTCCCTAAAATAAGCATCCACACTCTTGCCCTTCTGCTCTCTGATTTCTTCCACGGTTGCCTGTAATACCGGGGTGCCGTTTTTGATAAAAATCACTTCATCCAGAATGTTTTCAATATCGGAAATCAAATGGGTGGATAAAAGTACTGTTGCGTTTTCGTTATAGTTCGTAATAATCGTCTTGATAATATAGTCTCTTGCAGCAGGGTCAACACCGGCAATGGGTTCATCCAAAATAAATAAATCCGCATCTCTGCTCATTACCAGAATCAACTGTACCTTTTCTCTGGTACCCTTTGATAAGGTCTTAATCCTGTCGTTTTCATCAATTCCCAGAGAGGTCAGCATTTCTCTTGCCCTTTCCGGTCTGAAGTCTTCATAAAAGTCTGCAAAGTAAGCAATCAATTCCTTTACCTTCATGCCTGTCTGCAGGTAAGTACGCTCCGGCAGATAGGAAACCCTTGCTTTGGTTTCAGGTCCGGGCTGGTTTCCGTTAATCAGCGCCGTTCCTTTGGTGGGACAAAGAAGTCCGTTTAAAATCTTAATCAATGTTGTTTTACCGCTTCCGTTAGGTCCCAAAAGTCCCACAATTTTTCCTCTCGGGATGGTAAGATTTAAGTTATCTAATGCTGTTTTCTTTTTATCATAAACCATGGTAAGATTTGATACATTTACCAACTCACTCATACAAGCTCTCCTCCCGCTTCATTCTTAATTAACGTTAAAATTTCTTCTTTTTCAAATCCAAGTTCTTTCATCCTGTTGATGAAATCCAGTATCTGTTCCTTCGCTAATGAATTCCGTGTTTCCTTAATCATCTCCATATCCTCGGTTACCACTCTTCCGCTGGTACGCTGTGTGGTAACAAGCCCCTTTCTTTCCAATTCTGCAAGTGCACGCTGCATGGTATTGGGATTTACCCCTGCCTCTGCTGCCAGTTCACGTACGCTCGGTATTTTGCTGCCCGGCTTATAATTACCGGAAACAATCTGCATCTCTATCCGCTCCAATATTTGTGCATAAATGGGTCGGTCAGAATCCAAGTTCCACGCCATAACATCCTTCCTTTCTTATATATTATTTTTCTTATGCCAACTGTGTTATTGTGTTACTGTATTATCTGATTAATACAATAATACGTTTTCCATGTTTTGTCAACACTTATTTTAAATTTTTTTAAAAATATTTTTATGCAATAAAAAAAGCTCTGCAAGCAGAACTTTTTTCGAGTTTATATTATGCATTTATCTTTGATAATACCCTATTACCATAAGCAACGCACCTATCATAATGCAAAAGTCTCCGATATTAAAAATAATCCTTCGAAGCCACTTAAAGGGTACATTAAAGCTGACATAGTCAACCACATATTTCCGCACCATTCGATCATAGGTATTCGAGAATGCCCCGCCTAAGAAAAAAGTAAGTCCCCATTTTAAAAGGCCTTGGCCTGCTTGTCCCAACGTCAAGATAAAAACTACTGTCGTGACAATTGTAAGAAGCACCGACACCAGCATCACAGCCTTTTGTCTATTTTGTCCCGCGTTTAAAAAAGCGCCCCTGTTATGGTGCTTTCTAATCAATAAAGCGCCACCCATTTTCTTTTCAGTAATACCTTCGGTTTTCTTTCTTTCCACATACTCCTTCAGACCAAATTCCAGCCCAAAGATTCCTAAAACTACTGCCATATATTTCATATATTATCCACAATCACTCCAAGCTTGTATGCTATTATCAGCATTAATCTCTTTCAAATTACCAGATTCTGTAATTGCCGCTTAAAGCCAGGAAAGCAAAGAAATACAGGCAGTTATCATAATATCTTCTGTCGCCTTTTCTAAGAGGTGTCTGCCAGAACTTCTCCACCCATTCCCAGGCTGTCTTAATTTCATCTTCATTCTCGGAATAACCGATTACCGCAAGGGCTCCCTGTGCAGTGGTTGCCAACATGCCTACCGGATGAAGGGAAGGCTGGGTAAGAGGCGTTCCGTCTACTTCATAGGTAAGATAAGGATTCTCCTTTCTTACTACGCCCAAATAACGCTGCAAATTGGCCGCCGCCTTTGCCTGTCCCATATCCTCTCCGTACCACTCCATGTCCAATCCGATATTGGCTACTGTACGATAAGCATCACTATAAAACCAGTCATGTCTGTCAGTAGACCATGGCAACGGTCGTTTCATAGGGCTTCCGTCAAATTCTGCATACTCTGCATTCATACCTGTTACGGGATGACATGCTTTTGCCAAATATTCACGACTCACTTTTGCTGCTTCCTGAAAGAAAGGACGGTCCTCCTCATCTGCCCAAAGGGCAAACAGCTCATAAAAATGAGGCAAATGATAGGAAGGGTCCGTAAAATCGATACCGGGCACAAATAAAATCTGCTTATTTTCCCGATTCCACATAGGAGCTCCCACTCTTCCGTTTTCGCCCTTATGCAGGCAGGCTCTTAAAATCTTCTTTGCCATCTCGGAATAGCAAAAGATTCCTTCTCCGTCGCCCCATCTGTGAGATGCAAAAAACAGAGCCATGGCGAAAAATTCCTCTCCGTCCGGTGCTGCGCCGTTGGCATTTCTGGTGCCGTCAAGCCCGCAGGACCATGCAAAATAGCCTTCGCTTTCGCCTTCTTCCATCCACATATAGGTACATGCCCATTTCCAAATACGGTCAAACTCTTCCTTTTTATCAAGCTGGACACAAATCATCATGCCATAAGACATACCTTCTGTTCTGGCATCATGATTACCGGTATCCTCCAAATATCCCATATCTTCTCCTGCCGGATGATAAATCCGTTCATCCTCAGGGCCGTAAAAAAAAGTATCCCATATTTCTTTAAGTCTTTGGTCTATTTCTTCCTTACTTTTCCCTGCTTCCAAAAACAGATTTCTGTAATTTCCTGTTTCATATGCTCCCATAATTTTTTCTCCTCATTTTGACTTTTTCCTAAGCTTCTGTTCTTCTGCTTATCTTCTTCCGATTCCTCCCGGCAATTTGGCAAGTGCCTGTTCTAACTTCGTCTTGATAAACTCTCTCTCCTCATCCTTTACCAGATAATATAGATAAGATTCTTTTACCATCTCAATCGGCAAGCCTCTTCCCACCAGCTTAAAATTCACAAATCCTCGCTCTATATAGGAGGGCAGCATTTCTTTACTGATAAATCCCGGCCGTTTCATACACTCTTTAAAGGATGGCATGGTTTTCCGGTTGGGGCAGTCAAAGGTGGTTCCCTTGCTGTAGGTTAGCTGCATCAGGGATTCGTCCCGATAATGGGCCACTCTCTTAGGACAATTAGGAAAGCAGATTTCATCTACCAAAATCTCCACACGTTCCGCACAAGGCTCCAGTGCCTTCAAAACAGTTTCATCATGGTTCAAGTCGTAATCCAGCACCGCCATAAAATAGTCCTTTTCAAGCTCTTTTAACAGTCCCTCTAAATCCTTGATTCGTTTGGTTGTAGAGGAAATATACTTAAAATCCGGGTATCTCTCCCGTAAATAATTTTCCAGTACGTCCCTATTGACCAGCACTTGATTTTTGCCGTTGTTTGCCACATCCATAATCAGATTGCAATAGGTGTCATACACATGTTTTTCTTCCAGCATGGAATTGGTCCAGGTAAAGCGGACAGGTACACCAGCTCTGTTATAAGTTGCAATAATCTTTTCCATATCCTGCTTGGCAGTCACTCCGAAAACCGCACGGCCGCCATTCCAGATAGCTCCCGGAAAAGTACCGTATACACTGCCTACCCGATACCCTTCAACAAAGCACTTCGGATGCTCCTTCATCAAATTAATGATGACTTGGTTTAAGTAAAAGAAATAACAAAATCCCGGCAGATGCCAATAAACTTCCCGACTCATATTCACTCCTTACGGCCACTTAGACGGACGTGGCTTATTTACGGTAATTACCTTCATATGCTCCAGATTGGTCAGTAGCAGTAATCTGGCTTTTCCCACGTATTCAGGCTTAATCATGTAATAGCAATAGGTTTCAATCAGTGAAAACAGATTTGCCGTACGCCCTTCTATTTTGAAATTATTGATTCCTCTTGGAAGATACTCATTCCATATATCATCCACGCTGATAAAAGTAGGATAATCCTGAATGGTATAAAGGCAATTCTTCTCACCGTATTCACAATACCAGTCATCATACCTGATTCTGTGCTCCGGCGGAATATTTTTATTCTTTTGGATAATTCTCTGTGCCTTGGCAATATGCTTATAATGCTCCCCTCTTCTTTTACAATTGGGGATACACAAAGTATTGACCAAAACCTCCAGCTTCTCTTTATTTTCCAGCCCGTCCAAAAGCTCCCACTTACCGTTTAAATTGTAATCCAAAACCACATATTGGTAATCTCTTTTCAGCTCTTCATTCAGCGCCGCAGCATCCTTAATCTCTTTACAGGTAGAGCTGTTAAACTTATAGGACGGATATTTTTCCCTGAGGTATTCCTCCAAAATAGGAGACATAATCATAACCTCATTCATCCCGTTATCAGCAGCTTGCATACAGAAATTACAAAACGGATCGTCTAAATCTTCCTTGGTAAGTAAAGGATTGGTAAAGGTATAGCGGACAGGAATACCTGTCGCATTAATATTCTTAATAACATTATGAACAAATGCCGCATCACATTGATCATTGGCTACCAGTCTTCCGCCGTTCCATATAGAAAAGGGAAAACATCCGAAAAAGGATGCAATCTCAACTCCTTCTCTAAAATACTCCGGATATTGTTTTAACATACTGACCCAAAACATATTCAGCGGATAATTGTATCTAAGTCCCGGCAAATGAAATCTGACCTTCTTCATATTGCCCCTCCTTTCATCTACATCCTTCTGTAAGCAAAGGACTTAAAGCAAACCTTAGCAGGTACTTCTCTTGTTTCTGTATCGGTTGCATAAATACCCACAGTACAACCTACAAAACCTCCTGCAATTTCTGTTGACAGCGCCCTGATATCAATATCCTGGGCAATGCATCTGACCTGATTTCCGGTTCCGATAAATAAAGAAGCCCGCAGTCCCGATACACGGATCATCATAGTAACAGGGCTTTCCGGCATCCACTCTGATGCAAGCTTTTCTTCCTTGCCACCCCTGCATAAGATCACATTCCCGTGCATACCTTCATATTCAAACTTCAAATAATGGGCATTATTCTGCATATAAATCAGACCTGCCTTTGCACCTTCGAATAGATTTTCACCGGTAAATACACAAGATGCTTCAAACAAATGGCTATCCTGTCTGACTCCGATATAAGACGCTGCCTTATCCTCTGTCATGGCAATATTCTGACATTCCATATATAGGCCTTCGCCTTCCTTCAGCTCGTAAAAGCCTTCCTTAGGATTACGGAGCATCAAAATCTCAGGCCCCAATTCTTTTACTTTGGCGAACTGATAATTTCTGTCGCAGGAAGGAATACTTGCCCCCTCTTCAGGCAACCATTCCTCCAGATTTACCAAAAGAGTATCTGAAAGCATTCCTAATCCCGGATTCACTACCGGCCAGCCGTTTTCGAAGCAAACTCCTGCAAGAAAAGTTTCTCTTCCCATAGTGGTATATCCATGAGTAGGACGTACCGCCAGCATTACCATGTAGTACTCACCATTTGCTGTTTGGAACAAATCACCGTGGCCTACATATTTGATGGGGTATTTCTGTCCCAAATGTCTGTGGGTAAAAATCGGATTGCAGAAATTGTTTTCATAAGGTCCGAACACGGCTTTACTTCTGGCAACACAAATGGCATGCTCCGGCCCTGTTCCGCCTTCTGCATGGATAATGTAATAATATCCGCCTATTTTGTATAAATGAGGACCTTCCGGCCAGTGAACGCCCTTCATGGCTCCGTTCCATACATTCAAAGGCTCTCCAATCAGCTTGAAGCTTTCAATATCAAGTTCCTGAATATAAATAAACCAATCCCCGTCATAGCGGCAGCCTGCCGGGTTTGGATGGGTTCCGATATAATAGCACTTTCCGTCATCATCAAAGAATAAGCTGGGATCAATTCCGTCTGCGCCCTCTAAATAATGAGGCTCTGACCATGGACCTGCCGGATTTGTTGCTGTCACGATAAAGTTCCCGCCATACGTTACATTGGTACAAATAACGTAAAATACGCCTTCATGATAACGGATTGTGGGGGCAAACAAGCCTCTGGATAAGCCGGTCTCACCTAACGGCAGCTGGCTTTCCCGCTCCATGACATTTCCTATCTGCTCCCAATGCTTTAAATCCTTGCTATGCATAATCGGTAATCCCGGAAAATAGGCAAAGGAAGAATGTACCATATAAAAGTCTTCTCCCACCACACAGCAGGACGGATCCGGATAAAATCCCGGCATAATCGGATTGTTTACTGTAACTGACATCTTATTTCTCCCTTCATGGTTTACTGATGATGATTTCACCGTTCTTGGATGATATTTTAACTTTGTTATCGGTAATTCCTATTTCTGCAAGCAATTCCTGGGGTAGCTGGACACGATGGGCACGGTCAAGCACCGCATACTCATCCTGGGATTCCTCTGCAAACCAGTCAATGCCGCTTTCCCTGACTCTGTCTTTATAACCTTCCTTCAGCACACGCTCGGAACTGATTTTTCCGTCCCTGATAGCCACCACACGCTTTACCTTTTTGGAAAGCTGGATATCATGGGTAACAATCAATATGGTCTGACCGTCTGCATTTAACTCTGAAAAAATATCAAAAATATAGTTTGCTGTCTTAGTATCTACAGAGCCGGTAGGTTCATCCGCAAGCAACAGCTTGGGGGAATTACTCAGGGCAATGGCAATGGCAATTCTCTGTTGCTCACCGCCGGAAAGCATGTTCATGCGGCTGTTCTTTTTGGAAGAAAGCCCTACCCGTTCTAACAGCTCTAATGCTCTTTCACGTTTCTTCTTTGCTCCCGAAATGTTCATAGGCAGCATGATATTTTCCAGAACCGGTAAAAAAGGCAACATATTTCTTCCGTTGTTCTGCCAGACAAAACCGACAGTGTCTCTTTTATAATCCGCAAGCTCTTTTTCCGACATGGTAAATAAATTTTTGCCGTCAACCCAAAGAGAACCGGCACTGGGTCTGTCAATTCCGCCAATCATGTTAAGGAAGGTACTCTTGCCGCTGCCGCTGTTACCGATTAATGCGGTCAGTTCTCCCTTTTTTACTTCCATATCAAGACCCTGCAGTGCCAAAACCTCAGTTTCCTTGGTCTTGTAAATTTTGACCAAGCCGTCGGCTTTCACCATATATTCTTCTGTATTTGGCTGTGATAACTTATCTTTATCAGGCATTAATCCGTTCTCCGCTTTCTAACTCAATAATACTGTCGGCAGCATCCATCAGACCCACATCATGAGTGGTCATCAGTACCGTAATTCCTTCTTTTTCTGCCATTGTTTTAAAAAGTTCCGTTACGCTTGCCGCCATAGCAGAATCAAGCTCTGCCGTAGGTTCATCTGCAAAAATGACTCTGGGCTTATGGGCAATGGCTCTGGCAATGGCAACTCTTTGCTGCTCACCACCGGATAATTCTGCCGGCATGTGGGTCATTCGGTTACCAAGACCTACCATTTTCAGGCAGTCACGTACCCGCTTTGCCGTACCTGCATCTATTTTTTTGCCTGCAAGGCGCATGGAAAACTCTACATTCTGGTAAGCATTTAAGGATGGAATCAGGGATACGGACTGGAACACAAATCCAAAATCCTTTCTCCGTAGGTTCTCCCTTTCCTTTTCGGATAAGCTGCTTATCTCACAGTCTTCTATAAACACCTTGCCGGAAGAAGGAGCATCCAATCCGCCCACAATATTCATCAGTGTGGTTTTACCGGAACCGGAACGTCCTTTTAGAATCGTAAAGCATCCCTTGTTAATGGTAGCGTTAATCTTTTTTAGTGCCGCGAATTCTCCGCCCGGCACCGGGAAAATCCGGCTTACATCTTCAATTCTGATTAAAACTTGATCACTCATTATTCTTCACCCAGTTTCAATGCCTTTGTTACATTCATCTTAAACAAGATACCTATCAATACCATAAGTGCCAACAGCATTGTTGCAGAAATCACGCCGTATAACCGGTACATATCCACAACATCCGTAATCAGCTTCATGGGAAGCACCTGATTTTCGGAAGCATAAGCCTGCTGCAGAATCGGTACAAACATTCCCGAAGAAAGCTTACCGATACCGATACCTGCCAGCACAGAAAATACACCGCAGAAAATCTGCTCATTAATCAGCATATGCACCAGCTCTCCCTTATGAAAACCGCAGGCACGGAGTACACCGAACATCAACTCACGCTCCCTGATAGCCATAATCCAATAAATCAAATATCCGATGGCACAAAGCAGAATCGTTACAATAAAGCCCATGGTAAGTACGCCGTTGGTTCCCTGAAGTAGCGGATCTTCCATGGTATTTTGAAGGTTGGCATCCTTATTGGAATATTTAACTAATCGGACATTGTTTTCTTCTATCCAATTTAAAACATCGCTTCCGTCACACTCTTCCTTTAAATCAATCCAGATTTCATAAGGCTGCGTTCCCCAGCGCTGCTTTAACACATCATAATGGGTCACTACCAGAAAATTATCCTGTTCAAAGGCTGTACCGTCCGGATTGATTGCCCTCACTGTAGGCGCATATCCCGGCCAGTAATCCACAAAGTCAACAATTTCTCCGGTAGCATCCTGACCTGCAGAATTCCGGTAAGTAATACTGTCACCGATTTCATATCCGTGCAGCCTGTTGAAATTAGCGGAAACTAAAATGCCCCCCGGCTTTACTGCCAATTCATTCAAATATTCATAATAGGGCTTGGGATTAAGTCCTTCCGGCATCTGGGTCATGCTTCCGAATTCTTTGGTATGGATGCCTATAATGGTAATTGCCTGACGATTGGATTTGCCCAAGGGCAAATAACCGGAATCCGTATAATAAACCTTGGTACAGGCATCCGCAATCTCCATGGTCATATACCTGGTATAATCCGGCTCAATAAAACTGGCTTCCGACTGATTGCTGGGGTCATGGCTCATTGGCCAGAACTCCTTAATGACCACTTCACCACCGTTTAAATACTGTGTGTTTTCAACCGCATTCGCCAAAATAGTTCTGGCAACGGTAGCATGATAGATTCCCAAGGATATTGTCATAATCAGAAACAGCATAATCAGCTGCTGCTTACGCCCGTTTCTGATATTTTCCCGAAAGGATATGTAACTGGCACTTTTCCAAAAGCGCTTTCCCACATTGTATATCAGCAATACCAGATAAGGATGAATTCTCAGGAAAAATAACCCTAACCCTAAAATAAACAACGAGGAACTGATATATAACAGCGGATCAAGGCTGTCTCCCTGCAGCACCGTAGTGGATAAGCCGGACATATTTTTATGGAAATTGTAGTAACCGTATCCGGAAACAGCAATCAGAATTACATCCAGAAACATTTTTTCCCAAAGTCCCTTTTTCTTCAGTGCCTTCTGCTGCTTTAAATTCACAATGGATACTTTACTGTGTTTAATCGCCGGCACGGTCAGACTAAGGAGCGATAACAGCATGGCACCTGCTGCGTAAATGACTGCCTTTTCGGTAAATACAATATCCAGAGTCAGGTTACTGTCAAATTCCAGGAAATTCCTGGTAGCCCCCAAAACCTTACTAAAGCCGATTCCCAAAGGAATACCTACCACTGCTGCCACTGCCGTAATTACCATGCTTTGATATAAGTAGAGTTTGAAAATTTGGGAGCGATAGCTTCCCCTGCTCTTAATAACAGAAATCTCGTTACGCTCCATCTCATACATCTGCCCGGAAATCATCAGAAGGAATGCGCAAACCATGATTAGTACCGGTACCTGCAAAATAAGTAAAGTCGCCGAAATTCTGTTAATCTTAAGTAAGTAAGAATCCATGGTCTCTAAGTATTCCGGTTCATCCAGCACACCACGGTAAGGACTCTCTTCACAAAAATAAACTGTATCATCCACTAACGCTTTGACCATATCATAGCGGATGTCTTTGTAATCTAAATAGGAATAGAATTTGCAATTGATGGTATATTTTGATGCATACTCCGTGGTAAACATTTCCCGGAACAAATCCATCTTCATATAGGCTCTTCCTGCCAGCTGAAGATTTCCGTCCAGCCAGAAGAAATCATTATTATCCCGGGTGCGGAAAACACCCTTTATTTTGATTCGGATAGGATTTCCGTTTCCGTCCTCCAGGCCTTTTAATGTCAGAGTTTCCCCTAGTAGTAAGCCCTGAGGCACAAAGCATTCCTCTGCCACAATCACCTCAATACAGCCATCTTCATCCAAACCCGTCTCGCTGAAGCCTTCTCCGTTTACAATTTGGATATGCTCTTCAATGTCCGTAAGTCCTGCAACACTGATACTTAAATCCTCAGCATCTTCACGGTTCATATCGGAAAGCAGGGTTGCCCTTTGCAGTACATAATAAAAGACTGTCTGTTTTTCGCTGATTCCCAGTTCATCGTAAATGGATTTGGCAAAGTCCTCTACTTTTCCAATCATCCCTGTTTTGTCTTTTTGGGAATAGGTGGTCATCTCAAGAAGGGCAGGCCATTTGCCCTCCTTGGTAATAATCATATTAAATTCATCCTGCAGCATCCGGTCATAAGCCGCCTTCTCATATAAGGGAAAGCTGATAGCTGTTGAAATCAGCAAAATACAACCGATAAGCAGACTAAGTGTCATCCACTTTTTATGCCACATTTTCTGCAACATTATTCTAAACATATTTCCATTCCTTCATGTAAACCTTCTGCCACCCAGTAATAATCCTGACTGGAGCCGCCGGAAACAAACGGGATATAAACAATGCTTCCGTCCTGTTCTTTCACCTTTACAAAGGTGTTCTTGTTATGAACCTTCACTGCTCTCTTGGGAACAAGTACTACATCGGCCACTCCGCGAATTGGCGCCTTTATTTCAAACCGGCTCCTGTTCCAGCCTCCGCCGCCCATCACGGCACTTCCGTACTTTACCACCTCTCCCACATACTCTTCGGGAATCAGAATCAAAGCGTACCCCGTCTGAAGCTGTTTGGAAAGAGCTGTTTTGTTTACTGACACTACAGTACCTGTAATATCCTTCTTTATGCTGTCGGCGGTGGCATAAGTAATGGTAGCCGTATTTCCGTAGCTTAGTTGTCCGTCCTTGTCTTCCACAATCACATAGCACAGGGACTGATTGGCAATCTGAACCAGCTTTTGATTATAGGAAACCAAATCACCGGCTTCCGATTCGGTCAGATTGGTAATAATTCCGCTGTAAGGTGCCGTCAGCACAATCTCCCCTGTATATTCCGTAAGCTCTGTTAGTTCTTCATTCAGATCTTCTATGGTCTTTTGTCTTGCTTCAATGGCACGGTCTAAGGTTCTGTCGATTTCATCCGAATAAATCTTGCTTTTCTTTTCCAGCAGTCTCGTCAGCCGCTCCTGTTGGCGTTGCAGCTTGCGTTGTACTCTTCCTACCTCTATTTCATCAGAAATCACTTCAATCTTTGCAAGCTCCTGTCCTGCTTCTACCTGTTCATATTGCTCCACACAAATTTCCTTAATATAAAAGGTACCGTATTTTGCAGGATTTACAAGCCACTCTGTTGACGGATAATATAAATATCCGCTTCCTTTAAACTCACTTTCGATAGAGCCTGTTTCCAAGGTTCCCATTTTCCCTTTTGCACTGACAGGTTCCGTAACCAGTACCTTATCTCCTTCTGAAAGCCCGGAAATAATCTCAGTATACATACCGTCCGTAAGGCCCACAGTAACTGACTGCATCACACTGTTTGTCCCGTCGAAAAGGTAGCAATAGTAATCCTTGCCGTTTCTGTGCAGGGCATCAGCCATTACTGCCAGAGTGTTTTGTCTGGATTCTTCAATAATTACCAGCGTGGCAAATTTGCCCATAGGGATTTCATTATCGGGATCCTCTAAGTAAAACGTGGAATATACCACATCATTTAACTTTTTCAGCCGGGCATATTCTTCTTTTTCCATAACCTCATATACCACTTCATAGCGTTTACCGTCTATCAGGGCATATACATCCTGAGCCTTTTCTACGGTAGCCTTGCTGACATATTCCGTATGTAACACCTTTTGGTCTAAGTCTCCCACTGCAACCACGTTGGTATTCTTCTGAATATAGTCGCCTGCCATATAAGCATTCATAGCCACTACCGCACCGTCTGTATTGGTGGTCACATGGGCTTCACCGATATCTTCCGAAAGCCTCTCGAGCCGTCCTGCATCATATTTCTGTTCCAAAGCAAATAATTCTTGCGTTTCCTTAATGGATTGCTCTATCTTCTCACGGGCAAGCACTGCCGCTTTATAAGCAGCTTCCGCCGGCATCCCGCCCCGGGCCCACATATCATACCAGGGTGCCTCTTCATCAGGAGCACCGCTTAAGCTGTTCATATAGGGAACACTTGCTTCATATTCCTTCTGCTTGGCATCATACAAATCCTCTTGCAAATCGCTGATACGGCTTTCATAATCATCTGTCTTATCTTCGATTTCTTCTGCCAGAGTTTCATAAGATTCATCCAGCTCCGTCGTATCACCATAAACCAGCACATCTCCCGGTGCTACCGTCTCCCCCGGTAATTTACCGTATTTTGCAAAAGGAGATTCAGGCGTATATGCAAATTCTGTCACGGTAGGACTGCATACACAGGAAAATACTTGTGTTTTATAAATATCTCGGGTCCTTGCAACATCATAATTGGTTGCCACTCCTACCGGGTCAAGAAGTTCTATTTCAGTTTCTTCACCACCTGACGCAATTGTTTCAGCCGGCATCTGTGCAAGCTGTCCGCTTTGTTGTGCACATCCTGCTAAAGCTGTGATGCATAAAGACGATAACAGTATCCATACCGTCTTCTTGTATCGACTATAACTCATCATCTTTTCATCACCTCTTCACTACTGTGTCCCCTTCACTTAATCCGCTAATAATCTCTGTCTCCTTATTACCTGCCAGACCTGTCTCTACCCAGCAGACTGTTTTCATATTCTGCTCATCCAGCACATACACATAATTCTTATTATCTGCCCGGTAAATACATTCGTTGGGTAAATACAGAACATTCTCTTTTTGATCCAGCAACACATAAATTGTGCCTGTCGTCTGTACTTCAATGCCGTCATTTTCCGGTCCGTCATAAATACTGAAATACTGCTTTTCTCCCCAGGCACCAATCTGATAAGGCATTACTTCATAAGTACCCTTTGCTGCACCGTAAGCAATTTCCAGCGTCAGCATATCTCCCTCATGAAAATACTTCGCATAATCCGGCTCTTCCATTTCAAACATACCGTCAGTTCCGTCTATAATTGTCATTATCACCTCTCCTTTTTTCGAGGTGGTTCCTTCCAAATCCTTTTCTACCGTATATACCATGCCGTTCATGGTAGCATACAGTCTGCTGCTTGCCAGTTCTTCCTTCAGCTTTGCAAGCTGTGCCCTGTCAAACTCCAAATCATCCTCATAGTCCTCTCTCTGATTTTGATAGGACTCACGAATATCGGCATCTCTCTCTTCTTTTTCTTCCAAATCCTCTTCTTCACAATCCGAATAATATGCCATAGAGTGGTAAGAACCTGTCAGTTCAAACTGCTCATGTGCATCCAGATAACTTTTCTCTAATTCCTCTTTTTCTATTTCATATTCCAAACGGGCAATGTCCTCTTCCAAACTACCGATGGATACCTCTGCCAAAATGTCTCCCACCTTCACATGGTCACCTTCGCGGACATATACCTTCTCAATCTTTTTACCGCCTTCGCCAAAGGAAACCTCCTGTTCCTTGGTCTGTACATATTTCGTGTTTAAGCTTTTAGACAGTACTACATTTCCCCGTTTTACTTCAGCCAGGCTGTATACATACCCCGCGTCATCATCGGTAACGACTACTACCGCTTCCTCCTGCGTGCTGCCGCAGCCGATAGCTCCCATACTGCCTAACGCAAGTAACATTCCTATGCAAATGAATTTTGTCACTGATTTCTTCTTCATAAACTAACTTTACACCTACTTATGTCTTTATTCACAATAAGGGGCAGTGCCCGGAATACACCACCCCTATCATTGGAATATTAATCTATCAAATTTATTACTTATGCGTTTGCATCATCAATGTATGCTTTCCATGTATCTCTGATTGCTTCAACAAGCTCGGAAACAACAGCATTAGGTACTACAGACCATGTAAGCTGTTCACCTGTTGTAAGGTTAGGAATCAGGCCGTGGTAAGCAACGGTACCATGTTCAGGCTCTGCCATCATAGTAATTGTTTCATCAACTGCTCTGGAATCAAAGACACCGGCACGTGCTGTGGAAAGGTATCCGTTATATTCTTCATATCCGGCAGGTTCGTCTGTGTAGAGGTTCCATGCGAAAGCAATCTTCCATGCTCTGTCAGCATCGTAACAGGAAGGAATTGCATGAGGGTTGTTATCCCATACGTTGATATAATTGTCGTACTGAGGTCCCTTCGGGAACATTACGAAACCAACTTCATCTTCCATATCGATAAGGAAGTTGCCGGGTGTTCCTGCATATTCCTGTTCAACCATGAATGCAGCCTTACCGTTTACGAACTCTTCCTTGTAGTAATCCCATGCAGCGCCTTCGGGATCATGATCGTCGAACTGTGTATACATATCTACACACCATTCAAGAGCTTCAATTGTCTGAGGAGCTTCCAAGTTGTATTCATACTTACCGTCAACCTTAGCAACGTAAGAACCGCCGTTAGAGAATACAGCCTGATCTGTCATAACGGATTCGTTTAATGTAAGACCATATACGTCTACTACACCGTCATTGTCGGTATCACGATGACACTGAGCCATTAATTCTTCGAATTTGTCCCATGTCCAGGAACCGTCTGCCTGCATATCATACAGAGTTTCAGGATCGATACCTGCTTCTGTTAATAATCTCTTGTTAAAGAATACACCTGTACGTGCTTCGGAAGGACCTGCAAACATACAATTGTAGTTGTACTGTTCATGACACATATTCTTCTGGAACTTAGGTGCAGAGAAATCTAAGCAATCTAATGTAGAAAGATCATACATTAAGCCGTTTGCCATACCGGAAACGATTGCAGGGTCATTACGTAATACGAAAATATAGTTGTTGTCATCACCACCGGTTGTTACATAGTCAACGAAATCCTGAGGTGCGGAAGTCCAGTCTGAAATAGCAACGGATCTGATGGTAAAGTTATATGTTTCCTGAATCCACTCTCTGTATTCATCACGAGCTTCTTCATAATCGTTAGTAGGTTCAGCGGGCTCTTCGGGTGACCACCAGTCACGAACGATGATTTCCATACCGCCTAAATCAATCGGGTTACCTGCATCATCTGTGATAACTGTGTAAGGGCTAACTTCCTCTTCCACAACTTCTGCTTCTGCAGTTTCCTCTTTGGTTTCAGTAGTTTCTGTTGTTTCAGCAGCAGGTGCTTTTTCTTCTGTAGCAGGTGCAGTTGTTTCTGCTCCGCCTCCACATGCTGTTGCACTCATGGTCATAGCTGCAGCTGTAACAGCAGCAAGGACCTTTTTTGCCATAGGCTTTTTCATAGTACATCCTCCTTTAATATAATATATACCGCTATAGACTTATTGATAAATATCCGGGAGTCCCCCGCGGTATTATTTACTGGTTTATTATAACATAAAACTGCTATTATGTATATATTTTACATCTTGATACCGGTGCTGGAAATACTCTCCACAAAGGTTCTCTGTGCAAACAAATACAAAATAATCAAAGGTACAATAATCATCAATGTTCCGGTGGACAAAATACAGTTAGAATATGCAAGTGAAACTGTAGTTTTGATTCCCATAACTCTCTGGATATATGCTCCCAAACTGTCAACCAGTCTGGCAAGTGAAGTACTTACCAAAGGCTTGGTTCCTAAGAACATTTTGGAATAAAAGCCGTCTGTCCACTGCCATACAAAGGAAAACAGGAAACAGGAGGTAATAATCGGCTTCGCCTGGGGAAGCATAATGCGGACAAAGGTCTTCAGTGTACCGCAACCGTCCACATAAGCTGCTTCTTCCATGTCCTCGGGAATATTACGGAAAAACTGCCTGATCATGTAAATATAGAGTCCGTTTTTCAGACCCATACAGCCTGCACTGAGCATATAGTAAGGTAGCGCGGAACCACGAAGGTTTAGGCTTTCTCCCTTAACCGCCTGAATAATACCCATCACATCAAAAAATCTGAAGTGAAGATGCAGGGAGCTGGATATGGTCTGGGGCGGAACTAAAATCACCAAAATCACACAAGCAAACCAAAAGGATTTAAACGGAAATTTGAATCTGGCAAATCCGTATCCCACCAGCGTACATACTGCAATCTGCAGTACCGCAATTGTCAGGGATGTGAACAGGGAATTCACAAGAGCTTCCTTATAGTTCAAAATATCTGCTGCAATCTTATAATTCTCTGTGGTAAAGTTCTGCGGAATGGAAATTACAACCGGATTATATAAATCCTCTTCCGTCATAAAGCTGACGGAAATCTTGTTCAAAATCGGTTGCAGTATCAAAAAGCACATTCCGAACAAAAGAAGTGCTCTGCAAATACTCACGCCGCCACCCATAATCTTTTTCTTAAGCAAATAACCGCCGGACTTTTGGTTCCGTTCCTTAAAGTCACTAAATGCCGTTTTTTTCGTCTTTGATTTAGTCATAATAGTAAACCCCCTTCGAGATAAAGAATGATGTAAGTCCCACAAAAGCAAGAACTATTATGAAATAAATCCACGACATTGCGGACGCCAGACCATAATTCATCTGATCCAGCATTACCGTTTGGATTTTTTCGATGACTCCGTTGTCGGAACGCATACAGAAATCAATTACTGTATAAATCCAGTTTACCAAAAATAGAGAGCTAATCATGGGGAAGGTAATCTTCCACAAGCTTTCCCATTTGGTACATCCTTCAATAGAGGCCGCCTCGTACATACTGGAAGGAATCGTCTGCAAACCGGATAAGAAAATAATAATCTGGATACCGGAAGCAATGGCAACATCATAAATATTGTCTATCAGCTCAAATACCTCTTCAAAGGCTCTTACGCCTACACCGGCGGTTCTGAGTACCTCTTCTAAAGCATCCGTAATACTGACGTTTTCCGTGGTCATTTCAATGGTCTGAGCTAAAGTATCCATCAACTGGTTATCTGTTTCCAAACCGATGATTACACCGGAGGAAAGGATAACCGGCAGGAAGAAAATAGCTCTTACCATCGCACGTCCCTTAAATTCCTGATTCAGAATCAAAGATACAAAGAAGCTGAATACAATAATTCCCAAAGAATATGCCATCATTCTGGTAAACTCTTCTACCAGCAGTCTGTTGTAATCCGGATCAATCGTAAACGCTTCCACAAAGTTTTCCAGTCCAATCCATATCTCGTTAAAGATACCGGATCCCAGCTCTACCGTACAAAAGCTCATATAAAAGGACTGACACAAGGGTTTTACCATAAACATCAGAAAACCGATGATAAAGGGTGAAATGAATAAATAACCCGATATTGCTTTCCGTTTTTGAAGACCCGCTAATTTTCCTTTTTGTTTCTTCATAACAACTACCTTCCTTTAGCGAATTACCAGATAATCTCTTGCAGGAACCGATACTCCGTCCGGAGTTTCTGCTTCAGCATATCCATAATTTACATATACCTTTGTTCCATCCTCATAGGAGGTACATGCAAGCTCCTGTGTATAATTTACATGGTCTGTCATTTCCTGATTGTATACGTGTCCCAACTCTGCATTAAATCTGGTATATATGTCTACCATATCATCATGCCAAGCCTCATAATCGGAACCGTAATACTGGGTATACAGCGTCTTCTGCAGGGCAAATGCCGATTCTCTCATCAAGGTAAAGGAAAGACCTGCTCCGTACTCTGCTGCATACAAAATTTCATCCTGGGTATTACCGCATATATTAATGGGTTCTCCGGTATAATTCACATGACCGTGTATTGCAATTTGATAAAAAGGAATACACTCATCCAGAATCGTGTAGGAATTACCCCGTAAATCCATGTTGGTTACCATATCGGTATAAGGAACCGCATAATCATTTCCCATATTAATCATGATGTCGGTACCTGCATCATTGGTAGCCTGTAATTTCTCTTCATGCAATTCTTTTACTGCTTCTCTGCTGTAAGTATTCTTACGGTCAAAGTCAGAAGATAAATCCATACCCGTATCTGCAAAGGAAGCACCTATCCCCAGCTTCGCAACATAATCAGTCAATTCATCACTTGTTTCCTGAGCCAGCTCTGTATGCAGTAAGTAGTACTTATCCAGGTCATCTCTTTGTGCATAGGTAATGTGACTGTATTCATACAGGTAAGCACGTTCCTTACTGACAAACTTAGCTGCATCCCTAAAGGAGAAAAATCCGTGCAACAAATTACTGTTAAACTCATAATGAGTGATGCCGTCTAAATAAAGGTTCACATCCGATGCTTTAGCCGTTTCTGCCAAATTCGCCAAATCTTTCTTACTTCCTAATGCAGGAATGGTATGAACTCCGGTCAAAAGCTTCTGTTTTACGCCTCCGTTACACCAGCCTGTCAGCTTAACAGACATATTATGGAAGCCTTCCTCTTTCAGTTCTGTAATCATATCTGCTGCTTCTTCATAAGTAGTAAGCTTTAAAGGTCTGGAAACCGGAACACCTAAAATCTGTTTTACTTTATCTACAGCTCCTACGATTTCCACAGCTACCGGCACCTCGGTATCCTCTACCATCGCCATATATTCACCGTATTTGTTCTCTAAATAGTCACCATAGGTCTTTGCCATATCCACATAGCTTCCGGAATCTACGAAACGGTAACGCTGTGTCAATGTTTCATCCGGTAGGGACGGCATATATTCATATATTTCAGAATTTGCGATATCACCTACATCATACTGTTCACGTTGATAGATACTGTAAATGGCATTCACATAATTGTAGGTGTGGTTCTTTCCACTGATATCTGCCTGTACGGAAGCGTAAGGACTACCCTCTTCCAAAATGCAGATAAAGGAATTATCTCCCTGTGAAACGCCGTATACTCCGTAATAAGCTCTGGTATTATGTACCACTGCATCTCTGGACAAACACATATCCCAGCCGTAAACATTTGCATAATAAGTACTCTGATTTGTCTTTCCGTTATTGAAATTGATGGTTGCTCCGCCGCCTTCCGGAACAAACATAAAGCCTTCATCCTGTGTTCCGCCCGCACCGAAGAAAGGAAGGGGAGTAATCGTATAAATCGGGTATTCTTCTCTGTTTTCCAGTTCGCTTAAGGGAACCTCCACTACAAGGTCTCCGCCCTCCAAACGATAAATAATATCAACGTTAAAAGTAGGTTTGTCGGAGGTTGCCGTTGACATATCAAGCGCTTTGTCTGCCAGATAATCCTCATAAGTATATCCTGCTGCTGCAAATGTTTCTTCCATTTTCTTACGCATGTTTTCTTTTGTGGTGTCACGCAAGACATAGATTACGGAATCCTGCAGAATCGGATAATTTGCCAACAGTTCTTCTTTATTATCCTTTTTGCCTAACTTGTTAATGTTATATTTCTTATAGTACTGCTGAACCAGTTCTTTGTCCTTGCCTTCCATGTTGGCAGTCCACTTTTCAAAGTTATCCAGTGTAATTACCGGAGGAATCACAAATTCCTTCTCTACATCACCCAGGGAATATTTTACTTTAATGTAATCTTCTCCCTGCTCGATGTCATAGATTCCGTTTTCTACGCTATAGCCATAGCTGTTAAAAACGGTTTCCAGACCGGTTTTCATGGAATAAGTCATCAGCAGTGTAGACTGCAGTTTTGCCTTTTCTTCCGGTAAAGCCAAGGAATCGGAGGATGCCTCTGCAGGATTAGAAAGCCACTGAGCTCCCGTAGCCTTTACTTTTACGGAAAACTGGGTAGTCATAGGGTCCATGGTAAGCTGCAGCTCATCATTTTCCAGCACAATCATCTCTTCCGTTCCCCCGTAGGATTCCAGCATGATGATTTCTTCTGCATCCTCTACGTTCTGATAATTCACAACAAAGAAAATTGCTACTGCTATCAGCGCTGTAAGAATGGTAGGGGCTATCAGCCCCTTTAAGGTGCTCTTTATTTTCGCATTTCTCTCTACTTGTTTTTCTGTCAACACAGGTTTTTCTTTCTTCATGGTTACTCCCATCTGCTAAGATATCAATACTCTCTAACGGTTATAATCGGAATAATATTTCTTTTCCAAGGGATATAAAATAAGCAACTCCCTGGGAAATCATACTGAAAAACAACATTAGGATAAACACCATGACCAGCATGGCAAACAGGCTGGCTACCGTAAACAGCAGATTCTTGCCTGCCGAGTATTCATGAATCTGTCCCATAGCCGCAATAATCAGAATGCCCGCATATAAAAGTGCAATGGTACTCAGTGTAGAATAAAACGCAGCCTCATCCACCGTCACAAAGTTACTTGCAATGGTAAGCGGAATCTGAATCACAGGATAAGGAAGCAGAGCATAGCAAGTTGCCATATAAACCTGGCCCAAACGTCCTTTTCCGTCAAACAAGGTAGTCAGCGCCCAGTTACCTATTACCCAAAGAGCTAACGGGAAAAGTACACTGGCCAGAATCATAAAGATATTAACACCTTCCCAATATACCGGCGGAGCCACTACAAAGCTGGTATATCTGAGTTTTAGAACTCTAATCATCAGCGTTGCAATCAAAATTGTATTGGCGGCCGCATAGGTGCCTCTTTTTTCATGGGTCAAATCCCAAAAGCCGTCAAGGGGATGTGACATGCAGTAAAATCCAAACTTTAAGGATTTCAAATATCTTCGATATGTATCTTTTTGCTTAAGCGCAGCTATCATAATCGATCTCCATTTCCTTTATTTAAAGATATCTGCCGTATCTATTTCTTTTTTCAGTGCTCTTATCTTGCCGATTCCCATAGGCACCAGGAAGACAATCAACAAAACTACCACAATCAGTACAATATTTTCCTGCACCCATTCCTTACGATACTGCTTATACGCCTTGGAATAGTTTTCATCATCATATTTCAGTTCAAAATATTCCATCGCTTCTTCATACCGTTCCTGACGAAGCAGGGAACGTCCGATACCGATGTAAGCCAAATCATAATTACCATCCAGCTCTTTTACTCTTTCCCAGCTCTTACCGGAGCTTTCATAATCACCGGCATCAAATTGTTCAATTGCATCGTAAATCAATTCACCAAATTCTGTTGTGATAAACAAGGTGACCGCACCGTCCAAAGAATCAAGCACAAGTAAATCATGATTCATATGCTCTACAGCTACCGGTCTTCTGAAATATCCGTCCATATTACCGTTTCCGCCGAAGGCAAATACCAGATTTCCCTGATCGTCGTATCCGAAAAGACGGCCTCTGTTTCTGTCCATACAGACATAAATGTCATTATCCATAACCGTAACATCCGAGAACAGGGAAGAGCCGGAATAGCCACCGCCTTCACCGAAATACAAGTCACCGATAATGGTATAATTTCCGTTTCGTACCAGAATATCATTGCCCATCAGATTCAGCTTACGGACCGGATTTCCGGTATCTGCACGCAGGTCATCTTCTGAAATAGCACTGGTAACCGCATAGATAAATCCCTCTTTATCCATGTAAATATTGTCATATTCCGTAGGAACAAAGGATTCCATTAAAGCTCTCTGCTCCTGGGTTGCCAGTCGCTTCCAAATGTAATCCATCCAGTCGTAGGAAACCGGTGTAGCTCCCACAAATCCGGAAAAAGTTCCGTCATTTTCGTATTTAATCAAACCCTTGTTAATACCTGTCGCAATACAGTACACACGCTCTGCCGGGTCGATAACAATCTTGTTGGGCAAAAAAGCTGCTTTCTCATCCAGGGTATTGTCTATCGGCTTATCAAATTGCATCAGATAATTGAAGTCCTTATCTAACTTCAGCACTCTGGCATTTCCCTGGTCCGCAATAAAGAAGTTACCCTCCTCGGAAATAGCAACATCCGTAGGATTGTTAAATGTGGTTACATCCACATCGCCTTTGAAAGAATCGATAATTCTGACTACCTCGATATTTTCAAGAGCCGTACGTTTTGCTTCAATAATTCTGTTATTTCCGCTGTCGCAGATATACACCAAATCTCCGTATACATATAATCCCGTAGGATTTTTCATATTTACATCTAGGCCTAAATCCGATGAGGTGAATACCTTACACACGGAATATAAATCCGGCGTATCCTGTACATCTCCCCAATAATCGTAGTTGTAGGTATAGCTGTAATCTTCATTTCCTGCCTGTGCAGTCAGCGGAACCGTCAATACCAAAAATGCGCTGAGCATCACTGCACCTATTTTTGTAATTCGTTTTTTCATATGCTCACCTTTCCTGTCTTAAGCATCATTCAAACTAATCTTTCAAGCCCGAGCTTGCCATGGTTTCGAGAATCTGGCTTTCCGAGAATACAAAGATTAAAATAGGAACAATCATAACTACTACCAGTACCGCTGCACCCTGACCGGTTCTGGCAATACCGCCTGCCTGAATCTGCTGCAGTGCATATACCAGTGTTTTCCGCTCTTCGGAATAAATGTAGGTAGATGCCTTATTATTCCACAATGCCTGCACGGAGAAGATAATCAGTGTCATCCATGCCGGCTTTACATTGGGCATTACAATCTTTGAAAATACCATCCACTCATTGGCACCGTCAATCTTCGCTGCTTCAATCAATGAAGTAGGAAGGCCTTCCATAAACTGCTTCATCAAAAACAGTCCCATGGGAGATGCAAATGCCGGAACAATAATTGCCCAGTATGTATCAATCCATCCTAACTTGTTCAAAATCAGATAGTTGGGTATCTGTGTCACATAACCGGTAAACATCATGGCTACCGTAACCAGCTTGAAGAAAGACTGATTGCCGGGGAATTCATACTTGGCAAGCACGAATGCACCCATGGAAGCGATAATCAGATGTCCAAAAGTACCTACACCTGTGATAAATACGGTGTTAAACAAATATCGGGAAAAGGTAACCCATGATTTTCCCATGGTAACAAATAAGTCAGAGAAGTTATCCATGGTAGGATGCTGTGCAAAAATCGTAGGAGGGAATTTGAACAATTCATCCAACGGCTTTAATGCACTGTTTACGGCATAAATAATGGGGAATGCCATGACGAATGCAACCATTAACAGAAAAATATACAGTGCAATATCTCCGATAATGGAACGATTGGGTTTACGCCGCTTAATCAGTTTCTTTTTATATGCTTTTTCCACTGTTTCTTTTTTCTTTTTACTCATGTCAGGTTCCTACTCTCCTTAACAAACTCTGAATTGCTTTATTACACAAAATCATAATCAGGAATAACAGCGTTGCAATCGCACATGCATAACCCATTTCAAATCTGGAGAAACCATAGTCAAACAAATGGGTAACAATGGTTCTTGCTGCATAGTCCGTACTGGGATATCCGCAAAGGGCCATGGTAACGTCGCAGACACCAAAGGCCTGTGTAATAGACATTACCGCACCGAACATCAGCATAGGCTTCATATTAGGCAAAGTAATGAACCACAATTCCTGCCAACGGTTTTTCACGCCGTCCATGTAACCTGCTTCAAACTGGGAACGGTCAACACCCTGCAGACCTGCTACGAAGGAAAGGAAGCCTGTTCCCAAACTCATCCACAAAATAACCAGCATACAAATCGGAAGCATATAATCCGGATTAATCAACCAAAGCACCGGTTTGTCTATAATACCCATATTCATCAGGAAAGCATTCACATAACCGTAAGCATCACCTCTGAAGAACACGGAAAAGATTACGTAACAGTTTCCGGCAATAGACGGTGCATAAAATACAATAACCGCAACCGACCTGACCCATCTGGGAAGCTCGTTAATCAGCCATGCAAATAAGAATGACATGATATAACCAAGGGGTCCTGTGATAATGGCAATCATAAAGGTATTCTTGATGGATGTTAAGAAGATATCATCCTGCAGGATTAAGTTAATGTAGTTTTGCAATCCCAAAAATCTGGGGCTTTCCAAAATATTGTAGTATGTAAAACTGAAATAAATGGATGCCACTACCGGGAATACATAAAACATGGTAAAAAGGATGGCATAGGGAGCCAGAAACGCATAACACATTTTGGCCTTTTTTGCTTTTTTCCATGCCACCTGCGCATTGTGCTTACGCAGGGTAAAATATTTTGAAATATATTCTTTCATAACTATTCTTCCTTCTCATAAACAGGCATACCAAATTCGATACGTTTCTTGGTAATTTCTTCATCAATCTTAATGGAGTAATCAATAATGGTCTCTCTGGAATCATCCTTATCATTAATTACCTTACGGATTGCATTGGAAATATGTCTTCCTGTGTAGTAACCGCCGGGCACTTCTCTGATACCTACTGTTTCATCCCACTGGGCACTTAACACTTTAATATCGTCCGCGCTCCAGCTTAAGTTTTCAAAGGCATCTCTGTTTGCCGTAGCATATCGTGCCGAAGAACCTAACAGGGACTCTATTTCTCTACCGAATCTCACCTGTGTATCAGGCTGCGCCCACCACTTCATAAATTCCCATGACTTCTGCTTCATATCCTCATCCTCTGTAGCAATCATCATGGTTGCGGAACCGGTAATAAAGTCGGAACGGTCAATATAAGTTTCACCGTTTTCATCCGTATACTCGGTACCCGGAATCAGTGTAAAGTCCCAAAGACCTCTGATTTCCGGTGCGGAAACCATTAAAGTATTGTAAGTGGAATATGCGGAAATAATAATCGGCATTTCTCCGGAACGGAAACGGCTTACCGCATCATATACCGTCGGAAGTCCATAATCGTTAAAATATCTGATGTAATCATCAAAGGCCTGAATTCCTGCTTCATCGTCAACCACTGTCTTGGTGCCTTCTTCATTGTACATGTCACCGCCGTACTGATAAAGCAATGAGAAGTACATGGATAAATCAGGTACATTACTCATGGTATTGGTAGCTGCCGTTGTCGTTGAGGAGGAACCTGCTGCCGTAGGAATACCTACGGATAAGTTGCTTCCCTGAATGGTAGGGAATGCCTCAATCAAATCATCCCAAGTCTGGGGAACCTCAAGTCCCAGTTCCTCTAAAACATCCTTACGATAGAACATTACGTTAAAGGTCTGTGTCTCGGGAATCGCATAAATATGTTCATCCAGTCTGTACTGCTCATAAGAGCTTTCGGAATAATGGGAAATCACCTCTTCCCAACCTTCAAACTGGGTAATATCCTCTGCCGCATTACGAAGCGCGTAGTTCACCGGCTGGTCTGCACCCACGGAAAGTACCACGTTAGGACCTCTTCCTGCCAGTACCGCATTCAGCAGTGCATTGGGGTCAACAATTTCTACGTTAACCTTTACACCGGAATCCGGCGTAAAGGTATCATCCACCATGGATTTTAAGATGGTACCCTGATCACGACCTGTCAGTACCCACACTTCTACAACCTGTTCGGAACCGTTTTCATCATAAACATCACCTACGGAGTTGTAATCTACGAAGAAGGATGCAAAGAAGGACTTAATCTCATGCCAAAGCTTGGTAAAGAAATTTGCCTGGTCTTTCTTCGGGGTTACATCGGTTCCCGACACCACCAGATAATCAATATCCAGCTTGGTTTCCGACATATTTAAGGAAGCTGTACCAAGTGCGGTAATATTATCCTTAAATGCTACAAATTCTGTTGTAATCTTCTGCGGTTTCTTTCCGAAACGCTCCAGCTGCTGGGCAACGGTCTGTGCCGTTGCAATCTGGTCTGCCTTCTGTCCGGAATATGCCACCATGTCATCTACAATCTTAAACAGACGCTTAGATTCCAAATCCATGGCTTCCATAATTTCCGGATAAGTAGTATCAATATGATAATCTCTGTATACGTCAGGATTTGCACCTGTATAAACAAGCACTTTTCGATAAATCTGATTCAACTTGTAGGTGGAGCTTTCAACATCTTCCAAAATCGGTCCCACGCCACCTAATGTAGCCTCTGCCCTAATTGTATGTACACCCTTAGTCAGGTAAAACATATACGGTGTATCAGAATCATCTGCTAATGTCTTGCATTCCCAATCATTGGCATATGCAAAGGAAACTTCACTCATTTCCTCAAAAGGAACCTTTCCGTCAATGTAAATCTTACGGTTAGAAACACTGCCTCGCTGGTAGTTCTGGCGTCCCTTAATCATGATATTGTAATATCCGTCCTCAGGTACCTCGAACTCCCATTCAATCCACTGACCTGTGCTCTTCCATGTTTCTCCGCCCACATAGTTCAGTACCGTATTGGTTACACTGTTGGGATAGGTTGTGGGTGAAGAACGGTCATACTTTGCATAAAGGGAAGATTCTGATCTTCTTGTGGAATCTTCTCCCTGAATGGTTACGGAATAGTTCTTAGCTGCTTCGCTTCCGGGATCAGCCGGCATGGATGCTAAGTATTCTTCATAGCTTATGTCCTCTGTAACGCCTAACAACTGCAGTTTACGGAGTACCATAGGCTCGTTCTCTGCTTCTAAAGTAATTTCATTTACACCCTTTTCAAAATAGAACTGATAAGGCTCTACGATATAGCCCATATCATCTTTAAAATAGGCACTCTGCCAGTCAAAGATTTCTGTCTGGGTAGGACGAATCTGATTTCCCTGATTATCCTCTCTTACCGGACCTGCATCTGTCCATATTCTGGTAAAGGTAATATTTCTTGCATCTTCAAAAGGAAGTTCGCCGTTAATCAGGACAGCTCTTTCTGCCATAACACCACGGGATTCGGGAAGCAAATACTCTGCAAACAAGTTATAAAAACCTGCTTCCGGAACCTCTACCTTAAAGGTTACCGAAGATTCCGTGTTAGCAAACAATGCTTTCTCTTCTCCTTCATAATCAGTATAAACGGACACGTCTCCTTCAGATGCATAATCATAAATATCCACGTCTACATTTGCAGAAGGTGATGCTGCATCTGCATGTGCATCCAGATACCCCGCATAAGTGCCCTCTCTTTCAAGACCCTCTACATCATGGGACAAATCCGTCCCTTCATATTTGCTGTGAAAGGTCTCAACATCACGCATTGACAGCAGGATACAGATAATTGCAAAGCATGCAACAACTATTCCTGAAATGATGATTTTTTTAGCAGTCTTTTTCATTCCGTCCTCCGAAATCTTTAAATTCCTTTGAATGCTTATTTATTGATTACCGGCAAACACATAAAAACATGGTTTGGGTTCATAGTTTTCATCAAATAAAAGCGGGCAACAGGGTAATCCCGTGGTATTTCCGCCACCAACGTCCGACCTTGACTGTAGCCAGGAGTAATGGTCAACTGTTCCCCAGAAGGTAATTCCGTCAAAAGAAACTCCTTCGTTATTGTTTACTGCGGACTTAATTCCGTAGCAAATCATATTGTATCGTTTTCTCTGTGCTTCGTATTCTTCCATCTTAGACTCTTCCGTACCTGTATAAGTATCGGAAGCCCTAAGGTCTAATTCCGTCATCTGCACCTTACCTACCGCCTCAGCGTATTTCTTAACGGAATACTCAATATCACTGGCGGAAGGATCTGACATATTATAATGTCCCTGCATACCCATTCCGGAAATCCTGGTGCCTTCTCCCGGCGCGCCTTCCTGTTCCTTCACGGCTGTCAAGAGCTTCAGGATACCGTCTCTCTTTATTCTGTTGCATTCATTATAATCATTATAGTACAGCTCCAGATTCTCAGGCGCATATTCATTGGCATATTTAAATGCGTTAATGATGTATTCTTCGCTCTGATACACTGCCCACCAGCTGGAATTGGAGCCATGGGTATCGTTACTTAAGGGTTCTGATGTATTTTCCTTTTCGCTGCGGTATTTTCCGCCGTTATCGGAAACCGCCTCGTTCACCACATCCCAACCGTAAAACATATCCTTATACTTGCTGTCCGGTCCCGTAAAGTGGGTTAATACTGATTTTATGTACCATTTTAGCCTTACATTCATTTCTTCCTTGGAAACATAAGGCTTCTGTTTATCATAATCTTCATGAAAAAACCACTCCGGCGTCTGGGAATGCCACACCAGCACATGTCCCCGAACCTTCAGCTGTCTGTCCGGATGGCCGCTGTTCCAGTCATAAATCCGGTCCAGAATCTTTTCTGCTCTGGAAAAGTCCATTTGGGGAACCTGTATTACTGCTCCGTCAAGCTCTATTTCTTCCAATGCCGGGCATTTGGCATTGCTGTAGCCGAAAATGGCATCCGGCTTCAGTTCATTTCCAAGTGTTACTGCATTAAAATGAGTTGTCATGATTTCAAACACCTTGGGATCATCAATTTCGGAGCCTGTTACAGAACATCCGATCCACTGTCCCAAAGTCTTGTCATAATTGTCACGCAATACCGGAACCATCTCTTTGGCCTGTTCGTCATTCATGACGTTCTCCTTTTCATCCGCTTCTTCGGCAACCTCTTCACCGGTTGCTTCTTCACCAGTTGCTTCTTGTTCGATAGCAGCTTCCGGTATTTCTGCCGAAGCCGTATTTACTTTTTCCGCGTCTGTGCCCCCGCAGCCGCCCAGCAGCAATACACAAAGCACACCATATAAAGCAAATTGTTTTCTCATAGTCTTTCCTCTATACTACTATCTCACATACAGGGCAGAAAAACTAGTCAATTTTTGCTATTCATTTATCCACTATTGCTATCAATGAGTTTTTTTCGCTGATTTTCGTTGTAACTTTTGTACACTATTTTTATTGTTCATCTGTCATAATTAACAATTATTACCTAAAAAAGCACTTTAACTTGTCACAATTTTTAGCATCTCATTAACTACTTTGCCATAATGCTCATCGGTAATACCGAAATCCTTCTGTTTGTAATTCCAAAGCGCTCTACCGATTTGATATTCCGAAAAGACCTCATTGATGTCCGAAAGCCATCTGACCGCATCCTCTGCAGGGGCTTTATCAATCACGCCATACTCTCCGCAATATAAAGGCACCTGATACTCCTTGGCAAATGCAATCGCTTCCCGGAACATATAACGGAAATAATCAGAATTTACATTTCCGATATGGTCCAAAATTTCGCCTGCATGGTTTTGGTTTAACAATGCACTTTTTTCTTTATACAAACTTACATCTGCAGGATAGGGCAATTCAAAATCAATATTCTCTACCCAATGTGCTTTCTGATGTGTAAAGCAAAGCGGTTCATAGCAATGGAAGGTATACACAATTTTTTTATCCGCAGGTGCCCCCAGAAGCTTAACACTTGAAACACTGTTATGGCAGACTCCTCCGATAATAATTTTAATATCCGGTGATATTTTTCTGATGACACCTACAGCCTTTGCCGCTATTTCGTTCCACTCCTTCGCATAATCCGGATTTACCACTTCATTGAGCAATTCAAATGTCATGAAATCTTTGTTGCATGCATAGCGTTTTGCCAGTTTATTCCACAAGGCATAGAATCTTTCCTGTAATGCAGTATCCGTAAAAAATTTGTCCGGTTCAGGCACTTCATTTTTATCAAACATATATCCAAAAGATTTATGCAAATCAAGAACAATATTCAAATGATATTTTTGACACCATTTAATACAATCATCTATATGCTGATAACCTTCTTCCTTGTCTTCTCCCAAATCAGTTTCTATTACATCATAATCAATAGGCAGTCTGATATGATCCATTCCCCATCCGGCAATTTTTTTAATATCATCTTCCAATATAAATGTGTCGAAATGCTCCTTTGTGTAGCTTACGCATTGTGACAGCCAGCCGCCTAAGTTAATTCCTTTCTGATATCCTTTCAGTTCCATCATCACTTCCACCTCCGTTTTCTCCATTTTAGTTTCATACACACGGAATTTATATAAAATTCTTTGACAAAATATCAAAATCATGTTATTTTGTGCTAAAATATGACTGGCAATTCGCATCACTTTCATTAACACAGCTTGCAACCCACAGCAGGGAGGGGAAGAAATCATGGACATCTCAAGAGACTGGCTCAAAAACGAATTTATTAATCAGGAAATGTTATACAGACACCGGATGGTGGAGACCGAATTTTCTTTTTATGATGCAATCGCAACCGGGAATATGGAATTCGTATTGGAAAACTGTCAAAAGAAAATGTTTGTCAATCTTGACGGTGTCGGAAAGCTCTCCCATGATCCCGTGCAAAATCTGAAATATCATTTCACCATTACCGCAGCAATGATTGTGCGGTATTGTATTCAGTATGGCATGGAATCGGAAAAAGCATATTCGCTTAGTGACTTTTATATTTTAAAAATGGATTCTTTAACTACCATCGAAGAGATTTGTAAATTACACGATGTCATGAGCATCGAAATCTGCAAACAAATGCAGGATTTACAAAAAATCCGTGCTTTATCCAAACCAATTGTTTTATGTGTTGACTACATCTATTCCCATATGCATTACCGCATTACCGTGGAAGAACTGGCTGAACATGTAGGCCTATCCGTCAGTTATCTTTCTAAATTGTTCAAAACAGAAACAGGCATGGCATTAAGTGAATACATCACGGAAATAAAAATAGAAAAGGCAAAAAATATGCTACAGTACTCCGATTTAAAAACAATCGATATCGCAAACTATTTTGCCTTTTCTTCGCAAAGTCATTTTATTCAGGTTTTTCGTAAATTTACAGGAATAACCCCTTATCAATACCGCAAGCAGAATTTCCGTTCCGGATGGAATGCAAAGAACTAATAAATACGTCTTCCCATTTCATCCGCGATTCCGCTTTTCCGGTAGAAGTAAGAATTAACCTGGTCTCTCCACTCTTTGGCGTTTTGAAGCTGTCTTGCAAACCGTTCTTTAATCACTTCATAAGCACAGAAAGGAACTTTCCCTTCAAGTCCGTTCCAAACCCTAATCATCGCTTCCACTTCTTCCACACCCTCAAAGTGGCTGTCATAAATATGCTGAATCAGTGTTTTTCCGCTTTTCAGCATATGGGTATAGGGTACATGATGGAAGAACAAAAGCAGCTCCTCCGGGCAGGTTTTTATGTCATTGTACATGGAAGCATTGGGTTCATAATACTGGCGCACATAGCCGGTACCATTATCCGTCCGATCCACGCCAAGTCCTAAATGATCTGCCCTGTGATAAGTTCCCCATCTGGAATACTCATATCCGTCTACACTTGGTCCGTAATGATAGTGCGGGGTTACCATCCAGCCGATTCCCAAAGGACTGGTATATTTCTCATAGGTTTCTCTGGAACCCAGAAGCAGATTCACTATCGCATCTACCACTTCCTGCTCACAGGAAAGACTCATTTTTACCCATTCCTCTGCGATTTCTTCTGCAGAAAGAGATGTGGTAAAGGCAAGACGTCCAAATCCGTAGAAATTAGCCGCTGCCAAATCGTTTCCTGTCCAGTTTTCATCATTTCCCGTATTGCAAACTGCAGCAATTCCGGCATTTTTATTTCCATAGGTGCGTCCGCTTACTACGTCAGCTACCGTATCATTCTCCGGCTTACAATATGTTTTAAAGTCCAGTACCTCTTTAAATAAAGGAATCAGATAGCAAAGATCGATTTGCTGTCCGGTATATTCCTGAGCCACCTGAACCTCTAACATCTGGTTCGTCTTCTTAAGTCCTCCAAGCAGAGGCGATACCGCTTCCCTGATCTGGAAATCCATAGGACCGTTCTTAATCTGGAGAATCACGTTATCATGATAATCTCCGTCCATCTCAATAAAGTTATCGTAACCGGCTCTTGCTCTGTCCGTTTTGTAATCGCGCCAATCCTGGGTGCAATTATATACAAAGCATCGCCAAATAATAATTCCGCCGTAGGGTTTTACAATATCTGCCAGCATATTGGCTCCGTCTGCCTGAGTCCTTCCGTAAGTAAACGGCCCCGGTCTTCCTTCCGAATCCGCCTTTACCAAAAAACCGCCCAGATTGGGGACTTTAGCAAAGACCTCGGCCATTTTAGTCTTCCACCACGCTATTACGTCTTCATCAAGAGGATCCGCACTGTCAGGTCCGCCCAATTCCAAAGGTGCCGCATAATTAAGGCTTAAAAACAGCTTGATTCCGTATCCCGCAAAAACATTGGAAAGCTCTGCCACTTTTGCAAAATAACGGTCGGTAATCAGCCAGGTAGCTTCATCCTTAACATTAACATTATTAATCACCACGCCATTGATACCCACGCTCGCTACCATTCTGGCATAATCCGTGATACGCTCATCAATGATCAGCTCTCCCTTTTCAAAAAAGAAAGAGTTTCCTGAATATCCGCGTTCAATGCTGCCATCCATATTATCCCAATGGTTATACATTCTCATGGGATTATCCGGCTCACAAAGGATAGTTACCTTTGAGAGCGGCTGCTCCATGGCAATGAGTCTCAGCACATGGAACACTCCGTAAAGTACACCATTTTCATCAGCTGCTTCCAGTTTAAGACACCCGTCATTACAGGAAATACGATAGCCCTCTTTTTTTACGGTTTCAGCGTCAAGAGCAATCACCATTTTAGGATTTTCCGTCCCATCTCCAGCAAGCGCAGGCACGATTCCAAGCATTCCCGATACGCCTCTTTGCAGCTCCTTCCATGCATTTGCAACGACGGCAGCTTTTGTATCAAATCCGCAAAACTTAACAGTTTGTACAAATGCTCCGTTTCCCGCATCCTGCTTTTTATCATATTTCAGCCAAAGCTGTGTCCACTTTTTTTCCATAATCAGACCTCATTCCCTCATCAAAAATATGTAATACAAAAGGCTGCCACATGATCATGGCAGCCCGAATTTCTTCAAAATTACAATGCTTCTGCAATTTGCAAGGACAGCTTTGTCACACTGCGTCCCGTTAATTTCTCACTACGCGCATCCGGTGCCTGACCGCCTACATATACCAGCACTTCTCCCTGCGCAATCTGCAGTTTTCCTTCTTCATCAAACAGTCCGAAGGCTTCTGCCGGCAAATGAATCTGAATCTGTTTTTCTTCTCCCGGCTTTAGAGCAACCTTACAGATGCCCTTAAGCTGTGCATTGGGTGTACCTTCCCTGCACACCTTAACATAAACCTGTACAGTTTCTCTTCCTTCCATGGAGCCCGCATTCTTAACGGTTGCCGTAATATCCACACCGTCTTTTCCCACAACATCCGCACTGCTCTTTACATTTGTATATTCATAGTCCGTGTAAGAAAGACCGTATCCGAAAGGATACAAAGCATCTGTCTGCATATAGCGGTAGGTTCTGTTCTTCATGGAATAATCTTCAAATGCAGGAAGCTCATCCGTAGAATAATAGAAGGTTACAGGTAATTTACCTTCGGGATTTTTCTCACCAAAGATAATATTGGCAATTGCCTTGCCGCCCTGAGCTCCCGGATACCATCCCTGGATAATGGCAGGAACATGCTCATCTGCCCATTTCACTGCCATGGCACTTCCTGTCAGAAGTACTAAAATAACGGGCTTGCCGCTGGCATAAGCAATTTCCAGAATTTCCTGCTGTCTTCCCGGCAGGTTCAGGTTAGGCTTATCACCACTGCCGTATTCATTACCGGTATCTCCTTCTTCCCCTTCCAAGCTTGCATCCAATCCTAAGCAAAGTACAACTACATCACTGGCTTCGCAAACGCCTTTCACTTCAGAATCACGGTCATATCCCTTACTTAAGTTGCTCATCTGATTTTTGTACAAATGACAGCCCTCAGATACCAGCACACGCACATCATCGCCTACATATTCCTGGATTCCTTCGGAAATTGTATAATAGCGGGATGCAGTTCCTTCATAGTTACCCACAAGGGCCTTGCGGCTGTCTGCATTGGGTCCGATAATACCAATGGTTTTTATTTTGGATTTATCCAAAGGCAACAAGTTATTTTCGTTCTTTAACAATACAATGGTCTTTTCTGCTGTTTCCAGATTCAACTTACGCATAGGCGCAGAGTCCACCACTGTATAAGGAATAGTATCAAAAGGTGTTCCCTCCGCATCAAATACACCCAGTTTCATTCTGGTGGTAAAAAGGTTTACAAGGGCTTCGTCTACTCTTTCTTCGGAAAGCATGCCCTTTTCTACTGCTTCCTTTACATACCCGAACAGGTTACCGCAGTTTAAGTCACAGCCGTTCCCTACTGCCATTGCTACGGATTCTACTGCATTACCGGTTACCAGATGTCCTTCATGGAAATCCTTAATTGCCCAGCAGTCGGATGTTACATGGCCTTCAAAGCCCCATTCATCTCTGAGGATATCCTGAAGCAAGGTTTTGCTTCCGCAGCAAGGTTCCCCATTGGTACGGTTGTAGGCACCCATAACGGACTCTACCTTTGCTTCCTGGACGCAGGCCTTAAATGCAGGAAGATAAGTTTCGTACATATCCTGTAGGGTAGCTTCTGCATTAAACTCATGACGCACCGCTTCCGGTCCGCTATGTACTGCAAAGTGCTTGGCACATGCTGCTACCTTCATGTAGTTTTCATCATGTCCCTGAAGGCCTTCAATATATCTCACACCCAGTCTGGAGGTCAGATAAGGGTCTTCTCCGAAGGTCTCATGACCTCTTCCCCATCTGGGGTCTCTGAAAATATTTACATTGGGAGACCAGAAGGTCAATCCCTTGTAAATATCAGTATCATCAAATTTCTGTTGCATATTAAATTTCGCACGTGCTTCTGTAGAAACTGCTTCTCCCAATTCCTCAAGCAAATCCTCATCAAAGCTTGCTGCAAGTCCTACTGCCTGCGGGAATACGGTAGCAACACCTGCTCTTGCCACGCCGTGCAGAGCTTCATTCCACCAGTTGTAAGACTTAATACCAAGACGTTCATTGGCTGCCGCGCCGTGTAACATTTGCAGAGCCTTTTCCTCAAGTGTCATCTGTGCCACCAGTGCTTTGGCACGTTCTCTGAATTTCGCAATTTTTTCCTTATCTCTTACCAATTCCATATTGCTCATATCTCCCTATATAGAAATCTCATCTTATAGAAAAAGTATAGATATATTCACGCTCAATTGCATTCTATTTCTTGCGCTAATCTCTCCAAATATTGCTATTTTTCAATTTTTTCATATTATTTTTTATTTTGCCGTCTTTCTTTTTCTTCTCTTTTTTTCTCAAAAACGTCTGTTTTGTAGGACTTTCAGACAAAATAACATAACATTTTGCTTTTTTATTCACTATTTTGCACATGGATTCCTTTAGCAATATTTGATTTGATTTGACACCCTCTTTAATCTGTGTTACGTTACCAATATAGAGTTTTTCTACCGATACTATTTCCGCACGCAAGGAGAAGTCTAATGATTGAAATACTAAACGGCACACATGAAACGGTTGCCTATCGGGATTTTCAGGGAATCAAGCTTTACCACAACGTAGAAGCAGATAACTATCCGCTGCACTGGCATACTGCCCTTGAAATCGTTGTCCCTTATGAAAATTCATACACAGTCATTATCGATAAAATTCCTCATACCATTTATGAAGGCGATATCTTTATTACGCCGCCGGGTACCTTACATGCCCTTACGGCGCCGCCTACCGGCAGAAGACTGATTCTCCTGTTTGACTACAGTCTGATCTGTAATGTAAAGGGCATGGATTCCCTGCTTCATTCTCTCCTTCCCTTTACGCTGATCACCAAATCGGAGCATCCCGAACTAAATAAGAAATTGCATTTTTATCTGGATGAAATTATCCGCGAATACAAAGATCCGATGCCTTTTACGGAAGCCAATGTTTACTCTTTGATGATCCGTTTCTTTGTGGCAGTAGGACGTGCCAGCTTTAATGCCAGCACCAGATTCCCGGGTATTACTTCTGCTAAGCAGCACGAATATATCGAAAAGTTTATGATGGTTTGCAACTACATTACAGACCACTGTACCGAAAACATCAATGTGGACGATTTGGCAGACCTTGCAGGCTTTTCCAAATTTCACTTTGCAAGATTATTCAAGCAGTTTGCAGGCATGTCCTGTTATGAATATCTGACCCAGAAGCGTGTCGCCCATGCAGAGCAGCTGTTAATCCAGCCGGACCTTTCCATTACAGAGGTTGCCATGCTTTCCGGTTTTAACAGTCTCTCTACCTTTAATCGGATTTTTAAAACTCAGAAAAATTGTACCCCTTCTGAATATAAGAGCTTAAATAAGCAGGAAAAAAGACAATCGTAATCATACGGTTGTCTTTCGTTTTTCTTGTAAGTTGTCTTTTCAGCGCGATTACCATTATTCCCCATATCTGAAATTTTCAAATCCGGCTTTCCCACCGGTCTCCTGAGTGGCATAAACAAACAAGCCAAACCGGTTACCGGTAAAATGCTTCAGGCTAAAGCAAAGCTTATGGGCAATTCCAATGCTTTTCCAATCATCATTGTCCTTATAATAAAAGTATGCCTCATCCTTCATCCTTTCAAAGTCAGCTTCTACCTTTAGCACAATCTTATCCCCGAAAACCTCAACCGCTTCCCATTCTTTTGCTTCTGTCTCATTTTGAGCTATCATCACCACATAATATCGGTTTCCTCTTTTAGTAGCCGCTACTAGCCCAAAGTTCTGCTGAAGCGCGCAAATGCCTGCATAATCCCCTTCCTTCAGCATATCAAATCTCACTGTTACTTCACCGGTACACCGGGGGTAGCGCATTCTCTGTGTCAAAACATTCTCTGCTTGCAACAGGTCTTTGCATATTTTTCCTGTTGTCAGCTCAAAACCATTTCTTCCATCCTTTCTTGATATGAAAGATAAATTTGGTTCATGATTAAACTGCCAGACACTTTTAAAACCGAAGCAACCGTATTTTTGCTCTGTTTCTTCTTGTGCAAGACCTTCATCCACAAAAAAATCATCGCTTTGCACGAGAGGTTCATACCGGTACTCCGGTGGTGCATCCGGTATTACAAATTCAGTAGGAATCCGGCCTTTCGTTCCCAAAACAGGATAATCGTTTTCCCATGTCATAGGAACCAGCACAGGAATTCTGCCCACCGCTCCTCTGTCTTGGAAAAGAATGCTGTACCACTTCCCATCCGGTGTATCCACGATACCGCCTTGGGCAACCCCCTGATTACAATACCGCAAATCATCATTCAGAATATCCCCGCCGGCAAATTCTCCTTCTAAGGAATCCGAAACAAAACAGGCCTGCACACGCTTCCATTCATTTTTTAGGGAATGAATCAGGAACAGATAATATTTTCCTTTTATTTTATAAAAATGAGTTCCCTCATATCCCAGCATCGGATTATCGCCATCACTGACTGCCAGCCGGTGCAAGCCATCCGGCTTCGGACCGCTCAAATCCTTCTTTAGCTGCGTAATATAAATATTTTTATTTCCGTAGGCAAGATATACCTCGTCATCATCGTCAAACAACAACGAGCAGTCATGGTAAAATCCCTCAATATAGTGTTTTTCCCAAGGACCTTCTATCTTCTTTGCTGTATAAAGATATGTTTTCCCTGTATCGTTTGCTACAAAGCAGATATAAAACTTATCCTTATGAAAACGCAGGGAGGCTGCCCACATCCCTTTCCCATAAATGTTCTCATTTCCGGCCAGCATCTGCCCGGGCGTACTATCCAGCCTGTCATATACAAACGCAGCATGCTCCCACCGAACCAAATCAAAAGAACGTAATATTTCACACCCCGGCATAAAATGCATGGTGGTGGTTACCATGTAATAGGTATCTTCTACCCGAATTACATCCGGATCCGGATAATCCAGGCAGGTGATTGGATTTACTTTTTTAATTTTCATCCAAATTCTCCATCTTTATATTCAACATTGCTAATCAGCACTTAAAAACCCAATGTCATTTTTTGAGAAATTTTAGCCATTCGAAATCAAAGCAGCTTCCCGGAAGAAACACAAAGGTAACCTCCCATTTACCCGAAACAGGCTCAAGGGTAAAGCTTTGCTCTTCGTATTCACTGCTTTCTTTAAATTCCACAATCTGCTTAATTTCCTCTTGTCCGTTAAAGAATCTGACATGAATGGTATTGTTTCCTTTGGGTGCTCTTCCCTTAATGGCAATACCTCCTATGCCTTCTTCAAAATCCATCTCCGTAAACACCAGAGAAACATTATTTCCGATTCCCTCTACCGCCGTATCCGTTATGGTAAAGCTGTCACCATAAACTGCATCCGCCTCTTTAGCTGCAAGGCGCATCCATGCTTTTTCATCCTTTTTGAAAGAAAAGCCTTTGATATGAATCTTCTGGTGCACCTGGAAGCTGATGGTAGTAATCCCTTTAAGACGCTTTGAAAGCTTCCAGGTATCCGGCTGGTATACATTCCACTGTGAGGGCTTCTGATATACCACATCTGCCAGCAAAACGCTTCCTTCTTCGCCGGGGATTCCTTCCCAGATTTTGATAGGGTATTCCTCACTTGTCAGCGCAAATACAGGTACCGTAATTTCATCGGAACCCACCTTGCCGAAGTCAATATTTCCGTAGGATACCACAGTTTCCCCGTCTCTGGCTGTAGCCACTCCTCTTTCATTACCGTTTCCTACTTCTCCGATTACGGCAGTGTACAGACTTCCCGATACAAAGTCATAAGGATTATGATATGCCTGTCCCAAACCTTCTATGGTAAATTCTAACTGGGAAATCAGACGCACCTCACCGGTACCGCTTTTTGACATACAGCGGAGCCGGAAGGTTCCGTCTCCTAATGCCTTCATGGTTGCCTTATTTCCGTCTGCGGTAAGCACTACCAAATTAGAGGGCACTCCCATGTCATTTACTGCCTTAAATTGCAGCTGCGTATCCGTAGCATCTGCCGGCTCAATCCGCGCAACCACTGCAAGCTCCTGCTTTTCCTCGTTAAAGAGCTGTCCATCAGGAGCTGTTAAGGTGATTTTTCTTACAGGAATCTCTTCTCTACTGCCGGTCAGAATTTCTCTTTTTTTGTTTCGTTCCAAGGTAGTTAATCCACCTGCTGTAACCCTATCTGTAACGTCACTTGCCTTACTTTCCGGCACTGCCGTACTTGTCACGCATAGCTCCGCAGGCTTTAGTCCCTTGCCCGCAACGCGGATTTTGATTGTTCCGGGCACTGTATCTGTCTGAACCATGGCAAGCAGTTTTCCGTTAAACAGCCTTCTGCTGAGACCTTTGTAGCTGTCATAATCAGTGCTGTCACCATTATCAAGACCTACTAATCGTCCCTCTCCGGTCACCTCTACCGTCACACGGTCACAGGCATTTTCTACCGGATTGCCATTTTCATCTATAGTTTCAATTGTTACAAACAATAAATCCCTGCCATCTGCTGTAAGCAACTTTGCATCTGCTACGTCGGATATTTTTTGTCCCTTAGCATTTTCTGCCTGTAATACAATCGCATGGGAATTCCCAAAGGAATGCTTCTCCTGCCTTGCAATTTCCTTTCCCTCTTCATCATATGCCACTGCAAGAAGCTTCCCGTCTTCATAGGGCACAGTGTAATCCGCAATAATATGCTTCCCGCTGCCGGGCTTATGGGTCAGTTCCTGTTTTCCGTAGCTTTTTCCGTTCACAAACAGCTCTACTGCTGCCCCGTTAGAGCACACTCTTACATCAATCAGCTGGCCCGGATTAAAATCCCAATAAGGGAAGATATGAACCATCGGCGCTTTCTTCGCATCCGTCCAGGCTGACTGCCACACATAATAAGCATCCTTGGGAAAGCCTGCCGTATCCACCTGTCCGAAGTAAGAATTCTTGGTATGATAGGGCGTAGGCTCTCCGATATAATCAAATCCGGTCCATAAGAACTGTCCCATAGAGTAGTCTTTATCCCTATCAATGGTCACACAGTCTTCCATGGATTTGGCTCCCCAGCTGGTTGCACTGTTGCCTAATGATGAGCATTGATAATCATCCTCTGCCAAAATACCTGCCTTAAGCGGGAAATGGTACACGCCTCTGCTTTGCACAATAGAAGAGGTTTCACTACCGTAAATGATCCAGTCAGGATGTTCTTTATGATGAGTATCATAATATTTTTCAGAATAATTATATCCGGCCAGCTTTACCGCATCGGCACACTTTTGTGCATTTTCCCATGGCATATAATTAGAGCCAATGGTAACGGACGCATTTTTTTCCGGGTCATATTTTCCCACCAGTTCCTTCAAATGCAGGGTGATTTCTCTGCCCCGTTCATCCGCATGGGTATCATAAATTTCATTTCCGATACTCCACATCATAACGCTGGGATGGTTCCGGTCCCTTTTCACCCAGTTTTCCACATCCCTCTCGTGCCAATCGGGGAAAAAGCGGGCATAATCATAAGGATTCTTTGGCCGTTCCCACATATCAAAAGCTTCAGAAATCAGCAGTATGCCCATCGCATCAGCCAGTTCTACAAAGCCTTTTGCCATCATATTGTGGGCACCCCGCACTGCATTCACGCCCATTTCCTTCAAAATTCGGAATTTTCTGGCCATGGCTGCTTTATTGAAGGCAGCTCCGATTGCACCCAAATCATGATGTTCGCAGACACCCTTTAGCTTTATGTTTCTGCCGTTTAAGAAAAATCCCTTATCACAATCAAAGCGTATTTCCCGAAAGCCGATTTTTTGTTCCTCTGTCTGAATGCAGTTTTCTTCTTTCATCAGCTGTGTTTTCAGGGTGTAAAGATAAGCATTCTCCACATCCCACAGCTTAGGCTCTTTCACGGTATATTTCTGTCTGTAACAATACTCTCCGGTGGATTTGCCTTCCCGGATTTCTTCCCCGGCAAAAAACAATGTGACTTCCTCACCCGCGGCATCAGACAGGCTGTTATAAACCCTGCTGCCGTCTGCTTTTTGTACCGTAGTTTCAACCGTAAGCAAAAAGTCCTCTCCCTGCCTTATGCTTGTTACATAAATATCATTTTCTTTGATGCAGGTTTCATCCGTAACCGCAAACCACACATCCCGGTAAATACCTGCTCCGGAATACCAACGGCTGTTGGGGCTTCTAAAGGCCACCTTCACCAGAATTTCGTTTTCTCCCCGGCAAAGATTTGGCGTCACATCCAGCGCAAATGCAGAATAGCCGTATTTCCATTCTCCCGCAAGATTACCGTTGATATAGACCGTACTGTCCATATAAATGCCGTCAAATACAATGGTAGCCCGTTTCCCCATCTCATTCCATGTAAAACATTTGCGATACCAGCCGTTTCCGTCCTCATACAAATTAAGGGAATCATAAATCAGCCAGTCATGAGGAATATCTATCTGCTCAAATTCAGCAATTCTCCCTTTTACCTCAGAAAACTCCGTATCCACACTTCCCTTTAAAAAGCTCCACCCGTCATTCCATAACCTTCTCATGCATAACCTCCTATAATGCCACAACAAAAGGACTCATGGGGAATCCTCCACGATTATAAATCAGTGCTCCCTTATTAGTATTACTATAGCAATAATGCACCATTACCGGTTTTGCCAGCATACTGACAACTTCCAACACAATCCTGTCCGCATCCAATGTTACCTTCGCCCGATAGCTGTTTCCCAAAACATCCAAAACCTCGAAATCATCTACGGATTTTCCTTTGTTTGGAGAAAAAGCATACATACCGCCGCTGCATTTTTCACACTGTATACTAATTCTGTAGTTGCCGCTGTTTTCATCTGTACATGCTGCTGACACCGATTTTATCATCGGTCCTTCACATTCCGCATCCAGTCCGTAAAGCTTTGCAGCCGCCTGCATTGCCAGTCTGAAACCAATGTCTTTTTTGTTCAGAGGATGTAAATCATTGTCCTCTCCCAAGTCCATAGAAACCACCATACCTGTTCCCGGCAGGGAAAGAGCACTTCTTTGCATCTCCCGCATAGGCGCCCAGCTGCAGGTATTTCCGTTTCTGTCTATATCATAAATTTCACCGGAAAAATTAGGTAACTGTACATAAAGATAGGGCAGTTCCCTGTCATTCCACTTCTCACGATAGCCATTCATCATACGTTTTGTCAGGTCAAAATAATTGTCCGGATTCCAGCTGTTCGCCTCTCCCTGATACCACAAAATCCCTGCTATGGTATAAGGATGGCAAGGTGCCATCATACCATTGTAAAGTCCTGTAGGCTTCCAATTCACAAAGTCCGTCTCTTCTATCTGCTTGCATACAGCTCCGATGCGATAACGCCACTTTCCTTGAAGGGAAACTCTCTCCTCTTCATTCCAAAGCGCATAATCCTTGCCCGGCGTAAATCTTCCGTGACCGTTTTCGCATTTTACACGGATCACAATGGTATTTTCCCCTTTTTTTAACAAGCCCGCAGGGATGGTATATTTTCTGGGCGGATACTGATAGTCTGTCTGTCCTACCCACTGACCGTTAATGTAAACCGTATCACTGTCCACGATAGTGCCAAGCCACAGCTTTGCCTGCTTTCCTGCCAGTTTATCCGGCACGGTAAAAGAACGGCAAAACCAGACGCTTCCGATAAAATCCCTGAGCTCCGTATCCGCAAAGAAAAAAGGAATTTCTACATTTTTCCACTCATCCTCCGTACCTTTGAGAATCCCCTGTTTCCAGTTTTCTGCAAGTCCTTTATCCGCTTTATCCAGTCCGTCGTGCCACTTTTGGGCAAAAGCCTGATTGTTCGAAATACGGCTTTCCCTGAAATTATCATCTGCATATTTCTCAGCCAATGCCAAAAAGTCATCATAACCCTCCAGCATTTCTTTTCCCATCCAGGACTCAATCCGGGAACCGCCAAGACTGGCGTTAATCAGCCCGATTGGAATGCCCAGCATCCGGTTCATCTGTCTGGCAAAAAAGTAAGCTGTTGCAGAAAAGGAGAGAATGGTATTTTCCTCAGCCGGCTTCCACTCTCCACTCATGTGATCCGCCAGCGGTCCGCGGAAATCAGCATGTTCCGTAATTTTAAAGGTTCTGATAGCCGGATTCTTGCAATCTGCTATTTCCCCCGGGTACTTGTCCCTGACACGTTCCATGGGAAGCTCCATATTAGACTGTCCCGAACAAATCCATACATCTCCTATCCAAATATCGCTAAGAACCAATTCCTGCCCCTGTCTGTCTTTAATTTCCATGGTGTAGGGGCCTCCCGGCACAAGTGCATCCAGAAAAATCGAAAATTTGCCAGCTTCATCTGTGCACGCCAAATATTCTTTCCCCAAAAAGGAAATCATCACTTCACATCCGGGCGTATCCCAGCCCCAAATATGAACCCTTTTCTTTTGCTGTAAAACCATTCCGTCGCTCAGTAATCTCGGCAACCTCAACATAACATACACCTCCACCAGCTTATGCCATCAAGTATAAAGCTTTATTTGATGAAAATCTTTTCAATTCTAACAAAAAGCTGTGCAATTTTTGCTAATTTGCAAATTACACAGCCTCTTTTTAAACCCCCGCAATCACATCAAAGGTTTCCGAAATATTCACTTGCCCGTACCCCCACTCCCGGGACGGGTATGTCATGCCGGGTGCTCTGACAGCTCCTCTGATTAAATAATTTTTCAGTTCCCGGCTTTCTACCCACTTCCGATTTCCTTCCACCACAGCCCATTGCATAAACTGGGCACAAAGTCCCGAAAGCAGTGCTGTCGCCACACCGGAGCCGGTAGATTTTCCCAAAATAGTATCAATGTCCACTCCCGGAGTGCATAGCTCCGGTTTTATATTACCCTCCCTGGTAAATCCTCGTCCTGATTCTCCTGCAAAACGGTTACCGGCATCCTGATAATATGTGGTGGTAATCACTTCCCGGACATTAGCCGGCTCTGTAAGGGTAGTATATGGCGACGGCCTTAAAAAATAAGTCTCCGCCTGCAAAAAGGCCGTGATAGGCAGCCACATATGAAAGCTTCCCTCTGACCGGCTGTTACCGTTCATCACTGTAACCTGTATGGTCCAGACTCCCGGCGTGGGATCTACAAACCGGAAAAAGATAAGTTCCTCACCGGAACCCTGCTCCACCAGCACATGCTCCACACGAATTTTGGTTTTTTCATACACAAAAGAAAATTCTCTGGTTTCTCTTGCCCTAAAATCCACTCTGTCAGTAACCTCTCCCCCCGGCGAACGGATGGATATGGCATGACTGGCCGGAATATTCCCCCAAAGCTCCGCAATAAAACCCTTCTCCTCACCCACGCGGATTTCTACATTGTCCGTTGTTTCCACAAGCCCCTCTGTTGCATATCCTACATAATGATGGGCACTGTTTCCTTCATTTCCTCCGCCAAGAACCACTGCGCGGCTTCTTCTTGTAGCTATGGTATTTAAATATCCCGCCAGTATGGAATGACCTTCATGATCCCCCATATTAGAACCGATTCCGATACAGATTACCAGCGGTCTTACCAAGGATATTGCATAATTTTCCAAATATCTGATTGCTGCGATAATATCACTTTCCGAATAGGCCGCTGCGTCTTCCGGCAACATATAAAATTCCCGCAAATGAGGCTTTGCCTGCCTTAATTTCACCACAGCAATTTCCGCATCAGGAGCCGTTCCCAAAAAGCGAAGTCCGCCGCTTAACGCACTGCCTGCCGCTACACTGGCTAGTGTTGTTCCGTGCCCGTCCTCATCATAGCTGGGAACAATCTCACGGGGATTTTCGCTTTGCAGTGCAGCATCAATCACCTCACGGGTATATTCCGTTCCGTACAACAATCCCTCCGGCAGTGGTCCGTCGTTAATATTCTGATCCCATATTCCCAATATCCTGGTACTGCCGTCACTGTTCCTGAACACCGCATTGTCGTACCTGATGCCGGTATCCAAAAAGCCAAGCACCACGCCCCTGCCGGTTAAGTTCAAAGGTTCTCCCTGGGCCTGCAAAATCCCTGTATTTAGCAGCGGCGTCGGGTCAAAGCTGGTCGCAAAAGTTCCCCCGCCATTCATCTGCATCAACCCATAAACCTTCGGAATAGACCTGTAAGTAAAATTTCTGATGCTTAAGGGCTCTACTTCTGTCCTGTTAATATAAGTAATACCAAGATTAGTATCAATCGGCTGGAATACATAGTCCTCCACAACCGTATCAAGCCCCTCCGGCTGGCTGTAATCCGAAAGTATATCAATATAATCATCTGAGGCAATCTTTTCTCTATCCGTCATTTATTCCCATCACATCCGCACTTTCCCTTTACTCTACTATATGCCGCCCCACCGAAAGCGTCATTGCAGGAAAGCACTATTAATTTATTACGTTACCATCGCATAAAGTTTCTTTCAAAGCATATATCATCTTTCGGGATTTTTTGAACCCGCCCTTTTCATATGCTTATTAACTGCCCGTCGTAAAACTTAAAGCCGACAGGCAATAAACAGTTTTATAAAGCCTTATGAAACTTTTTGTAAAAAATCAACCGGCACACTTTAAAAGATGTACAGGCCATTTCAACTGTCCGAAGCGGAGCAAGTTTTGAAATGGCCTGTTTATATCATCTTTAAAGTGTAGCCGGTTAGATTTTTCTTAAAAAGTTTTGTAGGCTTTAAAACTGTTATTGCCGCGGCTTTTCAAACAATTACTTCCGGGCAGTGCATTTATGAAAAGGGCGTTTCTAAAAAATCCTACGAAAGATAATAAAATGCTTTTTGAAAGAATGCTTTATGCTTGGTAACGCACTAAGCAAATGACGCCTTTCCTGCAATGACGCTTTCGTGTTAGTTGCTTTCGATGAGATTTAAGTCATCGGGGTTTGTTGCCTCGATATTACGAATATCAATGACCGGACCTCCCGTACCCTCAATGTACTCTCTGGTAATGGTTACTCTTCCGATATTGTCATCCTTTGGAATTTCATACATAATATCCAGCATAAACTCTTCAATGATGGCACGAAGAGCTCTGGCTCCGATTTCTTTCTTCATAGCCTTTCCGGCAATTGCTTCAAGGGCACCGTCATCAAATTCCAGCTTTACCTCATCTAATTCAAGAAGCTTCTGATACTGCTTCAAAATAGCATTCTTAGGCTCCTTCAAAATCTTTATCATCATTTCTTTGCTGAGTGCTTCCAGTGTATACACAACAGGAAGACGTCCCAGAAATTCGGGAATCATACCAAACTTCTTTAAGTCTTCGATGGTAACCTGACTTAAAATATTCTTCTCTTTGTCAAATTTATCCTTTAGTTCTGCATTAAAGCCAATGGAAGTCTGTTTCCGCAGTCTCTGCTTGATAATTTCCTCAAGCTCCGGGAAAGCACCGCCGCAGATAAAGAGAATGTTTCTGGTATTGATGGTAGCAAGGGGTACCATTGCATTTTTGCTGTTGGCCCCTACCGGTACCTCTACCTCTGCACCTTCTAATAAGCGCAGCATTCCCTGCTGTACACTTTCTCCGCTGACATCACGGTTGGTGGTATTTTTCTTCTTGGCGATTTTATCAATTTCATCAATAAAAATAATACCGCGTTCTGCTTTTTCCACATCATTGTCGGCTGCTGCCAAAAGCTTAGAAACCACACTTTCGATATCATCACCGATATAGCCGGCTTCCGTCAGGGAAGTAGCATCCGTAATGGCTAAAGGCACATCAAGCAGCTTTGCCAATGTTTTCACCAGATAGGTTTTCCCGCAGCCGGTAGGTCCTATCATCAGCATATTGGATTTTTCAATTTCGATTTCATCCATGGTTCCCGTAGCCACACGCTTATAATGATTATAAACTGCAACGGAAATCACCTTTTTCGCATGCTCCTGCCCGATGACATAGTCATCCAGCTTTGCTTTTATTTTATGCGGAGAAGGAATCTTTTTGATATCCAAAACCGGCTCGTTTGCTTTGTTTTCTTTTTTCTTTTTCAGCTTCTGCTTATTGGGAATACCTCCCTCACCCTGCAAATCGGAAATATTCACAAAACGAATCTGGGGAAAGCCTTTATTTCCCATATCCTTGCCGAAATCGCCCATAAGGGAGGGGTTCCCTAACATTCCCTGGTAGTCAAACTGACTGACTGTATCCATGGTCTTATGCATACAATCATTGCATACACTGATGTTATTGGGAAGCTTAAACATTTTCCCTGTTTTGCTTTCCGGTCTGCGGCAGATAAAGCAAACATCTTCATATTCGCTTTCCTTTTCGCCCGTTTCATCCGTTATATCTTTTTTGTCTGCCTGTTCCTGCTCTGCAACTGTCGGTAGCTCTTCCGTATCTGCAGATATTTCAGAAGCACTTTCCTTATTGACAGCTTCCGGTCTTTTGGATATGCTTTCCACTTCTTTAAAGTCTTCTGTCATTTCCCCGTCTCTTTTATCAAAATCTGACATAAATCCTCCATCTATACAATTCTTCTAACCGATAAAATTTCACGGTAGGTTGCTCTTGTTACTTTAATTCCCGTTTTCTGGGTACTTGCATGTACAATCTGTCCGTTGCCGATATAGATTCCCACATGCCCGGCATAGCAAATTACATCACCGGGCTGTGCGTCGGAATAAGACACTTCCGTTCCCGCACTTCTTTGTGCATAAGAGGTTCTCGGAAGAGAATATCCGAAATCCTTGTATACCCTGAAAACAAATCCCGAACAGTCTGCACCGTTGGTCAGGCTGGTTCCTCCCATCACATAAGGATTGCCGATAAACTGGCAGGCATAATTAGCCACCTGCTGTCCCTTGCTTCCGCTTCCTGCATAACTTGCTGCCGAAGCATAGCCGCTACCCGCAGAGGACGAACTGCTGCCGGAGCTGCCCGAACCGGAGCTGCTCTTCTGCTTTTTCAAAGCTTCCTCCTGGGCTTTTTTCGCTTCCTCTTCCGCCTTTTTAGCAGCTTCTATTTCCGATTCCTTTTTTGCTGCCGCCTGTTCCAGTCTTCGGATTTCTGCAGTCTGTTTTTCTACATTAGCCTTATAAACAGCTGCTTCCTGTTTAGCCTTGGCCAGCATCAATTCATAGTCTTCATATGCTGCCTGTTTTTCTGTCAACATGGTTTCCAGACTTGCTTTTTCTTCTTCCAGCTCGTGCTGCTGGGCCTCCAGCTCTGCCATTTCCCCTTCCAGTTGCTCTTTCAGCGTCTGGGTCGTTTCTCTCGCTAACTGATACTCCTCCAGCATCTTACGGTCATAGGCATAAAGCTTCTCGAAATAATCTGCTTTGTTTACCATATCACTAAGACTCTGGCTTTCCAAAAACAACTGCAGATAAGTGGTTTCCCCTTTTTCATACATAAACTTCACACGAAGTTTCATGCTCTCGTACTGCTCCTGCTCTGTTGCAAGTGCCGCTTCATATTCTACCGTTGTTTCTTCTATCTGGGTTTCCTTTTCCCCAATATCTTCTTCAATCATTTCCACACTGGCAATGGTTTCTACCAGGGCAGCATCAATTTCTTCGATTTCTCCTGCTACATCATCGGCTTCCCCTTGCATAGTATCGATTTCACCGGAGATGGTATTTAGTTTCTCCTGTTCCTCACTTTGCTTATTCTCAGCTTCCTTTTTTTGTTCTTCCAATTCCTGTTTTTCTTTTTCCAAATCAGAAATAGTGGTAGCACACACCGGTTCTACCACTAAAATCATCATTGTCAATGACATACCTATTACGAATAAATGAATCCATTTTTTCTTTTTCATATGCCTTATCCGTTAAACTTACTGTGCAACTGTCTCCTCTGCCGGAATCGCAGTCACATTGTCTTTTAAGAACTGCATCACATTTTCTGCCATCATATATTCTCTGTAATCTTCTACATCAATTTCAGCTTTGTAGGCTTCTAATTCATATCCGTAAAGAGTCGCTTCTGCTTCAATAATAGCTTCTAACTCTTCATCAGACACATTTAATCCTTCTGCATCTGCAATTGCCTGAAGCATAATATACTGCTGCGCAGCCACCTCTGCCTGCTGCTTAATGGTCTCTTCATAGTCAGCAGCTTCACCGCCATACATCAGAGATACGTATTCTCCGACAGTAACTCCGTAGTTTCCTGCTACCGACGAGATATTGGTTATCATAGCCTCACTCATTCTCTCTACCATGCCCTTCGGTGCTGCCTTAAAGGTAGAAGCAGCCTGAATTTCTTCAAGAGCAAGATTTAATTTTTCATTGTCGTAATTATTTTTTTCCTGCTCCATTAAAACATCATGCATATATGCGCGATATTCTTCTACATTGGTAACACCTTCCATTGCAAGTCCCGCTACATATTCATCTGTTAATTCAGGTGTTTCCGTAATGCTGATGCTGTTTAAGGTTACGGTAAATACTGCCACCTTTCCTGCAAGATCGGGATTATTGGTATAAGGATCAGGGAAAGTAGCTTCCACGTCGCGGGTTTCGCCTATCGCCATACCAATCATGCCGTCTTCAAAGCCTTCAATAAACATGCCGGAACCGATAATCAACTCTTGTCCCTGTGCCGTTCCGCCATCAAAAGCAACACCGTCTATCTTACCTACATAATCAATGTTTGTAACATCGCCCATTTCTACAGTACGGTCTGTCACTTCAATATATGTGGCATCGTTACTGAGCACATACTGGATATATCCATTCAAATATTCATCCGAAACGGAAGGTTCTCCCTGTGTCATCTGTACAGAAAGCCCCTTATACTCACCGAGAGTCACATACTCGGAAGCTGTAAAGTCCTTTAAATATTTAGCATTGGCATCTCCGCAGGCACAAAGCATTACCATGGAAAGAGCCATTACCAAAGCAAGTATTTTCTTTTTCATAATAATAATTCTCCTCAATTTCTTTAAATTAGTATAAACTACACTCTTATCTTTATATCACAAAATACGCGTGGGGAAAAGCATTTCCTGAAAAAAGTCTATATTTTCCTTCTAGAGTACCGGCGAAAACAATCTGCACACCTGTTCCTTAATCCGCTGCCAAAGAGGTCTGCTTAAATAGCCGTTTTTGGTAATCCTCTGACTGACTTTTAAGTCCTCTCTGAAGTAAGCCGCCATTTCTGCCGCCTTCTTTCTGTCATAGATTACGGCATTTACTTCAAAATTCAGGCCAAAGCTACGGATATCCATATTGGCAGTACCATAGCAAAGCACCTCCTCATCCACCACAATCCCTTTTGCATGAATAAATCCGTTATTATAGGTATAGCAGTTAGCACCTGCAAGCACCAGTTCTCCGATATAAGAATACGTAGCCCAGTAGACAAAAGGGTGATCCGGCTTACAGGGTATCATGATATTGACCTCGATTCCTGAACGGGTTGCTATTAAAAGCGCTGAAAAAATTGCTTCATCAGGAATAAAATACGGCGTCTGAATATAAATGCTCTTATTGGCTTTATGAATCATGCGAAGATAAGTATCCCTGATACTTTTTTCATGAGTATCCGGTCCGCTGGAAATAATCTGCACCGGACTGCCTGTCCTCTGTTCTTTTCCCGAATCTGCCAAATAAGGCTCAAAGGGAATGATATGTTTACGGTTAGCATAGTTCCAATCAAGAATAAATCTTGTCTGCAAAGCCTGAACTGCAGTTCCTGTGATGCGCATATGGGTGTCACGCCAATATCCGAACTTTTCATCCAGCCCCACATATTCTCTTGCTACATTAAAGCCTCCCACATAAGCCGTTTGTCCGTCTACTACCACAATTTTCCGATGGTTGCGGTAATTGATTCGAAGCTGTAACCTGCCAAAAAATGCCGGGAAAAATTCAGCTGTTTCAATGCCTGCTTCCTCCAACTCTCTCCATTTTTTCCGTCCCATAGTACGACAGCCCATAGCATCAAACAGCACTCTCACTTCTACGCCCTGCTTCACCTTGCGTTTCAGGATTTCCGTCATCTCACCAAAGATTTCATCATCCTTAATAATATAGTACTGAATATGAATGGATTTGCAGGCGTTCTCCAAATCCGCAAAAAGCTTTCGGAATTTATCCTTTCCGTCCACAATAATTTCCACTTCATTGTCATCTGAAATCACTGCCCCTGCGGTCTGCAGATTGTACAGCATCAAGTCCTCATAATCCTTCATTTCCGGATAATTTTCCGAAATCTCTTTATTACGGATGCTGCTCTCCTGTCTGCGTATGGCATCGCTGAGCTTATCTTCAATTTCCTTGGTACGAAACAGTTTTGCCTTATAGACATCAGTTCCCGCCAGCAGATAAAACACAAACCCCAGCACCGGTATAAAATAAAGGATTAAAAGCCATGCCCATACTGATTTGGGGTCTTTGCGCTGAAAAAACACGATAACCACCGCAAATAGAGCATTGATATATGCCAGATGACTGAATACATATGAAATTATCTCTTCTATCCCATTCCAAAGAATTTCCATAGTTTCACCCTTTTCTTCTTACAATAATAGCAGAACACTTCTTCTAATTCAACGAAATCCCTTGCCTAAATTCTTAAAAAATGATAAACTATCCTACAGTCGGCTATTACAAACGCCATGACGAAACGTAGTATAATAAGGAGGCTCATTGTGAAAGTATTATGGATTATTTTGGGAATATTAATCGTTTCCCTTGTTGTATTATATTTTTTAGGAAAGAGAGCACAGAAAAAGCAGGCAGAGCAGCAACAACAGATTGATGCCATGAAGCAGACGGTTTCCATGCTGATTATTGACAAAAAACGCATGAAGCTTAAGGAATCCGGACTTCCTCAAGCAGTCATCGAGCAGTCTCCCCGCCTGATGAGAAACAGTAAGCTTCCCATCGTAAAGGCTAAGGTTGGTCCCCAGATTATGTCACTTGTCAGCGATGAGAAGATTTTTGATTCCATCCCTGTAAAAAAAGAAGTAAAAGCTGTTGTCAGCGGTATCTATATTACTGACGTAAAGGGTCTCCACGGCAAAACAGCCCAGCAGGAAGTAAAGAAAAAAGGCTTCTTCAAACGTGCTCTTGAAAAAGCACAGGAAAAAGCAGGTGCTAAGCCCGTTAAATAAGCAAAAACTCCGGAAATCTCCGGAGTTTTTATTATTATTGTTTTTGTCATTTTTATTACAGTTATTGCAACTCCACACCGTCTTCCCTGTTTCTGATGTTCATCTCAATCCGGCAGTCCGCCAGATGCTCATAATTGGCCTCCAGCGTATAATCCACACAAATCCGGATATTGTCCGTATTTTCTTCGATATTGATTTTTCCGGTATCAATTCCAATCAGAATATTTCCAAAAGGCGTTTGGTAACTTGTCATATTCTTTTTGTTTTCTTCAAATACCATATGTACGTTCATCAGTCCCTTCTTGGTTACTTCCACAAGAGAGTCCTTGAACTTAATCATATTGCGGGTAGTATCTTCAAAACCTTCCGTTACCTCGTCATAAATAACAAAACGACTACCGCCACGCTCATAAAATTCAGCCGCCGTAATGGTTTCCAGTGCCTGGGCACCGCCTTCCTCATCCACCGCAAACTGAAGCCCTTTCAGGGCAAGCAGTACTTCTTTTTCCATAACTAGTATTCCTCAATATTAATTGTTTTTGCAGACAAAATTCCATATTTTATAATAGAATTTGCAAAACGCTTAAACTTTTCCGATGCATCACTGACAAAGAAACGGTATTTGTCATCCCCAAGCTTCGCAGGCTCTTCGTTCAGCAGATTTTTCTCTTCCAGCAACTCCTTTAATTCTCTTGCTGTCTCATAGGCCGGATTGACAAGAGTTACCTTATCGCCCATCACCCTGCCTACTGTTTCCCTGATAAGAGGATAATGGGTGCATCCGAGAACCAAGGTATCAATATCAATATCAATCAGTTCTGCCAGATAACGCTTGGCTATTTCATCCGTTACCGGATCCTGTAAAAGCCCCTCTTCCACTAACGGAACAAACAATGGGCAGGACCTGCCGATTACCTCAGCCTTATCATTCAATTCTTTTATGTATTTTGAATAAATACCACTGGCAATGGTTCCTTCTGTTCCGATAATACCGATTTTGCCGTTTCCGGTCACCTCAGATGCCACCTTAGCACCGGGCTTTACCACTCCTATCATAGGAATATCGGTTTCTTTTTCTATTTCATCCAAGGCATATGCACTTGCCGTGTTACAGGCTACTACAATAGCCTTTACATTCTGCATTTGCAAAAACCGCACAATCTGTCTTGAAAATTTCGTCACGGTTTCCTTGGATTTACTTCCGTAAGGCACTCTCGCCGTATCCCCGAAATAAACAATCCGTTCATTGGGAATCTGGTGCATAATTTCTTTTACTACCGTCAGTCCGCCCACACCGGAATCAAATACCCCGATTGGCGCATTTTGGTTAATCATAAGCTGCCTCCTTATGCTGACATATATATTCGTAAAGCCGGCTTTTTATACAGATTGTTTCCTGCCCTGCATCTTCTCCGTCAATAATCATTAAAGCAGACTCCTGTACCTCTTCGGCTCTGTCATCCTCCTCCGGCGTCAGACAAAGCTCCGGATACACAAATCCCCACCAGCCTAAAGTCATGGTAAATAAAACTACGGTTCCCAAAAAGCGTTTCATATTTTCTCTCCGTTTCTTCTTTCTACAGAGAGTATTTACCCGCTTTCTTTCTTTTATACCGTAAGCATCCGTTTTTTCACACAATAAATATCAGTGCTTTTCTTTCTGTTGCAAGCATCAGCGCTTTTTTTCAAGACGAATCTGGCTGATGATGGATTTTTCCTGATTGTCGATATGGGTTCCTGCTGCTTTTGCTGCCCGCTGTTTATCGCCGGCCAGAATCCCTTCATAGATTTCCCGGTGCTCCGCAATCAGCTTTTCGTGCTGGCTTTCATCCTTGATATACACAAAACGATAACGGTACATCTGCTCAGACAAGTTATTTACCAGCTGCTTTAATCTTTGGTTACCTGTAGCGTCTACAATAATATCATGAAGCTTTACATCTGCCTTGGCAATGACGGAAGCGTCCTTCCCTCTGGTGGCCTTTTCAAATTCTTCGCAGGCCTCTTTCAGCTGCTTTTTTTCTTCCTCACTGATTCTCTCACAAGCCAGTTCAACGCTAAGTACATCCAATGTTTTTCTTACTTCAAGCACATCCTTTAAACTCTTTTCGGTAATCTGCGCCACTTCGGCACCACGCCTGGGAATCATAATCACAAGGCCTTCCAGCTCCAGCTTACGAATTGCTTCCCTAATCGGCGTACGGCTTACTCCGAGCTTATTGGCAAGATGCACCTCCATCAATCGTTCTCCGGGCCGAAGCTGCCCGGTCAAAATAGCTTTGCGGAGGGTATTAAACACTACATCCCTAAGGGGCAAAAATTCATCCATATCTATTTGAAAATCATTCATGCTTCTTCCTCCTTCTTCCCAAATTCACCTGACATAATTTCGTTAACCTCCGGCGTGTACTCCGGCAATACAAACTCTGTCACAAAAATCTGTTTTGCTATTTTTTGTTTCTGCAGAACAGCACAGGCTTTTTCTGCTGTATCCTTCTTTCTGTAAATACCGAAAACAGTAGGTCCGCTGCCGCTCATCAATGCATTCTCCGCGCCTTCTGCTTTCATCAGTTTCTTTATCTCTCCGATAACCGGATATGCCTTCTCCGTTACCGTTTCCAGCACATTTCCCATCCGGTCTGTAATTCCTTTTAAATCTCCCGACTCAAGAGCCTGTACCATTCCGTCCACGTCTGGATGATAACTTAAAGTATCCGCATGCAAATTTTCATATACAAACTTAGTGGAAACATCAATATCCGGCTTGGCAATCAGAAGATATGCTTTCGGCGGCGCCAAAAGGGGACTTAATATCTCTCCGATTCCCTCCGAAAGCGCAGTCCCGCCCATCACACAATAGGGAATATCCGCACCGATTTTTACTCCCATTTTTTGCATTTCCGGAAGACTCATTCCAAGTTCAAACAGCCTGTTCATACCGCGGAACACTGCAGCCGCATCACTGCTGCCGCCCGCCATGCCGGCTGCAATAGGAATGTTTTTATCCAGTGTAATTTCCACACCTTCCCGGATATCAAACTGTTGCATCACCATTTCAGCCGCTTTATAAACCAGGTTACTTTTATCGCAGGGAAGCGGCGCATCTCCTACCTTAAGGAAAATCCCTTTATCATCTGTTTTGGAGATGGTAATCGTATCACAGATACCTACCGTCTGCATAATCATCTTCACTTCATGATAGCCGTCAGGACGCCTTCTGATTACGTCCAGACTTAAGTTTATTTTGGCATATGCTTTTTCGCTTATCTGCTTCATACCTGCCTCCGTCTGAAAGGAATATTCCTGTATTGTTCTCTCATTGTTGTTTGTATACATTATACATGGATTGTACTTAATTCTATACAAGATGCTTCATTTTGTCAATGCTTATCAAGTGTTACAGAGTACCAAAAAATCCGCATAAATGCTGGGAAAATAGTACAATTTTCGTTTTGTGCAAATGAGAAAGCCAAACACGCATGAAGAATCAAGCAAAAGGAATTCTAACCATTGACAAATCCGGAATTATAGACTAATCTTAAGATACAAAAAGGGAAAGCCAGAGAAGCGGCCTACCCTTACAATGTTTAACTAACTTTTTACGTCAGTCGTCACTATGGCAGTAGTGGCGGCTATTTACGTTTACCCTTGAATATCTGATAACACAGACCAACAAGGGCTACAATGAACATACAAAACTGAATCATATCAGAATATGTAATCATTGGTAACGCCCTCCTTTCTTTTTTCCGGAGGGTAGCCCCTCCGATTAAAGAGGGTAAGCCGCCGTGAGCACTTATGCGCTCATGCTCTCTAGTTTCCCATACACGCAGTGTAACATATCGGATATAAGCAAACAATGCGCACATTTCACAAATCGTGTTCTCAGCCCACGTCTAAACACAAAATTCTCATTCAGTACAAAATTCTTATCTCCCTATAAAGTTTAACAAAAATCTGCCGATAATTACTATAACAATAATTGTCTATTCAACCAAGGAGGGTGATAACATGAGTGTAAACGGAATTACAAATGCAGCATCAGCCTACAGCACCTACGCCGCAACATCCAAACCGGCAGCATCCAAAGCTGAGAATACCTCAGCAGAAACAACTGCTCAAAAGGCTGAAACCTCTGTAGCAGAAGCTAACGGTGTTGTTTATGAGCCTTCAGCAGAAGCAACCAACGGTACTGCTACCAAAAAGTACAAGCCCGACGCCGAACTCATTGCCAAATTGAAAGCAGATTCTGATGCCAGAACAGCTCAGTTTAAGAGCCTTGTAGAACAGCTCTTAACAAAACAGGGAAAAACATTTAATACAGCTAACGATATTTGGAGCATTTTATCCAGTGGCGATTTCACTGTTGATCCTGCTACCAAAGCACAGGCTCAAGCCGATATTGCAGAAGACGGCTACTGGGGTGTTAAGCAGACTTCCCAGCGTATTTTAGATTTTGCAACCGCGCTTACCGGCGGTGACCCCGATAAGATTGAAGAAATGCGCGGTGCATTCCAAAAAGGCTTTGATCAGGCAAAAGAAATCTGGGGCGGTGAACTTCCCGAAATTTCCCAGAAAACTTACGATGCAGTTATGGCAGGTTTTGATAAAATGGCCGAAGATGCCGGAATTATTACCGAAGCTTAAAGAAACACCATTCGGTAGCACAACATAGCCAACCTATTCAACCTAAAAACACTCTGAACGCAACCCATAAGTTCAGAGTGTTTTTTATTTAAACCATATTGAATTTTAAAGTGATTTTACAATTAAAATCCTATCCCCCGGCTTTACCTCTTCCGAACTGAGCTGATTGGTTTCCATCAATGCAGATACCGGTACATAGTAGCGTTTTCCGATATCCCACAGACTCTCGCCGTCACGTACCATGTAAACTGCAATTCCCGGAAGTTCTGCCATCTTTTCCGAATCAAGCTGTGCGACTTCAATTTCCTCCACAATTTTTTCCTTGATATTTTTGTAAACGTTACCGCCAAAAAAGAGTACACATTTTACGTCGATTTCAGAGCCGTCAAGCAGTAATACCGTTATCTGCTCTACGTCAGTCCGAAGCACATAAGTACAATCTTTATCCACTCCATCTGCTTCCAACATATAGCTAAACGGAATGTTTTCCTTCATCATACCATACTTTTCTTCCTCATCCGCGCTTTCATATAATAACTGCAAGTTCACTACACCGCTTATCTCAATTCCTTCTTCCATAACAGCCTGCTCAATAATCTGAACTCTCGCAGCGGTATGCAAAATTCTGACAATATGACTTTCATCCAACTTAAAATGTTCTGCAAGCTTCATCTTTCCTGCTGCTTTTGTCAAGAGCCTGCGGAAAGAAGCTTCTTTCTCCGAAACCGATACCTCTTTCGTCACTCCGTAAACATCACTGAGCAAGGAAAGCCTTTCCTCCTCATACGCACAAATCACAAGATTCAGGCACAGTTCAAAAGTAATAACCCTTTCTTCTCCGTCAAAATCAGATTGTACCGACACTTCCCTGCACTCCGGTACAAAACGGATTTCCGGAATCATACCTTCCTCAGCACCCATGCAATCAATCGTTCCCGCAAAAGGTATCACCGTCTCATAATGACATATATCATCTTCTTCCCCTTCTCCTCTGTAAAGGAAAAAAGCTCTGATTTCTCCCTGTGCGGTAATTTTATCGGAAAGAATCTTAAACTCCACGTTGCAAGGCATCACATCCCACCATATCAGAGACAAAATATTGGGAAAGCTGCCGGGAATCTCTACTTCCTCTTTCACACGCAGAATATCCTTCTTACAAATTTTCATGGCGGCAATATCTAAATTCTTTTTCCTGAATTCCACCGCCTCGCTGTTTTCCAAATCCACTGCCGTTTCTTCATCCCTGATTTCTTCGCAATGAGCTTTCAGCATCACCAAGGATTGCACACTGAATTTTCGGGAATTGATTAATCCGACCGTCAAGTCTTCAATGTCCCAGTCTACAGAAACCGAATCTCCTGTTTCTACTCCCTCCATGTAAATCTGCTCTTCAAAAGGAATATTACCCTCCATTGTGGCAACATCTCCTTTCTTATCCTCGGTTAAGTACAAAATCTTAAACTGCAGTCTTCCTTTTACACTCACATGGTCATCTGATACCTTCACTTCATCTATGACCACATTTCCTCTATCCATAATCAGCTGATACGCATCAGGCTTGGAATCGGAAATATTTACATCATCCTCCAGCGTTATCTGTGCGGACGCCTTGCATTTTTGGCAATCCATATGTATATTCCGCTTTACTAATTCCACAAACATACCTCCCGGCGTGTACTTATTCCTAATATATGACACCGGAATCCGCTTTATTACTCCCTTCTCTTACACTCCATAAGAATCCGGACTTTTCGGAACCGTTCCCTTCACGCACAGTTGCAGAAAAATTCTCTTTCAAAGCATATACAGTCTTTGGAGATTTTTTGAACCCGTCCTTTTCATATGTCTATTAGTTGCCCGTCATAAAACTCGAAGCAGACAGGCAGAAAGTAGGATATATAAGCCTTTTGAAACTTTTTGTAAAAAATCAACCGGCACACTTTAAAAGATGTACAGGCCATTTCAACTGTCCGAAGCGGAGCAAGTTTTGAAATGGCCTGTTAATATCATCTTTAAAGTGTAGCCGGTTAGATTTTTCTTAAAAAGTTTCATAGGCTCATATCCTATTTCTGCCGCAGCTTCTCAAACAGTTACTTCCGGGCAACACATCTATGAAAAGAACGGTTCTGAAAAGTCCGGATTCTTACTCTACTGCTCCAATCAGTTCATTAATGTCCTGCACATTATATTTCTGCATATATTCCTCAATCCCCCGAACCACTTCCACGGTCGTATAAGGATTCACAAAATTCATAGCTCCTACAGCCACAGCCGTAGCTCCTGCCAGCATAAATTCAATTGCATCCTCAGCATTTGCAATGCCGCCCATTCCGATTACGGGAATCTTTACCGCATGGGACGCCTGATAAACCATACGCACTGCCACAGGCTTAATGGCAGGTCCGGACATACCGCCGGTTTTGTTTGCCAGGGCAAAGCATCTCTTATGAATATCAATCTTCATTCCTGTCAAAGTATTAATCAAAGAAATAGCATCTGCGCCTGCTGCTTCTGCTGCTTTTGCCATCTCTGTAATGTCTGTTACATTGGGGCTAAGCTTCATAATCACAGGTTGCTTTGCTTTCTTTTTAATCTGTGAAGTAATATCATAAAGACAATCAGCTTTCTGTCCAAAGGCAATGGCACCTTCTTTTACGTTCGGGCAGGAAACATTGATTTCCAACATATCTACCGGGTAATCACCTAATTTTTCCACAACTGCCAAATAGTCTTCTACCGTTTTTCCGCAAACATTAACAATGATTTTCGTATCATACTGCTTTAAGAAAGGAATATCCCTTTCCACAAACACATCAATACCGGGATTCTGAAGTCCGATTGCATTCAGCATACCGCCATAGGTTTCTGCCACTCTGGGAGTCGGATTGCCGGGCCAGGGCACGTTTGCTACGCCTTTGGTCACTACGGCACCAAGCTGATTCAAATCTACAAATTCTCCGTATTCCATACCGGAGCCAAAGGTTCCTGAGGCTGTCATAACCGGATTTTTAAATTCCACGCCTGCAATTGTTACTTTTGTATTCATATCTCTACATCCTCCGCATCAAATACCGGTCCGTCGGTACAAATTCTTGCATTATTCACATGGGAATGATGGTCCACCTCTTTGGTTTTGCACACGCAACCAAGGCATGCACCAACGCCGCAAGCCATTCTCTCTTCCAAGGAAATATATGCCTTACAGCCTGCCTCATTTGAAAATTTCTTAATAGCACGGAGCATGGGCATAGGACCGCAAGCCATAATCATATCCGGCTGAAGTCCTTCTGCTTCCACAGCAGTAAGTACATTTCCTTTTGTTCCGACGCTGCCGTCCTCTGTTGCAATATACACAGTGGCATACCGCTCCAAATCTTCCTTTAAAAACAGCTGGTTATCACGATAGCCAAGCACTGCACATACCTTTGCACCGGTTTCTTTCAATTCCTTAGCCAGCTGAAGCATGGGAGGAATACCGATTCCGCCGCCCAACAACACCACCGTTTTATCTTTTCCTTCGGAAACAGGAAATCCGTTGCCGAGAACGCCTAAAATCTCCACCTTTTTTCCTGTTTTATAGGATGAGAATTCCTCCGTTCCGCCTCCTGCCACTCTGTATACAATACGCAGTCTGCTATTTTCCTTATCCACCTCACAAATACTGATGGGTCTGGGCAACAGCTTACTCTTGTCAGTAGGGTATACCCCGATAAACTGTCCTGCTGCCGCACTCTGTGCCAAGTCTGTGGTTAACCACATGTCAAAAATTCCCGGTGCAATTTCCTGTTGGAAAAAGACCTGTGCCGTTACTTTCTTTTTTCCTTTGTCCATAGTTCCTCCGTCCCTTTGATACACAATCTTTCCGTCACAAATGGTGTAATAAATAACTCCCGGCAGCTGCTCACCCACAAAGGGCGAATTAGATGATTTGGATGCAAAGTTCTCCACCGTCCACCTCTCTTGTGGCCTAAAAAGAACCAAATCCGCTTCTTTTCCTTCTGCAATCATACCGCCTGAAAATCCGTACAATCTTGCAGGAGCACTGCTCATCCTGTCAAAAAGCTGCGGGTAAGTTAAATAACCTTTATCCACCAGTTCCCTGATTCCCAGAGAAAGTGCAGTTTCTAAACCGATTATGCCACTTGGGGCTTCCGTAATGAGCTTCTCTTTCTCTTCTTTGCTGTGAGGTGCATGGTCTGTAGCAATCAAATCAATGGTTCCGTCTCTAAGTCCCTCTATCACTGCAAGCCTATCCGCTTCTTCCCTAAGGGGAGGATTCATCTTTGCAAGAGTCCCCTTTTGAATCACTGCTTCTTCCGTCAGCGAGAAATGATGCGGTGTTGCTTCCGCATGGATATTATTTCCCTGTTTCTTGGCCTGCCGCACCAGCTCAACAGCTTCCTTACTGCTGATATGCTGAATCACGCACTCTGCTCCTGTCTTAAGTGCCAAAGGCAAATCTCTCTCCACCAGGTCAATTTCTGCTTCTCTCGGGGAACCTCCGATGCCAAAGTGTGCAGAAGCTTTTCCTGCATTCACCCCATTATTGGTAATCCGCTCCGGATTTTCTTCATGAAAGCTGATAGGTTTTCCGAGTGCTTTTGCACGCTTCATCGCCTCAGTAACCAACTCTGTCGACATAAGCGGAATTCCGTCATCGGTAAAGCCTGCCGCACCTGCTGCCGCAAGTTCTTCCATATCCGTAAGCTCTGCACCCTTCATCTGCTTCGTCACATTCACGCAGCTTTCAATACGGATTCCGGTTTCTTTTCCCTTATTTAAAACATAAGAAAGGGTTTCTGTGTTATCTACCGCAGGCTTAGTATTGGCCATTAAAACAATACCCGTGTAACCGCCTTTTTTTGCCGCCGCACTGCCGGTTTCAATGTCCTCCTTATAGGTAAATCCCGGATCCCTGAAGTGTACATGGGTATCAATCAGCCCCGGACCGATTAGCATTCCTGTTGCATCCAAAACCGCATCCTGCTGCGTCATTCGGTACCGGCTACTTTCCGCATCCTGCTGCTTCCTCTGCACATCTTTGTTTTCTTCCCGGCACACAATTTTTACAATTTTTCCATCCTCTATCTGCAAATCAGCCCGGTACATGGCATCTGCCGCCGGGTCAATCACTGTTCCGTTTTTAATATAAAGCATGTATCTTCCGCCTCTCTATGTTCTTCTGCTTTATTATACCCGACCGCATCACACGAAACAAGCGCATTTTCATACAAACCGCAATCACAATTTTCAAACAAACCACAATCACAAATCAAACCCCAGTCTTTCACCGCAAAATTAACCCGGCAACATGCGCTGCCGGGTCTGTCATTGTGCTTTATTCACTTTCACCAAAACTACTCAAAAACCACCGGTTTATCTATCAGCTCCGTTTTTATAATGACATAGGGATAGGAGGGGCTTTGTCGCTTCTCTTCTTTTCCCGGTACAGGTCCCTCCAGCGTTGTATCAAAATAAATAGCATTTTCCGTTTCGTACAATGCATCTACCCTAATGCAAAAACCACCTGTGGGCTGTTTTCCATAGCCTCTGCAAATATAAAGAAATCCGTTATCTTGAAAGGTCAGTTTAAACCCTTCTTCCTTTTTTTCTTCCGTAATGGCAAGAAGCTCCTCCGGTGCATTTTCTTCCGTAATAACAGTAAATTCCAAATCCTTTATCTTTTCAAGGGTATCTCTTTTCTCACCACATCCGACAGCTATCATGCTATAAGCAAATACTATTAGGCAAAACAATATCAACTTCTTTGCTTTTATCATAGTTACACATCACTTAATGCTTTTTACTACTTTATGAATAACTGCCCAAAAATAGACTATTACTTTATGCTCCTAATCGCTGTCATATATATCTTATCATAACGCAATATCTATACGTCAATTTTCAGCAATTTATTGAATTGATAACAGCTAGATAAGAGAACTTCCCTGTTCCTATATGCCATAATCATCTAACCAGAAGCAAAAAAACAATATTTCAAGCTCATCATTACCAACAATAACAGCTATATTTTACTCACTAGCATTTCCTATCTGACACAGCGCTTGCCGGCTCACTCAATTTGGCATCTATATTCTCTCATAAGGCTACTCATATACGTTAAACCTTCCATATGCCTCATATCTTTCAACATACGCCTCATGTTTTTCACCATACGCCTCATGTTTTTCATCATATGCCCATGTCTTTCAACATACGCCTCATGCTTTTCATCATATATCTCGTATCTTCCGCCACATACTTCCTTCTTTACTTATACTTCATATTCTCTATCTATTTCTTACTCTTCCATAAAGCTTGCTGAACTTAACGTCACCGACACGTTCTTCGGCTGGTAACCTGTAGGGCTTCCCTGCATAATCGTCAGTTCAATGGTTTCTCCTGCCGCATAATAGCTAAGCTCTTCCTTCAGCTCTTCCATGGATTCTACTTCTTCGCCGTTCACTGCGGTAATAATATCTCCCTTAATCAGGCCGGCATCATCGGCACCGGTTCCTTCCGTAACGGAAGATACATAAACACCCATGGGCATACCGTAAATCTCTGAGTATTCCTCTACAACGTCAATACCGGTGATACCGAGATATCCTTTATTCTCCTCCTTCACGCGGTGCTTGGTCTGCTTGGTCATCAGCTCTTCGATAATCGGCTGGGCATCGGAAATAGGAATGGCATAACCCATACCTTCAATGGCATCACCACCGATTTTACTGGAATTGATACCGATTACTTCGCCCTTGGTATTTAACAGGGCACCGCCGGAATTACCCGGGTTAATAGCCGCATCCGTCTGGATAAAGGTATTTACTTCTTCATCCAGTTCATCCTGCATCGACACCACGTCCACGGCAATCGGTCTGTTTAAGGCACTGACAACACCGGTTGTTACGGACTGTCCGTAGCCCAGTGCATTTCCAATGGCAATTACAGGCTCTCCTACCGTAAGCCGGTTGGAATCTCCCATAGTTGCTATGGCAATTTCACCCATGGTTTCTTCTTCAATATCCTCAAGCAATACTGCAATAACTGCCAAGTCCTTATCTCTGTCGGTACCCTTAATCTGGGCCTGCAGCTGACTGCCGTCGCAGAACTGCACCGTCAGTTCCTCAGCATCTTCCACTACATGGAAATTGGTCACAAGCAATAATTCAGTATCATTTTCTCCCACAATAAAGCCGGAGCCGCTACTGATTGCTTCACTACTGTATTCCTGTCCGAAAAATGAGGTTGTCTCTACGAATTTATTATTCACGGAAACGACGGAAGGCATTACCGCCTTTACCACCTCTGTTACATCAGTAACCATTGCCTGGGCAGGTGCAGCCGTCACGGTAGATGCAATCATATTTTCCTGCAAAGCTTCTTCATCTGCTTCCTCAGCCGCAGCTTCATTTCCTGGCATTTCCGCTTCTCCGCCCTTTACTTCCGGCATGGCAATTGCTTCTTTTCCTTCCTCCAGCAAAAAATCCGATGCGGCGGTCACTGCCGTAAAGCCGATTCCCGCAAAAATGCCGAACAGAAGTCCGCAAAAAATTCCCAGTAAAATCTTTTTCCCGGCTCCCATCTTCTTCTCCTTCTTAGGCGGTTCTGCAGGACTGCCCATAGAACTGCCTACGCCGTTTCCCGGCGCCTGATAATGATATGTGTTTGTATTTTCATAATTTGGATAGTTGTTTTCGTACATAACAATTACCTCTTTCCTTTCTTTTCTCATTTCCTTCCCTAAGTATAATGGGTAATTGTGTTCATTTTGTGATAAATCTATGATAAATTTATGACAAAAATAAATTTATTTCCAATAATCTTTGTTCATGGAAAGTCGTTTTACCAGCTTCATCGGCAATTTCCTGTATCTTTTTCCCAAAAAATATCCTGCGTATTTACAAAAACTGTGCCAGAAAAGCTTAATGATAAGCCAAGGCTTGCCTATGACGCATAAGTGCTTTGCCGTCTGCTTTACCAGACGGATGCCTTCACCTTCCGCCTTAATCCCCTCAAACACCTCCGGGAACTGGGCATGGGATACTCCCAAATCAAAATTTCTATGAAATTGTTGCGCACCGGTATAATTGTGGGAATGAATTACTTCTGCCTCTGCCACATAGGCAATCGCCTCTCCTGCATCGATAGCCTTTCGCGCCAAAATCATATCTTCGTTAAATATGGTTTTTTTCACAAAGCCGCCAAGAGCCTCATATTTTTCTCTGTCATAAGCAGCGCATACATTGGATGCAAAAAAAGTTTTAATTCCCAGCCGGGGCAAATCAGCCCCACTTTTAAATGCCGCCTCTTCCGGATAATTAAAGCTTCTTGTATAACGCTCTATCACGCCGCAGTCCTCATCCGGCAGCTGCCTTGCATAGCTAATGGCCGCCTTTCCTGTAAGCAATGGTTCCAGTAACCGCTCCAGCAGCCGGCAATCGGCCGGTATGGCATCATCCGTCATCATCACGAAATAAGGGCTTTCCGTTTCTTTCACGGCACGCCTTCTGGTATATCCGTGGTCAAATTCTTTTTTGGAGATATGCTTTACCTCTACATTTTTGTACCGGTGCCAAAAATCCGTACCGGCAATTAAGCCGTCGAAATACTTCTGTTCCGTATTGACCAGTAAAATTTTGTGAATCGGCACAGTCTGTTCCTTCAGCTTATCCAGTAGGGTAAATAACCTTTTCGTGGGCCGGTATACCGGGATAATGACATCAGTCTGTTTCATTTTCTACCACCTTATCAGAAAAAGGACCATAAAATCTGGTCCTTTTTACTTTCCTTCTGTACATCAATCGTACCAATTAATTTAAATAACCGCTTGTATCCGACTTGATCTTTTCACTGTACTCCTGAACCGCTTCGGAAGCTGTATACGCTTCATCATCAAAGAAGAAGCTATGAAGCCAGGTAACATTTTCGGAAAGGTTTACAGGAACAACGCAACTACCCTTAGAACCGATGGTTCCCGTATCACGCATATTATCTTCCGGGAAGCCTGCCTGATCCACGATTTCATATTTGGTCACATCTCCCAAAAGTTCCAAAATTTCGGATAAGTCAAGGGATGTATAAATCTGTCCGAATACGTCATTTGCAATTTCATTCAAGGTAGCAGGTGATGCTGTCTTTGCCTTATCTGCAATTGCCATCAACACTTCTCTCTGACGTTCCGCTCTCTTAAAGTCATCACCGGCGGTATAACGGATACGGCAGTAAGCAGTAGCCTGCAGGCCGTCAAGAAGCTGATATCCTGTAGAAGTTACGGGTGTGTAGCTTCTCTTTAAATCCTCTGCCATACAAAGCTGATAATTGTTCAAATGCTCAATTTCTGCCTCATCTACATCAATCATAACGCCGCCCAAAGCATCAATGGTATTACTAAGACCTGAGAAGCCAACGGTAATAAAGTCCGTAATATTCATATCCAGGTTCATATTAAGCATGTTAATCGCCTGCTCGGGACCACCCTTTGCATAAGCAGAGTTACATTTATTATAAGTATCGTTACCTAAATTCAGGTAAGTGTCACGGTATACGGAAACCAGCTTACATTCACCGGTATCCATATTAATGGAAGCAATCATAATTGAGTCGCTTCGTGTATTCTTGGTCAATTCACCGCTGGTAGAGTCTACACCGAACAGTGCCACGTTGCGATAGCCCTTCATGGTAGTCTCAGCTTTTACTTTAACCTCTTCGTTAATGACAATATCTTCTTCGGGAATGTCAACCTTTCCCACCTTTTCCGTCTTTAAAACACCGTACAAAACCACTACCATTAAAAGCAGAACGAAAATTTCCACAATAAACAAAAGAATTTTTCCTCTTTTCTTTTTGGATTTTTCCTTCGCTTCCACACGCTTTTTAGCGGCAGCCTTTTTTGCTCTCATCTCATCTGTATTTTTAGGTCCTGTTTTTTTAACGGGCTTTTTGGATTCTGTAGCCATAATCTTACTCTCTCCCTTATCACTTTTTCATTCCGGATTTCTCTTTTGCAGAAAAATACTGCTTAACAAGATGTTATTTTCTCACAAAAACACAAATATGGCAACCCCCACACCATGATTTAACAGTTTATTAAGATTTACAGAATTACCATTCCCTTTAATAAGCATTTTTATTAATGAATCCCTTAAAAATTGTTAAAAACATAATCTTAAAATCAAAGGCCATATTCCAATTTTCGATATAAAACAAGTCGTACTCAATACGCTTTCTGATAGAGGTATCTCCGCGGTAGCCGTTTATCTGTGCCCAGCCTGTAAGCCCCGGGCGCACCTGATGTTTAATCATGTAACGGGGAATTTCCTCTTTAAACTTCTCCACAAACTGGGGTCTTTCCGGCCTGGGACCCACTAAGGACATCTCACCCATCAAAATATTGAACAGCTGGGGCAGCTCATCAATACTTGTTTTACGTAGGATTTTGCCTACGCCCGTAACTCTGGGGTCATCCTTTACCGTCCAGCCCTTGGCTTCATCTGATGCCTTCTGCATTTCCATAGTTCTGAACTTATACATTCTAAATGTTTTATTGTGAAGCCCTACTCTCTCCTGCTTAAAAATCACCGGTCCGCTACTGGTAAACTTTACTGCCAATGCGGCTATCAGCATAAGGGGCGAGGAAACAATAATTCCCAGAAGTGCCCCCACAATATCCACTACCCGCTTTGCAAACCAGTTAATAGTATTGGTCAGCGGCACGTAACGGATATTGATTACCGGAAGTCCCATCAAATCCTCTGTATAAGGATGACTGGGAACCAGCGAGTTATAATCGGGAATAAATTTGGTATGCACACCTGATTTTTCACACAAATCAACGATATATTCCAAATGGTCGTAATCCTTCAGCGCCAGAGTAATGGCAATTTCATCCAGTTTATTTTCCGGTAATATATAATGAATATTTTCAATTCTTCCTACTACCTTAACCCCTTTATAAGTGGTTCCGCTGGGAATCCTGTCATCCAGAATCCCCCTTACCACATAACCCCACTGGGGATTGGCATTGATTCGGGTAATGTATTCTTCTGCCGCCCTGGAATAGCCGATCAGCAGAATGTATTTCATGTTATAGCCCTTCCGGCGGAAAAACTGTAACAGACTGCGGATCATGGAACGGCAAACCGTTGTCAGCACAATATTAATCATGTAAAAAAGAAACATCATTACTCGCGAGAAATGCTGCTGCTTAATCACGAAAAGCACTACGATAAACAGCACCATTCCTACCGTATTGGAGGTAATGATGTTAATGATTTCATATTTACGTCTGGTTGCCCTTTTGGGCTTATACATATTAAAATAATAGTAAATCAGAATATATCCGGGCACAAGAAAATAAAGGAAACTGAAATAGGTTTCCTTGGAAAGTGCTCCCGCACCGGGTTCCGCGCCTGCAAAAACAGTAGCGAATTTTATATACCAGGCAAGCAGGTAGGATATTGCCGTAACAATGGCATCCACCACCAGATGCAGCCTGTTAAAAATTTTCTGATTGTCTTTTATCATATCTGTTACCTTCTTGCGAATATTTTACAATATTATTACAAAAAGTACAACTTAAAAAAATCTGCGTAGGGTATTTATCCACAGCTGCCACTGAATCCACAGATAATTGGAAAAATTTCCTGCTTTAAATCTCTGTTTTGCCGCACGCCCCTTTGCAGAAAAAGCCAGTGCAAAACCCTTGCCGATGCCCTTACGATAAACGCCGCCCAGCCCTTTTAAGGCAAAGAAAAACCACTTAATCAGATATCCTGCAAGAAGGAAGGGTAAATTCAGCAAAATCTGTAAAAAAGGCATATTTTTGTAAATCAGGTAAATACCGTTTCTTGCAGATAAATCTACTTTAAACTCATTGTGTCTGGAACCGCTGACAGCACTCCCCGCATGATAAACAATGGCCTTTGGCGCAAATACATTAAGATATCCGTGGATATTAGCACGATATCCGATGTCTATATCCTCCAGATAAGCAAAATGGGCTTCATCAAACAGACCAATCGCTTCAAATATGCTCCGCCGATACAAGGCTGCACCGGCGCAGGCCGCAAAAATACGGTCTTCTTTACCGTATGCATTACGCTCCTTATCTTTTCCCCTTGCAAAAGCCCAGCCCAGTGCACAGTACAAATCCCCTGCATCATCTATTTTGTCCGGGTTACGCATATTTATCATTTTACTTCCTACGGAAAAGATATCCTGTGAACGGAGCATCTGCTTTTCCAGTTCCGAAACACAATCCTTCTCTACTACAGTATCATTGTTCAGCAAAAACACATACTCGGTTTTCGCCGCTTGGATTCCCACATTTACCGCATGACAAAATCCCGTATTTTCTTCCAGAAAAATCAGTTCCACCTGCTGTAGATCCCCGTATTTCTCAGCAAGCAACTCTCTGCTTCCGTCACCGGATTTGTTATCTACCACAATAATCCTAAGAGGCACATCACTTTTTAAAAGGGATTCCATACAATCTTCTATATAATTAATTCCGTTGTAATTAGGAATGACAACCGTGGTTTTTATCCCCTCTTCATTTCCTAACACCTGTTTTTCATTCACTTCCATCTGCTAAATCTACTTTTAACCTTTCAGATTTTCTCAATCATGGCAGGATCCCATACAATCCTCATTCCTTTTTTCCGGATTTCCTCACAAAGCTTTTTACTGATTTCCTGATAATCCGCTTCCTTTCTTAATCCGTCACGCCAATTAAAATTTCCGTTTAAAGGATTCTTTAAATAGGGAAGTCCCAACAGCTGTTCCATAATTTCTTCCGCTTCCTGTGATGCCTTCATGCAACGAATATCAATCATTTCCGCTTCCTGTGTAAGCACGGCGCGGTGAAGATAACCGCTATACTCTTTATGAAGTCCGTTATAAATGCCGTCTCCTTCCGCCGTATAGATACCACCCGCTATTTTATTATTCTTGGAAAGCAGTTTTCCGCCCACCAATCCTACATCAGAACGGTTAGTCAGTAAATCCGGTTCGTAATCTACCCGGTAAAATCCCAAATGTCTAAGATGGATAACCTTGCCCTTCCACTCTCTTGCCCGAAGGAAATCTTCCACTGCCCTCTTGCCGGCATCATAGGCATATCGCTTACTTTCCGGGTTTTCTGCGGTAGAAGCTTCATGACAGCGCCAATGATACAGCACCTTGGGAATGTGTGCAATCGGAAGAGACTTGCTCTTGCTTGGCCGCTTATCTTTTCCAAGCATGTAGTTCACTGCACGGAGCACCAGGTCAAAATCCTGTGCACCGTCACAGATACTCCGAAACTGTAATTCCTGCATCAATTGCCTCTTCATCACCATAAAATGACAGATATAATTATTGCTCAAAATCAAATCTAAATTAAATTTTGGTTTTTTATTCACTTCATAGTATACTGTCTCATCACCATTGCATTTGTCCTCATCCGAATATAACAGTTGCAATTCTATTCCGTCCTTTTCGGCATTTTTGATGCACACTGCCATCTCATATAAGGCATCCGGTGTAAGCACATCATCATGGTCCAGCAGTCCTGCATAGTCTCCCGTTGCATACATCAGCGCCTGATTGGTATTGGCAGAGATTCCTCCGTTCTGTTTAAGCTTTTTATACTTAATCCGCTCATCCCTATAGCTTTGAACCACATGCTCCACATGATCGCTGCTGCCGGCATCTGCCAATATCAGTTCAAAGTTTCCGTAGCTTTGGGTCAGAACAGAATCAATCATTCTGCGAAGATAGGCTTCAGGGGTCTCGTAAACAGGCACAAGAATGCTGAATTTGTATGAAAACTCCTTTGAAAGCTCCCTTTGGCGCATCAAAGCATCAGCAGAAACCGCCTCATAGATGTAAGTATCTGCTTTTTCACTCTCAATACGTTCTCTGGCTGCATAATACGCATGCTTTACGCCATTCTTTTTCAGATAATTGATTGTTTTCCTTATATTGCTTGCCTTTAGGATTTTAGCCATATCTGCTCCCGTCAATCATTCTTTATCCACGGTTTTCCCGTGTATTCAAGAATCGCCCTGCTCCCGCAAGGCGATTCTTAAAGTTATTATTCGTCATTATAAATATGCTTTCAGGCTTTCTGTCAGTTTTTCTACCTTATCCTGTGCGTCTTCCAGGCTTGTACCCTTTACACCCATGTAGAATTTAATCTTGGGTTCTGTTCCGGAGGGTCTTGCACAGCACCAGGAATCATTGGTAAGGTCAAAGTAAAGTACGTTGGACTTAGGAAGTCCTGTCTTACCTTCTTCTCCTGTTTCTAAGTTCTTCAGCACATCCATGTCGTAATCCCTGAATTCCTTCACGGTCAGGTCACCGAAGTTCTTAGGAGGATTACTGCGGAGCTTGTTCATCATTTCCGCAATCTGGGCAGCCCCGTCAATGCCCTTTAAAGTAATTGCATACTGGGTTTCCTTGAAATATCCGTACTTTTCATATAACTTCACCATCTGGTCCCAAACGGTAATACCATTCTTTTTGCACCATGCAGCCACTTCACACAGACACATCACTGCTACAATTGCATCCTTATCTCTTGCATGAGTTCCTGCCAGACAGCCGTAGCTTTCTTCCAAACCGAATACATAATTGTTGGAGCCGGACTGTTCAAAGAACTTAATCTGTTCTCCGATATACTTAAAGCCTGTCAATACTTCAATAAACTTTACGCCGTAATCCTTAGCAATTGCAGCTGCCATATTGGTAGTAACAATAGTACTTACCAGTGCCGGATTTTCAGGCATGGTTCCTGTGGCTGTTCTTTCTCTTAAAATATATTCTGCAATCAGCATACCGGACATATTTCCTGTGAAAGGAACATATTCACCGGTCTTGCTATCCAGTGCATAAATACCTAATCTGTCTGCATCAGGGTCAGTTGCAAGCACGATATCCGCATTCTTTTCCTTCGCAAGCTTAAGGGCAAGGGTAAATGCCTTAGGGTCCTCAGGATTGGGATAATCCAATGTGGTAAAGTTAGGGTCGGGCATTTCCTGCTCAGGCACTACATATACATGCTTAAAGCCAAGCTCGGAAAGAATTCTTCTTGCAGGCACATTACCGGTTCCGTTGAAAGGAGAATATACAATCTTGATATCATCAGCAACTTCCTTGATGATTTCGGGATGAATAATCTGCTTCTTTAACTCTTCCATATAAGCATCATCAATTTCCTTACCGATTACCTGATAAAGTCCGGCTGCCATAGCATCTTCCTTCGACATGGACTTTACATCATGATAATCCGTTACATTCTTTACTTCTGTGATAATTTCCTTGTCCTTGGGGGCGGTTACCTGTGCGCCGTCCTCCCAATATGCCTTGTATCCGTTGTATTCCGGAGGATTATGGCTTGCAGTAATAACAATACCGGAAATACATCCCAGTTTACGGAGTGCAAAGGAAAGCTCCGGTGTAGGGCGAAGTGCATCAAATACATAAGCCTTAATGCCGTTTGCGCAAAGGCAAAGAGCCGCTTCATCCGCAAATTCAGGAGACATTCTTCTGGAGTCGTAAGCAATCGCTACCCCTCTGTCCTTGCCTCCCTGCTTTATGATATAGTTTGCAAGTCCCTGGGTTGCTTTTCTTACGGTATAAATGTTCATACGGTTGGTACCTGCACCGATAACACCGCGCAGTCCGCCGGTTCCGAATTCTAATTCCTTATAAAAACGATCTTCGATTTCTTTTTCATCTGCTGCAATACTGCGAAGCTCTTCTTTGGTAGCCTCATCAAAGTATGCATCGTTTAACCAAAAGTCATATTGTTCTTTGTAGCTCATAACAAACCTCCTGAAAATTATTCTTTTTTAAGTATATCATACTACTGCTGTATTTTCAAAGCAAAGTCGCTTCTGTCAAGGGAAAAATTGGGATTATAATAAGGGTCTCCTTTTTCAAGGACCGCCTTCCATTTATCCCGGAATTTCTCCGATTCCTGATTATAGCGTTTTGCTTTTTCGCCTTCATTATCAAGTCCTCTGGAAATAGATTCAAAGTGATATAGCTCCGCAAACGGTGTAAACACATTTAAAAGACCCAATTCCCGCAGCTTCAGGCAGAAATCCACATCATTTAAGGAAATGGCAAAGCCTTCATCCAGCCCCCCCACCTTTTCAAATAAGCTCTTCTTCACCAAAAGGCAGGCACCGGTTACTGCTGATACATTCTGGGTATAGCAAAGGCGTCCCATATAGCCTAAATTTTCTCTGTGTTGTCCGTAATGGCTGTGTCCTGCAGTACGATGTGCTCCAAGGGCTAGTACTACACCTGCATGCTGGATTGTTTTATTCTCATAATAAAGCTTACCGCCTACCGCTCCTACATCCTCACGCTGGGCATACATCAAAAGTTCTTCCATCCAGTTTACGGTAATCACCTGGGTATCATTGTTCAGCAAAAGGATATAATCACCGGTGGCATGGGATGCTCCAAAATTATTTACCGCCGAATAATTAAAGCCCGCATTTTCTAAAGGTGCTTTGTAGGTTACCACCTTAACCCGGTCTACCTCTTCCAGTTCCTTATAATAATCAAAGACTTCCTGTGTGGTACTGTTATTCTCCACTACGATAATCTCAAAATTTTCATAAGTAGATTTTTCGATAACGGATGTTATGCACCGTTTCAAATCAGATGTATGGTCTTTATTGGCAATCACAATAGAAATCTTCGGATTCCCTTCTATGGAGTAACGGATTTTAAAAATAGTTTCAAAGGCTCTGGTAGATGTAATCTGGAAATGCTCATACCCATGACGCTTCAAATGGTCTGCTACTGCTCCCTTTGCGGCCTGTACCGCATAAGGCTTAGCATCAATGCCGGAAGCCACGCTTCCTGCATGGGAACGCCAGTAATACAGCAGCTTCGGCACATGTACCACATTCTTGGCACGGTCCGTCAGGCGAAGAATCATATCATGGTCCTGGCTGCCGTCAAACTTGGACCGGAATAACTCCGTTCCGTCCAAAAGCTCTCTTGCAAACACACTAAAATGACAGATGTAATTATTTGCACGCAGATTATCAATGGCGTAATCAGGCTTAAAGTGCATGGTCAGCATATGATTAATATCATTGCCCTTAAAGGTGGTTTCATCGCAATATATGTAATCTGCGTTCTTTTCATTGATTACTTTTACATATTCATAAAGAGCGGACGGATGAAGGATATCGTCATGATCAAACAAACCGATATACTCTCCCGTTGCTAACTTCAGACATTCATTGGTATTTCCGGAAATTCCCCCATTCTTTTCCAGCTTTTGATATACAATACGGCTTTTTCCGTCTGCAGTCTGCTTTTGATCTGCTTCTATATACTCCCTGCAGATAGCTCCCACGTAGGTATGCTCTCCGTCAGAACCATCCGCAAGACATAATTCCCAATTACCATATGTCTGACCGGTAACAGATGTAATCATCTCACGAAGGAAATTTTCCGGTGTATTATACAGCGGCACCAGAATACTGATTTTCACCATATTAGGAAATGTTTCTTCCCTCTGCATTTTTGCCGTTTTTTCATCAGGAAAGCTCTTGGTTCCGTAACGCTCCATGGCTTGTCTTTCAATATTTTTATACTTGATTTTGGCAACCACTCCGCGCAAATTACCGCAATTTTTCAATCTGTCCCTTTGACGGATAGCAAAATGCATTCCTTTACGCAAGGGGGAAGACATCTTCCACAAAGGATTATTCTTAATCCTGTTTAACTTAAAGGTAAGCTCTTCATTCTTTGCTTCCAGCATGGCAACGCGCTCTGCTAAATCTGCCGTTTTAATATGCTCTTTTTCATAAGCTTCCTTATAATCATGATAGTCTTTATAATCCATAGTTGCTTCCTTTCCGGTTCTGAACTATTTTCGGGGCAACGTATCCGATACCTGTTGCATCAATCCGTCGATTTCCAGCACCCAGCTGCTATAACTTACTAATTTTTGCCTGGAGCAGGTATCCTCCGCCAACATAGCAAAACGATACTCTCCTTTGGGGATATCATCCCATCTGACTTTAGCCACAAATCCGGTCAAATCTACATTTAGCTGATCTTTCAGATTCTTTTTGATGTCCGGTCTGTAGCGACGTCTGACTTCCACTGCAAAAGCCTGCTTCGTTGCTTTATTTTCAAGCAAAAGCGTGTTTTTATAACATGCGTTATTTGCACCGATTACAAAGGTATAACCTTGGAAATAATAGCCCAGTTCTTCTTCCTGCGGCTCTTTTTCTCCTCGTCCCGGTGCTACACCGTATTTCCATTTGTAAATGTCCATGGCCCCTTCCATACCGATAACCACACAGTTATCCTCCCGGATGTTTTCCGGCAGGCATTTCATCTCTTTTACCTTTGCCCATGGCATTTCCAGCTGAACCTGATAATGATAGGCAGGGGAATACTCCGACTCAAGCATATCATTTGTAAGGTACTTATGATAAAAAGGATCTGTTCCGTAAAGCTTTTGATGCCGTTCATACAAAACATCCTTTTCCCGCAAGAGCCTTTTCTGCTTTTCCTCCGACTCCCCGTCTTTTCCCCGGCTTAAGGATTCATGATGATATAAAATCACATCATTTCTTACTATATTATAGTATCCCGCCTCAAATATCTTATAGCACAAATCCACATCATTAAATGCAACAGCAAGTTCCGTCTCAAATCCGCCTACTCTGTCAAAAATTTCCTTTTTGACCAGCAGACAGGCTCCGGTTACCGCCATTACATCATGAACGCCTTTGTTTCTTCCATAATAATGATCAACATCATCCGAAAGGAATTGAAGCTTATGAGCCGGGCCTACACGTAAGTTGGTAATCCCTGCATGCTGGATTATCTCCGAATCAGGATATAACAGCTTCGCCCCTACTGCTCCTGCATAAGGAAGTCTTGCTTTTTCCATCAGCAGGGAAAGCCAATTGCTCTGCACAATCTCCATATCATCATTTAAGAAAAGCAAATAATCCCCTTTGGCATAGCCGGCACCTATGTTGCACATTTCAGAAAAATTAAAGGGCATCGGCTGATGATAGTAGCGGATTTCTGCCCCGGTAAGATTAATCTCTGCTTCTATTGCAGCTTTGTTTTCTTCCTTGCTTCCGTTATCAATAATGATGATTTCATAATTGCAATCCGGACTTGTCTTTTGCAACAAAGAATGAATGCAGGTAAACAGCACCTTAGGATTGTCCTTGGAAGGAATGATTACAGAAACCAGGTTCTGCTCTTGTTCCTGCCTACAGTCACTTTCCTGCATTTCTTCTCTTTTCTCTTCCGCATCCCCACCGGCAGACAAACTCCACGCACAGACACTTTCATATCCCTCTTTCTTTCCATGGAACAAAATCTCCGGGATATGACAGACAATTTCCTTATCCTGCTCCGGCCTCATCCCAAAGCCGTCAAATTTTTCTATCAGCCTTTTGCACAGTTCATAGAGCCCGCCATTTCCGGCATCCGTTTCCGGCTCTTCCAACATTTCACACAATGCTGTCCTTTTTATTGCGATAAAACTTCCAAAATAATAAGAAGACAGGAAGGTATCCGGAGACCAATCAGGTTTTAACCATGGTTTACTTCTCTCCTGTCCGTTTTTTACATCTTCATCACCATAAATCAAAATTAAATTTTTATTTTTCCGGAACTGTTTATACAGAAGTTGCAGAGCGAAATCAGCCGGTTCCCCATCAGAAACTTGGAATAAAATAACATCTGCATCCGTATTTTTAAGTTTCGCAAGAATTATGTGAATATTTTCCTTTGTGCTGATTTCCGGTGGCAAAAGGAAAAAGGTTTTTGAGGTCGATTTTCCTTCTTTTTTGTCAAAAACTTCGAAATATCGACAACTCACTTCATTTTTTGAATGAAATCCTTCATTTTGATTTTCTTTTCTGTCATTGTCGTTTTTTTCAAAATCATTTTTCAGACATTTCTCAGATTGCAAAACAATTATATCATCAACTAAAATTTGCTTTTCCTGCTTTCTAATCCATGTATCATAGGACATTTTCTTCTCTGAAAGCTCTTTATTATATTCATTTTGCCGATGATTTATAAGAATTTGTTTCAAACTCTGTTTCAGTGAAGTCAATGTTTCTGTTTCCTTTCTGATTACTTGCAAGGCCAAAATTACTTTTAGTTTGTATAATACTGATTTAACCGTCCTTATCCAAACAGTTTCTTTCTGCTATCTGCTACTGTTTGTGCCAACGATGATGTCAGCGGCGCAATTTCCAGTTTCACAGAAAGCGTATTTTCTCCTGTACGGGGAATTTCGTCCATCAGGATTGTCATATTAGGGTCATTGGTCGCAAACACATAGCCATCCTTCCCCAGCATAGTGCCGTTTGTGATTACCTGCTTCTTATTTAGAGGCACTGCCACACCGTTTACAAGAAGCTCTCTCACCTTTACCATACAGCATCTGTCCGCAGGATCAATGCGAAGCGCCTTTACATTTCCGTCAAAAGGTATTTCTGCTTCAATTAGGTTTTCTTCTGTATAAATATCGGGGAGGTAATAAGATTCCGCCTCCGAAAAGCCATTTCCGCAGTCCGTATAAATCTGAATCCGCTTATCCAGAATTTCCTGCAGGTGCTGTTCCATTAACACCTTCGGATCCACACTGTAGGTTCCGATGGTGGCACGGATTTCTCCCATAGACTTGCGTTTGCCGGTAACACTCTTCTGGAACTTTAATTCTTTCTCGCGATACTCGTCTGCCTGCGCAGGTGTAATACCTAATCGTTCAATAATATAATCCAAATTTAATTTATTTCGTTTTTCTTCTTCAAGCACATAGCAATAAACTGCGCGGAATGCAATCTCTTTCGCCGGAATCTGTTTTTCCATGGTCCATTCGTAATCAATCACCGTCCACTTATCACCACCAACCAGAATATTGGCAAATATCAGGTCATAGTCGCAAACCGCTTCCTCTTCTCCAAAGGAAATCAGTTTCAGATACCGGTCAAACAGCTCATAAAAGCCTTCCATATCATCCTGCTCCAGACATTCATCTAAAAGAGCTTCCAGGGTTCTTCCTTTTTCAAAGGGAAATGCCGCATAGCCTTCTTCTTTCCAGGTACAGGGATTTACAGAAAGTCCGCTTCCCTGATAGCGTTTCTCCAAAAGCCTGTAATATTCCTCCATCTTCTTTACATGCTCTGCAGCTGCTTCCGTCATGGGAATCTTTCTGATTTCCCTTTGTCCGTCTATTTCTGCCATCTCAGTACGCAGCATATACTCCCGGGCACGGTCATTGGAATACTTGGCATAAGTAATCTCCGGTTCTTTGCCGATTACCACCATATAGGAATTAGAAAATAAATCAAATAACCGGTCTTCAATAATTCCGTCAAAAACATACTTTTCATGAAAGAGAACCATTCTGTCCCTGTCAAAATTACGCATGTTATTTGTCAATTCTCCCACAGTAGGCATTCTTCTGTCAGAATAGATTACCGTAGGAAATTTATAGTCCGGATAGGGATAATAAAAGCTGTACTCTCCCACACCACAGTTCTGCATAATTTTCTCCAGTCCCTTTCTTGTAAAGGTTCTGGCACTGCCGCCGTCCGGATATCCTTCCAGTCCGCTGAAATAAGTACCTACATGATCTTCCTTACAGCCTGCCCAGTATTTCAATCCAAATTTGTTCTCAATGGCAATAACAAGACAGCCGTTATCTTTCACATGCTTCAGCATAATATTCATAAAATCCTCATAGGGAGTCTTGGTTCCCATATAGGACTGTGCATACTCAAACACACCGATTAAACAAACGTAATCATAATCAAAGGGAAGCTCCGGCTCAATATCGCTGAAGTTTCCCACATGAATGGTAATATTATCTCTGTCCTGATTGCGGTATGCATTAATGTGACTTCTTCTGGCAGACAAATCCACACAGGTTACCTTACCTGCTTTTTCCGACAATTTATCCGTAATCGCCCCACAACCGGAACCAATCTCCAAAACCTTATGGCTCTTGTCAATCGGAAGCCAGTCTACGATATTGGCACGTAAGGGGGATAAATGATAAAGAATAGGCCAGCTGCCCTTTTCTTCAATCAGCTTCGGATACTCAATTCTTGAAGCACTCTTCACAATAGAAAGAATCTCATCCTCAATCGCACCGTCGCTGTAAAGATCCTTTCCCGGATAATGGCTGTAATCCAATGTCACCTTCCCGATTTGCCGGGGCAGGGCACTGATTAAATCTTCCTGTTTCAAATGTAGAGGCTTTCTTGCCGTATCCTGCTTCATCTTTGCTTCCTTCCTACGCTTCTTTTACTGTAATCGATGAGTTCATATCGTAATAGCCCACCGTATCCTTATCAGAAATCACCGTCATGTTCAACACATCATATAATCTGTGATATACCTGGAAATTTTCCTTTTCATAACCGGTTACGCCAAGAGAGAGCAAATATTCTCCCCCCTGCAGGTTCATTTTCTGGGTAAAAGTAATTTCCTTCACACTGCCTGCCTTCACAGGCTCTAAAAACGCCTTTTCCACCATGGTATTGGTTCCCGTGATTTCCACACCTTTAATGTTCTTAATGGTAAAGGCAAAAATAGGCGCTTCAATATCCTCCATAAAGCGGACCTTCATATGGACACTGCACTCTTTTCCCTTCAGCACAGCACTTGTATTTCTGTTCATATCATCTGTTATTTTATACTCTTCTATAACCGCAGCCTTAGTACCATACTCCAGTAAATCAGGATTTACTACATTAGCATCCGGGTTATCCACAGATTTTGATGCCTTTTTTCCGGCTACCGATGCCGCTGCCGCCGCTTCCAGTTCTTCATCATCCAAAAGATTGCCTTCCTCTTTTGCCGAATCGCCTTCCTTTGCAGGATCAACATACTGACCCACCAAAACCTGCTTATAAGCATCTATCATTTCCTTAGGACTGCCTTCTCCCAGCTTATCCCCCTGATTTAACAGCACAACTCTGTCGCAATATTTGCTGATACTGCTTAAATCATGGCTGACAAACACGATGGTTTTGCCCATTTGCTTGAATTCTTCAAACTTATGATAACATTTGGCCTGAAAGAACACATCACCAACCGATAACGCTTCATCCACAATCAAAATTTCCGGTTCAATATTAATCGCTACCGCAAATGCCAATCGCACAAACATACCGCTGGAATAAGTTTTGCAGGGCTGATACACATAGTCCCCGATATCCGCAAAGCTTAGGATATCATCCATTTTGGCATCGATTTCTTTCTTGGAAAAGCCCATCATGGTTCCGTTTAAATAAACATTCTCGATACCGTTATATTCCATATTGAAGCCGGCTCCCAGCTCAAGGAGTGCGGAAATACGGCCGTTTACCTTCACCTCTCCGCGGGTGGCATTTAACACCCCGGTAATAATCTTCAAAATGGTGGATTTCCCGGAGCCGTTGGTACCGATAATGCCTACGGTTTCTCCTTGATAAATAGTCATATCCACGCCTTTTAAGGCATAATGCTCTTTATATTTTTTCTTTCTGCCAAGTCCCAAGGCTTCCTTCAAGCGGTCTGATGGCTTATTATACAGCTTATAAGCCTTTTCCAAGCCGCTGACCTGTATGGCAATTTCCTTTTTGTTTTCCATGCAAAAGTCCCTTCCGCTTCCTATAAAACATCTGCAAAATGTACTTTTAATCTCTTAAACACCAATGTTCCCACGCAGAACAAGGTTACCGTAAATATCCAAAAATAAGTGGAAGAATAAAAATGCTCATAAAACCAGTTATTTCCGTATATGGCATCCCGATAACCGTTTACAATATATACAAGAGGATTCAGCTTCAAAAGCGTAATCACGTTGTCATCATGAAACATGTCAATATTCCAGAGAATCGGCGTTGCCCACATTCCCACCTGGAGGGCAATGTTAATAATCTGCGCCAAATCCCTAAAGAAAACCACAATCGCACAGGTACAATAGCTTGCTGCCAGCACCAGCAGGAACAGACAAAAGCTGTAATAGATTACCTGAATCATATTGATGGTCGGAAAATATCCGTAAATTGCAGCTACTACCAGCAAAATCACCACGAAAAAGATATGGATAAAGGTGGCCGCAATCAGCTTGATAATAGGCAGAATACTAATATTAAACACAACCTTCTTCACCAGATAGCTGTATTCTAACAGTGCATTGGTTCCGTTGGTAATCATTTCCGAAAAATAAAACCATGGCACCAGTCCCGTGGTCAAAAAAAGTACATACGGAACTTCCACACCGCTGGCCACCATTTCGCTTCTGGTATTAAAAATCACATCAAACACAATCCAGTACATTAATACTGTAACTACCGGTTGTATCAGTGCCCAGATAAAGCCCAGATAGGAGCCTGCATATCTTTTCTTGAAGTCATTCTTAGCCAGCTTCCATATCAGTTCCCGGCTTTGAAATAATTCCTTCGGGATGATAAGCAATCTGTCATAGTAGATGCCGAATATCACGCAGGCAAGTACCAGCAAAATGCAGGCACAATATTTCTTTAAATCCTCGGTATGCTGATCCGGCGCCAGGGGATTATAATGATTTAAAATGATAAATCCCGCAATCAGACATATGGCATAAAAAATTCCAACGCCCAGTGGTTTCGGAATTCCTTTGCGCTTTTGCATACCGGTTACTACTTTCTTACTTCCCATAAAACCTTAACCATTCTTTCTGTTTTCGGTGTATTCCTTAATTCCGCCCCATTTTTGGTCCCTGTCAGACATAATCAGCTGTGTGCCCGGCTCTATGGGCCATTCTACGCCAATATCAGGGTCATTATACATAAGACCGCCTTCATCACCGGGATGATAAAAGTCAGAGCATTTATAAGCAAATTCTGCATAGTCGGAAAGCACCAAAAAGCCATGGGCAAATCCCTTGGGTACAAAGAATTGCTTTTTGTTCTCAGCAGAGAGCACCACACCATACCATTTGCCATAGGTATCAGAGCCTTCCCTCAGGTCCACCGCTACGTCAAAAACCTCTCCGTTAATTACCCTTACCAACTTGTCCTGGGGGTGATTAATCTGGAAATGCAGGCCTCTCAAAACGTTTTTTACGGAAGCAGACTGATTATCCTGTACAAACACCACATCAATTCCTGCTTCTTTAAAGTCATTATAATTATAGGACTCCATGAAATAGCCTCTGCTGTCACCGAATACCGCAGGTGTAATCACCTTAAGTCCTTCAATTTCACATGTTTCTACCGTAATTTTTCCCATCGCTAAACTCTCCTGTTCTCTGAATATCCAATGTCCGCCACCAACTGTTACAGTCCTTCTGCGACTTCCTTCATATACTTGCCGTAATCCGTCTTCATCAGAGGCTCTGCAAGCTTAAGAAGCTGCTCCTTATCAATAAAACCTCTCTTATACGCAATTTCCTCTATACAGGAAATATAAAGACCCTGACGCTTTTGGAATGCCGCCACAAAATCAGCTGCATCCAGCAGGGAATCATGATTTCCCGTATCCAGCCATGCAAATCCTCTTCCCAAGGTTTCTACACGTAATGTGCCACGTCTTAAGTATTCATTGTTAATACTTGTAATTTCAATTTCACCTCTTGCAGAGGGCTTTACATTCTTTGCTATTTCCACTACATCATTATCGTAGAAATAAAGTCCCGGCACCGCATAATTGCTCTTGGGATGCTCCGGCTTTTCTTCAATGGAAAGGGCCTTGCCGGTTTCATCAAATTCTACCACGCCATACTCTCTGGGATCGCGCACGTAATAGCCGAAAATGGTAGCTCCGCTGTCTCTGGATGCTACCTCACGCAGCACTTTGGAAAAGCTCTGGCCATAGAAAATATTGTCTCCCAGTACAAGCGCCACGCTGTCATTTCCGATAAAATCGGCACCGATAATAAAGGCATCTGCCAGCCCTCTTGGCACCTCCTGAATTGCATATTCAAATTTCATTCCCAGCTGGCTTCCGTCTCCTAACAGTTCTTCAAACACCGGCAAATCCCTTGGGGTTGAAATAATCAAAATTTCTCTGATACCTGCCAGCATCAGGGTTGACAGGGGATAATAAATCATCGGCTTATCATACACCGGCATAATCTGTTTACTGATGGCTTTGGTTAAGGGATATAATCTTGTTCCGGAACCTCCCGCCAGAATAATTCCTTTCATGAAAAAATACCTCCGTACATGCATTTTTGTATCATTAGTGCCCATTTGGGCATAATACGCATAGCTTATACTAGTATACCACAAAATGGGAGTGATTGTAAATCACTCCCATTCGTTTCATCCTCAAACAAAGCATTCAACTCATTCTGCTTTTCTATAAAAAGCGAATTTTGCTCCATTATATTCAAATTCTTCATGTAAATAAAACCGTTCTGTTAAGCCGGGATAATACGACTGCATCTCCCACAAGCTCGCTGTATTACAGAAAAACCATTCCTTATTCTCCAGCTCATAACGGATATCTTCCATCGTATCCAGCGGCATATTCTTGTACGACCACTCTGTAGTATGTAAATGTGTATCCCTGTCTATCATTGCCATAAGCTCAGGAACTCCTTCTCCGAAAGCTGTAGCATCCGGTGGAATCTGTTCCCAAATATACTGTGCAAATTCCTCCAAATCATCTGTATCCCAAATAGTTTCCTTAGCCACACTCCAAGCTCTTGGCATAGAGTAAACGCTATCAAAGGCCATTACAAACAGAATTAACACAGTGATGACTCTGAGAGCCAACAAGAAGATTCTGTCAGGTTTTCCGAATACGCCTTTCGCATCTTCCTTCCATATTTTATACACCTGCTGCGTCTTCTCCAAAATAATTACCTGCAAAATCAACATATTAAAAAGTACAATAAACATGCTACCTTCCACAGGTCTGTTAATATAATAAAGCATTAGTCCCAAACTCATTACACTAAGCAGGAAATAAAACGGTTTATTTTCGAACTCCTTGTTTTTTGGAAATAATATCTGTAATAATGTAAACGCAAACACGCTCAAAAATAATACTGTAGCGCCTATCCAAGCATGAGTTACATTTGGAAGTTCAAGTTCAATATTTCCGATATAGCCCCTATCTGATACTAGCGGAAACAAAAATTCCTTAACGCTTAATCCCGTACCGGCTGCCAGCATGTTATAACCGTAAACAATTAAATATGCAATAAAAAACGGTATTAATGAAAAAATCACCAGTTTTTGTACCAGCAATAGCATCTTGCACAGCGTAAGCCGTTCTCCATCCATGACAGCCTGCACCCACCTATACAAGGCAAATGCAATCATAATAACCAGCCCTACCTCTGTTGACCATACCACGCTCAAGGCAATCGCTGATATCGCAATAACGTTATAGTTTTTACCTCTTTTGTGCTCCATCAGGGCTAGGGCTAGTATCAGTACAGGAAAAATCATTCTGTGCGGATGTACCTGCATATAAACACCGCCCTGCATCAACATAAAATACTCTTCTCCAATAGCCAGTAATCCTAAATAATAAATCACATCATTCTTTGCAAAATAGTTTAGTACAAACGCAAAGAGCAAAATGGATATTCCTGCGATCACAGCAGTTATCAAAAAAATCCCTGTCAGATAGTCTATTTGGAAAAATCTATGCAGTACTTTTAATACCGGCATATAAAAAATTGCATAATGACCGTACAGCGATTGCATATTTTCATAATACGGAGTCATCCAGCAAACATTCAATATACTGTTAGTATAAGCATGGCTGTGATAAGTGCCTCCTTGAATATCTCTAAAGATATTGGGCGCATAAAACATTGCTGAAGTAATTACCGTAAATACCACTGTTACAACAATTCGCAAAAACTTTCCGTCTTTCTGTATTTTCTCTTTTGGTTCCTTGCTCAATGACCATAAGCAAATTCCCACACCTGCTACCATAATCAGCATCCATATCGGCAGTGGCAAATATCTGCGCACCAATTCCTCTGCCCTTAGTCCGCGTTCGATATCAGTCTCATTGATATAAAACAGCACCATCCATGTTACTAACGCCGCTATAGGCAATACGCCTCCCAGCTTTTCCAATTTAGAATTTACATTGTTCAAAAAAGAGAGCTTATCTGCCATGGCATAAGCAGCTACGCACACTACTGCAAACACCGCACACATCATAATAAAAAAAACCATATTTTTAACAGGTAAGATCCCCCTCAACATACCGAAAAGAATTACGGCTATACTACCTAAACAAATGCTTTTTGCTGTCTTTGACATATTACCACACATCCCTACTATTTCAGTTGATAATTCGCTTACGCCTTCTGATACATTGCTTCGTAATATTTCTGGTAATCACCGCTTGTGGCATTCTTCATCCAGTCTTCATTCTCAAAATACCACTTGATAGTCTTGCGGATACCTTCCTTAAACATAGTCTCCGGCTCCCAGCCGATTTCTGCTTTAATCTTATCAGGCGCAATGGCATATCTTCTGTCATGTCCCTTTCGGTCTGTCACATATTCAATCAAATCTTCACTTACCAGTTCTTTTCTGGGGTCTCCGTCAGGAAGCATTTCCTTTAAAGTATCCAGAATGATATGAAGGATTTCAATATTCTGCTTTTCGTTGTGTCCGCCCACATTGTAGGTTTCAAACAACTTGCCCTGCTCCTGTACCATATCAATTGCCTTGGCATGGTCCTCAACATACAACCAGTCACGTACATTCTTACCGTCGCCGTAAACCGGGAGCTTTTTGCCCTGAAGCGCATTATTAATCATAAGCGGAATAAACTTTTCAGGGAACTGATAAGGTCCGTAATTATTAGAGCAGTTTGTAATATTGGCCGGGAACTTATAAGTGTCCATATAAGCCTTTACCAACATATCGGAGCTTGCCTTACTTGCCGAATAAGGACTGTGAGGATCATAGGGTGATGTCTCATAGAAAAATGCATTTTCATCATCCGGAAGAGAACCGTACACCTCATCCGTAGAAACATGAAGGAATTTCTTACCTTCCTTAAAGCTTCCGTCAGGAAGCTCCCAGGCAGCCTTAGCACAATTTAGCATTACTGCTGTTCCCAGTACGTTGGTCTGCACAAACACCTCAGGAGTCTTTATACTTCTGTCTACATGGCTTTCTGCTGCAAAGTGTACCACTCTGTCGATATCATTTTCTGCAAAAATCTTGCTGATTGCTTCTTTATCGCAGATATCAGCCTTCACAAAGGTATAATTCTCTCTTTTTTCCACGTCTTTTAAGTTTTCCAAATTGCCTGCGTAGGTAAGTACATCCACATTAATAATACGGATCGTATCGCCGTACTTTTTAAACATGTAATGAATGTAGTTGGAACCGATAAAGCCGGCTCCTCCGGTTACCAAATAAGTTCTCATATCGTATCTCCGTTTCTTTTATTCTTATATACTTTAATATCCTAAATAGCTGATATTCATATCAACATTACCGCCGATACCGGACACCCGTCCCTTGGAAGAATATTGCCACATATCGTATCTGGTCCTTGTATAGGTAGGCGCTGCCGCATACTGTGCCAACCAAATTTTAAAGCCGCTCAGACTTGGCGTATCCATATACTCGTTAAACCATGTTTTGTTTGCATAAATACCGGCCTTATATCCTGAGTTCTGAATGGTCTGGCAGAAGGCTTTACATACTGCTGTTCTTGTTCCCGGACTGATACCATCCGCACGTCCGCCGCTGGCTTCCACATCCAGGAAAATCGGATAGGTCAAGTTATAACCTTTTACAAGATTCAGTGCCATGGATGCCTCTTCAACCGCTTCCACTTCGTTGGTAGCCTGTGAGAAGAAGTACACACCAACCTTTAATCCTGCATTCTGTGCACCCTTAATATTCTTATGGAAGGTAGGATCTTCAATCAGCGCACCGGTAGTGGAACCACGGTATCCGCATCTGATAATGACATAGGATACACCGCTGTTTTTCACTGCATTCCAATCAATATTCCCATTCCATTTGGAAACGTCAATTCCCAAATTACCGGAGCCGTTATCCAGTACGCCATTGGCATTAAAGTTATACTTCGCTCCCTGAATGACTTGCTCTCCGGTCACCTTATTTCCGTTTTTATCGAAGAAATAGGTGGAACCGTCTATGGTCTGCCAACCGGTATAACGGTATTCACCGGTGGTCTTGGATATTTTTCTATAGAAGGAAGAAATATCGCTGTTGAAGTAATCTGCATATTTTGCTTCCCTGAAATTGCCGTCACTATCCTTCACATAAAGCTTATCACCGCTCTTTGTCTTTAGGTTGCTGGTGGTGTCATTTTTGACATCATCCTTCGGTGTAGCTGTGGGCGTTGCACTGGCTGTGGGTGTGGCGCTTGCCGTAGGCGTCGCACTTGCCGTAGGTGTGGCACTTGCCGTAGGTGTTGCACTTGCCGTAGGTGTCGCGCTGGGACTAACTGTGGGAGTCACACTGGGACTCGGCGTTACACTTGGCGTTGCTGACGCACTTGGCGATGTTGTTGGCGTTGCACTCGCTGCAGGTGCTTGTGTCGGTGCCGTTGTAGGTTCCTTGGTAGGTTCCGTCGTAGGCTCTGTTGTAGGCTCTGCAGTAGGCTCTGTGGTGGATTCCGGCGTGGGCTCTGCTGTAGGTTCCGGCGTAGGCACTGTGGTGGGCGCTGTGGTAGGCTCTGTGGTGGGTTCCGACGTCGCTGCGGGCGTAGAAACTTCTCCTGTTAACAGGCGGAATCCTATTGCTGCTTTTGCGCTTGGATCCACAATATCGCTCTTATCTACTTTTTCATAACTATCCGAAGTAGTTTCCGTACCCTCAATTAATGTCTTGGTAGATTCTACCCATTCCACGGTATCGGTATTTTCGGATTCCACTACCGTTTCATTTACCTTGGTATCTTCCACTGCCGCATTTACCTGGGCTTCTGTTTTTACTTCATTGGCAATGTCCACCTTTTTGTATTCGATGGTATCCCGAACCGTAATTGCGGTTGCTTCCCTTGAAAAGCTGTATTCCTCCAAATCCTCAGGTCCTACAATTGCAACCTTATATTTCCCCGGTTCGATATCCTTTTCATAAATAATACCGTCCTTATCCTCATCCTTTAAGGTATAAGTATTTCCGGAGGGCTTTGTGACTTCTACTTCAAATACAATGTTGGGAACCAGCTTACCGGACTTTTTGTTGGTAAACTTAATCTTTAAGTCCTTTTGGATTGAGGTCAGGTTCATTACCACCTCTATCTTACCGGTTTCCTCATCCACTACGGTTGCTTCTTTTTCAATTTCTTCCAGCTCTGCAGCATATACCTTGGAAGCCTGGGCATCTGCAATGGCAATCAGTCCGTCTTCCCCGATTACCTGAATGTCCTCCATGCCCACGCCAACCTCTGCAAAGGTTGCAATCTGCTTCTCGTTCATCTTGGCATCTGCATACATAAAGCCGGTAAATCCGGCCAGCACCAGAACAATCAGACCCGTAAACATGACAATATGGTCTACCATGCTCATATTCATGAAGAAATGCGCTATTTTGCGGATACCGGTAGGCTCTTCATCTTCTTCATAGTCTTCATCTTCTTCATACTCTTCGTCTACATCGTAGTCTTCGTCGTCCTCGTAATCCTCGTCGTCATCTTCCTCTACGTCGTAGTCTTCCTCGTCCTCATAATCTTCTTCATCTTCCTCTACGTCGTAGTCTTCCTCATCCTCGTAATCCTCGTCGTCATCTTCTTCTACGTCGTAGTCTTCCTCGTCTTCGTAATCTTCTTCGTCATCAAAGTCCAGCCAGTCAAGCTCAGTTTGCTTATGAATCTTCTTACCTTTTTTCCCTTTCTTTTTTCCGAGTAAGAATCCCATTTATGTAAACCTCCATATGTAATACTTTTGTAACATTTCTTTTCATCTTTTTGAATTATACCATTTTTCCCTTATCAGTACAACACTTTGTAACAGGAAAGCCCGATAGGAAAAGCGCGATAACTTAATCATTAATTCATCTTGGTAATTATTGACATTTTCCGCAAAAATTGTAAAATTAACTTGCAACATGACACAACTTTTATAAATATTAGGGGAATTTTATTATGATGTACATGCACTATTGCAAATGTTGTAACCATATCTTTATGCTTAACGGGCACAGGATGATTTGCCCGAAATGTCTCGAGCCGCTTACAGAACTTCGGATATCTTATCTGGATTATACCAAATTAAACATCGAAGAACGGGAAGCCTTTAAGGCATCTTGTGCTGATGAAGAGCAATTGAAAAAGTTGAAAACCAGATACCGGATGTATAAATACAGTAAATGGTACAAAGAGCTTCAGGCAGAAAATACGGAAAATCTTCCCATTACCACCCTATTAGCACAAAAGGAAAGAGAAAAAGCCAAGAAAAAAGCTGAAAAAAAGGCTGAAAAAGAGGCTAATAAAAAGGCTGATAAAAAAGCTGATACAAATGATGAAACACTATAGATAATAAACTGCTATCCCGGCAAAGATGCAAAGCATGCCGAGAACCTTTCTTTTGGTAATCTTTTCCCTGAAGAAAAAGTAGCTGAGAATCAGTACCATAATATAGCCGGTTGCTTCAATAATCTGTACATTGGTAAACTCCATGCCTGCATACGCAATTATTGTAAGAAACATGGACACAAACATCATTCCGTAGCCGCAAATTACATATACGTTTAAATATTCCCGAATCCATGAGCTATAGGTTTTTTCTGCGCTTTTTTTGAGCAAAATTTGGGAAAAGGATGCTATGGTTACCGAAATCAACAAAATAATCATATGTATGCTCATTATGCTTCCTCCTTTTTCCCGTTTAATATCACAATACCGGCAATTACCAGCAAAATACCTGCCGCCTTGGTTAGGGTAATCTGCTCCTTAAACAGCAGTGAGCCCCAAATCATGCCCCAAATCAATGTTACTGCCTTATTTGCATAAGCAACGGACAATTCAAACTTCTTAATAATCTGCTGCCACAAAAGTGCATAAATCCCTAAGATAACAAGTTCCAACCCGTAATACACGATAAACATAAAGCTGAAGCTTTCCTGCTCCGATGCAAGCTTTGCTACAATGCTGTTAATACTGTAAATAAAAAAAACTGTCTGTAACAGAATAATGTCCTTAATCCCTATTCCTTTTTTCATGGATATCATCCCTCTTTTATTCTCATAATGACAAAATCATCTCACTCATTTTACCACAGCACAAAGGTTCCGTATATTAATTTTTTATGAATATGTGGATTTTTTTCTCCAATAATAGTAAAATGACTAGGAAATGTAAATAATCCAAGTAAATACCCAAGGAGAGAGTTTTTTATGAATAATGAAAACATGCAGCCTGCCGAATCTGCAAATAAGCAGGGCTTTAAAATTAATTTTCACATTGTGATCATTGTCGCAATCCTTCTGATTGCCGGCATTTCCGTCTATAGGCTTGTACGTTGGAACCAGGGAACTACCATTGAAGAAAGTGATGTAGACCCTTCCCAGTTTGATGTAGAGGCTTTAGATATGATTATCCCCATGGACGCTTCCCGTCTGGAAGGACGCGAAGACGATGGTGTAACCACCATTCTTTGTCTGGGCAACAATCCCTTTACGGATGACCGCAGCAGCGAAAGCCTTGCAAACATGATCGGAAGAAAAACAAATGCGGTAGTTTATGACTGTGCTTTCCCTGATTCCTCCGTTGCCTGCAAATATGCAGTTTATAATCCGGAGTATACCAAGGATCACTTTAATTTCTACTATGTTGTGGAAAGCTTCAGAAATAATGATCTTACTGCAATTAACTCCATTGCATCTTACGAACCGGATCCCAGATATCAGGAAGCAGTAGATGTGATGAAAACGGTAGATATGGACAAGGTAGATATTATTCTTGTGATGTATGACAGCACGGATTACCTCATCGGTACACCTGCCGACAATCCGGACAACCCTTATGATGTAACTTCTTATACCGGCGGCATCCGTACCACACTGAAGAATATCGAAAGTACCTGGCCCCATATCCGTGTTATTGTTATGTCCCATACTTATGCACAGTATCTGGATGAAGAAGGTAATGTTCATAACGGCACTACCAAAGACTTAGGAAACGGTTCCTTAAATCATTATCTTGTAAAAGAAGCAGAAGCTGTTATGGATTGCGGCGTATCCTTTGTAGATAATTATTACGGTACCATCAATGAAGATAATTACAAAGAATATATGCGTGACCACCTTCATATGAACGAAGTAGGACGTGAAAAGGTGGCTGACCGTATTGCTGATATTATCAATAACCGGTTGGGAGTTGTTTCTTCGAATTAAGGTGAATTTAAAATACTGCATTTTATTTTCATGCGGTGAAAAGTAAATTTATTTTCGCCGCTTTAAATAAAACGCAGAATTTTAATTTACTTACTCCTCCAGCAATGCGGTGAAATCGAAATCATCCACAATCTTCCGCATATGGGCAAGGTATTCATCTATGGGCTTTCCCGGTTCTTCCGTTCCTTCCTTCGCCACCAGGCACTCTCCGGTTGCAAAGCATTCCGTCATCACCCTGTTAAAGTCAGGATGGTAGTGACTGTAATCTGCATAATGGTTCAAATCCAAAATTATATCTTCTCTGTCCGGAAAGAAATAAACCTCCACATTATCATAGGCATTTAATCTGTTTGCAATATAACGGTACTCTTCTATGGTAGCTTCCAAATGATTTTCCTTCAGCACATCATTCCAATATAGAATGCTGTAGGGCGGGAAGAAAATCACAAACTCTGTCTGCGGATTCGCTTCAATATAGGGACAAATATTCACCGTCAGGTTTTCTTCCACAGAAGGGATATAGGCGTCAGCCGCTGTTACCTCTTCCACCTGCTTCGGAGAAGTATAGTTATGAAGCACCCATTCTTCGCTGTAGTATTCCTCTGTCCACCAGCTGGCATACACCGTTGCCAAATCCGTAGGCTCCGGGTCTGCTATAGGGCGCAGCACGTAGTTTAACAACACGTCTTTATTCAGCACATAAGAAACATCATTGAGCAGATTGTCATCATATAAATATTCCGGAATCGGGTATTTGGTCTGGTCCACTGCTCCGGTATAAGTAATTACATCAATTCCCAAAAATATCTTTTTCACATCCGGGTTATGTTCAAAAATAATGTCCATGATGTTGGCCTGATCCTTGGGGAACGCTGCACTGTAGCTTAATTTAATAGTATCCAGTCCCATCAGTTCTTCAAACCAATGGGTATTAAAATTCACCGTCATGGAAGAGCCTAATATTGCACTATCGTACTCCATGTTTTTCGCCATTCCCGGATTTTGGGAAAGCTGATTGTCTACCTGATAGGGGAATCCCGAAAGAGGTTTATGATAGTGAAAAAAGGGGTCCACATACACAACCAGTGCAATCACCGCCACCGCAAATGCAAAAGCAAGTGCTCCCACCGTAAGCAGTGCCTTTTGATAGCTGTTCTTATTTACTTTTTTGCAAGAACTCTCTTTTCTTTCCATTCCTTTTCCGCCTCAAATCATATAGGTCTCATATTATGCATATCCAATGTCATGCAGGTCTCATATTATGCATATCCAATGTCATGCAGGTCTCATATCATACATTTCATCAAAAATTCACATACAAAAAGGTACTTACCTCAGAAAATGTCAACATACACCATACCAGTAACACTGCAAGCACTACGTTATTCACAAATGAGGGTTTCATCCGCTCACTGACCCGAGCTGCTGTCTTCGCTAAAAATACAATCAGAAGGGAAACCATCAGCATCGCCACCATTAGTAAATAAACTGACCACTCATACTTATCCAGTCCGATTACTTTTATCACATACCAAAACTCATCCTGCTGAAAACACAAAGCAAAGTTTCTGTTGATTCTCTCGAAATCAAAGGATACCAATTTCTTTAGCACTTCACATGCCTGAGCCAGGGAAGACGACCTGAAAAACACCCACGCCAGATTCACATATAAAAAAGTTGCCGCAACGCAAAAGAGCCGCATTACCTTACTTTTTTCCTTCTTTCCACGCTTTTCCTGCCACCATCTGGTAATCACATTTAAAATACCGTGAAGCAATCCCCACACAATAAAGGTAATTCCCGCGCCGTGCCAGATACCGCTTATCAGAAATACAAACAGTACGTTAAAATAAGTTCTTCCTTTTCCCTTCCGGTTTCCGCCAAGAGGAATATAAAGGTATTTGGTAAAGAAGCGGGTCAGGGTGATATGCCATCCTTTCCAGAATTCGATAATGTTTTCTGCCTTGTAGGGAGAATTAAAATTAAGCGGAAGGGAAAAGCCCATCATCTTTGCAACACCCATAGCCATATCGCAATAACCGCTGAAATCAAAATATAGCTGCAACGTATAGGAAAGCATCAATATCCATGCATCCCCCGTATGCAATGCCGCCAAGTTGGTATATCCGTGATTGACAGCACTTCCCAAGGTATCTGCCAAAAGAACCTTTTTGGAAAGTCCCATTACAAACAGGGCAAAGCCTCTGTAAGCAGCCTCCCAGTCAAATGCCTTCTTTTGAAAGGCGCCGGTTATCTGCGCCTGCATTTCTCCGGGCAGCATAATGGGACCCTGCATGATTTTAGGAAAAAATGTGACATAAACGCCGTAATCTACAGGAGATGTCCTTTTTATTGTTCCTCTATATGCCTCCATCAAAAAAGCAATCTGGGTGAACGTAAAAAAACTGATTCCCAACGGCACAAAGGAGCTTCCCGTATACTTAAATCCCAGCAGCGCCAAAATGTTAACTGCCAGTCCCAAAACCAGCCATTTTTTCTTCTGTGAGCTCTCAACCATGGCTCTGTAAATCACATAGTTTACGCCCATACTAAGAAGAAGCACCAATGCACTCCATACATCCGACAATCCCAAAAACAAAAGGGAGCCGACTATCAGGAGTATTTTCGTAGATGCTTCGCCGCCTAATTTTTTCTTGTTATGAAATCCCCAGACACAGAGGGGAAGAAAACACAATACAAACAAATATGAATTAAACAACATGCTTCCTATTCCTCTTCATAATACTGATCCCATTCTTCCACAACCGCTGCCGTCACAGGGTCTTTATAAAGCCGATAGCCATCAATATTTCCTATCATTTGAAGTCCGTAGTCAGCCGGGTCCCCTTCCACCAATCTGGTAGGGGAAAGCACGATATACTGGCAATACACCTCTCTGGTGGCCTCCACCAAATCACCAATTACGATTTCCTCCGTCTCTTCCATTGCAGCATGGACTTTATCATAATAATCCCATTGACTGGCAATCATTTCCCTGCCGTAAGGCATTTTGATATTAGCGTTATACTGGCGCACATAATATACCAGCTCCTCCGGCACCACCACCATCACATGGGCATCCTCATGGGCAGGCTTAATCATATCACAGATGGCAACCACCTCATCGGGAATATGATACAAATTCTCTGCCTTCGAGATATACGGGCTACTGTACACATAGCTTCCGCAGGCCATAATCATCCCCGCAGTAACCACCAGTCCAATCCGTTTATGCTTTCCAAACAATCTGCACATGGCATAAACCGTAATTACGCCCATAGGAATGGTCCACAGGATTCTATAGTAGGTTTCTCCGTCAAGTCCCACTGCTACAAAGGCTTTCCTGCTAATCGGGCATAAAAATAAAAGCAAAATCAGAACCGGTGCATAAACAAACATCAGACGAATCCGCTTGTCTTTTTCCGTAAGCAGTAAATAAGCCCATGACACCGCAAACAGCAAAATCAGAAACTTAAGTCCCGTATATAATTTAAAGATGACAAGGCTTTCCATAAAAATTCCAAACATGGCAATCCCCTTTCTACAAGGCTCTTTAACGACTGATTATCAGATAAACAAGTACATAAGCAACGCTGGGAATGCAGGTAAGTCCCGCTTTCACCAAAGTAACAAATTTTCGCTCCTTGATTGCAAATAAAAATGCAAGTCCTGCCACCAGCAGGGCACTAAGCATTACCGCTAAGGAACTGCTGACTCCCGATGCAAGATTCAACGCTCCCAGAAGCAGCCAATAGCCAAGCTCATCCTTCCGTTTCCGTTCTCCCGCTTCTTTTTCAAACAGGCACAGGAATATCCAAAATACCGCAGGCAAAATGAAATTGCCTGCCACCGATTTTCCCTGCCAGGTTCTTGTAAGGAGAAAGGTTTCGTTGGTATAAATAGACACATTCCCAAACATCTGGAACAGTGCCATCAATATCATAAATACAGGCAACCTGTCCTTCTTTTCAGCAAAAAGCTTCTGCCCGATTTTGAAGTAAACAAGATAAGATAGTGGTAGTAAGATAAAAGGAATTACACTGTGCGCAACCAGCGTCACATGAAGTCCGCTTACCGTACCTACAAATGCCTCCCAAATAGGAATTAATGCCAACGCATGCCTTACATCTAAGGGTGCGCTTCTTCCGGTATTGGGATTAATCCGGTATAAGGTATCCGTCTGCTGGGCTATCACACCCTGTACCACATAATAGGAATCATCTCCGTCAAAAGATGCCCTGGTAAAGGACATATACAACTGGAAGCCTACTATCAGTACAAATAACAACCAAAAAAGCTTATCCTCAATACTTATGCTTTTCCAATCTGCCTTTCCCGGAAGGACGATGGCATATCCCTTTTTCCTTCTTATCAGCGTATAAGAAACGCCCGCAAGGGCCAGGGTAATTGATATCGCCGCAAACAAAACCACCAAAAGAGAATAACCGTGATATACCTTAAAAATAACCACCGGAATTCCTACCAGCTCAAATAAGGCAAACCAGAATAAATAGCCTGACAGGAATATGGTTCCCACGCTTCTTTCCTTTTCAGGCAGCAAGATTACCGGCAACAGCCCCAGTCCGAAAGGGATTACAATTAACCAGAATATTAAGCTGATGATTTGAAATACTATCATGTCAAAGCCCGCCTTTCTTACTCACTTTTCTTTTGAAAAAGATAATAAGTAAATTCTTCTCCCTCATGGAACCATGGTGCCTCTGCAACCAAATCATACTGTTCCCAAATCACCTCGGGGTAATCGTTTCTTGCAATCACAAACATGATTTGCCCTTCCCTGATATATCGTTCCTGCTCACTGAGCACCGTGTCCATAATCACTGTCTGGGTCTGGAACCACTGACAGGTCGGCACAATATCACACACCGTGTATAAACCCGCATCCAGGCATCCGATATTTAAAAGGGTGGGATTTTCTTCCTTGCTGACAATTTCCTCAAATTGATACAGGAAAATGTCTTCCTTTTTTTCGGACATATGAGGAATGTTCATGGACAGTGCATACACAATGCCCATGCATAGTACAATGCTTCCTATGCCTGCTGCTACTGCTTTCTTTCCGAAGGGCTCCGTATTGGCTCCCGTACCGGCATTTCCTTTTCCGAAAAGGATTTTCTGCACCAACTGTCCTATCAGGATGAAGCCTAATACCGTAAATATAGATAAGGGCAGTGCATAATAGGGCAGTTCTGAACCGCCTACATAAATTCCTAAAAACAAAAAGAAACAAAGAGCCAAAATATTGAACCGCTCCAGCCACCGTTTCTGCCTTCCAAGCAGAAATGCCAAAACTCCCGGTATGATAAACACAAAATAGCAAAAATTCTTGATTATCAGCCAGTAAAGCAGCTTTGTCAGTATATAAACACGTTCAAACAGTCCCGGACCTTCCATATTCAGATTACTGTAGGCAAACACATTAATCCACACATATCCCCAATACCAGTAGTACAACGCACTATGCAGTGCAAAATAGATAAACCAGGGAATAAATGAAATCGCCATTCCGCCTAAGAATATCAGGCATGCTTTCACCGCTCCCGGGAAATCTTTTCTTGTCAGGAAAGAAAACGCAATACACATCATCCATGCAAAGAAAAATCCAAGCGATGTGAATTTAATGTTTGCAATCATTCCCGCCAAAAGTCCCGCTGCGAAAAGCGTCCTGTTATCCATGGCCTTATGGGGATAATCATTCTTAAAATAGCGCAGGGACAAAAACAATCCCCACAGTAAAAAGGGCAGGCAAATCTCTTCTGCGCTTCCTCCCCAATAAAAGCTCCGGGAAGAAAACATCACTGCCAAAACGATGGGTGTTACAACCAACGCAATGCTCCTTTTTACATATAAACACAAAATACGGTAAATCGCTTTCAAATCAGATACCGCAAGAATCAGCTCTAATAAGAAAACACCGATAAACGTGGTATGGGACACCAAATAGGCAAGACCGTAAAAGAAGTATAAGTACATGCCCTTTTGGTCAAACACATCCCTGTAAGGTACCTTCCCGTTAAACAATGCTTTCCCCACCGAAAAATAACTATTGGCGTCATTCCAGTCATTGCAAGGATATAAAAAGGAGGAGCGGGTTGCAAACAGCAAAATGAAAAAAGCCGCTGCAAGCAAATACGCCCATTCATACAAGTTCTGTTTATTTATCTGAAATCTTGACCATTTTATCTTCATTCTAATTTCCATTCACTCACATCTCACTATAGATACACTTCTTTTTATTTTACACTAATTTCAATTTATGTACTAGTATCTATTCACTTTTTCTCTTATAATATATGTCAAAATATGTTAATGCAGAAAGAGAGATAACTTTCATGGTCACCTCGAAAAAACCTATCCCTAAACAACATATTACTCCTTTCCTACTGATAGCCGTCATCCTAATGGTTGCAGTTATTGCTATCAGCTATACATTATTCAAACAAAGCAAAAACCCGGTTTCTCCGGAAATTACCATAAAAAATTTGGAAGTCTGCCACGCAAAGAATCCCTTGGGAATTGATGAAGAAATTCCCACTTTTAGCTGGCAAATGTCAAGTACCGAACGCGGTGTTGCTCAAACTGCTTACCAAATAACAGTTGCCAAAAGCAAAGAAGATTTGGCAAGTGAGAATTACACATGGGACAGCGGTATAATTGCTTCTTCAGACTCTGTGGGTATTTGTTATGAAGGTCTCCCACTTGAACCAAAACAGCGCTATTATTGGTCAGTTATGGTTTGGGATGAAACAGACACCCCTTTTTCCTCTTCTGAGGATTCATGGTTTGAAACAGGTCTACTGGGAACCGGAATGTCTGATGCAAAGTGGATTTCTGCGCCTACACCTACTCCCCTTACTTATACTTCCGATGATTTATATTATAATATTCATTATGACCTGGAACTTTCTAATACTTCTGCAGGTTTTGTTTTTGGTGCATGCGAAGGGCGATACGGAGATTTATATATCTGTGAAATCAGCCATAAGGAAGAACGTACCTTATTCCGTTTGCAGACAATGTCCGGTGGTGCTTTTCTCTCAGAAGAAGAACTGGACATCACGCATTGCCGGTTAGAATCAGACGGACTTTTTTCTGTAGATTTATCCGTTTCCGGCACCACTCTTTCCGCAGTAGTAAACAACGTTCCGGTAAATCATTTTTCCATTACGGAAACACCGGTGGGCAGCATCGGATATTATAAAAGCCGTGGTACTTCTTATGCCTTTTTTGACAATATTGCCGTCACCTCCGCAAGCGGCGCCTCTCTTTTTTACGAAGATTTCGAGGAGGAAGAAACTATTTTCTCACCGTACTATATTACGCTTGAAAATGGCCGTCTCAAGGCAGGTAGCGGTATGCGGTTAACCAAAGGCTATGATGCGCCTGCGCCTCTTTTCAGGCGGGAATTTGATGTTCAGGACAAGCAAATTGCCGGCGCACGCCTTTATGTGACGGCTCTTGGAAGCTTTACCGGCTCTCTAAACGGCATTCGCATTTCCAACGACTATCTGAGCCCCGGAAAATTAGCTTTTAATAAACAGCTTTCTTATGTTACCTATGATGTTACAGATCACCTGATCCAAGGGCAGACCAATGCTCTCGGTTTTATTCTGTTGCACGGATGGTATGACCGTGCTGTGGGCTACCCCGAGATTTGGAATCCATGGGGTGAGCAAAATGCCCTCCTCGGTCATCTGGAAATCCGCTATCAGGACGGCACATGTGACATTATTTCCACTGATAAAACATTTTCATGCTATACCGATGGTCCTGTCAGAAGCGACGACATTTATCAAGGGGAATTCTATGATTCCAACTACGCGCAGCATGGTTTTGATACTGCCGGTTACGATACCGCAGGTTGGATACCTGCTGCTGAAAACATCGTGGATTCTGCCTATTCATCCCTACCACTTGTAGCTAAGAAAAACGAGCCTATTGTTTGTGTGAAGGAACTGACTCCGGTTTCCGTTTCCGAGCCTTGCGAAAATGTATTTGTATATGATTTCGGTCAAAATTTTACCGGAACCTGCCGTATCAAAGCCACAGGCAAGCAAGGGCAAGTAATTACATTACGATACGGAGAGCACCTTAATACCGATTCTTTGAGTAACAAAGATGACTCTCCCGGAACTGTTTGGACCGAAAACCTGTTAACTGCAGATGCAACTGATTATTATGTAATGAGCGGAGATACTAGCGGGGAGGTATATGAACCTGAATTTACATTTCATGGCTTCCGCTATTTACAAATCTCAGGTATTGATGAAGTGATTCCGGTAAATGATATAACAGGAATCGTCCTATCCTCTGATTTAAAGCAAACAGGAACCTTTTCCTGTTCCAATGAACTGTTGAATCAATTTTATCAAAACACGATAAACAGTCAGCAAAGCAACTTTTTAGATAATCCCACCGACTGTCCGCAACGTGATGAACGGCATGGCTGGGCCGGTGATGCTCAAATATTCTCTTTGACAGCCTCTTATCATGCTGACACCTATTTATTTTACGAAAAGTTTTTGGAAGAACTACGCCTTTTGCAATCCGAAGCAGGCTCCTTTCCCGATATGGCTCCCAGAAATTTCGGTACCAACCCTGACGGCACCGGTGGTGCAGCCTCCAATAATTGTTGGGGTGATGCACCTGTTATTATTACATGGAATCTTTACATGCAATACGGCGATAAGGCCATTTTGCGCGAAAACTACGATGCTTTATGTAAATGGGTGGATGTTCTGGTCAGCACCAGCGATGACTATATCCGTTCTTTTGGCGGATACGGCGATCACTTATCTTTAGAATCTACCCCAAGCGATCTTTCTGATACTGCCTGGTGTGCCCATTCAGCTCACCTATTGTCTAAAATGGCGCATGCACTGGGTAAATTGGAAGATGCTGCATATTATGAGTCTATTTATGACAATTTCAAACGGGCATGGCAAAGCAGATACGTTCTTCCTGACGGTATGACCATTTGCCATACCCAAACTTCCTATGCTCTTGGCCTTGCATTTTCCCTGTTTCCGGAGGATCTTGCTGACGAGGCATTGTTGCATCTTCTTTCCTTGTTGGAACAAAGCGGTTATCAAATCAAAACCGGCTTTTCCGGTATCAGCCAGCTTTTTCCTACTCTTAGCAACTATGAGCAATTTGATGCAGCATACCAATTACTTCTTCAGGAAAATTATCCTTCCTTGCTCTATCCTGTAAAGCAGGGAGCCACCACCACATGGGAACTATGGCAGGGATACTCTGAACTCGATAACGGCACCTATCGTTTAGAAGGCTCCTTTAACCACTATGCGTACGGAACTCCTGCAAGCTTTATCTATAGCGATATTTTGGGAATAAAAAGCGATGAAGCAGCTCCGGGTTACAAACATATTTTACTGGAGCCACATACAAGCGATATGCTTTCTTTTGCAGAAGGAAGTTATGAAAGTATTTATGGAACCATTTATTCCTCCTATGAAAAAACGGAGAACGGTTACAGCTATCGTTTTGAAATTCCTGCAAATACCACTGCAACTTTAACGCTGCCTCTATTACCGGACGGATTTTACTATCTGCTGGACGATAAGCCTGTTGAACAGGTTACCGACATTATCTGTCACGGTGTTTCCGGTAATCAGGTTAGCTTTGAACTCTCTTCCGGAAGTTACTGTTTTACAACTTCTGATTAGTAGACACTTTCTACAAATTGTGCTACAATATTTAAATGGCAAAAGAATAATTGGAAAGGTAATGGAATCATATGAAAAAAGCTCTTATTATCGGTGCAGGTCCCGCTGGTCTGACCGCCGCCTATGAATTATTAACAAAATCTGACGATATTGAAGTAGTTGTTTTTGAAGAAAGTGATTGCTTTGGCGGTATTTCCAAAACCGTAAACTACAAAGGCAACCGCATGGACATGGGCGGACACCGCTTTTTCTCTAAGATTCCCGAGGTAAATGCATGGTGGGACAATATGCTTCCCATGCAGGGACATCCCACATACGACGATATCCTTTTAAATCGTCCCATGCCCCTTAGTGAAGGCGGTCCGGATCCCGAAAAAGAAGACCGTGTGATGCTGACCAGACATCGCGTATCACGTATCCTTTTTGATTCTAAATTTTATGATTATCCGATTTCCTTAAAGCCGGAAACTTTTAAGAACTTTGGCATTCTTACCACTCTAAAGGTTGGATTCAGCTATCTTGGTTCATTGATACACAAGTTACCGGAGGACAATCTGGAAAACTTTTATATTAATCGATTCGGACGCAAACTCTACTCCATGTTTTTTGAGTATTATACTGAAAATTTGTGGGGTCGTCATCCCAGTGAAATTGATGCCTCATGGGGTGCACAGCGTACGAAGGGATTATCTATCTTTGCCATTATTAAAGACGTATTTGGTAAGATTTTCAAAGTGAAGAACCGCAAGGTAGAAACATCTTTAATTGAAGAATTTAAATACCCCAAATTAGGTCCCGGTCAGTTATGGGATGTTACCGCAGAAGAAGTAGTGAAGCTTGGGGGTACCATTTACAAAAATGCCAAGGTAACCAAGATTCACAAAAATGCGGACAACCTTCTTACCGGTCTTACCTATGAAAAGGACGGACAGGAATTCACCATGGAAGGCGATTACATTATCTCCTCCATGCCCGTTAAAGATTTGGTAGCCGGTATGAATGACGTACCTGCCGAAGCCTCAAGAATTGCAGCAGGACTTCCTTATCGTGATTATATGACTCTTGGTGTACTGGTTCCCAAGATTAATTTGGTAAACAAGACCAACATCAAGACTGTAGGCAATATTGTTCCCGACTGTTGGGTATATGTACAGGACCGTAACGTGAAGCTGGGACGTTTCCAGATTTACAACAACTGGTCTCCTTACATGATTAAGGACTTGGAAAACACTGTTTGGATTGGTCTTGAATATTTCGTAAACGAAGGTGACGAATTCTGGAACATGACAGAAGAGGAATTCTCCAAGATCGGTATTGAAGAAATGATTAAGTTAGGCTTAATTGGCAACGCAGATGTAGTGCTTGATGTGCATATGGAAAAGGTGAAAAAAGCTTACCCTGCTTATTTCGATACCTATGATGAAATTGATACCCTGGTTGATTATCTGAAATCCATTGATAATCTTTACTGTGTAGGACGTAACGGTCAGCACAGATACAATAACATTGACCATTCCATGGTAACCTCTTTTGAAACCGTTAAGAATATCTTAAGCGGCCAGAAGGACAAGACCAATATCTGGAGCGTTAATACGGAGAAAGAATATCACGAAGAATCCAAACAGAACGAAGCAGAAGTTGACTAATTGTAGTCTCCGCCAATTGATATCGCAATGTAAAAGGCTGTTCACTTAGTGAACAGCCTTCATTATTTTATGACACTCTATTATGTTTTTATTTCTTTCTAAACAAGGATTGTCTGGCTCCGTGATTTGCTTCTCGGTTCTTTAAAGTATCGTCTACCACATCCATACGAAGACCGGCATCGATAAAGTCACAGTACTTACAGAAACCATAATCACTTCTGCTGTTTCTGATTGCCTGACGAAGCTTCTTATATTCTTCACTGTTCCAAGCATCTTTTAAAGAAACTTCGTTCAAATCAGCAAGATTAGTTACTTCAAAGTTATCACAGCAACAAATGCCCATTCTTCCGTCAGGGAAGATAAACATATCGGTATAAGGCATCAGACAGGTTTCTTTGATAATCTTCTGTGTATTCTGCTTATTCGGTGCACTACCGGCACGGTTAGTCAGTACCGCATCCATGTAACGCATCTGAATCAGAATATCCACATCCTTAAACTCATCGGGATGTGCCTTTACGTAATCATAAACTTCCTTTACATTGTCATGAAGCTTCATGTCTCTGCAGTAGTTGTTAATGATGAACTGATTCACATAAGGAGTAATTTCCTTCAGTTTTTCAACGGTAAGAAGTAATCCGTTGGTGGACAGGAAGATAAAACTATCCGGCAATTGTTCCCTGCAATATTTATGGAATTCTACAATTCTGGTGTCCAGAAAAGGTTCATTATTGCCGTATAAAGTAAGATGTCCCTTATAGCCCCAGTCATGCAACTGGTCGATAATTTTATAAAACAGGTCATCCTCCATACGCTTATAAGGACGCTTCTCTGCATTCTTATTGGCAGTACAGAAGGAACAAGTGCTGTTACAACGGTTGATGGTTTCCAAATTTACCACCAACGGCATAGGGGGTACTTCATCCTTCAGGAAATACTCGATATATTTCTGTTGTAATTTATTTCTTGTAAGAAACTGAAGCTTTAAATAACTTTCAGAAGAAAGCATGGGGAATCTCTTTTGCAGTTCCCAACCAAGTTTTCCGCCGAAATTATGATATCTGATTGGCATAATAATCTCCTTTATTTGTTATATTCAGCGAATAACGCTTGTACACAAATCATTCAACTTGTTTATACTATCATTGTTTTTGAAAAGCGTCAAGTTTATGCGCTTTTCTTCCCCTCTTGCTTTCACTCTTTTACTCTTACCGATTCCAGTCCATAATATTTGCACAATCCTCTATTTTCCCAATATTCCGGTTCTTCATCAATGTCAGAAAAGTAAATTAATGCTGGTTTCGCAGGAAGAGGCTGTACCACAATATTCTTTTCTCCGCTGTTATACAGTTCTGCACGCTCCGCCATTGCGTCACCATAAGCCTTGGCACTGCCATTTGTCAAATCTGTCATCGCTGAAGACATCGTAAAATAGTCCGGATCAGGTATTATCGTTAGTACAGATGCCGCTGCAAAAAAAAGAATACAACCTGCAATACACCACACCCCACTTGTCCCGAATTTTTTTGAATGCAGCGCATTATCTTGTAATCTCTTGCTCTTTTGCAAATCTTCTTCCATCTTAAGCGCAACAACAATCTGTCTTTTATTTCTCACATAACCAACTACATATCCCTCACATAACACAAACACAAGAATATACATGGTAAAGGACAGGGCCTGCAATCTTGCTGCGCCCATGTTACCTACTGCAAATAACGGAGGGGTCATCATAGCTGACACCAAACAGTAGCCAAACATAACAGCCACTAGCGGACAAGGAAATACAAATGTCGTCTTTTCAAGCAGCCTCCAAAACAATGGAACCAATAATATAATCATCACTACAAGCGGCCAGCCTGACCACTTATCCACACAATAATCAAGGCAGTAATAAAAGGAAATCAACACGGCCTTTAAGGGATTCATCCCATCAACGCTCTCTGACCGCACCCAGTTACCGGGGGCAGCCACATTCAGAATAAACCCAAACAGGGAAAGACATATAGGAATCAGAAGCGTTTTATATTCTTTCCATTTTTTTAGGACTATTCCAAATCCGATTACTACAAGCATAACAACCGCTACATTCAGCGCTGTCATCTGATTGCCGCCGCCTACCAGAAAGCCAAGTATACTTGCTGCTATTAAATCCCAAATTCTTTTTTTTCCCTTATCGTAAACAGCTGCAATTAACAATCCATAAAAGAAAAGACTCATGCTGTGCACCAGCATATAGTTAGCCGCTCCCGCATACCAGTAAAAGGCTTCTACCCTGCCTACCATGCACTGCACGGTAACAAAGAGCATACACATAATAATGCTGTGAGAGATATATTTATCTCCATGAAATACCCTGACAAATATATTTTTCAGTAAATACCACGTAGATAAACTCAGCATGGAAAGCATAATCCATACCGTCAGCACATAAAACCGTTCCCCAAACACATTCGGCGGTACGGCCATCAAAAAGTTGGAAGTGAAATATCCCATCCAGTATAACCAATCCTCTACTGCCCTCACAACACCTGCCCAAAGTACAGCAAAAATATTATGACTGTTTACCCATACCTGTCTACAGTTGCTACCGATGGAATAATCATCTGCGCTGGGATAATTGTACCAGCCAATCCACAAAAGCGGAACCAGACTTAATACGTATACAATTGTCAAAAAAATTGCGAGCCTTTTAGGGGTAATCCATTTCGTCAGCTTTTCCCCAAAATTATCTGTCATCAGCTGCAATTTTTGTATATTCAGTGTACCTTTTTTCATGTTATTGCTCATGCCTTTCTATCACCGGCATCCTTTCTGTTACTTTCCTGTATATGCGTTGCAAGCATTAATTACCATGCTCACCTCTTCTTCCGTCATTTCCGGGAACAAGGGCAGTGTCACACAATGCTTTGCCAAATATTCTGCATTGGGACAATCTCCTTCCCGGTATCCCAGATGGGCATATGCTTTCTGCAAATGACAGGGAACCGGATAATGCTTGTTGCATTCCATTCCTCTATCATTCATATAAGCAATCAGATCATCTGCATCTTTTACTGTTACCACAAACAAATGAAATACCGGATTGGTGTTTTCAGGATGTGCCTGCATAGTGAATAACGGATTGGTAATCTCTGTAAGATAACGTCTGCCGATTTCCCGTCTTCTTTCGGTCCACCGGGGTAAGTACTTCAAACTGACGCTGAGTACTGCTCCCTGCAGCCCCTCCAGCCGGTAATTATAGCCAATCATATCATGGTAGTAACGCACCTGACATCCCTGGTTTTTCATGGTTGTCATGAAGTCAAAATGTTCCTTTTTCGAACAGGTAATACTTCCGCCTTCTCCAAAGGCATACAGATTCTTGCCCGGATAAAAGCTAAAGCAGCCCATTTCACCAAGGCTTCCTACCATCTTACCTTCATATAAAGCACCATGAGCCTGGGCACAATCCTCCACCACATAAAGGCCGTACTTATCCGCAATTGCCTTTACTTTGTTGAATTCAAAGGGCTGTCCGTATAAATGCACACCTAAAATTGCCTTGGTTTTATCTGTAATTCTTTCTTCTATCTTGTCAGGATCAATTTCCCAGGTATCTGATGTACAGTCCACAAACACCGGGGTTGCGCCGGTATAGGTTACTCCCCATGCGGTAGCGATATAGGTATTTGCCGGTACAATCACTTCATCTCCTGCGCCGATTCCCAGTGCAGCCATAGCACAGTGAAGAGCGCTGGTTCCGTTATTTACACCTACCGCATAAGGCATACCGCAGTAAGCCGCAAACTCTTCATCAAATTTGTCCGCAAACTTACCGCCGGAAAAAGCTGTTTCTTCGCAAACGGCTTCTATAGCCTTTAAATATTCCTCTTTATGCTTTTGATAATCCCTGGTTAAATCAATTCTTTTTAACATCTTATCCTTCTTTCCTTGCCCTGTCTTCCTGCCGGAAGGTCTTCTTCAACTGATAAATCCGTACCATGTAATTCTTTATGGTTTTCCAGATTTTAACGGTGGTATTGTAATCCTCCTGCCACTCTACCGGCATATCATAAATATTCATCCCATTCCGCTCTGCACGAAGCAAAAATTCAATGGTATAGAACCATCCGTTGTCGTTACTGCTTTCCTTTACCAGCTGTTCTGCCGCCTTCTTGCGAAGAAACGTAAAGCCGCATACCGCATCCGTAGCCTTCATGTGAAAAACAGTTTTTAACAAAAACACCAAACCCATGGAGGTAATCTTACGATACCACTTACGCCCCTTGGTATCGGATTCCTTACTGAACCTGCTGCCGTTTATATACTGAAGCTCCGGTTTATTCTGAAACAGTTCTATGGTCTTACTTAAATACTTCAAATCCGTAGATAAATCAATATCCATGTAGCCCACAATATCGCTCTCATTAAGCTCAATTCCCTTACGGAATGCCACACCCACACCTCGTTCTCCTACTCTGACATAGGTTACTTCCGGATATTTTTCCGCCAGTTCCATACCAATTTCAGGAGTTTCATCCTCGGAGCCATTGTCCAAAATTGTAAGACTGTACGGTATGGTTACGTTTTTCTTTAAATACTCCATGGACTTTTCAATTCCGTTGCGCAGGCGCAAGCGCTCATTCAATACCGGAAACAAAAGATTAATACTGATTTCCTTTTGATTCATTGTTCTCTCTCCAAAATAAAGATTCTGTCCTGCTTAAAATGTCACTTCCCCGTCATGGGATACTAAAGATACATTCGTAATTCCCTCAAGTCCCGATAGTTCCTGTACCATCTCATATTCTTCCTTTACACGGACTTCTACAATCAGGTTACATTTCTCGGAAGATACATTTCTGGATTTTACTTTGTAGTATTTGGAATACTTCTTTACCGTATTAATCATTTCCGGTTCCTTCTTAGAATCCTTTAAGTTCATAATCAGAATCATGGGAGCACGGCCAATGGGCAACCTGTCCAAAATAACCACCAGCACCGTCAAAATCGCTGAAAGAATAATGGCAACCTCCATTACTCTCGCACCGCAGCAGATTCCCACTGCAATAGACCAAAATAAAAAGCACAAGTCCATAGGCTCCTTTACCGCCGTCCTGAAACGTACAATGGAAAGAGCACCAACCATACCAAGAGATATGACAATACTGGATTGTACCGCCAAAATAATGGCTGCGGTTACTACCGCAATCACCGCCAGTGCAATGTTAAAGCTTTTGGAATAAAAGGTTTTCTTGGTAATCAGCCGATATACCACATAGATATAGCATGCCAGTACGCAGGAAATTCCAAGCACCATTACCGTATGTGCGATGCTGATATCCCCACTGGTATAATTTTCCAAAAATTCACTTATTAACGACTGCATTTTTCTTATCCTCCAAATATCGTATTTTTCAATTATCCAAACTTCCTGCAAAGATAATATTTAGAAAAGGTACTTGCCTGCAGCCCCTTTAGCTGAAGCAAAGTATATACCTCATCCGGCAGAAAATCATCAAATTTCACTTCCATCAGTGCCTGTCCCAAAGGTAGGATTCCCCGTCCTCCTGCATCGGGCTCAAAAAAGGCATCCACATCACTGATTGCTTTTATATTTTTATCAAAGGTTACACGTACATTGGCATCTTCCTGCCTGTAAACATAGGGTACCCTGTCATAATCCACTATCACCTTAGGCTGCATCAGTTTTGTTTCCATCAGGTATGCCAGCTTGCGAAGCACCTGCTGCCCTTCTTCTATTTTCTCCGGCACCTCTCCCTGCATCAATTTTCTGCACTGTTTTAAAGAAATCCTGCAGGACTGCTTATAAGTCTTTCCTCTGTACTTTTGCTTCACTTCCAGTTTAATTACTTCCGTTGAACAATTATAAATGCGAATCCGGTATTTTTCCCTGTTGTCGGTTCCGTTCTCATTGTCCATATAGCAGCTGTTATCATAATCATCAAAATACAGACTTCTGATATTGTAAAAGCCCGCGTCTTTTGCATGTGCATCTATCCCGGCTATGGCACTGATTTTTGCATCTTCCAGCAAGATTTGTCCATGAGACAGCGGATACTTATATTCATGACGATATCTTTTTTCCTTCACTTATTCGCCTGCCTCCTTGGTCCAAATACCTTCAATTACACGGTCATTCTCAATAACGGTTTCATTGGTTACAAGTTCACCGCTTTCCACATCATAGTAGCCATCAAAACGGAAGTCTTCATGCTCATAACTAGGAAGCTTCTCTATAGGCATACCTTTTTCCACCCAATAGTATAGAGTCTGGTTATATCCCTGATCCAAAAATGTGGCCGGATTTCGTACTTCCACAATACAAAATTCCTTTTCTTCTATCCAAAGCTTATCCAAAAAGGCAAGCTTTCTTGCCATAAAATCTTTAATAATCTCTACATGGACATTAAGCGTGTCAAATCGCTCATAGCCACCTTCTTCAGAAATATCAATGCTCTCAGGGAATGTAAACCACCATGTAAAACGCTGCTCCTGCCATCTAAAGGCATCCAAAACAGCTGCTCTTTTGATAATCTCTACATACCCGTCAATCTTATCATTTAATTCCTTTTCATAATTATCTCTGAATACCGAACAATATTTTTCTTTTACCAGTTCCTGAAACCGGGGATAGTTCCACATAGCTGCCATCCACCGGTTCTGATTCTTATTCTCTTCCGGTCTTGACATCCACACCACGGAAGTCAGTGCTTCCGGAACACTATACATCGGCGTATTCACATTGGTCATAATCCCGTCAAAGTCCCATGCCGGTCCGGAATACCATAAAGAATCCTCGTCCTTATCTGCATAGGCAAACTGACTGGTAATCCCGACATCATGATCTCCCGACAGTTCCTCTATCAGCCATGCTTCGGCAAAAGAGTCTAAATCTATCAGTTCATCCAAAGACTTACCGCTGACGGTACTGATGCCGTCCTCTGCGAACAAAGCACTTTCCACATCATTCAGCCGCTCTTCAATTACTTTCAAGTCTTCCTTTGATACGCCATACTCACTGTGAACAATAAAAATCTGTCCCTGCTTCGTAACGATTTGGGTTTCATCCTCTCTTGCCCGAAAGTCCAGCTCCATTTCCACAAACCAGTTTTCATCCGGCTCTATTTCAATTCTATTTTCTGCGATTTCTACCGCTTCCGTAAGCAGATAAAGCCCTTGATACACGCCATTTAAGTAAAGCTCTGTAAATGTTCCTTCCGGTTCATAGGCATCCACACTTTCATAGGCCAAATCCCTGATAATCTTGTTTCGAATATAGGAGCCGTCAGTAGAATTGGCAAGCAAGTTCCACTTCATTGCCGGCTCCATTCCCAACACTTCCCTTGGCTCATGAAAGGAAAAGGTGAAGGGCTTTTTCTCATAAGCTGCAGTTAAGTTTCCTCTGACTTTAAATTCGCTAAGCTCTTCCTGCCAAAGGAAGTTTCCTTCCTCATCTATCATCACTGCCGAGCCTGCTTCAATATACTTCTTATTTTCAAACTCTTCTATCTTAAGTAAGTCTTTTTGTGCTTCTACGGATACGAACAAGGACGGAATATTTTCTGAAGCAAGTACTTGTAGTGTAGTACTTAACCGGCACTGTCCCTTCTTATCATAAACCTCCAGCTTATGGATTTCTTCCTGACCGTTATCTGCCCACTTATCTTGATTTTGTATCACAGTATCATCAATCTTCAGAGTGCCCTTCCAATCCTCATAGCACAAGAGCAAACCTTCTTCTGCCTTTGCAAACCGGGACGGTAAAAACAAATAATATGCCCCATCCGATTCATCCTTCCAAAGTGCCAGTGAAACCTCCTGTCCGCCTGCCCGGTACTCTAATGACAGACTATCAAGAATTAATTCCTCATAATCCGTCAACCTTAAAGACATCAAGCAGGAAAAAAGCACAATGATACAGGAACAAAAAAGCATCAGCCAATGTATCTTTTTCAACCTTTAACCACCTTTTCTATTTCAGCCACCAGATACCTCTGCTGTCTGAATATCAAATTCAGCATCACTGACATATATTTCAAAATAATAGTCAGAAGTGCAAATACTCCAAAAAAGCCCAATGCCAAAAAGCTCATGGTAGAAAGCCAGCCTTCCACCGGCTTATTGGAATTAAAAAAGTCACTGATGACATACATTCCCATACCTACCGTTAAAAACAGGAATAAACCACTGATTACCGCTGATGTCTTTTCCATAGCATTGGTAAAGTAAATAAAAGAATCCAGCGCAAGGGTAGTTCTTTCTTTTGCTACAATTTTATTTTTTACTCTGGCGTCCTTATCCTTGCTTTCATAGGCAATGGTGTCATTTTTCAATCCGCAGTTCATATACACTGCCTTACGGTAAGGAATATACTGACCCATGGATTTAATTCTGTTAATGGCGCGTCTTGACACGATACGGAAGGTTTCCGGTCCGATTTTTCCTTTGGCACGGCTGGTACTGTTATATAGTGCATAAAACAGCTTGGACGACAATCTAAGCTTTCCTTTGCTTCTGGCTGCAACAATATCATTTCCTTCCAAAAGCTTCTCATATACTTGAATCAGCAACTCCGGTTCATAGTCCACAAACACATCATCAAACTCATAAACGAAATCGCCAATGGCAATATCACGCCCTGCATTCATGGAACTTTCCAATCCCTGGAAAAAGCTCATATGAACCACATTTACCATTGCTTTTATTTGATTCTTTTCAATATATGTCCGTAACTTTTCCACCGTATCATCCGTGCATCCGTCATCTACACATACCATTTCAAACTCCTGGAAATGGCTGTCACATACCGGCAGAATCTTATCCAAAAAATATTCAATATAATCTTCTACATCATGAAGATATACTACCAATGAGATAAACTTCTTTTCCTTCTGCATCTTCTTCCTTCTCTTTCCCTTACTTTAAATATTCATCCAGGTCATAAACCGTATTAATCTTACCCGATAACACACTGATGAAAGTAGGTCCTTCACTAAGTACCCTGATAGCTGTCGGTCTTGAGTCATCTACCTCCGAAGACTTAAGAATAGGCTTCATGGAGAACAATGACTCCTGATAGGTATAAGCATAGTCCTCTTTCATATATTTATCTGCCAAATGAGACATATAAGGCCACGCCGAATCCGGCTTGTGGGGGCAAAGATTACAATTGCCCAGTCTGCTGCCTGTACAGATAAAGTCCGCTTCTTTCGTTAACCCTTTTTGACACCCGAAGGTTGGCACTGCCTCATAGGAAGTCACATGAGGAGTAAAGGTTACCGATGTTAAGGAATGGTATCCCGTTTTTCCAAAGGGCATGATGGAGAAGAAGGGCCCGTCCATTACCGTAATTCCCGTACCTTCCAGCATCTTAGACGGCCTGCAAAGAATAATTTCGCAAAGCTCATATTTGATATTAAAAAACTCCTTGTCCACACCCTCCAGTTTATCAATCACCTGATTTACCGATGCATAGGTAGCATTCAGTACAAAGGGGGCTTTTACACTTTCATCACCCTCTAAAAATATCGCAAACTCTTCTGCCTCTTTTACAATCCGTTCTATTCTTGCTTCGTAAACAATGGTTACCCCCGGAAACTTTTCTAATTCTTCCTCATAAAACTTCTGAAGAATTTTGGCATCATAGGTATATTCTTCTGTCATAAAGGCACCATCGCACATTCCCGGCTTGAAGTAACGGGAAGGAGCCACTTCATCGCAGCGAATTCCTGCCGCCTTACAAAAATCCATAAACTGCCTTGCATTGGTCCATGAGAACTGCTCGGACGTAGCATACACCTGGTCAAATTTATCATGAATACAAAAGCCGAAGTCCTCCACAAACCGTTTAAAATATCCTGCCGATTTCACGGCCGTGGTTAAGCTTCTGGGATAGTGGTAGCCCATATGAACCCTGGCCTGATTAATATAGGTGGCACGTTCAAAGGGTGCTTTGTCATATTCCAGTACCAGTACCTTTTCTCCCCGCATGCCGCAGAATCTTGCCGCATATAACCCGTATAAACCGGCACCGATAATGATTTTATCATAACTTTTATCCATAAACACTACTCCCGCAATGCGATTTTATATAGACTGTATTCCTCTCCACGTGCAGTTTCTTCTGCTGTCTGATAGCAAAGCTCCCACTGAGCTTTCACATCATCCGGAATATCATGCACACAGTTGGTAGGGCTTTTCAATAAGTAAACATATTCCCTGTCAGGGAAGCTCTCTGTCATCCATGTTAGAAACTCCCCGTAGTCAACTCCCCGGCTTTGTTCTTCGGTATAATTGGCATAAGTCGCCGTCTCACCGATTCCGGCATAATAGAAGGTATATTCCTTCCCCAAATACGCCTGTACCGTAGCTGCTTCGATAATGTCCGTTGACAGGATGATTTCATCCTTACCAACATTTCTCTTCATGTACTCTGCCACATGGACGCCATCGGAATAAAGTCCGCTCCATGCATTAGCAAGACTTGAGTTCTCTTCCGGTGAATTCCATCTAAGGAACATGGTAATACCAAGTAGTACCAATAAGCCTTCTGCAATTATCCTTCCGACGGTATTCTTCCATCCGGCATACACCCAAAAGCACCAAATCAGAGAAAAGCAAATTGCAATATAGTGCCAGATATGAAGCTGATATACCATCACACTAAAAACTGCTTCAAACAAAAAAGCACCTGCTGCCATAATGGCTGGCCATGCATTTTTCGCTTTTACCGAAAGCAGAATTCCTGCTGCCGCAAACAGTAGTATCAGTAAAAATCCAAACCTCTCGCCCTGTCCTGTCATTCTGGTCAATATATGAAATGAAAAGCTTTTGATTTCCTGCAGCATTTCTCCGACCGAAAGTACCCTCATTTGGTACTCCGGGCTATCTGACACCCCATAAAACTGCAATGCCAAAAGTCCAACGCTTGCAAGGGGAAGCCACAGTCCCTTGGCTCCTGTCAGTAGCGGCCTTAGTCTCTTTTGCTTCACACTTTCCGCCACGCATTCCCAAAGCCACATACAGGAAATCAGTCCTGCCGGTGCAAGGGCAATGATATCTGACTGTACCAAAAGCCCCAAAAGAAACCCGAATAACAAACTCTTTTCCTTTCGTTTCGGATAGAAATAAGCCGAAAGGATTAATAAACAAGCTACCAAACAATAATTTCTAGCTACAACCGGGTAATAATATGTCATCATGGGACTGAGCAGTACTACTGCTTTCGTCACCGGGTGGAACGGCCCTTTATAGCACAAAACAGCTACCGCCACCACCATAACCAAAAAGCTGAGGACACTAAGGGTTTGAAACGGAAATCCCAGCTTTGCAAAAGGCATGGCTATTAAATACCACAAGCAGGGATGCCCCTGATATTTGATTTCTTTAAACAACTGCCAGGGAGTCATATCCCTAGCTATCAGCCATACATTTGCCTCGTCACGCCACATCTCATGACCAATCAGCAAAATGCCGTTAAACACAAGATATACTATGAGCAAAACCGTAGGCACAATATACAGTTTTATTTCAAGCCTTTTATCCATCCGAAATCCACCCAAATGATTGCTTTGCATACTCCTTTAAATGGTATCACGTTATAGAATATTGGTCAAGAAAACAGCTTGAAAAACATCTAGGAAACTACTATACTATTACTAGACTTAAACGACATCTGAATAGGCAGTTCCCGGAAGGGAACCCGCCACGGAGAACAAGAATGAAATTTCTGAAATCAATGGCCAAGAAAGACAAATTCATATATCTTCTGACACTTGTATACCTAATTCCCTTTTTCGTACTGGTTACGGCAAACATGCTGTTTTCCATGTTTCAAACCACTTATATGGAGCTTTATCAGGACACGGAGAAACCATTGTATAAGGCGGATTCTCCCCTTTTGTTATTGGTATTAACAGCTCTCTTTCTTTTCTTCTGTTTCTTCTTTTTCAAGAAGAAAGAAATCAACCCAAGGCTATGTACTTTGCTGGAACGGACTGCCTTGGTGTGGACTGTTATTATCAGTCTGTTTATCATTTTTCTTTTCCGCGTCAGAGTATCCTGCGACAGCGGACACTTAAGTAACATTGCCATTTCCTTTTTAAAGGGTGATTATTCCGAATTCCTTGGAGACGGTTACTTGGCCCACTATCCACACCAGCTTGGTATGATTGGATTATTTCAAATCGTCTATTATCTGTTTGGCATTGAAAATTTTATTGTATTACAATTGCTGAATGTAGTTGCTATCTTTTCTGCCGTATACTATCTCCATCGTATTACGGAAGAACTGTTTCCCCAACTGCAGGTCCGGGTCATCTTATCCTTGCTTTGCATGGGACTGTTGCCGCTATATCTGTACAGCACATTTATTTATGGCGATATCCCCGGGTTAGGTCTGGTACTTCCTGCAATGTATTACGCCATCCGATATCTGAATACCAAGCGAAAGCTTTATGCTCTTCCGGCTGCGCTTTGCATGGCTTTTGCCATTGTACTGAAATCCAATAACTCCGTAATATTAATTGCCGTAATACTGATTTTGTTGTTGCATGCGATACAGTCCAAAGACAAATTTGCTGTTTTGTTTTCCATACTCCTTATATGCAGTCATTCGTTAATTAACACCGGAATCAATTCCTATTATGCCCATGCGGCAGGCCTTGACAGCATTCCTTCCGGAATTCCAAAGATTGCCTGGGTTGCCATGGGGCTACAGGAAAATGAATACATCGAAAACGGCTGGTATAACAGTTATAATTGGGGAATTTATACCCAAAATGACCATAATGCAGATGCCACCACCCAAGCATGTATCGCCTCCATCAAGGACTCTTTATCCGGTTTTATTGCCGCACCAAAATCAGGATTACATTTCTTTTACAAGAAATTCATTTCCCAGTGGAATGACCCGGGATATCAGGCACAAATTACTGTAGAGTGGTATAGTCGCCATCGGGATGACCATTCCAAGCTGGCTCTATATTTGATTTACGGAAACGGCAGATTTTTGGTAGAGGGCATCATGAACCTTTATCACTTTATAATTCTTCTTGGCAGTAGTATATTTGCTTTTTATCACTTACGTGAGCGCAAACTTGCTAACACTTTACTTCCTTTAAGTGTTTTTGGTGGTTATTTCTTCCACCTGATTTGGGAAGCCGGTGGCAGATATGGACTGGGCTATTTTGTCATATGCGTTCCTATGGCTGCATGGGGATTTTGGAAGTTGATAGAATTGATTTCCTCCACTGTAACACGCTTGCGCAAAAAAAAAGATTAGTTATCTCGGCAAAAAGGCGTCGTACCGGCAAAACCGGGCGACGCCTTCCTTTTTCATTCATACCAATTTGATTTTATTTCAAATTAGTTATTCTTAGTTTCCTCATAATCCATAATGATTTTCGCCAATGCATCTGCGTAAAGCTGTCTGCCAGCCTCGGTCAAATGAACCCCATCCTCCAGATAATCTTCCGCAGTATATCCATCAATTCCTAAGTCCATGTAGGCATCAAAGAATATTACCTGTTGTTCTTTTGCAACATACTGGCTAATACCCTTATAATCAAATAGCGTACCATGTCCTGTATTTAATACATTTCCATCACCAATAAATTGATTACCATTAAAAAACTGACAGTAATGGGGTCCACACACAATAATAGTTGCATCCCCTGCAATCTCATTCAAATTAGACATCGCGTATCTCAGCGCGCCTGCATAAGTGTGAAAATCAAACAGTGTTTCAGAATTATCCAGTGGCACCGCCCTGAAGAAATCATTAATCCCGTATTCTACAATAAAATAATCTGTCTGGGAAAAGTCAACATCGGGATTATCTAAAATTTCTTTTGCTCTGGTGCCTGCAAATATGTCTGTAGGAATGTCGCCTTTCATGGCTTTTACTATTCCCACCAAAGAGCGTGACGTCCACAACTCGTTGCTGGACTCTTCTCCCCATTCAATCGTAGCGCTGGTTCCGCCGATTGCCAGATTATATACATCCGCCTCATTACACTGCACCGCAGTCAAATACGGCACTCCGGTTCCGTCACGGTTATTGTCGAAGATACTATCTCCCAGAAAAACAATTTGCAAATCACTGCCATGAGGCTCTGTCTGGTCTTCCTCGGTAATCACCTGCTCCTGATGGGGAATATCCACATCAACATTGGGCGAAACAATTTCTTCCTGCACATACTGTGATTCCGACTCTTCTTCTCCTCCCGACATCAACTGTTCATGAGGACTGTCCTGCTCACTTTCCTGAGGCAGAATCAGGGTTTCTCCTGTTTCGGTCAAAATAATATTGTCTGATAACACGTTGTCATCCGGCTCTTCTTCAACAGTCCTTCCGCATCCCAAAGCCGCTGTCATCAGCATTATCATTATGGTAAAAATACTTATACTTCTTTTTAACTTTTTCATAATCATCGCCTCTTTTCTGTTTCCAAAGCAACGCCATTTACGCTTTTTCTGTATAAGCATATCATATTTTTTTCAAAATAATAGTACTTTCCCTGTTTTTTAAGGATTCTTTCGCCAACCTTAATGAAATCTTAATATCTTTTTCAGATACTGTTCTCCTTAATAGTTTACGCTTTTTTTCCGGTTTTAGAACTTACATTTCTCTATTATTGTAATACTCCAAAAACCACTCAGCAAACTTAGAAAGCCCCTCTTCAATGGTTGTGGCCGGTTTAAAGCCGAAATCCTTCATCAGTTCGCTGACATCCGCGTAGGTTTCATATACATCGCCGGGCTGCATGGGCAGAAATTCCTTCTTTGCTTCTCTTCCGAGACATCTTTCCAATGTAGCGATGTAATCCATCAGCTTCTCTGGCTGATTGTTTCCGATATTGTATATTTTGTAATATGCATCATTTTCATCTGTCGCCGGCGGATTGCACAGGATATTCTCGATTCCGGTTACAATATCATCCACATAGGTAAAGTCACGTCGCATATCACCGTTATTATAGATTTGAATCGGTTCCCCCTTCATAATCTTTTTGGCGAATTTAAAGTATGCCATATCCGGTCTTCCCATAGGACCGTAAACCGTAAAGAAGCGAAGGCCCGTAAGAGGAATCTTGTAAAGCTTACTGTAAGAATAAGCCATCAGCTCGTTGGACTTCTTGGTAGCCGCATATAAACTTACCGGCTTATCCACCTGGTCTTCTGTGGAAAAGGGCACCTTCTTATTGCCGCCGTATACAGAACTGGACGATGCAAATACCAGATGCTCCACAGGGAAATGTCTGCAGGCCTCCAATATATTAAAAAAGCCCACCAAATTTGACTGAATATAGGCATCAGGGTTATCAATGCTGTAACGCACCCCTGCCTGTGCTGCCAAATTCACTACCACCTGCGGCTTATATTCTTCAAATACACGAAACATTTCATCTTTATCCGCAATGTCTGCCTTTATGAACCTATAATTTTCAAATTCTTTTAATATGGCAAGTCTGTCTTCCTTCAGGGAAACCTCATAATAATCGTTCATATTGTCAATACCGATTACCTTCGCTCCCTTTTCCAAAAGGGCCTTTGACAGAAAAAAGCCGATAAATCCGGCGCCGCCGGTTACTAAATAAGTTTTATTCACATCTAATGCTTTCATATCCACTACCTCTCATTCCTTTAGTATTTTAGCATACCGACACCTTCTTGACCATAATTTCCGTGCAAAAACATTGCCAAACATTTTTTTCTCATATATACTTAGTATGTGGTTAAAAACAACATAAGGGGCATCTATATGCAAAACGATAAATTACTTTCTGTGATTATTCCGGCTTACAATGAGCAGGATATGATTTCCAAAACTTTTCATACGGTAAAAGAGATTCTTGATGGGGCAAATATCCCCTTTGAATTACTATTTGTAGATGACGGTTCCAAGGATATGACTTACGCCAATATTTCAGAACTGTCCAAATCCCATAGCGAAATCCGCGGTATTTCCTTTTCCAGAAACTTTGGGAAAGAATCTGCTATTTTTGCCGGACTCGAGAATGCATCCGGAGCATGTTGCGTTATTATGGACTGTGATCTCCAACACCCGCCGGCAACCATCGTGGAAATGTACCGTTTCTGGGAGCAGGGCTATGAAGTGGTGGAAGGTGTCAAAGCTTCCCGCGGAAAGGAATCTGCTTTTCACAAGCTTTGTGCCAACAGCTTTTACGGTATCATCAGCAAGGTAACCGATATTGATATGGCTAATGCTTCCGACTTTAAGCTTCTTGACAGACGAGCCATGGATGCGCTTTTGCTTATGCCGGAACGGGCACCATTCTTCCGCGCACTTTCTTCCTGGATTGGTTTTAAAACCACCTCTGTTTCCTTTGAGGTTCAGGAGCGGACCGTAGGAGACTCCAAATGGTCTATGTGGAGCCTTACCAAATACGCCATCCGGAATATTACTTCCTTCTCCGGTGCACCTATGCAGTTTGTCACCTTTATGGGATGGATTATGTTGCTGTTTTCTGTTATATTTGCAGCCCATTCTCTGTACCGGTATTTTACCGGCACAGCGCTGGAAGGTTTCACCACTGTTATTCTCCTGCAGCTGATTATTGGCAGTGTACTTATGATCAGCCTCGGTGTGATTGGACATTATATTTCCAGAATTTATGATGAAATTAAAGGAAGACCCAGATATCTGATTAGCAAAAGGTGCGGCTATTAATATGCCGCACCTTTCTTACTCTTCCTCTATTCCTTCATAATCATATATTTTCAGTTTCTCCCAGACATACTTCTGGTACTTCCTGCTGGGAGTAATCATCTTTTTATTACACAAGTAAATCTTTTTCCTGTCCACATTATCAATATGTCTGATATTTATCAAATAGCTGGTATGGATTCGCAAAAATCCGTAAACAGACAAATATCTCTCAATATCATCCATCTTTCCCCGGATACACTTCTTTTCCCCATCTGTAGAGAAAATATCGATGTAATGCCCGTTTGAATAAAAATAAATAATTTCATCCGGCATATATACGTGGCGCTTCCGTCCTTCTGCAACAACTACAAACTCCGGCATAGAATCCAATTTTTCTCTGTATCTGCGCAGCGCTTTAGGTAAATCTGTTTCCAAGCTGCTCTTTCTGATAAATGCAACAGGCCCGGTTCCTATGGCATCAAATACCTTATCTTCCTCATCCGATACATACATCAGTTGCAAATAGCGCAAAGAGGGTGCCTGCATTTTGACCCATTCAATGCCGTCCTCAAAAGGGGCCTCAAAGGTAGTATCCATCATCAACAAATCAAAGGGCAGTTCATTCTCCTCTAACTCCCTAGGCGTACTATATCCGTTAATGCACATTTCAAAATCATATTCTTTTGCCAGACGGCTTAATTTCTCAAGCATCATCCCACGGAATGCTGCATCTTTATCTAATATTGCTACTGTAATCTTCATGCCTGTTCCCCCACATTGCCATCTAAATGCACAGCTTCTGAATTGACTTCAAAATTTCTCTGACCTGCTCAAGCTGCTGCGGATTAAGGCTTGCCAAAATCTCCATAATATCGTCAGTTGCCTTATTCTCTGCTTCACGCCCAAGCATGACATAATCACTGCTGACGGATACCGCCTGTGCGATTTTCACCAGTGTTTCTGCCGAAAATCCTTTTCTGCCCATTTCAATTTCATAAAGGAACTTAGCCGAAATACCAACCTTCTCTGCAAATGCATCACGGGTATAATTGCTGTTTTCTCTTAAGTACTTAATTCTCTCGCCGATGGCTTTCTCTTTCTGTATCATGCTACTTATCCCCTTTTACCAAATTTTACATTTTTTCTGCCCGGATACAAACGGTCTATAGTTCCTTCTTTCTATACCTATTGTTCCTATAAAAATGTATTATCCCATATTCTTCCGAAAGAGCATCTTAATTTTTCTGAATTGTTCTATTTTCTTTCTGAATGGTGCTTTTACCTCATTATTTTCCCGTTTAGTTGCATTCTTTCAAGATTCTGACACATTCAGTCAATCCCGTAAGAATGCCGTTTTTTTGCCCCTATAATACACCTATACAGGAGCAAAAGAGGAAACACATGAAAGACTTTTTAAAGAAGAATTACAACTTTACAGATTATCAGATTGCTCAACTAGGTTACTTATTTAAAACTCTATTAGGTGAACTTAGCAAAATGGTAATTATGGGAGTGCTTTTCAGAAAAGAGTTGCCACTCTATTTTGCGGCAATTATCATGCTTCTGCTGATGCGCACCAGCACAGGCGGTCTGCATTGCAAGACTTATTTCACCTGTTTATTGTCCTCCTGCGCTTATATATTCGTTTGCATCAAACTGTTACCCATGATTCCCCTTCCAATCGTCGTGCAAATCATATCCTTACCGATTTGTCTGTACATCAATTACAAGTGGGGTCCCGTAACTTCTGATATTCATATGCCTTTGACAGAAGAACAGAAAAAAAGAGGACGCATCCGCGCCCTCCTGATTATCTATATTTTCGCTATTGTAATGAGCATAATCCCTGATAACAAATATCTTATCGTTTGTTACTGGGTTATCATCGTACACTCGCTGCAGCTTGTGTACGCCAAAATCTTAAAGAAAGGAGTACAGAAATGAAGCAGAAATTAATTGCATGGACAAAACCTATGCTGTGTGCTTGTATGGCATTTTCTTGGTTTATTGGTTGCGATATACCTAGCATGGTTTTTTTAGGTGAGTACCCTTACCCTTCAGAAGAATAGGCTATAAACAAAGTCCCTTTATATTTAAAGGGGCTTATTTATAATTATTGTAAAATGAAGCCTATCAGCAGTTTCTGTTTTCTTAATCGAGGTCTCCAATACAAGTTTGTATTCTTCACAAATTCTATTTACATTATATAAACCGTATCCATGATTTCCATTTTTCTTACTATAACCTTTTTTAAAAAAATTCTGCACCTGTTCATATGTAATACCTTTGCACTCATTGCTAACATCAATAGTTATTTCATATTGATTTTCCATCATTATTACTTTCAATTTATTGAAATCCGGCGTTCTTTCCAGTGCTTCTATTGCATTATTTAAAAGGTTACCCAGTATTTCTATAACTTTATATATTGGCACATTGCTTTCAACATTTCCTATCTTAACCTTATACTCAACATCAATCCCTAATTTTTCTGCTTCAGAAAATTTACCATACAAAAATCCCAAAACGATAGGATTGCCTTTTGACAATAATTTATTGAAAGAATTCGCTTGCACTATATCTTTACAATATTTCTTTTGTGCTTCCACTAACGCATCATAAGTATGATGTAGGTAATGTTGGCTGTATATCGTATTAATGTGATTATCAAATTCGTGTTGACGCATGCAAATGTCTTCTATTAAGCTTTGAAATGATTTTTCGTATAACTTATATACTCGTAGTTCTCGCTCTGCCTGCCTTGCTCTTAATTTGTGTTTTCCAATATCAACGCCTGTAACTAATATAAGAATAACGCCAACTATCAGAATGGCATAATATGCCACATCAAGTCCTTCATCTTTTTTATAGTTCAATAAGCAAAATATTACGCTGACAATAATAACAAGTAGCGATAACACAATAATTTTTTCATTGCTTTGTAAAGCAAGTGAAATTTTATAAATCTTAATTCTACTTACAAAAATTTTAATAATAATAAGCAACATTGCATTTATTATTAATGAATCTATCGCCGCCACTCTATTAAAAAAATTCAAGCTATAAAAGCATAACATCAGTGTCGTCTGTATGATACCTGTAATCATTATACAAATAACACAATTTATAACCGCTACTCGTAAACTCATTTCAAATTTATATAAACAATAAATAATAATAGCTACATATATCAGCCATGTCCACTGCCTATCTATTTGAAAAAAATATATTGCTTGCATCAAAATCACTTCAACAAACATTATACCGCATGTAATCACATCATATTTAATATTCCTTCGATATAAATAATGTAAACAACTAATAAACGCCCATATTTCCAACAAATTACCTAAACTAACTACCATTTCCAAACTCCGTTGCTATCTTTTTCTTATAAGTAACGCCGATATCCACCCGGCCCAGATTATCTTTAAACACAATATACTTATTTTGAATATCAATGCTTTCGACATAGTCTTTATTTACTATAGTGCTTCTGTTACATTGCACCAGCGGTCCTACGTCAGATTCTTCCATGATTTGCTTACATGTGACATAGGGAAACTCCGGGACAGAACCGTTTTTCAGATGAATGTGCATGATATGCTTGATACTTTCCATATACACAATCTCTTCCACTCTGATAGGATACCAGATACCATCCTTCCGAAAAGACAGGGACACCTCCTTTTCTCTCATCGTAGTATTATTCAGTGCTCTTTCTACCAGCCTCATGATTTGCTTTGGGTCAAACGGCTTCTCAATATAACCGATACAATTCAAATCCGTATAAGCATACATAGTTGGGTCTTCCAGTGAGGTCACAAATATTACCGGTGTAAACATATACTTCGGCACCTTACGGAAGCTTTCTACCAGATGAATACCCGAAACATCTCCCGGCCGGCTTGTATCCAAAATAATATCTGCCAACAACACATCAATCGTCTTTTCCATGAAAATTTTGTATGCTTGCATGGCGTTGTCTGCGGTATAAATTTCCGTGTTTTCATTTGTTTTCCAAACCAGCTGCCTTAGCATTTCCAACTGGTCTGCATCGTCTTCAACAATCAGTACTACTTTTTTCATAATTTCCCCCTTTATCCTTTGTAAGCCCCTTTGTTCATTATACGGGCAAAATTCCTTCTGTGTCTACCAAATATTTCCAATTTTTGCACACACAAAAAAAGCCGTTCTATTTCTTTTGATAGAGCGGCTCTGATTTTTCTATTTGGTTTCGGTTTTGTACAGGTCATAAATGGATACTCCAAATACCTCTGCTAATGTCCAAAGCTCATAATCAGCTACCGAACGCTCTTGACGTTCAATTCTGGAAATGGAGCCTCGGCAGATGTATGTTTTTCTTCGCTGTAGCCGCATGGAAAGATCCTGTTGACTCCAGTTTCTTTCCAGTCGGTATTTCCTTACATTGGCACCTACAACATTCTGTACAAAAGAGTGATCCGGTCTTTCCATGTTTTTTCTCCGTCTGTTTAGTGCAGTCTTTTGTTTTATTCCATTATCATCCTCTTTTCTATATATTTCAAATACTTTTTTATTTTTTTACCCAAATTAACGAAGTGTTCAATAATAAAAATGAAATATGCGTGTTGCAACATTAATCAATCTCTCGTCCATATATTTGGATGCATCTTTGCCGTCTCCATTCTCTACATTCCGGTAATGTATAAAACTTTCCGCCAATGGGTTTTAATATCTCTTCCACGTTATCATAACGGTCATTTATTCTTTCCAGCAGTCCTTTATCCATCGGATATTCTACTTCATTAGGCACAATCTGAATCGGTCTACCTGCTACATTGGTTTTTAGCAACGCCTCGCTGAACAAATCAAAGCTACTGAAAACAGATTTATCAACTTCTTCGTAGACCTCTTTCACATCTTCCTCAGAAAAAACAACAGCGCTTTGAATAAGTCTTAATACATCCAAGGCGTCATTAATTCCCTCATTGGGATATACCTTTTTCCCGCCATCCATCATCTCATACACATACTGCGATAGGTCTTCCGATTGCTTAAATCTAAGCTTTTCAAATTTTTCGTTCTGTTGTAAAATCACTTCATTTCTCATAGGGAAAACGTAACCACTCTGATGGTGGCAACGCATAAATGGCTGAAAGCCTATTTGAAACGCTATCCCGTCCAAATCTCCCGAATCAATTAAATAAGGCGAGTTTCGTTTGTCCTTTTCATGCTTACAGCTCCATGTCAAAAAGGAACTGCCATTTAGGAAGTCAATCACCCAGTCGGGAGAATGAAATATCATACCATACTGTGCCCTATTCGATGTATTTATATCCTTTTTTGTAAGCGGCCTGTAGCTGTCTGTTTCCGGCACATAGGTGCAGGTGGCAAAGAATAATGCCGTTTTGAAGTCATTGGTCAAATCAAGCAGATGGGTTTCAAATCCATAATGTTGTGCCAACGCCTTATAATTAATATCACTTAAGGTTGCGTCCCAATAGGGAATCAAATTAATCTTCCATATGAATCGCGAGAACTGGTTGATACGCATATTAGCAATGGCACGATAAAGCTCTGCATCTACTTTAGATAATTTATTTAATTTCCGGTTTAAGCTCGGTATGGATGTCCCAAAATCCTGATTTTCTCCACGGAACAGATGCCTTTTACTTCTGAAGGTAATAATATCTCCATAAGGGAATCTGATTGTAGTACCGGCTGTATTCGTTATTCTCGTTTGCTGTATAAAAATAGGACCGCCTTCCCCCGGATGCTTGTCATAATACTCTACTTCATCTTTCACCCTTTGACTCCATGCGTCTTCTTCGTCTGCAAGTTTTAAAAGATTTTCAATATCCTGTCTCGTAATGTCATGAATGTGATTGCTGAACGCACCCGGGGAAATCCATCCTCCTGGTTCCATACAATTCCCCTCTTTCATTATTCTTTTTTGGCATAAACTAATTTCCTCCCAGTATCCCTACTGCTGCCCTTACAGCATCCTCATATGCCTTTATATTCTCTCCCAGCCTTTCGTAAGCCAAACTTCTATCCGAAAAGTATTTTGCTTTTTCATTAATACTCAGTGCTGATGTATAATCCTCTACTGCCTTTTGATATTCTCCTTTTTCAGAATATACACGCCCACGGTTATGATAACATACATCCATATCTTCAATATCATATTTTTCCATCGCTATCGCTTTATCAAAATATTCAATTGCCTCGTCATAATCTCCTTGATTGAAATATTCCAATCCAATATTATTATATTCCTCTGCCTGCTCCTGCCGGTGTTCTTCTAAATACCCCTTTATAGACGGAATCCCTAATATTGCCATTAATGAAGCAATAATTCCAACAATAATACCTATTTTTACATACGGTTTTTCTTTTCGAGGTTTTGTATTTTCTATGATTTGATCTAATTTTTCCAGATTTTCTTTTTGATAATTCTTCTTTTTTCTCATTTTTCATTCCCCTTTTCTTTTGTCGGCTTAATATAGCTTTTCGAAATAAAAGTATTATTCTGATATCTATGATACCATATAAACAACTTTCTGTGGCATCTATTTTATAAGCTTGACCGAATAAGCTTCATTTGCAACCACCCCAGTCTTTCTTTGCTTCACTTATTAAAAAAAGGAGAAATAACCAACATGATTACACTAAACCATTACATTCATAATTATCTGGAATATTGCAGGTACAGAAAACGTTTGGACCCTAAAACATTAAAAGCATATCAAATAGATTTAAAGCAATACCATCGTTTCTGTTCTAAGATTCCTGATTGCTTATCCAAAGAACTTATAGACAGCTATATCACTCATCTACATAAACATTATAAATCTAAAACTGTCAAAAGAAAAATAGCAAGTTTGAAAGCATTCTTTCGCCATATGGAATACAAGGAAATCATTCAAGAAAATCCTTTTGCCAAACTGGAAATACGTTTTCGGGAAGCAAAACTACTCCCTAAAACAATTCCTCTGCATTCCATACAATCTTTTCTCACAACTCTCTATAAGCAAAGAGAAATCGCAGTATCTGAATATCAAAAGCGATGTTGTATTCGTGATATCGCAGTCATTGAATTGCTATTTGCGACCGGCATGCGGATATCTGAGCTATGCTCACTGAAACCTTCAGATATTGATCTCAAAAATAATACCATTTTAATATACGGAAAAGGGGCTAAAGAACGTATCATACATATCGGTAATCCGGAAGTCATTTCTGCCTTAGAATGCTATCAGAACAGCTTCCATACGGATATTAGTGCATGTGGATACTTTTTTGTAAACCGCTTGCAGCAAAAGCTGTCAGACCAATCTGTGCGTTATATGATCAATCATTACGCAACGCTTGCCGGTATTAGCCAACATATTACCCCACATATGTTTCGCCATTCGTTTGCCACTCATTTACTTGAGCAGGATGTCGATATTCGCTATATTCAGCAAATTCTAGGACACAGCTCCATCAGCACTACAGAGATATACACTCATGTGTCTAAATTAAAACAAAAGGAAATTCTTGAGCAAAAGCATCCACGTAATCTGATTGAGGTGAATAAAGGATAATTCCTTATTATCGATTGGAGAAAAGAATGAATGCAATTATACTAGCCGCAGGAAAAAGTTCACGTATGTATGCAAGCGGAGCTAAAATTCACAAAGCACTTTTGCCTATAATGGGAATTCCTAATATAG
>JAFQQI010000106.1 GCA_017411305.1 Lachnospiraceae bacterium
ATCATGCAAGTGCTTTAAAATAGCTATGGCAAGCGCAGCACCTTCTGTTGGGTCAGTTCCGGCACCAAGCTCATCAAAGAGACATAAGGAATTCTCATCTGCATGCTCTAAAATAGAAATGGTATTGGTCATATGGGCAGAGAAGGTAGAAAGATTCTGCTCAATACTCTGTTCATCACCGATATCGGCATATACCTCATGGAAAACGGCCAATTCAGAACGGTCTAATGCAGGAATATGAAGTCCAGACTGCCCCATGAGTGTGAATAGTCCGACTGTTTTTAAAGAAACGGTCTTACCACCTGTATTTGGACCAGTAACAACTAATAAATCAAAATCACGTCCGAGCATAATATCAATTGGAACAACCTTTTTCTTATCCAATAAAGGATGACGTCCCTTACGAATATGAATATAGTGATTGGTATTGAACAACGGTCTGGAAGCATTCATGTCAATGGCAAGCGAAGCTCTTGCAAAAATGAAGTCAAGCTGTGTGAGTATCTTGAAGTTTTGCATGAGCTCTTCGGTATGTTCGCCAGCCTGGGCACTTAGGGTAGCGAGGATTACCTCGATTTCGTCCTGTTCCTGAAGCGCCAGCTCTTTTAGTTGATTGTTCAAATTAACAATAGCAGCAGGCTCAATAAAAAGGGTAGAGCCGGTAGAGGACTGGTCATGTACCATACCGGGAACATTTCCCTTGTGTTCTGCTTTTACAGGAATGCAATAACGGTTATTACGCATAGTAATAACGGCATCCTGTAAATACGTGCGGTAGCTGGTATTTACCATACTGTTTAACTGAGAATGTATCTTATCATTGGTTTGCTGAATGCTTCTACGGATATGCTTCAAGGTGGAGCTTGCATCATCGGCAACCTCTTCCTCAGAAATCAGACAACGGTTAATTTCATTTTGAAGAGGAGTGAGAGGCTCTAAGTCATTGAAAAGAGGCTCTAAGCTGTCGGTTATCTCTTCATCACGTTCTCCTCTTGCAAAGGCTTTTGCCTTGGTTGCGCAAGCAAGGGAGGCAGCAATTTTTAGTAATTCCGGCGCGGAAAGACTGCTTCCGATGTCAAGAGATTTTATGCTAAAGCGGATGTCCTTATTGCCGCTAAAGCCAATACGTCCTCCTTTTACTAAGCGACTGAATGCATCGGCAGTCTGCTGCTGTGCCTCTTCAATGTCAGCAAGAACGGTCATAGGCATTAATTTTTGACAAAGCTCCTTTCCCGGTACGGAGCTTGCTTTATCGGTTAAAAGTTGAATGATTTTCTGATATTCTAAGATTCGTAACGCTTTTTCATTCATATATTAGAAATCCTTTCGAAATACGTGCTTATTGATTGTTCTATCATAACATGAAAATAAGGAAAACTCCACATCTTCCTTTACTTTAAATAATTCTTCGGATATACTAATTACTGTTCATACAGCACTTAGCATTTACTGCTAAGTGCGTAAGAAAATGTAGTTTGATAAAGCAAAAATCCATTTGCGGAGCAAATTTAGGATGGATTTTTGCATGTTACTGGAACGAAGTGAACAGTAACATATACTAATTACTGTTCACTAAACACGAAAATTTATGTGAATTGGATGTGCTGAAAAGCTACGAGGTGAACTGGAAAGGCGGAGGAATTATGAAGGAAAATTCGGATAGAAATGAGCCTTCGCAGGCAAGTGATTTTGAGTTCCTGCAAGAGAAGATAAAAGAAAGACCCATTAATAAGAAAAAGCTGATACAGAGAACGATTATCACAGCATCGTTAGCTTTATTATTTGGTTTGATAGCATGCCTGACTTTTTTATTACTTGAGCCGGTTTTAAATAACTGGCTATATCCAGAGGAAGAGCCAATTGTTGTAACATTTCCACAGGAGAAGGATGAAATGCGACCAGAGGATATGCTTACAGAGGATGAGACAACACAGGAAGCAGAAAGTGAAGAACATCAGACCAGCGATGAGTTAAATGAATCTGATATACAGGGCGAGCTGGAAGAGGAAGATAATTTGATTACAGGCTATGAAGACATGTACCAAAGTATAAAAGAACTCTATCAGAAGGTTGCGACCAGTATGGTTACTGTCACAGGTGTAAAATCTGATGTGGATTGGTTCAATAATCCTTATGAGAGTGAAGGAACAATTGCAGGGGTTATAATAGCAAATAATAACCGAGAACTTTTAATGCTTACCAAGCGTTCTCCGTTAAAGGGAGCAGAAAGAATACATGTAACCTTTTTCAATGGAAAAACAGCAGAGGGAAGTATTAAAAAATATGATGTCAATACAGACCTTGCTGTCATTGCAGTAGAACTAAAGTATCTATCATCAGATGTTTTAGAGGATGTTTCGGTTGCGAAGCTTGCAAGTTCAAATGATGTAAAGCTTCAGGGAATACCGGTAATGGCAATTGGAAATATTTTAGGATACAAAGATAGTGTGTGTTATGGAATGATAACGTCTATGGGAAATGACATAACTCTGCCAGACAATCAGTATAAAATGATAACAACGGACATTTATGGTAGTAAGAATCCAACAGGAATTCTGGTTAGTATGGATGGAAGTGTTTTAGGAATTCTTGACAATACACATAATAATGAAGATACAGCCAATTTAGTATCCGCAATTGGAATTACCGAGCTAAAGGGCATGATTACTAAGCTTTCGAATGGAGCAGACATTTTGTATGCCGGATTATATGTACAGGATATTTCATCGGAAGCAAGGGTTGAGCTTGGACTGGTTAAAGGAGCGTATATATCCGATATTGATATGAATTCTCCAGCAATGAAGAAAGGAATTCAAAAGGGCGATATTATCGTCCGTATAGGAGATAAGGAAATTAACAGTGCGGCTGACTATATGAATGCAATCCGAGGGTATTCTGCGAATCAAGAAATAACGATAACCGTGCTTCGTTCTGCGAAGGAGGAGTACAAAGAAATGGAATTCACAGTAGAATTACAGGTTAGGGAGTAGAAAGTGAAAAATCCATATATGGTAGATTTTTCACATGGAAAATTTGTGTGAGACACAAATTTTAGAAAGGAAAGGATAGAAAAACATGAAGTATATTAAAGATTATAAAGATGGAGACAGAGTATTTGATATTTATTTTTGTAAGTTCAAGAGCTCTGCAGTAACAAAGAATGGAAAGTCTTATGACAATGTTATTTTGCAGGACAAAACAGGTACCATTGATGCAAAAATATGGGATCCGAATAATCCTGGAATTGGAGATTTCGATGCTTGCGATTACATAGAAGTGTATGGTGATGTAACAAGCTTTAACGGTGCTTTGCAGGTAAATGTTAAACGTGTACGTCTCTGTCAGGAGGGTGAGTACAACGAAGGTGAGTACATGCCTGTCAGCAAGAAAAATATTGAAGAAATGTATGCAGAGCTGTTAAAACTCATTGGAAGTATTGAAAACACATATTTAAAACAGTTGTTAGAAGCATTTTTTGTAAAGGATGCAACGTTTGTACAGGCCTTTAAGAAGTCATCGGCAGCAAAGACAGTACATCATGGCTTTATTGGTGGTTTGTTGGAGCATACGTTAAGTGTAACAAAGCTTTGTGATTATTACTGCACGGCTTATCCGATTTTAAAGAGAGATTTGCTCTTAACTGCAGCAATTTGTCATGATATGGGAAAAATAAGGGAAATCAGTGCATTTCCGGTAAATGATTATACTGACGAAGGACAATTCTTAGGACACATTGTAATGGGCTCAGAGATGATTAGTGAAAAGATAAAAGAGATTGCAGGATTTCCACCAATGCTTGCGATGGAGTTGAAGCATTGTATTCTCTCGCATCATGGAGAATTGGAGTTTGGTTCTCCGAAAAAACCGGCTATTATAGAAGCAGTAGCTTTAACTTATGCAGATAATACCGATGCAAAGATGGAAACCTTTACAGAACTTTTAGAGTCTACACAGGAAACAGGCTGGCTAGGTTTTAATCGCTTCTTTGAGTCTAATTTGAGAGGTTCTGTTATTTAGAGATTAAGGCATGGAATAAATACGATTTTGGAAAGGGCATGGTTATTTACATGGCAGATTATGCAAAAAACGATATGATTACGGTAACAATTGAAGATATGGGAACGGATGGCGAAGGAATCGGCAAGCTGGACGGTTTTACCTTTTTCATAAAGGATGCCGTAATCGGTGATGTCGTAGAGGCAAAGGTCATGAAAGCAAAGAAGAACTATGCCTATGCAAGACTGATGCGTGTGATTACACCGTCAAAGGAGCGTGTAGAGCCGGCATGTGCCTATCACAAGCAGTGTGGTGGCTGTCAGATACAAGCACTTGATTACAAGGCACAGCTTGCGTTCAAGGAAAATAAGGTCAGAAATCATCTGCTTCGTATTGGTGGATTTTCAGCCGATTTATTGGACCGTGTTATGGAACCAATTGTAGGAATGGAAAATCCATATCACTATCGTAATAAGGCACAATTTCCAGTTGGAACAGATAAGGAAGGCAATTTGATTACTGGTTTTTATGCAGGAAGAACCCATGACATTATTGCCAATACGGATTGTGCTCTTGGTGTAGCCGAGAATCAGCAGGTATTAGAGACAGTTTTAGACTATATGCGTTCAAATAAGGTTAGTGCCTACGATGAAAAGACAGGTCAGGGGTTGGTACGTCACATTCTGATAAGAAAAGGCTTCACAAGCGGAGAGATTATGGTATGTCTGATTGTGAATGGAAATACTTTGCCAGCGGAAGATAGATTAGTAGAGACACTTAAAAGTATGGAAGGTGTTACCAGCATCTATATCAACACCAATACGGAAAATACAAATGTTATTATGGGAAGAAAGAATCGTGTACTCTGGGGTGAGAGCACTATTTCTGATGTGATTCATCCACGTACCATGGAAGAGATAGAGTCAGGTAAGGATGCACTTACAGATAAGGAAAGAGAAGGCATTACTTTTGCGATTTCACCGTTATCCTTTTATCAGGTAAATCCTATTCAGACAGAGAAGTTGTATAGTCTTGCGTTAGAATATGCAGGACTAACAGGTGAAGAAACGGTTTGGGATTTGTACTGTGGTATTGGAACCATTAGCTTATTCATGGCACAGAGAGCAAAGCAGGTCTATGG
>JAFQQI010000107.1 GCA_017411305.1 Lachnospiraceae bacterium
CGGGTGGAATGAATATGACGAAGGCAACAGATTCTGTCAGCAAGAATATTCAGAATCAGATTGCTAATGCTCAGAAGCAGTTGCAGGAGCTTTCTGCCAACAAGGACATGAGCATTGAAGAAAAAATGAAGAAACGACAGGAAATACAGCAGCAGATTACGGATTTGAATAATCAGTTAAGACAGCATCAGATTGAACAGAGGAAAGAACAGCAGGCAAAGAAATCTTCAATGGATGATATGCTTGGTGGCAGTAAGAAAACTGCTCCGAAAGCTGGAAAGCAAAGTACAGGTCTGTCACAGGCAAGTATGAAGGCTATGATTTCTGCTGATTCCGCAATGGCTCAGGCACAGGTACAAGGTAGCGTTGCTACAAAAATGGAAGGCAGAGCCGGAGTTCTGGAGTCTGAAATCAAGTTGGATTCAGCTCGTGGTGATGATGTAGAGGCAAAGAAAGAGGAACTTGCAGAAGTAGAGCAGAAGGCTGCTTTAGCAGAATCAGCACAGATGAATACATTGGCTACTGCGAACAAGGAATTGGAAGAAGCTGCAAAAGCAGATCAGCAGACTGAAAAAGCAGATGATAAAGATAAGAAAACAGATAAGAAGGAAGCTGCCTCTGGTGAAAAAGAGGATAAGACTGTGGCAGGCACAGAAGAAACCGAGAATGTGGGTGCTGCTGTTAAGACCGAAACAGTTAATACGGATATAGCAGAGCCGGTAGAGGTATCTGTATCGGAAACAGTTGCATATACCCATGTGGATGTGCGTTTGTAGGAGGTGCTTACTATGTCAGAGATAAATAGTTTCATTCCGCCAGGTAAAGATAATTGAATATTTGCCGATATACTTAATAGCTAAGGATGGCGTCTGTTTTCAAAGGATTGAATGTGAAAACAGACGCTGTTTTTCGTTTGAATTGGAGTTATATTATGAGAATACAAGCAACAAATACATTTTATACAGGTACTTACTCTGTTTTGAATACGGAGTCATCATTTCCATATGCTGTGAAAGTTGAAGGTTACGGAAAGACAGGAAACCAAAGGAGTTTATTTCAGTTTGCCCATGTGACAATAACGGAACATATGGTAAATGCAAAATATGGTACAAAGATTACAAATGGTCCGAGAGTACAGATGCAGACAGCAGGTAGTAAGAAAAAAGAAGATTGGACTGAGGTTTCAAAAAAGCAGTTGGCAGAAGTAAAACTACCGGCTTCATTTGAAAAATTGAAAGAACAAAATTCTTATTTTTATCATGGAGAAAACATATCGGATTATGAGTTGGTGCAAACTGCAGTAGCATTGGGGAAAATGGAATTACCTACAGATGAGAAAAAGTGTAGCCCGGACAGAGTTGCAATGGATGCATTTAATGTGCTTGTCAGAGACCAGGCGGCTCCCAAAAACTCATGGTCAAATACATTGTATTCGGAAGATGGAAAATATACTTTTACAAAGACGGAAAGCGGCAGATGGCAGATGCACTTGCTTGATGATGTTGGTATGGAAGCCTCTGTGGAAGATATTGCTAATTGGATGATGAGCGGCACGCCCAATAGAAATATTGAGACACGCTACCTAAATTATCTTCATACTGTTGATCCGGATTTGTATCATGTGGCGATGCGAATAGGTTCCGAGGTTCGTACTTATGGTTTTATGGAGGATTTACATCAGCAGGGAATATTAAGTGATAGTCAAAATCAGTATGATATGAGTCTGTTGGGTATGTTATTTGGTAAAGATGCGGATAGTATGCGTCTGTTATTGCATGGGTGCAAGGAGACCGGCAATTTTTTGGAGTTATTAGATTTGTATAGCCCGGATGGAGCAAAATCATTGGATAAGCTTCGGGAACAGCAATACAAGCACGGTGGAATTGTTTAATACAAAAAAGCAGTAAAGATTGATGTATCACTCTAATTTCAGATTTCGTTCTATTTGAACAAGAAAAAAGAATTATTACCGATATATACCACTTGGTCCTTTCGGAGAGTGGTGAGGTTCTGACTGACAGAGGAACCTCAGAAAGGAGAATTATGCAGGTAGGAAGTAGTGTCAGCAACAGGTATTATACATCGTATCAGACGAATACGAGTGTGAAATACTTTGCAGATTTTTCACAGACAGAAGATGGGAAACTGATATCCAATGAAAAAAAATCACAGGATTTAACAGAAAATCCCGGATTTGCAGAGCTTGCGGATTATCAGGAATTTCACAAGGCATGGATGTCCCAAAGGGGAGTGACAAAGACTGTAGAAGTTTGTACCGAAAAGCAGACCGGAGCAGTATCCATAGCTGAAACTGAGGACGATGGAGAATTTTTGGGACTTACTATGGTTCCGGAAGAAGGTCAGTCTGTTACCTATGGTATGCGGGCAATGCTTAGTGAAAAGTCCACACCGGATAATCCCATAGTACAGGTGGTTTCGAATCTTGGCGGTAAGAAGGTAATCTATAATGTAGAAGTGAATAAGGTAAACCCTAATAATGCAACACAACTTGAGATGTTCGCATTGTTAAGTTACACCGATAAGATGGGAATTACAGATGGAGGAACCTTTGGCTCTCATCAGCTGCTTGAGGTATATGGAGGAAATGCAAGCAGTATCGGATATTGCGGAAGCCTTTCAGGTGCAGATGTGTTTTTGAATGAAAGATTTGATTGGACATCCATCATGGAGAAGATGATACAGGTATACAAGGACGCCGGAATAGAGAATCAGGCAGAGGATTGTAAAGCATTATTTGATTTTTTTGCTACATATACAGCGAATAATGAAGTGAAAGATAATACTGCAATTGATTTTTCACGATTTGCACCAAATGCTCCGGAGGAAGTAAAACAGGCATTTATGGAAGCTGCTGAAGAAACCGGGTACAACGAAGGTGAGAGAATGGATTACCTTTCACAAGTTTTTATACATCAGGTAGAGAACAGACAGAACGGTGTGGCAGATTACACGGATGTATTTGGCGGTTCTGTAGCATCCGCATTACAAGCGGCAAGAGAGATGCTGTATGACTTGGAAAATCCTCTTATGCCGATAGGCCAGCGGGGGGAAAAAGCCGCTAAATATGTGGAGCAGGAAAAGGAGTTTTACAGAGCATTTATTGAAAAACTGGAAGGATTAACAGGTACAGATACTGCTGACACAGAGGAAACAGTGGATTATGCAAAAATTCTGGAAGAAAAGATAAATGAGATTTTTGCAAAAATTCAAGATGGGGATACGGAAGCCTCATATCAGATTGGCTCACAGTCTTTCACAGAAAAAGAGTGGGAGGAGTTCCTTGACAAATTTGATTCCGTCCAAGAGGCAATTCAGGAACTAATGAAGGAGGAGCAGGCTAGAAAAGAGGAAAAGGAAAACAAAAAGGAAGATGTGTTTACTACTGATGCAAGCACTTTATTAACCACAGAATCCACTTCTTGTGTGTATGAAACTGCTGATCCGGATGATGACGATATCCGTTATATCACATGGTATACCGAGGAAGGCATTTTCTGTAGAAAAGCGGGACAGACCGAAGGGTATGAGTGGTCTATTACCTTTGAAAATAAGGAACAGTATGACAAAGTTATGGAATTTATCGGACAGTTCCCTTCTGACTGGAATATGCGTTTTGCAGCCCATAAAAATTTCTGGAATGATTTTCTGAATGATGAGATTGACATGGAAGGCTTTATGGAGTTTATCAATGGAACAAATAAGGGCGTTCCTGATTACTCCATTACGGTAGGGGATTCCATGTATATTGACAAAGACAAAATGCAGTGGGCGAAGTATACTAATCCGTTAGGAGTCAGATTCTATACATCAGAAGAAATGCATCAGATGCAAATGGAGATTATGGCCGCGAATGAGGAAAAATTGAAAGCACAGCAGGTTTCTTATGAGGAAATGTATAAGAGAACTCATCCTGAGTACAACGGGGAGAGAATATTCCGCACAATTTCAGGAGGACAATTATATACAGCGAATGAAATTGATGAGTTGCTTTATAAGGAAATGTTGGAGCGTATGGGCACAACAGAAGAGAGGGAGCAGCAGAAACGTGAGGAATGGAGAAAGCAGATGGGCTATCCGGGATATTAGGTCAGAGTCAGAAAGGATGAGATGATGAGTAATCCGATGCTCTTATGTCCTATGCAAGTCTGCAGACGGGAGAATCTGGAATGATATTATGTAGTTTGCGTATTGCTTTGGAGATATGAAAGGTTACATGGAGTGGAAGAAGTATGTGGCTCTGATTGGGTGATTGCGGAAGAATGATAAATTAGGGTTTTGTTCCATTGAAGTAAGAAAAAAAGAATATTTGTCGATGCATATTATCAGCTAAGGATGGCGTCTGTTTTCAAGGGAGTGAGTGTGGAAATGGACGCTATTTTTATTTAAGAAAGAATTTCATTCCCGTTCAGATGGGGTTTCGTTCCTTTTGTCCCAAAATGGCAAAAAAAGGTGCCGATATATGAAATGAGAACCATGAAGAAAAGAAAGTTAGATATGATATTAGGTTTTGATTTGAATGAATGAATGTAAGGGTGATGAAGCGGGCAGGAATTTATAAAGTATGGATTGTGTAGGAATTTATAAAGTATGGATTGCTGCTTGCTTTTTTGCTGTTTATTTTTATATAATAAAATAGATATACTTTAGGAGAAATCGGAGGATATTTTATGATTGACTTAACAGGCTTATGGAATATGAAATGCACGGAAGACGCTGATTGGCAGGAGGCTGTCGTACCCGGCAGTGTATATACAGACCTTCTTAGAAACGGTAACATGAAGGACCCCTTCGTAGGAGAAAATGAATATGAAATTTGTCAGTTATCCGAATACGACTATGAGTACACAAAAACTTTTGTCATAGAACAGGACGACCTAGACTTTCAGCAGCTTGTCCTGGTTTGCGAGGGGCTGGATACCCTTGCTGAAATCTGTATCAATGATACGTTAATTGCCAGAACAAATAACATGCACCGTACCTATCGTTTTGATATTAAACCTCTTTTACAAATCGGTGAAAACACCATACATATTTTATTCCGTTCCCCCCTGCAGTTTGTCCGTAAGGCTGATGAAAAGAAACCTTTATGGGGCGTTTCCAGTACAGTACCCGGATATCAGCATATCCGTAAGGGACATCATATGTTTGGTTGGGATTGGGGGCCCAAACTTCCGGACCTTGGTGTTTTCAGAAATATTTATATTGAAAAATTGCAGGAGGCACGGGTAAAAGACTTCTATGTAACGCAGGAGCATAAAGACGGAAGCGTAACCCTGAACATCGATATTGAGAATGAATTTGCGACGGATAGCAGCACAAGCAGTTCTTTCACGGAAACCCTGACCATTTGTGATGAGGAAAAGAACGTAATCTGGGAAGGCAGCACAGAGCTGAAGCCGGAAAACAATATGACCTGCACCATTGATAATCCCAAGCTTTGGTGGCCAAACGGCTACGGTGAGCAGCCTTTATATACCGTAACCGTTACCTTGTCAAAAGACGGCGAAGAAATTTCCCGCAAAGAAAAGCGTATCGGTCTCCGTACCCTGACTATGAAGCGAAAGAAAGACCGCTACGGAGAAACTTTCGGCTTTGAAATCAACGGAGTTATGATTTTTGCAAAGGGAGCAAATTATATTCCCGAAGATAATCTTTACGGGCGGACAAATGCTGAGAAGACCCGGAAATTATTACATACCTGTATTGCAGCAAATTTTAACTGTATCCGTATCTGGGGCGGCGGTAATTATCCGGAAAGCTATTTCTATGATATCTGTGATGAACTGGGCTTAATTGTATGGCAGGACTTTATGTTTGCATGTGCTGCTTACGATTTGACGGAGGAATTTGAGGAAAATATTAAGGCAGAGTTTGAGGACAATATCAGAAGGCTGCGCAATCATGCATCCCTCGGCATGTGGTGTGGTAACAATGAAATGGAATCTGCGTGGCTTTACTGGGGACTTCCCGAAAATAAAAAGCTCCATCAGGATTATCTGACCATGTTTGAACGAATCATTCCGGAAGCAGCAAACCGCTTTGATCCGGAAACCTTTTACTGGCCTTCCTCCCCCTCTTCAGGCGGCGGATTTGACAAGACCTGTGAAGAAGGCTACGGGGATGCCCACTATTGGGATGTATGGCATGGCAAAAAGCCATTTGAAGATTTTGAAAATCTGTATTTCCGTTTTGCAAGTGAATACGGATTCCAGTCTGCCCCTTCCATGAAGACGATCAGAACCTTTGCAGAAGGCGATGATTTAAATATGTTTTCCAATGTAATGGAAAATCATCAGAAGTGTATTGATAACGGACACGGAAATGTAACCTTAATGACCTATCTGCATAACTATTATCAGATGCCTAAGGATTTTGCAACAACACTTTACACCACCCAGATTTTGCAGGCAGATTGTCTGGAAATTGCGATTTCCCATTTCAGAAGCCACAGAGGAAGGTGTTTGGGAAGCACCTACTGGCAGCTAAATGACTGCAATCCCGTAATTTCCTGGTCCACCATTGATTATTTCGGACGCTGGAAAGCAGCACATTATGTGGTGAAACGTTGTTATGAACCTACGATTGTCAATATGCGTAAGGATGAAAACGAGCTGATTTTCTATGTATCAACGGAGCTTATGGAAAGGGAAGAATATACATTCTCTTACAAAATCATCCATCAGCAGAAAGGGGAGATAAAATCTGATAGCTTACCGGTTTCCGTATCACCCTTATCTGCCAAAGAAATTTGCAGAGTTACCGTACCGGAAATGGAACTTGCGGATATTCGTAACTGCTATGTGGTATATGAATTAAAGAAAAACGAAGCAGTGGTTGCTTTGCGGACGGCCCTTCTTGTAAAACCCAAGCAGTTTGCCTTTAGAAACCCTGAAATAACTGTAAGCTGGTGCGAAAAAGAGGCGGCCTATGAATTAACGTTAAATGCCAAAGAATATGCAAGAAGAGTGTGTGCAGACTTTGTCAATATTGATGCAGTACTTTCAGATAACTGTTTTGATTTGCTTCCGGGAGTGGCAAAGACGGTTACAATTGCAAAGAGCAAACTGCCGGAAGGAACGGATTTAAGCATACTGCAAAAAGAATTGGAACTTATGAGCTGCTACCATATTACGAAATAATATAATCTGCCGATATAGTTATTGATACAAGGATGTAGCAATGAAACATAAGGATGTGGTCATATGATAATTAAAGAAGCAAGAATACAATATAGTCAGCAGATAAAAGCTTATCATGAGCAACAGAGTATACTTCAAAAGCAGAAACAGGAGTTAGAGCATAAAATAAACACGACTCCCGATGGGAAAAATGTTTATGCCAACGAGGCAGCCACCTTAGAGCTGACCATAGAAGCGGTAAATGAAAAGAAAGATGAATATCAGGAATATATGGATAAGCTGTTAGAACAATGGTCAGCTGCTGCAAACATGGTTTCTGCAGAGCAGCAGGGCGATGCCATGAAAGAGTATGCGGAAGACATGGGCAAAATTTTGGAGGTTGCCAGACGGATTATGAAGGGTGGAATCGTACCCGCATCCGATGAAAAGAAGCTCATGGAATTCAGTATGGAAATGTATCAGGCTGCCAAAAATATCGGAGCCATGGCAAAGAAAAAAGAAGAATATGAGACTCTTTGGGAAGATGAAGAAAAGAAAGAATATGAGGATCCGATGGAAGTAGCCGATCATACGGAAGCTTTTGCAGATGGACCGGAGATAGTAAGTGTAGAGGATACAATGGCATCTGTTGCCCCGGCAGAGACTACGGTACCTGAAAGGAGAATACTATGAAAGTACGTAAAATAGGAATATTTACCCAATTATTCATTTGGCTCGCGGTATTACTTTTGGTAGGAAATGCGTTATTGGGATACTTTGCATATACCCGTTCGGAAAGTGCATTGTTTACGCAGATTCAAAATAATGTTATGAATATTGCCAGATGTGCAGCCATGAATGTGGACGGAGAGATTCTGCAGCAGATAGCAGAAGGAGATGAAGAAAGCGAGAGTTATGAACTTGTAATTCAGCAACTGGCTTTGTTCCGTGACAATGCGGATATTGAGTATATTTATACGTTACGCCGAATTGGCGAGGAACAGTTTGTTTTTGTTGCGGATGCAGACCCGGAAGAACCTGCGGCAATCGGAGAAGAATGCGAAGCTACGGATGCACTTTGTGCTACCTTCGACAAGAAGATAACAGCAGCCGATGATGAACCTTTTACAGATGAATGGGGAATCCATGTATCTGCATACAGCCCGATTATGGTAGGAGATGAAGTAGTCGGAGCGGTAGGGGTTGATATCAGTGCCAACTGGATTGAAGAACAGATGCATGCACTTCGTAATCTGGTAATTATCATATGTGTCATTACATATATAGTAAGTCTCGGAGTTTTATTCCTTCTGATGATTAAGTTTAAGGGCGGAATGAATAAGCTGAATAATAAAATCAAAGAGCTGGCAAGCGGTTCCGGCGATTTGACGAAAGAAATTGATATTAAATCCGGTGATGAACTGGAGGTGATTGCAGGAAATATGAATGCATTTATCCGTCAGGTTCGTGCATTGGTAAAGGACGTAGCGCAATCAGCAGAGGAAATTATCGTATCAGGAGAAGCCCTTGGCAGTACCGTGAACGAAAATAATCTGGTTATGTCAGAAATGAATACGGACATTGCCGAAATCAGTAAAAATATGGAGCAGAGTGCAGCAGCCAGTAAAGAACTTTCAGAAAGCCTTTCTGAAAATGCAAGTCACATCGCTGATTTTGCAAAGGAAGTAAATGAAATCTGCCGGATGGTACAGAAAGCAAATGAAAATGCGCAGACTACTTCGGTAATGGCTAAAGACAACCGTAAGAATGCCATGGATGCCATTCACTCCTTACAGGAGAGGATGAACCAGACCGCAGCAGATGTACAAAAGGTGGAACAGGTAAAGCAGATTGCAGAGGAAATCGGTGCAATTGCCAGTCAAACCAGAATGTTAAGCTTGAATGCACAGATTGAAGCGGCACGTGCAGGTTCTATGGGAGCAGGATTTGCGGTGGTGGCTACGGAAGTAGGAAACCTGAGTGTTGATATTGACAACGCAGTTGCTGAGATTAATAACATTAACGGACAGGTGTTATCTGCAGTAGGTACCTTAACAGATGTTTTGGATGAAATGATTCGTTTTGTATCAGAAAATGTAGCCAAAGATTATGATTCCTTTGCAGATTTAGGGGAAGAATACGGTAATACTACAGATACAATCCGAAATCAAATGACCAAGATAGGAGAGCAGAGTGCGGATATTTCCAAGACTATTGCGGATATTAATGCAAGTCTGGAGGGAATCACGGAAGTTGTGACGATGACAGCAGAAAGTGCCAATGCATTGGCTCTTTCCACCAATAAAGTGGCAGAAAGCTTTGAAAACCTGAATGAAGCTTCCCACAAGAATTCGGAAAATTCCGAGAATTTAAGTGAGCAGGTAAGTAGGTATACTTACTAATCATATATAAGTTAAAAAAATACAGATTAAGAAGTATCACAATTCAGTGATGCTTCTTTTTATTTGTAAAAACTACAAATCAGTTGCTCTTATACAAATAAAATTAATTCAGATTGTATACTATAGACCAAAATGAAGACAATATCAAAATAAGAACTAAAAAGTATATATGCATGATTATTAGATTACAGAGGTTATGATTCATGACGATTACAGAGGACATTAAATATATAGGAGTAAATGACTATAAAATCGATTTGTTTGAGGGGATGTATGTGGTGCCGGAAGGTATGACCTATAATTCTTATGTCGTTATGGACGACAAAATTGCGGTTTTAGATACAGTGGATGAAGGTTTTACCAAGGAGTGGCTTGCAAATTTGCAGCGGATATTGGGAAAGCGGAAGCCGGATTATTTGATTGTACAGCATATGGAGCCGGATCATTCTTCCAATATTATGCATCTGATAGAGCAATTTCCTGAAATCATTCTTGTAGCATCTTCGAAAGCATTTACCATGATGGGTAACTATTTCGGTACGGATTTTAAGGAAAAGAGAATTGTTGTGTCGGACGGAGATGTTCTGTCCTTAGGGAAGCATAAGCTTACGTTCTTATCAGCTTTAATGGTGCACTGGCCGGAGGTAATGGTAACCTACGACAGTACGGACCGCGTATTGTTTTCCGCAGACAGCTTCGGAAGATTTGGGGCAGACAAAGAAGCAGACTGGACGCAAGAAGCTGCCCGTTATTACTTCGGTATTGTGGGGAAGTACGGAATTCCGGTGCAAAAACTACTTGGCAAGATAACAGAGCTTACCATCGAAAAAATATGTCCCCTTCACGGACCGGTACTTTCGGAAAATCTTGAATACTATATAAAGCTGTATGATATATGGTCATCTTATCGTCCGGAAAAAGAAGGGGTATTAATTGCTTATACCTCTGTATACGGAAACACCAAAGAAGCTGCGTTGCTCCTTGCTAAAGCATTACGCAAAAGGGGCTGTGAAACAGTACTTGTCAGGGATTTGGCAAGAAGTGATATGTCGCAGGTGGTAGCGGAGGCTTTTCGCTACAGTAAGCTGGTACTTGCTACAACCACCTACAATACCTTTCTTTTTCCGCCGATGAGGGAATTCATCAGCTGGCTGACAGAGCGTAATTTCAGTAACAGAATAGTGGCTTTTATTGAAAACGGCAGCTGGATGCCGACAGCTGCCATGCATATGAAGGAACAGTTGAAGGAAAGTAAGGGCATTATTTTTGCAAAAGAATGTGTGAAAATTATGTCTGCCATTCACGAAGAAAACAGCATGCAGATAGAAAAACTGGCAGAAGAATTATCAAAAGAATTGCCGGAAGAATGCAAGGAAATAGATATTTTTGAAAAGAAATAGAATGGGAAGAACAGGAGGAAATAGAAATGAAATATGTGTGCGATGTATGCGGATGGATTTATGATGAGGAAGAAGGAGCACCGGATTTGGGAATTGTACCGGGAACTGGATTTGAAGACCTTCCGGAGGACTTTGTATGCCCGTTATGTTCCGTGGGAAAAGACTTCTTTAGCGAAGTAAGCATGTAATGCTATGAGAGAAAGAAACGGCGTAAAATAAAAGCAGATAATTCTGAGAAAGAAGGAAAGCATGGAACAGGAAATTGTAAAAGAAAACAGTTTAATAGAAAAACTTTCGGCAGGGAAAGAATATTATGAAGTCCGTTTGGAAAGTATCGGCGGTTTGGGAGCTAACTTGTGCGGAAAGATGTTGGGTGAACTTGGAGTAAAGTATCTGGAACTTAACAGCAGCAGCTTTGCAAGCTATGGCTCGGAGAAAACAGGAACACCGGTAAAAGGTTATATCAGATACTGCAACAAAGAAAAAGAAATCGGGGTACATTCTCCTGTGGTAGAGCCGGACTTATTGGTAATATTTCATCAGGCGCTTTTGAAGGATGCATCTGTTTGGAAGGGATGCGGATCAAAGACATCGGTAATTATTGCATTGGATGAAGGGCAGGAGCAGATATCGATACCACAAGGTATTTGCTATGGACTTAAGGCACAACGTATTGCCATGGAGACCCATTCCAGAATCAATGTGGTAATGTTGGGTGCAGCACTAAAAGTGATGGGAATAGAAAACCTGAAGGCAGGTGAAATGATTTGTAAGGATACTCTCGGAGCCAAGTATCCGGATGCGTTATCTGCAAATCTGGAAGGTATGCGGAAAGGTTATGAGGAAGTACGAAGGCTTCCGGCAATGGAGAATGCGGCTAAAGAGGGATCAAAAGAATCAGCACAGGAAAAGCAACCGGAATGGGGCTATGCAAATGCACCGATTGGCGGCATCAATCCCAGATTCGGCAGCACGGTAATCGCAGATTTATCACCATCCAGGCAAGGGTATATTCCTCTCTTTATTAAGGAGAGGTGCATTAACTGCGGCTTGTGTCATTCTACTTGTCCGGATATGGTATTCCAATTTACCAAGGGAGAATATAAAGGTAGGGAAATGATGGTAAATCAGGGACTTGACTATTACCATTGTAAGGGATGCCTTCGCTGTGTGGATGTCTGTCCGGTAAATGCGCTGGTGCGTGGGATGGAAGCCGAGCATAAGGAGAAGGAGCATTTTGTGCCAAACAGAGAACTTTTGCGGATGCCGGAGTATTATGAAAAAGCAGGAGCAGACGGCTATATTACATCGGAATCCTATCTGACGGAACAGAGAATGGAAGGAGGAGAAGTATAATGAAAAAACAGGTCATGGAGTATGCCTCAGGAAATGAAATGGCGGCAATAGCAATTAAGCAAATCGGATATGATTTAATGGGATATTATCCGATTACCCCTTCCACACAAATTGCAGAAAATCTGGATATTATGCGGGCAAAAGGGGAAACGGACCTAGTTATGGTAGCTGCAGAGGGAGAACATAGTGCGGCGGGGATTTGCTATGGGGCATCGGTTGCCGGAGGACGTGTGGTAAATGCCACCAGTGCCAACGGACTTCTTTATGCCATTGAGCAATTTCCGGTGCAATCCGGTACACGATATCCTATGGTAATGAATGTAGTTTGCCGGACTGTTTCCGGTCCTTTATCAATTAAAGGTGATCATAGCGACATTATGTACCTTCTGAATGCAGGCTGGCCTATTTTGTTTGCGAGTACAGTGCAACAGGTATATGATTTTAATATTATTGCGCTAAAACTGGCTGAGCAGGCAAGACTTCCGGTGGTGGTTGCTTATGACGGATTCTTCACCAGTCACCAAAAGGGACGATGCCTCCGTTTTGAAGATGATGAGGTTGTGCGGGAATATATTGGGGAAAAGAAAGAAGAGTACCCGTTTTTGGATTTGGAGCATCCCATTACCGTAGGCTCTTATATGAATGAGCCTGACTTAATTAATAACAGATATCAACTACACATGGCCATGGAAAAGGCAGACCGCCTGCTACCGGAATTATTTGCTTCCTATGAAGAATTTTCGGGACGAAATTATGGGAAAGTAGAAGGAATAGGATGTGAAGATGCAGAAAGCATACTGGTTTTATTAGGTTCTTCCTTTGACACCGCTATGGAAGCAGTAGAAGAAATGAGAAAAAAGGGGAAAAAAGTGGGAACGGCTACGTTACATGTGCTTCGTCCGTTTCCCGGAAAAGAACTTTATGCTATGCTTCGAAGTGCTGCAAATATCATGGTGGCAGACAGACAGGACAGCTACGGGGCAGGTGGCGGAAACTTATCCTTAGAGGTGCGTGCGCTAATGCAACGCTACGGAAGCAGAACTAGGATTAAGTCACTAATTTACGGTCTTGGAGGCAAAGACTTTTTTAAAGAAGATGCCAAAGACATGCTTGCCTGGGCTGAAAATCCAGCAAAGCCTGAATTCGCCTATTACGGAATCACGCCGGGGGATGAGGAACAGGAAGCAGGCGATAATCTGTATGAAGGAGCAGAAAAGAATTTTGCCCCCCTTTTTATGCCGGTAACAAGAGAACGGACACAAATCGGTGCAGGAAACAATTTAAATGCAGTTACGGCTATGCCGGGGCGAATTGCGCCGGGACACGGTGCCTGTCCGGGGTGTGGCATTCCGGTGAACTTAAATCTTCTTCTGAGAGGGATTGAAGACCCGGTAGTCTTTTTATTCCAAACCGGTTGTGCCATGATTGTGACTACGTCATATCCGAGAACAAGCTTTAAGGTGCCGTATCTTCATAATTTGTTCCAGAATGGTGCTGCCACCTTAAGCGGCGTAGCAGAAATTTGTTATCGTAAGCAGAAAAAAGGAGAGATTCCGCCGGGAGATATTATCTTTATTATGGTAAGCGGTGACGGTGGTATGGATATCGGCATGGGTTCAGCCATCGGAACGGCGCTGCGCGGTCACAGACTGCTTTTGTTTGAATATGATAACGGCGGATATATGAATACCGGTTATCAGCTTTCCTATTCTACTCCATTAGGAGCAAGAAGTGCTACCTCTCACGTAGGAAAAGAGCAGTATGGCAAAAGCTTTTTTCACAAGGATATGCCACAGCTTATGGCGGCTACAGGAATTCCTTATGTAGCAACCGTGGCAGAGTCCAATCCCACAGACTTTCTGAAAAAAGCCGCTAAGGCAGCAGATTATGCAAAAAATTGCGGGACAGCATATGTGAAAGCTATTTCAGCCTGCCCTTTAAACTGGAATGATAAGCCGGCAACGGAACGGAAAGTGATAGAAGCGGCGGTAAACTGCTGCTATTTCCCGCTTTATGAAGTGGAGCAGGGGAAAACGATGCTTTCCTATGACCCGGAAAAGATGGGAAAGAAAATCCCTGTCCTTGACTGGCTTTCCATGATGGGACGAACGAAGCATTTACAAAAAGAACAATATAAGGATGTGGTAGACCGATTGCAGCAGGAAACAGACAGAAGATTTTATGAGCTGAAAAAGAAGGCGAAGGAAGCAGAATAACGCTGCTTCCTTTGCCTTTTAAAATATGAAAAAGCCTATTGACATATATGAAAAAAAGCGTTATTATTATAACAACACTTTAGAACTTTAAAGTGTAACGGTTTAAAGTGAAATAGGATGCGGTTTGCATTTTGGAGGAAGCTATGAAAAAGGATAACGGTAATTTAATTGCATTCAGGCCTGATATTAAAGTGGTAGACTGTACTTTGCGTGACGGCGGTCTTGTTAATAATTTTGAATTCACTGATGAATTTGTAAAAGATTTGTACCGTGCCAATATAAAGGCAGGGATTGATTATATGGAGTTTGGATATAAAGCATCTAAGGACATTTTCAGTAAAGAGGAATATGGAAAATGGAAATTTTGTGATGAGGATGATATTCGGGCGATTGTGGGGAATAATGATTTCGACTTAAAGATTTCCGTCATGACGGATGTGGGAAGAACTGATTTCAAAAATGATATTTTAAAGAAAGAAGACAGTGTAATCGACATGGTGCGTACGGCCACCTATATTCACCAGATACCGGCAGCTATTGAGATGATTCAGAATGCCCATGAAAAAGGATATGAGACAACTGTCAACATTATGGCAATTTCCAAGGTCCGTGAAGAGGAATTGGACAACGGTCTTGAAATTTTGGCAGAATGCGATGTAGATGTGATTTATCTTGTGGACAGCTTTGGTGCTTTTTACCCGGAGCAGCTTCGCAGGCTTACCGACAAATACATGAATATTGCAGAGAAACATGGTAAGAAAATCGGTATCCATGCGCATAATAACCAGCAGCTTGCTTTTGCTAATACAATTGAAGCTCTCAGTAACGGTGCCAGCTTGCTTGATGCCACCGTAAGCGGCATGGGGCGGGGAGCAGGAAACTGCTATATGGAATCTTTGCTTGCGTTTCTTCGTAATCCGAAGTACAATCTGGTTCCGATTATGGATTTTGTGCAGAAGTATATCCGGGCAGAAATGGACAAAGGGAATATTTGGGGATATAATATTCCTTACTTACTGACAGGGATTATGAATTCACATCCTTCTTCGGCAATACGTTTTACCAAAGAAGGAAGAGATGACTATTCAAGATTTTATCAGGAATTGTTGGACAATATGGAATAAAAATTATGGTAACGGCGGATTACAAAGAATTCCGCCGTTTCTTTTTTTACTTATTTCCTGAAAAGTGCAGAATCATTCAAAACAATAGAATATTTATTGTTTTATAGTAAAAATGTGATAAAATAATAATTGGGAGAATTTTTGATTAGATTATGGTTTGATAGAGGGCGGAATATGAAAAAGATAAGATTCAGATATTTAATTATGTGTATAACAGTGTGTATTATAACATTGCTTCAATGCACAATGACTACAAATGCAGGTGGTTTGGAAAGAGGCAGAATCCTTTTTATCAGCGCCTACTCATATGGCTGGGATACGGTGCAGATTCAAATCGAAGGAATTAAAGCAGGCGTAGGTCCGAATGTCGTGGTAGATTATGAGTTTATGGACACCAAAAGGGTGAATGATGAGACTTCTGCACAGATGTTTTATGAGGGTCTGGCATACCGCATGTCACAGGTGGAGCCTTATGACGTAGTTATTTTGGGAGATGACGCAGCACTTTTGTTTGCAATGGAGCATCAGGACGATTTATTTGCGGGCATTCCGTTGGTGTTTGAGGGCGTGAATGATATAGAATTGGCAAAGGAAGCATCAAAGAATCCCATGATTACCGGTGTTGTGGAGCAACTTTCTGTTGAGAAGAATATTGAATTTGGTTTGAAACTAAACCCCAAGGCCAAAAAAGTGGTAGCGATTTTGGATGATACCATTACCGGCGAAGCAGAGAGAAAGAACTTTTATAGTTATGCAGAGCAATTTCCTGATTTGATTTTTTCTGAAATCAATACTTCAAAGCTTTCCAGCGTAGACCTAAAAGTAGAGTTGGGATTGGTAAAAGAAGACAGTATTTTAATCTATGTTGTGATGACAGAAGATGCCAGCGGAAAACAGTATTCCAACAGTGAATCGGTTGAAATGATTGCTAAATATGCCGGTGTTCCTGCTATGCGTATGGTAGAAGGCGGAGTCGGACAGGGACTTCTTGGCGGCAATGTGGTATCCATGCATAAGTCGGGAGAACTGGCTGCCGGTATGGCAACAGAAATAATTAACGGTACCCCTTGCAGTGAAATTGAAGTGATATTAGAGAGTCCCAATATTTATTGTGTTGATGAACAGGTAATGAAAAAGTATGGGATGGATATTGATTTGATTCCGGCGGATGCTAAGGTAATCAATCATGAACCTACCTTCAGCGAAAAATACCATGAGCTGTTTAGACCGTTAGGAATGCTGTTCATAACTTTATTGGTAATTATTTTGATTGTTTGTGTGGATAATTATAAACGACGTAAATTGATGGTAGAGCTGGAAGAGGCCAGGGGAATTATGGAATCTGCTTCCCAGCATGATTTCCTGACGGGATTACCTAACCGTAGCAAGTTTATGGAGGACTTGGAAGCAACTATCTCCGCAGAGGCACCTTTTACCATCATGATGATGGATATTGACAATTTCAAGACAATAAACGATACTTTTGGGCATACTGCCGGTGATGATGCGCTAAAACAGCTTGCAGCCAGACTCAAAGAGATTAATACCCAGATATTTACTTCCTATCGTTTTGCAGGGGATGAGTTTATTGTTATATTAAAAAGCACATCCGGCAAAATAGTAGAGAAAGCGGCCCACCAGTGCAGACAGATGTTTGACAAACCCTTTGTATTGGACGGTGAAAAACGTAAGGTAGGAGGCAGTATCGGTATTGCATCCTATCCGCAGGATGCAACAACCATAGAGCAGTTAATCGGATGCGCAGATGAAGCAATGTATGAAGTGAAGAAAAACGGCAAAAATAGTTTTGCATATTATCATAAGAACGTGTAAACGGAGGCATGTATATGAACATAGAGCTTGTGTTACAGCAATTGGATTCATTATTTGCGGAGCATAAGGTTTACCAGGTAGAAGATTTTCTTAAGGGCAAGATAGAGGAAGCAGCAGGTGAAGGTGACAGGAATGCTGTGATTACTCTTATGAATGAAATAATCGGTCATTTTAGGGAAACAGGTGAATTTGATAAATCAATTGAATATTGTGAACAAGTGCTTTTACTTATGAAGAAGATGGGGATGGAAGGAAGTGTGGCATATGCAACTACCCTTTTAAATGTGGCCAATGCTTATCGCGCAGCCGGACTTCTCAGGGAATCCATGGCAGCCTTTCAGGCTGTACAGTCTATTTATGAAGGAACCATTTCTTACCATGATTTTCGATATGCAAGTCTTTATAATAATATGAGCTTGCTTTTTCAGGAAATGGGTGATTTCGAAAGTGCATGTGACTGTTTAGAAAGGGCGTTGGGAATTGCAACTCAATACAGCAATGCTGAGATTGAGGTGGCGGTAACATATACAAATCTGGCAGTTTCACAGTTGAAGCTGTGAAGATATGAAGAAGCCATCATTAATTTAAGAAGAGCATTTGCGATTTTTGAGCGGGATGATAATAGAGATTATCATTATAGCGGTGCTCTGTCTGCAATGGGGGAAGCACAATACCTTGCAGGTAATTTGGAAGAAGCGGCCGCATATTATCAACTGGCACTGGATGAAATCGAAAAAAACGTAGGCAGAAATAAAGCTTATGAAATTACACTGCAGAATTTACATGCTGTAACGGCTCAGATGAAACAACCGCCTGTAAGCAGAGTGTTCAGAAACGGTATGGAACTTTGTGAGGCGTTTTATCAGGAATATGGAGTGCCGATGATTCGTACATTGTTTCCTATGTATGAGTCTATGATAGCAGTTGGCCTGGTAGGAGAAGGCTCAGAATGCTTCGGATTCGATGATGAAGTGTCGAGAGACCATGATTTTGGCCCCGGATTTTGTATGTGGCTGACCGACCAGGTGTATGAGGAAATTGGTGAAAAATTGCAAAAAGCTTACGACGATCTTCCTTCTACTTATTTGGGAATTACCAGAATAACCACTGCCAAAGCAGGCAAACGGGTAGGTGTATTCCGCATTAGTGAGTTTTATGAAGGACTAATCGGACTGAATGATATTCCCACAACGCAAAACCAATGGTTGTTTTTGGATGATTACAGACTGGCAACAGCAAGCAACGGAAAAGTATTCAGGGATGATTTGGGGGAATTCAGTAGAATCAGAGAAGGATTACTTGCATATTATCCGGAGGAAGTCCGTGTTAAAAAGATTGCAAGACAGGCGGCACTAATGGCACAGTCAGGACAATATAACTATTCCCGTATGTATGGACGTGGTGAAACGGTAACAGCCCAGATTGCATTATCAGAGTTTATGAAGCATACGATGGCAATGGTATATTTGTTGAACCGTAGATATGCACCTTTTTATAAATGGATGCACAAGGGAATGGGGCAGTTGTATGTGCTTAGGGATATTAGGGATATTTTGACAGCACTGTCCCGTATGCCGATAGGGGATGACCGAATTTCGCAAACCATAGAGTTAATAGTTGCACTCATTATAGCAGAAATGAAAAAACAGGGACTTACCAGCGGCGAAGATAATTATTTAGATAATCATACAGACAATATTCTCCGAAGCATTCCGCAGAAGGATAGAGAAGATGATTCATTTATGGCGGCATTGGTGAAGGAACTTGTTGCGCTGGAATGGGAAGCATTTGATAAGGTAGATAATGAAGGCGGCAGGGCAGATTGTCAGGATGACTGGAATACTTTTTCTGTGATGAGAACCAGCCAATACGCTACGTGGACAGAAGAAATGTTAAGGAGTTACATCCATGACTTTCATGTAGCAAATGATAACGGGTGGAATTTAATCGCGGAAAAGTATGCAAGAATGATGGAAAGCACAACACCTACGCGGTATGAGCAGATTAAAGACTCATTACCAGAGCTTTCACCGGAGAAGAAAGAAATTATTAATGCCATTGTTGAAATTCAGGTGAAGTGGATGGAGGAATTTGCAGAGAAATATCCGAAGGCAGCATCCAATGCAAGAAGTATTCATTCTGAAGAAGACCATCCGTTTAATACTTCTTACGAGACTTATCTAAGAGGAGAATTGGGTACCTATTCCGATGAAACTTTGGATTTATACGGAAGATTCATTGCAAAGCTCTGCAGTGAGGAAAAGAATCTCGCAGAAATGATTATGTATCAAACTGCAATTCTTTACGGATATGAATCCTTGGAAGATTTGGAAAACAGATTATGATTTAGCAATAGGAATAATTAAATCAAGATTAAATATATGGAAATGGTAGAGAATGAATGAAACATTCATTCTCTACTTTCTGCAATGGTTTCCAGAATTCCGTTTGCAATTGCTTCGGCTATGTCGTTAAAACGGCTGTCAAAACGCATGTTGTCACGGTCAGTATTGATAAAGCCGACTTCCACCAAAACAGAAGGCATATTGGTGCGGCGTAAAACGGCAAGATTAGTCCGTTCCTGAATGCCCTGATTGACATAGCCCACTGAAGCAAGATTCCTGTTAATATTTTGTGCAATTAGTCCGGCAGTACTGTTGCGGTTATAAACCAGAGACTCAATTCCCGTATATTGATTATTATAAGGGCTTGAGTTCCGATGGATAGAAATGAAATAGTCGGCACCGGCAGCATTGGCTTTGGATGCTTTTTGCGCAGGGGTTTCGTATACATCTCCTGTACGTGTATATATTACGTTGATACCGTTGTTTTCCAATATATTACCTACCGCAAGGGCAAGATTTAACGTATCATCTTTTTCCCGCCTTCCTAAATATGTGGCACCGAAATCGGAGCCGCCGTGTCCGGCATCGATTACAATTGTCGGCATGATAACCTCGAAAAATGATTGTTAATCATATTATATGATGGCATCGATAAATTATTGACTGAAAAGAAGGACAGTAACATGAGCAATTTGAAAAAAAGCAGGCAAACATTTGAAATAGATATGTGTAACGGACCATTGCTTCCCAAAATGTTGTTGTTTACCATACCGCTTATTTTATCCGGAGTACTGCAGCTTTTATTTAATGCGGCGGATGTGATTGTGGTAGGACAATTTGCAGGAAATGAAGCGCTTGCGGCAGTAGGTTCAACAAGTTCCCTTACAAATCTTTTGGTAAATTTGTTTATCGGTATGTCAGTAGGGGTGAATGTGCTGGTGGCAAGGTATTATGGCGGAAAGCAGGATGGCGAAGTTAGTGAAACAGTACATACTGCCATTGTGATTAGCGTTTTGGGTGGTGTTTTATTGGCCGTAATTGGAATTGTTCTTGCAAAGCCTCTACTTACACTTATGGATACGCCGGAGGATGTTATCAAGCATTCCGTCCTATATATGAGAATTTATTTTATGGGGATGCCGGTAATGCTGCTGTATAACTTCGGAAGTGCAGTGCTAAGGGCAATCGGAGATACCAGGAGACCTCTTTTTTACTTATCAATTGCAGGTGTTATCAATGTATGCCTGAATCTTTGGTTTGTGATTTCCCTGCATATGGGAGTTGCAGGTGTGGCACTTGCAACAATTATTTCACAGGCGGTTTCTGCAGTATTGATTGTGAGATGTTTAATACAAAGTGAAGGTTGCTTTAGGCTATATCCGGAAAAACTTAAAATCAGTTGGGACAAGCTGCTACGAATTGCCAGAATCGGTCTGCCGGCGGGAATCCAAGGCTCTTTGTTTTCCGTATCCAATGTGCTGATTCAGTCTTCTGTCAATTCCTTTGGTTCCGTTGCCATGGCAGGAAATACAGCTGCAAGTAATATTGAAGGCTTTGTATATACGGCAATGAATGCCGTGCATCAAACAGCCGTCAGCTTTACGGGACAGAATTTGGGCGGAAAACGATTTGACCGAATTTCTAAGATCTTAGCCCAATGCCTGATGCTGGTAACAATAATCGGACTTGTAATGGGAAATGCTGTCGTTCTGTTCGGAGAACCGTTACTGGGACTTTATTCTTCTGATACGGAAGTAATCACATATGGACAGAAACGTTTACTTTATATCTGCACAATTTATTGTATGTGTGGTATTATGGATGTGCTTGTGGGAAGCATCAGAGGCTTGGGGTATGCCATTATGCCCATGATAGTTTCACTGCTGGGAGCCTGTGCATTCCGGGTAGTATGGATTTATACGATTTTTAGCTGGAACAGAACCCTTGAAACCTTATATATATCCTATCCGGTATCATGGACGTTGACAGCACTTGTACATTTGATTTGCTATATTATTGTGAAAAAGAAGCTGGTTAATAAGCTTGGAGGCGCCTGATGCAGAAACGCTATGATACTGTAATTTTTGACTTAGACGGAACTTTATTAAATACTTTAGAGGATTTACAAAGCAGTGTAAACTATGCTCTTGCATTGTATCAGATGCCACAACGTTCTTTAGAGGAAATCAGGCGCTTTGTGGGAAACGGTGTACAGAGACTTATAGAGCTTGCAGTACCACAGAAAATATCGAAAGAAATGCTGGAAAATGTGTTTGCAGCGTTTAAAGAACATTATGCAATTCATTGTAATGATAAAACTGATTTATATCCGGGTATTCCTGAATTGTTGATACGATTGAAAGCGGAAGGATTTCGAACAGCGATTGTTTCCAACAAGTTACAGGAAGGTGTGGATACCTTATATAAGCAATATTTTGAAAAAAGTGTTGAGGTTGCAATCGGTGCCCGTGAGGGAATCAGAAAGAAACCGGCACCGGACAGTGTTTTTGAGGCTATGAAGCTGCTTAATGCACAAAAAAACCGAACTGTTTACATAGGAGATTCGGAAGTAGATATTGCCACAGCTCATAATGCAGGGTTACCATGCATTACCGTGACCTGGGGATTTCGAAACAGACAAGAGCAAGAAGAAGCAGGAGGAGATGTGTTTGCAGAAAGCCCGGAAGAAGTTTTAAAATTGTTATACAAATATTAAATTCACATTTAATAATGAGTGGAGCGTTTGAGATGAAAGAGACATATCAGGTAAGAAAATGGAATGGTACAGGTATGATTGAAGTACAGGTGCCGGGTTCAAAAAGCATTACCAACAGGGCATTGCTGTTGGCTGCTTTATCCAATAAAAAATGTTTGCTGCGCGGAGTGTTGTTCAGTGATGATTCCAAAGCATTTTTAGATAGTTTACAGAAGTTAGGCTTTGCGGTAGAAATTGACGAAGAAAGAAAAGAAGTGATAATTCAGGGGACAGGAGGAAGGATTCCCAATCCTGTCACACGGATTCATGTCAGAAGTGCAGGTACTGCTGCACGGTTCCTGACAGTAATGCTGGCGTTAGCCGGAGGAGAATACGAGCTGGATGCTTCTCCACAGATGTGCAAGCGCCCCATGGAACCGCTTCTTAGTATTTTGCAGGATGCAGGCGCAGAAATTACATATCGTGGAGAAAAAGGCCATTTTCCGTTTAAGATGAAATCGGATCAAATATCCCTTGAAGAAGTAAGTATTGATACCAAGATAAGCAGCCAGTTTGCAAGTGCGTTACTAATGTCAGGGGTACTTATGGAACAGGGACTTACGATACAGATGGAAGGAGACCGGGCAGAGGGATCTTATATTAAAATGACCTTGTCTATGATGAGACAATTCGGAATTGATTTCAGTAAAAAAGGAAGCAGCGTTACGGTTCCGGGAAATAGTGATTTTGGACTTTCGGAATACAGAATTGAACCGGATGTTTCCGGTGCATGCTATTTTTATGCCATGGCTCCCCTGTTAAGAACGGATGTTATTGTTAAAGATGTACATAGAAATTCTCTGCAGGGAGATATTAAGTTTGTAGAATTGACTGAGCAGCTTGGTTGTGTCCTTAAGGAAACAGAAGCAGGTCTTCTGGTGAAAGGAAGCCATATTACAGAGTTTCCCGGTCTTTCGGTTAATATGAAAGATTTTTCAGACCAGACAATGACCATGGCGGCAATTGCACCCTTCGCAAGCAGCGAAACATTAATACAGAATGTAGGACATATCCGTTTTCAGGAATCTGACAGAATAATTGCTATTGTAACAGAACTAAACCGTATGGGGATAAAATGTGAAGAGGCGCCACAGGAAGATGGAATCCGCATCTTGCCAATTGATGAAAAGGATGTAAAGGCTGCTTTGGTAGAAACTTATGATGATCATAGAATGGCAATGGCATTTACATTGGTGGGTCTTAAGACGGGAACCATTACAATTCATCATCCGGAATGTTGCCGTAAAACTTTTGAGAATTACTTTGAAGTAATTGATTCCTTATATAGACAATAAGTAAACCAATGGAAAAGTGGCGTAACAGGAATTAAAATGTAAAATAATAACTGATGATATCGAATATGAGTCATAGTGTTAAATTAAATGTAGATTTAATTAACGGAAACAAGCTAATGGCGTTAAGGTGACAAAATGGAACAGGACTTTTTGAGAGAAGATGAATGGGAACAAGTGATTTTAGTAGGTGTGGAAACATCAGACGCATATGTACGGGAAGGTGATTTTGAACGTTCCATGGAGGAACTGATTAGCCTCGCAGAAGCTTGCTTTATGAAGCCTGTTGCAGTTGTTACCCAAAAGATGGAATTTATTAACAAAGGCTTATATATAGGTACAGGCAAAGTGCAGGAAGTAAAAGAACTTGTTAAAACAATGGAAGCTGGTTTGGTTATCTTTGACAATTCTTTGACTCCTTCCCAACTTAGAAATCTGCAGGAGGAACTGGAATGTCCTGTGATGGACAGAACAAATCTGATTTTGGATATTTTTGAGAGCCGTGCCAAAACGAGAGAAGCAAAATTGCAGGTTGAAACTGCAAGATTGCAGTATCTGTTGCCCAGATTAGTGGGAATGCATGAAGCGCTTACCCGACAAGGTGGCACCAGCGGCAGCATGAGCAGTCGTGGTGCAGGTGAAAAGAAACTTGAACTTGACAGAAGAAGAATAGAGCATAGGCTCTCGGAACTTCGAAGAGAGCTGGAAGAAGTTTCGGAAGAACGGATGATACAGCGCAAAAAGCGCCAAAACTCAAGGCTTCCGCTTGTGGCACTTGTGGGATATACCAATGCGGGGAAGTCTACGATTATGAACGGACTGGTTCAAAAATATGTAGGAGACGATGAAAAGAGGGTTTTGGAGAAAGATATGCTTTTTGCCACCCTGGATACCACTGTAAGACGCATTAATACAGGAAATAACCGTGATTTTTTGCTGTCGGATACCGTGGGATTTATTGATAAACTGCCCCATAGTTTGGTTAAGGCATTCCGTTCTACGCTGGAAGAAGTAAAAAATGCTGATTTATTGTTGCATGTAGTGGATTATTCTGATGAGTATTATCGAGAACAGATGCAGACTACCGTAGAAACACTTAGGGATTTGGAAGCCGGTAATATCCCTGTTATTACCGTGTATAACAAGGCAGATAAACGTGACGATGGGATAGAATATCCTAAGCTTGTGGGAGATAAAATATACCTTTCTGCAAAAGAAAACTTGTCTTTAAATGCTTTAACAGAGCTGATTTTAGAAAAAATATATGCGGATTATGTAACAGTAACCTTTTTAATTCCGTATGAGAAGGGCGGATTGGTTTCTTACTTTATGGAAAATGCCCAGATTATCAGCCAGGAATACAAAGAAAACGGCACAAAGCTTACGGTGAAATGCTATCCGGCAGATAGAGAGAAGTACAGTAGCTATATAATAGAAGATTAATAGGTGAATCGTGTGAAAAAAGAACGCTTAAATAAGTATTTGGCTTCCTGTGGAATTTGCTCCAGAAGGGAAGCAGACCGTTTCATAGAAGAAGGTAGAGTTACTATAAACGGGAAAATTGCGGATATGGGGATGCAGGTAGACGGGCAGGAGCAGATTTTGGTGAACGGTAAACCTGTACATGGCAAGAATGAGCATGTAGTACTGGCATATTATAAGCCCGTTGGAGTTGTTTGCACAGAAAAAGACCGCTTTGCGGATAAAAAAGTTACAGATATGGTAAAGTTTCCGGTAAGAGTTACCTATGCCGGAAGACTTGATAAGGATTCGGAGGGCCTTTTGCTCCTCAGTAATGACGGAAATTTAATCCATGCGATGATGCAGGGAAGTAACGGTCATGAAAAGGAATATGTGGTAAAGGTTCATAAAGAGATTACGGATGAATTTATACGAAAAATGGCTGAAGGGATTTATCTTCAAGAACTGAAAATCCGTACAAAACCCTGTAAAATTGAGAAAATCGGCAAGTTCACTTTCAAAATAGTACTGACTCAAGGAGTCAATAGGCAAATTCGCAGGATGACCGGAGAATTAGGTTACCGGGTAAAGGCATTGAAACGCATCAGAGTGGTAAATATCCAACTTGCAAATTTAAAACCAGGCGAATTCCGACAGATAAAAGATGAAGAATTACGCGTGTTATACAATTCTTGCAGCTGTAACATGAATTTATAAAATAATAAAATAACATGCAAAGCACAAAATGTTGTGTTGGGTGGTAATAGATGTTGTGGAATTTGAAAAAAGTTTAAAATGAAGCCAAAATGAAGGCAAAAATAGTCAAGAAGTGGGATTTAAGCTTGTTTTTTCGTCAAAAACAGATGGAATTCATTAAAAACGGGTTTTATTTAATGGGCTCATGACAGAAAATGGATAATGGGTGACGGAAAACTTGCAAAAAATAGCCATATTTAATAATAGGAGAGCATGATTTTTTATGGAAATGAAGAAAAAAAGATGTGAAGACCTGGTAAAATTATTAAATGAAGCTTCTGAAGCATACTACGGCGGCAAGGAAGAGATGATGTCCAATTATGAATGGGATGCTTTGTTTGATGAGCTGACTATGTTGGAAACTGAGACAGGATATATATTACCGGATAGCCCCACACACAATACGGGTTATGAGGAAGAAGGCAGTGGTGAAAAAGAACCGCATGAGTTTCCGGCATTATCTCTTGCCAAAACAAAACAAATCTCAGAATTAGAGAAGTGGGCAGAGGATAAGGATATCTGGCTTTCCTGGAAACTGGACGGGCTTACCTTGGTGCTTACCTATGATAACGGAAAGCTTACCAAGATATTAACCAGAGGAAACGGTACCTTGGGTACTAATATTACTTATTTAAAAAATGCAATCCATGGCATTCCTTTAAAAATAAAGAATAAAGGACATCTTGTGGTGCGTGGAGAAGCTACTATTTCTTATACTGATTTTGAACTAATCAATACTACCATAGAAGATGACGATGAAAAATATGCTAATCCCAGAAATCTTGCTTCCGGAACTCTTAGCTTGGATGATCCGGAGAAGGTGAAAGAACGTCATGTGCATTTTACTGCTTTTACATTGGTTTATATTGAAGAAAATATAACATCCTGGGGAATGAGGATGGACTATCTGGAACGAGAAGGTTTCCGGGTTATTGAACGTGAAAAGTGTAATGCAGGACAGCTTACGGAAGTGATTGAAAGATGGACGAAGAAGGTAGAAAGCGGCGAAATGGATATTCCCGTAGACGGGCTTGTTATTTGTTATGACGATACAGAGTATGCGGCCTCCGGCAGTGTGACGGGACACCATGCTACCCGCGCAGGCTATGCGTTCAAGTGGCAGGATGTATCTGCACAGTCCCGGCTTTTGTATGTGGAATGGTCCTGTGCTGCTTCAACCATATCCCCGGTTGCGGTATTTGAACCGGTACAATTGGAAGGAACTACCGTTTCCAGAGCTTCCCTTTGTAATATCAGTGAAATGGAACGTCTGGGAATCGGAAAGAAATGTACCTTAGAAGTAATTAAAGCAAATAAAATTATACCTAAGTGTATTGCAGTGACACAGGCAGAGGGAGAGTTTGAGATTCCGAAAGAGTGTCCTGTGTGTCATGCAATTACGGAAATTCATATCAGCGAAAAGAGCCGGACAAAGACTTTGCACTGCAGTAATCCGGACTGCAGCGCTAAGCACAGCAAGAAATTTACCCGTTTCGTGAGCAAATCCGGTATGGATATTGACGGACTTTCCATTCAAACAATGTTAAAATTTATGAATGAAGGTTTTATTTCACAGTTTTCGGATATTTATCATCTGTCAGAGCATGAGGAAGCAATTACTGCTTTGGAAGGATTTGGAAAGAAATCTTTTGATAACATGATAAAGGCGATTGAGAAAAGCCGCAATGTGCATCCGGTTAACTTTATTTATGCGCTTTGTATTCCCATGATAGGAGTAGATGCCGGTAAAAAAATGATTGCGGCAGTCGGTTTTGACGGTTTTGTTGAAAGATTAAGCAGTGGAGTGGGATTTGAAGATGTGGACGGTATCGGCCCCGAAAAGTCCGGCTCAGCCGTTGAGTGGTATGCAAACGATAAGAACAGGGAATCGTTGCAGAAGCTTCTTGAAGAAGTAAACATTGAAAAGGTGGACATGGCAGTAAAAGAAGGCGGAGCCTGCGAAGGGCTTACCTTTGTGATTACCGGAGATGTACATCATTATAAAAACAGAGATGAGTTTAAAGCATATGTAGAGTCTGCCGGAGGTAAAGTAACGGGCAGTGTAACCTCTAAGACTAATTATTTGGTAAATAATGATGTGAATTCTACTTCTTCAAAGAACCGCAAGGCGAAAGAACTGGGAATTCCCATTATTTCTGAAGATACATTTGTTGAAAAGTTCGGAAGTCCGTATGAAACGATATAAATTGATTTCTGAACATAACTTTGATTGCCCATTTGGGGAAAATAGGATATAATGACGGATATGCATTTGAATAGGAGTAATGATTATGCCGATTAAAGTACAAAGTGATTTGCCCGCAAAAGGGATATTGGAGAATGAGAATATATTTGTCATGGATGAATATCGTGCCATGCATCAGGATATCAGACCCCTAAAAATCTGTATTTTAAATCTGATGCCGATAAAGCAGGATACAGAATTACAGCTGCTTAGGGCATTGTCCAACACACCGCTTCATATTGATGTGACATTTATGAAAATGAACAGCCATGTTTCCTTGAACACACCGATTCAGCATTTGAACCGTTTTTATAATACCTTTGATGAATTAAAACATTTGAAATTTGACGGACTGATTATTACAGGTGCTCCGGTAGAACAGATTTCCTTTGATGAAGTAGATTATTGGCCGGAACTGTGTGAAATTATGGAGTGGACCAAAACCCATGTAACCTCAACCTTACATATTTGCTGGGGAGCACAAGCAGGATTATACTATCATTTCGGCTTGGAAAAAATACAGCTTCCCAAGAAATTGTTCGGGGTTTACAGGCATAAGGTTATGAACCGGAAGATTCCGTTGGTGCGTGGTTTTGATGATTATTTTATGATTCCCCACAGCAGACATACCACCGTTCCTGCCGAAGTGATTCGTGAATGCAAGGAGCTGACAGTGCTTGCCGAATCGGAGGAAGCGGGGGTACTTCTTTGTATGGCTGAAGAGGGAAAGCAGATTTTTGTCATGGGGCATCCGGAATATGACAGATATACCCTTCACAATGAATATGAAAGGGATAAGAACAAGGGACTTCCGATAGAAATGCCTAAGAACTATTATCCGGACGATGACGATACCAAGAAACCGGATTTGCAATGGCGGTCTCATAGTAACAATCTGTATTCCAACTGGCTCAATTATTACGTCTATCAGATTACTCCTTACGATTTGTAAGAAAGAGCTAAGATTTGTAAGAAAGAGCTAAGAAAACAGTAGTCAAACAGAGTGAAACAGTTTATAATATTTACACATAAATGTTAAAATAAGAGTCGATTACAATAATATAATCGGGAGGAAATATGCGCAAATTGAAGGGACAAATGATAAAGCATCTGAAAAAAACAATCGCACTGGCAGTTGCAGTGGGAATTATAATAATAGGAAGCAGCTCATCCATAACCGCAGAGGCATCAGGGCGCCCTGTGTCCTTTGAATCCTGCTTGATTGAAGGGACAGACGTAGTATGCAAATTGAGTGCGAAGAGCGTACCTTCAAGTGATGACGGCAAGTATTATGTATATGCAGATGAAGTATATGAAGATGGCCCTGTGGGCGACGTGGTTGCTACGATACAAGCGGGTAAGTCAGTAACTGTAAGCTTTCCTTTAAATCATAATACACCGGACTCCAATATGAGCCGCAAATTTTTGATTGCAGTTAAGCGCGGCGGACAGATGGTTCAGGTTAGTGATGAACATTATATTACCAATCCGGAAGCAATGGCAACCTTTTCTTCCCCTCGGGCAAATGTGGGTATTAAAGGGCTTTTGCCGGATGTTACCATGCTGTCAAACGGCCAGTTACAGGAGCTTGGAATACAGCAGACAGTCTATAATATGAATGTAGATGACATTTGCTCGGATGCTTCTGTTCCTGGAGCGATTTTATTTTCTTATAACGGACAGGATTATTATTTTGACGGTACCGTAATCGGTAATTATGATGCTCTTGTTAAGTATTTTAATAATCATGGTATTCAGGTAACTATGGTGCTCTTAAACTGTGGTAAAGGCGCATATTCTCAGGATTTAATTCATCCTCTTGCGAAGGATGGAACGGAATGTCCCGGATATGCTCTGAACGTGGCAGAAGAAGCAGGAACTAACCATTTAAAGGCTATTGGGGCATTTTTGGGACAGCGTTATTCAGGTGCTCTTGGTTTTGGTCAGGTTGATAACTGGATTTTGGGTAATGAAGTAAATGCCCGTACTTCATGGTGGTATATGGAATCTGATTCGCTGGAGTTGAATGTAAACTCCTATGTGAAGGCATTCCGTATTATTTATAATGAAATCAAGAGTATGAACGGTAATGCAAGAATTTATAACTCCATTGATCAGGAGTGGAACCGGAAATCCAATCCCGGAAGCTTTCTTGCCAAAGAATATTTAGATAAGTTTAACTACTTTATCAACCGTGAAGGTAATATTGACTGGGGACTTTCTTATCACCCTTATAATTCACCGTTGTTTGATCCGTATGCATGGAACGGACCGGAAGCATGGGTTGGCAGTACTTTGACAACACCTTATATTACCATGCAGAATATTGATATTCTGATTGACTATATGCATAGGGATGAATTTTTAAGTCCGACAGGTGAAGTCAGAAGCATTTCACTTGCTGAAATCGGTTACACCTCCAGCTACGGAGATGAAGCACAGGAGGCGTCCATTGCCTACGGTTATCTGAAGGCTGCGTCTCTGCCGGATGTGGACTCCTTTATTCTGTTCAGACAGACGGATGATGCACATGAGATGGAAAGCTGTCTGGCATTGGGACTTGTGGATTTAAACGGTAATAAAAAACCGGCCTTTGAAATTTATAAAAATCTTGGTACGGCAAATGAAGGGTTGGTAAAGGAAAGAGCATCTGCCATCATCGGAATGAGCATAGATGAAATGATTGGTAATAACATTGTCTGGACCAGACCGGGCAGCGGTATCGGTCTTTTAACGCAGAATGTTCCGGAACAGGTTGCCCAAGAGGGAGAATAAATTGTATTTTCTTCAGGATTGTTTTATAGCCTGTAGGCGTGATATAATATTTTTGTCGGATGACATAAGCAACACATTTTGTGTAAGGAGGTACATATATGAAACGGATTGAGGAGTATGTAAGAAGTATTCCGGATTTTCCGGAGGAGGGCATCATATTCCGTGATGTTACCAGCGTGCTTCAGGATGCGGACGGACTAAAGCTTGCCATTGATTCCATGATAGCACTTCTTGACGGGGTGGATTTTGATGTAATCGTAGGGACAGAGTCCAGAGGCTTTATTTTTGGAGTGCCGATAGCATATGCACTTGGAAAACCGTTTGTACCTGCAAGAAAGAAGGGGAAACTTCCTTGTGAAACCGTTTCCGTAAAATATGATTTGGAATACGGAAGTGCAGAGGTAGAAATGCACAAGGATGCGATACTTCCCGGTCAGAAAGTTGTATTGGTAGATGACTTGATTGCTACAGGCGGAACCATAGAAGCCTGTGCCAAGATGATTGAAATCCTTGGCGGTGAAGTGGTCAAAATCGTCTTTCTGATGGAACTTGCGGGCTTAAAGGGAAGAGAGAAACTTCAGAAATATGATGTTGCTTCTGTGATTACTTATGAAGGGAAATAGGAAGGAGAAATCATGTTAGAAAAGTATTTCAAACTGAAAGAGAACAACACTACGGTCAAGACAGAAGTGGTTGCAGGTATCACTACCTTTATGACAATGGCTTATATTCTTGCCGTAAACCCCACTATGCTGGGTGATGCCGGAATGGACAGAACAGCAGTACTGATTGCAACCTGTCTGGCATCTTTCATCGGTACATTAGCAATGGCATTACTTGCTAATTATCCGTTTGCATTAGCACCCGGTATGGGACTGAATGCTTACTTTGCTTACACTGTATGCGGTATTATGGGATATTCCTGGCAGGTAGCGTTGATGGCCGTATTTTTGGAGGGTATTATCTTTATTGCATTGTCACTGACTAACGTGCGTGAAGCAATCTTTAATGCAATTCCCAGTACCTTGAAAAAGGGTGTTGGTGCCGGTATCGGTTTATTTATTGCATTTATCGGTCTGCAGGGCGCAAAGCTGGTAGTTCCCAATGCATCAACTCTTGTTACATATGTTGATTTTACCGGTGAATGGCATACCAAGGGTATTTGTGCAGTTTTAGCATTAATCGGATTGTTATTAACAGCTGTCCTTTATGCAAAGGGCTTTAAGGCATCTATCTTAATCGGTATTATTGCAACATGGGTTTTGGGTATGATTGCACAGGCACTCGGTATTTATGTGGTAGATGCGGAAGCAGGATTCTATTCCCTGTATCCTACATTAGCGTTTACTGATTTCACAGCACTTGGAAAAACATTCGGTCAGTGTTTTACAGCTGACTTCGGTGGTGTTGGAGTATTTAACTTTATCGTTGTTCTGTTTTCTTTCCTGTTTGTTGATATTTTTGACACACTGGGAACATTAATCGGTGTATCAACGAAAGCAGGTATGCTTGATAAGGATGAAAAACTGCCCAGAATCAAGCCCGCACTTTTGGCAGACGCGATTGCAACCAGTGCAGGTGCCGTTCTCGGAACATCTACCACAACCACCTTCGTAGAGAGCTCTGCAGGTGTTGGTGCAGGTGCCAAAACAGGTCTTGCATCTGTAGTAACAGGATTTATGTTCCTTATTGCAATTTTCTTTGCACCTATCTTTACCGCTATTCCCGGTTTTGCAACAGCTCCGGCACTTATTTTTGTAGGATTCCTTATGGTATCTGCAATTTTAAAGGTTGATTTTGAAGATATTACAGAAGCGGTTCCCGCATACCTTTGCTTCTTGGCTATGCCCCTTATGTATAGTATTTCCGAAGGTATCGCAATCGGTGTAATCTCTTATGTTATTATTAATCTTTGCTGTGGTAAGTCAAAGAAGATTACACCTCTTATGTATGTACTTGCAGTATTATTTGTATGTAAATATATTTTCTTATAAAATAGAATTGTCAAATAAATTGAATAGGTAATTCATGGAAATAGGAACAGCATTGTGCTATAGTAATACATGAATCTACAATTGGCGCACATTCCGGTTGGGATGTGCGCCATTTGTAATGAAAGATATTGTGTTGATATAGTAGGAAGTGAGCAAATTTTCCGGTAAGCAAAGAAGGTAGAAAAATGTTTAAGCAGAAATACAACAAAGAGCATATAAAAATAACCATAGACATGGCATGGCCTGCGATTTTGGAATCTTTTTTTGTGGCATTTGCAGGACTTGTAGACTCGCTTATGGTAAGTTCGCTGGGTTCCTATGCAGTAGCGGCGGTGGGACTTACCACCCAGCCGAAATTTCTGGGACTGTCCTTATTTTTTGCAACCAATGTAGCGATTTCAGCCCTGGTGGCCAGAAGACGTGGTGAGAATAAGCAGAAGGAAGCAAACGGCATTTTATATACGGCACTTGTTTTTGTAGTATTAGCGGCAATTGTGTTAAGTACTCTGTTTGTTCTTTTTGCAAGTCCGATTATCAGACTTTGCGGTTCCACACCGGAAACGCATGACAGTGCAGTGGCTTATTTTAGGATTATCATGGGTGGTATGATCTTTAACTGTGTGCAGATGTGTATCAACTCAGCCCAGCGTGGTGCAGGAAATACTAAGATTACCATGCGTACGAATCTAACTTCTAATACAGTAAATATGATAGGGAATTATCTGCTGATTGGCGGGCATTTTGGATTTCCGGCACTTGGAATTCATGGTGCGGCGTTAGCAACTGTGCTGGGTACGGTAGTTGCCTGTGTGATGAGTATGATTTCGATTTTTAAGCCGGAAGGCTTTATCAGTATTCCCTACATCCTAAAGAATAAAGTTAAACCGGCATTTGTAACTTTTATTCATATGGTGAAAGTGGGATATAGTGTATTCTTTGAACAGATTTTAATGAGAATCGGCTTTATGTTGACAGCAGTGATGGCAGCAAGCCAGGGAACCGATGCCATGGCAGCACATCAGGTGGGTATGAATATTATGGGACTATCCTTTTCCTTTGGAGATGGTCTTCAGTCTGCAGCAGTAGCCTTAATCGGACGAAGCCTTGGCGCCGGAGATCAGGAGCTTGCCAAGGAATACGGCGGAATCTGCAGATGGATTGGCGGCATCATTTCTGTGTGCCTTGCAGTAGTATATTTTACGGGAGCCAGAACACTGCTTAGCTTGTTCTTTAAAGAGGAGCATATTGTTGACATCGGCGTAGGAATCATGCGTGTCATCATTTTTGTGGTAGTGTTCCAGATTAGCCAGGTTATTTATATGGGATGTCTGCGCGGAGCAGGAGATACAGCCTACACAGCCATGGCTTCTACTGTCAGTGTTACCTTGATTCGTACGGTGGTTTCCTATATTTGCGGCTATGTATTCCATTGGGGAATTGTGGGAATCTGGCTTGGCGTTTTGGGAGACCAGGTGTCCCGGTTTATTTTTGCATCGGTGCGGTTTAAGGCCGGTAAATGGACGCAGATAAAGATTTAGTGTGTGAGTTATTAGAGGAGAAGAGATGTTAGACCGCCTGCTTGAAATTATTTATATATTAATGAATAGAGGAAAAGTGACTGCAAAAGAATTAGCAGAGCGGTTTGAGGTTTCAACCAGAACCATTTACCGCGATGTGGAGCATCTGAGTATGGCGGGAATTCCTATTTATGCCACAAAAGGAAAGAACGGCGGAATCAGTTTGACAGAGCAGTTTGTGTTGGATAAAAGGCTGGTTTCTGAGGAGGAACAGAAGGAGATATTGGCAGCACTTGTCAGCCTGCAGGAAACCGGTGCCGGGAATGAAAGTAAGACCTTAAGAAAACTGGGAGATTTTTTTCAGGTAGACGACTTTCAGTGGGTGTCCATTGATTTTTCGGATTGGAGCGGCAGAAGACAGGAACTGTATGAGCAGCTGAAGGAATCAATTTTAAATAAAAAGAAGATTTGCTTTGACTATTATGGGCAGTATGGAGAAATGTCTAACCGGACAGTACATCCGATGCAGCTTTTGTTTAAAGAATATACATGGTATCTGAAGGCCTTTTGTGAAAACAGAGGTGCTGTGCGGCTTTTTAAGGTGTTGCGCATGAAGAGAGTTGAAGTTCTGGATGAGCACTTTGGAGAAACGGAGATAATTGCAGACGAGAATAGCAAAGATGTGAATAGTAAAGGTGCGAATGATAAAGCCATACATACAGAAATTCATCTGCTGATTGATAAAAAGGAAGCCTACAGGGTTTATGACCGTTTTGAAGAAGAGGATATTACTGTATTGGAAAACGGAGATTTTTTGATTCAGACGTGGCAGCTGATTGATGACTGGGTGTATGGAGTGATATTGTCTTTTGGCCCGTCAGCCGAAGTACTTGCTCCTTCGTTTGTGAAAGAAGAAATAAAGCGCCGGATTGCGGAGATGCTGAAAAAATATTAAGGATAAAGGAAATAGCATTGAGGAAATTGGAAATAACATAAGAATCTGGAGAAAAGACGAAAGGGACAGAGCGTTGGATAACGGAGTTTTTAACCTAATCTATGATATAGTAAAACAGATTCCCAAAGGAAAGGTGGCAACTTACGGTCAGATTGCGGCTCTTGCAGGAAACCGCCGTTTGGCGAGAGTAGTAGGATATGCACTACATGCAAATCCCGATCCGGAGCATATTCCCTGTCATCGGGTGGTTAACAGATTGGGACAGGTATCTGAGGCGTTTGCATTTGGAGGCGGAAACAGGCAGATAGAGTTACTGGAGGCAGAGGGAGTTATACTTACAGACGGTGCAGTTGATTTGAACAAATACAGATGGAACCGTGTAACGACGGATTTCTTTTTGTAACATTTTAAATATGACACACAGGTGTCAAATTAAGTCTGGTATAGTAGTCCTACAAGAATAAACTAAGAAGAATTGAAGGAGGACTATTGTATGGATATGAAAATTTGTCAAAGCTGCGGAATGCCGATGCAGGAGAACCAATACGGAACAGAAAAGGACGGTAGCGCCAATGATAAGTATTGCTGTTATTGCTACAAGGACGGCGAATTCGCCCAGCAGTGCAGTATGGAGGAAATGGCTGATTTCTGTGCGCCCTTTGAGGTAGAAGGAGGGCGTGCAAAAACCTTGGAAGAAGCGAAAGCGGGCCTGATGCAGTATTTTGCAACATTGGAGCGCTGGAAAGAGTAAGTAAAGGAGTCGGATATGATAGAAATACCGGAAAGCATTACGATTGCGGGGCAATTGAATGAAACCGTGAAGGGAAAGAAAATCATAGAAGTAAAGGCAGCACATACGCCTCATTCCTTTGCGTGGTATGCAGGAGAGCCTTCAGCATACGCCCCGATAATGGAGGGCAAAAGGATTGGAACAGCAACAGGAATCGGCAGCATGATAGAAATCGAACTGATGGGCCGGGATGAAAAGGAAGATGCGTACAGCTTTGTGGTAGGAGATGGCACCAATATCCGTTATTTTGCACCGGAGGACAAATTGCCGGAGCGTTATCAGACGGGGATTACGTTGGAGGACGGAAGTTCTTTAATTTGTACGGTAGCAATGTATGGTGCCATGTTTCTGATTCAGCCGGAAACTTATGATAATCCTTATTATCTTGTTGCTAAAGAAAAGCCTTTTCCGGGAACGGAAGAATTTGATTATGAATATTTTACTTCTCTGCGAGAGGAGCTTTCCGGGAAGATATCCGTCAAAGAATTTTTGGCAACCCATCAGAGGATTCCGGGACTTGGCAATGGTGTGCTTCAGGATATTTTGCTTCAGTCAGGGATGCATCCCAAACACAAAATCGGGATGTTACAGGAATCCGATTGGAGGCGGATGTATGAAGCGGTGATATCCGTGCTTGGGGAAATGACAGCATTGGGAGGAAGAGATACGGAGAAAACATTGTTTGGTGAGACGGGTGGTTATCAGACCATGCTTTCCAAAAAGACATACGGTAAATCTTGCCCTTATTGCGGTAATATGATTCAAAAGGCAAATTATCTGGGCGGTACGGTTTACTTTTGCCCGGAGTGCCAAATATAAGTATCTTAGTAGGTTTACGAATTCTATTCATGGAGGGATTTGTTGTGACAAAGGAAGAGTTATTTGCACCAATACGCGAGAAATACAGTGAATTAAAGATAGCATTAGAGGGAACTGATATAGACAAAATAAAAGAACTTACACTGGAGGTACATGCATTGGTTCATCCGGCGGAGATTTCGGGAAAAACTGAAAAAACGATTGCAGACTATGTTTTGGATTATATGTTAAAAGGCAATCAGAATACACTTGTTCCGAGAGAAGATTATGACGTTGATTTGCATTATGCCGGAACAAGGACTGTTCCTATGTGTTGGCAGTTTTGGCATACATATAGAGTAGAAGATTTAGTAAGTAATATTTTGATGGTAAATCAAGAACAAATATTTAACGGGGAATGGCAAAGAAAAATAGGAGCATCTATTACAGATACAGGAAATGCTCTGGAACTTGATGAAGCTATAGCATTTGGAAAAGAACTTAATATCGAGGCACTTCGTGAGTACATGATTACAGTGGGAAAGAATACAAGAACAATATTGAAAAATCTCACATTAGAACAAACCAAATCAATGGTACCGGAAGAATGGGTAATGAGAATATTAGAAGAAGGTGGAGTGACAACTGATTTTCGTTCAGTTTGGTTATTGGTCTTTTGGGGAAGATTGACCAGAGGTGGCATGATTTTGACACCAATGACAGATCATCATATGATGCACTTACCGCCGTGTTTAAATAGCTTACCTATTTTAGGAGAATAAATTTTTGATATAAAGAGACTGATTTGTATTTTCTTGTTTTTGAGATTATGTGTTGGGGTGTGGAGGTTTCATTTAAATTAAAATAACCTATTACATCTATATTTTCAATCTAATACCAATATATACGCCCAAAATAATAGTTAAAAAACATCGTAGGCAGATAGTATTTTGAATAACAGTAATTATAGATGATGAAAAATGTGTTTTGGGGATGATTGCTTACTTTTTTTGTTCGTTTAAAGGAATTTTGACGTATATATTTTTAATATATGCTCTGTATAGATGATAGGACTTGATTTCTTATCCATTTTTGGGCAGATATATTTCCTTTATATGATATAAATAGACGCTTTCGCAGGGTAAAGGGAGTTTGAGAGTTCGCCATGCCGATAGGTTCGTCAGCTTTCGTCAGTTAATTCGGTTTATCTGTGCACAGCTCATTGCTACGAGTAAGAATTCAGCGTTCTAAGGCAAAGATATATAGTGAAAAGTATCTTGATGATACTGGACAGAGACAGCTTAGGCTGTCTTTTCTTTTTTTCTTTCAGTCAGAAAAGAATTCTGTTATAATAATATTCAAAGAAACAGAAACTATATAATTATAGAATGCGAAGAGTGAGACAGAAAGGAACATCTATGAAAATTACTTATGCAGACGTTGTAAAGGATGAAACAATTAAGACATATATTCAAAGAGCTGACGAGACATTAATAGCTCTTGGCTATACCGAGCATAGTTTTGCCCATGTAACGAAGGTAGCCAAGTTAGCAAGTGAAATTCTGTTAACCTTAGGTTACAGTGAGAGAGAGGCAGAGCTTGCCAGCATTGCAGGTTATCTGCATGATATCGGTAATGTGATTAACAGAGTAGATCATGCACAATCCGGTGCAGTTATGGCATTTCGTATTTTAGACAGAATGGGAGCAGATCCGGAGGATATTGCAACCATTATTACTGCAATAGGAAATCATGATGAATCTACAGCATTTCCCGTAAATTCCATTGCAGCTGCTTTGATTTTGGCTGATAAAACAGATGTGCGTTATACCCGTGTAAGAAATCAGGATTTTGCAAGCTTTGATATTCACGACAGAGTTAATTATTCTGTAAAGGAAAGTGAGGTTACCGTTGAAAAGGACTCTCACATTGAACTGAAACTGAAAATAGAAACAAAGATGTGTACTGTCATGGATTATTTTGAAATTTTCTTAAACCGTATGATTCTTTGCAGGAAAGCAGCAGAGAAGCTTGGTGTAGAATTCAGACTGGTGATAAACGGACAGCGATTATTATAATAAATTTTCATAAATAAGGCGTTAATACTATATAAAATTCTGACGAAATATAGTATAATATAAAAGTAGTAGAAAAATATGATTAGATAAGGAGAAGATACCATGCTTGTAGCAACAATCCCTTTGTTTGATGAAAATATGACAGTACAGGCCTATTCCTTATATGTGCAGAGCAAGAACTATCTGTTGAATCCAAGCCTACTGGGTACGGGACGTAATGACGGTGTATTTCATATACCGGGTCTTGATATCATCAGGGCGGTAGGAGTAGATGCGGTTGCTGCCGATAAGGAAGTCTTCGTTGAGATTAACAATATTTCTGTTTTTACTGATATTGAGGTACAATGTGAAGCAGCTCACGATAGAATTGTACTTTTGATGGACAATACCATCAAACCGGATGAAATGTACATAAACAGATTGAAAGCACTGAAGGAAAGCGGATTTAAGCTGGCAATCCGTAAGCTTCCGGTAGTAAGCTTTGAACCTTACAGAGAAATTCTGCTTTTGATGGATTATATCCTGCTTGACCATAAGAAGATTGATATTACTAAAGCAAGAATTTATTTTAGCAAAATTTATCCTAATATCAAATTATGTGCCGGAAATATCAAAACTAAAGAAATCTTTGAAGGATTAAAGGCGGAAGGCGGATATCATTTTTATGAGGGCGAATTCTTCCGTATGCCGGTAACCCAGGGGCAGGCAGAGGTTTCTCCTTTGAAGGTGAATTATATTGAGCTTTTGAATCTGGTAAATGATGAGGATTTTGAGCTTACCAAAGCAGCTGACGTAATCGGAAGAGATACGGCACTTGTAATATCCCTTCTTAAGATGGTAAACAGAATGGCTGTAAATTCTGAAATTACATCTATTCGTCATGCGGCTGCAATGCTGGGTCAGAAGGAGCTTAAGAAGTGGATTAATACTGCCGTAACCAATGAATTATGTGCAGATAAGCCTAATGAAATTACCAGAGTATCTCTGCTTCGTGCGAAATTTGCTGAGAATCTTGCACCTATATTTGAGATGGCAATTAATTCCTCAGAATTATTCCTGATGGGTCTGTTCTCTGTGCTAGATTTAATTTTGGATAAGCCGATGGCAGAAGCCCTTGACATGGTTAAGGTATCCAAGGATATCAGAAGTGCATTGGTAGATAAAGAAGGAAAATTTGCTCCTGTTTTAGATTTTGTGACCAAGTATGAAGCTGCTGATTGGCAAGAGGTTTCCAGACAGATGTTGCTTCAGAACATTGATATGAATCGTGTATACGAAGCGTATACTGATTCGTTGAAGTGGTATCGTGACTTATTTGTGGTGCAATAAAAGAAGAAGAAAAAAAGAAAAGAAAAGGGAAAGACTCATGGCCGCTTGCAGAAAGCGTTTATGAGTCTTTCAAGGTATTAGAGTATGAAATTCACAAGAGATTGGGAAAATTCCCATATAACACAGAGGAACCGTTACCCTATGCATTCGCCGTACGGAGCCTATGAAACAGTAGAGCAGGCACTTACCTGCGACAGAACTGTTTCTAAATATGTGCAAAGCTTAAACGGAATGTGGAAGTTTTGTATGTATGATATGCCGGAGCTGGTAGCGGTTGATTTTATGAAAGCAGACTTTGATGTTTCTGATTGGAAGGAGATTTCTGTTCCTTCTAACTGGGAATTGTCAGGCTATGGAAAGCCTGTTTATACTAACATTGTGTATCCCTTCGAAAGAAAGGAAAACGGTTCGGAATTTGAGGTAGAGATAGCTAAGGGAAAATATGTACTGAATGCGCCTTTTGTTCCAAAGGAGAATTTGACAGGCTGCTATCGAAGAGAATTTGAAGTGCCTGAGTATTTTGCCGGAAGAGATATTTTTATTGATTTTGGTGGTGTGGAATCCTGTTTCTATCTGTGGATTAACGGACAATTGGTGGGTTATTCTCAGGATAGTAAGGTCAATGCGGAGTTTGATATTACCGATTATGTGAAAACGGGCAAGAATTTTTTGGCTGTGCAGGTAATGAGAGTTTGTGACGGCAGCTATTTAGAAGACCAGGATTATTGGCATTTGTCCGGTATTTATCGGGACGTGCGTATTTACGCCAAGGCAAAACAGCGTATTTTAGATTATAAGGTTGAGACTTTATTTGAGCAGGATGACTTTTCCAAAGCAACTTTGTCAGTGATGGTGCATCCTAATAATCAGGTTCCCCTTTATGGAGAGCATCATGTGGAAATGATCTTGTATGATGCGGATTGTAAAAAGGTGGCAGAGCTTAGTACGATTCCGTTTGTGGATTGTACTGCTTACTTAGACCCCAGATACATGGCAAAGCCTTCCGTAGAAATTAAGAATCCCCGGTTGTGGAGTAGTGAAATCCCCTATTTGTATACATTGGTACTTGAAATGAAGGATGGGGAAGGAAATACCACCGATATTGAAAGCTGCCGTGTAGGATTTCGTCAGGTAAGAATCAATGAGCGTGGTGTGTTGCTGCTAAACGGTGAACGTCTGGTAATCCGTGGGGTGGATCGTCATGAATTCCATCCGGAAAGCGGACGATATGTGACAAAAGAGTATATGCGCCGGGAAATTATCCGTATGAAACAGCTAAACTTTAATGCAGTGCGTACCAGCCATTATCCTGACTGTGTAGACTGGTATGACCTTTGTGATGAACTGGGAATTTATCTGGTGGATGAAACCAATTTGGAAACCCATGGCTATGGCGGACAGTTAAGCAGTGACCCCGAGTGGACCCATGCTTATGTGGAAAGAGCTTCCCGAATGGTACTTCGTGATAAAAATCATCCTTCGGTTGTTTTATGGTCCTTGGGTAACGAATCCGGTGCAGGTATGAATCATGCTGCCATGTACGGTTGGATAAAGGAATATGATAAGACAAGATATGTGCAGTATGAGTCTAATAATCCGGGAAAGAATATTACGGATATCATAACTCCCATGTATCCGCAGAGAGCATGGGTGGAAGAGGTGATGGCTGATGACAGTGACCTTCGTCCATTTATCATGTGTGAGTATGCCTATGCAAAAAGTAACAGCAACGGTAATTTTAAAGAATTTTGGGATTTGGTAGATAAGTATCCCAGATGTCAGGGCGGTTTTTTGTGGGATTTTGCAGATAAGGCACTGGTGAAGGAAACAACAGAAGGCGAGAAAAGGTATGTTTACGGCGGTGCTTTTGGGGAAGCAATTTTGGACAGAGTACCGGATATGTGCTTAAATGGCGTGGTATTTGCAGATCTTAGTTTAAAACCGGGCGCTTATGAGGTGAAGAATGTACAGGCACCGGTAAGGATTATTGAGGCACCTAAAGCGTTGTTTGAGGAATCCGTTCTTGCCATTCGGAATCTGTATCATACCGTTGATTTGTCCCACTTAAAATTGATATGGGAATTGGTTTGCGAAGGAGAAAGCATTCAGCAGGGAACGATAGAAGAATTACATGCATTATCCGGACAAAGCTTTGAACTAAACATTCCTTATGACAGGCAGAAGGTTTCCGGGGAAAGCTACCTGAATTTGTATGTGCAGCTGAAGGAAGATACTTTCTACGGTAAGGCAGGCTTCGAGATTTACCGCAAGCAGATAAAATTATCAAGAGAAACTTACAGAATACCTAAAGAAGATATTGCAGATGCAAAGATTTCATGCTCAGAGAAGGATATGAAATATATCATTACCGGTGAAGGTGTGGAAGTTATTTATGACAAAGTAACCGGTGAATTTGTGAAGGCTTCCTATCAGAATACGGAATTCTTTTCAGGCGGTGCGGAGGAATTCTACCGTGCACCTACCGGCATTGATGAAGGACAGCATGAACCGGATGATACAGCCCATTATGTGGCGCATTGGGAAAAGGCGGGATTAAACAGATTAGTGAAAACAGTTACGGAAGTGTCCTGCTATAGAAGCGAAAAGCTTATCATAATCAGGGAAAAAGCAGCATTCCTGTCAAAGAAAGATATATCCTGTGCAGAAGATGATAAGGCAGTGGTTTACACAGAGACTACTTATTTGGTTGGTAGTGGCGGAATAGAAATCGAAAAAACGGTGATTAACCAAAGTGGTGCTGATACATTACCCAGAATCGGACAGAGCTTTACGCTTCCTAGGGATTTCCAAAATGTGGAATGGTACGGAAGAGGCCCCTGGGAAAACTACGTGGATAGAAAGACAGCAGCTTTTGTAGGAAAATATCAGACGACTATTGATGACATGCATGTACCTTATGTAAAGCCATGTGAATGCGGAGGCCGTGAAGACGTACGGTATCTGACACTGACAAATGGAGAACGTAAGCTTACCGTTACCGGCGGAGCTGATTTTCACTTCAGTGTATTACCTTATTCCTTAAGTCAATATGCAAAGGCAGATTATCAGGATGAATTAGGGGAAAAAGGTGTATATCTGATTTTGGATGCATGGCATACAGGCTTAGGCGGAGATACCGGCTGGAGAAAAAACATTCATCCCGAGTATTTTGTGGGGGATGGTATATATACTTACAAGTTCTGTTTCAAAATGGATTGAGTAATCAAAAACGCTCCATGTGAGGTGATATTACCTTACGTGGAGCGTTAGTCATTATGAGAAGTGTGATGTTATGCAAACAGTATTATTATTCTCGTTTAAAGGCCTTTACATTGATTCCGTTTACTTCTACGTGGTCATTAATTTCAATTACAAGACACTGTCTGCCGTCTACCGTCATGGTATTAACCAAGTCGGCACGCTCAGGATTTACCTTAACCACTACATCAGGCATTTTGACCTCGAAGGTACGCACATTAGCCACATTATTTACCATGAGAGAAGTATCTTCACCGGCTGCGGCATCATAAAGCTTATCAAAGTCAGCTAATTTTTCTTCTTCTACACCGCTTTTTTCAAGAAGATTTTTCACGTCTTTCTTGTCAAGCATGAGGGGTTCGGGAATTTCTTTATGTTCTTCAATCATTTCGGCAAGGTTTTCATGAATGTTTTTGATTACTTCGTATTCACAGTCCTCGCCAAGTGTTTCTTCGATGATGGCATGGAAGGTTTCTTTTTGCCCGCCTGCGGAGAGGGGCAGTGAACAGCCTAATATGCTGTCAACAAATTCCTCATGGGGTTCTTCACAATTCTTGGCATAGTAAAGCGTACTGTGGATGTTTGTGCATCTGTCATCAAAGGAGGGGAATAAAAATCCTGTTTCCGGCATATTCACAACCCAGTCGCGGATTCTGTTATGAAATTCATTCATTTCCACATCGTAGGAAAGTCCGGGTTTAGATAAGGCTACCGGACAGATGCAGCACATAATGTATTCAAAGACCGTATCAGAGGCATCATCCATGGTAAGCCCATCAGTAGTCTTGCCGGGGACATCGTAAGCATCATGAATTAACAGAATCAAATAATTGCCTACGAATTCATAGGAATTAATAATTCGGTCGTAGAATTCTTCCAGCAAAGCATCATCCTTTAATTTGCTGGCACGCAGCCTCATCAAAAATTCCTGCTGGCCGCCATCTTCTTCTGCATACATGGGGAATTCCAAATTTAACAAATTTTTGCCGATATTTCCGGATAAATTTTTCCTGAGAATTTCAAAGTATTTAAATATTTCTTCTTCGGGAAGAGAAAGAAATGCTTCTTTAAATTCTGTTTTTTTGTTTTTTTCACCGTCAACGTAGCAACCGCAGATGCGGTTGATGGAGCAGTTGCTGGGAGTGAAAAGCTTTTTGATTTCATTAATTTCTGCTTTTATCATTTTGTTGTTCCTCCTGTATTGATAATTACATTTTTATCAACACGAAATAATTTTATCATAAAAAGACGCAATTTGTCACTAGAGATAAAACAAAGAGCCTTTCTGTAATTTTCATCATAGAAAGGCTCCGATTATTATTTTAGATTCTTTTGTGCGGTAGACAGCATCAGCTTAATACGGTTCAGCTGATTTACTTCGCTGGCACCGGGGTCATAGTCAATGGCAACGATGTTACTTAAAGGATATTGCTTTCGAAGCTCTTTAATAACACCTTTACCAACTACATGGTTGGGCAGACAGCCGAAGGGCTGTGTACATACAATGTTGTTAACTCCACTGTGTATCAGTTCTACCATTTCTCCGGTAAGGAACCAGCCTTCACCGGTCTGATTACCGATGGAAACAATGTCCTTAGCGTATTCCACTGTCTGATAAATACTGATAGGCGGATGGAAGTGGATACTATTTTTAAAGGCTTTGGTAGCACCGCTTCTGAGCATTTCTAAGCCTCGGATACCCATACGACAGAGCATGGCGGCTTTTTTGCTTGTACCAAGATATTCTGCTTTATAAATCTGGTTATAGAAGCAGTAAAGCATAAAGTCGAGCAAATCCGGAACCACCGCTTCGGCACCTTCGGATTCTAGTAGTTCTACCAGGTAGTTATTTGCTGCAGGGGCAAATTTTACCAGGATTTCACCTACGATGCCGACTCTGGGCTTTCTTTCATCTATGATAGGAATTGCATCAAATTCTGCAACCATCTGTTTGCACATTTTTTGGAACTTAAAGAAGTTTAAATGCTTGCCGGATACAAAGGCGCGGCATTTAATCAGCCATTTCTGATGCAGGGAATCCACAGCTCCCTTTTCCTTTTCGTAAGGGCGCATACGGTAAACACAGCGCATGAAAATATCTCCGAAAACGGCGCCGTAAGCAACGCGCATCAGCAGTTTCAGGTTGATATGGAAGCCGGGATTGCTTTCGATTCCGCCTAAGTTTAAGGAAATCACGGGAATTTGAGGCATACCTGCCTTTTCCAAAGCACGTCTGATAAAGCCAATGTAGTTGGTGGCACGGCAACCGCCGCCGGTCTGGGTCATAATAACGGCAGTCTTGTTTAAGTCATATTTGCCGGAAAGAAGGGCATCCATAATCTGGCCGACTACAATCAGGGAAGGATAGCAGGCATCGTTGTTTACATATTTAAGACCTACATCGATTGCCTGTTTGTTGTCATTGGAAAGCACTTCAAAGTGATAGCCGCAAGCCTTCATGGCAGGCTCAATCAAGTCAAAGTGAATCGGTGACATCTGAGGACAAAGGATGGTATAATCCTTACGCATCTCTTCTGTGAAGGAAACCTTGTTAATGGCAGAAGAGCGGATGGTACGTTCCTTTTGCTTTTGTTCACGCACTTTAATGGCGGAAAGCAGGGAACGGATACGGATTCTTGCTGCCCCTAAGTTGTTTACCTCATCTATCTTGAGGCAGGTATAAATCTTGTCGGAGCCTGTAAGGATATCATTTACCTGATCGGTAGTAACCGCATCCAGACCGCAACCGAAAGAGTTTAACTGGATTAAATCCAGATTGTCTACTGTTTTCACATAGCTTGCCGCCGCATAGAGACGGGAATGATACATCCACTGGTCGGAAACGATTAAAGGCCGCTCCGGCTTTGCAAGATGTGAAATGGAGTCTTCGGTAAGAACGGCAATATCATAGGAGGTAATCAGCTCCGGAATACCGTGGTTGATTTCCGGGTCAATATGGTAAGGACGTCCCGCAAGAACGATGCCGCGTTTCTTATTTTCTGCAAGGTAAGCAAGAACCTCTTCCCCCTTATCCTGCATATCTTTGCGTGCTTTGGACTGTTCTTCAAAAGCAAGACGGGCAGCTTCCATGACTTCCTCTACGGGTAATTCTTTAAATTCTCTAACAAGTGCTTCCGTAATGGTTTTTAAGTCCTTGAAAGACATAAAAGGATTACGAAGAACTGCTTCCCCTCTGCCGATTTCCTCTACATTGTTTTTGATGTTTTCTGAGTAAGAGGTAACAATGGGGCAGTTGTAGTGGTTGTTGGCATCTTCAAATTCGCATCTTTCATAGAAAAGAGCAGGATAGAAGATAAAGTCAACCTTCTGGTTAATCAGCCAGCTTACATGGCCGTGCGCTAATTTGGCAGGGTAGCACTCCGATTCGCTGGGAATGGATTCGATACCAAGCTCATAGATCTTCCGGTTGGAAACAGGGGATAAGACCACCTGATACTTTAGCTGTGTAAAGAAGGTAAACCAGAAGGGATAATTTTCGTACATGTTCAGCACGCGGGGGATACCCACGCGACCTCTTACCGCTTCGTCAGCAGGAAGGGGTTCATAGCCGAAAATACGCTTTAACTTGTAGTCAAACAAATTAGGAACACTGTTTTCATTTTTTTGTTTGCCAAGGCCGCGCTCGCAACGGTTTCCTGATATGTACTGGCGTCCGCCGGTAAATTTATTGATGGTCAGACGGCAATTATTGGTACAGCCCTTACACTTTGCCATGCTGGTTTCGAATTGAAGTGTATTGATTTTTTCGATGGGGAGCATAGAGGTTTGATAGCCCTCTCTGTAATGCTCTCTGGCAATTAAAGCAGCACCAAAGGCCCCCATGATTCCGGCAATATCGGGACGGATGGCTTCACAGTCTGCTATTTTTTCAAAGCTTCGAAGGACCGCATCATTGTAGAAGGTACCGCCCTGCACAACAATATTTTTGCCAAGCTCGGAAGCACTGGATACCTTAATAACCTTAAATAATGCATTTTTGATAACGGAATAAGCAAGTCCTGCAGAAATATCGGAAACGGAAGCTCCTTCCTTCTGGGCTTGTTTTACCTTGGAATTCATAAATACGGTACAGCGGGTTCCAAGGTCAATGGGATGCTCTGCAAACAGGGCAGTATAAGCAAAATCCTCTACGCTGTAGTTTAAGGATTTTGCAAAGGTTTCGATAAAGGAACCGCAGCCGGAAGAGCAGGCTTCATTAAGCTGTACGCTATCTACGGTTTGATTTTTGATTTTGATGCATTTCATGTCCTGACCGCCGATATCAAGAATACAGTCCACATCAGGATTAAAGAAAGCGGCAGCATAATAGTGGGCCACGGTTTCTACTTCACCGTCGTCCAAAAGAAATGCGGCTTTCATCAGTGCTTCCCCATAGCCGGTGGAGCAGGAACGCACAATTTTGGCTCCTTCGGGGAGCTGTGCATAAATTTCCTTGATGGCACGAATGGCGGTTTTTAAGGGACTGCCGTCATTACTGCTGTAGAAGGAATAAAGCAGACTTCCGTCCTGGGAGACGAGAGCTACCTTGGTGGTAGTACTTCCTGCGTCAATGCCCAGATAACAGTTTCCTTTGTAGGAAGCTAAATCAGCAGTAGTGATATGATGTCTGGAATGTCTTTGTTTAAATACTTCATAATCTTCCGCACAAGCAAAGAGCGGTTCCATACGTTCTACTTCAAATTCCATTTTAATATCGGAAGTAAGCTTGCCCACCATTTCTTCCATGGAATAGCAAACCTCTTCCTTAGCATTTAAAGCAGAACCGATTGCTGCAAAGAGATGAGAGTGGTCGGTTTCGATAATATGCTCGTCATCTAATTTCAGGGTTCTGATAAATGCGGTCTTTAATTCAGATAAAAAGTGTAAGGGACCGCCAAGGAAGGCAACATGACCGCGGATCGGTTTTCCGCAGGCAAGTCCGCTGATGGTCTGGTTGACTACGGCCTGAAAAATGGATGCTGACAAATCTTCTTTAGTAGCACCTTCGTTAATCAGGGGCTGGATGTCGGACTTGGCAAACACACCGCATCTGGCCGCAATGGTGTATAAAGAGTTATAATTTTTGGCATATTCATTTAAGCCGGAAGCATCTGTTTGAAGAAGAGATGCCATCTGGTCAATAAAAGAGCCTGTACCACCGGCACAGATTCCGTTCATACGCTGCTCTACATTACCGCCTTCAAAATAAATGATTTTGGCATCTTCGCCGCCAAGTTCTATGGCAACGTCAGTTTTTGGTGCCAATTCCTTTAATGCGGTCGCAACGCTGATAACCTCCTGTACGAAAGGAACCTGCAAATGATTTGCAAGTGTAAGACCGCCGGAGCCGGTAATCATAGGGTGCAGGGAAATGTTTCCCAATTTGGCATATGCATCCTGCAGTAAATCAGATAAGGTTTCTTTAATGTTGGCAAAGTGTCTTTTGTAATCAGAAAAAAGAATACTGTGCGCATTATCCAATATGGCAATCTTTACCGTAGTGGAACCGATATCAATTCCAAGCGTATAATGCTGATTATTCATAAAATACCGCCTTTCTGGTGTTTTTTGCTGTCTATATATCAGAAATAATTATTTCTTATTATTATGTAATCGACATAATACGACATACTAAAATATTATACGCTACTAAATTTTAAAATGCAACGAGGGGGACATAAACAAAGCGTTAAGAATTTATGCAGAATTCTAAAAAAAATATAAACTGCAGCATTTATTAAATTTTTATAGCTTTGTTTACATTTAAAGGTGGGAATGATAAAATATATGTTACTGTTTTGAAAATATTGACAGAAGGAGAATGTGAAAGCAGCGTATGAGTAAGTTTGAGAAGAAATTCGGTAAATATGCCATTAAAAATATTTCACTGGCACTGATTATGTGCTATGCCTGCGGTTATTTAATCAGTTGGATTAATCCCTCTTTTTTAAATTATTTGACTCTAAATCCGTATGAAATTTTATTTCACGGACAGGTGTGGAGGTTAGTGACATGGTTGATTGTGCCGCCGGAGAGTTTTAGCTTTTTTACATTGATTATGTTGTACTTTTATTATTCTCTCGGCACGACGTTAGAGCGCACATGGGGAACCTACAGATATAATGTTTATTTGTTCCTTGGTATGATATTTACGGCAGTTGGGGCCTTTGTACTGATGGGTTACAGCTATCTGTTTGAGGCGGAAGCTGTTGCTTTATACGGAGCGGAGAATTATTTCGCAGTATTTGCCAGCAGATTCAGCACTTATTATGTGAATATGTCAATTTTCCTTGCATTTGCCTCTACTTTCCCTAATATGCAGGTGTTGTTATTATTCCTGATACCGATTAAGGTGAAGGTACTGGGGATTATTTATGGGGTGATGCTGGTTTATCAGTTTGTTACCGGTTACGGAAACGGTCTGATTTCTTATGGCGGCATGGTAATGCCGGCTCAGCTGTTAACAATCGGTGACCGGTTTGTAATCGGTGCCTCTCTTTTAAATTTTGTGGTATTTTTCCTGACAGGAAGAAGTATGATTCATATGTCACCGAAGCAGGTAAAGCGTAGACAGGAATTTAAGCGTGAGGTGAAAAAAACTGTCAGGGTTACCAGACATAAATGTGCTGTTTGCGGAAGAACAGAGGAAACAAATCCGGAGCTGGAGTTCCGTTTTTGCTCTAAGTGTGAAGGAAATTATGAATATTGTCAGGATCATCTGTTTACACATACGCATGTAAAAAGAAGTTGAAATGAGAGGATTGTATGGGAGTAAATCAGGAAGTATTATTTGCGAAAACATTAGAACAGGTAAGAAAAACTGCCAAGGAACAGGGGAACTGTATATCCGTAGAACAGGTAGAAGAGGCGTTTCAAGAACTTGCCTTATCAGGAGAACAGTTAGAGCTGGTTTATGATTATCTGAAAAAGCATAAAGTGGGTATCGGGGAACCTGTGGATTTGGATGAGTATTTATCCGATGAAGAAATGGATTATTTGGAGGAATACAAAAAGGAACTTGACCTTCTTGAGCCTATTAGCGAGGGAGAAAAAGAAGCAATTACCCTTTCTGCTATGGCAGGGGAGAAGGATGCGCAGCAGAAGCTGATTGCAGTGTATCTTCCCCAGGTATTGGAAATTTCCAAGCTATATGCAGGACAAGGTGCGTATTTGGAAGATTTAATCGGTGAAGGAAATGTAGCACTTACCATGGGGGTTACCATGCTTGGATGTGTAGAGCACGCTGCGGAAGCAGAAGGCATGTTAATTAAGATGATTATGGATGCTATGGAAGAATTTATCGCAGAGACAGCAGCAGATGATGAGCGTAGCAGGAAAGCACTTCAAAAGGTAAATAAAGTTGCCAAGAAAGCAAAAGAACTGTCAGAGGATTTAAAAAGGAAGGTAACGGTTGCAGAGCTTTCCGAAGAAACCGGTATGAGCGAAAAATCAATATTAGAGGCATTGCGTTTTTGCGGCTACAGCATTGAAGAAATAGAACGGCCTTAAAACCACGGCTAAGAGGTAATTTGCAGAATAAGAAACACTGAGCATGGAGAAATACGAGATGCAACAGAATGAACAGAACTTACAGGATAACGATTTTAAGTATGTGATGCAGGATACGGGAAGTGTCTATTTGGGCGCAAGATTTACTTTTGGAGAGTTGATGGATCAGGAAATGGTGCCTTTTAAAATAAAGGCAATTCTGACACATTACATTTTTAAAGAGGTAAACCCGGATACATCATTGGAAAGTCAATTTTATTACATGGAGCCCGGAAATTTCTTATATGAAACCTTTTGTCAGCTGAAAATCAGAGTGAAGGTAAATGTTCTGGAAGAAAAAAAGACACTGTTTGGGAAGAAAAAGACAGTGTATGTAGAAAAGATATATCCCTTACAGAAATTTGTGGAAATAAATCTTGCCAAAAAGAAAGCAAGCGGTGTAATTATCCGTGAAATTATCATATCAAAGCTGGCAATGATGACATTTAACGTTTGAGGAAAGACTTATCCCATTGCCGAAAACAGAAGAATCATAAATTGGTGAAAGTTTAAAAAAATTTCATAAAATATGCTTGCCAAATTAAACATTGTTTGCTATAATTTACTTACAGTTGCAGATGCAACTTATTAAATTTCGGTAAAATTCCCCTTTTACACTGAACGGATGGAGACTAGTTCTTCATTCGTTCTTTTATTTTCGGGGTTGTCGCCGTGTTTCTCTATTGTAATTTGCAGAATTTAGGTTATACTTTTAATAGAATATTTAGCGGAAGGAATGGAAGATATGAGACAGCAGTTTGAAGCCCATAACGCATATGATGTATTAGAAAAAAGAATGATTTCTGATTTAAATTCGGAAGGCATTCTTTTAAAACATAAAAGGACAGGTGCCTATGTTACCCTTTTACTGAATGATGATGAGAACAAAGTATTTTATATCGGATTCCGCACTCCGCCGGAAGACAGTACGGGTGTGGCCCACATTTTGGAACATTCCGTGCTGTGCGGTTCTAAAAATTATCCGGTAAAGGATCCCTTTATTGAACTGGCCAAAGGCTCCTTAAATACGTTTTTGAATGCCATGACATATCCGGACAAAACAGTGTATCCGGTTGCAAGCTGTAATGATAAGGATTTTAAGAATCTGGTAAAAGTATATCTTGATGCAGTATTTTATCCCAATATTTACAAAGAGGATAAGATTTTTAAACAGGAAGGCTGGCACTATGAATTGGAAGATGAAAATGATGAGCTTTCTATCAATGGTGTAGTTTATAATGAAATGAAGGGCGCTTTTTCTTCCCCGGATGATGTGGTGGAAAGAGAGATTATGAACTCCCTGTACCCTGACACAACCTATGGATTGGAATCCGGCGGCGACCCTGATATAATTCCAAAGCTTACCTATGAACAATTTTTGGATTTTCACGGAAGGTATTATCATCCTTCAAACAGTTATATCTATTTGTATGGAAATATGGATGCAAATGAGTATCTGACACTTTTGGATACAGAGTATCTGAATGATTTTGAGATGCTGGAGATTGATTCTGAAATAAAGAAACAACCGGTTTTTGATACCAGACGGGAAATTGTAAAGGAATATTCTGTAATGGAGGATGAATCCACTGCGGAAAATACTTACTTAACTTATAATATTTCGATTGGAAGTAGCCTTGATAAAGAACTGTATGTTGCCATGGATGTACTTGATTATGTGCTTTGTTCCGCACCCGGTGCACCGGTAAAGCAGGCACTGCTTGATGCAGGAATCGGTAAGGATGTATACAGTAGTCTGGAAACAGGCATTTTCCAGCCTTATTTTAGTGTAATATCAAAAAATGCTGACGAAGCACAGAAGGATGCTTTTGTGAAGATTATTGAGGATACTTTAACGAAGCTTGTAGAAAAGGGGATTGATAAAAAAGCGCTTCGCGCAGCCATCAGCTATTTTGAATTTAAGTACAGAGAGGCAGACTTCGGCTCTTACCCGAAGGGACTTATTTTGGGATTAAATGCTTTTGACAGCTGGCTTTATGAAAAAGAAGCACCTTTTATGCACATTGAAGCGAATGATACCTATAAAGCGCTTAGAGAAAAGATTGATACGGACTATTATGAAAAGCTGATTGAAAGATGGATGATTACCAATCCCCATAAGACAATTTTGACCGTAAAGCCTGTTCCGGGGCTTACCACCAAAAAGGATGCGGCTTTGTTCGAAAAACTGCAGGAGTATAAAAAGTCCTTAAGCACGGAGGAGGTTGCTAAGATTGTAGAGGAGACTAAAGAACTGAGAATGTATCAGGAGGAACCCAGTTCGAAGGAAGCCTTAGAAACCATTCCTCTTCTTGCAAGGGAGGATATGAAAAAAGAAGCAACCGCTTATGTAAATGATGTAAGGAAAGCAGGGGATACCACCTTACTGGTGCATGATATTTTTACCAACGGAATTGCTTATATCAATTTAGTATTTGATTTGGGAAAGGTTCCGGCTGATTTATTTCCCTATGTGGGAATTTTAAAAGCTGTATTGATGATGGTTGATACGGAAAATTACAGTTACGGAGAGCTGTTTAATGAGGTGAACATTCAAACAGGCGGTATCCGGTTTGTAATTAATACCTATACCTATGCAGATGATATGGATAAGTACAGTGTGAAACTGGAAATGAAAGCAAAGGCACTTTATGAAAACAGAGATAAGGCATTAAATTTGATGAAGGAAATCCTGCTGACCAGTGATTTTACGGATGCCAAGCGTCTCCATGAAATTATTGCGGAAGCCAAATCCAGAATGCAGGCGTCTATGACCGGTGCGGGACACTCTCTTGCGGCAATCCGCGCCATGGCAGGCTTTTCTCCCACAGCGGCGGTTTCAGAGCAATTAAACGGAATTCCGCAGTACCGCTTGTTAGAGGAACTGGATAGTGATTTTGAAAATAAGAAAGAGGAGCTGATAAGAAAGCTTCAGACTTTAATAACCTATATTTTCAGACCGGAGAACTTGCTTGTGGATTATACCGGTACAGAAGAAGGTCTTATAGGGATTGAAGAGCAGATTGTATTGCTTAAAACAGAGTTATTTACGGATGAAGTATCGGGAGCCGGATTTGTGCCTGCACGAAAGGTTTCCAAAGAAGGCTACATGACAGCAGGACAGATTCAGTATGTATGCCGTGCCGGAAATTATATCAAAAAAGGCCTTCCCTATACAGGAGCCCTTAAGGTACTGAAGGTGATGATGGGATATGAGTATCTTTGGAACCAGGTGCGTGTAAAAGGAGGTGCGTATGGCTGCATGTGTAATTTTGCCAAGAACGGAGACGGCTATTTTGTATCCTATAGAGACCCGAATCTGGAAAAGACGGTAGAGGTCTACGAACAAGCTGCTGATTATATTAAAAACTACGAAGCAGATGAGCGTACCGTAACGCAATTTATTATCGGTGCAATCAGTGAGCTGGATGTACCTATGACGCCTGTTACAAAAGGTGCGTACTCGTTGGGCGGTTATTTAACAGGCCTTCCCATGGAGAAAATCCAACAGGAAAGAGATGAGCTTCTTTCTACAGATGCCGAGACGATAAAAGACCTTTACCGTTATGTGGAGGCATTTATGAGTTATGACTGTCTCTGCGTAGTAGGAAACGGAGACAAAATAAAAGAAAAGCAAGAGATGTTTGAGACGATAGAACAATTATTTCATTAATTAGAGAGGGAATGCAAATGAAAAAGAGAGGAACTTTCGGTTTTTTGGGTACACTTTTACTGGCAGTAACATTACTGGCGGGCTGCGGCGGCAGCTCGTCAGAGAGTAGGCCGGCTTCAATTACTACAGATGCAACGGATTCTGCCATGTATTATGAGGATATTTATCCTTCGGAAACAGTGATAGAGGAAGCAGCCGCTGCAGAAGAAGCAGGTGGGGGAAGTGAGCCCGTTGAGGTAAAAGAAACAGAGCGCAAGCTAATCCGTAACGTGAATATGGATGTGGAAACGGAAAACTTTGATGAACTGATGAGTAATGTATCAAAGAAAACGGAAAGTTTGGGCGGATATATTGAGGACAGCCGTGTATATAACGGAAGTCAGTATAATGAAGAAAGAAGAAATGCAGATTTGACATTGCGTATTCCTGCAGAAAATCTGGATTCCTTTTTATCGGCTGTATCCGAAAACTGTAATGTCATCAGCCAAAACGAAAGCGTAGAGGATGTCACCTTACAGTATGTGGATATGAAAAGCCATAAGGAAGCGCTTGAAACAGAGCAGGACAGATTGCTGGAGCTGTTAGAACAGGCAGAAACAGTAGAAGATATTATTACCATTGAAAGCAGACTTTCTGAAGTTCGTTATCAGTTAGAAAGTATGGAATCCCAGCTCCGCACTTTGGATAATCAGGTATCCTATAGTACGGTTTATCTTTACATACAGGAAGTAAAGAGATACACACCTGTGAAGGAACAGACCACATGGGAAAAGATTTCTTCAGGTTTTGTAAACAGCCTTTATGATGTGGGAGAAGGAATTTGCAATTTCTTTATTAATTTAATTATAAATCTTCCGTATCTGGTTGTTTGGGCAGTTGTGATTACGGTTGCGGTAGTGGCAGTGAGATGGCTTAGAAGATTTTCTAAGAAAAGAAAAATCAAAAAAGCAGAAAAGAAAGCAGAGAAAGAAGCGGCAAAGGCTGCGAAAAAGGCCGGGACAGAAACAGAGCAAGAAAAGATACAAAAAGAAGAGAAATAGAGGAAACGCTACATGAATATTCAGCACAAATCCGGTTTTGCTACTTTGATTGGCAGACCAAACGTAGGAAAGTCCACGTTAATGAATAGCTTGATCGGACAGAAAATTGCCATTACGTCCCGCAAGCCTCAGACTACCAGAAACAGAATCCAGACAGTATATACCTCTGATGAGGGACAAATTGTGTTTGTAGATACGCCGGGAATTCATAAAGCCAAGAATAAACTGGGCGACTACATGGTAAATATTGCAGAACGCACCATCAAAGAGGTGGATGTGGTGCTTTGGCTGGTAGAACCTACCAACTATATCGGAGCCGGAGAACAGCACATTATCGAACAACTAAAGAAAGTCGCAACGCCGGTCATACTGGTAATTAATAAAATCGATACAGTAAAAAAGGAAGAGTTGTTTGGCTTTATCGATACCTATCGCAAAGAAATGGATTTTGCGGAAATTGTACCGGTATCTGCACTGAAAAAAGAAAATGCCGATGAGTTGATTAAATGTATCATGAAGTATATGCCTTACGGACCTGCTTTTTATGATGAGGATACCATTACCGACCAGCCCCAGAGGCAGATTGTGGCAGAGATGATTCGGGAAAAGGCCCTACGCCTTCTGGAAGAGGAAATACCTCACGGAATTGCCGTTACCATTGAAAAGATGAAGTGGCGCGGCCGAATAGTGGATATTGACGCAACCATAATTTGTGAAAGAGATTCCCACAAGGGAATTATCATCGGCAAGCAGGGAAGTATGCTAAAGAGAATCGGAACCAATGCCCGTAAAGACATTGAGAATATGTTGGAATGTCAGGTGAATTTACAGCTTTGGGTAAAGGTGAAGAAGGATTGGCGTGACAGTGATTTCCTTCTGAAAAATTTCGGATATAATCCGAAGGAGTACGAATAGAATAAAGAAAAAAGCAAACCCTAATATCATATATATTACTTAGGGGGCGCAAGATGAAGGAATTAAATTACTGGCAACAATTTATGAGTACGGGAAAAGTAGAAGATTATTTGTCTTATAAAAGGCAGAAGGAACAGGAACAAGGACAAGTTAAGGGAGAGCATCCTTATGCAGGAACTTTTCAGTGTGACAGGACTCATTTTGAAGGCGGAACCTTTCGGGGAATATGACAGAAGAATTGTAATACTTACAAAAGAACGGGGGAAAATAGCCGCTTTTGCAAAAGGTGCAAGAAAACAGGGCAGCAGGTTATTGGCATCAACCAATCCTTTTTGCTTCGGAGAATTTAAAGTGTTTGAAGGCAGAACTTCTTACAGTATTTCGGAAGCAGTAATCAGTAATTATTTTGAAGAGCTTCGGGATGATTTTGAAGGTGCCTGTTACGGAATGTATTTTAATGAAATGATGGACTATTATACCAGAGAGAATAATGATGAAAAAGAAATGTTAAAGCTTCTGTATCAATCACTTAGGGCACTTTGCCATAAAAGCTTTTCCCATTCTCTGGTGCGGTACATATTTGAGATAAAGGCACTTGCCATTAACGGTGAGTATCCGGGACTTTCCGAACAGAAAAACTATCAGGAATCTACACTATATGCAGTGTCTTATATTGTGAATTCTCCTGTGGAAAAGTTATATACGTTTAAGGTAACAGACAGTGTGCTTGCAGAGCTTTCGGAAATTGCAGAAGATTTCAGACGGAGATTTATTGACAGAAAATTGAAAAGTCTGGATATTTTATGTGAGCTATGTGGCGAGAGTATGTAAAAACAGAAGGGGTTTTGCTCATGGATTAGTGAAATTCCATGTTGAAAAACAAAGATAAGTCATATATAATGGATTGGGTGTAAGGGTTAACAGAAATAAAATGGGAGCTGACAGGATTATGACAAAAGGTTTTTCCTGCAAGAGGATAACACTTAAGAGAATAATCATTTTGTGTTCGGTACTGATGATAACAGGCAGCACGGCTTGCGGTTTTGGTAAGCAGACGGAGCAGACAGAAATTACCATATCAAAAGATGGTACGGTCAGCATGCAGATTATAGAAAGCTTCGATAAGCCTTACTACGATAAGGAGGAGCTGCAGCAGAGAATACTGGCAGAAGTGGCAAGCTATAACCGGAATGTGGAAAACGGTAATATTTCAGTAGAAAAGATTGAAGTAGAAGAACAAAGTGCCAAGGTTATTATGGTGTATGCCGGATGTGAGGATTATGCACAATTCAACGGGAATATATTTTTCATTGGAAGTGCAGCCGAAGCACAGGAGGCAGGATATGATTTGGATACGGTTCTTTCGGGAGCAGAGGATGCCATGGAAACCGTAGGAATGTCGGATATGCTGATGATGACGGATCACCGCATTTTGATTACTGACAGTAAGGAACCGATTACACTGGACGGAAAGGCAGATTACATCAGCGGAAATGTGACTGTAAGTAAAAACAAAAAGACAATCACTCTTGCACAGGATGCAGATGCACCTGCTTATGTCATGTTTCAATAAACAAGTTCATGTGCGCGAATGCGCTTAAGTACAGAATAAAAACGAAAGGTATGTGTATTATGGAAAAAACAATGGAAAAAATCGTAGCCTTAGCAAAAGCGAGAGGATTTGTATATCCCGGCTCTGAAATTTACGGAGGTCTTGCAAATACTTGGGATTACGGTAATCTCGGTGTAGAACTGAAAAATAACGTAAAAAAAGCATGGTGGCAGAAATTCGTGATGGAAAACCCCTATAATGTAGGTGTTGACTGTGCGATTCTTATGAATCCCCAGACATGGGTGGCTTCCGGTCATCTTGGCGGATTCTCTGACCCTTTGATGGATTGCAAGGAATGTCATGAGCGTTTCCGTGCAGATAAAATTATTGAAGATTATGCAGCAGAAAAGGGGATTACATTGGAAAACTCCATTGACGGCTGGTCTCAGGAACAGATGAAGGCATTTATTGAAGATAACAATGTGCCTTGTCCTACCTGTGGTAAGCATAACTTTACAGATATCCGTCAGTTTAACCTGATGTTTAAGACCTTCCAGGGAGTTACTGAGGATGCAAAAAATACAGTATACTTAAGACCTGAAACAGCACAGGGTATTTTTGTAAACTTTAAGAATGTACAGAGAACCTCTCGTAAGAAAATTCCTTTCGGTATCGGTCAGATTGGTAAGTCCTTCCGTAACGAAATTACACCCGGTAACTTTACCTTCCGTACCAGAGAATTTGAACAGATGGAACTTGAATTCTTCTGCGAGCCCGATACAGACCTTGAATGGTTTGCTTATTGGAAGCAGTTCTGTATTGACTGGTTACAGACACTTGGTATCAAGCCTGAAGAAATGCGTGTCCGTGACCATGATAAGGAAGAGCTTTCCTTCTACTCCAAGGCAACTACCGATATTGAGTTCTTATTCCCCTTCGGATGGGGCGAGCTTTGGGGGATTGCTGACAGAACCGATTATGACTTAACCCAGCATCAGAATGTATCCGGACAGGATATGAGCTACTTTGATGACCAGAAGAATATCAAATATGTTCCTTATGTTGTAGAACCTTCTTTAGGTGCTGACCGTGTAGTATTAGCATTCCTTTGCGCGGCATATGATGAAGAAGAAATCGGTGAAGGCGATGTGCGTACCGTGCTTCATTTCCATCCCGCACTGGCACCGGTAAAGATTGGTGTACTTCCGTTATCCAAGAAGTTAAATGAAGGCGCTGAGAAGATTTTCACAGAGCTTTCCAAGAAATATAATTGTGAATTTGATGACAGAGGAAATATCGGTAAGAGATATCGCCGTCAGGATGAAATCGGAACTCCTTTCTGTATTACTTATGACTTTGAATCCGAAACAGACGGCTGTGTAACCGTAAGATTCAGAGATTCCATGGAGCAGGAGAGAGTGGCAATTGCCGATCTTGATGCTTATTTTGCAGATAAGTTCACATTTTAAGTAAGGAGAAAAGCCCAAAATGAGACAATTCACTTCAGATGAGTTAAGAAAAACCTGGAAGCAATTTTATATTGACCGCGGACATGTGGACGTAGGTGCAGTTTCTCTTGTATCCGACGGTTCTACAGGTGTACTTTTTAATGTAGCAGGTATGCAGCCTCTAATGCCCTATCTGCTTGGACAGAAGCATCCCTTGGGCACCAGACTTTGTAATGTACAGGGTTGTGTTCGTACCAACGATATTGATTCCGTAGGCGATAAGAGCCATGTAACCTTCTTTGAAATGATGGGAAGCTGGAGTCTTGGTGATTACTTTAAAGAAGAGCGTTGCAAATGGAGCTATGAGCTGTTAACAGAGGTGTTCGGATTTGATGCAGACCATTTGGCAGCTACGGTATTCGCAGGAGATGAAAATGCGCCCAGAGATGAGGAAGGTGCGCAGTATCGTATTGCTTCAGGATTTAAGAAAGAAAATATTTATTATTTACCTGCCGAGGATAACTGGTGGGGACTTGAATATGGTCCCTGCGGTCCTGACAGTGAAATGTTTTATATTGCAGACAGACCGGATTGCGGTCCGGATTGCGGTCCCGGTTGTCATTGCGGAAAGTATACGGAGCTCGGAAATGATGTATTTATGCAGTATGAAAAGCATCATGATGGTCATTTGACACCTCTTGCCAAGAAGAATGTAGATACCGGTTGGGGACTTGAACGTATTTTGGCATTTTTAAACGGTAGCAGAGATGTTTACCAAATTGACCTTTTTGCGCCTATTATTGCTTATATAGAAAAGGTATCCGGTGTAAAGTATGAACAGGATGAAAAACTAACCCGTTCCATGCGTATTCTGGCAGACCATATCCGTACAAGCGTAATGCTGATTGGTGACGAAGCAAAGCTTCTTCCTTCCAATGCAGGAGCAGGTTATGTACTTCGCCGTCTGATTCGCCGTGCAGTAAGACACGGACGTACTTTAAAGCTTGCTACGGAAGACTTGATTAAGATTGCCGGTCTTTATATTGATGAGATTTATAATGAAAGCTATCCTCTTTTAGTAAAGAACAGAGAATATATTCTTTCAGAACTTAAGAAAGAGATTGCCCGTTTTGAAAGTACACTTGAAAACGGTATGAAAGAATTTTATAAGATTTTGGAGCAGAAGAGAAGCGAAAACAAAGCCGAAATCGATGGTAAGTCTGCATTTTATCTGTATGACACTTTTGGATTCCCTATTGAGCTTACGGTAGAACTTGCGGAGGAAGAAGGACTTAAGGTTGATGAAGCAGGCTTTGCGGCAGCTATGGAAGAACAAAAGCAGAAGGCAAGAGACAATCAAAACTTCTCCGCGAAGCTGAATGTGGGAGCAGGCTTATTTGATGAACTGCCAGCTGATATTGTTAGTGTATTTGCAGGCTATGATAAGCTTTCCTGCGAAAGTAAGATTACAGCACTTGTTTCTGAAACAGAAATTTGTAATACATTAAAAGAAGGGGAGAAAGGTACAGTAATCGTACCGGAAACTACCTTCTATGCAACCATGGGTGGACAAAAGGGTGATATCGGTGTGATAACCACCGAAAACGGTACCTTTGAAGTACAGGATACCATTAAAATTTCCGGTGATAAAATCGGACATGTGGGATGTGTTGTTTCCGGCAGTATGAGTGTAGGTGAAGCTGCCATGATGAATGTAGATGCAATGAATCGTGGCAATACCTGTAAGAACCATTCTGCAACTCATTTATTACAAAAGGCTCTTAAGGTGGTGCTTGGTGAACATGTAGAACAGCAGGGATCCTATCAGGACAGTGCAAGAACACGTTTTGACTTTAGCCATTCCCAGGCTCTTACTGCAGATGAAATTGCTAAGGTAGAGCAGATTGTGAATGAAAAGATTGCTGAAAATCTTGCAGTTGTGACTGAAGAAATGGGAATTGAAGATGCCAAGAAAAAAGGTGCTATGGCACTTTTCGGTGAAAAGTACGGTGAGAGTGTAAGAGTTGTATCAATGGGTGATTTCTCCATGGAACTTTGCGGCGGTACTCATGTACAAAGTACAGGTGATATTGCTTTCTTTAAGATTTTATCCGAAAGCGGTGTTGCAGCAGGTGTCAGAAGAATCGAGGCCTTAACGGGAGCTAATGTAATGGCATACTATAAGGCTATGGAAGAGAATTTCTTAAATGCGGTAAATGCAGCAAAAGCAACTCCGGCTACATTGGTTGATAAGATTCAGCATATGCAGGCAGAAGCAAAGGCAATGACTTCTGAAATTGAATCCTTAAAGAGCAAAGCTGCAAAGGATGCTCTTGGTGATGTGATGAATCAGGTTGTGGAAGTGAAGGGTGTTAAGCTCCTTGCTACTAAAGTTCCCGGCGTTGATATGAACGGATTAAGAGATCTTGGAGATCAGTTGAAGGCAAAGCTTGGTGAAGGTGTTATTGTTCTGATTTCCGATGCAGACGGCAAAGTGAACATGGTTGCTATGGCAACCGATGACGCAATGGCAAAGGGAGCCCATGCTGGTAACCTGATTAAAGGAATTGCGGCACTTGTAGGCGGTGGCGGCGGCGGTCGTCCCAATATGGCTCAAGCCGGCGGTAAGAATCCTGCAGGAATCGATGCAGCAATTGCAGAAGCTGCTAAGGTACTGGAAGGTCAGTTATAATTTTTGAAAAATGTTGTTGACTTGCCATAAATTTGTGTTATAATCGTTATTGTGCAAGTGTGTGCACAAATAAAAACCCAATCAGTCGTGTTACTAGGAAGGGACTGAAGGGAGGTCAGGTGTAAGAATGTCAAATGTAATCGTAAAAGAGAACGAGACTTTAGATAGCGCTTTACGTCGTTTTAAGAGAAGTTGCGCAAAGGCTGGTATCCAGCAGGAAATTCGTAAGAGAGAACATTACGAAAAGCCCAGCGTAAAACGTAAAAAGAAATCTGAAGCAGCAAGAAAACGTAAATACAACTAATTATATGTATGCAGAGTCCTTGGCAGTGTTGCCAAGGACTTTTTGCGTTGAATGATAGAATAACAATGATACGGAAGATGCAATTTAAAAATTTATGCCTGTACAAATTTATTGTATGACATTTTGGCAGAAAGCAACACATATTTATGGTAGTAGAATACATATGGGGAGAGATGGAAAGTGAATAAATTTTTAAAAGTAACCCTATGCTATACGATGAGTGTTGTGCTGTTTTTGATGATGCCGATGAGTGTGCAGGCAGTACCGGAAATCGAAGCGCCGTCTTACATTTTATTGGAGGCTTCTACAGGAAAAGTTATATGCGCAGAAAATGAAACGGAGAGAAGAAGTCCGGCAAGCATAACCAAAATCATGACGTTACTGTTGATTTTTGAACATTTGGAAACAGGAAGAATTAATTTAAATAGTGAAGTGATGACAAGTGCATATGCCAAGTCCATGGGAGGCTCACAGGTTTTCTTGGAAGAAGGCGAAATTCAAAGCCTTGAAACCATTATTAAGTGTATTGCCATAGCTTCCGGCAATGATGCCAGTGTGGCTGCAGCAGAATTTATTGCGGGAAGTGAAACGGAATTTGTAAAGCTGATGAATGATAAGGCAGCGCAACTCGGAATGACAGATACTCATTTTGAGGATTGCTGTGGGTTAAGTGATTCTGATAATCACTATACAACTGCAAAAGATGTGGCAATTATGTCAAGGGAGTTAATTACGAAATACCCGCAGGTGCTTGACTACACCAAAATCTGGATGGAGGATATTACTCATACCACAGCCCAGGGAAGTACACAATTTACCCTATCCAGTACCAATAAGCTGCTAAAAATGTATGAGTGGACCACCGGATTAAAAACAGGTTCTACGAGTAAAGCCTTATATTGCCTTTCCGCAACCGCAAGCAAAGATAACATTGACATAATTGCGGTGGTTATGGGTTCGCCAAGTAATAAGGTGCGTTTTCAGGATGCGATGGCACTTTTGAATTATGGTTATAGTGTCAGTGCACTTTATGAGGATACCAATGAAGATAAGCTTCCTGTTGTGCCGGTAAAGGGCGGTGTGCAGGAAGGGGCAGCTTTGGTATATAAGGAACCTTTTCATTATTTAGATATTGAAGGGAATAATTTGACTGAAATAGAAAAAAGTATTGTACTACCGGAGTTTATACAAGCGCCCGTAAAGCGTGGAGATGCGATAGGAGAAGCTGTGTATAAGCTAAACGGTCAGCGAATCGGAAGTGTATCCATTTTATCGGATGTTACAATAGAAGAGGCGAAATATTGGGATTATGTCGGAAAGGTATGGAAACTGTTTTGTAGTTTTTCCTAAGTTATGGTAAAATGAAAAATAATGATAAGATATGACAAGGCAGAGGAAAAGAAATGGATATCATTTTAGTGTTCATAGCTGTGGCAGTAGGTTTTTTCCTGATAGTTATGGCAATCGATTGCCATCGGTTTGTAATCAAAGAGTATACCTGCAGTTCCCCAAAGCTTTATCAGGAAGGGAAGATTGTACTTTTATCGGATTTGCATAACAAGTCTTTCGGAAAGAACAATGAAAAACTGATTAAGGCTATCCATAAGCAGAACCCAAATATGATTGTAATTGCCGGCGATATGTATACTTCATCGCCCAAGGAGGATAACGCCGGGGCGGCAGATTTTGTCTGCGCTCTGGCGGGGAAATATCCGGTTTATTACGGAAACGGTAATCATGAGCATAAAACCAAGCTTTATACTGATGTGTTCGGAAAACGGTATCAAAGCTATGCAAACAGACTGAAGGAAGCAGGAGTGGTTATGCTGGAAAATGAAAGAATTATCCTTCCGGCATATAACATGGAAATTTGCGGGGCTGAAATCGGGCGTGAATATTACGGAAAATTTAAAACAAAAAAGATGCCGGTTTCCTATATGGAAAAATTATTGGGTAAGGTAGCAGAGAATACATTTACTCTGTTAATTGCACACAATCCTGACTATTTTGAAACCTATGCATCCTGGGGGGCAGATCTGACCGTGTCGGGACATGTACACGGCGGATTGATGGTGTTACCACTTCTGGGAGGAGTGATATCTCCAAGCCTTAAGCTGTTTCCGAAATATGACGGAGGGGAGTTTAGGGATGGAAAACACACAATGATTCTGGGAAGAGGGCTGGGTACCCATACATTACCTATCCGGATTTTTAATCCGGGGGAGCTGGTAGTGATTCATTTAAAGCCTGTGCCGCAGAAGGTTGACTGAAAAAATCTGACATGGTAAAATACAACAGTTCAATAGTAATTGATTGGGAGGAGAACAATGTTAAATACAAAATTATTTGATCATACAATTTTAAAAGCAGACGCTACAAAGGAAGCAGTAATTAAGATTTGCAAGGAGGCGAAGGAGCACAGCTTTATGTCAGTCTGTGTGAATGGCTATTATACTTCTTTAGTAGCCAAAGAACTTGAAGGAAGTGATGTGAAGGTATGTACCGTAGTAGGATTTCCATTAGGACAGATGAGTACAGCAGCCAAAGCCGCAGAAACCATGCTTGCCGTAGCAGACGGTGCAGATGAAATAGATATGGTTATTAATGTAGGTGCTTTAAAGGATCAAGACTATGAGGTAGTGCTTTCTGATATTAAGGCAGTAAAAAAAGCCTGCGGCAATGCATTACTTAAGGTTATTATCGAAACCTGTCTTTTGACAGAGGAGGAAAAGGTGAAAGCTTGTGAACTTTCCAAAGAAGCAGGAGCCGATTTCGTAAAAACATCTACCGGTTTTTCAACCGGAGGAGCAACTGCTGAGGATGTGGCACTTATGAGACGTTGCGTGGGCGAAGAGATGGGGGTAAAGGCATCAGGCGGTATCCGAAATAAAGAAACTGCAATCGCAATGATAGAAGCCGGTGCCAGCAGATTGGGAACCAGCGCCACCATAGCAATTTGTGAATAGAGAGGACAAGCATGGCAATATCGGTGAAACTGGAAGTGTTTGAAGGTCCGTTGGACCTTTTGCTTCATCTGATAGAAAAAAATAAAGTGGATATTTATGATATTCCCATTGTTGAAATAACGGCACAATATCTGGAGTACATACAGAATATGGAAACAGAGGACATGAATATTATGAGTGAGTTCCTTGTTATGGCAGCAACTTTACTTGATATTAAGTGTAAGATGTTGCTTCCCAAAGAAGTGAACGAAGAAGGCGAAGAAGAAGATCCCAGAGCAGAACTGGTACAGAAACTGTTGGAATATAAGATGTATAAATATATGTCTTATGAGCTGAAGGACAGGCAGGTGGATGCAGGAAGAACCTTATTTAAAGGAAAAACACTTCCCAAAGAAATTGAAGATTATAAACCGCCGGTTGATATGGAAGAGCTTTTGGGCGATGCGGATTTAAATAAGCTTCAGATGTTGTTTAAAACTGTCATGAGAAGACAGGAGGACAAAATAGACCCTGTCAGAAGCACCTTCGGAAAAATTGAAAAAGATGAAATTGACATAGAAGCAAAAGCCGGTTATGTGGAAGAATATGTCAGAAACCACAGAACATTCAGTTTCAGGGAGCTTTTGGAGAAGCAACGCAGCAAAATGGAGATTATCGTTACTTTTTTGATTATTTTGGAAATGATGAAAATCGGCAAAATTTCCATTGTGCAGGAAAAGATTTTTGATGATATTATGATTACGTCAAATGCAGAATAAGATAGAACCGTTAGGAGGAAATGATTTTGGAGAAACAACAGGCAAAAGCAGTGCTTGAAGCTATTTTGTTTACCATGGGAGAATCTGTGGAAGTTGACAGGCTTGCTGCTGTCATTGAGGAAGATAAAAAGGTTACGAAAGAGCTTCTGCTCCAAATGAAACAGGAATATGAAGAAAGAGATGGCGGAGTTACGCTGATTGAACTTGAGGACTCTTTTCAGATGTGTACCAAGGGAGAAATGTACGAGTATTTGATTAAGATTGCTAAGACTCCCAGAAAGTATGTGCTTACCGATACTTTATTGGAAACGTTATCTATCATTGCCTATAAGCAACCGATTACCAGAGTAGAAATTGAAAAAATCAGAGGAGTCAGTTGTGATCATGCAGTGAATCGTTTGGTAGAATTTGGATTGATTGCTGAGGTTGGCAGAATGGATGCGCCGGGAAGACCTCTTTTGTTTGGTACAACGGAAGAATTTTTGCGAAGCTTCGGCGTGAAGTCACTTGAAGAATTACCGGAGCTTTCTGCCATGCAGATAGAAGAGTTTAAAGAGCAGGCAGAGCAGGAAATCAGCTTATCGGTAGATGTATAAGTAAGGGATATTAAGAGGCTGTTTTACATATAAATGGATAAAGAGGGAAAACGGAAGTGTTTTAATGTCTTATTTACGGAAATTAGCAGCAGCAGTTTTATTGATTTCGTCACTTGGTTTTGGAAGCATACCATTACAGGAAGCTAAGCCAGAAAATAGTACAAACTTGCAATTATACGCCCAATCGGCAGTTCTGATGGATGCCGGTTCCGGGCGTATTTTATATGAAAAAAACGGATATGAGAGCAGGCCTATGGCCAGCACAACAAAAATTATGACATGTATTTTGGCATTGGAATGCGGTAATTTGGAAGATTATGTAGAAGTATCCTCCTATGCTGCCGGAATGCCTAAGGTAAAACTTGGAATGCAGGCAGGAGAATATTACCGCATGGAAGATTTGCTGTATTCCCTGATGCTGGAATCCCACAATGATTCGGCAGTTGCCATTGCGGAGCATATAGGCGGCAGTGTGGAAGGCTTTGCAAAAATGATGAACCAAAAAGCAAGAGATTTAGGTTGTTACGATACCTATTTTATTACACCAAACGGTTTGGATGCTACAGCCACCACGTCAGGCGGTGATACAAAAATCCATTCTACTACGGCAGCAGATTTGGCAAAAGTTATGTCTTATTGCATCATGAAATCACCGGAGAAGGATACTTTTTTAGAAATTACAAGGACCGTTTCTTATCAAATGAATAATTACCGGGAAGAAAACGGAAGTTTTATACCGGGAAAGCGAAACTTTGTCTGTAATAATCATAATGCATTTCTCAATATGATGGAGGGGGCACTTTCCGGAAAAACAGGCTTTACCGGAAATGCAGGATATTGTTATGTGGGTTCTCTGAAACGGGATGAGAGGACTTACGTGGTGGCTTTGCTTGCCTGCGGATGGCCCAATCATAAAAGCTACAAATGGAGTGATACAAAAACATTGATGAATTATGGATTGGAAAATTTTGAATATCATTCCATTTCAGAGGTAAAGCCGGAGAAAGCATGTTATTTACCTATCCGGGTAGCGAAGGGACAGACAAAATGTTTGGGCGAGATTTCTTATGTGCCGATAGAGGTTGGAAAAACAGTTGAGTTAAGGGCATGTGAAGGAGTGCTGCTTCGGGAGAATGAACAAATTCAAGTAATATGTAAGAAAGAGACTATTCTTGATGCCCCTGTTTTGACAGGGGATGAAGTGGGAAGTATCAGTTATCTGGTAGGAGATGAAGTGTATCGGATTGAATATCTGACAGCAGCCTATGATGTGCCTGCAATTAACCTGATATGGTGTGTGAAACAGGTGTTGAGCAACTATATCAGATTTTGTGGATATAGAAGATAAAAAACAATATTTATGGTATGGAATAAAAAATATGTAAAATTTGAAAATTCGTGCTTTGCGAAAGTGCGCTTTTGTGTTATACTGCTATAGACGCAATCATGGGCAAAGTCTGCCCAGGCGAACAAAGTTATTATTTTTTTAATATAAAATGGAGGGCTGAAAAATGAGTACTACTTCACAGGCGAGTCAAAGAATAGCAGCTTTACTCGATGAAAACAGTTTCGTTGAAATTGGTGCAATGGTAACAGCAAGAAGCACTGACTTCAATCTGAAACAGACAGAAACTCCTTCTGACGGTGTTATAACCGGTTATGGAGTAATTGGTGGCAACCTTGTGTATGTTTACAGCCAGGATGCATCCGTTTTAAACGGTTCCGTTGGCGAAATGCATGCAAAGAAAATTGCTAATCTCTATGATCTGGCACTGAAAACAGGCGCACCTGTTATCGGTCTTATCGATTCTGCCGGACTTAGATTACAGGAAGCAACAGATGCTTTAAACGGATTTGGTGAAATCTATTTAAAACAGGCTATGAGTTCAGGTGTAATCCCTCAGATTACAGCTGTTTTCGGAGCTTGCGGCGGCGGACTTGCATTAATTCCTACTTTAACAGACTTTACATTTATGGAAGAGAAGAAAGCAAAATTGTTTGTAAATTCTCCCAATGCATTAGACGGAAACGAAATCGGCAAGTGTGATACTTCTGCCGCTAAGTTCCAGAGTGAAGAAGCAGGTATTGTTGATGTGGTTGCAGATGAGGCAACTGTTCTTGCAGAAATCAGAAGCCTTGTATGTATGCTTCCTGCAAATAATGAAGATGATATGTCCTTCGATGAATGCACAGATGACTTAAACAGAGCATGTGCAGGAATCGAAAATTGTGTAGGAGATACTTCTATTGCACTTTCCCAGATATCAGATAACGGCGTTGTGTTTGAAGTGAAGCGTGATTATGCAAAAGAAATGGTAACAGCATTCATCAAAGTAAATGGTGTTACTGTAGGTGCTGTTGCAAACCGCAGCGAAGTATACGGAGAAGACGGTGCAGTTGCGGAGAAGTATGATGCAGTGCTTACAGCAGCAGGTTGTGATAAAGCAGCTGACTTTGTTACATTCTGTGATGCATTTAACATTCCCGTATTAACTCTTACCAATGTAAAGGGCTTTAAGGCTGATAAGTGCAATGAAAAGAAGATTGCAAAGGCAGCAGCAAAGCTTACATACGCGTTTGCAAACGCAACAGTTCCCAAAGTAAATGTAGTAATCGGACAGGCTTACGGAAGTGCATATGTTGCTATGAACTCTAAGGCTATCGGTGCTGATATTACCATTGCATGGCCTGATGCAGAAATCGGCTGTATGGATTCTAAGCTTGCAGCTAAGATTATTTGTGACGGACAGGGCGCTGATGCAATCGATGCATGTGCCAAAGAATATGCAGCATTACAGGCAAGTGCTGTAAGTGCAGCTAAGAGAGGTTATGTAGATCAGATCGTTGAACCCGTTGATACCAGAAAATATGTTATCGGCGCATTTGAGATGCTGTTTACCAAGAGGGAAGAGCGTCCGGCTAAAAAGCATGGTACAGTATAGAAAGGATGATACTTAATATGAAAAAATGGTTATTAGTATTAGGTATGATCACCTGTATGCTCGGACTGACAGCATGTGGCGGACAGAAGGAAGTGATACCTTTTGTAACAGACGAACAAGCTAAAGAAGTTGCTCTTTATAATATTGAGACCATTAATCAGATTGTGGTAACAGGGCAACAGGGACAGCTTGCTGAAGACTGGCAGATTGCGGCAGTTGAAAGCTGGGAAGCTGCCCTTGAGGACATGGGTGATTATCAGAATGTTGTTTCCGTTGAAACATCATTAGATGAGAAAGACGGTGTAATTAATGCTACGATACAGGGTAGCAAGAAGCAGGCAATTGTTGAATTTGTTTTCGAAGATCAGATGTTAACGGCAATTACTACCAATGTTGTATATTCTTTTGCTGAGAATATGGAAAAGGCAGCATTGAATACTTTACTTGGAATGGGAACGGTATTTGCAGTACTAATATTAATCAGTCTGATTATCGGTTGCTTTGGCTTTATTCCAAAGATTCAGGCTATGTTCAACAAGAAGTCTAAAGAAGAAGTAAAGGCAGAAGCGGTTGATAATACCATCGCACAAATTATCGAGAAAGAAGAACTTTCTGACGATTTGGAGCTGGTAGCAGTCATTGCGGCAGCTATTGCGGCAAGCGAAGGTGCGGCATCTACCGACGGTTTTGTAGTAAGAAGTATTAAGCGTGCCGGCAATAAGTGGCAGAGAGCTTAAGTGCAAACAATAAAATAGAATTGTAAATGTAAAATTACAGGAGGATTTAGTAATGAAAAATTATACCATTACCGTAAATGGAAACGTATATGATGTAGTTGTAGAAGAAGGCGTTAGCACAGGCGCACCTGTTGCGGCAGCCCCTGTAGCTCCTAAGGCAGCACCCGTAGTAGCTCCCAAGGCAGCACCTGCGGCGGCACCTAAGGCAGCAGGCAGTGCAGGTGGCATTAAAGTAGAAGCTGGAGCGGCAGGTAAAATCTTTAAAATTGAAGCAAAGGTTGGTCAGGCTGTAAAGAAGGGGGATGCGGTTGTTATCCTTGAAGCAATGAAGATGGAAATTCCCGTTGTTGCTCCCGAAGATGGTACTGTTGCAAGTATTGATGTAGCTGTAGGCGATCCTGTTGAAGCAGGTGCTGTATTGGCAACTCTTAACTAAGACAGTAAAGTACATGCGGAAACATTTCTGACGTATGTGTACTTGAATAACAACAGGAGGTAAAAGAAATGGATTATATTGTAACTACACTGGACAACTTAATTCATCAGACTGCATTTTTTAATCTGACAGTCGGTAATTATGCGATGATTGTTGTTGCCTGTGTATTCCTTTATCTTGCGATTGCTAAAGGCTTTGAACCATTGCTTTTAACACCTATCGCATTTGGTATGCTGCTTGTAAATATTTATCCTGATATTATGATGAGTGTTCATGATTCACCTAATGGAGTGGGCGGCTTACTGTATTATTTTTATCTCTTAGATGAATGGGCAATCTTACCTTCCCTGATTTTTATGGGGGTAGGGGCTATGACCGACTTCGGTCCCTTGATTGCTAACCCTAAGAGCTTCTTGCTGGGAGCTGCGGCACAGTTTGGTATTTTCGCAGCTTATTTCGGAGCTATTGCGCTGGGCTTTAATGATAAAGCAGCGGCAGCAATCTCCATTATCGGTGGTGCAGACGGTCCTACTTCCATTTTCCTCGCAGGTAAATTGGGACAGACTGCTTTACTTGGACCTATTGCAGTAGCAGCATATTCCTATATGTCATTGGTGCCTATTATTCAGCCCCCGATTATGAAACTTTTAACTACAGAAAAGGAAAGAAAAATCAAGATGGGACAGCTTCGTCCGGTATCCAAGCTTGAAAAGATTCTTTTCCCTGTCATTGTTACAATTGTTGTATGTTTGATTCTTCCTACAACAGCGCCTCTTGTAGGTATGCTGATGTTAGGCAACCTGTTCAGAGAATCCGGAGTGGTAAGACAATTGACTGACACAGCATCTAATGCATTGATGTATATCGTAGTTATTCTGCTTGGTACTTCCGTAGGTGCAACAACAAGTGCAGAAGCATTCCTTAACTGGGATACTATCAAAATCGTTATCCTTGGTTTGATTGCGTTTGCATTCGGTACCGCAGCAGGTGTATTATTTGGTAAATTAATGTGTATTGCTACCAAGGGAAAAGTAAATCCTCTTATTGGTTCAGCAGGTGTATCTGCAGTACCTATGGCAGCGAGAGTTTCCCAAAAGGTTGGTGCAGAAGCAGATCCTACAAACTTCCTGTTGATGCATGCAATGGGACCTAACGTAGCAGGTGTTATCGGTACAGCGGTTGCTGCCGGTACATTTATGGCAGTATTTGGAGTATTCTAAGATATATTATTTATTAGGAGGACAAAAAAATGGCAGATCAGGTTAAAAAGCCGGTTGGAATTATGGAAACCGTTCTTCGTGATGCACATCAGTCTCTGATTGCAACAAGAATGCCTACCGATATGATGCTTCCAATCGTTGACAAAATGGATAAAGTTGGCTACCATGCAGTTGAATGCTGGGGTGGTGCTACATTTGATGCTTCCCTTCGTTTCTTAAAGGAAGATCCGTGGGAAAGACTTAGAAAATTAAGAGACGGATTTAAGAATACCAAGTTACAGATGCTTTTCAGAGGTCAGAACATTTTAGGTTACAGACCTTATGCAGATGACGTAGTAGAAAACTTCGTAGAAAAGTCTGTTGCAAACGGTATTGATATCATCCGTATTTTTGACTGCTTAAACGACCTTAGAAACTTACAGGCAACAGTTGATGCAACAAACAAGATTAAGGCAAGAGAAGGAAGAGGTCATGCTCAGATAGCTCTTTCCTATACATTAGGTGATGCTTATACTTTGGAATACTGGGTAAACATGGCTAAGAAGATTGAAGAAATGGGTGCAGATTCTATCTGTATCAAAGACATGGCAGGACTTCTTGTTCCTTACAAGGCAGCTGAACTGATTAAGGCTATGAAGGAAGGAACAAAGCTTCCTATTCAGCTTCATACCCACTATACATCCGGTGTTGCAAGTATGACATACCTTAAGGCAGTAGAAGCAGGTGTTGACGTTATCGACTGCGCAATTTCACCGTTCGCACTGGGTACATCCCAGCCTGCAACAGAAGTTATGGTTGAAACCTTCAAGGGTACAGAGTATGATACCGGTTATGACCAGAATCTTCTTGCAGAAATCGCAGATTATTTCAGACCTTACAGAGATGAGTGTCTTGCAAGCGGACTTCTTAATCCTAAGGTTATGGGTGTTGATATTAAGACTCTGTTATATCAGGTTCCCGGCGGTATGCTTTCCAACATGGTAAGCCAGCTGAAGGAACAGAATGCAGAAGACAGATATTACGATGTGCTTAAAGAAATCCCTGAAGTTCGTAAGGATTTAGGTGAGCCCCCGCTTGTTACACCTTCTTCCCAGATTGTTGGTACACAGGCTGTATTTAACGTACTTATGGGTGAAAGATATAAGATGGCAACTAAGGAAACTAAGGCAGTTCTCCGTGGTGAATATGGTCAGACAGTTAAACCTATGAGCCAGGAAGTAATTGACAAGGTTATCCCCGGTGAAGAAAGAATCACTTGCCGTCCTGCAGACCTTATCGAAAACGAAATGGATAAGCTGGAAGCAGAAATGAAGGAATGGAAGCAGCAGGATGAAGACGTATTGTCCTATGCATTATTCCCTCAGGTAGCAACAGACTTCTTCAAGTATCGTCAGGCGCAGCAGGAAAAGGTTGACATGACACAGGCTGATACAAAGAATGCAGCATACCCTGTGTAATATAATACACACAAATATTGAGTAATATAAAAGGCAGTCTTTTGTGCTGCCTTTTATTATTACTATTTAAGGGGAAATTTTTAGAAGTGAGGAAATGGGATGAAAAATAGAAAGGTATCGGTATTAATATGTTTTCTGACAGGACTTCTTTTGTGCGTCGGTTGCGGCGGTATGGCAGAAAATAAGATGGTAAAGTATATAGAAAATAAATATGGGGAAACGCCCGTATTTGAATATGTGAAGAGATATGACAATAACAGTAAAGGATATTATGGGAAGACAACGGACGGATATTATGTGCGTTATACGGATTTCGGAGTAGGAGAAACTGATGTGCTTTGTGATACCAAGCAATATGATGAAATCAGTCAGGTAGTACTTGAGAGGTTGAAGGCATATGCCACAGAACTTAGTATTACGGATGAAATCGGTTTTACATTTTATATCGGAAGCGAAACAGAGGAGAACAGCCTTTGGAGAAGCTTATGGAACGGATATGATGCCGATGCAATATATGATGGCGGCGATGTGACCGAATTCCTGCAAAACGCATATCCATATATGTATTCTGCTTATGTGGGAGATAATTATAATCAGACCGGTGTCATTATGATATACTCTGATGAGATGTATGAGCAGGCGGTGCTGGGAGAGTTTATTCTGAAAGCTGTAGAGGAATTTGGAATCAGCATGAGATTATGCGTGATATCCCCCGGTGCAAAAGAAATATTTGATAACTCAGGTGATTATTGGATTACCGATAACAGCTGCATGGTACTGCAGGCGTGTAATCTGCATGCAATCGGTAGTAGCAGTTTCGAGGAAATTGATTGGGAGAGTGAGCAGGAAATCTGCTATTTGAATGATGCTTTTTCAATTGCACCGTGCAGGATAAATCCTAATGTACTTAATCAGGAGAATTGGTCAGCAGAAATTCTGGCAAAAGAGGAAATGAAGCTGCCTATCAATTATTGGGACAGCGAATATGAAGTGGTACAGGACGGCATATTGTTAAAGTGTAAGGAGCCGGAGGCAAAATATATCAGTTTTTCCATGGATGTTTCCGAAGCATTGGCAAATCATCCCACCGATAGTCTGTTTATTTTTGTTACAGAGCAAAACGGAGATGTGGAAGACATGATTTCATTGTCTGCGAATAACGGATATGATAAATATGCTGATGTAGGAAGTGAGGTTGCTTACAGTGATATCAGATGTGCAGCTTCCGGTACGGGAGAGACAATCTATCATATATGGGTAGCAGTTCAAAAGAAGCAGTAAAAAGAAAGGGAGGCGCTTTGTGGAAAATAAACGATTTGCGTTATTAATAGATGCAGACAATATTTCAGCAAAATATATCGGAGATATTTTGGAAGAATTATCCACCTACGGTATTATTACTTACAAAAGAATTTATGGTGATTGGACCAGTTCACAGGCCAACAAGTGGAAAAAGGAATTGATGGAAAATTCCGTGATTCCTGTGCAGCAGTTTAGCAATACGGTCCGCAAAAATGCTACGGATTCCACCTTGATTATTGATGCTATGGATATTTTGTACACCGGAAATGTGCAGGGATTCTGCATTGTGTCCAGTGATAGTGATTTTACCCGTCTGGCAATCCGCCTTCGAGAATCAGGAATGGAAGTTATCGGCATGGGTGAAGAGAAGACTCCCCGTTCCTTCCGTGTGGCATGTACCCGTTTTGTAAATCTTGAAAACTTGGGAGAACAGGAAGATGACAATGAGGGAAAGGATAAGCAGGGCAATACCATTCCCAGAGAAGTAATCTATAATGCCATTACCAATATTGTTACCGAAAATGCGAACCAGGGAAACAGCGTGGAACTTGCAACGGTAGGAAATCGTTTGGTAAATATGTATCCCGATTTCGACGTTCGAAACTACGGTTATCGTTTGCTTTCCAGATTTTTGGAGGATGCCGGCCTGTTTCTTCTGGAAAAGAATGAAAATGTAATTACCATCTCTATGAAAGAGAACGAGCAATCCAAAGAGGAAATCCGTGAATATGTTAAGAAAGTAATTTGGGCATCAGGGAAAAAAGGCATTGGTCTGAGCGAACTGAGCAATCTGGTGCACGGAAAATACAGTTCCTTCAGTGTGAAAGATTTCGGTTACAGCCAGTTTTCAAAATTTGTACAAGGAATCGGTGGAATAGAGACCTTTGAGGATGGTCATAACCGTAAAAAAGTAAGAAAACAGGATTAATGTTTTCGCTCAACAGAGAGAATGACGTTATAGGGAGAGTTCTTTCATCAGCACTGCCCGCAGATATCCGCCATATTTTTCGCAAGTAGTCTTTACTTCATAACCAAGTGACAAAGCACTGTTTAGACTATATTTATTTTCGGGATGAATGGTACAGCAGAGGTAACGATAGCCCTTTGAACATAAGTAGTTTTCTGCATGTTCCATTAAGCGCCTTTGAAGATGATGACCGCGATAAGCAGGCAGAACGGCAGCGGAATCCATATGTGCAACAAGAGATAAGGAATCAGCAGAAAGACCGATATCCAGTCCTAAATTTTCGTCAGAATGACCGGGATAGGTAACCATAAAGACCGCAGCGAGAGCTGCGGTTTTTTCTTCAATTGCAATGAATGCGGTTCCTTTTCCGGAAGAAAGCATTTCCCGTGTGTATTCATCATTGTCTGCAGCAAACCAATCTGCCTGTAACATGCTGTTGTAAACAGTTCTGATAAGACTGATAATACTGTCATATTGTGCAGGGCTTGCCTTTACTATTTTAAAGTTCATAGGGCACTCCTTGGTTAATGTTTGAAAAGAGTATAAGGAATTTGCATTTATCTGTCAATGACATTATGGATTTTTTGTTGACATAACATATGTTTCATTGTAAAATAATAACGTATGTTATCACACGTAAGAGAAGGATGAGGACAAATGGCAAGAAAAGAATCAGTTACAAAAGAGACAATATTAAATGCAGCATTTGAATTACTTCAGGAGGAGGGCGTTACACAGGTGACGGCCAGAAAGCTGGCAGCGAAAGCAAATTGCTCTACCCAGCCTATCTTCCGCATCTACAGTAATATGGACGAGCTGATAGAAGAATTGTTTGTAAAAGCTTGTGAATTTTTTGAGGCATTTTATGAGCAATCTGACAGACATACGGTGACCCCTTTTGTACAGCTGGGGAATGTATATATTAAATTCGCCGCTGAGCACAAAAAGTTATTTGAGTTTATCTTTTTGTCTCCGGAGCGCTACGGCAGAAGTATGTATGATTTGGTAAACGGAAATGCAGGATATGTGAGCAGGGAAATCCAAAGTGCAGCATCCCAAGGTTGCCAGAATGCCAGCGAATTATTTATGAAGATGTGGATTTTTATTCATGGTGCAGCGTGTATGTCCCTTACAGGAGATTACGATTTATCCGAAACGGAAACCGTGCAGATGTTGAAGGATTCTTACCATGCATTTAAATAATTGCGAATTATGCACGATAAGACCGTAAGACGGCTAAACGGAAAGGATTAGAAATGGACCACCAGGAATACGATATCATCACACGGATGAACGAGAAATATATAAAAATGAGTAAGGGGCATAAAGCAATTGCCGCTTATATTTCCGATAATTATGACCAGGCTGTTTTTATGACAGCAGCAAAGCTGGGAGAAACGGTTGGAGTCAGTGAGTCTACAGTGGTACGATTTGCCACGGGACTAGGATATGCCGGTTACCCGGAATTTCAAAAGGCCTTGGAAGCTTGGGTAAAAAATAAACTGAATTCTGTGCAGAAGATGGATGCCAAGTACGGTAAAAGTACACAGTCGGAAATTTTAAATTCTGTACTGACTTCCGATATTGAGAAGATACAGGATACCATTGTAAATCTGGATGCAGCAGCATTTGAAGCAGCAGTAGATATTATTCTTGAGGCAGAGACTGTTTATCTGGTAGGAGTAAGAAGCTGTGAACCCTTGGCAGATTTTCTCCATTTTTATTTAAATATGATTAGAGGAAATGTAGTACTGATAAAGACTACCAGTGTGACGGAAATGTTTGAACAGATGATTCGCATCGGTGCAAATGATGCAATTATCGGTATCAGCTTCCCCAGATATTCCATGAGAACCTTAAAGGCTATGGAGTTTGCCAATGACAGAAACGCTAAGGTAATTACCATTACAGACAGTATCCATTCTCCCATGAATCTGTATTCTTCCTGCAATCTTCTTGCAAGAAGCGATATGGTTTCTATCGTGGATTCATTGGTAGCACCGCTTAGTGTGATTAATGCACTTGTGGTTGCACTTTGTTTAAAGCAGCCGGATGCCGTTAAAAAGAATCTGGAAACATTGGAAGAGGTATGGAATAATTATCAGGTTTATCTGAATGATGAAATCAACTTTATTGATGAAGAACCTATGCTGAATTATCCGCTTGTGAAGGGCGAAGATGAGATTTAAAGGAAGAGAGGTTAAGCTTCCGGATTATGAATAAGATTATTATCATTGGCGGTGGCGCGGCAGGAATGATGGCTGCTGTTGCCGCAGCCCGGAATGGGGCAAAAGTAACCCTTCTTGAACAAAATGAAAAGACCGGTAAAAAAGTATTCATTACGGGAAAAGGGAGATGTAATATCACAAACGCCTGTGAGAATGAGAAGTTTTTTGATAATGTAATCAGTAACGGCAAGTTTTTGTACAGCGCCTTTTATCAGATGGACAATCAGGCGGTTATCCGTTTTTTTGAACAGGCAGGATGCAAATGTAAAGAAGAACGGGGAGAAAGGATTTTTCCGGTTACGGATCATTCCTCCGATGTAATTGCAGCTCTGAACCGTGAGATGACCAAAGAACAGGTTGAAATAGAACTTCACACTAAGGTGAAGGCGCTTCTTACGGAACAAACAGAGGATGGAATAACCGTAACAGGTGTGTTGCTAACAGATGGCAGAACAATGTATGCCGACAAGGTGATTGTGGCTACCGGCGGAAAGAGCTATGAAGCTACCGGTTCCACAGGAGACGGGTACTTATTTGCGCAGGCTGTGGGACATACTGTGAAGGAAATAAAGCCGGCACTGGTACCGTTTACCGTGAAAGAAGAATGGTGCATGAAAATGCAGGGGCTTGCACTAAAAAATGTATCTGTGCGGTTAGAATGCGGTAAGAAAAAAATCTATGAAGGATTCGGGGAAATGCTGTTTACCCATTTTGGAGTCAGCGGACCTTTAATATTAAGCGCCAGCAGCTATTATGTCAAAAAGTATCTGGGACAACCCGTAACCTTAAGTATTGATTTAAAGCCAGCACTCAACAGAGAACAACTGGATAAGCGGATACTTAGAGATTTTGAAGATAATAAAAACAAACAGTTTAAGAATAGTCTGGATGGCCTGCTTCCCTCGAAGATGATACCGGTTATTATCAGACTTTCCGGCATTTCACCTGAAAAAAAGGTAAATGAAATTACCAGGGAAGAGAGAGGAATACTTGTAGATTTACTTAAAAATCTGAGTATGCAGATAACAGGCACGAGAGACTTTAAGGAAGCAATTATTACCCAGGGCGGCGTGCATGTAAAGGAGATAAATCCTTCTACCATGGAGTCGAAGCTGGTAAAAGGATTATATTTCGCAGGAGAAGTACTTGATTTGGACGCGGTAACAGGGGGCTTTAATTTGCAGATTGCCTGGTCTACCGGATATCTTGCGGGAATCAGTGCAGCAGAAGAATAAAGAAACAGAGAGGAAGCAGACATGAGCTATCAGATAGCAATCGACGGACCTGCCGGTGCAGGTAAAAGTACCATAGCCAAAAAGGTGGCAAAAGCAAAAGGATTTATTTATGTGGACACAGGAGCAATGTACCGTGCCATGGCATATTTTCTTCTGAAGGAAGGCGTAGATGCAAAGGATAAAAATGCGATAGAAGAAAAGTGTACGGAGGCTGACATTATCCTCCGTTACGAAAACGGGGAACAGGTGGTATTGCTAAACGGAGAGAATGTAAACGGAGTCATCCGTACTGAAGAGGTTGGAAAAATGGCTTCTGCAACAAGTCCCGTTCCGAAGGTAAGAGAACGCATTACCGCAACCCAGAAGGAACTTGCAGCAACCACAGATGTAGTGATGGACGGAAGGGATATCGGCACCTGTGTATTACCAAATGCAGATGTCAAGGTTTATCTTACTGCCAGCTCTGCAGTTCGTGCAAGGCGCCGTTATGATGAACTGATTGCAAAGGGGCAGAAATGTGATATTTCACAGATTGAAGCAGATATTATTCAGCGTGATGAGCAGGATATGAACCGCGAAGTTTCTCCGCTAAAGCAGGCGGAAGATGCGGTTTTAATTGATTCTTCTTATATGACAATTGATGAAGTGGCTCAGAAAATCATGAGCCTGTGTGAATAAAGGGGAGTAAATAAATGGAAGTAATTCTTGCAAAAAGTGCCGGGTTTTGTTTTGGCGTAAAAAGAGCAGTAGAGCGTGTATATGAACAGACCGATTCCGGTAAAAAAATCTATACCTACGGTCCCATTATTCACAATGAAGAAGTGGTGAAGGATTTGACGGAAAAAGGAGTGTCGGTGATTGAAAGCAAGGAAGAATTGGCAAAGCTGTCAGAGGGAACCGTTGTAATCCGCTCCCATGGTGTGCCTAAGAACATTTACGATTTGATTGAAGAAAAGGGACTTGAATGTGTGGACGCTACCTGCCCTTTTGTAAAAAGAATTCATAATATTGTGGAAAAAGAAAGTGCAAAGGGAACACAAATCGTGATTATAGGAAATGCGGGACATCCGGAAGTTGAGGGGATTATGGGATGGTCATGCAGTCCGGCAATAGTGATTGAATCGGTACAGGAGGCTGAAAAATTTATCCCCAAAGAAGGTCAATCCGTATGTGTGGTATCCCAGACGACATTTAACTACAACAAATTTAAAGAATTAGTTGAAATTTTTGAAAAAAAAGGTTACAATGTTAATGTTGTAAATACTATCTGTAATGCAACAGAAGAAAGACAGACAGAAGCAGGAGAAATTGCTGCTAAAGTTGATGCCATGATAATAATAGGTGGTAAGCATAGTTCCAATACACGAAAGCTTTACGAGATTTGCAAAGAGAAGTGTGCAACCACATATTTTATACAAACACTGGAAGATTTGCAATTGGAACTGCCTAAAAATGCTTCTCTGGTGGGAATTACTGCGGGGGCTTCCACCCCCAACAATATTATTGAGGAGGTTCAAAATTATGTCAGAATTAACTTTTGAACAAATGTTGGAAGAATCATTAAAGACAATACATACAGGAGAGGTAGTTGAAGGTACAGTCATTGATGTTAAGCCTGAAGAAATCATTCTTAACATCGGCTATAAATCAGATGGTATTTTGACAAGAAACGAATATACCAATGAGCCTAATGTTGACTTAACAACTGTAGCTAAGCCGGGCGATACCATGGAAGTAAAAATCCTTAAGGTGAACGACGGTGAAGGACAGGTTCTCTTAACTTATAAGAGACTGGCTGCTGATAGAGGCAACAAGAGAATTGAAGAAGCATTCAATAATAAAGAAGTACTTACGGCTAAAGTTTCCCAGGTATTGGAAGGCGGTTTAAGTGTAGTTGTGGATGAAGTAAGAATTTTCATTCCCGCAAGCCTTGTTTCTGATGTATACGAAAAGGATTTATCCAAGTATGCAGGTCAGGAAATTCAGTTTGTAATCAGTGAGTACAATCCAAAGAGAAGAAGATATATCGGTGACCGCAGACAGCTTCTTTCCGCAGAAAAGGCAGAAATGCAGAAGAAACTGTTTGAAAGCATCCAGGTTGGTGATGTTGTGGAAGGTACTGTTAAGAATGTTACAGACTTCGGCGCATTCATTGATATCGGTGGTGCAGACGGACTTCTTCATATTTCCGAGATGTCTTGGGGACGTGTAGAGAATCCTAAGAAAGTATTCAAGGTTGGTGATAAGGTAAAAGTATTTATTAAAGAAATCACCGGAACAAAGATTGCTCTCAGTCTTAAATTTGAAGATGCAAACCCTTGGAAGGATGCTGCAGTTAAGTATGCAGTTGGTAATGTTGTAACCGGTAAGGTTGCAAGAATGACAGACTTTGGCGCATTTGTTGAATTGGAAACAGGTGTAGATGCATTACTTCATGTATCCCAGATTTCTAAGGAACATATCGAAAAGCCCTCTGATGTACTTAAGACAGGCGAGGAAGTAACAGCTAAGGTTGTCGATTTCAATGAAGACGATAAGAAAATCAGTTTAAGCGTAAAGGCATTACTTGCTCCCGAACCTGAGGAAGCACCAGCAGAAGAGGTTGCTGTAGAGGATGAGGATGCTGATGTAGTTTCTGTTGATATTGAAGCAGTAATCGCAGAAGAAGCAGCAGCTGAAGAAGAATAAAGTAATAAGGTCCGGTGGATTGCCATGGCATATGATTATGAGAAATTTAAAGATGCAGTCTTTCAAATGACGAAGATTGATTTGAATGCGTATAAAGAACGTCAGATGAAACGACGGATAGATTCTCTGATTACCAAGCACGGGTATAAAGGGTATGAGGATTATGTAAAGGTCTTGAAAACGGATCAAAATATGTTTGAAGAATTTGTTACTTACCTGACAATTAACGTATCGGAATTTTACAGAAATCCCGAACAATGGCAGGTAATGGAAAAGGAAATCGTACCTGAATTAATCGGCAAGTTCGGTAAAACACTGAAAATCTGGAGTGCTGCCTGTTCAACAGGTGATGAACCCTATTCGCTTGTTATGGCCTTATCAAGGCATATTCCGCTTAATATGATTCATATTACTGCAACAGATATAGACAAGCAGGTAATTGCCAAGGCAAAGGTTGGACTATACAACGAGAAGAGTATTGCAGCAGTGCCGGAGGATCTTAAGAAAAAGTACTTTACTAAGGTAGGACTTTCCTATCAGATATCCGATGAGATAAAGTCAAGGGTAGAATTTAAAGAGCACAACCTTTTAGATAATAATTTCCCTACGGGTTATCATATGATTGTTTGCCGTAATGTACTTATTTATTTTACGGAAGAAGCAAAAGATGAGGTGTTCAGAAAATTCTTTACTTCTTTAACGCCGGGTGGTGTGCTATTTATCGGAAGTACTGAGCAGATCATTAATCATAGGGATATGGGATATGAACGTAAAAGTTCTTTCTACTATGAAAAGCCTGCAAAATAATAAACTATAAATATCATAAGAGGTATCCATAAGGATACCTCTTTGCTGTATATCGTATATATGGCTAATAGATAAAAAAGAAAGGAAAATCTTATGAAAATTGTAAAAAAATGGAATTCACTTAGTTTAATCCTAAGAATTGCAATCGGTCTGATATTGGGTGCAATTTTAGGTGTGTTTTTACCGGGAGCAACAGTAATCAGTATCCTTGGAGATGTATTTGTAGGAGCACTAAAAGCAATTGCGCCGGTGCTGGTATTTGTGCTTGTAATGAGTTCGGTTGCCAATGCAAAAGGTGGTGTTGGGAAAAGATTCCGTACAGTAGTTATTTTGTATATGGTTAGTACCTGTTTGGCTGCATTTACGGCAGTTATCGGAAGCTTCTTGTTCCCGGTAACTATGCATTTAACAGATGCTGCCGATAATACTGCTCCGGGCGGAATTGGTGAAGTGCTTGGCAATTTGCTTAATAATATGGTGCAAAATCCTGTGACAGCCATTGCAAACGGCAATTATATCGGCATTTTGACATGGGCAATTATTTTTGGTCTGGCTATGAAGCAGCTGGCATCTGAAAATACAAAGAAATTAACTGTTGATCTTTCCGATGCGGTTTCACAGGCGGTTCGCTGGATTATTAATCTTGCACCGTTTGGAATTATGGGTCTGGTATTTTATTCCGTATCAACAAACGGTCTTGAAATTTTTACAGAATATGGAAAATTATTATTATTATTAGTTGGATGTATGCTTGTTGTAGCATTAGTGGTAGATCCTCTTATCGTATTTGTTTGCCTTAGAAGAAATCCTTATCCGCTTGTGTTTAAGTGTTTTAAGGAGAGTGGTGTGACAGCATTCTTTACCAGAAGCTCAGCAGCTAATATTCCGATTAACATGAACTTATGCGAAAAATTAGGCTTGGAAAAAGATTTCTATTCCGTATCCATTCCTCTTGGTGCTACTATTAACATGGATGGTGCAGCAATTACCATTACGGTTATGGCTCTTACTGTCGCAAATACAATGGGTATTTCTGTAGACATTCCTACTGCATTTATTCTTGCGATTATTGCAACTCTTGGCGCATGTGGTGCATCCGGTGTAGCAGGTGGTTCCTTGCTTTTGATTCCGCTTGCATGTTCCTTGTTCGGAATTGGAAATGATATAGCAATGCAGGCAGTTGCTGTTGGATTTATTATCGGTGTAGTTCAGGATTCCCTGGAAACTGCAATTAACTCATCAGGTGATGTTATGTTTGCAGCAACAGCAGAATTTATGGAGTGGAAGAAGCAGGGAAAAGAAATCAAATTTTAATCTTGTTAGAGTAATAGAGTAAAAGAAGCACTCATATGAGTGCTTCTTTTTGTATGAGAATTTGGTTACCATTTGTTTACGGTTGCACTGCCATAATATTCAGTACATGGCTGGCATAATCAGAAAATAACTGTCTGTCCTTTTTAATTTCATCCGTCAGTTCAAAGAACAAATCGTTTGTTTTGTATTCCCGTTTGAAGAAAGGCTCTGCCAAAATATCCCATTGCGGAAGATAGGTAGAAAATTTTCTTGTATAGCAGTTGGCCGCCGTTGCCTGTTCCCGATATTCCTTATCAACAAAGGAAGCAATGGATTTGTGCATGGCAGTATCTTCTGTAGGAAGATAGTAATAATCCTTATAATTAGCATAATAATATTTCAGTTCTTCCTCATAGATGGGAATGATTAAGGTTCCTTCATGGCCTTCGCCTTTAAAGTGACATCCCTTAGCCATACCGGTAACGGAAACCGGCAAAGGAGAAGAAAAAACAAGCTTCATCAAAAGCTCTTTACGGGGAATGCCGTGAATATCATTGTAGTAATTTGCCTGCACTTTTCTGGCTTTAATATTGCAATTGAACAAGTCGTAGTAGGACAGAATCGGCAAAATTTCAAGCATACCCTTCATGTCATCTGAATTGTGAAGAAGGAGTATATGATATAAGTTAAAGTCATGAGAGGAGAGATAATCGTTATATACATTGATTAACTCGCCGCCGGTGTAGGTATCCTCCCGCTCAATGCCTAGATAATACTCAATTGTTTTAAGCTTGCAGTTAGGCAACTTTAAAAAATTCTTGTATGGAGTAATACGTCTGTATATATCGATTCCGTCAAAGTCATCAAAACTGTAAGGAAGCTCATATTGACGAATTTTCTGCTTCAGATAAGGCAAATCAAAGGTATTGCCATTATAATGTATCAGATAAGAAAACTCTTCCGCAAAAGAAAAGAATGCTTTAATCAGTTCCGGTTCTTCTTCGGGAGATTGGGCAAACCACTGTTTGATTTGCCAGTTATCTTCCCGGTAAAAAGCACACCCGATCAGGTAGAGCTGGGAACCGGATGCGGAAAGACCGGTGGTTTCAATATCCAGAAAAAGAATTTCCTGAAGGGGAGCCAAACGCTCTAACGGATAGGATAATGTAAAATTATTTAAAATGATTTCTTCTGTTTTCATAAGCCCTCCAAATATATACATAAGTTTAGCACATTTTTATAATTTGCAGTAGTATTTTCGACAAAAAAATAGTATATTTATAAGAGAAAGTATGTAAGACTTTGGCAAAATGAGATTAAGAGTAAATTAAATGCCAAAGCAATAAACAGAAAGAAGGATTAAGATGGCAAAATTAACTTTTGTAGGAGGAATCCACCCCTATGACGGTAAGGACTTGTCCAAAGATAAACCAATCAGGGATGTTCTGCCTAAAGGTGAGCTGGTATATCCTCTATCTCAGCATATTGGTGCGCCTGCGACTGCTGTGGTGAAAAAAGGAGATAAGGTGCTGGTTGGACAAAAAATAGCGGAAGCAACCGGGTTTGTTTCAGCTCCTGTTTATGCGTCCGTTTCCGGGATTGTAAAAGCTGTTGAACCCAGACGGGTAGTGACCGGTGATAATGTGATGAGCATTGTTATTGAAAATGATGGTGCTTATGAAGAAATAGAGTGGCCGGCGATAAAGCCTTACGAAGAACTTACCAGAGAAGAGAAGATTGAGCTGATAAAAGAAGCAGGTATTGTGGGAATGGGCGGTGCAGGATTCCCAACTTTTATCAAGCTTTCACCGAAAGAGCCGGAAAAGATTGAGTATGTCATTGTTAACTGTGCGGAATGTGAACCTTATTTAACCTCAGATTACCGCAAAATGTTAGAAGAACCGGAGAAATTAATCAGCGGACTTAAGGTTTCACTTAGTTTGTTTGACAATGCAAGAGGTATTCTGGCAATAGAAGATAATAAGCCCGATTGTATTGAATTACTTAGGAAAATGACCAAGGACGAGCCTAAAATTGCGGTAAAAGCGTTGAAGACCAAATACCCGCAAGGTTCAGAGCGGCATTTGGTTTATGCAGTAACGGGAAGAGCCATTAATTCATCGCAATTACCGGCAGATGCAGGATGTGTGGTTAACAATGTAGATACGGTTATTGCTATCCATAATGCGGTGAAAGAAGGCAAACCGTTAATGTATCGTATTGTAACGGTAACAGGAGATGCCATAGCAGAACCTTGCAATTTCAGGGTGCGGATTGGCACCAACTATAATGAGCTGGTAGAAGAAGCAGGAGGGTTCAAAGAAAAACCTGTTAAGATTATTTCCGGTGGTCCCATGATGGGATTTGGTATTTTTGATTTAAATCTTCCGGTTACAAAATCATCTTCTGCACTTTTGTGTTTGACAAAGGATGAGGTTTCTGCCATGGAACCCAGTGCCTGCATTAATTGCGGTAAATGTGTTGAGGTGTGCCCGGGACGGGTAGTACCCAGCAGATTGGCGGATTATGCAGAACATTACAACGAGGAAGCCTTTGTAAAGAACAATGGTATGGAATGCTGTGAATGCGGTTGCTGCAGTTATGTATGTCCGGCAAAGAGACCGCTTACGCAGGTAATCAAATCTATGCGTAAGATGCAGCTGGCTAAGAAGAAAAAGTAGGAGGAAGGAAGAAAATGAGTGATTTGATGAAAGTGTCATCTAATCCCCATATCAGATCCAAGGTTACTACCGGTAATATTATGCTTGCGGTAGTAATTGCGTTACTTCCTACAGCTGGGTTTGGTATTTATAATTTCGGATTAGACGCACTTATATTAATATTAGTAACGGTAGCAACAACCGTACTTACTGAATTTTTATATGAAAAGCTGATGCATAAACCGGTTACCATAGGGGATTATTCCGCAGTGGTAACAGGTCTTTTACTGGCACTCAATTTGCCCCCGGCAGCGCCATGGTGGATTGGGGTAATCGGCGGTATTTTTGCAATATTGGTAGTGAAGATGCTTTTCGGAGGTCTGGGTCAAAATTTTATGAACCCTGCACTTGGTGCCAGATGCTTCCTTTTGATATCTTACACCTCCATTATGTGTAATTTTGAATGCGATGCTTATACGGGAGCAACTCCCCTTGCTGCGTTAAAGGCAGGTGAAAGCGTTAATGTACTGGATATGGTAATCGGACGTACGGCAGGTACCATCGGAGAAACTTCAATGATTGCCATTGTAATTGGTGCGTGCTTTTTAATCCTTCTCGGAATCATTGATCTTAAGATTCCCGGAAGCTATCTTGTGAGCTTTGTGGTATTTATTATTTTGTTTGGCGGTCATGGCATCGATCCTACATATATCAGTGCACAGCTTGCCGGTGGCGGACTGATGCTTGGTGCGTTTTTTATGGCAACAGACTATGTGACCAGACCTATTACCAAAAACGGACAGTATGTATATGGAGTTTTCCTCGGTATTCTGACCGGTATTTTCAGAGTGTTCGGACCTTCCGCAGAAGGTGTATCTTATGCGATTATCATCGGCAACCTGCTTGTGCCGTTGATTGAAAAGATTACCCTTCCCAAAGCATTTGGTAAAGGAGGGGAAAAGGCATGAAAAGTATGTTAAAAGATGCGGCAATCCTATTTGCCATTACTTTGTGCGCAGGTCTTATACTTGGATTTGTGTTCAATATTACAAAAGAACCAATTGCCATTGCAGAAGAAAAGGCGGCGCAGGAAGCATATAAAGAAGTATTTCCTGATGCAGCAGCATTTGCAAAAATTGAACTTGCAGTGCCGGAGGATGCGGAATATGAAGCTGCATGGGCCGCTGCAGGATATGAAAGCGTTGAAATCGGACAGGTATTATGGGCAAAAGATACTTCCGGTACAGTTCTTGGATATGTTATTACGGTAACTAGCCATGCAGGTTACGGTGGTGATATTACGTTCACCATGGGAATCCGTCAGGACGGAACCGTAAACGGTATTTCCATTCTTTCCATTTCCGAAACAGCAGGTCTCGGTATGAAAGCGGAGGAAGTTTTAAAACCGCAGTTTGCAAACAAACAGGTAGCTCAATTCGCATATACCAAATCCGGCGCTACCATTGATAGTGAAATTGATGCTATCAGTGGTGCCACTATTACAACAGATGCTGTTGTAACAGCTGTAAATGGTGGACTTTACTATTTCCAGACGCAGTTAGGAGGTAGTGCAAATGAAACAAAATAGTATTTTAGAACGTTTGAAAAACGGTATTCTCAGTGAGAACCCTACTTTTGTACTGATGCTGGGTATGTGTCCTACACTGGCAGTTACCACATCAGCCGTTAACGGCCTTGGTATGGGACTTACGACCATGGTGGTTCTTGCCATGAGTAATATGTTTATTTCCCTTCTTAGGAATGTGATTCCTGACAAGGTGAGAATTCCTGCATTTATTGTAGTAATAGCATCCTTTGTTACGGTAGTAGAGCTTCTTTTAAAAGCATACATTCCGTTCCTTTATGATGCACTTGGGCTTTATATCCCGCTTATTGTGGTAAACTGTATTATCCTCGGACGCGCGGAAGCCTATGCATCAAAAAACGGTATCATTTCATCGTTATTTGATGGTATCGGTATGGGACTTGGATTTACCATGGCACTTACTATTATAGGTGCAGTGAGAGAACTTATCGGTGCAGGAGAAATCTTTGGTTATGCAGTGATGCCTGAAAGTTATGTGCCTTGCAGTATTTTCGTGTTGGCTCCCGGTGCGTTTTTTGTACTGGCAGCGTTGACGGCTATTCAGAATAAAATCAAGATAGCAGGTGAAAAGAAAGGCAAGGACATGTCCAAGATTGGTTCCGGTTGTAGTGAAGATTGTATGAACTGCGGCGAAAAGGGGTGTAGTAAGCGCTTCTATGGTGCTTCCGAAATAAAAGAAGCAATTGAGGAAAAGCTTGATGCTGTAGAAGAGAAGGCCGAGGAACTTCTGGATAAAGTAGAAGACAAAATCGACGAAATTGAAGATAAAGAAAAGGAGGATGTAAAGAATGATTAAAGAATTATTGATTATTTTAATTTCATCCTCGCTGGTAAGTAATGTTGTTTTGAGCCAGTTTCTTGGTCTTTGTCCCTTTCTTGGTGTTTCCAGGAAAACAGAGACCGCGGCAGGGATGGGAACCGCAGTTATCTTTGTTATTACGCTGGCATCAGCAGTGGCAGGAGCTATTTATCAGTACATTTTAGTGCCCTTTGATTTAACCTATTTACAGACCATCGTATTTATTTTGGTTATTGCAGCATTGGTACAGTTTGTGGAAATGTTCTTAAAGAAATTTATGAAATCCCTATATCAGGCACTTGGAGTGTATCTTCCTTTGATTACTACCAATTGTGCGGTACTTGGTGTGGCACTTACCAATGTGCAGAAGAATTACGGTATTTTAACCGGTATAGTAAACGGGTTTGCAACGGCGTTAGGATTTACCATTTCGATTGTAATTCTTGCCGGTATCAGAGAAAAAATGGAATACAATGATATTCCGGAATCCTTTAAGGGAATGCCCATTGTCCTCATTACGGCAGGATTGATGGCGATTGCCTTCTGCGGATTTTCGGGATTACTGTAGGAGGTGCGGCTATATGACTGGAATTATTTATGCTGTTGTCGTAGTAGGCGGCGTAGGGCTTTTCATAGGTCTGTTCCTCGGTATTGCGGCAATTAAGTTTAAAGTTGAAGTAGACGAGAAGGAAGAAGCGGTACTTGCCGCGCTTCCCGGTAATAATTGTGGCGGATGCGGTTTCCCGGGTTGTAGTGGCCTTGCTGCTGCTATTGCAAAGGGAGAAGCTCCTGTAAATGCATGTCCTGTAGGAGGTGAACCGGTAGGCAAAGTGATTGCCGGAATCATGGGGGTAGAGGCAGGAGAATCCAAGAGAATGGTTGCCTATGTACAATGTCAGGGTGACTGTGATAAGACTACCCAGGACTATGAGTATTTCGGAATCGAAGATTGCCGTATGCTTTCCTTTGTACCGAACGGTGGTGCTAAAACCTGTAATTATGGTTGCCTTGGATACGGAAGCTGTGTCAAAGAATGTCCCTTTGATGCCATTCATATTGTAAACGGTGTGGCAGTGGTAGATAAGGAAGCATGTAAAGCATGCGGAAAGTGTGTGGCAGTATGTCCGAAACACTTGATTGAACTGATTCCTTATGATGCACCTTATGTAGTTGCTTGTGCCTCAGAGGATAAAGGACCGGTGGCCATGAAGGGATGTGAAGTAAGCTGTATCGGATGTCAGCTTTGTAAAAAGAACTGTCCTAATGATGCAGTGATTGTTGAAAACTTCAATGCAACTATCGATTATGATAAGTGTGAGGGCTGTGGCGTTTGTGTAGAAAAGTGTCCCAGAAAATCAATTGTGGAGCACAAGTAAATGAATCAAAGGATAAAATTATGAAACAACAGGTGCGTTTGGGAAAAACAGAAATAGTAGTAAATAAAAACGGCTTTGGGGCATTGCCTATTCAGAGAATCAGTGATGAGGAAGCGGTATATTTACTTCGCAAAGCTTACAATGGAGGAATCCGTTTCTTTGATACGGCAAGGGCCTATAGTGACAGTGAACACAAGGTGGGGCTTGCATTTGAAGGAATCAGAGAAAGCTTATATATTGCCACAAAGTCAGGAGCATCCACCGGGGAGCAGATGGAAAAGGACTTAGCAAAGAGCCTTGAAAATTTAAAAACCGACTATATCGATATTTATCAGTTCCACAATCCGTCTTTTTGCCCGAAGCCGGGAGATGACAGCGGGCTTTATGATGCGGCACTTGCAGCAAAAAAAGCAGGAAAAATCAGACATATCGGTATTACTAATCATCGGTTAAATGTGGCAGAGGAAGCCGTTACAAGCGGATTGTATGAAACATTACAATTTCCATTTTGCTATTTAGCAACGGAAAAAGAAGAAAAGCTGGTTGCAGATTGTAAAGCGGCGGATATGGGATTTATTGCTATGAAAGCATTATCCGGCGGTCTGATTACCAATTCCGCGGCGGCTTATGCCCATGCGTCGCAGTATGATAATGTGCTTCCTATCTGGGGAGTGCAGAGAGAATGTGAATTGGATGAATTTTTATCCTATATAGAGAATCCGCCGGTGATGACAGCAGAAATTGAAACACTGATTGCAAAAGATAAGGCAGAGCTTGCAGGAGAGTTTTGCAGAGGCTGTGGCTATTGTATGCCGTGCCCTGTTGGAATTGAGATTAATAATGCTGCCAGAATGTCGTTGCTTCTTCGCCGTTCACCTTCAGCTCTACAGCTGACGGAGGAAGTGCAAAAGAAGATGATGTTGATTGAAAACTGTCTTAACTGCGGACAATGTAAGAGCAAATGTCCTTATGGACTTGATACACCATCCCTGCTTAAGAAAAATTTGGAAGATTATAAAAATGTGCTTGCCGGAAAGGCATCCGTTTCTTAATGATAGGTTTTTAGAATATCACCGGTAGTAGTTACGAAAATGGCTTCTGTATCGGGGAGACTTTCAATTAGTGAGAGCCCGTCTTCATAGCCTAAGATAAAACAGAGCGTAGAAAGGGCATCCCCGTCAACCGAAGAATTACTGATAATTGTAACCTGTGATAAATCGCTGTTTACAGGATAACCGTCTTTGGTAGAGAGGATATGATGATACAGGGTGTCGTTTGCATAAAAGTAGCGTTCATAATTACCGGAGGAAACAACGGATTTATCCGAAACAGAAAGGGTAAGAAGAGTGGTTCCTGTTTCTTCAAAGGGCTTCTGCACACCGATGGTATAGTCGGAGCCGTCAGGTTTGCTGCCGATAGTAAGAATATTTCCGCCTAAATTGATAACAGCACTTGTAACTCCTTCAGATACCAGATATTTTTTCATCTGATCGGCAATATATCCTTTGGCAATGAAACCAAGATCAATACAGGCATCTGAATCGGTTAATGTAACCTGATTGCCGTCAATGATAACGGAATGATAATCTACATGTGACAGTGCTTCTTCAATATCGGTATCGGAGGGCACTGTTTTCATTTCGCCGGTAAAGTTCCAGAGTGTAGAGAGTGTACCGATGGTGGGATCAACCAAGCCGTCTGATAATTCGGCGTAGGAAAGTGCAGTAGATAAAAGAGTGATAGTATCATCGGCTACGGTAACAGGAGCACCGTTACTGTGATTGATGTTCCAAATATCACTGCCTTCTACAGTCCTGCTGAAAAGTTGTTCATAAGAAGCGGCCATATCCATACATTTTTTCGTAAGTGCAGAGGCGTTAAGGGAAGTGTCGCTGCTATCCGGTTCGTAAACAGTTACGGAAATAACTGTATTAAAATAAAAACCGGTAGCGGTTTCTTTTTGCACGGGTTTATGACAGCCTATAACAGAAGAAATGCATAATAGGCAGAATAGCAATAAATATGATTTAAAAATAGTTTTCTTAATAGGATGGTAAAAAGTAACAGGTTTCATTTTTTTATCCTTATTTATGAATTGGGTTGTAAACCCGGTCACAATTATAGTATACTTTTATTGCTTATGGCAATAGGCGTATGCCGATACCATTCATAGGCATTTCGGTTCTTACGCCTGTAATGACGAAAAGAAGAGAGGTAGTTATGTTTTTACCGGATGAACAGGACGAGCGCGGATTTAGTGCACCGGTGATTTATACTATTGTCACGGTATCTGCTCTGGTTCTTATTATATTAATTTTTGTATTTTTGGGCAATGATCAAAAATCACCTGCTCAAAAAAGTGCTTTGCTGAAAGCGTCGCCTACCCCTTCGGCAACTCCTGAGATGGAATTTGCAGAAGGTCAGGAAGATATAGAAACCTTGTATAAAGAGAATAAGCTGCGCTCCGAAGATCTTGATTTTTGGGACATGTATCAACAGGAAGCTCCTGTTGTTGAAGTACAACCGACACCGAGTCCGACACCCACAGAGCCACCTGAACTGACGGATGAGCAGAAGGCACAGGACGGAAAACATATCATGGTATCCTATAAGGATGGCACACAGGAATGGCTGGAAATCAGCGAGGATATTCCGCTTCATGAATATGATTTTACCAAGATGAAAGCTCAAAATAATCAGATGGCATATTATGAAGGGAATAAACAGATTTCCCGATTGGGTATTATTCTTTCTGAAGAAAGCGGTAAGGTAGACTTTGAAGATATCAAAAGCAGCGGTGTAGATTTTGTAATGTTGAAGGTTGGTGCAAGAGGCTATGAAACCGGAGTGATTACACCGGATGCGGCTTTTACGGATTATGCGGAAAAAGCAACACAGGCAGGTCTTAAGGTGGGAGTGGTGTTTTATTCCCAGGCAGTAACCATTGAAGAAGCAACGGAAGAAGCAGAATTTGTAAGTGGTTATATCAGACCATATGAGATTACCTACCCTGTTGCCTTTTGTATGGAAACGATTACTTATGATGTGTCCCGCACGGATATCCTGGACGAGGAAAAGAAAACTCAGATTACCGAGGCTTTTCTGGCCGCAATCAAAAAGGAAGGATACACACCGGTTATATACGGAAGCAGAGATTATTTATTAACAGAGATTATTCCGGAAGGATTACTGGTTGATTATGAGGTCTGGCTGACGGACTTCGAACCGGTTCCGGATTATCCGTATCAATTTAAAATGTGGGAATATGCAAATGGAGAGAGTGTATACGGAGCAGAAGAACCGGTAAGCTATACCATCAGTTTTGTGGATTATACGAAACGCTGACAAATAGAAACCCCTTATGTCACAATATATGCGGCATAAGGGGTTATTTGCAATCTGTCCTTCAGGCTAAATCTTCCGATATAGAAAAATGTAGAATCTTAGGTGATATGGAAAGCTCCGAATAAATTGTCGCATAGGCTCTGGGAGAAAGTCCTTCCAAATAATTTGGCGTAAAATTTTTTGTGATACCGGCTTTTTTTAGGATGTCAATAGCTTTATTGTAGGCAATGGCAGCTTCCGTATCCGTATGATACTTACCGATAGTGTAGTTTCCTCTGATATGTATTTTGGCAACATAAAAAGTGCCTTTTTTGGTTTGCTTACGGCTGACGCCGTGATAGGTATTAAATATTTCTATATTTTCATATCTGAAATCTAAGTTATCACCGTTTACAAAACGAAAATCTCTGCCTTCCACTGCATAGTTTTTGATGCCGTAGCGGCTGACAATATTGACCTGCATGCCGTAATCTGCCACAAAAAAGTGACGTCCGCGTTGCATGATTTTCCGTGATGAGTAATAAAATAAATCATCTAAATCAAATTTAAGAATTTGTGTTGGCGAAAGCAGATATTCAAAATACTTTTTGTATAAATAAATGGGTGTTGCAAAATAAATACCGTTATCCCGGTAGTTAATCAAAGATACCCATTTTTCAAAAGGGAGAATCCGTAAGGAACTGTAGTCATGTATCGATAGTGATGTGTTATTTAACAGTTCGGTAGCTTCCAGATAGGCGCCGCATGCTTTGGAAGGAATATCGTAGCTGCCGAGACTAATGTGTTTATTTTTATGGGTAATGGAGGAACGATAATATTCAGTTCCGTCTTTTTTTGTTGCCGGACAGACACCGGGCAGCTTTTTTTCCATGGACTGCCTCCTTTCGAAAAATATGTATTCATTCTAACATAAATCATACATTTTTGAAATAATTTCCCCATAAATACAATTTTTAGAAATATTTTTGGGACTATCTGTATAAAATATTAAAGAACTGTTACACAAATGTAACAGAAATCTTTTGTAAACGGATGAGAGGGAAAAAACATTTTATGTATAAAAAATTTGTGTTCCGGTTGTTTTTAAGTAATTTATTACTGGGAATGGTATGGTTTTGTGTGAAGGGAATCGAAATGAATACGGTAGCAGCGACACCGGCATTTCAAATGAGCCTTATGCAATCAGAAGGAAACGGACCGGAGGCTTTTCGCTTTTTCGGCTTTTTAAGACAAGCATCTTCCGGTCAAAGAGTGGTTGATTATGAAGTACTGAAGAAAGAAAATAAATATGTACTTAGTAAACAGGACTATCAGGCATTGCTTCGGATTGTACAGGCTGAGGCAGGGAATGAAGACGAAAGGGGAAAAATGCTGGTAGCAGGAGTGGTATTAAACCGTGTAGAGAATGAGAATTTTCCGGATACAGTAGAAGAAGTGGTGTTTCAAAATGAGAACGGAACTTATCAGTTTTCTCCTGTGGCAAACGGAAGTTATTATTCGGTGGCCGTCAGTGAAGAAACGAAAACAGCAGTTGATAAGGTGCTGAATGGAGAGAATATTACGGATGGTGCTCTGTATTTTGCTGCAAGAAAATATGCAGATACCGATAAAATGAAATGGTTTGATTGTTCTCTTGAGAGGTTATTTACCTACGGGGGCCATGAGTTTTTTAAATGAAGTAAGCGCTTTGCCGGAATGAAATTTTTATATATTCGGGAATATTGTAAAGTAAATTTAATTGTGATACAATAAAGAACAATTGAAAAACGAAGACAGATAAAGAAAAGAGGAACGGAAATGGAAATTTTATATAACAGTACCAGAACAAAAGGAGAGCAGGTTACGGCTTCACAGGCAATTTTGAAGGGACTCTCCGATGATGGAGGACTGTTTGTACCGGAAAGAATTCCGGTGCTTGATAAATCTTTGGAAGAATTATCCCATATGACATACCAACAAGTGGCATATGAGGTGATGAAGTTATATTTAACCGATTTCACAGAGGAAGAATTGAAGGCTTGTATTGCCAAAGCTTATGATACAAAGTTTGATACAGAGGTGATAGCGCCGCTGGCAGAAGCAGACGGTGCTTACTATCTCGAGCTTTTTCACGGAGCAACCATTGCATTTAAGGATATGGCACTTTCAATTTTACCGCATCTTCTTACTACCTCCGCAAAAAAGAATCAGGTGAAGAATGAAATTGTGATTCTGACGGCAACATCGGGAGATACCGGTAAGGCTGCTTTAGCAGGATTTGCGGATGTAGAAGGGACGAGAATTGTAGTCTTTTATCCTAAGAACGGTGTCAGCCCTATCCAGGAAAAACAAATGGTTACCCAAAAGGGAGCAAATACATATGTAGTAGGTATTCATGGGAATTTTGATGATGCACAGACAGGAGTAAAGCAGATTTTTGGGGATAAGGAGCTGGCAGCATACATGAATGAGAAGGGATTCCAGTTTTCTTCCGCCAATTCGATTAATATCGGGCGTCTGGTACCTCAGATTGTTTATTATGTGTATGCTTATGTGAAATTACTGGAAGAAGGAAAGATAACAGAAGGCGAAAAAATCAATGTAGTAGTGCCTACCGGAAACTTCGGTAATATTTTAGCTGCTTTTTATGCAAAACAGATGGGACTTCCCATTGATAAGTTGATTTGTGCATCTAATGAAAATAAAGTGCTTTATGACTTTTTTGAAAGTGGTGCTTATGACAGAAACAGGGAGTTTGTATTGACTACTTCACCCTCCATGGATATTTTAATTTCCAGCAATCTTGAGAGATTGATTTACCGTATTGCAGGAAATGATCCTATGAAGAACCAAATGTTTATGGAAAGCTTAAAGACAGAAGGAAGATATGAGATTACCGCTGAAATGAAGGCAGAACTTTCGGATTTCTACGGTAATTATGCAAGTGAAGAGGAAACTGCCAAGACTATTTTTGATTTGTATGACAAAACAGGCTATGTAATTGATACGCATACAGCTGTTGCTGCTTGTGTTTATAATAAATATAAAGCAGCAAGCAAAGATGACAAGAAGACTGTCATTGCATCAACGGCAAGCCCGTATAAGTTTACCAGAAGTGTTATGAAAGCTATTGATGCTAAATATGATGCTATGGAAGACTTTGAACTGGTAGATGAACTGGAAAAAATTTCCCGTGTTGCGGTTCCGGCAGCTATCGAAGAAATCAGGACAGCGCCTATTCTGCATGACCATGTTTGTGATAAGACGGAAATGAAGCAGACCGTTATGAATTTCCTTGGAATTTAAGCGGAATACATTACGGCAAAGGACGGAGGGCAGAAACATGAAACGTATTTTGGTGGTTGATGATGTGACCACTAATCTCATATGTGCTGCAGAAATATTAAAAGATGACTATTTGGTGACCAAGGCGAAGTCTGCAAGAGCGGCGCTGGATAGTATAAAAGAAGTTAAGCCTGATTTAGTACTTGTGGATATTTGCATGCCGGAGATGGATGGATTCCAACTTTATGATAAAATGCAAGAAAACCCATACAGCGCAGAGATTCCGGTTATTTTTTGTACGGCGGAAAGCAGTAAGGAAGTTAAGGAAAAGGGAAGCAGATTGGGAGCGGACTGTATTCGTAAACCTTATTCCACGGAGAACTTACGTGAAGCAGTAAAAAAAGTATTTGAGAAGCAATAGAATGAAAAGTAAAAAAGGCGGAAGTAAACAGTTTTTGTTTACTTCCGCCTTTCTGTTAATTACGCTTCATCATGGAGACGTATTCCTTATCCTCACCAATTGGTTTATAGGCGGGACGGATGATTTTGCCATTATTGGCAAGTTCTTCCATTCTATGTGCAGCCCAACCCGACATACGAGCTATGGCAAATATCGGTGTATAAAGTTCCATTGGTAATCCCAGCATATGATACACAAATCCGGAATAGAAGTCCACGTTGATACTGACCCCTTTATACATTTTGCGTTCATTTGCGATAATCTGCGGTGCAAGCTTTTCTACGAGAGAATAAAGAGCAAACTCTTTTTCCAGTCCCTTTTCTACGGAAAGCTTTTCAACAAAGGATTTAAGAATAACAGCTCTTGGGTCGGACTTGGAATAAATTGCATGACCGACACCGTAAATTAAACCTGCATGGTCAAAAGCGTCTTTGTGAAGGAGTTTTTTTAAGTATTCTGAAACTTCTTCCTCATCAGTCCAGTCTTTAATGCGTAGTTTCATTTCTTCAAACATCTGAACTACCTTAATATTGGCACCGCCGTGGCGGGGACCCTTAAGGGAACCGATGGCAGCGGCAATAACGGAATAGGTATCCGTTAGTGAAGAGGTCACTACATGTGTGGTAAAGGAAGAGTTGTTACCGCCGCCGTGCTCCATGTGAAGTACAAGAGCAATATCAAGCAATTTGGCTTCTAACGGGGTATAGGAGCTGTCCGGACGGAGAATGTGTAAGATGTTCTCTGCAGTAGACAGATTAGGGTCAGGCTTATGGATGAATAAACTCTTGCCGTCATGGTAATGGCAATATGCCTGATAACCGTATATGGATAATAATGGGAATAAACTGATTAATTGCAAGCATTGACGTAACACATTCGGAAGAGATACATCATCTGCACGGTCATCATAGGAGTACAGAGTCAGTACGCTTCTGGCCAGTGTATTCATCATGTCACTACTGGGCGCTTTCATGATAATATCACGCACAAAGCTGGTAGGCAGAGAACGATAACCGGCCAGCATTTGGTGAAAAGAAGCCAGTTCCTTCTCTGTAGGTAGCTTAGAAAAGAGCAGAAGATAAGTAACCTCTTCAAAACCAAAACGGTTATCGGAAGTAAAACCGTCTACCAGATCCTTTACATTGTAGCCTCTGTAAAATAACTGTCCGTGGGCGGGATGGGAAACTCCGTCAATGATTTCGGTAGCACGGACATCGGAAATGTGGGTAAGCCCTGCAAGGACGCCCTTACCGTTTAGGTCACGAAGACCACGCTTAACGTCATACTTGGTAAAAAGTTCCGTTTCAATAATATCTTCCTGCTCTGCCATGGAAGCAAGACGGACAATATCTGGCGTAATTTCGGAAAATGAGTTGTGATCCATAAATATGCTCCTTTCTGGGTTAATGTATATGATAAATAAACTACGGACAAGCACTAGAAAGTGTCAGAAAATTCGATGTAAATATCATAACATGACAGCTAATAGGAGACAAGTAAAAAATAAAAGTTCATGAATATTTAACAATTATTGAAAAAATATTGAAAAAATGCTGTTTTATTTTTATTGACTTTTATTTTCAGGTTTGAGATAATACATTTGATGTGCTGGGCTTACTATGCACATACACAGTTAGAAACCGCGAAAGCGGTGACAATACATAATAATTTAAGGAGGACATCATATGTCAACAAAAGCTTATTATCCGATTTCCGAAATCGGTGCTGGAAAAGTTGGTTTTTCCAAGACACGTTCCATCATCGAAGCAGCTTTCTACGGCAATAACGTAGTTAAGGTTAATACCTTAAAGGAAGCTTATGAATTAGCAAAGAATTCACCCGGAACCATCGTAACAGACATGCCCATCAAGGATGGCGATACATTCGGTCTTGAAAAAGACGCTAAGGTTCTGTTATTCAACGATGGTGCAGTAACAGGCCGTTACGCAGCAGCTCGTCGTATCAAAGGCGAACCCGGTGTTGATGAAGCAAAGCTTGATAAGGTAGTTATGGACGCTGTTTATGAAACACGTTGGAAAACTATGTATCATGCAGAATGTTTCGTAGGTCTTGACCCTGAATTTATGGTAAAGGCTCACCTTCTTATTCCCGAAGGAGAAGAAAATTTACTTTACAACTGGATGATTAACTTCCAGTATATGTCTGATGAATATGTTAAGATGTACAAGAACTCCCAGCCTGTTGGCGGCGGAAATGAACCTGACATCTACATCTTCTCTGATCCCCAGTGGGCTCCTCATGAAGCACCTGACGTTGATTACAGCTGCTTAAGCGACCCTCTGACCCTTTGCTACTTCGATACCAACCAGAACTGTGCAGCAATTCTTGGTATGAAGTACTTCGGTGAACACAAGAAGGGTACTCTTACAATGGCATGGGCACTTGCTAACAGAAACGGTTATGCAGCTTGCCACGGCGGACAGAAGGAATATACATTACCCGATGGTTCTAAGTTCGTTGCATCTGTATACGGATTATCAGGTTCAGGTAAGTCTACATTGACTCATGCTAAGCATGGCGGAAAGTATCCTATCACTGTTCTTCATGATGACGCATTCATCATCAACACAGATACATGTGCTTCCGTAGCTTTAGAGCCTACATACTTTGATAAGACAGCAGATTATCCTACAGGATGTCCTGACAATGAATATCTGTTATCCGCTCAGAACTGTTCCGCAACACTTGATGAGAACGGTAAGATTCAGTTAGTAACTGAAGATATCAGAAATGGTAACGGACGTGCTATTAAGTCCAAATTATGGTCTCCTAACAGAGTAGATAAGATTGACGCTCCCGTTAATGCTATCTTTTGGATTATGAAAGACCCTACCATTCCTCCTGTAATTAAGTTAAAAGGTGCAGCACTTGCTTCCGTAATGGGTGCTACACTTGCTACAAAGACTTCTACAGCAGAACGTGTTGCTGCAGGTACAGATATGAATGCACTTCGTATCGTTCCTTATGCTAACCCCTTCAGAACATATCCTCTGGTTAATGACTATGAGAAGTTCAAAAAGTTAGTAGAAGAAAAGAATGTAGACTGCTACATCGTTAACACCGGTGACTTTATGGGAACTAAGTGTAAGCCTGCAGATACTCTTGGCATTCTTGAAACTATCGTTGAAGGAAAGGCTAAGTTTGAGAAGTGGGGTAACTTTGATGATGTTGAAATCATGTATGACTGGTCCGGCAAGACAGCTGACTTCACACCTGATTTAAACAATGCTGAATATAAAGCAGCTCTTAAGGCAGCTATGCAGAACCGTGTAGATGCTGTTAAGGGATTTGCAGAGAAGAAGGAAGGCTATGATAAGCTTCCCGATGAAGCTCTTGCAGCAGTTCAGAAGTTAGTTGACGCTTTAGCATAAGAAGCGGGAAACTGATGAAATAATAAAAATGAAAGCGGGTATGCCGGATTGGCATACCCGTTTTTGACATTATTTTTCAGAAGTTAACAGTTGTATTTTGGCACAGGATTGGATATAATAAAATTAACCTGAAATGTGCGACAACTCCTGTTATTTTGAACCTACAGATACTTTAAACGGGATTCCTATATTGCCTTGTGGCTGTCAAGCCCTCACTTCGTAAGAAGGATTGGAAGGGAAGGCAAAAGCATAGGTTGCGGTTACCCACCTAGCATAGCTAGGAGTCAAAAGACAGGAACCGGCATTTCGGGGATAATGAAAACCGGTACATTCTGTGAACCGGCAGATTCAACAAAAGAAAAGCAGCCTTAGGTGGCTGCTTTTTCTTTTGGAATAAAAGGGAAATATATGTTAATACAGGGGAAATATATGAAGGGAAGAGTAAGGATTACAGGGAAAATATTACTGATTATTGTATGCACGTTATTTCTGATTTTTTTGATACATAAGGATGAGACTGTATTTCAATTAAAGCAGCCGCAGGGAGAAGGAATCGAAATTGAGGATGTATTGATTTTAGTACGTGCATTGACCGGAAGTAATACAGATTTTACAGAATCAGCTCGTATAAATTCCGGAAACGGATATTTGGATTATGGGAGTTATCTGACATTGCTTGATATGCTGGAGGTAACGCAACGGGAAACTCTTTTGTATGATAAGAAATATCGAGACTCTTTTTATCTGCTGAAAGAGGACTGGTATCAGGCATATGATGAAATAGTTAAAATCCGGGGGATGGAAGATGATATTGTTTGCAGAGAAATATCTGTTCTGACCGAAGAGATTATGAACAATGATGAAGAGATGATGGGGATTCTTACTGCAGACGGGAAAGTATATCCCTATGATTCCCCTGCTTTTAGCCGGTGTCGTTTTCAAACCGTTAAGGCATATGTTACAAATGATAGATTATTGACATTAAAAAGTGTGACGAAAGAAAAATTTACACTGGAAAATGTATGGATAATGGAAAAAGAAAAGGAAAGCCTTCAGATATTTATTAACGGCTTTGAAGTAGTTTGTCCGTGGAGCGAGACAGACTTAGAAGTTGAGCGGGAGAGCATTGCCGATATTACCTTTGGAGAGGGAAGGATAACAGATATAAAATCCAAACAGGAAAGAATAAGCGGCAAGCTTCTCAGGATTTCCAATACAGAACTGGAAATTGAAGGGAAAGGGACATTTCCGGTTCATGAAAATTGTAAGGTATACCGGCTTTATGATAAGCTGTGTGAGCAGAAGTTATTAAATCTGCAACTGGGATATGATTTTGCAGATTACGTGATTGATGACGGTAAAGTTTGCAGTGTACTGATTATGCGCAAGGAAGATATGGAGAGTATTCGTGTTGCCATTAAAACCAATGAGTTTACCTCTTTATATCATAAAGAAATTAAGCTAAAGCCGGACTGTGATATGGAGCTTACTTACGGCCCCTATCATGAGAGGCAAACAAAGACTATCCGGGCGGGAGAAGAGATTTCCTTTGAGAGAGACAGTGCGTATTTAAGCGGAGATATGATTTATCTGAAGCCGCTTGCTTTATCAGGTAAGACAGAAGTTCTTTCTTTGATGCGCAATCAGGGAACTCCTGCTTATCGGGGGAACTTACAAATAGCAAAAACAGCAGAAGGACTGACTTTAATTAATGAAGTTCTTTTGGAGGAGTATTTGTATTCAGTGGTACCCAGTGAAATGCCGGCTTCTTACCCGCAGGAAGCGCTGAAAGCGCAGGCAATTTGTGCAAGAACCTATGCCTACCGTTATTTGGAAGCACCGGGGCTTGGGGAAATCGGTGCCCATGTAGATGACAGCGTAGGGTATCAGGTGTACAACAATATTGCAGAAAACGTAAATTCCACCAAAGCGGTCAAAGAAACAGCAGGAAAGCTTTTGTATTATGGAGAGAAGCCCGTGCATACTTATTACTATTCTACTTCCTGCGGATTCGGAACAGATGTTGGGGTCTGGCAGGCAGAGAATACTTTTGATTATCCATACTTAACGGCTTTGCATATTAACCGTCAAAGCGACGGTGAGGGGGATATAGGGGAAAAAGAATACACCGGTCATATGATGCAGGAGGAAAAGTTGATAAGAGAATATTTATTTTCTGTAAATGAAAAGGATTATGAAAGTAAGGAACCATGGTATCGCTGGAGCTATTTTGTAGAAGAGATTGAGACGTCTGTGATCTATGAAAGACTGTACAGCCGATTCAGTGCCGATCATACTAAAGTTTTAAAGAAAATAAAGGAAAAAACAGGAGATGAAGGCACCGGGTATAAAAGTGTAACCCCTACGGAATTTAAGGCAATATATAATATAGAGTGCATAAAAAGACGGGATGGAGGCGTTATGGATGAATTAATCTTAGAAACTGACAGCGGTACCTATAAAGTAATTTCTGAGTATAATATCAGGTATTTGCTGAATCAGGGTGGAGAAGTGCTTAGGCAGGATGGCAGCACTGTTTCCTGTGGGCAGATTCTGCCTAGTGCATATATAGTAATAGATTTGAAAAAAGACGAAGGCGCGGTTTCAGGCTATCACATCATCGGCGGAGGATACGGACACGGAGTCGGACTGAGCCAGAATGGCGCAAGAAGCATGGCAAAGGAAGGCAGAAACTGTGAAGAAATAATAACCTATTTTTATCCGGGTGGAGAATTAAGACAAATATATTAACAAGAGAAAGGGGCGGAACGAAATGCAATGATGGAAAGACTGATTATAACAATACGTGATGTAATCGGATATATGAAGAAAAAGAATATAAGTTCCTTTGCAGCAAGTACGGCATTCTTTCTGTTCTTATCCCTGATTCCGATGCTAATGCTTTTTTGTTCATTGATTCCGTATACGCCGCTTTCAGAAGCCGGACTTATGAGTGTGGTGACAAAAATCATGCCGGATTCTATGGATGCGCTCATGATACGTGTTATTTCTGATGTATATAATAAATCAATAGGAGTGATTTCCGTGACAGCAGTAATTACACTGTGGTCTGCCGGAAAAGGTATTCTTGCACTTATGCGCGGACTGAACGCAGTATACAATGTAGAAGAGGAACGGAATTATCTGGTGCTTAGAATAATTGCCAGCTTTTATACGATGCTGATTTTAATTCTGATGTTGCTTTCTTTGGTATTTCTGGTGTTTGGAAATTTTCTTGCGGAAATACTTGAGAACAGGATTCCGCAAACGGTGTATTTGTTTGAGGTTTTATTCCGGTGCAGAGCTTTGTTTATCTGGTTGTTTGTGACAGTGGTTATTGCATTAATTTATGCCTATGTACCGGCCAGAAAATTGCATTTCAGAAAACAATTGCCGGGAGCCGCAGTGGCGGCGGCTGGTTGGAATAGCGTTACATGGGCTTTCTCCGTGTATATTGATAAATTTAACGGCTTTAATATGTACGGACGAATGGCAGCCGTTATTGTATTGCTTCTTTGGCTGTATGTCTGCATGTATATCGTAATGACCGGAGCAGTATTGAACCGTTGTTTTAAGCACTCATTTCGATTTCTTATGGGAAAAACTTGACAATTGTAATATCCTTGGCTAAAATGATATCAGTTAATTGATAAAAGCAATGAAGGTGTTTAGTAGCATATTATTTTCCGGCAGAGAGAGGAAGTCACCGGCTGAAAGCTTCCTTCGGTTCAGATAATAACACGGTGATGCATATGCATTTCCGATAAGCGAATTTCCCACCGGAGCTGCCGAATGAACAGACTCGGAAAGTCTAAGTAGTTTTGGCCGGGTGACGCACGTTATGCGTAAATGAGAGCCTATCAGTAAGATAGGAAGCAGGGTGGTACCGCGGAAATAATTCGTCCCTTGTTACAGCATTGTAACAAGGGACTTTTTGTCATTATGACTTAAGAACGATGGTAAAATCGTAACGGAGAAAGGAGATTAGAAATGAACGCAGCATTAGAACAGATTAAGCAGGAAATTATATCCGGTGCAGAGGAAGTAAAATCATCCAAAGAAGCCTATGAGTTCAGAAAGAAATTTTTGGACGGTAAAACAGGGAAAATCGGTTTACTTATGAGAGAGATGAAAAATATTCCCCCGGAGCAGAGAGCTGATTACGGAAAAGGTGTGAATGAACTTAAGGAATGGGCTATGGGGATTATCAGCGAGCTGGATATCAAAATGAAGTCCAAGGAGCTTTTAGAACGATATGAAGCGGAAAAAATAGATATTTCTCTTCCGGCAGAGAAGAGTGAGCAGGGCAATTTACATCCCATTACCCTGATTCGAAATCAGTTAATTGATATTTTCGCAGGTATGGGATTTGAGATTTTTGACGGACCTGAAATTGAAACAGATTATTATAATTTTACGGCACTGAATACACCTCAGGATCATCCCGCAAGAGATATGCAGGATACCTTCTATCTGTCTCCTGAATTTCTGCTTAGGACACAGACTTCTGCCGGTCAGATTCATGTGATGGAGAACAAAAAGCCACCTATTAAGATTTTATCTCCAGGTAAGGTATTCCGTTCTGATGACGATGCAACGCATTCCCCTATGTTTACTCAGATGGAGGGACTTGTGGTAGATAAGGGAATTACCTTATGCGACCTTCAGGGTATGTTAGATGTATTTGTAAAGAAAATCTACGGAGAAAATACTAAGACAAGACTGCGTCCTTCTTATTTTCCGTTTACAGAACCTTCTGTTGAAGTAGACTGCAGTTGCTTTGAATGTGGAGGAAAAGGCTGCAAGCTTTGTAAGGGTACAGGTTGGATAGAGATTTTAGGCGCAGGCGTTGTAAATGATAAGGTGCTGGAGAACTGTGGCGTTGACCCTAATGAGTACAGCGGATTTGCGTTCGGTATCGGTATTGAACGTACAGCAATGTTAAAGTACGGTATCAATAATATCAAATTACTGTTTGAGTCCGATTTACGCGTACTGAAACAATTGAATGATTAAAATAATAAGCAGAGAAAAGAAGAAAGGTCAGGTAATTAGATATGATTACACCGCTTAGTTGGTTAAAAGAATATGTAGATATAGATGTAACACCACAGGAATTACAGGATAAATTATTTTCCTGCGGTTTTGAGGTGGAAGAATTATACGAAGTTGGGAAAGATATTAGTAAGGTTGTAGTAGGGAAGGTGCTTACCTGTGAGGCAATTCCGGAAACCCATCTCCATGTTTGCCAGGTGGATTGCGGAGAACATGGTCAGTTCCAAATTTGCTGTGGTGCAGATAACGTTGTTGCAGGAGGTAAGTTCCCGGTGGCACTTGTAGGTGCAACCGTTTACGCCACTGCTAAGGATCATAAGACCGTAGAAGGTGTAATGACCATAGGAAAGGGAAAACTTCGCGGTTATGAATCCCATGGTATGCTTTGCTCCGGTGTAGAGCTTGGTGTAAATGAAAATATGTATCCCGGTGCTGATTACAATGGTCTTTTGGTGCTGCCTGAGGATGCAGTTGTTGGCGCAGATGTAAAACCTATGCTTGGTTTGGATGACTGGATTTTTGATATTGCAATTACTGCAAACCGTCCTGACTGCCAGAGTATTTTCGGAATTGCAAGAGAAGTAGCAGCCGTGCTTGAGAAGGAATTGAGAATGCCTGATTTGAGCTATACGGAGACAGATGCTCAAATCGATGATTTTACAGTAACCGTGGATTGTCCTGATTTGTGTCCCAGATACAGTGCACACTATGTAACAGATGTTACTATCGGCGAATCCCCTTTGTGGATGAAGAGAAGGCTTGCATTGGTTGGTATTGACGCCATTTCCAATGTGGTAGATATTACTAATTATATTTTGAAAGAATTAGGACAGCCTATGCATGCATTCGATCTTACGACTTTAGAAGGCAATGCAATTCATGTACGTCGTGCAGCAAACGGAGAGAAGATTGTCACACTGGATGAGCAGGAATTAACGCTTAATGATTCTAATATGGTGATTTGTGACGGCGTAAAACCGGTTGCCCTTGCAGGGGTTATGGGTGGCCTCAATTCAGAAATCCGTGAGACAACAAGTGCGGTGTTATTTGAATCTGCCAAGTTTGCACGTGACAATATCAGAAGAACCTCAAGAGCCTTAGGCAAACGTTCGGATTCCAGCGCCCGTTATGAAAAGGGTGTAGATGAGTATGCAACCGTAATGGCTTTAAAACGTGCGCTTCATTTGATTGAAGAATTAGGTTGCGGTAAAGTAGGACGCACCCATGCGGATGTGAACACCGGAAATAGTGTAGAACCCAGAGAAGTTAAGGTTAGTATAGAAAGAGTAAATAAATGTCTGGGTATTGTGGTGCCGAATGAAGAAATTATGAAGATTATGCAGAATTTGGCATTAAATCCTTCCATAGACGGAGATACGTTAACTCTTTCCGTTCCTGCTTACCGTGAAGACATTGTAACTTATCAGGATGTTGCTGAGGAAGTAATCCGTATGTACGGATATGAGCATGTGGTGCCGGCATTCATGCCTTCTGCACAGGTAACTATCGGCGGATTAAATTTACAACAGAAGAGTGAATTAAAACTGAAAAATGCGCTTTGCAGTATCGGGGCATATGAAGGAATTCATTATTCCTTCTTCTCACCCACAGACCTTGATTTGTTGAGATTTCCGGAAGATGCACCGGAGCGTAAGGCAATCAGAATCATGAACCCTATCAGCGAGGAACTTTCCCTGATGAGAACCACATTGGCAGCTTCTATGATTAATGCTGTTGCCCGGAATCAGAAGAAAGGTAATCTGGAAGGAAGAATTTTTGAAATCGGAAACGTATTTTTACCTTACGAACTGCCTCTTACCAGATATCCTGATGAAAAGGCCAGATTATGTGTAGGTATTTTCGGAGAAAAGGAATCCTTCTACACCATGAAGGGAATTGCGGAAAAGATTGCAGAAACGTTACAGGTAAGCTTTACTTATGAAGCAATGCAGAATACCTTCCTTCATCCTTATCAGACAGCACGTGTGCTTTGTGAAGGAAAAGAAGTAGGATATTTCGGTAAGCTGGCTTATGACATTGCTGATGACCAGGATCTTCGTACACCGGTATATTTAATGGAACTTGACCTTAAGGTTCTCTCTGCTTGGTATGGAAAGAAACCGGTATTTAACCCGCTTCCTAAGTTCCCTGAGGAACAAAGAGATTTGGCACTTGTAGTATCCAAAGAAACCACATGCGGCGAAATCGAAGCAGTAATGAAGGACGCATGTAAGTATATTACCAAGATTTCCTTGTTTGATATTTATGAGGGAGAACAGGTCGCGGCGGATAAGAAGAGTATGGCGTTTACTGTAGTATTTACTCCTAAGGAGGAGGCATTTACTGCAGAATCCGTGGATGCTTTTGTAAAGAAGATTTTAAAACAATTAGATAAGAACTGCGGAGCACAGTTGCGAAGTTAAGCGTTGATCACTGACGGAGGTAATTATGGAAAGAAAGAACACATGGGAAACCTATAGTAAAACCCAGTTAAAAGAAGTTGATGTGTTTGCAAAAGAATATATGCAGTTTTTGGACAGCGGGAAAACTGAGAGAGAATGTGTAGATACCATTGTTAATACCATTGAAAAAGCCGGTTACCGACAATTACAGGAAATAATTAAGAACAAAGAAACCATAAAGAAGGGGGATAAGGTGTATTCCGTATGCATGAACAAAGCAATTGCCATGTTCAGAATTGGGGAGTTGCCTTTGGAAGCGGGAATGAATATTTTAGGAGCCCATATTGACTCCCCCAGATTAGATGTGAAACAAAATCCTCTCTATGAAGATGGCGGTTTTGCCTATCTTGATACTCATTATTACGGTGGTGTGAAGAAATACCAGTGGGTAACAATTCCCCTTGCCATTCATGGTGTTGTCATAAAAAAAGACGGTACTACTATCGAACTTACAGTAGGTGAAAGTGAAGAGGAACCGGTATTTTTTATCTCTGATTTACTGATTCATCTGGCACAGGAACAGCTCGAGAAGAAAGCTGCAAAAGTAATCGAAGGAGAGGCGTTGGACGTAATTATCGGTAATAAGCCGCTTTTGATTGATAAGAAGAAAGATAATAAAAAAGAGAATCAGGATGAAAAGAGTACAGCAAAGGATGCTGTGAAACAGGGAATTTTGAATATACTGAAAGAAAAGTATGATATAGAAGAAGAGGACTTTATCTCTGCAGAGCTGGAGGTGGTTCCGGCAGGGAAGGCAAGGGAAGCCGGTTTTGACAAAAGTATGATTCTTGCTTACGGACAGGATGACAGAGTCTGTGCTTTCTCATCCTTAAAGGCGATGCTGGAAGTGGAAGATGCGAAACGGTGTGCATGTTGCCTTCTGGTAGATAAGGAAGAAATCGGCAGTGTAGGAGCTACCGGCATGCAATCCAGATTTTTTGAAAATACGGTTGCTGAATTATTAGCATTGACAGGAGAATACAGTGAACTTTCTCTTCGCAGATGTCTTGCTTCATCCTGCATGCTTTCTTCCGACGTCAGCAGCGGATTTGATCCTACATTTGCAGGAAGCTTTGACAAGAAAAACGTAGCTTATCTTGGCGGCGGTATGGTATTTAATAAATTTACCGGTGCAAGAGGCAAGTCCGGTTCGAATGATGCCAATGCAGAATATCTGGCACATTTGAGAAGTATTTATGAAAAAGAAAAGATTAACTTCCAGACAGCAGAGCTGGGAAAAGTAGATCTTGGCGGGGGCGGAACAATTGCGTATATTCTGGCTCTTTACGGCATGAATGTAATTGACAGCGGCGTTGCGGTACTGAATATGCATGCTCCGTGGGAAGCAACCAGCAAAGCTGATATATATGAAGCCAAGAGAGGATATGTTGCCTTTTTAAAAGGAGCAGAAATGTAATGAAGACTTCGGACTTTTATTTTGATTTACCACAGGAGCTGATTGCCCAGGACCCGCTTGAGGATCGTTCCTCGTCCAGACTTTTGATGCTTGATAAGAAATCCGGGGAAATAAAGCACGAGGTATTTAAAAATATTACAGAATATCTAAAACCGGGGGACTGTCTGGTGTTAAATAACACCAGAGTGCTTCCTGCCCGCCTTATGGGAGTTAAAGCAGATACCAAAGCAGCGGTTGAAGTGCTTTTGCTGAAACGCAGAGAGAACGATATTTGGGAAACATTGGTAAAGCCCGGGAAAAAATGCAGACCGGGAACAAAGTTGTGCTTTGGAGAGGGACTGCTTACGGCAGAAGTACTTGATATAGTGGAAGAAGGAAACCGCCTGATTCAATTTAGCTATGAAGGGATTTTTGAGGAGGTACTGGATCAACTGGGAGAAATGCCGCTACCGCCTTACATTACCCATAAATTACAGGATAAGAACCGTTATCAGACTGTTTATGCCAAATATGACGGTTCAGCAGCTGCTCCGACTGCAGGACTTCATTTTACCCATGAGCTTTTGTCTCAAATTGAAGAAAAAGGTGTTAAAATTGCTTATGTGACACTGCATGTAGGGCTTGGAACTTTTCGACCGGTGAAGGTGGATAATGTTCTGGAACATCATATGCATTCGGAATATTATCAGGTTTCAAAAGAAGCAGCAGAAACCATTAATGAAACAAAAGAAAAGGGTGGCAGGGTTATTTGTGTGGGAACCACAAGCTGCCGCACCATAGAAAGTGCCGCAGATGAAAATGGTAAATTAGAAGAATGCTGCGGTGACACAGAAATCTTTATTTATCCCGGATATCGGTTTAAAGTACTTGATTGCCTGATTACCAATTTTCATCTGCCTGAATCAACTTTGGTTATGCTGGTTTCGGCATTGGCAGGAAGAGAACATGTGCTGGATGCCTATCAGCAGGCAGTTAAGGAAGAATATCGTTTCTTTTCTTTTGGGGATGCCATGTTTGTTACCAATGATTTGCAATAATCTGCAATGTTCTGCAAAAGGAAGTTACTTTACAAAAAATGCAGGATAGTATATGATAAAAAAGGGTAAGCAAAAGAAAACGCGAATGCGGGAGGTAATTATGGAAAACAGAAGAAAGAGTAACCGTAGAGAGCTTACATCACAGCTTGTCTTGACAAAGTTAAGCGGTGGCGGAAGTAATGAAAAGGTTGAAATCGATATTGTAGATGTATCAAAAACAGGTATCGGATTTACTTGTGAGACTGCACTGGAAATCGGTGAGGTCTATGAAACTTATTTACGCATATGGACACAGGAAGTGCTTCATGCATTTTTGGAAATTGTGCGTATTGAAAAGAAGGAAGCTAATTTATATGCTTACGGCGGAATTTTTATCGGTATGCCTGAAATGGATGCAGCAAGAATTGAGGTATATGATACCGTAGAATCCTTGAATGAAAACTAATAAGTAATTACATAATAAAATAAAAAGATTTATAAAAAGAAATACCATAAGACGGAGCTCTTATGGTATTTTTAGGATTGGCATAAATGAACGGACAAATAAGAAAAAAGAAAATAATAACAACAGTAGCAGCAGTTTGCCTGTTGTTTGTCTATATTATGATTTTTTGTTTCTCATCGGAAAGTGCAGAAGAATCCTCGGCTCTCAGCCGGGCAGTGATGGACTTTTTAGTGGATATGTACTATAAAATGATGGGTGGCGGTGGTGAGGTGGTAGTAGTTGACCCACAAGCGGTGCCTCTTGAGAAAATCATCCGGAAAGCAGCACATTTTGCAGAATATATGGCGGTAGGTTTTTTGTCATTCGGGATCGCTGTACTATGGATTAAAAAACTTTGGTACGGTATCGGACTCGTTATGTTACAATTACTGATATCAGGAGCAATGGATGAACTGCATCAGTATTTTGTGCCCGGAAGATATGCATCCGTAAAGGATGTTATGCTTGATACGGCCGGCGGTATGGCGGGAATTTTGATAATTCTGTTAGGAAAAGGATATCTGTTTTTATGGAATTACTTGAAGCAGTTTAAAAGAAAAAAGGATTAAGAGAAGAATGAAAAGAAATGAAAAATATCTTTATAGAGCCCTTCGGTTTGTTTTTAAACCACTCATTCATCTGGTGTACCGGCCGGAGATAATCGGACGTGAACATATCCCGTCAGAGGGTGGTGCCATTATTGCCGGAAACCACAAGCATGCCTTTGATCCGCTTTTGGTAGATATCAGTACCAAACGAGTGGTTAGGACTTTGGCAAAAAAAGCGTTACATGACGGGGCCTTCGGTTTTTTGTTTCGGGGAATCGGTTCCATTCCGGTAGATTTAAACAGTAAAGGCAACAGTAGTGCACTGGTAGCCGCTTTGCAAGTGCTAAAAGAAGGAGAACTGATTAATGTATCACCGGAAGCAAAACGGAATTTTACCGATGAACTATTGCTTTCCTTCAAGTATGGAGCAGTTATTATGGCTAAGAAGACCAAATCGCCAATCATCCCTTATGCCATTACGGGAGATTATAAGCTGTTTTCTAAGAATCTGAAAATTGTATTTGGGGAACCGGTGCAGATGGAGGATATGAAGCTGTATGAAGCCAATAAAGAGCTGTACCGGCGTATTATGGAGTTATTGGTTTCATCCATGGAAAAGGATGTTTTGCAACAAAAGCATATCACGACATATGATGAATGGGATGCTTCCGAACGCGGATAGGAGAGATAAGAATTGGCTGAGAATAGAAGATTTTTATTAGTTCATCCTGAAATTGCACGTACCAAATATAATTTTTCCGGTGTTATTGACAATGAACCGTTGGAACTTGAATATATCAGTACCATGCTAAAGGAAGAAGGGTATGAAACGGAAATTTGGGACGGACAGGTAGAAACGGAAAGTCTGACTCAAAAGCTTCAAACCTATATGCCCGGTTATGTTTATGTGTGCGGACGTACCAGACAGGAAAATTTTATGAAAGAATATTGCAGGGCGGCAAAGATGCTGTGCGGCAGTATGACTTTTGTAGGAGGCCTGCATGCCCAGCATAACTTCAGACGTTTTTATGATGGAGATGCGGATTACATACTGACCACCTTTGATATTTATAAAATAGTTGATATTTTAAAGGGGAAGAATCCAAAGGAAATTGACGGTATCTGCTATAGGACTGATGACGGTTATGCAGAGAATCCGTCTTATCCTTTTGATATTGCAAAACTGCCGTTTCCGGACCGGAGTTATTTTTACCGGCATAAGGACAAATACCGGTATTTGGAGCTGTTACCCTGCGCCCATGTAAGAACGTCCTATTGTTGCCCGTATCAATGTAAATTCTGCTACAGAAACCGCCTTAATTGCGGTGTGTATACGAAGCGGAGCATTGATTTGGTGGTGGAAGAGATTAAGGAAATTGATTGTGACAATATTTATTTCATTGATGATGACTTTTTGGTGGATGCGGACAGAGTAGCAAGGTTTGTTAAGCTGGTGAAGGAACAGAATATCCGAAAGAAATATGTATGCTACGGAAGAGCGGACTTTATTGCAAGGCATCCGGGACTGATGAAGGAACTGAAAGAAATCGGTTTTTACTATATTCTGGTGGGACTTGAGGCTGTTGAGGATAAGTACCTGAAGGAGTACCGGAAGAGTTCAGACACATCTTGCAATACTGCAGCTGTTAAGATTTTAAATAATGTTGGAATTCATATCATGGGAATGTTTATTGTGGACCTGGATTTCAGGGGTCGGGATTTTCGGAACATTTACCGATGGGTAAAGAAAAATAACTTAAAACATACGGCAATATCCATTTTTACACCGGAAATGTCTTCAGAGCTGATGGAGCAATATCGTGAAAGACTGATTACCCATAATCCCGAAGCATGGGATTACCTGCATGTGGTGGCCAAACCCTCAAAATTGAGTGTGAAAATGTATTATTTCCATTATCATATTCTTGTGGCCGGATTATTTATCAAAGGCTGGAGAGACGGCATTTATGACTTTATCGATTATGGATTTTACATCAAATCCATTGTGAAAAACATGTTCCGCTTTGGCGGATAAGAAAGGAGCTATATGGTATGGCGGAAGGATATACCAATCCGGTAAAGAAAATAATTCCAAGCAAGCTGGAAACGGGATTCCAGAAGGTACTCTACAAATATGTAGGTCCCCATATCCCTTCCGGTATGACTCCCAATCAGGTTACACTGATCGGAGCGCTGGGCGGGCTGTTTGCCATTATTTGTACAGCACTTACCTGTGTATCCGTTTGGTTTTTTGTAGGAACAATAGCGGGATTGTGGCTACATTTGATAGCAGATGACTTAGATGGCTATGTGGCAAGAAGCCGGCAGATGTCTTCCCGGGCAGGAGCTTATTTTGACCTGATTACCGATGTGCTGTTTTCCTCTTTTTTGATGCTGGCGCTGGGACTTTCTCCTTACGCCAATGCGGAAGTAATGATATTTGCCGTGCCGGTATACGGAATCGTCAATGTGACGGCAATGAACTATATTATTTATTACAATGAGTTTTTATTTCCGAGATTAGGTCCCATAGAAGCCCACCTGACATATACGGCTGTTGCTGTTTTGAGTATGGCAATGGGGACGGAACCGCTTTTTTCCTTTTTGGGACTTGGGATAAAAATAGCTGACATTATTATATTTGCCGGATTAATTCCCACATATTATGAAATGATACGGCTTCAGATACAGCTGTTTCGCAGATTAAAGAAAGAGGAAGTATGAGAGAAATATATATAGTGCTGATAAAGGCTCATACTGGATTGGGAAAAGTGGCAAGGGTATTGACAGGGTATCCTTACAGCCATATTGCGGTGTGCTTCGATAAAGAACTTACAGATTTTGTGACCTATTCCAGAAGACGTCATTATGTACCAATGGATGCAGGATTTATGCATGAGTACCGCGACTATTATGCATTCGGAACCCATGAAAGCTTTGGCATAAAAGTGTTTTGCCTTCCGATAGAGGAGTGCGCGTACGAAGCAATCAGACAGTTCGTTTTTTTGTGTGAAAATGATAAAGAACAGATGTTTAATTTGTTTTCCATGATGACTATGCCGTTATTACATGGGTTTTTGATTTACAAAACACATAATTGTATGTCCTTTACAGCAAAAATACTTCAATTGTCCGGTAAAATTGAGATGACAAGACCATATTACAGGTATTCCGTAAAAGATATGGACGAGCTTCTTCGTCCTTATGTTTTTTATGAAGGGGAATTATGCCGAATTCCGTCGGCAGGCTATGAACAGTATATGAAAAAGCCACGTCCGGGAGAAAAAATGAGAATTATGTTTTGGGTTTTAGGGGAACTGTCAAGGAGAATGTTTTTTGAAAGGAACCGCATCAAAACGATGGAATCGGAGGATGAATGAAAGCATTGATTTTTAACTCCGGAACAGGTAGCCGTATGGGACATCTTACGAAAGAATGTCCCAAGGGACTATTAAAGCTTCCGTCAGGAGAGAGTATATTTTCAAGACAACTTCGGATACTGGCTGAATGCGGTATTCGTGAAGTGATTGTAACTACAGGTAAATATGGGCAGGAGCTGATGGCAGAAGGAGAAAAGCATCCCATGCTTCATATTACCTATGTGAATAATCCCTTGTATGAAAGTACGAATTATATTTATTCCATGTATCTGGCAGGAGAGCATCTTCATGATGATATCCTTATGTTGCATGGGGATTTGGTGTTTGAAAAACAGCTGCTCCTTAAGCTGATTGAAGATGAAAGAGAGTCTCTTTGCCTGATAAATAAACAGGCAGATAAACCCCAAAAAGATTTTAAAGGCAGAGTGGTAGAGGAACGGCTGACGGAAGTATCGGTTCATATTTTTGATGAGAATTGTTATGCATTACAACCTCTCTATAAGTTGTCAAGAGATTGTATGGATAAGTGGCGGAAAGAGGTTGCCCTGTTGGTTAGTCAGGGCAGGTGCAACATTTATGCAGAGGATGCGTTTAACCGGATAGCTGCACAGACAGACATCCGGTTGCTATCCTATGAAGATTACTATATTACTGAGATTGATACTCCAAAGGATTATGCTTCGGTTTTGGAAAATATTATTTTTTATGATGAACAACATAGCCTTTAGAACTTAAGATGCGGCTGGCATCCTGGATGCTTTCGGGTGCATAGAACTCGATGCGAAGGACGCCATCCTCCTGCTCCCTGTTATGTACAATGCCGATATTCTTAATGCTTATGTTATTCAGTGCCAATATGGTGGCAATGGATGCAAGTGCGCCGGGTTCGTCTGCAATTTCAATATTGACAGAGTAAGATTTCTTTATGGGGCCACTGGAAGCGTCGATAAAAGAATCCCGGTAGCTTCTTGCATTGTCAAAGAAGTCGTATACGGCAGTTTCCTGGTGCGTACCGATTTCATCCCTGATTTTCAAAAGAGAGGCGATATAGGAATCTAAAAGTTCATTAATATTTTCTGTATTGGTCATACATATCTGTTGCCACATGGCAGGGGAAGAGGATGCAATTCTGGTAATATCCTTAAATCCGCCTGCGGCAATCATTTTCATCAGCCCATCTTCAGAATCCGATTGTTTAATCAGATTTACCAATGAGGAAGCTATTACATGAGGTAAATGGCTGACTGCAGCAGTGATAAAATCATGTCTTGAATAATCCAGTACCAAAGGAATGGCTCCCAGTGAGGAAACTAAGTCACGGTAAGCGCTTAGTTTTTCTTCAGATACTTCATCGGTGGGAGTGAGAACATAATATGCGTTTTCCAAAAGCAGTGCTTTGGAATTGACATAGCCGGTCCGTTCACTTCCGGCCATGGGGTGTCCGCCGATAAAGCAGTGATTTAAGCCTAATTCGTTAATATGTTTATGAATGTCGGATTTCACACTGCCTACATCCGTGAGCAAACAATCCGGCGATAAATACTCTTTAATTTTTAACAGATTTTCATCATTGTGCGAGACAGGTGCACATAAAAAGATATAGTTACATGCGCAGAAGCTTTCATCAATTTCATCCGCTGCTACATTAACAATACCATCGTCGATGGCTTGTCTGATTGCGTCTTTTTTTATGTCATAGGCAATAATGCGGCAATTGGGATGGGCACTACGCAGAGCTTTTGCAATAGAACCGCCTATTAGTCCGAGACCTACAAAACCGCATGTTAAATTTTTTGTGTTTATCATAAAAGGATGATCCTTTCTTGGAATTTCAAAAGCAATTTTATATAAATGGTTTATTTACTAGACAGTGTAGCACTTCAACGTGTAAAAGTCAATGAAAACACAATAAAACAAAAGGAAATATATTTATGTATAAATTGCACGATTTTGCTTGTAAATTTTCTGAAAATTTAGTAAAATGTACGCATGGGAAATTTTTTGTGGAAATAAAAATATTTTATTGTTAAACAAAATGCCCAAAAAAGCAAATAACTGGAGGGACTTAATATGAATATTTACACAACTGACAAGATTCGAAACGTTGTTCTGTTAGGACACGGCGGCAGTGGTAAGACCAGTCTGACAGAAGCAATGGCTTATTTATCCGGTATCACATCCCGTATGGGTAAAGTGGATGACGGTAATACCGTGAGTGATTTCGGGAAAGAAGAGCAGAAGAGAAAAATTTCAATTAGTACTTCCGTAGTTCCCATTGAATGGAACGGATATAAGATTAATGTATTGGATGCACCCGGTTTCTTTGATTTTTCCGGTGAAGTGGAAGAAGCAATCAGCGCAGCAGGTGCAGCAATTATTGTAGTAAACGGCAAGGCCGGTGTAGAAGTCGGTACACAGAAGGCATGGGATTTATGTGAGAAATATAAAATTCCCCGTATGATTTATGTCAGCAACATGGACGTAGATAATGCTTCCTTCAGACAGGTTGTGGAAGACATGACCGAAAGCTACGGCAAGAAAATGGCGCCTTTCCATCTGCCCATCCGTGAAAATGAAAAATTTGTAGGATATGTTAATGTTATTACCGAAACAGGTAACAGATGGCAGGGCAAGGAAGTTGTGGAATGTGAAGTGCCTGAATACAATCAGGCGAATTTGCAGATTTGCCGTGACACCTTAATGGAAGCCGTTGCAGAAACCAGTGAAGAGATGATGGAACGTTACTTTGGCGGAGAAACCTTCTCAGAAGCAGAAATCAGAGCAGCTCTTCGTACCAATGTATGTGATGGAAGTATTGTTCCTATGACCATGGGCTCCAACAGCTTATGCCAGGGTGTTTACACTTTGATGGATGACATCATCAAATACTTCCCAAGCCCGGAGAACAGAGAAGTAGCAGGTATCAACATGAAGACCAATGAAATCTACCATGCTGATTATGATTTCTCCAAGGCAAAATCCGCATACATCTGGAAGACCATCGTAGACCCGTTCATCGGTAAGTACTCATTGATTAAGGTGAATTCCGGTGTACTGAAATCAGACGACATGATTTATAACGTTGATAAGGATATTGAAGAGAAGGTTGGTAAGCTTTATGTGCTTCAGGGCAATAAGCCCATTGAAGTAAAAGAGCTTCACGCAGGTGACATTGGTGCGCTGGCTAAGTTGACAGGTGCGCGTACCGGTAACAGCTTATCCACCAAGGCAACTACAATTAAATTCGGTAAATGGGAGATGCCTGTACCTTATACATATATGAGATACAATCCTAAGAATAAAGGTGACGTTGATAAGCTTTCCCAGGCACTTCAGAAGATTTCTCATGAAGATATTACCATGAAGTATGTCAATGATGCAGAAAATCGTCAGATGCTCCTTTACGGTATGGGTGATTTGCATCTGGAAGTAATTGCAAGCAGACTTCTGAACGAATACAAAGTTGAAATTGAACTTTCCAAGCCCAAGGTTGCTTTCAGAGAAACCATTAAGAAGAAATCCGATGTAGAATACAAATACAAAAAGCAGTCCGGCGGACATGGCCAGTACGGTCACGTTAAGATGACTTTTGAACCTTCCGGTAATCAGGAAGAAGCTTATGAATTTGAGCAGATTGTAGTGGGTGGTGCTGTGCCTAAGAATTACTTCCCCGCAGTAGAAAAGGGTATTCAGGAATCCGTACTTAAGGGACCTTTGGCAGCATATCCCGTTGTCGGTGTTAAGGCTGTATTATATGATGGTTCTTATCATCCCGTTGACTCTTCCGAAATGGCCTTCAAGATGGCTACTATCCAGGCGTTTAAGAAGGGCTTTATGGAAGCTCAGCCTATTTTGTTAGAGCCTATCGTATCCCTGAAGGTTACAGTGCCGGATTCTTATACCGGTGATGTTATGGGTGATTTGAATAAACGTCGTGGTCGAGTACTTGGTATGAATCCTGTTGCGGGCGGCAAGCAGGTGGTAGAAGCAGATGTTCCGATGATGTCTCTGTTCGGATACTGTACAGACCTTCGTTCTATGACAGGCGGACGTGGTGAATTCTCGTATGAATTTGCTCGTTACGAACAGGCTCCTTCTGATGTTCAGGAGAAGGAAGTTGCTGCAAGAGCTGCTAAGGTAGCAGAAGGTAACGAAGAATAAAAGATGGATTAAGATTTAGGATATAAAGTTCTTTTTAGAAGAAGGGAAGAATGGCGCGTATGGGGGTACGCGCCATTTGTCTTGACATTTAACAGTAGAATGGGTAAAATTAGGAATGGTCTATTATGCCATACGAGAGGAGAAAGAAAAATGGCTGAATTATACAATCACAGAGAGGTAGAGAGTAAGTGGCAGAAGGTATGGGATGATGAAAAAGCATTCAAAACTTCTGATGACTTTTCCAAACCGAAATACTATGCACTTGTTGAATTCCCCTATCCTTCAGGACAGGGACTTCATGTAGGACATCCAAGACCCTATACGGCACTTGACATTGTTGCCAGAAAGAGAAGAATGCAGGGATATAATGTACTTTATCCTATGGGTTGGGACGCATTCGGTCTTCCTACAGAAAACTATGCAATCCAGAATCATATCCATCCTAAGATTGTTACTAAGAACAATGTAGATCGTTTTAAAGGCCAGCTTCATGCACTTGGCTATTCCTTTGACTGGGACAGAGAAGTAAATACTACAGATGTAAACTATTATAAGTGGACACAGTGGATTTTCCTTAAATTATTTAATGCAGGTCTTGCCTATAAGAGTGAGATGCCCATAAACTGGTGTACTTCCTGTAAAGTAGGTCTTGCAAATGAAGAAGTGGTAAACGGTGTTTGTGAACGTTGCGGTGCAGAGGTTGTCCGTAAGGTCAAGAGCCAGTGGATGCTGAAGATTACAGAATATGCGGATAAGCTGATTGAAGGTCTTGACAGTGTTGACTATGTGGAGAGAGTTAAGGTTTCCCAGAAAAACTGGATTGGTAAGTCTACCGGTGCGGAAGTTGACTTCTCCTTAAAGGATAAAGAAGATAAACTGACTGTTTATACCACAAGACCGGATACTTTGTTCGGCGTAACTTATATGGTAATGAGTCCTGAGCATCCTTTTATTGATAAGTATAAAGCAGATATTAAAAACTGGGATGATGTGATTGCTTACAGAGAAATGGCATCCAGAAAGTCTGACTTTGAACGTACAGAGCTTGCAAAGGATAAGACGGGTGTCATGCTGGACGGACTTACCGCGGTAAACCCCGTAAACGGAAAAGAAATTCCGGTATGGATTTCTGATTATGTTCTGATGACATACGGTACCGGTGCCATTATGGCAGTTCCTGCCCATGATGAAAGAGACTGGGAATTTGCTAAGAAATTCAACATGCCTATCATTGAAGTAGTAGCAGGAAGCCCTGTGGACGTCAATGAAGCAGTGTTTACCGATGTGGCAACAGGTACACTTGTAAATTCCGATTTCTTAAACGGTCTTTCCGTAGCAGATGCGAAAGCAAAGATTACAGAGTTTTTAACAGAGAAGGGTATCGGTCATGCAAAGACTAACTTTAAGTTACGTGACTGGGTATTCTCCAGACAGCGTTACTGGGGCGAACCTATTCCTGTTGTACATTGTGAAAAATGCGGTTATGTAGCACTTCCCGAAAGTGAACTTCCGTTAGAGCTTCCTGAAGTAGAAAGCTATATGCCTACCGATAACGGTGAATCACCCCTTGCCAAGATGACAGACTGGGTAAATACCACATGTCCTTGTTGCGGCGGACCGGCTAAGAGAGAAACAGATACCATGCCTCAGTGGGCAGGTTCTTCCTGGTATTTCTTAAGATATACAGACCCGCTTAATGAGAATGCATTGGCAAGTAAGGAAGCATTGGAATACTGGATGCCTGTAGACTGGTATAACGGCGGTATGGAGCATACCACACTGCACCTGTTATATTCAAGATTCTGGCATAAGTTCCTTTATGATGAAGGTGTAGTACCTTGTGCAGAGCCTTATCAGAAGAGAACCTCCCACGGTATGATTCTCGGCTCCAATGGTGAGAAGATGAGTAAATCCCGTGGCAATGTAGTAAATCCTGACGATATCGTAAGAGATTACGGTGCAGATACCCTTCGTACTTATGAAATGTTTATCGGTGCATTTGATTTAAGTGCATCCTGGTCAGAAGACGGCGTAAAGGGATGCCGCAGATTCTTAGAGAGAGTATGGAAACTGCAGGATATTTTAGTGGATGGTGATGCATATTCTGCTGATATGGAAGTGAAGATGCACCAGACAATTAAGAAGGTAAGTAATGACTTTGAAAGCTTGAAGTATAATACGGCAATCGCTGCCATGATGGCGTTAATTAACGATTTCTACAAGAAAAATGCAGTTACTAAGGGCGAGTTTAAAACCCTTCTTACCCTGCTTAATCCGGTAGCACCCCATATTACTGAGGAACTTTGGAATGCAAATGGCTACGAAGGAAGAGTATACCAGGCAACATGGCCGGTATATGAAGAAGCAAAGACCCAGGAAGCAACCGTAGAAATTGCGGTACAGGTAAACGGTAAAACAAGACTGACTATCGGTATTGATAAGGCAGAGGAGAAAGATGCCGTTATTGCAAAAGCAAAAGAAGCATTAGGAGATAAGATTACCGGAACTATCGTAAAAGAAATTTACGTCCCCGGCAGAATCGTAAATATTGTTTGCAAATAAGCAGTGCGAATGAGAAAAGTGTAGAATACTCTGCTGGCAGAGTGTATTCTACACTTTTTGAAATTCATAGGGCGTATGCCCGTCAAGCGAGAAAGCAAAGCTTTCGCAGCTTGGCACTGCGTTCTTAAGATGCGTATGCCCGTCGCACGAGAATGCTATTACCTCTTCGCCCGCATAGCCAGAATTTTTTCCATCTTAGAGAGCTCCTCCGGACTTGCCTGCTTTTTTAATACTGCTACGACTGCATCAATTTCTTCGTCCGAAAAGGAGATATTTTTTTCCTTGCTCCGCTTAGCGATGTTCATCAGAAAGGGCATGAGCTGCTCTTTTCGAAGATTACTGCTTTCAAAAACGAGAGCCTGTAAAAATTCCAGCTTATAGGGCTCAATATGCTTAAGCGATTCATCATTCATCCACTGCGTTGTCATGGTTATTCATACCTCCAAACATTGTAAACATTTCTTTTTGCTCCGGTGAGAGCATATTCATAAGTAAGCTCATCATATTTGCCTGATTTTGCGGACTGTCATTTCCAAAGGAACCATCACCAAAAGGATTTCCCGAAAACATATCGCCCATATCAGGCATGAATTCCTTCATCATTTCCATGGTTTTGCTCATTTCACGGTACATTTCCATTCCTTTAAAAAGCCCTCGTATCTGTTCTAAGCGGCTGCGTTCTTCTTGGGTGCAATAGGGGAGCAGTTCTTCGCAGATTTTCCCGAAATCAAAGTTTTGCTCCCGGGCCGAACAGCCGCATAAAGGATAGGGATTCTTTTGATAATATTCGATGGTATATTGAAGCTCCAGAAATTTAATATAAACAGCCAAGGACTTTTGCGTTTGATGATCTGTATAAGACAGAAGCACTTTCAGCATTTGAATGTGATTGGTGCAAAAAAGCGCATCAAAGGCACTTACTTTATTATTCTCGGAAAATTCCATGACTGCCCCATTTCATCTGTTTCCATATTTTATGATATGAAATCAGCCGATATGCAGAAAAATAGGCTCTTTTCAGAGCCTATTTCACATCAGGAATTAGCATCCGCATCCGTTGTTATTTCCGCCACAGCAGAACAGTAAGAGGATAATCCAAATCCAGTCACATCCGCATCCGTTATCGTTGCCGCCAAAGAAACCGCCATTGTTATTTCCGCATCCGCCGCAGCAGGACAGTAAAAGGATAATCCAAATCCAGGAACTGCATCCGCATCCGTTATTAGAAGTAGTAGTTGTGCAACCACATCCGGTAGCTGTTAAATCACTCATTTTTATTTCCTCCAAAAAAGGTTTTTGTTTTATGCTTTATCATATGTACTACTGCTTGTATGTGTTTCCATGAATTGTTAAAAATATGGATAAAAATATAAAAGTGAAAAATTATAAGAAAATAATTGCAATACCGAATATGGCGTGATAAAATATCAACAAAGCAAATGATTTCTTAAAAGCGCAAGCTTATTAGCGGTTTGACCGTATCTTGACTTTATAGTCGATTCTTATTTCTTGAAATCCTGCTTTTAATACCCAACAAAACAACAAAAGCAGGAGAGAAAAGGAACATCATGTGTAGTCCGATACTTTCCTGTAAAAAGGAGGACATGGTATGACACATAATGTAACAACAAAACTAGAAAAATTGAATTTAACAGACCGGTTTTTATTTGATGAAACCATGGAGGACTTGGAAGCCTATGAAGCCACAGTGAATATACTGCTTGAGAATGAAATAGAGCTTCTGACCCGACCTGAAACTGAAAAGGAATTTCGGGTATCACCGGAACTTAGAGCTATCCGTTTGGATGTAATTAATATGGATAAGGATAAAACACTTTATTATACGGAAATGCAGAACAAAAATACCGGAAATTTACGGAAGCGTAGTCGATATTATCAAGCGCATTTGGATGTTTCATTATTAGAGCCGGGATGCACGAATTTCAATCAACTCAATGACAGCTTTTTAATTATGATTGCCCCATTTGATTTATTTGGAAAGGGGTTGTATCGTTATACATTTGAAGGGACGTGTAGGGAGTGCCCGGAGCTAAAACTGAAAGATGGCGCGATTAAAGTATTTATTAATACAAAAGGAAAGAACAGTGAAGATTTTTCTGAAGAGTTTTTGGAATTCATGGAATATCTAAAGAAGACAAATGATGAGGTGGCAAAAAGAAGTAAAAGCCAGCGAATTAAGCGGATTCATGAGCAGGTAAAGAAGATAAAAGCTTCAGAAAAGATAGGGGTGAAGTATATGCAATTGTGGGAAGAGATGGCTTTAGCAAAGGAAGAAGCAAAGCTGGAAGGCCGGATGGAAGGTGAAAATTGTAAATTAATTAAGCAGATTTGTAAGAAGCTGCAAAAGGGGATATTGCCGGATGATATAGCAGAAATATTGGAGGAAGATTTAGCTATCGTAAAAAGCATTTGTAAAATAGCGCAAAAATATGCGCCTGCTTATGATAGCGATAAAGTGTTGGAAGCGTGGCTGGAGTCAAACGATGAAATAACCTAAAACAGAATAAGTGACATGTAATATAAAAAAGACACAGTTATGTGTCTTTTTTATATTCATTTACAAAATGTAAAAATGTTACAGTATTTTTTCACGCAACATCTAGATAAAATACTTGAATAAATTTCGAGATATAGTAAAATAGACTATATATGTCATAAAGGAGAAGTATGCCATGACAGCAGATGACCTGACGATAGAGGGACGGCGGTTTAGAACCCGGTCAGATTATGAGGCTGCCTTGCGTGACCTGAAGAAGATTGAACGGATTAAGGCAGAGACAGATTTAAACAGCCCGAGACAGATATATGAGTTGTTCAGTGAATTACAAAGCGGGGCATATCGTTTTGAATCAGCGATAGGAACCGATTTTGATGATGAAATATATGAAAAAGTAGAACATCTCCGTAAGCAGGGAATTACAGCGGAGAATGCTACAGACAGCATGAAGAAGTCCGGTAAAAAGAAGGACAAAGTAAAAAGGACCCAAAAAGAAAAAAACTCTGACAAGAAAAGTACAATCATCAAAGAAAATCAGAAAAAAACTAAAAATCGTAAGAGTAGTCAAAAGAATCTGGAAGATTACGACAAGGATATGCAGAAGCAGATTCTGACAGAATTGAAAAAGCAGGAAAGACGCCGTAAAGCAGTAATTGTAATTGCGTCTCTTGTAGCAGCGTTATGCTTCGGTTATTTCGGTGTGTATTATTTTTTCGCAGAGCGGACCAATGTAGATTATGAGGAACTGGCAGAGCTAAAGGGCAGTGATGCATTATCTACGGGAAACGTACAGGAAAAGAATGATTTTGCTATACATAAAACGGGAATTAAGCTTCCGGATGTGCTGGATGAATATAAAACTTTATATGAAAAGAATAAAAAGCTAATCGGATGGCTCAAAATTGACGATACAAATATAGATTACCCTGTTATGCAGACTTCTAATAATGAGTATTATCTTGACCATAACTTTAATCAGGAATATGACAAGAACGGAAGCATTTTTATGGACTATGAATGCAGTGCTTATCCCCGTTCCACAAATCTGATTCTGTACGGTCATCATATGAAGTCCGGAAATATGTTTGGGAATCTCCAGAAATATGCTAAAGAATCCTATGGAAAGGAGCATGCCCTAATACAGTTTGATACCATTTATGAAAAAGCGACGTATCAGGTGATGTATGTGTTCCGCTCCCAGGTGTACAATGAGGACGATGTTGTTTTCAAATATTATCAGTTTATTGATGCTAACTCAGAAGCAGAATTTAGTTATTATATGGATGAGATGGCAAAATTAAGCTTATATGATACAGGCGTTACCGCCAGCTACGGTGACAGCCTGCTGACATTGTCAACCTGCGACCATTCCCAGGAAGATGGGAGGTTCGTAGTGGTGGCAAAACGAATCAGGTAACCAAAAGGAGTGTTACAAATGGCTAAAAGCATCAAAAAGAAAAACAGAAGATTAAGAAAGCAGATAAGGAAGACAGTAGGTGCCCTTTTTATGGCATCTGCTATTGTTGTGGCTGCAGTTCCCGTGCAGGATGTAGAGGCTGAACCAAAAGTGAATGCGACAAAAATTGCTCTTCAGCATACCCAGGCAACTCCCGAGATGACAAGTGCTGAGCTGAAGATATACCAAAGCCTTGTTCCGTCAGCAAATGACAGCTGGATAGATAAGGGAGAAGAGGATGTCGTTTATACCACAGGTGACGGTAAATTCCAATTCCTTTATATGAGACCTAATTCAACCGACACTAATAAGTATGCGGTAATTGTGGGATATAACAGCAGTAGCGGAGATAACAGTACTTTGGAAATTCCATCAACTTTGACTGCATATAAGAAATATTCTGACAATGTTTCCAGTGAAGGTTATTGCCTGGTAAGTAAAAATGGTGGTTATCTTTACTATGAGGATCAGGAACAGAAGAAGGATGCTAACAATATCCTTTATTATCAGGCATATGATGTACTTGATACCAATACAACACAGTTGAATCCTACCAGAAATAATAAAGAAGTAGCATGGACCGGAACCGCAACTAATCTTTATATGGATGAAAACGGCGTGAAATACTATCGTCAGACAGAAGATACGGGACGGGAAGAAACCGTGACGAATGCAGACGGCAGTACTTCTACTCAAAAAGTTTTTGAAGAAGTCCTTTATGAATTACATCCGATTATGGAAACAGTATACTCTCCCTGCTATTATGATAAACGTGATGAGTGGGAAGGGGTTATCAGCGATGAAGAGCTGCTATACAGAGATTCCGGCGGTAATTATAACAAAGCCGGAACGGACAATCAGTATTGGAAGATAGTTGCAGACGTTGCTTATATCGGAAATGATGTGATTAAATCAGACGATAATGGCGGCTGGACTGTTGTGCCAAACACCGAAGCGAATAATGCAGGATATCCCAGTTCGGGAAATGGTGCATTCAAAAATGCAGGTAATGTACAGCACTTAATCATTGGTGGCAATATCAAAGGTATCGGTGATTATGCATTCAGCGGATGTGCGAACTTACAAAGTGTTACCTTCGGAGATAATCTGGAAACAATCGGTAACGGTGCGTTTGCTGATTGTATCCGACTGACAGAGTGCAATATTCCTACTAATGCAAGTATTCAGGCAATTGGTAAGGATGCCTTTTATAATTGTGCCTCCTTAAAGACATTTACAGCCCCCATTCGATTACTGGCGTTTGGCGACAGCTGTTTTGAAAACTGTACCAGCTTAGAAAGCATTGACCTGCAAGGTGGTGACGGTGGTGCTGTTGCATTAACACACTTAGGTGACCATCTGTTTAAGGGATGTCAGAGTCTTGCCAGCATCGAACTACCTGTTAATTATGCAGAGTCCGGTTTGGACGTAGACATGTTTGAAGGTTGTACTTCTTTGCAGTTTATCAAGGCAAACAATGAAAATGTCGACTTTGGTACACCTCATAAAGAAAATTCTACCAAATATCCATATTGCCAGGGAGATGACAGTGCAAGTAGCTGGGATACCTTTAAAGCAACTGTGCCCGAATCTTTCTATTTTGAGGGACCGAAGGTATCAAGCATCCATGATAAGGCAACAAAGCAGTCCATTGCTTTTAAATACTTAAATGAAGATTTATACGAAAAAATTGAATATGAGCATGATAGCGTTATGGATGAAAACGATCCTGATGGCAAGAGTGCGAAAGTAACCTATCAGGTAAATAGTAACAATGAGCTGGTTAATTTCTTTATAGAAGATGGACACAAACCTGATAATGTTACCATACCGGAGAAGATAGGTCCTTATGGAATTTCTTATATCGGAGCAGGTAGCTTTAGCGATAATTGTAATTTGGTTAAGATTACTATTCCTGCGTCCGTAACAGAAATCGGTTCCGGTGCGTTTCAGGGATGTCATAACCTGGAGACAGTTATTTTTACAGATGCATCAACGATACAGGATATTGGTTCCAATGCGTTTAAGACGCAAGAGGTAAGTTGCCAGTGTACTTTGAAGGTGGATAAAGAGAACACTCCAGAGAATGAAGGTCCTAGTCTTACCTTTGTAGGTGCCATGATGAATGATGCCGGAGCAGACACAGTCCCTTTCATTTTTGCAATGAATGGTGTAAGTAATATCAATAATGCTAATCAGGAAAAGATTTGGATTACTTGTCATAGTGGTTGGCCTACCAACTTAGAGGTACAGTATAATTATGATCCTATTAGCAATACCGGTGAAGCTCAGCTCGTAGGTTATCCTAGATATGAAATGATTATGAATGAGGTGGCTGCAAGGGCTTGGGTTGAAGAATTGCCATATAAGACATCTGAAAATCAGGCAGAATATTTGAACATGGTTCTTAATGCTACAAGATATTATCAGGCAACGGATGAGGAAAAGAAGGAAATGACTCAGCCTACCGAAAATGAAATGGCGATTGTCAATTCTACTTTAAATGTGGTGGTGCCCAGCAGTGTTGATTGTATTGAACCGGGATTGTTTTCAGGTTTTACCTATGACGAGGAGGGAGAACCTGAAGCAATAAGCGGAATCAATCCCGATAAATATATTCAGACAGTGGTATTTAACGGTGTGGATGAAGTAGATCCTTATACCTTTAAAAATTGTATTTCCTTAAGAGAAGCGGCAATGATTGGTCCTGACTATATCGGTGATTATGCATTTGATGGTCCTTCTGAAGAGGAAATGAATGCTGCTGGTGCAGACATTGACCTGAAAAAAGGTATGGCTCTTGAAACAGTTACACTTGGAACTAATTTGACAGATACCGGTAAACGGCCTTTTGCAGGTTGTGAAAAACTTACAAATGTTACTTGCTTAGATTCAGATTTTATTTATAGTAATGGTATCCTTTACCGCAATACCGGAAACGGACTTGAAATCGTAGAATGCTTGGAAGCCAGAGGATTAACCGGTGGTGTAGGTTCTTACTCCGTAGGTCCTGAAGAACTGGCAGGTGTAACCACCATGAAAGAGGAAGCTTTTGAGGATTGCGACGGTGTGGGTAAAATAGATATATCAGGAACTGCAGTTGAAGTGATTCCCGAAAGAGCTTTTGCGGCAACAGATGATTTAAATACAGTAGTATTTGGTGATACAGTAACTAATATTGAAGCAGAGTCCTTTAGAGACAGCGCAATCCGTCTGCTTACTATTCCCGGTAATCAGGTATATATTGCTCCGGATGCCTTTGCAACACAGGCATATATGGACTCCGGTAAGACAGATCAGAGTAAACAACAGACCATTATTTTTGAATGTGTGGAAGGTTTATATGCTGACCGATATGCAAAAGAAGATGAGTATTGGTATATCAATCCCGAATATGGAAAGGTATTTTTAACACATACCGTATACTTCTTTGATTATCCGAATTATCCGGATACCTCTGTGAAGGAAGTATATTATAAGGTAGATGTGAAGGATGGAGAAGATGCGGTTCCGCCTACAGATCCTCCGACCCATGAAGGGGCGTTGTTTAACAGATGGACAGATTATACCAATGTTACGAAAGATCTTGAAGTTTATCCGATATTTGGAGACAACGTATATAAGGTTGAATTTAGAGACACAGACGGTACATTGCTAGGTGAAGTGCAGTTTATCGAAGAGGGAAAGAGTGCAACACCTCCGGCTGATCCAACTAAGGAAGGATATACCTTTACCGGATGGTCACAGTCATGGCATGATGTAAAGCAGGATTTAGTGATTATTGCGACTTATTCCGATAATTCAGGTGATGCAAGCAGACATACTGTAACCTTCTATGGCGCGGATGGCACTATACATAGTCAGCAGTCTGTAAATCACGGCGAAGGAGCGGTAACACCACAAGACCCGGTAAAATCCGGTTATAAATTCCTTGGATGGATTCCTGCTGATTACAGTAATGTGCAGGGAGACATGACTATCATTGCAAACTTTGAAAAGATTGTGGATGATGACGATGACAAGGATAATGACAAGGATAGCGATAAAGATAAAGACAAAGATAAAACAACCACGGAAGCATCCAAAAAGAAATATACCGTATCCGTATCAGGCGGTAGCGGAAGTGGAAGCTATGCAGCAGGCGATATCGTAGCGATTAATGCTTATTTCAGAGGAACAGGTCAGATCTTCGATAAGTGGACCACCTCTACGGCGGGTGTAGGCTTTGCCAATAATGAAGCTGCCTCAACAACATTTACTATGCCGGCAACCAATGTTGCAGTAACGGCCACATACAAAGTAGGTGGTGCGAGTACAACCACAACTACGGGCGGCAACACAACAGGCGGTACTACCGGCACCACAAGCAGCGGAAACGTAAACGGTTCTTCCGTACAGATTACCAAGCCCGGTATTTCCAACACAGGATTGGCAGGCGCAACAGTATCCGGTGCAACCGATAACTTTATTGTGAAAGTAACTGAAGATCAGAACGCAACCAATGCAGTAGTAACAGCACTGCAGACTAAATTCGGTGATATCAGCAGAATTAAGTACTGGCCTATGGATATTAGTCTGTATGACTCAACAGGTCGTACCAAGATTGCGGATACCTCAGGTATTTCCGTAAATCTGACATTACCGATTCCTGATGAACTGGTACAGTATGCAGGCAATAACAGAGTTGCTGCTGTAAATGGCGGTGTACTTGAAGATTTAAATACCAGGTTCACCACCGTGGACGGCGTACCTTGTGTCAACTTTACCGCAAGCCATTTTTCACCTTATGTGATTTATGTGGATACGGCAAACCTTTCTGCAGGAACAATTGATGCCACACCCAAAACCGGTGACGGTATTCATCCGAAGTGGTTCTTATCCATCGGAATGGCATGTATTGCGTTAGTATTATTCTTTAAGCGCGATAAGGCAGTGGTTCCTGCCAGAACAGCGTAGGAGACCTATGAATAAAAGAATAGCTAAGTATTTGAGTGCGCTGCTGCTTGCTGCGGCAGTAGCAGTCACTCAGGTACCTGTATCAGATGTAGAGGCAGTCAGCACTACATCTGATTTTCAAATGGACGGAACTAAATTATTGAAATATACAGGCACGGCAGAAGTCGTGTCTATTCCTGATGACATCAAGGAAGTGGCTGAGGAAGCCTTTGCAGGAAATGACCATCTTGTGAAGGTAACCATAGGCAGTGACGTAGAAAAAATCGGTTACCGTGCATTTGCAGAGTGTGAGGATTTACGAACCATTGAAGTAGGAGACTCCGTAACAGATATTGAAACAGCAGCATTCAGTAACAATCCGTCTCTGACCCATGTATCATTGGGGGCAGGAGTCAGAAATATAGGAAGCGGTGTGTTTGCAGGAGATAGTTTGCTTCATTCCGTATCCGTTTCGGAAAGCAATCCCTATTTAAGCTACAGTGACGGCGCCCTTTATGATGATGAGCAGACCGTATTGTATGCGTTTATGCCGGATTATGATAAAGAAATTTATACACTTCCCGGGACGGTAGATGAAATTAAGGCATATGCCTTTTGGGGCAATCCTTATATTGAATATATCCGCATTGACAGTGATTTGAAAAATATTTCAGCATATGCTTTTTCCAATTGTATGAATTTAAAAGAGGTAACCATTCCTCTGGCAGTACGAAGCATTGAAGCCAAAGCATTTGAAGATTGTGTGAATTTGCAAAGTGTTACGTTACCGGATTCTATTAATATGATACATGATACTGCCTTTGACGGATGCTCTATTGTAGAGTTTACGGCAACACCGGGAACCTACGGAGCAGAGTATGCCTTAAGCCGTAAAGCAGAAGAAGTAGAGGATGTGGAATATCAGGATGTTCAGGATTCACAGGTGATTTCTTCTGATAGTACGGATGATACCACGGATGTTACGGACAATAATAATACACAGACAGAAAATAAAGACACGCAGCAAGAACAGAATCAAGAGCAGGCAGCGCCTGCAGAGACACCTATATCGGTGAATACCGTAACGGGAAGCTACAGCAGCGAGCGTCTGCTGGGACAATCCAGTATTGTTGCAGGCAGAGCAGTTATCTTTATAGATAATAAAGGAACGGATGTGGTAAGCGGCAGTTTAGGAAATACCGGCGCCCTTATGACAGAAAATAGAGAAAGCCAAACAGCAGGGGACTTAGGCAGAAATGAAACCGTAAACAACTTGCTTTCGGAAAGCGCGGAAAAAGGAAAGAATTTCCCGAAATATACAGTGGTAAACGGAAAAATCGCGTCCCAGGCTTACTATCAGGATGAAAATCTTACGGAATATAAGTTTGGAGAGGGCATTACCGAAGTCGGCGACTTTGCTTTTGCAAGAACGAATCTTTCGCAGATAACGATTCCGGAAGGTGTGGAAAAAATCGGTTACGGTGCATTTTATCATTGTGACAATCTGACACAGGTCAATATTCCGGATAGCGTAAAAGAAATTGAGGCAAATGCTTTTGCCAATACCCCATGGTTGGATGAAAAACTACAAAATGCAGCATACGTGATTGTAGGAGACGGTATTTTACTTGGCTATAACAGTGGGGACAGTGTCATTAATATTCCTGCCGGCGTGAAACAAATCGGTGCAGAGGTATTTAAGGACCATATGGGAATTACGGCAGTGAATATTCCGGATTCCGTAACGGTTATCGGCGAAGCAGCGTTCAGCGGCTGTAAGAATTTAAAAACAGTTAACGGAGGCGAAAATCTGATAAAAGTAGGAGACAGGGCTTTTCAGGATTGTCCTCTTTCCCAGATTATCATTCCTTCATCTATGCAGGAAATCGGTCTTGCAGCATATGATACCCTAGGCGGAACGGACACGGTTGTATTTAGGGGAACCACACTTCCTGTTCTGACCATAGGAGATGAGTCAGGCAGACTTTCCAATACAGAAGCCAGAGATTATGCTTTCGGAGCGTGCAGCAGGGCAATTGTGCCTGTAAATGCAACAGTAGGAGAAGGTACTATTTTACAAAGCGGTGTTTATGGACTGAAAGGACAGGTCTTCGATGAGCTTGGCACACCGCTGCTTGATTTAACGGAAGGCGTACCTAAAGAGGCAGATAAAGGCATTAAAGTTATTATTGACAGTGAAGTGGTTTCTTCCGATAAAGAAAATATCATGGCTACCATGCCGGGTAATGACGGTAGTTATGTGTTAAGAATAAGAGATTCCCGGCAGGCATCAGATAAGATTGCAAGCGCTTATGGCGAACTCTACGGCGGAAGCATACCGAATGGTTTGTACGGATTTGACATTACCTTATATGAAAACGGCGGACAAATACCGATTACCAAGCTTGGCAAACAGTATATTACCATATTAATGCCGAAACCTGCCGGCAGTGCAGAAGGCTTGCATGTTGTAACCCTTGACGGTGACGGTCAGTTAGAAGCAGTTGATTTTCAGATAGTTAATCTGGAGGACGGTGACTACATACAGTTTACTACCAGTCATTTTTCACCTTACGGTATTTATAAAGCAGGCGGTGGGATAGGCGAAGGTGTTGTGAATAACGGTTCTGCATTTATAAACGGCATCGGTGTGAAAGACGACACGCCGGATACCGGTGATTTTATTCATCCTAAATGGGTGCTGGCGGCGGGACTTTTTGCGGCATCAATTGCTTTGTTTTTCTACGGCACAGGTAAGAAAAGACGCGTAACGAAATAAAAACAGAATATGAAACATAGAAAAAGCTCTTGGCATATGATAAATAAAAAGCCGGGAGCTTTTTATGTTTCGGGTCAGAAATCAAATCGGTTGTACAAAGGAGATTGTGGATTCTTGCGGAAAGCATGGAGTAACAGTTGCAATGCTGGATACAGGGATTGCACAGCATCCCGACTTTGATAAAAGGATAATAGCATTCAAGGATTTTGTAAACCATAAGCAAGTCGTCTATGATGACAGCGGACATGGTACCCATGTAGCCGGATGTATTTGCGGAAACGGAAGATTATCAGACGGAAAATTTGCAGGGATAGCGCCGGCAAGCAGACTTGTGGTTGGAAAGGTGTTGAATCATAAAGGGGATGGAATTATTGATAGCATGATAGAAGGAATTGAATGGATTTTGGATTGCAGAGCGCGATACGACATCCGGATTCTAAATATATCCATTGGAATGGGAGAGGCTACAGACAAAGAAAGAATGGGCCGATTGATAAGTAAGGTGGAACAAGCATGGAATAGTGGACTTATTGTTGTTTGTGCTGCAGGGAACAGCGGTCCGGAGCCTATGAGTTTATCACCTATCGGGGCGGGAAAAGAGGTGATTACCGTAGGCTGCCATGAAGGAGGTTATTTTGGGAAAAGAGAAGATTTGTGTGAAAACTATTCCGGAAGAGGCCCCAGTCTTTATGAAATGAAAAAGCCTGATATTGTTGCCCCGGGAACAGAAATCATGTCTTGTAATGCTTTTTTGGAAAAGAGAGGAATGCGTTATAAGAATGCTTATATTACGAAAAGCGGAACATCCATGGCAACTCCGATTGTTTCGGGTGCACTTGCATTACTACTGCAAAAATATCCGTTTTACAGTAATGAGCAGGCCAAGAGAAAGCTGCATTACACAGCTAAGGATTTAATGGAACCTTGGAACAAGCAGGGCTATGGAATGGTGCAGGTAAATTCCTTATTGACATAATATGGATGATTGTATACAATTATACAGTAAGACAATTTGAAGGATGCAGGAGGATGTACCAATGGCCCGTGATGATAGTTTTTTTGCAGAGAGACCGGTCACACTAAACGAAAAAAATAATTTATTACAGATAGAGGAGCATATGTACATATTGGACGATGTAGAGAAGCCCAATGTGTTTAGAAATATGTTTCCGTATTCTGAGGTACCGAAGATTCCGTTTAATAACAGAATTGTACCTCACAACATGCCCAAGGATATCTGGATTACGGATACTACCTTTAGGGACGGACAACAGTCCAGGGCACCTTATACCACAGAGCAGATTGTGAAAATCTATGATTATCTTCATAGACTTGGCGGACCTAACGGAATGATTCGTGCCAGTGAGTTCTTTCTTTACAGCAAAAAGGATAGAGATGCTGTTTATAAATGTATGGAAAGAGGCTACAAATTCCCGGAAGTTACCAGCTGGATTCGTGCCAGCAAGGAAGACTTTAAGCTGGTAAAAGAAATCGGCATGAAGGAAACCGGTATTCTGGTAAGCTGTTCCGATTATCATATTTTCTTAAAGCTTAAGATGACCAGAAGACAGGCAATGGAGCATTATTTAAGTGTGGTAAAGGAATGTCTGGATGAAGGCATCAGTGTAAGATGCCATCTGGAAGATATTACCAGAGCGGATATCTACGGATATGTAGTGCCTTTTTGCTTAGAACTGATGAAGCTGATGGAGGAATATAAGATTCCGATTAAAGTGCGTGCCTGTGATACCATGGGATATGGCGTGAATTATCCCGGTGCGGTTATTCCAAGAAGTGTACAGGGGATTATTTATGCACTGCATACTCATGCAGGTGTACCACATGAGCTTATCGAGTGGCATGGTCATAATGATTTTTACAAGGCAGTCGTAAATTCAACTACAGCATGGTTATATGGCTGTTCAGGTATTAACACTTCTTTATTCGGCATCGGTGAGAGAACCGGTAATACACCCTTAGAGGCTATGGTTTTTGAATATGCACAGCTGAAGGGTGATTTAAACGGAATGGATACAACCGTAATTACTGAATTGGCAGAGTATTACGAGAGAGAAATCGGCTATCATATTCCGGATAGGACACCTTTTGTGGGAAAGAATTTTAATGTAACAAGAGCCGGTATCCATGCAGACGGTCTTTTAAAGAATGAAGAAATTTATAATATCTTTGATACAGAGAAATTCTTAAACAGACCGGTACTTTGTGCAGTAAGCAATACCTCCGGACTTGCAGGAATTGCCCATTGGATTAACTCTTATTTCCGCCTGAAGAATGAAGAACAACTGGATAAATCAAGTCCGTTGGTAGCAGAAGTAAAGAAATGGGTAGACAAGCAGTATGAAGAAGGTCGTGTAACGGTTATTACAGACGCAGAATTGATTGAGCAGATTGCACTTGCATGTAAGCTGCTGAATATTACAATCGGCTAAGAAAGGCTGGCGAATAAGCAATGAGTAGTTATGATGTCAAAAAAGAAGTGACAGATAAATATTCCCTGCGAGGAAGAGTGTTTAATAAGCTTCGTGAAGATATTTTAAGCGGAAAGTATCAGGAGCATGAGGAACTGAAGGAAGTAGCAATCGGAGAAGAGCTTGGTGTCAGCCGCACACCGGTCAGGGAGGCTTTCAGACAACTGGAGCTTGAGGGGCTGATTCAGATTGTTCCCAATAAAGGGGCTTATGTAACAGGAATTACAGCAAAGGATGTAAAGGATATCTATATGATACGTTCCTATCTGGAGGGAATGTGTGCCAAACTGGTAACGGAAAAAATCACAGACGAGCAGCTTGACGAATTAGAGGAGAATGTATATCTTGCAAGCTATCATGCATCCAAAGGTCATATGGAACAGATGGCAGAGCTTGATAACCGGTTTCACCATATTTTATATGAGGCATGCGATTCCAAAATGCTTCAGAAGCTGTTGCAGGATTTTCATGAATATGTAATGCGTATCCGTAAAAAAACTCTTTCTACCAAGGAAAGGGGCATTGCATCCAATGAAGAGCATAAGCAGATAATGGAAGCAATTAAGCAAAGAAATGCGGATGAGGCAGAGCGGCTTGCCAACCTTCATATGAATAATGCGTATGAGAATATGGTAAAAAACGGTCTTTATGATATTTATAAATAGCGAAAGGATGAAATTATCGTGGAAAAGATTAAGATGACAACACCTCTGGTCGAGATGGACGGAGACGAGATGACCAGAATTCTCTGGAAAATGATTAAGGATGAATTGTTACTGCCTTATATTGATTTAAAGACAGAGTATTATGATTTGGGGCTTGAGCACCGCAACGAAACCAATGATCAGGTAACTATTGACAGTGCAGAGGCTACTAAGAAGTATGGTGTTGCAGTAAAATGTGCCACCATTACACCCAATGCGGCAAGAATGACAGAGTATAACTTAAAGGAAATGTGGAAGAGCCCTAACGGCACCATCCGTGCGGCACTTGATGGAACTGTATTCCGTGCGCCGATTCTGGTAAAGGGAATTGTGCCTTATGTGAAGAACTGGACCAAGCCCATTACCATTGCCCGTCATGCATACGGCGATGTGTACAAAAATACGGAAATTAAGGTTCCCGGCGCAGGAAAGGCTGAACTGGTATTTACCGCAGAGGACGGAACAGTAACAAGAGAAGTGATTCATAACTTTAAGGGAAGTGGTATTTTACAAGGTATTCATAATACCGATGAATCTATTTCCAGCTTTGCAAGAGCATGCTTCGGTTATGCGGTTGATACCAAGCAGGATCTTTGGTTTGCAACAAAGGATACCATTTCCAAAAAGTATGACCATAATTTCAAGGATATTTTCCAGGAAATCTATGATGCGGAGTATAAAGCAAAATTTGAAGAATTAGGTATTGAATATTTCTATACTTTAATTGATGATGCGGTAGCAAGAGTAATTCGTTCCGAAGGCGGTTTCATCTGGGCATGCAAGAACTATGACGGTGATGTAATGTCGGATATGGTAGCAACTGCATACGGAGATCTTTCCATGATGACTTCCGTACTGGTGTCTCCCAGCGGTGTTTATGAATATGAAGCGGCACACGGAACAGTACAACGTCATTACTATAAGCATTTAAAGGGAGAAGAGACCTCAACCAACTCCATTGCAACTATTTTTGCCTGGACAGGTGCACTTCGTAAGCGCGGTGAGTTAGACGGTATTAAAGAGCTTTCAGCGTTTGCGGACAAGTTAGAGAGAGCTTGTATTAAGACCGTAGAGGACGGTAAGATGACTAAGAGCTTATCATTGATATCTACCTGCAAAAATCCTGTGATTTTAAACAGTCTTGAATTTATTCAGGCAATCAGGGAAACTCTTGATGCATTGTTAGAGGCATAAAAGTATAAGAACATAAAACGCTGGAATCTTATGAGGATTCCAGCGTTTCCCATTTTTCATATAAGGCTTCCAGTTTGGAAGCAATTTCTTCTTTTTCTTTGGCAATTTCCTGCAATTTTGCGGAATTGGTGGCATTTTCGGGAAGAGCCATCTGCTCATCAAGGTAAGCATCTTTTTCTTCCAGGGAAGTAATTTCCTCTTCGCATTTCTTAAGGTCATTTTCACGCTTACGCTGTTTGGCTTGCAGTTCTTTTTGTGCCTGCCAGTCTAATTTGGTTTCGGATAAAACTTCCGGCTTTGTACTTACCGCAGTAGTAGCTTTGTTTAATAAGTTTTGCTCTACAGCCTCTTTTTTCTCCAAATAATAATCATAGTTGCCCAGATAACCGATTAATTGCTTTTCTGTAAGGTCCAGGATACGGCTTGCGGTACGATTGATAAAGTAACGGTCATGGGACACATAAAGAACAGTACCTTCATAAGCGTTCAGTGCATCCTCAAGGATTTCTTTGGACATAATATCAAGATGGTTGGTAGGCTCGTCGAGAATCAGGAAATTAGCTTCCGATAGCATCAGCTTGGCAAGGGAAACACGTCCTTTTTCACCACCGCTTAAATCTTTAATCTGTTTAAAAACATCATCACCGGTAAAGAGGAAAGCAGCGAGGGTGTTACGTATTTCCGTGTTGGTAAGAGTTGGATACGCATCGGAAATTTCATCAAATAATGTTTTATCTCCGTGAAGGACATTATGCTCCTGGTCGTAATAGCCGATGTGTACATTGCTTCCCAAGGTGATTTTGCCGGTATCGGCAGTAACAATATCATTAATAATTTTGAGAATGGTAGTTTTTCCTGTTCCGTTATCGCCGATAATGGCAACATGTTCTCCACGCTTGATATCCATGGCGAGATTTTCAAATAAAAGGAGCGGACCGAAAGATTTAGACAGTCCTTCTATATGTAATACATCGTTACCGCTTTGGTATTTGGGCGTTAAGGTCATATGTATATCACTTCGAACTTCAGTGGGCTTGTCTAACACTTCGATTTTGTCAAGCATCTTGACACGGCTTTCGGCACGTTTAATTGACTTTTCACGATTAAAAGAGCGGAGCTTTTCAATAACCTCCTCCTGATGCTTGATTTCGCGTTGCTGATTGAGATAAGCATTTAAAGCAGCAGTGCGGAGCTGTTCCTTCTTTACCGCATAATCGGAATAATTGCCGATAAAGGTGGTTGCTTTGGTCTGGTCAATTTCAATTACCTTTCCGGCAATTTTATCAAGAAAATAGCGGTCATGGGATACGATGATGACAGCACCCTTGTAATTCAGCAGATAAGTTTCCAGCCAAGCGATAGAATTTAAATCCAAATGGTTGGTAGGCTCATCCAGGATAATTAAGTCCGGCTTAAGGAGCAGAAGCTTTCCAAGTGCCACACGTGTTTTTTGGCCACCGGAAAGAGTAGAGATGGATTTATCAAATTCTGCTTCTGAAAAACCAAGTCCTTTCAGTACGCCGGTAAGTTCACTTTTGTATGCATATCCGTTGGCTGTTTCAAAGGCATGGGTCAAACGGGTATAGTTTTCCATCAGGCGGGAAAGCTCGTCCTCGCTGCAGCTTTTCATGGCATGCTCGGCGTCCCGTATTTGTTTCTCAAGATGAATAATATCGGCTTTTACACTAAGCAGTTCATCGTAAATGGTATTGTCGCTGTTTACTGCCTGATTTTGGGCAAGATAACCTAAGGTTTTGCCTTTTGATAGGGTGACAAGACCTTCATCGGCAGTCATTTCCCCTACAATGATACGAAGCAGAGTAGTTTTGCCGGCTCCGTTAATGCCTACAATGGCAGCTTTATCATAATCTTCAATATGAAAAGAAACTTCCTTAAGTATGGATTTTTCATTAAATGCTTTGGAAATATTCTGACAGGATAATATCATAATCTGCACCTTCACTTTTTTGACTTCTGTATCAGTTTACAAGGCATTAAAAGGAATGTCAATTCATTGACATTATTTTAACATTACGATACAATGGAAAATAAGAAAATGTTGTCAGGGGGACAATACCGTGGAAACCAAGGAAATTTCACAGGCAGTCATTGGCAGATTGCCCAGATACTTCAGATATTTAGGCGAACTGAAAGACGAAGGAATTGAGCGTATTTCTTCTCAGGAATTAAGTGATATTATGAAGGTGACTGCTTCCCAGATCCGGCAGGATTTTAATAACTTCGGCGGATTCGGTCAGCAAGGCTATGGCTATAAGGTAGAGTACTTGTACGAGGAAATCGGTAAAATTTTAGGCATGAATCAGACCCATAATCTGATTATTATCGGTGCCGGAAATTTGGGACAGGCGCTGGCCAATTATATGAACTTTGAGAGAAGAGGATTCTTGTTTAAAGGAATGTTTGACAATAATCCGGCACTATTCGGAAAAAAAATCCGCGACATGGAAGTAAAACCCATGGAAGAACTTCACGATTTCGTGAAAGAGAATAACATCGACATCGCAGTGCTTACCATTCCGAAAACAAGTGCGGTAGCAGTTGCGGAGCAGCTGGTGAAGGACGGTATTAAGGGGATTTGGAATTTTGCCCATGTGGATTTGAATGTACCCAAGGAGATTCAGGTAGAAAATGTACATTTGTCAGACAGTCTGATGAAACTTACCTATAACATTATTCGTTACGAAGAAGAGAACAGTATTTCACAATAGGAGGCATACCCTATGTCAAAGACAGAGGATGTTTTTGCACCTGCAATTAAAGGGAAAAAAATACCCATATTGACATTAGATAATAAGTGGCATCAGCTTTTCACGCAGACAGGTACCAATAAGCAGATTTTAAAGCTGGAAGAAGAACTGAACGGCCTCTTGAAAAAGCAGGGCGGTGCAGGTCAGGATATGAAGAAAATTAAGAAGCTGAAGAAGAAGCTGATGGATGAAATTGTAGAGTATGCAGATGATGCTGCATCAGGCCGTGATAAGAAGGCCGAAAAGAAGCTGGAAGAAAATAAACGTCTGATTAATGAATGTAATGAAAAGCTTGATGAGTGCGAGGAACTGTTGGCCGTACTTCCAAGGCAGATTGATAAGGTAAATAAGCAGCTGATGTTAAAAACCATGGAAGTCTGTTATGATACCTTAAAGGAAAATAAGGAAGAAATTGACAGAACTACGGTATGGATTGAACAGGTGCGGACGGAACTGAAAGAGAGACTGATTCGTAAGCAGGAACAGGAAATGATGAATCAGGAGCTATATGCCTATATGCATGATATTTTTGGTGCAGATGTGATTGATATGTTTGATATGCAATATTTAAAGAAGAACGAGTAGTGCGTCATGGCCGTCGTGGCACATGGCGCATTTTGCCGGATAAGGAGTGCGCCGGATGCGATATGTGATAACTGCCGATGAAATGAAATATTATGATAATGCAACCATAAAAGAAATTGGTATTCCGTCTCTTCTTTTAATGGAGCGTGCCGCTATGGAAATGGCAAATGCGGTAGCAGAACGTAAGCTGGTGACGGACAAGGTGCTGGTATTTGCGGGAAGCGGTAATAACGGTGGCGATGCCTTAGCGGTAGGACGGCTGCTTACAGAGAAGGGATTTGCTGTTGCTTTTTGGATGCCTATGGGTACAGAAAAGGTAAGTACGGAAACAGGAAGACAGATTACGATTTTAAAAAATATGGGGCTTCCCATCCATGACATTTTTCCGGATGGCGAATATGATATAATCATAGACGGATTATTCGGAATCGGTCTGACGAGAGAAATATCCGGCGTATGTGCCGATGCAGTAAAAAAGATTCAGGAATTGAAGTCTAATGGCGCTTATGTTGCTTCGGTGGATATTCCCACAGGAATTTGTGCAGATACGGGAAGCGTTATGGGATGCGCAGTTTGCGCAGATATGACGGTAACCTTTGCATATGCGAAAGCAGGTCATTATTTTTATCCCGGAAGGGAGTATACGGGAGAGCTTTTAATAAAGCCCATTGGAATTGTTGCAATACCTGAGCAAAAGAAGCCTTCTTATCTGACAGCAGATCGGGAAGACTTAGGAGAACTTTTGCCCAAGAGAATGCCCGGAGGCAATAAAGGCACCTTCGGAAAGGTGCTGGTATTTGCAGGAAGCAAAGATATGTGCGGTGCAGCAATTCTTTGTGCAAATGCTGTTTTTGCAGCAGGTGCCGGAATGGTAAAGGTTTTGACCCATGAGAGTAACCGTGAAATAATGCAAAAAGCATTGCCAGAGGCTATGTTGCTTACTTATGAGACTTTACCGGATGAAACAAAACTAAAAGAAGCCATGAAGTGGGCGGATGTGATAGTAGCAGGCCCAGGTATCGGAACTTCTGTTTCGTCAGAAAAGATTATGGCAAAGCTTCTTGCCGGAAAGCAGTTACCCTTTGTGGCAGATGCAGACGGACTGAACCTGATAGCAGCATCAAAGCATTTGCAAGAGGCTGTTTCAGGATATGAACCGGGAAAGCTTGTGATAACGCCTCATCCCGGTGAGCTTTGCAGACTTTTGCAGATAGATATGGAAGAGTATGCAAGAGATAAAAGGAAGACAATTCAATCTGCAGCAAACAGATACGGCTGTGTGGTAGTGGGGAAGGATGCAACGACTCTTATTACTTCAGGTAGGGAAGATACATTCTTTCTGAATCACTTGGGAAATGACGGAATGGCAGTGGCAGGAAGCGGCGATGTCCTTTCCGGCATCATTGGCGGGCTATCCGCACAGGGACAGGAGACTTTCAATGCAGCCATAGCAGGGGTAAGCATTCATGCTGCAGCAGGAGAACATGCTGCAAGACGAAAAAGCCGATATGCAATGAAGGCCTCCGATATTACGGAAAGTCTTTGGGAAATACTAAAGGAAGCAGAAGGAAAAAGGAGTTTTTCATGAAAAAGCATAAAAGAGTATTTGCGGCAATCCATTTAGATGCCGTGAAAAATAATATAGAGCAGATGGAAAAGATGATTTCTGACAAAACCGGGATGCTGTGTGTTATTAAGACAGACGGATACGGTCATGGTGCCGTTCCTGTGGCAAGTGTACTGGAAAGTGAGGACTGCGTAGCCGGTTTTGCAGTGGCAACGGCAGAAGAAGCGATTGAGCTAAGAGATGCGGATATCAATAAACCTGTCTTGGTGCTTGGTTATACTTTCCCACAGGACTATGACGAGCTGATTTACCGGAATGTGCGAATGACGGTATTTCGTCGTGATACCTTAAAAAAGCTTTCTGAAGCAGTGGAACGGTTAAACAGTAACGGAATTTCCTGCAAAGCCCTTGTGCATATTAAAGTAGATACCGGTATGGGAAGAATCGGAATTATGCCGGATGATGAAGGTCTTGCTTTTGTAGAAGAAGCAATGAGCTGTAAAGGAATTGAAGTGGAAGGGATTTTCACCCATTTTGCAAGAGCTGATGAAACCGATAAAACCTCTGCCGTGGAACAGTATAAAAAATTCATCGCATTTGTAAACAGGGCGGAGAAAACGTGCGGTAAAGCCATTCCGTATAAACATTGTGCAAACAGTGCAGCTATTTTAGAATTGCCTCAAACCAATATGGATTTGGTCCGTGCAGGAATTGCCATGTACGGTCTGTGGCCCTCTGATGAAGTGAAGAAGGAAATTGCACTGCAACCGGTACTTTCACTTCACAGTCATATTGTTTATTGTAAAGAGGTGCCGGCGGGAACCCCCATCAGCTACGGAGGCACTTATGTTACTGATAAGCTGACAAGGGTAGCAACAGTACCGGTAGGTTACGGAGACGGTTATCCGAGAGCACTGTCCAATATCGGGCATGTGCTGGTTTGCGGAAAAAAAGCGCCTATTTTGGGCAGAATATGCATGGACCAGTTTATGATAGACGTATCAGATATTCCGGAAGCCGTTGAAGGCTGCCTTGTAACCTTAATCGGCAGAGACGGTAAAGAGGAGATTACCATGGAACAGCTAGGTGATCTTTCAGGACGGTTTAATTATGAACTGGCATGTGACCTTGGCAAAAGAATACCGAGAGTTTATTATGAGGGGAAAGAAATCTGCAGTGATTTTTAACTCTTCTGAATACCTTCTGACAATACGGTTATACTACTTTTTGAGAAAAGTGCAAGAAGAATGACTTGCAAATATCCTGTTGGAATGAAGGGTGTGTGAAGAATGAAAAGAGGGGATATTTACTATGCGGATTTGAGACCGGTAATCGGTTCGGAGCAGGGAGGAATCAGACCTGTTTTAATTGTACAGAATGATGTTGGGAACAGACACAGCCCAACCATTATCTGCGCCGCAATTACTTCCAAAATGAATAAAGCAAAGCTGCCTACGCATATTGAGCTTTCGGCAGGGCGTTATGATATGGAAAAGGATTCAGTGATATTATTGGAACAGCTTCGGACCATTGATAAAAAGCGTCTGAAAGATAAAGTATGTCATTTAGATGACGAAATTATGAAAAAGGTAAATATTGGTTTAAAAATCAGCCTGGAACTTACTACATAAAGCGGATAGAGGAAACTTGACGTAGGATTCAGGAAATGATATATTTTAGAGTGATATTTTTTGCAATCAGATAAAGGAGATGAAGAAATGGATGATAGCGGGCCTACTGCCGGGTATTTTGTTTTTTTTGTATTGATACTGACTGATATCATATTTTATAGTTTTGGTGCGGCGGTTAAGGAACTAAATACAAAGGAACTTTCCGACAAGGCGCAGGAGGGCAATAAAAAAGCAGCAAGACTGTATGAAATTGCTACGAAGCCAAATAAATTTATTAATACACTTCAGTTTGCGGTTACACTTGTGAACCTGATTCTGGGCAGCTGCTTTCTGGAAAGTTTACAGAAAACAGTAAGCGGTCTGATGACGGCAGTGATTGCGGGAGTACTGGTGCTGTACATAGTATTAACCTTCGGTATTTTAGTGCCCAAGAAGCTGGGAGCAAAATACGCACAGAAATGTGCAAGTCTGTTTTTGGGACCTATCGAACTGATTATGACGGTTTTAGCACCGTTTACATGGCTGGTTCTTAAGACAAGCAAGCTGATTCTATGGATATTCGGCATCCGCGGAGAGGAAGGAACGGAGGATGTCACCGAGGAAGAGATTATTTCCATGGTGAACGAAGGTCATGAACAGGGAGTATTACTGGCAACGGAAGCGGAAATGATTACTAATATTTTTGAGTTCGGTGATAAGGAAGCTCAGAATATTATGACACATCGTAAAAACGTGCTTGCCATTGATAAAACCATTACGCTGGGAGAAGCTCTTGATTATATGCTAAATGAAAGCAAGAGCCGTTTTCCGGTCTATGACGGGAATATTGACCATATTATCGGGATTCTGCATTTCAGGGATGCTATGCGTGCCCATAGAACAGAAGAAAACATTACAAAGCCCGTATGTGAAATTGAGGGGTTGATACGTGATACGATGTTTATTCCGGAAACAAAGCATATTGACGATTTGTTTAAGGATATGCAACAGACTAAAACCCAGATGGTTATTGTTGTAGATGAGTACGGACAGACGTCGGGTATTCTGGCTATGGAGGATATTCTGGAAGAAATCGTCGGAAACATAATGGACGAATATGACGAGGAAGAAGAATATATCGAAGAGACAGAAAATGCCGATGAATATATCATTGAAGGTATGACTCCTTTAGATGAACTGGAGGAGAAATTTGATATTACCTTTGATGAGGAGGATTTTGAAACCTTAAACGGTTTCCTGATTTCCAAATTGGATAAGATTCCCGAGGAAGAGGATGAGCAGTACGCTGTTATGGTAGGAGAGTATGAATTCAAAATTCTTACCGTAGAAAACCGTATGATAAAAAACGTACTGGTAACTAAGATTGCCGGAGAAGAGGAATGTGAAGATACTTATTCCGAAGAAGAAATAACTAAGTGAGACAAAAAGGAGAAAGATTAATATGTCAGGACATTCAAAATTTGCGAACATTAAGCACAAAAAGGAAAAAAATGATGCCGCTAAGGGTAAAATCTTTACGATTATCGGAAGGGAAATTGCTGTAGCAGTAAAGGAAGGCGGTCCCGATCCTGCCAATAACTATAAGTTGGCACAGGTAATCGCAAAAGCAAAAGCAAATAATATGCCTAACGATACCATTGACAGAGGAATTAAGAAGGCAGCCGGTGATGTGGGAAATGTAAATTACAAGTACGTCAGTTATGAAGGCTACGGCCCTAACGGTATTGCCATTATTGTAGATGCCCTTACCGACAATCAGAACAGAACCGCGGCGAATGTAAGAAATGCCTTTACGAAAGGAAACGGTAATATCGGAACACCCGGTTGTGTATCCTTTATGTTTGATAAAAAGGGACAGATTATTATTGATAAAGAAGAATATGAAGGGGATGCTGATGAGCTTATGATGATGGCTCTTGATGCAGGAGCAGAAGATTTTGCCGAAGAAGAGGACAGCTTTGAGATTTTGACAGATCCCGATGCCTTTGATGAAGTATTAAAAGCAATGGAAGAAGCAAAGATTCCCTTGGCTTCTGCAGAGGTAACCATGATCCCTCAGAATTATGTGGAGCTTACAGATGAAACAGCAATTAAGAACCTGAATAAAATTCTTGATTTACTGGATGCAGAGGATGATGTGCAGGCAGTATATCACAACTGGGATGAATAATAAGAGCATCCGTCGGATGTAAGGGAGGATTAGCATGAGCAAGAATTACGCAAAAGAGACCATATGTGTACAATCCGGTTGGCAACCGAAAAAGGGCGAGCCGAGAGTACTACCGATTTACCAGAGTACTACCTTTAAATACGAGACCTCCGAGCAGATGGGAAAGTTGTTTGACTTAGAGGAGTCAGGTTATTTTTATACCAGATTACAGAATCCTACCAATGATTATGTGGCACAGAAAATTTGTGAGCTTGAGGGCGGAGTGGCAGCCATGCTGACTTCTTCGGGACAGGCAGCAAATTATTATGCAGTATTTAATATCTGTGAAGCAGGTTCTCACGTAGTAATGTCTTCAACCGTATACGGCGGTACTTTTAATTTGCTTACCGTTACCATGAAAAAGATGGGAATCGAATGTACGGTTGTAGATCCCGACGCATCCTATGACGAGCTTTGTAAGGCGTTTAGAGAGAATACCAGATGTGTCTTGGCTGAGACCATTGCAAACCCTGCACTTGTAGTTCTTGATATTGAGAAGTTTGCTAAAGTGGCTCATGATCATCAGGTGCCTCTGATTGTAGATAATACCTTTGCAACCCCTATTAACTGTAACCCTTTTGAGTGGGGAGCAGATATTGTAACACATTCCACAACCAAGTACATGGACGGACATGCTATGAGTGTTGGTGGTGCTATTGTTGACTCCGGTAATTTTGATTGGAGCAAATATCCCGATAAATTCCCAGGACTTTGTGAGCCCGATGATTCTTATCACGGCGTAACTTATGTAGAAAAGTTCGGCAAAGGAGCCTATATTACCAAAGCAACTGTCCAGCTGATGAGAGACCTTGGTTCCATTCAGGCACCCCAAAATGCATTTCTTTTGAATGTAGGTCTTGAAACTTTGCCGCTTAGAATGGAACGCCATTGCAGCAATGCCCTTGCAGTAGCTGAGTTTTTAGAAAAGCACGAAAAGGTGGCGTGGGTCAATTTCCCCGGTCTTCCCGGTAACAAGTATTATGAACTGGCACAGAAATATATGCCAAAGGGAACCTGCGGAGTCATTTCTTTCGGATTAAAGGGCGGCAGAAGTGCGGCAGAAAGCATGATGGATAAGCTTTCTTTAGCAGCGATTGTAACCCACGTGGCAGATGCAAGAACCTGTGTGCTTCATCCTGCAAGTCATACGCACAGACAAATGACAGATGAACAGCTGGTAGAAGCTGGTGTGGCACCTGACTTAATCCGTTTCTCAGTGGGAATTGAAAATGTAAAGGATATCATTGCTGATTTGGAACAGGCACTGAGCTTTGTATAAACCGGTAAGAAGGAATCGTCATGACAGAAGCGATAAAGAAAAGTATCCTGTTTATTGTCAGCACAGTTGCTTTTTTCGGGTTACGTTTTGTCTATCGTTTACGTTGCCCTGAAATTGTTGATAACTACGGATATTATGAAAGAGCAATGATTCAGACAAGAGAACAAAGTGCTGCAACAGGCTCGGGCTTAGTGAATGCATATATAGGAGCACTTTCCGGATTATTCCGCTTTGTGGGCAACCGGATAGAAGCAGTCTGGACATACCAGCTGTTGATGCAGGGGACGGCGATTATTTTATTGGTAGTAGGCTGTTATCTGCTGTTTGGAAGAATTGGTGCTTATTTATGTGCTGCAGTAGCGGCAGTACTGCCTTATCTGATAGTAAGCCTTATGAGTATTTCACCGGGAAATTTTTTGCTGTTATGTTGTGCATCAGTGTTTTTGCTCATCAGTGTTATAATTACGGCACTTAAGAAATGTATGGGATTATCCCTGAAAAGAGAAAAAGCTATGAGTGGTTTGTTTGGATTGTTTTCTAAGAAAAAAAATACAGAGATTGTTGATACATCAGAATCTGCGGACAGAGCAGATGAAGAACCGGTTTTGGATAAAGAAATCAAAGTAACTTATCTTGAAAATCCCCTTCCGGTACCGAAAAAGCATGAAAAACGTACCATGGATTTTGATATGGAAGGGAAAGCGGATGATTTTGATATCCAGATAGATGAGAATGATGATTTTGACGTATGAAAAATGAAATAAGAGAAATAATAAAGAGGACCGAAGCATTTCGGTTCTCTTTTTTTGTAAGTATGCTTTATCATGCAAATAAATGTGCATTTGTGAAAGAAGGAGCGATAAATATGGCAGGGAAAAAAATTGAAGAAGAAAACCATAGGAATGAAAGTATAGAAGAAACAGGGCAGGTTTCACTGGATAAAGGAGGCAGTAAAATTCATTTAATCACAATTATCGGTGAAATTGAAGGTCATGACAATTTGGGAAATAATTCCAAAACTACCAAATATGAGCACATTTTGCCGCAATTAGCAGCAATCGAAGACAGCAAGGAGATAGAGGGAGTACTGATTTTGCTAAATACCATGGGCGGAGATGTGGAAGCAGGACTTGCAATAGCAGAAATGATAGCTTCTTTAAGTAAACCTACGGTATCACTGGTACTGGGCGGCGGACATTCTATCGGGGTACCTATTGCAGTCAGTGCGGATTATTCCTATATTGTTCCTACGGGAACCATGGTTATTCATCCGGTGAGAATGAATGGAATGGTGATTGGTGTTCCGCAGACATTTGATTATTTCAGACAGATTCAGGACAGAATCACAGGCTTCGTAAGTGAACACTGTAAAATCAGCAGGGAAAGGCTTGAGGAGCTGATGATGGAAACAGAATTACTGACAAAGGATGTGGGAACCATACTGGTAGGTGAAGAGGCTGTAAAGGAAGGAATTATCAATGAAACAGGGGGAATAAAGGAAGCGATGGCAAAGCTTCATGCCTTGATTGGAAAAAAGAAAAATAAAAAATCTAAATGATGACAAGCGGACTTTAAAATGCTATACTATATAGGATTATGTAGTACTTTAGGAAGTACTGAAGGGGTTTTGTAGTATGGCACAGACAAAGAAAAGAAATACCGGAAGGGGAGGAAACTCCGGTAACAGAAAAACCGCATCGGGAACTTCATATAAAAAATCTTCAACTTCAACAAGAAGGGTAAGAAACAGTGAACCTATTGATTCGGCAATCAGAAGTGAAATATGGCTGATTGCTTTGTTTGCTGTGTCTGTCTTTTTATTTTTATGTAATTTCGGAATTATTGGAATGGTAGGAAATGCTATCAGTGATGTTATGTTCGGTATTTTCGGGCTGACTGCTTTTGTGATGCCGGTTGTACTATTTTTAATGGTGGCTTTTGGCACGGCAAACAGTGGTAATATTATTGCTACCCGTAAAATAGTGGCAGGAGTTGTATTGTTTCTGGTAGTAGGTATGGTGTTTGAATTATTTACGGGAATGCCGCAAAAGCTTACGAAATATGAAATAGAAACTATTTATAAAGCCTGTAGCGAAGAGCATAACGGCGGCGGCGTAATTGCCGGCAGCCTTGCTTACCTGTGTTACCATTTTATGGGAATTATCGGTACGGTGCTTTTGGTATTAGTGGCTGCAGTGATTGCAATTGTAGTACTTACAGAGAAATCCTTTGTTTCCGGTGTAAAATCCGGTAGCCGCAGAGTATATGAAGCGACAAAAGAAGATGCCAGATACAGAAGAGAACGTGCGGCAGTAAGAAGACAAGAGTTGGTACAGGCCCGTAAAGAAAAAGAAGAACAGAAGATACTGCAACAGGAAGCAATTGAAAATGAAAAAATACTCCGTATGGACAAGAAAGTCAGCGGCGTAATGATGGATACTTCCCTTACAAGGGAAGAAGAAAAGAAGAACAAGGTCAGGGATGATATTCATGAAATTAACCTTGAGGATTTTGATGAACAGATGGAAGAAGCTGTTACAATTCCTGCCGGTTCTTCAGAAGATGAGTTTGACTTCAGTTCCGTCAGAATTAACAGTATGTATTTGTCGCAGAACCGGGATGCCGGTGATAATCTTTCAGAAATTTCCGGAGATTTTGAAGAAGAAAATCCTGATACATATGCAGAAAGTCAAACATACAACGAACCGGTTATTCACAGTGAGCGCATCAGGCAGGAGCATGGTATATCCATGGGTGTCCATCAGGAACCTGAGCCACCGAAAGCATATGTGAAGAAAAGCGCTGATCAGGAAAATGTTACCATGGAGCCTGTAAAACCTCAGGCCCCTAAGCCCATTAAGAAATATGTATTCCCGCCCCTTAATAAATTGCAAAAAGGGAAAGGCGGCGCAGGCGGTGATTCCGAGCGTGAACTTAAGGAAACTGCCCGCAGATTACAGCAAACCTTACAGACCTTTGGTGTAAAAGTCACCATTACGGATATCAGTCAGGGACCGGCTGTTACCAGATATGAATTACAGCCTGAACAAGGGGTAAAAGTCAGTAAGATAGTAGGTTTGACGGATGATATTAAATTAAATCTTGCAGCAACGGATATCCGTATGGAAGCTCCGATTCCCGGTAAAGCAGCTATCGGTATAGAAGTACCAAACAAAGAAAATTCTGCAGTAGCACTGCGTGATTTGTTAGAATCCAGGGATTTCAAGGAGTTTCCGTCCAATATTGCATTTGCGGTGGGAAAAGATATTGCAGGTAAGGTAGTGGTGGCAGATATTGCAAAGATGCCTCATATGTTGATTGCAGGCGCCACCGGAAGCGGTAAGTCGGTTTGTATTAATACCTTGATTATGAGTATTTTATATAAAGCCCATCCGGATGATGTAAAGCTGATAATGATTGACCCGAAAGTGGTAGAACTTAGTGTTTATAACGGTATCCCGCATCTTTTGATTCCTGTAGTGACAGATCCCAAGAAAGCGGCAGGCGCTCTTCATTGGGGAGTAGCAGAAATGACAGACCGTTATCAGAAATTTGCGGACTATAATGTCAGGGATTTAAAAGGCTATAATCAGAAGGTAGAAGAGCTTCGTGAAAAAGGAGATCCTGATGCACCGGCTAAGATGCCTCAAATTGTCATTATCGTAGATGAACTTGCAGATTTAATGATGGTGGCACCGGGAGAGGTAGAGGAATCCATCTGTCGTCTTGCACAGCTGGCAAGAGCCTGCGGTATTCATTTGATTATTGCAACCCAGAGACCTTCCGTAGATGTCATTACCGGTCTGATTAAAGCTAATATGCCCAGTCGTGTGGCATTTAGTGTGTCCAGCGGTGTGGACTCCAGAACCATTCTTGATATGAATGGAGCAGAAAAGCTTTTGGGTAAGGGAGATATGCTGTTTTATCCGCAGGGTTACAGTAAGCCTGCCAGAGTACAGGGGGCTTTTGTGTCGGATAAGGAAGTATCCGATGTAGTGGAATTTTTGAAAAATCAGGCACTGGGTAATGTTTACAGCTCTGATATCCAAGAGAAAATTGCAAGTATTGGTTCTTCTTCACAAGGAAGCAGCAACGGCTTGTCTGATGGCGGAAATGAAAAAGACCAGTATTTTATTGAAGCCGGTAAGTTTATTATTGAAAAAGATAAAGCCTCTATCGGAATGCTTCAGAGAGTCTTTAAAATCGGTTTTAACAGAGCTGCCAGAATCATGGACCAGCTTTGTGAGGCAGGTGTTGTGGGTGAAGAAGAAGGCACTAAGCCCCGCAAGGTTCTTATGAGTATGGAACAGTTTGAACAATATATTGATGAGTATTACTAAGTAAAACCAAGGAGGATTTATTCATGAAAACAGATATCCAAATCGCTCAGGAAGCGGTATTAAAGCCTATCGTTCAAGTTGCAGAACAGTTGCAGATACCTGAAGAGGAATTGGAACTCTACGGAAAATACAAAGCGAAAATTTCTGACGAATACATGGAAAGAATAAAGAATAATCCTGACGGTAAGCTTGTGCTGGTTACTGCAATCAACCCGACTCCTGCAGGAGAGGGAAAAACAACAACAAGTGTGGGACTGGGCCAGGCCTTTGGTAAACTTGGCAAAAAGGCAGTAATTGCTCTGCGTGAGCCTTCTTTAGGTCCTTGCTTCGGTGTGAAGGGCGGTGCCGCAGGGGGCGGTTATGCACAGGTAGTTCCCATGGAAGATTTGAATCTTCACTTTACGGGAGATTTCCATGCGATTACGGCAGCAAATAATTTATTGGCAGCTATGTTGGATAATCACATCCAGCAGGGCAATGAATTGCAGATAGATACCAGACAGATAGTGTGGAAGCGTTGCCTGGATATGAATGACAGGGTGCTTCGAAATGTTGTAGTAGGACTTGGTGCAAAGGCAGACGGTGTGGTAAGAGAAGATCACTTTGTGATTACCGTGGCATCGGAAATTATGGCAGTGCTTTGTCTTGCAGAAGATATGAAGGATTTAAAAGAACGTCTCGGCAGAATGGTAGTTGCTTACAATTTTCAGGGAAAACCTGTTACTGCCGCAGATTTAAAGGCAGTGGGAGCGATGGCAGCCCTTCTTAAGGATGCTATGAAGCCTAATCTGATTCAGACATTAGAACATACACCTGCACTGATTCACGGAGGCCCTTTTGCGAACATTGCACATGGATGTAATTCTGTCAGAGCAACAAGAGCGGCTCTGAAAATGGCTGATTATGTGATTACAGAAGCGGGATTCGGTGCTGACCTCGGTGCAGAGAAGTTTTTGGATATTAAATGTCGTACGGCCGGTCTAAAGCCGGATGCAGTTGTTTTGGTAGCAACCGTAAGAGCCTTAAAGTATAACGGCGGTGTAGCAAAAGCAGATTTAAGTACAGAAAATTTAACGGCGCTTAAAACAGGTATCAGCAATTTGGAGAAACATATTGAGAATTTACAGAAATATCAGGTGCCTGTGGTAGTAACACTGAACAGCTTTATTACCGATACAGAAGCAGAAATTGCATATGTAAAGCAGTTCTGTGAGGAGAGAGGCTGTGAATTCGCAATTTCCGAGGTTTGGGAAAAGGGCGGCGAAGGCGGTATTGCTCTTGCAGAGAAGGTATTACAGACCTTAGAAGAAAAGGAAAGTAACTTTAAGCCAATTTATGAAGATAATCTTTCCCTGAAAGAAAAGATTGAAACAATAGCAAAAGAAATTTATGGTGCAAACGGTGTGAACTATACACCTGCAGCAGAAACACAACTGAAAAAGCTTCAGGATTTAGGATTTGGACATTTTCCGGTGTGTATGGCAAAGACCCAGTATTCTCTTTCTGATGATCCCGCACTTTTGGGAAGACCTGATAATTTCCGTATTCAGGTGAGAGAGGCATATGTTTCAGCCGGTGCAGGATTTGTTGTTGTATTGACAGGAGCAGTAATGACCATGCCCGGACTTCCCAAGGAACCTGCAGCCTTTCGGATTGATGTAGATGATGAGGGGGTTATTACAGGTCTGTTTTAACAGAGATAAGTAATAACTGATTAAGAGGTAATCAGGGTTTTTTAGGAGAAATAATATGAAATGTCCTAATTGTGGTAAGGAAATTCCGGAGGGATACCTGTATTGTGAAACCTGTGGTATGGAAATCCGGATTGTTCCTGACTTTGAACCTGAAATAGAAAATAGCATTATTGAAACACTTTCTACCGTTGCAGAAGAAATTGAAGAAAAACCCATTCAGAATGATTCCGAGGCAGGTCATGAAAGACCGGATGGTTTCTTTTTTGAAGAACCGGGAAAAAATCTTATGATGATGAAAGGAATTGCACTGGCTGCGGTACTTTTAGCTGTTATGGTGGCAGGAATTGTTTTATATTTTCGTTTTTCTGTATCCCATCAGGTAGAACGGGCAAAGGATTATGCCAAAGTGCATAATTATGAAGAAGCATCAAAACGTCTTGACAGAGCCCTTCAGTTAGAGCCCGGCAACCCGGAAATTCTTATTTTACAATCCGGTTATTATGCAAAGTTGCAAAAGAAGGACGAAGCGATTTCCATGTTGCTTCCCTTAATAGAAAAAGATAACCTGACGGATGATGAAAGAAACAGTGTTTATTACCAGATTATTACCATATACCATGAACAGGAAAGATATGAGGAAATTAACAGGCTACTAGTAGATTGTCCTTATGAGGAGATTGTAACTACTTATCAGGGATATATGGCTATGGCACCTGAATTTAGTTATGAAGCAGGTAGTTATGAGCATGTGGTATATTTGAAGCTGAGTGCCAACACCACAGGGAAAATATATTATACACTTGACGGAAGTGTTCCAACCACAGATAGTGATGTATATATGGCACCGATTTTTTTAGAATCGGGATATTATCAGGTTAACGCATTTTTTGTAAATGAATATGGTATTATCAGTGATGTTGTTAAGAATCGATATGACATCAATGTAACGGTTCCGGATAAGCCTCAGGTAATTCTTACCAGCGGAAAATATGAAGTGCCAACTTTTATTGAGGTGTTGCATCCTGCCTACGGAAAGGTGTATTATACAACAGACGGTTCAGAACCTACAACAGACAGTACGGAATATACGAATCCGATACCGATGCCTCTCGGGTACAGCAATTTTAAATTTGCGGTTATTTCCGAACAAAACGTTTCCAGTGAAGTAGTAAGCCGTAGCTTTGAGTTTAAGTTTCATTCTGATGTGACTGTTACTACTGCAATTACCAATGTGGTCCGTGCGCTGATAGATAGGGATGTGATTAAGGATATGCAGGGAACCGCATTGGGAAAACAAGGAAAATACAGCTTTGCATATAATTCTATTGTGCAAATGAACGAAACCTATTATTATGTATTAGATGAGTTTTTTGAAGATCAAAACGGCAATAAGAGTAAATCAGGACTTTTATATGCAGTTGAAGTCTATACAGGTGCACCCAACCGGCTGATTTATGATGAGCAGGGGCAAATGGGACTGATACCTTTAACGGATTAAGATCTTTTGAAATATTATTTAAACAGGAGTGAAACAGAAAATGTACAAGATTTTAGAAGCAAGAGAGCTGACTACCAATATTTTTCTTATGGTAGTAGAAGCAAAAAGAGTAGCGAAATCCTGCTACCCGGGACAGTTTATTATTGTTCGTACTGATGAAAATTCAGAAAGAATCCCCCTTACCATCTGTGATTATGACAGAGAAAAGGGAACCGTAACCATCGTATTCCAGATTGTAGGTGGAGGAACGGAAATTATGTCCCGTCTGAAAGATGGAGATGCATTCCATGATTTTGTAGGACCTTTAGGTTGTCCTTCTGAATTTATCAAGGAAGACTTAGAAGAACTTAAGAAAAAGAACATATTATTTGTTGCAGGCGGTGTAGGTACCGCACCTGTTTATCCACAGGTGAAATGGCTCCATGAAAAGGGGATTGCTGCAGATGTTATTGTAGGTTCTAAAACAAAGGATCTTCTGATTCTGGAAAAAGAAATGGAAGCTGTTGCAGGAAATCTCTATGTAACAACCGATGACGGTTCTTACGGAAGAAGCGGTATGGTGACCCAAACAATTACTGACCTTGTGAATGAGGGAAAGAAATATGATGTCTGCGTTGCTATCGGTCCCATGATTATGATGAAATTTGTATGTAAGCTTACGAAAGAACTTGAAATTCCTACGATTGTCAGCTTAAATCCTATTATGGTTGACGGTACCGGCATGTGTGGTGCATGTCGAGTTACTGTAGGCGGAGAAGTGAAGTTTGCCTGTGTAGACGGTCCCGAATTTGACGGACATCTTGTAAACTTCGATGAAGCAATGCAACGTCAGCAGATTTATAAAACAGCAGAAGGCAGAGCTTATCTGAAGGCAAAAGAAGGAGATACCCATCATGGCGGATGCGGAAACTGCGGAGGTGACAACTAATGGACGTATTAAAGAAAGTACCTGTGAGAGAACAGGATGCAAAAGTTCGTGCAACAAATTTTGAAGAGGTTTGTCTCGGATACAACAAAGAAGAAGCAATGGAAGAGGCGGCAAGATGTATCAATTGTAAGAATGCACAGTGTGTAAAAGGTTGTCCGGTATCCATTAATATTCCCGGATTTATTGAAAAGGTAAAAGAAGGAGAAATCGAGGAAGCATATCAGATAATCAGTGAATCTTCAGCCCTTCCCGCAGTTTGTGGACGTGTATGCCCTCAGGAGAGCCAGTGTGAAGGAAAATGTATCAGAGGTATCAAGGGTGAGCCTATCTCTATTGGTAAGCTGGAGAGATTCGTAGCAGACTGGGCATCAGAAAACGGAATTAAGCCCCAGGGAGCGAAAGAAAAGAATGGTAAGAAGGTAGCTGTTATCGGTTCCGGTCCGGCAGGACTTACCTGTGCCGGTGACCTCGCAAAGCTAGGTTATGATGTAACTATTTTTGAAGCACTTCATGAAGCCGGTGGTGTATTAGTATATGGTATTCCTGAATTCCGTCTTCCCAAGACTAAAGTAGTTGCTAAAGAAATAGAAAATGTAAAAGCATTAGGCGTTAAAATTGAAACCAATGTGGTAGTAGGAAAATCCGTAAAAATTGATGAATTGATGGAGGAAGAGGGATTTGATGCCGTATTTATCGGTTCCGGTGCAGGACTTCCCAAATTCATGGGAATTCCGGGAGAACAGGCAAACGGTGTATTCTCTGCAAACGAATATCTTACCAGAAGTAATCTGATGAAGGCCTTTGACGAAAATTCATCTACCCCGATTATGAGAGGAAAGAAGGTTGCGGTTGTAGGTGGCGGTAATGTTGCTATGGATGCTGCAAGAACAGCCCTTCGTTTAGGCGCAGAGGTGCATATCGTATACAGAAGAAGTGAGGAAGAACTCCCTGCCAGAGTAGAAGAAGTACATCATGCAAAAGAAGAAGGAATTATTTTTGATCTTTTAACTAATCCCGTAGAAATTCTTGCTGATGAAAAGGGATGGGTAAATGGTATTAAATGTATTAAGATGGAACTGGGTGAACCGGATGCCTCCGGAAGAAGAAGACCCGTTGAAGTTCCCGGTTCTGAGTTTGTGATTGATGTAGACACCGTAATTATGTCTCTCGGTACCTCACCAAATCCTTTGATTTCTTCTACTACAGAAGGTCTCGAAGTGAATAAATGGAAATGTATCGTGGCAGATGAAGAATTCGGCAAGACAACAAAAGAAGGTGTTTATGCCGGTGGTGATGCCGTAACAGGTGCAGCAACCGTAATTCTTGCAATGGGAGCAGGAAGAGCCGGTGCCAGAGGTATTGATGAATATTTGAAAAATAAATAATTACAAATTGCATAGAAGTGCCGGAGTATTTTGCTCCGGCACGTTGATTTTAAGAGAATATTAATAATTTTTATGTGCGGATTTAATAGATTGGGTGTATAGTGAAAAAGAAGTATTAAAGAAGAAAAGGAGATATAACATGGTAAATCATATTGTATTATGGAACCTAAAAGAAGAATTAACGGAAACTGAAAGAAAAGAAGCAATGATAGAAATTAAGGGCAGATTGGAGGCAATTAAGGAAAAAGTGGCCGGTGTTGTGTCCCTGGAGCTTAAAATAAATGAAGCAGATTCCAGTAATCGTGATATTGCGCTGATTTCTAAATTTGAAAGCTGGGAAGCATTACAGAACTATCAGGTATCACCGGAGCACGTTGCTGCCGGTAAATATGTAGGTAGCGTAACTTGTAACAGAAGCTGTTTTGATTATGAGGAATAAGGGATGAAAAAACTGTATGATGATGAAAACGAATTTCGGGATATCGATAAAGCTAAAATATTAGTGACGGTAATTCCCTTTGTACTTATTATTATCATTCTTGCTATCACCTTACTGGTAAATAGTTGCAATCATAATAAAAAGGGACAGGATAATGACCAATTACAGGAAAGCATTAAGGATTATGCAGATGATAAATTACCCAAGGATGAGGATGCATCAGCAGTTGCCACACCATTAAATGAGGTTAAGGCAGAACCTGCAGAACCGACACCGACTCCCACTGCTACACCACAGCCCGAACCAACACCATACAAAGAAGTGATGGAAGCGGAAAAGGATTACAGCAAGATTGCTTATGAAATTGAGCCGCAGCTGAAAGAAATGATGACATATTGGGCGGATAATCACCAACAGGCACTGGATGATTTGGCAAATCTTGACCATTTCAAAGCAATGAGCTGGTCGCTGAAGGGAACTGAAAATTATTATTATTACGGTGATATAAACGGAAGCGGTCAGCCCCACGGTACAGGAATCGCTGTTTATGCAGATAACCAGTACTATTACGGGGGATGGGTGAACGGCCTTCGGAGCGGAAAAGGCACATGGATTCATTATCATATTCATGAAAAAGAGAATAAGACGGATTTATATAAGTATCATCAATATACCGGTGGTTGGAAAAACGATTTGCCTGACGGAGAAGGCTCTGAGCATTACGACTATAATATGGAGCTTTTGAAGGAAAGAGAGGGTTATAATACCAATCTGATCGGAAGTTATAAGGAAGGCCTGATTCACGGAGAATTTTACCTGACCAATATTTATGATGACGGTAATGTGAAGGAATGGAATGCCCAGGCAGAAATGGGTACTTGGATTAAGAGGCACGAACAAGCAGATCCGAAAGGAAATTATCCCGTGTATGTGGATGTGTATGATGATGATAATTATATCTGGATGCATCCGCGTGTGAATAAAAATATCGGTGTACCATGTATGATTACTCCAAATAAAAACTAGTGGCACGAATGATTAATCCGTAGTAAAATAACAGATGAAGGTAACTTCAGATACAAATGACCGGAGGGACGGAGGTATAGGGGTATGGCATGGTGTCCGAAATGCAAATGCGAGTATGTAGACGGAATTACGAAATGTGCAGATTGTGGATGTGATTTAGTTAGCAGACTGAATGAAGAAGACCAGATGACTGACTGGGATAAGGAGATAGCTGCAAGGGCAATGGCAATCATTCAGAAAGAGCAACAAAGTCTGATAGAACAATCACAAGCAATTCAAAAAGAAGTGATAGAAGAGAAACCTGTTAAAGCTACAGAGAAAGAGAATGCTTATCGCGGAATTTATGTGAATCATGAAGAACGTGCAGTAGAAAACAGAACCTCTGCCTATGTTCTTTTATCAGTAGGCGGAATCGGACTGGTGCTTATTGTTTTATACTTCTTTGATATGTTGCCCATTCACAGACTGATAGGAAATAAGTATATGATATCCGGTGTTATGGGTTCATTATTTCTCTTATTTTTTATTATGGGTATTGTATCCTTCAGAAATTCCAAAATTTTGGATAAGAAGGCTAAGAAAGAAAATAATTTGACACAGGAAATTAAAAAATGGTGTTTGGAAAATATTCTGAAAGAAAATGCTGACGAAATGCTTTCTTTTGATGAACACACACCGGATGAATTGAAATATTTTCCACGCTTCGAACTGATGAAAGAGATGGTGAAGAGGCAGTTTATGAATCTTGACGAGGCCTATCTTGACCGCTTACTGGATGAGATTTATCCCGAAATTTTTGAGGATGGACAGGCATGAAAATTTCAATTATCTGCGTAGGCAAAATCAAAGAAAAATATTTCAGGGATGCCGTAGCAGAATATGAAAAAAGACTATCAAAATATTGTAAATTGGAAATCATCGAAGTGGCAGATGAAAAAACTCCCGATCATGCAAGCGAGCTGGTTGAAGAACAAATTAAGGCAAAGGAAGCAGAACGTATTCTAAGACATATTAAGGAAGACGCTTATGTATACTCGCTGGAGATTCTTGGTGAAAAGCCGGATTCAGTCGGCTTTGCCGGACAAATAGAACGATTGGGAATTCAGGGAAAAAGCCATATCCAGTTTATTATAGGCGGATCACTGGGATTACATCAAAGTGTTTCCCGGGCGGCTGATAAAGCAATCAGTTTTTCTGATATGACATTTCCCCATCAGATGATGCGTGTGATTTTGTTGGAACAGATTTACAGAAGCTATCGCATTATTATGGGGGAACCCTACCATAAATAGGAGTGTAACCTTATATGAGAATGTATGATTTGATTATGAAAAAAAGAAACGGAGGTATCCTTTCTAAAGAAGAAATCCGGTTTATGATAGAGGGCTACACTGCCGGAAGTATTCCCGATTACCAAATGTCAGCCATGATGATGGCAATCTATTTCAGAGGAATGAATGAAGAAGAAACTCTTCAGCTTACCATGGCTATGGCAGAAAGCGGAGATACCCTTGATTTGTCTGCAATTGAAGGAATTAAAGTTGATAAGCACAGTACCGGTGGTGTGGGAGACAAAACATCCCTTGCCCTGACACCGATGGTGGCTGCTTGTGGGGTCAAGATTGCCAAGATGAGCGGAAGAGGTCTGGGGCATACAGGCGGAACGATTGATAAACTGGAGAGTTTTAATGGCTTTTCGACCGGAATTGAAACAAGAGATTTCATCAAAAACGTAAATGAAATCGGCATTTCCATTATGGGTCAGACAAAGGATTTAGCCCCGGCAGATAAACTGTTGTATGCACTTCGGGATGTAACTGCTACCGTAGATAATATGTCCTTAATTGCATCTTCCATTATGAGTAAAAAGCTTGCGGCAGGAGCTGATGCTATTGTGCTGGATGTAAAAACAGGAAGCGGTGCATTCATGAAGGCAGAGGAAGACGCTTTTGCGCTCGCAAAAGAAATGCTAACAATAGGAAAAAATGCAGGAAGAAGCATGATGGCGGTCGTTTCTGATATGGATCAGCCGTTAGGCTATGCGGTAGGTAATGCGCTGGAGGTAAAGGAGGCAATTGATACTCTGAAAGGACAGGGACCTGCAGACTTTACCGAGCTATGTATGACATTAGGCAGTTGTATGCTAATGGCAGGTGGTGTGGCATCTGATTATGAACAGGCACGTGAAATGCTTAAGGACGTAATCGAAAACGGAAGTGCCCTCGAAAAGCTGGCGGATTTTGTGGAAGCCCAGGGCGGCGACAGACAGACAGTATATGAACCGGAACGGTTGCCAAAAGCAACAGGCATTTTAGAGGTAAAAGCTCAAAAGGAAGGATTTATCCGTAAAATCATATGTGATGAAGTGGGTATTTGCTCCCTGATATTAGGCGGCGGCCGGGAAACCAAGGAAAGCGAAATCGATTTATCTGTAGGCATTGTTCTTTGCAGAAAAACAGGTGATTACGTTAAAAAGGGAGATGTGCTGGCACATATTCATTACAATGATGAGAATAAAATGCTTGCTTGCAAGGAGCGTTTGCTGGCAGCATATGAAATCGGCGATGAAAAAAATACAGAACGTCCGGTTATTTTCGGAATTTTAAATTAATCATAGGAAAGCCTTTTTTATCATATAGTAGAATATGAAAAAAATAGGCTTAAGCAATAAAAGAGCACAACTGAATAGAGGAAAAGAACTGATGGTGGAGTCATTAAAGCTCCCAAAGGATTCCCTGTTAGGAGCCTCAATCGTGACCGTGACCGGGAATTGTGAAGTTTTCGTCGAGAATTATAAAGGAATTTTAGAGTATTCTCCGGAAGTTATTTTGTTACAAGGTAAAAATCACAAAATTGAGCTTACGGGTAAAAGACTGAACATTGTATATTACACCAATGAGGATATGAAAATTAGCGGTAGAATTAACGCTGTGCGCTATTTATAGGCAAAAAGAAAAGATACATGGTGTGAGGTGACGAATGTTACATGCAATTCAGTACTTGAAAGGATATTTATGTATCAGAGTGTGGGGATTTTCTCCGGAGCGTTTTATGAATCTTTGCGGAAATCATAATATTCTGCTCTGGAACATAAAAAACCATGGGGACTATTATACCATGTGCGTTACACTCAAAGGCTTCTACAGCTTAAAATCCATCACCAGAAAAACGGGAACAAGGGTGGCCATAACAAAGCGTTGTGGACTGCCTTTTTTTTCACAGAAAGCCGGAAAACGTAAGATTTTTGTGGCAGGAATTTTTCTTAGTTTATTATTCTGGATATGGATGGAAAGTTTTATTTTAAATATTGAACTATCCGGCAACTATTATATCACCGATGAGGTGTTTACTGATTTCCTTACTAATTACAAGATAACTCCGGGAACAAGGAAAAAGGATATTGATATAGAAGCACTGGAAAAAGCAATCCGAAACGAATATGAACTGGTGACATGGACTTCAGCAAAGATTGACGGAACAAAACTGATAATTAATTTGAAGGAAAATGATTTGATTCAGAACTACACAGATGAAAAGGGACAGGACAAAGGTGGCTATCATTTAATTGCAGACACTGACGGTGTAGTAACAAATATGGTAACAAGAACAGGTATTCCAAAGGTGAGCATCGGAACAGAGGTGAAGAAGGGGGACATTTTGGTAGAAGGATGTATACCGATTTATAGTGAGGATGCTACTGTAAAACGATATGAATATTGTAAAGCAGATGCCGATGTTGTGATAGAAAGCAGCATGTCGATAACACAGCAGCTGACGGAGAACTATAAAAAGAAAATATATTCAGGAGAAACAAAAGAAAGGTATTTGGTAAGGATTTCTTTTGTTGAAATCGGAATTCCCGTTTTTTTTCTCCCTTATGAACAATATGATGTTGTGGAAGAATGGGAACAAATATACTTGTTTGGAGACTATAAAATACCTGTTTGTTACGGCAAAAAACAAATAAGGGAATATCGGGAAGAGGAGACAACTTATTCGAAAGAAGAGGTGAAGGAAACTTTTGAACGTCAAATTCAAAAAAAACTGCAAACTTTAGAGGAAAAAGGGGTACAAATTATAGAAAAAAATGTTACAATAAACAAGTATAAGGGAATCTGGACTCTAAAGGTGATTTTAACAGTTAACAAGAAGGCAGATACCTTTGAAAAAATACAATAATCAGGAGTATGAATGGCAGAAGTTTCAAAAGGAATACAGATACCTGCAGAACAAATTCAGAATGTGTTCGGGCAGTATGATACAAATATCAAAAAGTTGGAAAGACAGTTTTCGGTTTCAATAGTAGATAGAGACGGAAGTATCAGGGTTTCTGGTAAAGAAGAAGCAGTGAGACGTGTGGTTGCTATTTTAGAGGAACTAACGGAACTTTCCCTTAGGGGAAATGCAATCGAGGAGCAAAGGGTGGATTACGCGATAGCCATGAATATGGAAGAAAAAGATGAAGTATTACTTGAAATAGATAAAGATTTTATTTGCCATACAGTTTCCGGTAAGCCGGTGAAACCAAAAACATTGGGACAGAAGCAGTACATTGATGCAATCAGAAATAATATGGTAGTGTTTGGGCTGGGACCTGCAGGTACCGGTAAAACTTATCTGGCTATGGCTATGGCAATTACAGCTTTTAAAAATCAGGAGGTTGAAAGAATTATCCTAACAAGACCTGCCATTGAAGCAGGAGAAAAATTGGGGTTCTTACCGGGTGATTTACAAAGCAAAGTAGATCCTTATCTTCGCCCTTTATATGATGCTCTGTATCAGATTATGGGAGCCGAGACCTTCATGAAAAATATGGAAAAAGGTCTTATAGAGGTGGCACCGCTTGCGTATATGAGAGGTCGTACTTTAGATAATGCTTATATCATTTTAGATGAGGCACAGAATACGACTCCGGCCCAAATGAAAATGTTTTTGACCAGAATCGGATTCGGATCTAAAGTAATTGTAACAGGTGATGCATCCCAAAAGGATTTGGCAGCCGGAGTACAATCAGGACTGGATGTAGCAGGAAAAGTACTGCGTGGAATAGAAGGAATCGCATTTTGTAATATGACAAGCAAGGATGTAGTGCGTCATCCGTTAGTACAAAAGATTGTAAAAGCATACGAAAATTACGAAGCGAAAGAAAGTAATTCGGGAAAACCGAAAAACAGGAAAACAGCTTATGGGAAAAAGGAAAAATAAAAATGTACTTTGGGAAGTACTTATTATTGTAGCAACTGTGTTAGTGGGAATACTGGCGTCTTGGCTCTACGGAAAAAGCATTTATGAAATGGTAAGACTGGCGATTCTGGCGATGATTGCGTCAGGATGTGTAGTATTTTCTCTGGAAACAGCTATAGAGCGTGGACAGCTGTTATATGACAACGAAGAAAATTTGCATAGATTTACAGTGGCATACAGTTGTTCTTTAGCATGTAGCGTAATTTTTCCGTTGCTGCCGGAGAATGGGTGGATTTTTCTGGTTATCTATATAGGGCTGATGCTGTTTTCTAATCAGCTTACGGGATTATGTGCAGGCAGTGGACTTTTATTGATTACTTTATTATTATTCGGAAGCAATTCGGCATCGTTATTTGTTTTGTACTTTTTTGGCGGTTTGGTGGGAATCGTGCTTTTTTCATCGTTGCATGATACGTTTAAGGTAGGAATGGTACTGTTTGTTTCTTTAATGATACAGTTTCTCTGCTTATGCATTAACAGTATATTAATGGTAAATGAAACTCTGCATATCGGTATGATTCTGATACCTGCAGTAAATATTCTGATTTGCCTGATTCTGCTTTTAATATTATTACGATATTTCAGCGTTACGGTTATCAATAAAACCAGAGATTTGTACATGGATATTAATGATCCGGAATGTCCTCTTCTTGTAAGACTGAAGGAACATTCAAAAGAAGAATACTATCATGCTGTCCATACTGCATATTTATGTGACCGCATTGCAAAAAGACTGTCAATGGATGACGCAGTTGCAAAAGCCGGAGGATACTACCATAAAATAGGAATCCTGTTAGGGGAAAGCAACTGGGAAAATGCGAAAACCATACTGGAAGAATATGATTATCCTAAGACCGTGCAAGAGGTATTGAAAGAATATCTGGATAAAGAGCAGCAACTGGTTAAAAAAGAAACGGTAGTTCTGATGATTGCAGATACTGTGATTTCTTCAATCAGTTATTTGTTCTCCAAAGATCCAAAAGCACAGATGGACTATGACAAATTGATTTCGGCTGTATTTAAAAAGAAATTTGAGAGCGGGTTATTTAACTATAGCCAAATTTCTTTAGGTGAATTGGAAGAAATGAAAAAAATACTTTCGGAGGAACGTTTGTATTATGACTTCTTACGTTGAAAATGAGACAAATACGGAATTTCCGTTTGATATCGAGCAATTATTAGTAGAATTAATGAATGCAGTACTTGAAAGAGAAGGGTGCCCTTATGAAGCTCAGGTAAACTTGCTTCTTACCGATAATCAGGGCATCAGACAATACAATAATGAATTCAGGAAGATAGACAGCCCAACGGATGTGCTTTCCTTCCCGATGATTGAGTTTGAAAGAGAAGGAGATTTTTCAGCAGCAGAGGAAGCGGAAGCGGATTGCTTTGAACCGGAAACAGGTGAACTTCTATTAGGAGATATTGTGATTTCTGTAGAAAAAGTGAAAGAACAGGCAATTCAATTCGGCCATTCAGAAAAAAGAGAATTTGCATTTTTGGTAACCCATAGCCTGCTTCATCTATGCGGATATGATCACATGGAACCGGATGAGGCCGAGGTGATGGAAAAAAAACAAAATGAAATATTAAATTTTTTGGGAATTACCAGAGATGTGTAAAAGAAACACAGGATAACGGGAGACCATATGGACGTACAGGAAAGAAGAACTAAAGAAAAGAGAAATATCAGAAGAGATTATTATATAGTAGTAGGGATACTTACTTATGCAGGAAGCCTGATTTTCAGAATTCCGCTTTTTCATCTGATTGGTGAAAAGGGTGTAGGTTATTTCGGAATTGTATATGAACTGTATCTTGTTATCGGATTTGTATTTGCTTACGGGCTTTCAGAAGCAACAGCGGCTTTAATCAGATTCCGCATGAAAAGAGAACAGTTTAAGAATGCACAAAAGGTTTTGAATGGAGCTTTATTACTCAGTGGTATATTGGGTGTGATGCTATGTGTTATTCTTTTTGTTTCGGGGAATTTTCTGGCAGAAAAGCTTATGGGCATGTCTCTTTGCGGATTGGCTGTAAGTGTGATGGCACCGGCAGTAGTTTTCTGCTTGCTGACAGGTGTTTTGAAAGGGTATTTTCAGGGAAATGGTTCAAAAGTTCCGGCAACGCATTCAAAAATAATTGAGTTGGTATTTCTGTTTGCCGGCGGACTTACCGGAGCGTATATTGCATATGGTTACGGACAAAAGGTATCAGCGCTGTTGTTAAATCAAAGCTATGCACCTGCATATGGTGCAATGGGGGCCTGTGTAGGGATTTTGATATCTTCTGTATTTTGTTTTCTGCATGCATTTCTATTATATCTGTTATACAGAAGAAGGGCAAAAAAGCAAGAGAGCAGAGATTTACAGAAATATACGGAAAAAAGCATGTACATCACTCGTATGTTATCTGTAGGTGCAATGCCTTATGCAGGAATCGGATTGATTTTTCACGGACTGCCGTTTTTTAGCGGATGTATTTATATGCATTTAGCTTCTGCTGAAACAGATGGAGTGCTTCAATGGGGAAACTATTACGGGAAATTATTAGTTGTTATCGGTTTGATATCAGCTTTATTGTCATTGCCGGGAATTGAACCTGTACGTAAAATTGTATATTGGACAGAAAGGGAAGAATATAGAATCGTAAAAGAGAAAATTGCGCTTATGATACATCAATGCGTTATTTGGACCGTGCCGGCTACAATATTTACAGCAGTGCTTGCTGAAAATATTTTAAATTTATTTTTTAAGGGAAATAATATGACTGTTGCCACGTGGATGACATGGGGAAGCATTAATATAATTTTTTATGTGTTTGCAGTTATTTTTTCACACATATTGATTCGTCTTAGAAAATCCCAATATGTATTGATTTATGGAGGAATCGCTTTTGCGGCTGCAATTATATTAATTTATATTCTTTTGACAAGTACAGGCTTGGGGATATTATCTTTAGTAATAGGAAGTATCGTATTTTACGGAATTCTGACTATAGCAGGATTTGTTATAATCAGAAAAGAATATCAGTATATTCAGGAGTGGGTACGGAGTTTTGCATTTCCTGTAGTTGCTGCAGGAATATCAGGCTTGATAGTGATGCTTCTGAATAAGGCATTTATTTCTTTAACAGGAAGTACCATTTCTTTCTTTATTTGTTTACCCGTAGGAATAGCAGCATATGTTGTTTTGCTACTGGCAATCAGATGTGTAAATGAAAAAGAATTAGAGAATATGTTGCTTGGAAGATTATTAATTCGTATAGGAAGAACATTGCATCTTCTTTAGTGAATAGCTTTTCGGGTTTTAGCTGATACTGATTATAAATAAATAGAAAAGGTGATCTTCTATGAAATTTGTAAGACGTATCAGTATACTTTTTGTTTATCCGACTGCTATGTTTTTGCTTGGATATATTACCGGTTCTGTAGCGCAGGATTATTTTTATCCGGGAGAACAATGTCAGGAAGGTAATGATATCCAATCAGAAAAAACTCAGACAGAGGCAGTAGTAGAAACTGCATATGCTGCAGAACAGGTTATTACGGCAGATACCAGTTATGTGGTAATATCCTATGATTTACCTACAGGAATTGCAGAAGAAAAAGAAGAGGTAACACCGGATTGCTATATCGGTTATAACAGGGAAAAGTTGGAAGAAGCATTAAGAGCGTATGATAAAAGTCCATCTCTTACCGATTTGGAAAAGGGCTTTCTGGGCATAGAACTTCTGTCATTTTCGGAAGACAAAGTAATTATAAAAAAGAATTATGAAAAGCAGGAAAGCGGATTTTATTTAATTAATGAAAATCATAATGTTGTAGTTTATGATAAAAGTCTTAAATATTTTTATATGAATACAGGAATTAAAACTGAGGATTTACCGAAAGAGCTACAAAAAGAAGTAATTCATATGAAATATATTTCTGATGAGAATGAGTTGTATCACTTTTTGGAATCATATTCAAGTTAAAATTATGAATGAACTGTGAGGACAGGCATATGAGAGTGGGAATTATAGGGGCAGGAGCTTCCGGAATGATGGCAGCCATAACGGCAGCAAATTATAATGCAAAAGTTACGCTGTTTGAAAAAAATGAAAGAGTAGGACAGAAATTACTGGCTACCGGGAACGGAAAATGTAATTTAAGTAACTTGGAATTTAATATGAGTAAGTATTATTGTGCAGATAAGGAAAAACTGCATACAATTTTCGGAGTATACTCGATTTGGGACATGCTTTCCTTTTTTGAAAGCAGAGGTATGATGGTGCGTAGTAAAAACGGATATTTGTATCCTTATTCGGAGCAAGCATCGACGGTTCTTGACGTATTTCGAAGGAATTTAAAAAATGACAATATTGAAACGGTTACAGACTGTGATATTACTATGGCTGAATATCAAAAAGATTCAAATACCTTTGCGGTAATGGGAAACGGTAAGGTATGGGAATTTGATAAATTAGTGATTGCATGCGGAGGACCCGCTTCATTAAAAAAGAATGACGGGCTCACCGGTTTTAAGCTGGCAGAAGGATTTGGTCATACCATAAATAAAGTGGTGCCCGGTCTTGTACAGCTTCGTGCATCTGATAAGACTTTTTTTAAAGCAGTATCAGGTGTCAGATGTCAGGCGAAGGTTTCTCTTCTGGCAGATGGAATACTTCTCGGGGAAGAAGAAGGAGAGGTACAGTTTACAGATTACGGGTTGTCAGGTATTCCTATTTTCCAATTCAGCAGAATGGCAGCATATGCTATAGAAGAAGGGAAGAGAGTCTGTGTTTCCGTGAATTTTTTCCCGGATCAGGAACAGAAAGCTTTTGAATATCAAATGAGGCTTCGTTATGACTATTATATGGATTCTACCATAGAAGAGTTTTTATTGGGAACAATAAATAAAAAAATAAACCAGGCTATGTTGAAAGCAAGCGGAATAAAACCTGCGGACAGAATTTCGCAACTTGGATTTAAAAAGGTTTGGGAATTCATAATGTCTTACCGTAATCTTACGATACATATTGAGTCGGTAAATGACATGGAACATGCACAGGTTTGTGCAGGTGGTGTTGATTTTATGCAAATCAGTACGCAGATGGAATCGATGAAATGTCCGGGACTTTATTTTGCCGGCGAGGTCATTGATGTAGATGGCAAATGCGGTGGATATAATTTACAGTGGGCATGGACCAGTGGTTATATTGCAGGAAGAAATGCGGCAGGCAGTTCAACGAAATCACTTGAGGTTGAAAACCACGGAGAGGAAAAGCATGCTGAGAATTAATCAGTTAAAGTTGCCGATAGGACATAGTAATGCTCAATTGGAAGCAAAAGTGTGTAAGCTTTTGCACATCAATGGAAAACCGGATATCCATATTGTCAGGCGTTCGGTTGATGCCCGTAAAAAACCGGAGTTATACTTTAACTATTTGATAGATGTTCATGTAAAAAATGAAAAGGAAGTATATAAGCATTGTGATAAAAAGAATGTGATTCTTCACCGAGAGGAACCTTACCAATTCCCGATATCAGAGTACTGCGGTGAAGTACGTCCCGTGATAATCGGCATGGGACCGGCCGGATTATTTTGTGCCTATATGCTTGCAGAAGCAGGATTTAAGCCTATCGTTTTGGAAAGAGGCAGTTGTATTGAAGAACGAACTGAAGATGTAGAAACTTTTTGGAAAACCGGGAAGCTTAATCTTACATCCAATGTACAGTTTGGAGAAGGAGGTGCCGGAACCTTTTCAGACGGTAAGTTGAATACACTGGTAAAGGATAAATACGGAAGAAACAGGAAAGTGCTTTCTGTTTTTGTACAGGAAGGAGCACCGGAGGAAATTCTTTATGATTATAAACCTCATATAGGTACGGATGTATTAAAGACCGTAATTACCAATATGCGTAAGCAGATTATTGCATGGGGCGGGGAAGTCCGCTTTCAGTCTAAGGTAACCGGATTTAAAACAGAAAACGGCAGAATCAATGCAGTTATTATTAATGACAAAGAATGTTTTCCGGCACAGTTTGTAGTATTGGCACCTGGACATAGTGCAAGGGATACTTTTCAGATGTTATATGATACGGGACTTCAAATGGAAGCGAAGCCTTTTGCAGTAGGATTTCGTGTTGAGCATCCGCAGGTAATAATAAACAGAGCCCAATACGGATGTGATGAGGTTTCAAAGCTGGGAAGCGCTCCCTATAAGGTAACAGCTTCCGCAGGTGATAGAGGCGTTTATTCCTTTTGTATGTGCCCGGGTGGATATGTGGTAAATGCGTCTTCAGAAGAAGGAAGATTAGCAATCAATGGAATGAGCTATCATGCAAGAGACAGTAAGAACGCTAACAGTGCTATTATTGTTTCGATAACACCGGAAGATTTTGAAAGTGAGCATCCGCTTGCAGGGGTAGCTTTTCAGAGAAAAATTGAAGAAAATGCCTACAGGATTGGAAAAGGGAAAATACCCGTAGAGAGATATGGCATATTTAAGCAGGCAATGATTACAGATGCCGAATTGGAAAAATATGATTGTTCCGGTAAGGAGAAACTATCCGAGGTACAGCTATTTCCTAATCAAGATAGTTTTATTCCATGCATCAAAGGACAATGGTGCATGGCGCCGGTACATGAGATTCTGCCCGGGGAATTAAGCAGGGCGTTTGTAGAAGGCATGGAGCAATTCGGAAAAGTAATAAAAGGGTTTGCGGATGATGCGGTTCTGGTAGAAGGAATTGAAAGCAGAACCTCTTCTCCGGTCAGAATTATCAGAGATGACAGTCTGCAATCAACAGTAAGAGGCCTTTTCCCTTGTGGTGAAGGTGCCGGATATGCAGGAGGAATTACTTCGGCTGCCATGGATGGAATTAAAGTGGCAGAAGAAATTGCAAAACAAATTACGGCAGGATAAAGATATCTTAAAGGAAATCTGTCGGATAAACTAAGGAGGGCTGTTTATGGAAGAAAAGAAAGTAATAAGTAAGCAGAGTATTCGAAGTAAATATCTGGCAAAAAGAGATGCACTCAGTTTGTCGCAGCGGAAGGAAAAAAGTGGTACGATTGCTGAGCTGCTAAAAAAGGAAACGTGTTATAGAGAGTCAGAAGCAGTCTTTTTATATATGGATTACAGGTCAGAGGTAATGACTACGCTGCTGGCAGAAGAATTGCTAACATCCGGAAAACGGGTTTTTGCTCCCAGGGTAATTGGATTTGATATTGTATTTTATGAAATTCGTTCTTTAGATGATTTGGAAGCCGGATATCAGGGGATTAGGGAACCGGTGGAAAAACCGGAGATGCTTTTGAAGGAAACCGTTTTACAAGAAAAGAGATGCTTAGTTTTGGTTCCCGGAACGGTATTTGATTATGAATGCCACAGAATGGGCTACGGAAAAGGCTTTTATGACAGATTCCTTGAAAAATGCGGTGACAATGTAACAGCAGTGGGGCTGGCGTTTTCCTGCCAGATTGCAAAAATGATTCCCACAGAAAGCCACGACAGGAGAATGGATTTAATCGTAACAGAGAATGGAATTATCAAAGCTTAAGACGGATAAAGGAGTAATGGACATGATAAATTTAACAGAATTGGGACAAAAGGCTGTTACAGCAAAATTTGCACTTCAAAAATTAACCACGAAGGAAAAAAACGATGCCCTTATCCATGTTGCAAAGTCACTTGTAAAAGAAACAGACAAGTTGATAGAAGCCAATGCGGTTGACCTTAAGGCCGGAGAAGAAAAAGGAATGCACAGCGGGCTTTTGGACCGTCTGCGCCTGACGGAAGAAAGAATTAGAGCAATGGCAGAAGGACTTATCCAGGTAACGGAGCTGCCGGATCCTATCGGAGAAGTGTTGGAATCCTATAATCGTCCCAATGGTCTTCAAATTGAAAAAAGAAGAGTACCCATGGGTGTTATCGGCATTATTTATGAATCCAGACCAAATGTAACGGCAGATGCCTTCGGACTTTGCTTTAAAAGCGGTAATGCCGTGATATTAAAAGGTGGCAGCGATGCGCTTTATTCTAATAAAGCAATTACGGATGTCATTAGGTGCGCACTTAAGGAATCCGGTATTACTGAGGATGCTATTTTGCTAATCGAAGCAACAGACAGAAGCGTAACACAGGAATTTATGCGATTGAAGGAATATGTGGATGTGCTGATTCCCAGAGGCGGTGCCGGTCTGATTCGCAGCGTGGTAGAGAACAGTACCATACCTGTTATAGAAACAGGAACCGGAAACTGCCATATTTTTGTAGATGAATCTGCAGATGTGAACAAGGCAATTTCCATTATTTTCAATGCAAAAACCCAAAGAATCGGTGTGTGCAATGCCTGTGAGTCTCTAGTCATTCATGAAAATATTAAGGATGTGTTGCTTCCTAAGCTGGCAGAGAAATTGAAGGAAAAGCAGGTGGAAATCCGTGGAGATGAAAAGACTGCACAAGTAATTGACTGTGTTCCGGTTACAGAGGAGGATTACGGTACGGAATATCTTGATTATATTGTTTCTGTTAAGACTGTCAATAGTGTTGAGGAAGCAATTGCACACATTAACCGTTACAACACCAAACATTCGGAGGCAATTATTACTGAAAATATGCAGAATGCGGAGGCATTTTTGAATGGTGTGGATGCGGCATGCGTTTATGTCAATGCTTCTACAAGATTTACGGACGGTTTTGAATTCGGTTTTGGTGCGGAAATCGGTATCAGCACCCAAAAGCTTCATGCCAGAGGTCCCATGGGGCTTAGGGAACTGACCTCATATAAATATGCCATTAAGGGAAACGGACAAATCAGATAAAGAAAAGAAAGAAAAGAAAGGCTTTGTCGACTATGAAAAAAGATAAATATATTGCATATGTATCAACTTATACTTATGGTAATAAAAGCAGTTACGGCATCCGGATTTATGATGTAGATGTAGAAAAGGGAAGATTCACGGAAAAAGATCAGGTGGAAATCACCAATTCTTCCTATGTAACTGTTTCTCATAACCAAAAGTATTTGTATTCTATTACTGATTTTGGCGTAGAGGCTTATAAGATTTTAAAGGATGGTAGCTTAGAGGTATTGAATCATGCATCTATTAACGGAATGAGAGGATGCTATTTATCTACTGATTATGATGACAAGTTTCTCTTTGTTGCCGGTTATCATGATGCAAAGCTTACTGCACTTAGGGTCAATGAAGATGGCTCTATCGGAGAGATTACCGAAGAAATTTTCCATAAGGGACTGGGAAGCATAGCAGAACGCAATTTTAGACCTCATATCAACTGTGTAAAGATGACAAGAGATAATAAGTTTCTTTGCGTGGCAGATATCGGAATGGACCATGTTGTGGTATATGAACTTAATCACACAACAGGCAAGCTTCGTCAGGTGGATGTAATCAGAAGTGAACAGGAATCAGCCCCCAGACACCTTAAGTTTTCCAAAGACGGAAGATATCTTTATATTGTACATGAACTTAAAAATTATATTGATGTGTATACCTATGAGGTAGATGAACATAACAATCCTGTATTTGAAAAGATTCAGAATATTTCCACTCTGAATTCCTACCATGCAGGCGGTTCTGCGGCCAGTGCCCTTAATTTTTCGGCAGATTTTAACTATATTTGCAGTTCAAATGCAGGGGATAACAGTGTCATAGTATATTCCATAGATAAAGCAAGCGGCTTGCTTACAAAAATATTCTGTTTGCCGGTAAGCGGAGACTACCCTAAGGATGCTACTTTGTTCCCGGATAATAAACATTTGGTGTCATTAAACCATGAATCTAATTCCATGACTTTCTTTAATGTAGATTTGGAGAAGGGAACTTTGGTAATGAACGGAAAGGAAATGAAGATTGACAGACCGAATTGTATTATTTTCCATAAGTTGAAAGGGGAAGAATAGATAGAGGGAATAATATAGAGAAATATAGAAAGCCGGTATATCTTCCTTAGGCGCGTTCTCGCTCTGTTACGTTTTTACAGGGCCCTTCGGGAAGATATAACCGGCTATTTTATATCATATAATAATTAAAATGATAATATGAATTACTTATGATAGAAATTTTTCAGGTAATCAATTCGAGTGCTCATATTCAACATGCAGGCGTCAAGAATGGTGAGAGCTGTCATGGATTCTACTACGACTACGGCTCTGGGAACAATAATGGGGTCATGTCTGCCTTTGATTTCTACTTCAATATTTTCACCGGATTTGTTTACGGTTTCCTGCTTGCTGAAAATAGAAGGAGTAGGTTTGAAGTGTGCTCTTAAAATTAAATCAGCCCCATCGCTGATGCCGCCTAAAACACCGCCGGAATGGTTGGTTTTCTTGGAGACGGATTGGTTATCTGCAACAAAAGCATCATTGTTTTCGGAGCCTTTAGCAGAAGAAACCAAAACTCCGTCGCCGATTTCAACAGCTTTGACAGCACCAATGGACATGACAGCTTTAGAAAGGTTAGCATCCAGTTTGTCAAAGACAGGTTCTCCGATTCCTGCAGGAAGTCCCTGCACCATACATTCCACAATACCGCCTGAAGAGTCCTTTTGCTGCATGCACTCCTGAAGATAAGCAGTTGCTTTTGCATCTGCCAGACGATCGGGCATACAGGTGGCAGTAGTGAAAATAGCATCTTTATCAAAATTAGATAAATCTGCACTGATAGGACCGATGGAATGAGTATATGCCATTACGGTAATCCCCATTTCTTTAAGAATCTTAGCGGCAATTGCGCCGGCAGCTACCCGACCGATGGTTTCACGACCGGAAGAACGTCCGCCGCCGCGATAATCACGAAAACCATATTTTGCGTCAAAGGTATAATCCGCATGGCCGGGACGATAGTAGGAAGCTATCTCACTGTAGTCAGATGATTTCTGAGAAGTATTCCGCACCAGTAGGGAAATTGGGGTACCTGTTGTTTTGCCTTCGAAAACGCCGGAAAGAATTTCTACGCTGTCAGCTTCCTTGCGGGGAGTAGTAATGCTGCTTTGTCCGGGCTTTCGTCTGTTCAGATAAATCTGGATATCATCCTCACATAAGGATAAACCGGCGGGACAGCCGTCGATTACGACGCCTAAGGCTTTGCCGTGAGATTCACCCCATGTGGTAATTTTAAAAATTGTTCCGAATGTTGAACCTGCCATATCAAGTATTGTCCTTTCATAAAATGCATCAGTATATAAAATTTCATAATTAGCATATGGTTAAATTTACTATCTGATTATAGCCCAAAAAAAACGCTTAAGCAATAAAATGCTTCTATTTATAGGAAAATTCATAAAATTGATGCAAAAAAAATGGTTTTGTGATATGATAATGAATAATGGCGTAAGATAAAATAAGTGGGGTACGAATGAAACGATCTTTTAGAAGCAGAGCGACATCCTTTTTTATTTATATAGGAAAGAGATACAGATTGCTGATTGTTCCGGCTATTATCGGACTGGCAATTAGTGTGTTGCTGTGCAATTTAGGGGATTATTTCAGAAGAGGAACCAAACGTTTTGCTTGTACCATTTTTATTTTGCTTTGTTTTATGTTAGGAAACAGTTTTGCTTTCCCGGTGTTTCAGGAGGAGATGGGCTTTACTTCGGGAGATATGATTCAGGAGGCAGTTCCGGCTACTGAGGAATCAGATATCACGCTTTTGGAATATGAGGAAACTGCACTGGATGATTTACAGGTTCTTGATGATGAAGATGTTTTGGAAGGGTATGAGGATGCAGAACTTCATGATATGGAGAATGCTGAAAAGTACTCGTTAACTGATATTTTGGAAGAAAATGAACAGCTGCTTTCTGAAGACAGCTTGGAAGATACTGCTATTGAAGTAAGCGAGGTGCAGGAAGAATATCAATTTTCAGCAGATGATTGGAAGTTGGTTCTGATTAATAAGCAGCATCCGGTTCCTGATGACTATACTTTTAAACTGGGCGATATCAAAACCATCAAAGGTAATATGCAATGTGATGAGCGCATTATCGAAGAGCTGCTTTCTATGATGCAGGCGGCCAAAAAGGACGGTGTTACATTGGCAATATGTTCGCCGTATCGTGACCTTAACAGACAGAAATATTTATTTAACCGAAAGATAGAGATTTATATGTCTAAAGGAATGTCCTATATGGAGGCATATTGCATTTCCTCTCAGGCTGTTACCGTTCCGGGAGCAAGTGAGCATCAGATAGGATTAGCAATTGATATTGTATCGGATGATTACATTACTTTGGATGAAGGATTTGCAGATACTGCCGCAGGAAAATGGTTGGCAGAGCACAGCTACGAATATGGTTTCATTCTTCGCTATCCGAAGGGAAAAGAATACATTACGAGTATAGAATATGAACCTTGGCATTTCCGCTATGTAGGTAAAGAAGCAGCTGCGGTGATGGCACAGGAAAATCTTACATTAGAAGAGTTTTGGAATAAATATTTATAGGTATGACTGCATAAGGAGAAACTATGTATCGATTGTTAAAGCAGGAAGGCAGGGCCAAGCGCGGAGAGTTTACCACAGTGCATGGTGTAATCCAGACCCCTGTTTTTATGAATGTAGGAACCGTAGCAGCAATTAAAGGTGCGGTTTCCACGGAAGATTTGGAGCAGATAAAAACACAGGTGGAGTTATCAAATACCTACCACTTACATGTCAGACCCGGAGATGCGCTGATAAAAGAACTTGGCGGTCTTCATAAATTTATGTCATGGGACAAGCCGATTTTGACAGACTCAGGCGGCTTTCAGGTGTTTTCCCTTGCATCCCTTCGTAAAATCAAAGAAGAAGGTGTATATTTCAACTCGCATATTGACGGCCGGAAAATATTTATGGGACCGGAGGAAAGTATGCAGATTCAATCAAATTTAGCATCTACCATAGCGATGGCTTTTGACGAATGTCCGTCCAGTAAGGCGGAGCGGAGCTATGTACAGGCATCGGTAGAGCGTACAACAAGATGGCTTTCAAGGTGTCAGGCAGAAATAGCAAGATTAAACAGCCTTGAGGATACAATTAATAAGAATCAGATGTTATTTGGTATCAATCAGGGAGCAGTTTTTGCAGACATCAGAATTGAACATGCAAAACGGATATCAGAAATGAATCTGGATGGTTATGCATTAGGTGGCCTTGCTGTCGGAGAATCTCACGAAGAGATGTATTATGTGTTGGATGAGACAGTACCGTATCTGCCGGTGGACAAGCCGACTTATTTAATGGGGGTAGGAACGCCGGCCAATATTTTGGAAGCAGTAGAACGCGGTGTTGACTTTTTTGACTGTGTGTATCCCACCAGAAACGGTCGCCACGGTCATTTGTATACCAATTTTGGAAAGATTAATCTTTTTAACGCCAAGTATGAAAAAGATGAACAGCCGATTGAACCGGGATGTCAGTGTCCGGCCTGCAGACGCTATTCCAGAGCCTATATCAGACATCTTCTGAAAGCAAAGGAAATGCTTGGTATGAGATTATGTGTTCTTCATAATTTATATTTTTATAATACCATGATGGAAGAAATCAGAGATGCACTTGATAAGGGTGAATTTGCAGCGTACAAAAAGCGCAAGCTTGCAGGAATGGAACAAAAATAAGAAAAAGCTTGTTTTTACCAGCGGGATTGTGTATTATATTTTTTAGGCTGAATTAAGTATAATTTGAATGAATATCTAGGAGGAATTAAAATGGGTATCTTATTAACAGCAGGACCAGATGCAGCAGCAGCCGGATCAATGGCAGGTGGCAGTATTATTATGATTATTTATATCATTTTAATTTTTGCATTTATTTACTTCTTCATGATCAGACCCCAGAAGAAAGAACAGAAGAAAGTAGCAGCTATGCTGTCAGCGCTTGAAATCGGCGATTGTATATTAACAAGCAGTGGATTTTACGGTATTGTCATTGACATTACGGATGATACAGTAATCGTTGAATTTGGTAATAACAAGAATTGCCGTATTCCTATGCAGAAAACTGCAATTGCTCAGGTTGAGAAAGCAAATGCGGAATAAGTAGAACGATAGAAATAAGGCGCGATATGCGCCTTATTTTGTTATAAAGGAGGAACAACTATGCAGTTACATATCACCTGTATTCCGGGAGACGGCATCGGCCCCGAAATTGTTACGGAAGCAAAGAAGGTTCTTGATAAGGTGGCTTCTGTTTATGGACATGAAATGATATATAAGGATATTTTAATGGGAGGTGCATCCATTGATGTACACGGAATCCCACTTACAGATGAAGCGATAGCTGATGCAAAGAGCGCAGATGCAGTGCTGATGGGCTCTATCGGTGGAGATACCACTACGTCTCCCTGGTATCAGCTTCCGCCGGAGAAAAGACCGGAAGCAGGACTTCTTAAGATCCGAAAGGCATTAAATTTATTCGCAAATTTGCGTCCCGCTATTTTGTATGAAGAGCTTGCAGAAGCATGTCCCCTTCGTAAGGATATCAGCGAAGCAGGTTTTGACATGATGATTATGCGAGAATTAACCGGAGGGCTTTATTTCGGAGAACGGCGTACAGTAGAAGAAAACGGTATCAGAAAAGCAATTGATACGCTTACTTATGATGAGAACGAAATCAGACGAATTGCAATTAAGGGCTTTGACATTGCCATGAAACGTCGCAAAAAAGTGACAAGTGTAGACAAAGCAAACGTTTTGGACTCTTCCAGACTTTGGAGAAAGGTTGTGGAAGAGGTTGCGAAGGATTATCCTGAAGTAACATTAGAACATATGCTGGTGGATAATTGCGCCATGCAGTTGGTGAAAGATCCTGCACAGTTTGATGTCATTCTGACCGAGAACATGTTTGGTGATATTTTATCCGATGAAGCAAGTATGGTTACAGGCTCTATTGGCATGCTGGCAAGTGCATCCTTGAATGACAGTAAATTTGGCCTTTATGAACCCAGCCACGGATCGGCACCGGACATTGCAGGAAAGGATATTGCAAATCCCATTGCTACCGTATTGTCTGCAGCCATGATGTTACGATATTCTTTTGATCTGGATAGGGAAGCGGACGCAATAGAAGCGGCGGTAAAATCGGTTCTTAAAAAGAATTATCGAACCGGTGATATTATGTCAGAGGGTTGCACGAAGGTGGGCTGTAAGGAAATGGGAGATTTACTTGCAGCTGAAATAGTTTAACAAATCAGGAAAGGCGGATAAAAATATGAGAAGTGATAATGTGAAAGCAGGCATCCAGCAGGCACCTCACAGAAGTTTATTTAATGCCCTGGGATTTACTGAGGAAGAGCTTAAGAAACCTATGGTAGGTATCGTCAGCTCCTATAATGAGATTGTTCCCGGACATATGAATCTGGATAAAATTGTAAATGCCGTTAAATTAGGAGTAGCGCAGGCCGGCGGCGTACCGGTAGTTTTCCCTGCAATTGCAGTATGTGATGGTATTGCAATGGGTCATATTGGTATGAAATATTCTTTGGTTACCAGAGATTTGATAGCTGATTCTACTGAGTGTATGGCACTTGCTCATCAGTTTGATGCCTTGGTTATGGTGCCTAACTGTGATAAGAATGTTCCCGGACTTTTGATGGCTGCAGCAAGAATTAATGTGCCTACTGTGTTTGTGTCAGGTGGACCTATGCTTGCGGGACATGTAAAAGGGAAGAAAACAAGTTTATCTTCCATGTTTGAAGCAGTAGGTGCCCATGCGGCAGGTACCATGACAGAAGAGGATGTACGTGAGTTTGAAGAAAAGACCTGTCCGACCTGTGGTTCCTGTTCGGGTATGTATACGGCGAACTCCATGAACTGCTTAACAGAAGCACTCGGAATGGGGCTTCCCGGAAACGGAACAATTCCCGCTGTTTACTCTGAAAGAATTAAGCTGGCAAAGCACGCCGGTATGGCTGTAATGGAAATGCTCCGTAAGGATATTCGTCCCAGAGATATTATGACAAAGGAAGCGATTTTAAATGCACTTACCGTAGATATGGCACTTGGATGTTCCACCAATTCCATGCTGCATCTGCCGGCGATTGCACATGAAATCGGTTTTGATTTTGATATTGCTTTTGCAAATGAAATTAGTGAAAAAACACCTAACTTCTGTCATCTTGCACCTGCCGGTCCTACTTATATGGAAGATTTAAATGAAGCAGGAGGTGTTTATGCAGTTATGAAGCAGCTTGCGGATATGGGTCTTCTTAATACAGAGTGCATGACAGTTAGTGGTAAGACAATTGGAGAAAGTATTGCTCATGCTGTGAACAAAAATCCTGAAGTAATCAGACCGTTAACTAATCCTTATTCCACTACAGGTGGTCTTGCAGTGTTAAAAGGTAATCTGGCACCGGATGGCAGCGTAGTAAAGCGTTCTGCAGTTGTGGAAGAAATGATGGTACATGAAGGTCCTGCCAGAGTTTTTGACTGTGAAGAAGATGCCATTGATGCCATTAAGGGCGGAAAAATCGTAGCAGGTGATGTGGTAGTGATCCGTTATGAAGGTCCTAAGGGCGGTCCGGGTATGAGAGAAATGTTGAATCCCACTTCAGCCATTGCAGGAATGGGACTGGGAGCTAGCGTAGCCCTGATTACAGACGGACGTTTTTCCGGTGCATCCAGAGGTGCGTCTATCGGTCATGTTTCTCCGGAAGCAGCGGTAGGCGGTCCCATTGCACTTGTAGAGGAAGGCGATATTATTAGTATTAACATTCCTGAAATGAAACTGGATATTAAAGTATCCGATGAAGAAATGGCTGAAAGAAAAGCAAAATGGCAACCCAGAGAGCCTAAGGTAACATCCGGCTATTTATCAAGATACAGAGAAATGGTTACCAGCGGAAACAGAGGAGCAATCCTTGAAATTCCCGGTAAAAACAAATAAGGGAGGATAAGTTATGCAGCTGACAGGCGCAGAAATCGTAGTAGAATGTCTGAAAGAGCAGGGAGTTGATACTGTATTCGGTTATCCCGGCGGAACTATTTTAAATGTATATGATGCTTTATATAAGCACAGTGACGAGATTAATCATATTTTAACCTCTCATGAGCAGGGAGCAGCCCATGCTGCTGATGGTTATGCACGTGCAACCGGTAAGGTTGGCGTATGTCTCGCTACCAGCGGACCCGGTGCTACCAATTTGGTAACCGGTATTGCAACTGCATATATGGACTCTGTACCTATGGTAGCAATTACCTGTAATGTTAATTTGCCGCTACTTGGAAAGGACTCTTTCCAGGAAGTAGATATTGCAGGTGTTACCATGCCGATAACCAAGCATGGCTATATCGTTAAGGATGTGAATATCCTTGCAGATACTCTTCGCAAAGCATTTGCTATTGCAAGAAGCGGTCGTCCCGGCCCCGTACTGGTAGATATTACTAAGGATGTAACTGCAAATAAATGTGAATACGAAAAAACTGCTCCTGAAGCAATTACAGTTCCTTGTAAGTATACCCGGGAGGATATTGAAAAAGCTGTAAAGCTGATGGAGGAAGCAAAGAAGCCCTACATCTATGTGGGTGGTGGTGCCGTAATTTCCGGTGCTGCACAGGAGGTCAGAACACTGGCACAGCTTTTGGATGCTCCTGTTTGTGATACGCTTATGGGGAAAGGCGTTATGGATGGACACAGTGAAGCGTACACAGGTATGATTGGTATGCATGGTACAAAAACCTCCAATCTTGGTGTCAGCGATTGTGATTTACTTGTTGCACTGGGCGCAAGATTTTCTGACAGAGTAGTTGGTAATGCTGCAAAATTTGCGAAAGGTGCAAAAATCCTTCATATTGATATTGATGCAGCAGAAATTAATAAAAATATCCACTCTGATGCATACATAGTAGGTGATCTTAAGGAAATTTTATGTGAGGTCAATAAAGTACTGACGAAGCAGGAACACCCCGAGTGGATGGCTCATATAAAAGAATTAAAAGAAAAGTATCCCTTGAATTATGAAGATGGTGCGTTATCCTGTCCTTATGTTATTGAAGAGATAGACAGAGTTACTGAGGGAAAAGCGGTTATTACTACGGATGTAGGACAACATCAGATGTGGGCGGCACAATATTATAAATATTCAGAACCCAGAACCTTCTTATCTTCAGGTGGTCTCGGAACCATGGGATATGGACTTGGTGCATGCATCGGTGCAAAAATGGGCAGACCTGATAAAATATGTATCAATATCGCGGGAGACGGTTGTTTCCGTATGAATATGAATGAACTGGCAACAGCAAGCCGTTATCAGATACCGATTATTCAGGTGGTTATCAACAATCATGTGCTTGGCATGGTAAGACAGTGGCAGACTCTTTTCTACGATAAGAGATATTCACAGACTGTTTTAGACGATGGCGTTGATTTTTGTATGGTTGCAAAGGGACTTGGCTGTGAAGCTATCAGGGTTACTAAGAAAGAAGAAGTTGCTGATGCGATTCAGAAAGCAATTTCTTTAAAGAAGCCTGTTTTGATTGAGTGCCTGATTCCTGAGGATGATAAGGTATTCCCTATGGTTCCCGCAGGTGCGCCTATTAGTGATGTATTTGATGCAACGGATTTAAAAGAATCGAAATAAAATGAAAAAGAAGAACTTTTTAAAAGGCTTTATGATTGGCTTTGCCATCATTACGGTATCCATATTTTCCATGTATTTGGGATTGTCAAACTATTATAAAGACAGGTTTGGCTATAATACATGGATTAATGGAGTATATTGTACCGGGAAAAGCTTAAATGAAGTAAATGAAGAATTAATAAAAATGTGCCATTATGAAGGACTTACCATTACAGACAGTAGTGGTAAGTCCTATACCATACATCCGGAAGATGTAGGACTTACTTTTGACTATACAGAGAATCTTAAGGCTTATATGGAAAAGCAAAATCCCTATTTATGGATTGATTATTTATTCAAGCCCGGTAAGGAAAAGCAGGTGGAACCTAAGGTTACCTATGACAAGGAACTATTTGCTAATCAACTTGTAATAGCGGGAATTTTTGAAGAAATACCTGATAAAGACAGACGGTTTGAAATCAGTAAGGATGAATCCGGTTATTACCTGTTAAATGAAAGAGTCCATGTGATGGATGTGGCAATAGCTACAAAACTGGCTACCGAGGCATTTGAAGGCTTTAAAAGCGAACTGAATCTGGAAACGGAAGGCTGTTATCGTGATTTGCCTCTTACGGATGAAATGTTGGAAACTGCTTCGTTATGGGAGAAACTTTCCCAATATCAGGATTGCCGGATAGTGTATGTATTTGGCGAGGAGCGGGTACCGATAGACAGTGCAGTGACTTGTGACTTTCTGCTTCTGGATGAAAACGGCGGATTTGTATATGATGAAACAGGCGCATTTTGTACGGATGAAGAGAAAGTATACGCCTATGTAGACCGTCTTGCTGATGAATACGATACGGTAGGAACCACCAGAGCGTTTCAAACCACAAGAGGAGATACTGTTTATGTAGAAGGCGGTATTTACGGGAATCTGATAGACCGGAAGGCCGAGAAAGAATATCTGCTTTGGGCTTTCCTTGAAAGGAAAGAAGAGGAACATGAGCCCGCTTATTTACAAACAGCAAGAAAACAAGGGAAAAACGATATCGGAAATACCTACATAGAGGTAGATATGACCAATCAGATGCTTTATTATTATCAAGAGGGAAAATTGGAAATTGAAACCCCTGTAGTTACGGGAAATATGCGTCTAGGAAGGGAAACACCGGATGGCACAAACTATGTATATGCCAAACAGAAAAACCGGGTGCTTCGAGGAAGGGATTATGAATCTTTTGTTAAGTACTGGATACCTGTTAAAGGAGCTATCGGTATCCATGATGCATCCTGGCGCAGTAATTACGGAGGAGATATTTATCTGACAGACGGTTCTCACGGATGTATTAATACTCCCTTAGAGGAAGTGAGCCGGTTATACGAAATGGTCGAAATCGGCACACCGTGTGTGATGTTTTATTAATTTGTTTTACTGATTTAATAATTTAAAACACTAAAGTGGTTGACGAAAGTGTTAAATCGGTTTACAATAGTTAAGATTTAGTTTTAAAAATCAACTATAGGAGGGAACAGAAGTGTCCAGAGTTTACAACTTTTCAGCAGGTCCCGCAGTTTTACCTGAAGAAGTATTAAAAGAAGCTGCAGATGAAATGTTAGATTATAAGGGAACAGGAATGTCCGTAATGGAAATGAGCCATCGTTCCAAGGCTTATGATACCATTATCAAAGAGGCAGAAGCAGACCTTAGAGATTTGCTTTCCATTCCCGATAATTATAAAGTGCTGTTCTTACAGGGCGGCGCAAGTCAGCAGTTTGCTATGGTTCCCATGAACCTGATGAAGAACAAAAAGGCGGCTTATATTGTAACAGGACAGTGGGCTAAGAAAGCATATCAGGAAGCTAAGATGTACGGTGAAGCAGTTGAAGTTGCATCTTCTGCAGATAAGACATTTTCTTATATCCCTGATTGTTCAGATCTTGCAATTCCTGAAGATGCTGACTACGTATATATTTGCGAGAATAATACCATTTACGGAACTAAGTTTAAAGAACTTCCCAATACTAAGGGACATGTACTTGTTTCTGACGTTTCATCCTGTTTCTTATCAGAACCCATGGATGTAACAAAATATGGTCTGATTTACGGTGGTGTTCAGAAGAACATCGGACCTGCAGGTGTGGTAATTGCAATTATCAGAGAAGATTTGATTACAGAGGATACACTTCCCGGTACTCCTACTATGTTAAAATATAAGATTCATGCAGACAATGAATCTCTTTATAACACACCTCCCGCATATGGTATTTATATCTGCGGTAAGGTATTTAAGTGGATTAAGAAGCAGGGCGGTCTTGCTGCCATGAAGGAATACAACGAAAAGAAAGCTAAGATACTGTATGATTTCCTTGACGAAAGCAAGCTCTTTAGCGGAACCGTAAGAAAGGAAGACCGTTCTTTAATGAACGTGCCTTTCGTAACAGGTAATGAAGAACTGGATGCTAAGTTTGTAAAAGAAGCAAAAGCAGCCGGATTTGAAAACCTGAAAGGCCACAGAAGCGTAGGCGGTATGCGTGCAAGTATATACAATGCAATGCCTATCGAAGGTGTAGAGAAGTTAGTAGAGTTTATGAAGAAATTTGAAGAGGAGAATGCATAAAATGTTTACATATCATTGCTTAAATCCGATTGCTCATATCGGTCTGAAGAGATTTAATGAGAATTATACAAGAACAGACGATGTAAATGAAGCTGAAGGTATCTTAGTGCGTAGTGCATCCATGCATGAAATGGAGCTAAGCGACAATTTACTGGCAGTTGCCAGAGCAGGTGCAGGTGTAAACAATATTCCTCTTGATAAATGTGCAGAAAAAGGTATTGTTGTATTTAATACACCCGGAGCTAACGCAAATGGTGTAAAGGAACTTGTAATTGCAGGTATGTTGCTTGCTTCCCGTGATGTTATCGGCGGCGTGGAATGGGTAAAATCTGCAAAGGATGATGCTGATATTGCTAAAGCGGCAGAAAAAGAAAAGAAGAAATTTGCAGGTACCGAAATTGCAGGTAAGAAGCTCGGTATTATCGGACTTGGAGCTATCGGTGGTAAGGTAGCAAATGCTGCTGTAAACTTGGGAATGGAAGTATACGGATATGACCCTTATGTTTCCGTTGATGCTGCATGGAATTTAAGCCGTGCCGTAAAGCATGTGCTTCATGTGGAAGAAATTTATGAAGAATGTGACTTTATTACTATTCATGTACCTGCACTTCCTCAGACCAAGGGAACCATTAATGCGGATGCCATTTCTTTGATGAAGGATGGCGTAATTATCTTAAACTTTGCACGTGATGTATTATGCAATGAAGAAGACATATTAGATGGTATTGCATCCGGTAAAATCCGCAAATATGTAACAGACTTCCCGAACACAACAACTGCAGGAAAAGAAGGCTGTATTGTAATTCCTCATCTTGGCGCTTCCACAGAAGAATCAGAAGATAACTGTGCAGTAATGGCAGTAAAGGAATTGAAGAATTACTTAGAAAACGGAAATATTATTAATTCCGTAAACTTCCCCAGCTGTGATATGGGAGTTTGCACTCAGGCAGGACGTATTGGAATTTTCCACAAGAATATTGCCAATATGATTACCAAATTTACAGCATGCTTTGGTGATGAAGGAATTAATATTACTGACATGATGAATAAGTCAAGAGGTGAATTTGCTTATACTATGATTGACTTAGAACAGCCTGCACAGAAGGCAATGATTGAAAAATTAGAGTCTATTGAAGGCGTAGTCAGAGTAAGAGTAGTGAAGTAATATATTAATTTAAGAATATATAAAAAGAGGGACGGCACTTTGCCGTCCCTTTCATATTAATTGTAATCGGAATAATTTCAAGGTAAATTATTTAAACTCCATAATACCTAAATCCTGCATATCAGACTTAAAGCGTTGATCCCTTTTGGCTGCTACAAGACTTGCAACATCCATGTATTTGATGAAAATATCTTCTAAAGCCATACTGCGTTCATCAGCGATTTCTTTCATAACAGGTTTTAGCTTCTCCAGCTGTTCTGAGATACGCACTTTTTGAGGGTCGATATCGCCCATTACTTTTTCAGAATAAGCACTGATTCTGGTAAAAAGCTCTTTGTCACTTTCATCTAAAAAATTAAGGTCCTGGGGTTTGAATTTTTCGTACATAATTGACACATCCTTTATTGTTTTAATAGCACTTGATGCTTGTGCTGTAATAATATCTTTGATAGAATAATCTTATACTATATTTACCAAAAAGGAAAGAGGGAAATTCATGGATAACAAATTATATAAGCTGATGAACTGGCCAAGAATTGAAGGGATTATTTATTCGGAAGAAGATAATCCTCAAGAGATTTTGGGTCCTCATGCGGTAGGCAAAAGTACACTTTTTCAGTGCTTTTTTCCCGGTGCCGAAAAAGTAAATTTTGTAGTTTCCGACAAAAAGAAAAAGATGGAAATGGTTGATGAAGCCGGTTTTTTTGCATTGCTGACAGGTGGCAAAGCACCGGAAAACTATGAATATGAGGTTATCTATCCGGATGCAGAACCTATTTTTCGGAAGGACGCATATCGATATCAGATTGGTCTTACCAAAAAGGAAGCAGATAAGCATAATGCCGGTATTTATTACGATGCTTATGAAAAACTGGGCGCACATCCAATGGTTGTAGATGGGGTATCAGGTACTTTTTTTGCAGTATGGGCGCCTAACGCTATCAGAGTTAGTGTAGTCGGAGACTTTAATAATTGGGATGGCAGATTGCATCAGATGAATAAAAACAGGGAAGCAGGTGTATTTTCATTATTTATTCCTGATGTAAAATGTGGTGAATGCTATAAATACGAAATAAAATCTAAGGGCGATAATATATGTTTAAAGGCAGACCCTTATGCATTTGGGCAGCAACTGAGACCTGACAGCGCATCGATAGTAAGAGATCTTTCCTATAAATGGCAGGATGAAGTGTGGATGAAGGAAAGGGTAAAGAAGCAAACAAAGAATGCTCCCGTCAGCGTTTATGAGGTGTATTTGGGTTCCTTTATGCGTGATAAGGATACCGGAGATTATGTGAATTATAGAGAAATGGCACCTGCTCTTGCAAAATATGCAAAAGAAATGGGATATACTCATGTAGAACTGATGCCGGTTATGGAGCATCCGTTGGATGCATCCTGGGGATATCAGGTAATCGGCTATTATGCACCTACATCAAGATACGGAACTGCAGAAGATTTTATGTTTCTTGTGGACACTTTGCATCAGCAGGGAATCGGCGTGATTCTCGACTGGGTACCGGCTCATTTTCCCAGAGATACTTACGGTCTTTCTGCTTTTGACGGAACTTGTCTTTATGAGCATTTAGATCCCCGTCAGGGGTCTCATCCTCACTGGGGAACTTTAATATATAATTACGGCAGACCTCAGGTTTCTAATTACCTGATTGCCAATGCTTTATATTGGGTTGAAAAGTATCATGCAGACGGTATCCGTATAGATGCAGTTGCTTCCATGCTTTACCTTGATTATGGCAAGCAGGACGGTGAATGGGTTGCTAATATTTATGGCGGTAATGAAAACTTAGAAGCAGTAGAATTTTTAAAACACTTAAATTCCATTATGAAAAAGAGAAATCCGGGTGTTTATATGATTGCGGAGGAATCTACTGCATGGCCTAAAATTACCGGTGAATTAGACGATGGCGGACTTGGATTTGACTTTAAATGGAATATGGGCCTTATGAATGACTATTTAGGATATATCAGCTATGATCCTTATTTCCGTTCCCATCACCACAATGAATTAACCTTTAGTATGATTTATCAGTACAGTGAAAATTTCATGAACGTATTTTCCCATGATGAGGTAGTACACGGCAAAGCTACCATGATTGGTAAGATGCCGGGAACCAGAGAGGACAAATTCGCAAATCTTCGTTTGACTTTAGGGTATATGATGACTCATCCCGGTAAGAAGCTTTTCTTTATGGGACAGGAGATTGGTGAATTCAAGGAATTTGATGAAACCAGACAGACAGAATACAGCCTGACACAGTATGAAGAACATGCAGGACTTCAAAATCTGATGAAAGATTTAAATTTCATGTATCAGGACAAACCGGCTCTTTATACAAAAGATACTATGCCGGAAGGTTTTGAATGGATGAACTGTATTTCTTCACAAGAATGCAGAGTTTCTTATGTCAGAAAGTCCGACAGGGCGGAAGATACTTTACTGGTAATTGCAAATTTTGCAGGCTCAGCGCAGGAATTTAAAGTAGGAGTGCCTTATGCCGGTAAATATAAAGAACTATTAAATACAGATGACATCAAATATGGTGGGAAAGCAACTGGAAAGGCTAAGAACATAGCCAGTGTGGAAGAAGAGACTGATGGAAGAGAGAATGCAATTTCTGTCAAAATAGCCCCGTTATCACTTGTAATTTACAGTTATATTCCTTTTACCGAAAAAGAAAAACAAGAAATTGCAAGAAAGAAAGCGGAAGAAGCTGCAAGAAAGGTGGCCCAGGAAGCCAAAGAAGCTGCTGCACGTGCAAAGGCAGAAGCGGAAGAAGCCGCAAAGCAGGCCCAGGAAGCCGCAAAGAAAGCAGAGGAAGCCGCTGCAAATGCAGCCAAAGCACAGGCACAAGCGGAAAAAGAGCTTGCCAATGTGGAAAAGGTCAAAGCCGGGAAAGAAACTGCAGGTGCAGAAAAGGTGAAAGCAACAAAGGGAAAGAAAGGTAAGGATAGTAAATAAATGGAACCTATGAATCTTGAAAAAGGCATAATCGAAAGCTTTTTAAGTGAATTACCGGAGAGGCTTTTTCACCTGGGACTTAGAATTGTGTTGGCAGTGCTGGTCCTGCTAATGGGAATTCAGCTGATAAAGCTAATCAGAAAGGTATTAAAAAAAGCGCTGGTTAAAAGCCGAGTAGACGAAAGTGCAGTCAGATTTATAGATTCCTTTTCAAAATATGCACTATATTTTTTCCTTATTATCATAACAGCATCCTGGCTTGGTGTGGATGCTGCCAGCATTATAGCAATATTAGGTTCTGCCGGTGTGGCAATCGGCTTGGCAGTACAAGGAAGCTTCAGTAATTTTGCAGGTGGCGTACTTATTTTGATATTAAAGCCATTTACGGTAGGAGATTATATTAAAGATGGGTTAGGAAATGAGGGAACAGTTAAAACCATTGATGTGTTTTATACCCAGTTAGTAACACCCGACAATAAAACCATCGTTCTCCCAAACGGAACCCTTGCTAACGGCTGTATCACTAATTTTTCAGAGTGTAAAATGCGCCGAATAGATATATTGGTGTCAATTGCCTATGATGAGGATATTAAAAAGGCAAAGAATGTGTTGGAACAGGTACTTATCAATGATGCAGATGTACAGGAAAATCAGGAGAGGCTGGTATTTGTAGAAAATCTGGCAGAAAGCAGTGTGAATATAAATGTAAGGTGCTGGGCAAATAATGATGTGTATTGGGAGGTGAAATGGCGGCTGACAGAGAATATAAAATATGCTCTCGATGATGCTAAAATCCGTATTCCTTATCCTCAATTGGATGTGCATGTGGATAGTAATTCATAAGATTATGTAAATAGAACAGATAAAATAACACTTGCCAAAAGTATAGTCAGAAGTTATAATATTTTTTGTTGTAACAAGCTGGAATGGCGCAGTTGGTAGCGCAACTGATTCGTAATCAGTAGGTCGAGGGTTCGAGTCCCTTTTCCAGCTTTTGAACATGAAAACGCATGTGTATCAAAAACCCACATGCGTTTTTATATTTTTAGAGAAAGAGGGAAATAATGGAAAAAGAACCTTGGAGACTTGAAAAAGAACAAATGGTAAAAGATTTTCATGTATGGAATAAAAGTGCTAAGAAGGGACAAATCGTGTTTACCGGTTCCTCATTAATGGAAATGTTTCCGATTCAGGATTATTCGTACCAATGAAAAGATTAAAGCTGCTAATGAGCAGGTGAAAAAGATTGCCGAAAAGCATGGACAGAAGTATATTGATGTTAACGCGCCCCTTACAGATGAACAGGGAAGATTGAAAGCCGAATATACAATTGAAGGTATGCATATCAAACCGGAAGGCTACAGAGCAATTTTTAATGATGTTATGAAATATGTAAATGAATAACTTATGTAAAGAATGCAAAAGAATTTGTTCAAAAGCTTTATTCGCAATGAAGATGAGCCTTTGAACAATTCTTTTGCATTTTGTCATTTATGTTTCAAATACCAATGCTCTGCACATTGTAAACACTGGTATAGTCCCATAGCAATGACGCATAAAATAATAATGGAAGTAATCACCATATTAAGCTGAAATACCTGAGAACCATAGATAATCAAATATCCCAGTCCACGTCTTGCGGCAAGAAATTCGCCGATAATAACTCCCACCAGTGCCAAACCGATATTGACTTTCATATTACTGAGAAGCAAAGGAACGGAAGAGGGAAGAATCACCTTACGAAATGCAGTAAAACGATTGCCACCTAATGTGATAATCAGTTTTAGTTTTTCTGCGTCTGCTTGTTTAAAACCTGTATATAGATTAATGATAGACCCAAAAACAGCGACAGAAACACCTGCGACTATAATGGTATCAGTTCCGGTTCCCAGCCATACAATGATAAGCGGCGCCAATGCGGATTTAGGTAAGCTGTTTAATACTACAAGGTAAGGCTCTACAATTTCAGAAAAAGTATTGGAATACCAAAGTAGCGTGGAGAACAACAGGCTAATGATAGTAATCAAAAAGAAGCTTGCTAGGGTTTCGAATAAGGTGATTCCGGTATGAACAAAAAAGGAGCCATCCAGAATCATTTCAATAAAAAAGGTGACTACCAGAGTTGGGCTGCTGAAAAAGAAAGTGTCAATCCATTTCAGCCTGGCAGCAATTTCCCAAAGAAACAAAAACAGTAATAAAACGATAATCCGCATTACAGTTATAAAATAATGATGTCGCTTATGGTTTCTGACATATATTCTTTGCGCATTGGATATCTCCGTATTAGCGGTTTTCTGTATCATATTCATCAGATATCTCCTTCCATAAAACTGAAAAATAATTTGGAAATTCCGGTGCATTACGTGCTGCTAAAAGTGAATCATCAGCCAGAGTTAAAGTAATTGGCAATTCTTTTTTTATTGTAGCAGGACGTTTGCTTAAAATAAGGATTCTGTCAGAAAGTGCAATTGCTTCTGACAAATCATGAGTGACAAGTATCGTTGTGATACCGGCCTTACGGATAATACGCCCGATATCAGCCGAAACCATAAGTCTGGTTTGATAATCCAATGCACTGAAAGGTTCATCCAAGAGAAGAATTTGCGGGTTTAGCATCATTGTCCTGATTAATGCAACACGTTGTTTCATCCCACCGGAAAGCTCTCCCGGTTTTTTGTCCTGAAAACGTGCTAACCCATAATCATTAAGGAGAGTTAAGGCAAGTTTTTCGTTTTCCGGAGTAATCGTTTGATTGATTTCCGGTCCCAGCATAATATTTTGATAAATGGTGCGCCATTCCAATAAATGATCTTGCTGAAGCATATAACCGATTTTGGTATTTTCTGAACGGTCCAATGTAATGGTTCCTGATTCCGGCATGTTTAAGCCTGCTATCAATGACAATAAAGTGGATTTTCCGCAACCACTGGGACCTACGATTGAAACAAATTCGCCTTTGGTGATTTGAAAAGATATATTGGTTAAAGCAGATGTCTCTCCTTTTAAATTGTGATAGGAGAAACATACATTTTGACATTGTAAAATTGGCTGTTTCATATTTTACTCCTTTCACAGGTATAATATAGTTTATGAAACTGAACGCTTTTTGTGTAAAAAAAGATGGTTTTAGATAAAATCATTGAAAAGAATGGGGAAATGTGGTAGTATCAAATTCAGATTTAACAATTGGAGGATTTTGACTATGGCACAGTTATGGGGCGGTCGTTTTACCAAAGAAACCGATCAATTGGTATATGATTTTAATGCATCGATTTCATTTGATAAAAGACTGTTTAAAGAGGATATAGAGGGAAGCATTGCGCATGTAGTGATGTTGGAAAAACAAGGGATATTAACTTGTGAAGAGAAGGATGCAATTGTTAAGGGACTTTCGGAAATCCGAAGCGACGTGGAAGAGGGCAAACTGGTAATCACGCATGAATATGAAGATATTCACAGCTTTGTGGAAGCCAATCTGATAGACAGAATCGGAGAGGCAGGGAAAAAGCTGCATACCGGCAGAAGCCGTAATGACCAGGTAGCACTGGACATGAAGCTTCATATCCGTGGAGAAGTGGTGCAGGTTTCCGAACGTTTACAGGAACTGCTTTCTACTATACTTAACATTATGGAGCAAAATATCAATACTTATATGCCCGGTTTTACCCATTTGCAGAAGGCACAGCCGACTACACTTGCTCATCATATGGGTGCTTATTTTGAAATGTTTAAGCGTGATGTACTCAGAATGCAGGATATCTATAAGAGAATGAATTATTGTCCGTTGGGTTCCGGTGCTTTTGCAGGGACAACTTATCCCCTTGACAGAGCTTATACAGCTTCCCTTCTCGGATTTGAAGGCCCGACCTTAAACAGTATGGATTCTGTGGCCGACAGGGACTATGTGATTGAATTTTTATCTGCATTATCTACCGTTATGATGCATTTAAGCAGATTTTCTGAGGAAATTATTATTTGGAATTCCAACGAATACCGCTTTGTGGAAATTGATGACGCATTTTCTACCGGAAGCAGTATTATGCCCCAGAAGAAAAATCCGGATATTGCAGAGCTTGTAAGAGGTAAGACCGGTCGTGTATATGGTGCGTTGGTATCCATTCTTACTACAATGAAAGGAATTCCGCTTGCATATAATAAGGACATGCAGGAGGATAAAGAAGTTACCTTCGATGCGGTAGATACCGTAAAGGATTGTTTGGTATTATTTGACGGTATGTTAAAGACCATCCGTTTTAACAATGCTATTATGGAAAAGAGTGCCATGAAGGGCTTTACCAATGCCACGGATGCAGCAGATTATCTGGTAAATAAAGGGGTTCCGTTTAGGGATGCCCATGGCATTATCGGTCAGCTGGTACTTTACTGTATTGAGAAGAATAAAGCAATTGATGAACTTGCTATCGAAGAACTTAAGACAATCAGCCCTGTATTTGAATCAGATGTTTATGATGCCATCAGCCTAAAAACCTGCGTGGAAAAGCGCCTTACCATCGGCGCACCGGGACAGAAGGTGATGGAAGAAGTGATTGCCATGAACAAAAAAATTTTGGCAGAACTGTAAAGCAGATTGCTAAGGAAATGCATATAAATTATCCGGAACATATAGGTATATTCTTCAAAGAGGAACCCTGCATGAGACGGATAGTTACAAAAAATATATATGAGGAGATATGAAAAATGAATGAGAAGTTAAAAGTAGGTATTTTAGGCGGAACCGGTATGGTGGGACAGAGATTTATTTCTCTTCTTGAAAACCATCCATGGTTTGAGGTGACAACAATTGCAGCAAGTCCCCGTTCAGCAGGTAAGACTTATGAAGAAGCAGTAGGCGGAAGATGGAAAATGACCACTCCTATGCCAGATGCAGTAAAGAATATTGTTGTAATGAATGTCAATGAAGTGGAAAAGGTTGCAGCAGAAGTAGACTTTGTTTTCAGTGCTGTTGACATGACAAAGGAAGAGATTAAGAAAATCGAAGAGGATTATGCAAAAACAGAAACACCTGTTGTTTCCAATAATTCTGCACACCGCTGGACACCTGATGTTCCTATGGTAGTTCCGGAGATTAATCCCGAGCATATGAAGGTGATTGAATTCCAGAAGAAGAGACTTGGAACTACACGAGGCTTTGTTGCTGTAAAACCGAACTGCTCTATACAGAGTTATGCACCTGTTCTTACTGCATGGAAGGAATTCGAACCTTATGAGGTAGTTGCTACTACATATCAGGCAATTTCCGGTGCAGGAAAGACCTTTAAGGATTGGCCTGAAATGGTAGAAAACATTATTCCTTATATCGGTGGTGAAGAAGAAAAGAGCGAAAAAGAGCCTCTTCGTATCTGGGGTGAAATTAAGGACGGTGTGATTGAACCTGCTACCAGTCCCGTGATTACCTGCCAGTGTATCAGAGTTCCCGTATTAAACGGACATACAGCAGCAGTATTTGTTAAATTCCGTAAGCAGCCTACTAAGGAACAGTTGATTGAAAAACTTGTAAACTTTAAGGGAGTGCCTCAGGAACTTGAGCTCCCCAGCGCACCTAAGCAGTTTATCCAATATTTGGAAGAAGATAACAGACCTCAGGTACAGCTTGATGTTGATTATGAAAAGGGCATGGGTGTCAGCGTAGGTCGTATCAGAGAAGACAGTGTTTATGATTGGAAATTTGTGGGATTATCTCACAATACCGTTCGCGGTGCCGCAGGTGGTGCTGTGCTTTGTGCAGAATTATTAACCGCACAGGGATATATTAACAAGAAATAATAGGGGTATTAGTCAGCGGCCGGTAAGGGAGTGCCGGCCACTTTTGACTTATGAAAAAGCTTTTGTATGGCTTTGCTTAAAAGTAAAAAAAATGTGAGGGTGTTTTAGATGGAGGAATTACGTTATCAGGTAGATTTGCTTGGTGCCATGAATCAAAAACTGGAAAAAGAAGAAAGAATGCTGAGGCTGGTGTGTGATACCTCAAGCAATGCCTTTTTATATATGAACTTTGAGGAAAAAGAAGTGAAAACACTTGCTAATTGGAGTTTCTTTTTTCCCGATGTTGAAATTATAAACATGAAGGATGTTGCTAAGCTGTATTCTAAGGTAGAAGAACGATATGTTCTTCCGTTCAAAGAGTTATTAAATCTGGAAAAAACAGGAATTTCCATCAGTAGTGGCGTAGTCAGGCTTGCAGACGGTAAAACATGGGTTGAATGTGAAGTGTCTGTTGTTTATGATACCCATAAGAATCCCACGGATAAAGTAATTCGTTTTAAGAACATATCTAAATTTAAGAATCAGAATGAAGAATTGACATACATGGCTTATTATGATGTGCTTACAGGATTATATAACAGAAATTATTTTGTAAGACATCTGGCAGACTATGTGCGTAAAGCAGAGGATGAGAAACGTATCGTTGCAGTTATGTTTATTGATATCGATGACTTCCGCAAGATTAATGACGGACTCGGACTTGTAGTTGGTGACGAGGTGGTTCAACAGTTTGGCCAATTCTTAAGCACTTTTAAAAGCGAAAATGTTATCGTATCCCATTTTAATGCAGATATTTATTGCATTGCAATTTATGATCCCCGTGGAACACGTAGTGTAGAGCATATTTACAAAGTGATTCATGAAAGGATAAGGACGCCTTTTGTGATGAGCACCGGACAAGAGATAACCATATCGGTATCTGCCGGTGTTGCTGAATATCCGGAAGCAGCAAAATCAACTTTGGAGCTGATTAATTGTGCTGAAATCGTAATGTTTAAGGCAAAGGGTTCCGGGAAAAATGCAATTCAATATTTTGACGCTCCGATTTTAAATGATTTTCTGCAAAACGTTACGATTGAAAATAAACTAAAGGAAGCTGTATTTAACCAGAACTTTACGTTAAACTTCCAACCTCAGTATCATGTTGGAACTAAGAAACTCAGAGGGGTAGAAGCATTAATCCGTTGGCGTGATAATGACGGAGCGATGATCAGTCCGGCATTATTTATACCGATTGCAGAAAAGAACGGAACCATTGTTCCAATCGGTAGCTGGGTGTTGGAAGAGAGTATTCGTACTTTTGCCGAATGGAAACGTAATTACAGTGAAAATTTGATTCTGTCTTTAAATATTTCAGCAATCCAGTACAGAAGACATGAATTTGTTAATATGATTTTAGGAATGATTCGAAAGTACAATGTAAGTCCGGAAGAAATCGAATTGGAAATTACGGAAAGTGTTTTAATTGAGAATTTTCATGAAGTGGTAGAAAAGCTGCATGTACTCAGAGCCCATGGTATCAGGATTTCATTGGATGATTTTGGGACAGGATATTCCTCTCTGTCATATTTAAAGGGATTGCCTATTGATACGTTAAAAATAGACAAAAGCTTCATAGATGCGATGTTAACTGATGAAAATGCCAGAGTGATTATAGAGTCTATTATTTATATGGTTAGAAAGCTTGGTTTTGAAACTGTGGCAGAAGGTGTGGAGTCCAAGGAACAGTATGAATACCTGGAGGGGATTGGTTGTGATTGTATTCAAGGATTTTTTATGGGAAAACCCATGCCGGAAAATGAGATACAAGAGTTACTGAGTGAATTGATTTAAGAAATGGCGAAGGTGAAAGATGATTTTGGGGCGTGCACAGGAGTTAAAATATCTGAATACCTATTATGACCGCGAAGGCAGCCAGATTATGGTAGTTTACGGAGAGAAGAATGTTGGAAAAACATCTCTTCTTAAGGAGTTTGTACAAGACAAGTCTTTTCATTATTATAAGGCTCGTTCTGCTTCGGAGAGAGAGCAACTTTACCAGTGGGGGAAAGAGCTTTCAGAGAATGAAATCCGCACGCTGAAGTATCCCTCCTTCGGAGAACTTCTCCGCGCAGTGATAAAAGACGGACAAAGCGGTAAGAGAGTTATTATTATTGATGAATTCCAATATATTGTAAAAGCCAGTGATACCTTTATGAAGGAGTTGGTAAACTTTGTACATGACGGTTGGCACGGTGAAGGTGTTATGGTAGTGTTATGCAGCTCATCTATCGGCTGGGTAGAAAACAGCATGATTAGCAAAATTGGTGCAGCTGCCTATGAACTTTCCGGCTTTCTTAAAATAAAAGAGCTGGAATTTGAAGATATGATGGAGTATTATCCGGGCTTCAATATGGAAAAGTGTATTGAGGCTTATGCCATTTTAGGAGGCGTTCCCGGGCTGTGGAGACATTTTAGTGATAAGCTCAGCATTAAGGAGAATATCTGTAGGAATCTGTTAAATCCGGATAAATTACTCTATGAAGAGGGACAACGCATTGTAGAAGAAGAACTACGAGAAACGGGTATATATAATACTATTTTAGCTTCGATTGCGGCAGGTAACCATAAATTAAATGATTTATATCTTCATACGGAGTTTTCAAGGGCAAAAATCAGTGTTTATCTGAAAAACTTAATGGAACTTGAACTGGTTGAGAAGGTCTTTTCTTATGATACAGAAGGAAAAGCTAACGTACAAAAGGGAATCTATCGTATTAAGAATCATTTTGTACACTTTTATTTTACTTTTTTGTATCCTAATTTAAGCCGCTTAGAGCAGATGACAGCTTTTGAGTTTTACGGCAAGTATATTGCACCTTATTTTAAAGCTTATGTGGCTGAATATTATAAAACCGTTTGTATGCAAAGAGTTCAGCAGTGGAATAAATGGGGGAAACTTCCTTTTGATGCAGTAGAATATGGTGAGTGGGTCGGAAAACTCGGAAATATTGATATTATTGCTAAAAGCGAAGAAGATGAAACAATTATCGGTATCTGCAATTTTGAAAAGCCGATGATGCGTTATGATGACTATGAATGGCTTTTGTTCTGTGCGGAAAAAGCCAAGCTCCGAACAGACTATATTTATTTGTTCTCTTCCAGCCGTTTTGATGAAAAACTGAATTTAGAGGCTAAGGTAAAACAAAATCTGCGATTAATCACCTTGGATGAGATGTAATGGGAAAAAGTTTATTTATTGCGGAAAAGCCCAGTGTAGCAAGAGAATTTGCAAGGGCATTACAACTAAATACAACCAACAAAGATGGGTATATGGAATCAGAAAATGCCATAGTGACATGGTGCGTGGGACATTTGGTTACCATGAGTTATCCGGAAGCCTATGATGAAAAGTATAAACGTTGGTCTTTGGAAACAATCCCTTTTATCCCGAAAGAATTTAAGTATGAGGTTATCGATAATGTGAAAAAGCAGTTTCAGATTGTCAGTGGCCTTTTGAATCGGGCTGATGTGGAAACTATTTATGTCTGTACTGACTCGGGACGTGAGGGAGAGTATATTTATCGTTTGGTGGAAGCCCAGTCAGGTGTGCAGGGAAAGAACCGGAAACGGGTCTGGATTGATTCCCAAACGGAAGAGGAAATCAAACGTGGTATCCGGGAAGCAAAGGATTTATCTGAGTATGACAATTTAAGCTCAGCAGCATATCTTCGAGCCAAAGAAGATTATTTGATGGGTATTAATTTTTCCCGTGTATTGACATTAAAATACGGAAACAGTATCAAGAATTATTTAAAGAGGGATAGAGCTGTAGTGTCCGTAGGACGTGTAATGACCTGTGTACTGGGCATGGTTGTAAAAAGAGAACGCGAGATCAGGGAATTTGTGAAAACGCCTTTTTACAGAGTTTTATTACAAACCGGATTAAACGGAAGAAACTTTGACGCAGAGTGGAAGGCTGTCCAAGGATCAAAATATGAGCAATCCCCATTGCTTTACAAAGAAAACGGCTTTAAGGAAAAAGAAAGTGCCCAGGCATTGATTGATTTCCTTAGCGAAGAACCGAAAGAACCGGTTTTGGTAGATGCTATCGAAAAGAAAAAAGAGACAAAGAATCCGCCGTTACTTTATAATTTGGCAGAGCTTCAAAACGATTGTTCCAAATATTTCAAAATCAGTCCGGACGAGACCTTGCGTATCGTACAGGAACTGTATGAAAAGAAAATGACAACCTACCCCAGAACCGATGCCAGAGTATTATCCACGGCCGTTTCTAAGGAAATCTATAAGAATATTAAAGGACTTACGAGTTATGGAATGGTCAGTGAGTTTGCTAATCACGTGTTGGAAAACGGTTCCTATAAGGGAATTGCAAAGTCCAGGTACGTGAATGACAAACAGATTACGGACCATTATGCAATTATACCTACGGGACAGGGATTAAACAATTTGAATTCATTAAATCCGACAGCGATGAAGGTTTATGAAATTATTGTAAGAAGATTTCTCAGTATTTTTTATCCGCCGGCGATTTATCGCAAGGTAGGATTAACTGCAGCATTAAAGGGTGAAAAATTTTTTGCGAATTTTAAGGTTTTGGAAGAAGAAGGCTATTTAAAGGTCAGCACATTTTCCTTTGCAAAAAAGAAAGAAGAAAAAGCAAAGGAAGCGGATGAAGCTGATAGTGAAAATCAAGGCGGTGATAATGAGGAAACCGGCTTTGATAAAGAATTTATGGAAGAAGTTAACAAGCTGAAAAAAGGGGCTGAGCTTCCGTTGATTGATTTTGTTATCAAGGAAGGAGAAACTTCTCCTCCCAAACGGTATAATTCCGGAACCATGATTCTGACTATGGAGAATGCAGGACAATTTATTGAGGATGAAGAACTTCGTGCCCAAATAAAGGGAAGTGGCATCGGGACCTCTGCTACCAGAGCAGAAATCCTTAAGAAGCTGTTTAACATCGGCTACCTGGCACTGAATAAAAAGACCCAGATTATTACGCCTACTTTAATGGGTGAGATGATTTATGAGGTGGTAGATAACTCTATCAGACCGCTTCTAGATCCGGCACTTACCGCAAGCTGGGAAAAGGGGCTTACCATGGTAGCAGATGGCACTATCTCAGAAGAAGAATACATGAAGAAGCTGGATGATTTTGTTTCCAGAAGAACCAATATCGTAAAGCAGCTAAACAATCAGGGGATTTTGAATCAGAGATTTCAAAATGCTTCGAAGTATAATAAAGCGTAAATGCTTTAAATAAAATTGTAAGATGGCCAAAATGACCACACGGTCAAAATTGACCGGGAAAGGAAGACAACATGGAACAGTGCAAAATCAAAAATCTTTACAATTTAGAGGAAACTATTGCATCAGAGTTAATGCAACAGGCAGAATACCCTTGGGAATTACTTCCCCAAATCAGCGGATTTATCAAAGAATTAGGAGCAAAACTTCCGAAAGATAAATTCGATGAAGTGTCTGAAAATGTATGGGTGGCAAAGAATGCAAAAGTTGCACCTACTGCATGCATCAACGGACCGGCTATTATTGATGAAGAAGCAGAGGTAAGACATTGTGCATTTATCAGAGGAAATGCCATTGTGGGAAAAGGTGCTGTGGTAGGGAATTCCACAGAGCTTAAGAATGTTATTTTGTTTAACAAGGTTCAGGTGCCTCATTACAATTATGTAGGTGACAGTATTCTCGGTTTTAAGGCACATATGGGGGCCGGCTCCATTACCTCCAATGTGAAGAGTGATAAAACGTTAGTTGTAGTAAAGGATATGGATGAAAATATCGAAACCGGACTAAAGAAATTCGGAGCTATGCTTGGGGATAATGTAGAAGTGGGCTGTAACAGTGTGTTAAATCCCGGAACAGTAATCGGAAGAAATTCCAATGTTTATCCTACGTCCATGGTACGTGGTGTGGTTCATGAAGGCTGTATCTATAAGAAACGTGGGGAAATTGCAGAGAAGCATATTTAGTGAAATTTTTGTCAAAAGGACTAGATTTTTTGCAGAATATATGCGAAAATATATGATGTCGGAGAACGCATGATTCTCCGTAGCATAATTGGATTAAGGTTATGCACCAAAATGTTAACAATTTAGTTGTTAATAAATACTATCTACACAATTGAAAGGAGTTTTCACATGATTTATTCAAAAGAAGTTGAAGAAATGTGTACAGTTGCCCAGGGCGTAAACCATGGTTGTGCACCTATCCCTGAAGAAGCAAAATGGGTAAAAGCAAAAGACGTTAAAGACATCTCCGGTCTGACACACGGTATCGGTTGGTGTGCTCCTCAGCAGGGTGCCTGCAAACTGACATTAAATGTGAAAGAAGGTATCATCCAGGAAGCTCTGGTTGAAACAATCGGATGTTCCGGTATGACTCATTCCGCTGCTATGGCATCTGAAATCTTACCCGGAAGAACTGTACTTGAAGCATTAAATACTGACCTTGTATGTGATGCTATCAACACAGCTATGAGAGAATTATTCTTACAGATCGTTTACGGACGTACTCAGAGTGCTTTCTCTGAAGACGGACTTCCCGTAGGTGCAGGTCTGGAAGACTTAGGAAAGGGACTTCGTTCCCAGGTTGGTACTATGTACGGTACATTAAAGAAAGGTCCCCGTTACCTTGAAATGGCAGAAGGCTATGTAACAGGTATCGCGCTTGATGCTGATGATCAGATTATCGGTTACAAGTTCGTAAGCCTTGGCAAGATGACAGACTTCATCAAGAAGGGTGATGATCCTACTACAGCTTGGGAAAAAGCAAGCGGACAGTATGGTAGAGTAGCAGACGCTGTTAAGATTATCGACCCCAGAACAGATGCAGAAGTGAAATAATAGAGAAGCGGAGGTAAAAAATAATGGCATTATTTGAATCATATGAAAGACGAATTGAGAAAATCAATTCAGTATTAAATAGCTATGGTATCGCTTCTCTTGAAGAAGCTGAAAAAATTACAAAAGATGCAGGTTTAAATGTTTATGACATGATTAAAGGCATTCAGCCTATCTGCTTCGAAAATGCTTGCTGGGCTTACATCACAGGTGCAGCAATCGCAATCAAGAAGGATTGCAGAAGAGCAGCTGATGCTGCAGCAGCAATCGGTGAAGGTCTTCAGGCTTTCTGTATTCCCGGTTCCGTTGCTGATACACGTAAGGTTGGTTTAGGACATGGTAACCTTGGTAAGATGCTTCTTGAAGAAGAAACAGAATGTTTCGCATTCTTAGCAGGTCATGAATCCTTTGCAGCTGCTGAAGGTGCTATCGGTATCGCAGAGAAGGCTAACAAGGTTCGTCAGAAACCCTTAAGAGTTATTCTTAACGGTCTCGGAAAAGACGCAGCTCAGATTATTGCAAGAATCAACGGATTTACTTTTGTTGAAACAGAATATGATCCTTACACAAATACAGTTAAGGAAGTATATCGCAAGTCCTATTCCGAAGGTCTTCGTGCAAAGGTTAACTGCTACGGTGCAAACGATGTTTGCGAAGGTGTAGCTATCATGCACAAGGAAGGTGTTGACGTTTCCATTACAGGTAACTCCACCAACCCTACCAGATTCCAGCATCCTGTTGCAGGTACTTACAAGAAAGAATGTATCGAACAGGGCAAGAAGTACTTCTCTGTAGCATCCGGTGGTGGTACAGGCCGTACCCTTCATCCCGATAACATGGCTGCAGGTCCTGCTTCCTACGGTATGACAGATACTATGGGACGTATGCACTCTGATGCACAGTTCGCAGGTTCCTCATCCGTACCCGCTCACGTAGAAATGATGGGTCTTATCGGTGCAGGTAACAACCCGATGGTTGGTATGACAGTTGCAGTTGCAGTTGCTATCCAGGAAGCTGCTGATGGCGGTAAGTTCTAAGCGTTTTTAAAGCAGTTTTATTAAAAATAATATTGGACACATCATATTAAGAATATATCGGTATGATGTGTTCAATTTTTTTGTTCTAAAAAATAAGCACATGTCATTTGATGGACTATCGAAAAAGAAAAATCACTTGATTTTTTCTTCAGTATAATCTTCCAGCATTATTAATACCATTTCGGTTATGTGATTGTTGCCAATCGCAAGTTGGAGCGTCATTTGGTCAGTCCAATTTTCATTTTGGGAAAAGTATTTTATCTGGTTTGTGACTGCCTGTAACCGTGTTAATTGGTCATCTGATAACATGCATGTACATTCGATAGTATGGTTCATAATTAAAGTAAATCCTTTCTTATGCAATAATATGGTACATATATGTACTCTTGTGCATTATTGTATTCCAAATGGATAATAATATGCAAGAGGAAATATTATTATGATTAGTTATGAACCTTTATGGGAAACAATGCGACAAAAGAATATTAGCCAATACAAATTAATGCAAATGGGAATTGATAATAGGATGCTTGACGCATTACGACATAACAAGAATATTACTATGTTGTCATTAGAGAAGATTTGTGATGTATTGGAATGTTCTGCAAGTGATGTAGTGAAATTTGAGAAAGATAAGTAGAAGCTGTGAAAAAGCGGCAAACTTATCTTTTTTCTTTTTTAGAAGGCTAAAAGGAAATTGACAACAAAGGCAAACAGTATTATTATTGAACCTATAACATATAATTATGAATGAAGTGATGGTCTCATCGTTGTGGGTAACAACCCCATAGTTGGTATGACTGTAGACAACTCCTGGAAACAGGAGTTGTCTTTCATAGGAGGCAAGTTTTACATGAAAAAATATATACATTTATTAAAAAATATTACAGCCCTTGTGATAGCGTTCATGATATTTATGACTATGTCTGTGGATGCATATGCGATGCAGATTTTTGTAAAAACATTAACAGGGAAAACAATTACTCTTGAGGTAGAGCCGAATGATTCTATTGATGCTATCAAAGCCAAAATCCAGGAAAAAGAAGGGATTGCGCCGGATCAGCAGAGGCTTATTTTTGCAGGAAAGCAATTAGAAGAGGGGAAAACCTTAAGTGATTATAATATTCAGAAAGAGTCGACTTTGCATCTTGTATTGCAATTAAGAGGAGATGAGAATGCGGAAGAACCGGCTGCGCCGGATGAACAAGAACATTCCGACTCAGAGGATTCGGATGATGATGACGATTACATTGAAGTGATACCGGAGCCTGTTTATGAAGAATCCAAAGAGGCAAAGGCGTATCGTAAATTCAGCGAAGAAACCAAAAATCAAATTAGTGTTGCCGGACAGAATGCAATCATTACCATAGAAGCGGGAGATACCAGCTGTTTTACCGCAGGGATAATACAAAAAATCAGTGAAAGGGCTGATTTGGAAGTTATCATTAATTTTACTTATCAAGGGGGACAATATACCATAGTAAAACCTGCCGGGCTTAGTCTTGATGTTATTTTAGAAGAAAAAGAATTCTATGGTCTTCTATATGTTAATGATAGAATAAATAAGTGGAAACTAGGCATGCTTGAATAGGAGATGGAAAGTATGAAAAAAGTAGTGGTATTCGGTGGCGGAACAGGTTTATCCTGTCTGTTATCCGGTTTAAAGCTATTTCCCATAGATGTAACAACCATTATTACAGTCAGTGACAACGGAAGCAGCACGGGGGTGTTGAAAGAGGAACTTGATATTCCTGCGGTTGGAGATGTTGGTAAGGTGCTTCTTGCCATGGCAAACGGCGATGATGATTTAATTAAGCTTCTTCGTTACCGCTTCAGCAAAAGTGGTTCTCTTTATAATCATCCGGTACGCAATATTATTTTGGCAGCGTTGATTGATTTGAAAGGTAACCTTACCGAGGCAACCAAATATATGTGTCAGCTTTTAAATATTAAAGGTACGGTACTTCCTTTGACAGAAGAGAAGGTAGAGCTTGTAGGAAAGAGCAAGGATAAGGAGTATTTCGGAGAAGAAGAGGTCAGCATGAATATCCGTCATATCCGTAAGCTTGCATATGACCATGACATTCAGATTAGTGATGAAATCAAGCATAAGATACTGGATGCAGATTTAATTATTTTCAGTTCAGGAAGCCTTTATACCAGTATTTTGCCGCATTTATTGTCAGAAGAGGTTACTGGTGCTATTGAAGAAACCAATGCGCCGCTAATGTACATTTCTAATTTGGTAACCCAACCCGGAGAAACTGATGATTATAGTGTAAGCGACCATATAAAAGTACTAAACAGATATTTAAAGAAACGTAAGATTGATATGGTAGTTGCCAACAGTGCTCAGATTGACCGGCGCATTATTGACAAATATTTGACCACAGAAAATAAAAAGGTGGTTGCTCTTGACCGGGAGGTGCTAAAAGCGCAGAATGTGCGCATCATAGAGGGAGATATTTTCAGCATTGAAAATGAAGTAATCAGACACGATGCACTAAAAACTGCCTTTCTGATATTTTCATATCTTATGGAGAATAATTAAACGCAAATAATCAGACAATTTGAAAAGCGGGTTCAAAGATGAGTAAAAATAAATAAATAAAGCTTGCAATATTCAGACATATATGATATAGTAAATATATCAAATAACAAATCCTACTAAAGTATATGATAAAGAGATTGGAGGGCAGATATCATGAAAGCATATAAATTTTCCAAAGAGTTATATCTGTTACATACAATCAAAGGTGGTCACAAGGGCGGTCCCGGAGACAAGTAACGGAATACGCAGGTATTCCACCAAATCAAAGACTACGGTAAAGGGAAGAGAAACCTTTACCGTTTTTTTGTGATATATTGATGAAACAGAGAAAATGAAATTAGATAAATATACGATTTAAAAATGTTGTATTTTTTGGTATAATACAAGAGAATAGAAAATTTACATAAAAAGAGGCTGCTTATGGTAAAAGATGAAAAAAGAAAAATTCTGATAGTTGATGATGACAGATTGAGTCTGAAGGTGGCATCAGATATTTTAGAGGACGAATATGATGTTGATTGTGTATTCTGCGGGGAAGATTCTCTTACATATCTGAAAGAAAATACACCGGATTTAATCCTGATGGATTTGCATATGCCGGGCATGGGCGGTAAAGCAGCCATTAGTCAGATTATGTCCTCAAAAACACTTTGTAAGATTCCGATTATCTGTCTGACTGCAGATTCCAAGCCGGAAACGGAAATACAATGTCTTACCATGGGTGCCCTTGATTATATTACCAAACCTTTTGTGCCTCAAGTAACCAAAAGCAGAATCAGCAGGGTGATTGAGCTGAATGAGTTGCGCAATCACTTGGAGGAACAGCTTAATAAAAAAACAGCTTTGCTTGAACAGGTGACTGTAAACTTTATCATGGCCATTGCCCATACCATAGATGCAAAAGATGCATATACATCGGGGCATTCCTTGAGAGTAGCTAAGTGTGCTGAAGAGATTGCCAAGGCTCTTGGGTGGAATGAGGAGCAGGTTTTGAATATCCATTATATTGCGCTTCTCCATGATATCGGAAAAATCGGTATACCGGATGCAATATTAAATAAACCGTCTCATCTGACAGATGATGAATTTAACATAATTAAACGACATCCGATTATCGGTCATGCGATACTTAAGGATATCCGGATAATTGAACAGGTATCAGAGGGAGCTATGTACCATCATGAACGGTATGACGGAACAGGTTATCCCCATGGATTAAAGGGAGAAGAGATTCCTCTTTGCGCCAGAATTGTAGGAATTGCAGATGCTTATGATGCAATGACATCGAACCGCGTATATCGTGCAAAGCTAAGTGACGAAATGGTAATTGCAGAATTTGAGAAGTTTAAAGGGACTCAGTTTGACCCTGAACTTACGGAGCTGTTTCTGAATATGCTTCGAGGCGGATTCTCCATTCCTCCGGCAGACTGGCTAAATGAATACGCAGAAAAAAATAACGAGCTAAACGGTGATAAAGATAAATCGTTGAATAAAGTACTGACGGAATATGCCTTGGAAGCTAGAATTGTTGCCATGTGTGATTCGCTGACCGGACTTTACAACAGAAGCTATGCTGAAACCAAAATTCCGCCAACGTTGAAGGAAGATGAAGGCGGAGCACTGTTTGTGATTGATATTGACAATTTTAAAGGGATTAATGAAAATTACGGACATATTGCCGGTGATTATACATTAAAGGCGCTTGCGGAAGAATTAAGTGCATATGCCACTGATGATGATGTGATATGCAGAGTAGGTGGAGATGAATTCATTTTATACCGCAGAGCTTTAACAGACAGAACAGAGATTTCTCTTACTGCAAGAGAATTAATCAGACGGCTTACTTCGAAAATCAGGGAAAGCAGACACAGCAGTGTGGCTACGGTCTCTGTGGGTATCGGAATATATCCGCAGGATGCAAATACATATGAGATGTTGTTTGATAATGCTGCCAAAGCATTATATCATGTGAAAAAGAGCGGAAAAAATGCATTCAGCTTTTACAGTGAAGATGAAAAAGAGAATGCAGGCATTGCAACAACGACAGATATTGATCAAATCAGACATATGATTGAAGGAAAAGCCGGTGATTTTAACGGTGTATTCAATGTGGATTATGCGGAGTTCAAACAAATGTATAATTATGTGGAAAGAAGCGTACTCCGCAATAAAAAGCAGGTTCAAACTCTGTTGTTTACTCTTAGTATAAAAGAAGCTGCATCATACCGCAAAATGGTGCCGGATGAAGCAATGAACATTTTGGAAGCGGCTGTTGCATCGTCCCTTCGTATGGTAGATATCGGTACCAGATACAGCAGTGTCCAATATATAGCAATATTGCTTGATTCGGATGAAGCAGGCGGTAAGATTGTTGGAGAAAGAGTGAAACACAAATTCTTTAAGTTATATGTGAATGGTGATGTGAACCTTTCTTATGACATGCAGACGATGAATCCTAAGACAATATAGACAGATATTGCATCATCGTATAAAATAATGATATTACATAGCTAAAGAAAGAGGACGAATTATGAAATTTTGTACAAATTGCGGCGCAGAGATTGCTGATAATTCCAAGTTTTGCAGTAACTGCGGAACCAAATATGAAGAAACAAAGTCTGAATATGATGAGATGTGGGGAAGCGTTCTGGCAGAAGGAAAGGAAGCAGAAGAAAAGTTAGAAACTGTTTATTCTGCAGATACATCAAAGTATGACGAGTTGGATATTAAATATGAACAAGAACCCTATACCGAATCTTCTTCATACGGAGGCAAAGTAATTTTCGGGGCTCCGAATCTTCAAGATATTACTCAAGGCTACGAAGTGCCGACAATATCAACTACAGGCAACGGAAATATGGGATGTTCCATTGCAGCGATGGTTTGCGGTATCGTATCTTTGGTATGTTGTTGTTTTTGGTATTTCAGTATACTACTTGCCATTGCAGCTATTGTTCTTGGTATTATATCTATTAAGAAGGCGTATGATGGTAAGGGTATGGCAATTGCAGGTCTGATAACAGGCGGCATCACCATCTTCGCGTTGATTGTACTTTTGATTCTGGGCGGAGCAAGTATGCTATTTGAATGGTAATTATGAATAGTGTAAGAATTCGTATTGACACATTTTTCTACCATATAGGCAAAATAATCTGGCTTCCCGTCTTTTTTGCGGGAAGCTGGTTTGTTAAGAGTGGATTTGAAGATTATAGCGGATATATGGCATGTGATATTTATCGTCTGACACAGTTGCCTTGCCCCGGCTGTGGAGGTACCAGGGCAGTATACAATTTGTTCCTGGGTGATTTTGTCAAAAGCTTTTGCTACCATCCGGCTGTTCTTTTTGGTTTGGCATTATATTTTCATTTTATGCTGCTTTATTTTTACAGAAAGCATATTACTCACTGCATTGAGAAGAAGGAAATTCACATAGAGATTTATTTATATTTTTTAGCCGGTGTGATTATTTTACAATGGATAATAAAAATGATATTGATATTTATCTGAAACATTCGATTGAGTCTTGCACGGAAAGTAAAAGTAGGGTATGATAGGAATATCTTAAGGTTATACATAGGGAGGAAATAAAAAATGGATGCAAAAACAACAGGAATCGTAGGTTATCTTACTTGGATTGGCTTTATTATTGCCGTTTGTGCAGGTGATAAGGAAGGAGCTAAATTCCATTTAAATCAGGCACTTGTTATCTTTTTGTTCGGACTTTTAAGCATTATTCCCTGCTTGGGACAGATTTGGGGAATCTTCATTTTTGTTTGTTGGATTATGGGATTAATCGCAGCTATCAATGAAGAAGAGAAAGAAGTGCCGCTTATTGGTAAAGTAAGAATTTTGAAATAAGATAAAGTAAAAGCCGCTTAAGTTTTCTTAAGCGGCTTTTTAAGTATCATTGTTCAGATTCAGTGTTAACTTCAGAATCAGCATTAACTTTAGATTCCGTGTTGTTTTCGGGTTCCGTTTCCTCTTCATAGGTGTAAATTTCTTCAGGAAGATCACCGTGAAGTATGGAAACAATATATTGAATTCTCAGATTGGCGCGATCATAATTTTGCTTGGCAACATCTGCAAGAATCGTATCAAAAGGTTCTGCTTCAAAGGCCTGATGATAGTAGGATACAGCTTCTGTCATATAATCACTGGCTTCATCAGCAAGTTCTTCTACACCGGGAAAGCCTTCGGGTACGGGAAGGGAAGCCATCTGCTGAAAGTTGGTGTCCATAGAGTCTAATAATGATAATAAATCACTTACAGCTGTTTCGGATTCCGGATCAATAGAATTGATGGCAGAATCAAAGGTTTGGATATTTTCAAAAAACTGATTCATATTTGCTTTATAGGTATCAAGCTCAGCGTTGCTTTTGCATCCGCTAAGACAAAAAGAGCTTATAAGAAAACTGCAAAACGCAGCAGTTTTTATTTTTTGCAAAAAGTTGCTGTTATTAAGTTTCAAAATACTTCCTCCAAGAGTCTGATTATCATATGTATATAAATTATCATAGTTGTGAAGTGAAGTCAAATGAGTAATTTTGATTTCATAAGTGAAAAGATATAATTGTTCAATTGTAGTTTTATTAAAATTATGATACCATGAGAAAATAAGTATAAAATAGGCGGAAAGTTGAATGAACAAAAGCGAATTTAAACAATTATCAGAACAAAAAATATTATTTTTAGATGGTGCTACCGGTTCAAACCTGATAAAAAGAGGAATGCCGGCAGGTGTTTGTCCTGAACAATGGATTCTGGAACATAAAGATATATTTATAGGTCTTCAAAAAGAATATGTGGAGGCAGGAAGTGATATTATTTATGCTCCCACCTTTACAGCGAATCGCATTAAGCTTAAAGAATACGGACTTGAAAATGATTTAGAAAGAATCAATTATGAGCTTGTAAAACTTTCTAAAGAAGCAGCAGGTACTAAGGCGTTTGTTGCGGCAGACATTACCATGACCGGACAGCAGCTTTCCCCAATGGGCAGAATGGAGTTTGAAGAGCTGATTGAAATTTACAAGGAGCAGATTCAGGCTACTTGTAAAGCCGGTGCGGACTTAATTGTGGTGGAAACGATGATGAGTCTGCAGGAAACAAGAGCAGCATTAATTGCAGCAAAAGAAGTATGCGATTTACCGGTCATGGCTACATTAACCTTTGAACAGGATGGAAAAACACTTTACGGAACTGATGCAGTGACTGCAGCTGTTACACTGGAAAAGCTGGGTGCTTGTGCAATCGGAGCAAATTGCTCTACGGGTCCTGATAAAATGGTAGAGATTATAAAAAATATTTCTGAAGCGGTTACCATTCCGGTAATTGCAAAACCTAATGCAGGACTTCCTACGCTAAATGAACAGGGCGAGACTGTTTATGATATGGATGAAGTGGAATTTGTTGAAGGTGTTAAACTACTGGTAGATGCAGGAGCCTCCATATTGGGTGGTTGCTGCGGAACAGCACCTTCGTACATAAAGGCACTTTATGATAGGTTTGGAAAGGATAGAGAAAACCTGGCTGAAAAGGTATGGGAAAAAAGGAAAAACCATTTCAAAGCAAGAATCAGATACCTTACCTCAGAGCGGAAGACGGTTCTATTTGGTTTGCAAGATACCTTCATGATTGTAGGTGAGAGAATTAATCCTACCGGTAAGAAGAAACTACAAGAGAAGCTTCGTGCCGGTGAACTGGACATGGTGATTGATTTTGCGGAAGAGCAGGAGCAATGTGGTGCTTCTTTGCTGGATATCAATGTAGGAATGAGCGGCATTGATGAAAAAGATATGATGCTGAAGGTACTTGACGAAGTGACATTATCTTCTTCACTTCCGTTGGTATTAGATACCAGCCATGTGGATGTGATGGAAGCAGCACTTCGAAAATATCCGGGTAGGGCACTGATTAATTCTGTTTCTGCTGAAACGGAAAAATTGGAAAAATTGTTGCCCCTTGCTAAGAAATACGGAGCAATGGTGATATTACTTCCGCTTTCGGATAAAGGATTGCCGGAAAGCATGGAGGAAAAGATATCCATTATTGAAATGCTGACAAAGAAAGCATTTGAGGAAGGCTTGACCAAAGAAGATATTGTAATTGACGGTTTAGTAACTACTGTGGGGGCAAATCCGGAAGCAGCAAAAGAAGTTTTAGGAACCATCAGATACTGTAAAGAAAACGGCTATGCAACCATATGCGGACTTTCTAATATTTCTTTTGGATTACCGGAAAGAAGCTATATCAACAGCGCTTTTTTGACCATGGCAATTTACGAAGGTCTGACTATGGCGATTGCAAATCCATCACAGGATTTACTGGTAAATACAGCTTTTGCATCTGATTTGCTGTTACAGAAAGAAGAATCTGACATCAGATATATTGAGCAGATTGATAAGTATCAGGCAAAGAAAACGGAGACTGTGGCAGTAACAAAAAACAAGCCGGAAGCGTCTGCATCAGAAAAGGAGCCCGGAGCGGATGCAACAGAAAGAAAACAGGATATTAATCAGATGAAGAAAGAACAGGCACAGGTATATACGGATGTGCTGAAAGGAAACAGAAAACAGATTGTTGCTCACACAAAAGAAGCCTTGGAGAGCGGCAATGAGGCATCTGAAATTTTAGATTCCATGTTACTTCCCGCAATTAATGAAGTTGGACGATTGTTTGATATAGGAAAGTATTTCCTGCCCCAACTGATTGCAAGTGCGGAGGCGATGAAGCTTTCTATTGAATATTTAGAGCCATATTTGGCTACCGGCAGGGAAGAAAAGGAAATGCCTACCGTGGTAATAGCAACGGTTTCCGGAGATATTCACGATATTGGAAAAAACTTAGTTGCTATGATGATGAAGAATTACGGTTTTCAAGTGATTGACTTGGGTAAAGATGTACCCCGGGAAGTGATTGTGCAGAAGGCAAAAGAATATAATGCATCTTTAATAGCATTGTCAGCTTTAATGACAACTACTATGCAGGAAATGAAACATGTGATAGAATGTGCCAAGGAAAGCGGAGTTACTTCCAAAATTATGATTGGTGGTGCCGTGATTACTGAGGATTATGTATCAGAAATCGGTGCTGACGGTTATGCGAAGGATGCTGCAGAGGCAGTGAAAGTAGCTATGAAGTTAACCGGGATTACAAAGGAGGTATAAAAATGGATTACGGTAATCAGATAACAGATAGGGATGAATTGCTGGAAAAACTGGTCAAAAATTCATCCAAACAACTTTTTTATACCAGAGTAACATCTCTGGCAGCTCTCGTATTATGTGCCGCTGTGACGGTTTGCTTGTCGGTTGTAGTGCCGAAGGTAATGACAACTGTAGAAAGTGCCAATGAAATATTAACCCAGGTGTCGGAAACCATTACACTCGCAGATACAACCTTAGAAAGTGTAACGGCAATGAGTACCTCCATTTCGGATATGGGAACTACAATGGATACTTTTATTACCGATAATGCGGAAACGGTGGAAGAAATTATGACCAAGCTGGAAGAGATTGACTTTGAAGGTTTGAATGATGCGATTGAGGATTTGGGCGATGTGGTGGAACCCCTCGCAAACTTCTTCGGTAAGTTTAGTTAGAAAGGCAGGATAAATAAATGATAGGAGCAGATGCAATTGTAAGATGTCTGGAAGAAGAGGGAGTTGAGTATGTATTCGGATACCCCGGCGTGGCAATTTGCCCTTTTTATAACAGTATTTTAGAATCTGATATTCAAACGATTCTGATAAGAACGGAACAGAATGCAGCTCATGCAGCAAGCGGACTTGCAAGAGTTTCAGGTAAAGTAGGTGTGTGTGCCGTTACTTCCGGCCCCGGTGCCACTAATGTGATTACAGGAATTGCTACCGCTTTTGCAGACAGTATTCCTTTGGTATGTATCACAGGACAGGTAAATTCCGCACTTCTTGGAAGCGATGTATTTCAGGAGGCAGATATTACCGGTGCAGTAGAATCCTTTGTTAAATATAGCTATCTGGTAAAAAATGTTGCTGATATTCCCCGTATTTTTAAGGAGGCATTTCATATTGCCAATACCGGAAGAAAGGGACCGGTATTAATTGACGTTCCTATTGATATCCAGAATGCAGAGCTTAAGAGATTTGTATATCCGGAAACTGTTTCCATGCGTACCTATAAGCCTACGGTAAAGGGAAATATGGCTCAGATTAAAAAGGTAGTAGCAGAGCTTGACAAGGCGAAAAAGCCCATTATTTGTGCCGGCGGTGGTGTACTTTTATCAGAAGCGGAAGAAGAACTTCGGGCTTTTGTAAAGAAACACAAAATTCCTGTCGTATCTACTATGATGGGAATCGGCGCTATGCCTACCAAGGATCCCCTTTACTTTGGTATGGTGGGAAATAACGGTAAGCCTTATGCAAACCGAGCTATGAATGAATCAGACCTTTTGATTATGGTTGGCGCAAGAGTAGCAGACAGAGCGGTAAGCCAGCCTGACCTGATTACAGAGAATAAGGTTTTGGTACATATTGACGTTGACCCTGCAGAGATAGGAAAGAATGTAGGTCCTACCATTCCTTTGGTAGGAGATGCAAAACATATTTTTGAAGATTTGACTGCCCAGGAGATGGTATGTGACCATGAAGAATGGTTAGAAACTCTTGCAGGTTATCGTGAGACCATGGCGCCTAAGAGAAAACCTAATCCGGAATATGTGGATCCGGCTGTATTTATCACCAAATTATCCGAAAAGATGCAGGATGATGCGATTTATGTAGCTGATGTGGGACAAAACCAGATTTGGTCCTGCGGTTATCATATTGTGAAGGACGGAAAATTTTTAACCAGTGGCGGTATGGGAACCATGGGATATTCCATTCCGGCTGCCATGGGCGCAAAGCTTGCTGATAAATCAAAGCAGGCAGTTGCCGTATGCGGTGACGGCTCTTTCCAAATGTCCATGATGGAGCTTGCTACCATGAACCAGCATGATATCCCTGTTAAGATTGTAGTGCTTAAGAACAATTATCTTGGTATGGTGCGCCAGTATCAGCATTTTACCTATAAAGACAATTATTCTGTAGTAGATTTATCAGGTAGCCCTGATTTGGAGAAACTGGCGGCAGCATATGACATGGACTTCCTTCGTCTTAACAACATGGACAAGGTGGATGAAGCCATTGATAAATTCCTGGCAGAAGATAAATCCATGATTATGGAATGTATCATTGACCCTATGGATTTAGTATAAAGAAAGGAGCCTTTTTACCATGAAAAAAATATATTCCGTTTTAGTAGAAAACCGCTCCGGTGTTCTTTGTAAAGTAGCAGGATTGTTTTCCAGAAGATGCTTTAATATTGATTCACTTGCGGTTGGTGAAACCAACGATAAGGATGTTTCCTGTATGACCATTGTCAGTAGCGGCGACCAGAAGATTTTTGAACAGATTGAAAAGCAGCTGAATAAAAAGCTTGATGTCATTAAGGTAAAAACATTCCATGAGACCAGCAGTGTGAGTAGGGAACTGATGCTGATTAAGGTAAAGTATAACAAGAGTAACCGTCGTGATATTATGGAAGTTTGTGAAATTATGAATGCACAGATTGTAGATATGTCTAAGAATCTGATGCTGATTCAAATGTGTGACACACCGGAGCGAACCCAGCTTCTTATTGATATGTTTGCATCGGTAAGTATTGTGGAAGTTGCCCGTACCGGAACTTTGGCACTTCAGAAGTGTACAGAGACAGATGCATAAGGTATTGTTGTACAAATATTAACAAACATCAATAAAATAGATTAAAAAGGTGCAATTGACTTTTGCACTTCAAGTTGCTAAAATTATGCTTAAATGTTAAGGAGGTTTCTGAAATGCAAAAGAAAGTATTTCAGCTTCTGGTAGACAATACCTCCGGTGTACTGAGCCGTATTTCCGGATTGTTCTCCAGACGTGGCTATAATATTGAAAGTATTACAGCGGGTACAACAGCTGACCCCAGATTTACGAGAATAACCATTGTTGCTTCCGGTGATGACGAAATTCTTGATCAGATTGAGAAACAGGTAGCTAAGCTTGTTGATGTCCGTGATATTAAAGAGCTACGTCCCGATAACAGTGTTTACAGAGAATTGGCTCTTGTTAAAGTAAGAACCAGTGAGGAACAGCGTCAGGGTGTGATTTCCATTGCAGATATCTTTAGAGCAAAGATTATTGATGTTTCTGCAGATTCTCTGATTGTAGAGCTTACCGGTAATCAGGAAAAGATTGATGCTTTCTTAAATCTTCTTGGCGGATACGAGATTCTTGAGCTTGCCAGAACAGGTATTGCAGGTCTCGGAAGAGGTACTGAGAACGTTACCTATTTATAGGTTTTGTTATAAAATTAATTTGAATGAGGGGATTTCCCCATAGGAAAGGAGTCATACATATGGCAAACATTTATTATCAGGAAGATTGTAACCTGTCTTTATTGGAAGGAAAAACAATCGCAGTTATCGGCTACGGTAGCCAGGGACATGCACATGCATTAAATGCAAAGGAATCAGGCTGTCATGTTATTATCGGTCTTTATGAAGGTTCCAAATCCTGGGCGAAAGCAGAAGCACAGGGCTTTGAAGTATATACAGCAGCAGAAGCTGCTAAGAAGGCTGACATCATTATGATTCTTATCAATGATGAATTGCAGGCTTCCATGTACAAGAAAGATATTGAGCCCAACTTGGAAGAAGGCAACATGTTAATGTTCGCTCACGGTTTCAATATTCATTTCAATCAGATTGTACCTCCTAAATTCGTTGACGTTACCATGATTGCTCCTAAGGGACCCGGTCATACAGTAAGAAGCGAATACATGGAAGGTAAGGGTGTTCCTTGTCTTGTAGCTGTTCATCAGGATGCTTCCGGTAAGGCTCTTGATAAGGCACTTGCTTATGCACTTGCTATCGGTGGTGCAAGAGCAGGAGTTCTGGAAACAACCTTCAGAACAGAAACAGAAACAGACCTTTTCGGTGAACAGGCAGTTCTTTGCGGTGGCGTTTGCGCTCTGATGCAGGCTGGTTTCGAAACACTGACAGAAGCGGGGTATGATGCAAGAAATGCATATTTTGAATGTATCCATGAAATGAAGCTGATTGTAGACCTTATTTATCAGTCCGGTTTCGAAGGTATGAGATATTCTATTTCCAACACTGCAGAGTACGGTGATTATATCACAGGACCTAAGATTATCACAGACGAAACCAAGAAGGCTATGAAGCAGATTCTGAAAGATATCCAGGATGGTACTTTCGCAAAAGACTTCCTGCTTGACATGTCAGCTGCAGGCGGACAGGCTCACTTCAAGGCTATGAGAAAGTTAGCTACAGAGCATCCTTCCGAGCAGGTTGGTAAGGAAATCCGTAAGTTATATAGCTGGAATAATGAAAGTGAAAAGTTAATTAACAACTAATAGACTAGCATTAGATTGAAAGAAAAGCCGGGGTATTAACAGCTCCGGCTTTTTAAAGAGGTAAGTGATTGTGAAGATTCTTGTAGTTTTGACCGGCGGAACCATTGGCAGCAAGGTGACAGGTAAAGTGATTGATGTCAATTCAGCGGCAGCATACAATCTGATTAACCTTTATGAAGAACGATACGGAAGAAATGAAGAATTTGAAATAATTCAACCTTTGAATGTTTTAAGCGAAAACTTAACTCCGTTTTACTGGGAAAAACTATATGAATGTATGGAACAGATATGCCTTAATGATTACGATGGTATCATTATCACACACGGGTCAGATACCATAGCATACACTGCGGCTATGATGGGGTATTGTTATCGTCATACCACAATTCCGATTGTGTTAATTGCAAGTAATTATGAATTACAAGATGCAAGAAGCAACGGAATTTCCAATTTTTATAATGCAGTTTGCTTTATTGAGGAGCAGGCAGCAAAAGGTGTTTATGTCATTTTTCAAAATGACAGTGCTGAGAACGTGGTGTATCTTGCAACCAGAATTATGGAGGCTGACACTTATTTTGACCAGTTTTCCAGTTACGGAAAAGTTGACTTTGGAAGAATGGTTGACGGACATTTCGTAAAAACAGAGCATGAGCAGAATCCCTCTATGGAGGATGTGAATGCAGAAAAAGAAAAAATGGTGAAAATCAACAACGGATTTAAGAAGAGTGTTCTGATGATACGTCCTTATCCCGGATTAGATTACAGCCGCATTCTGATAGACGAAAATGTAGGTGCAGTTTTGCATTGTCTGTACCACTCGGCAACAGCCTGCAGTAGTGAGGGGAATTATTCGGCTGTTGATTTTATTAGAAGCTGTAGAAAAAAAGGAATAGAGGTATATGTCAGTTCCTTTAAACAATCGGTAAATGATTTGTATGCAAGTAGCATGGATATATTGGAGGCAGGTGCGATTCCGCTGATTAATATATCTACGGAAGCGGCGTTTACAAAGCTTATGGTTGCATATAATCAGCAGGAAATGAAGCCGGAAGAGTTTATGAAGGAAAATATTTATTTTGAAATGCTTCCGGCAGCCAAAATATAAAAATATCGATATTGCTAATCAATGCCAATAGGTATAAACGACCAAAAAGGTCATCGACAAAATTGTCGATGACCTTTTTAATATTTATGATAATTTACTTTAGTCAGACAGAAGTTTTGCTTCCAATTCTAAAATTTCCATCAGATATCTCTTTTTTGAATCAGGACACTTATTGTATATCTCTATAATTCTTGGAGGAATCGGATAATCAATTGTAATTCCTTTTAAAAGATAGTCAAGGCTGATTCCCAGTATTTCACTTACCTTTATTAAATTTTCAACGGAAAGACCGATGATACCACGTTCTGCTTCGCTGTAATGTTTGATAGAAATATCCAGTCGCTCTGCAAGCTGTTCCTGAGTGAGGTTCATCAGCTTTCTTTGAGTTCTTAAACGTTCCCCCATCGCTTTCTTGTAATTATTCATGAACTGACTCCTATGTTGTGATTTATGCCTATTAATAGTATATATGAAGGTGTTAATTATAAAAACAACTCATAAGGTGTTGTAAATATATACCATAAAGGTTATAATTTGTAAGAGGTAGGAGGTAAAGTGGTGTAGCACCGATAAAGAAATACTGTCTTGAAAGTAAATATAAGAATGGAGTGTAGGGGTATGGAGACCAATATTTTGTGTCAAAAAGAAGAACAGGTTGTTCTGACAGGATTTTATGAAGAACTTATGGCATTATTACAGGATACCGATGCTGCGGCAGAGAAAGAGAAAATAAAAAATGCATTAAAGAACATGTCAGAGACAACAACCTATCTTGTGTTAGGTGAGGAAAAGGTAGGGAAAACGAGTCTGTTACATTTGATTTTTAACGATATTTTCGATGTTACAAATGAGATGGAAGGAGATATCTGTGAATATCGTTGGGGAGAGCAAGAAGCAGTTACACCTATAGCGGACGGTTTTCAAAGAAAATTTATGCCCTCAGAGAATATGAGAGGTATTTCTATTATAGATACGAAAGGAATTGGAACATTAAATACTCAGAGCTTGCATAAGTTACGGGAATTGGCGGTAAAAAGTGATGTTATTTTTGCTGTATTTGATGTGGGTAAAATTAATAGTTCTAAAATGTGGGATATTTTAGAAAGTTGTCCGCAAAAAAAGATGGTACTGTTTATGACAAAGTGTGATGCTATTTCCGAACAGGAATTACAGAATAGTATTGATAAAATCAAATCCTACATGCAGGACAGTAATATTTCTGCACCACTTTTTCCTGTTTGTTTAAAAGAGGATACGAAGATAGCCGGAACAGAGAGTATTGATTATGTACGAAATTATTTGAGAGACAATATTATAGGCAGAAATCCGATTGCAAGAAGACAAAAAGAAAATGTAGAAGAAATGAAAGCAATGCTGGTACAACTACAGGATTCTTTTTTACTGCGTCAAAAACAATATCAGGCAGATGTAAAGATTGTAAATAAGATTAACAGTGCGTTGGATGCTTATGTCATGAGTCAACAGAAAGTGATTGATACTTTATTAAAGAAACTTACAAGCGAAATAAATAATGATATTGAGAATTATCAGCAGGAAATCATTTCTAAAATGGATCCCTATAAAATAAAAGAAAGATTTCATACACAGAGTGATTTTGAAGCTTACATAAATATGGTAAATGATAATTATAAGAATATTATGAATGACTCTGTAAACAGGAAGACAATTGAAGCAATGAAGAATTGCCTTCATGAACTGGAAATTGTTTTTCAGGAAGCGGTCGGTTATTTTAATAATAGAGAAAGCATTTTACTGTTGAATGATAAATTTTACGGATATATGGCAGAAAGCCGAAGGCAAATTGTTGCAGAAAGTAAGGAAACAGCTTTTGAGGTTGCAAAATTTTATAATACACTATATCAGGCTTCTGAAACTTTGTTTTTGCAAATCTGGCATGCAAGGGAAGAGTATGAAAGAACGATTAATAAAGATACAACGCTTTCGAAAACGGTTGGTGTTTTGGTTGGAGCTTTAGCACCGGTGATAGGGAAATCTATTGGAGTCAAATTAGCGATATTAAAAGGGGCAACTTTATTTGCTCCCATACCTATGATAGGTTTTGCGATAGTGGGATTTGTTGTTGCGCCTAAAATTTCAAAAATACTTTTTGAAACTGAAGCTAAAGCGGCAGACAAAATGGAAGAGGCAGCTAGGGTTGCTGTTAATGAATTTAAACTGGGAGTAAATAATACAAGAAAAATGATGATAGAACAGATTTCACAACAGGTAACGGAATTATTTGAAAGAGAATTAAAATTTGTAGATACCTGTTTCACAGAATTCAGAATGTCTGTTAATATTGACGAGCTAAAATTGCCGGAGCTGGAAGATAGATTGTCAAAAACTGTACGTTTATTAGAAAAAGTAGAAAGTTTAGAAGCATAGGAGAAATGTGAGATGATAGACAAACAACAGGAAGCGATTATATGGCTTCAAAAGTTGCAGCAGCTTGTAAACAGAGAACAGCTACCTGCAAGAATCAAAGATAGTATATCGGAATGCGAAGCAAAAGTAAAGAATGCAGAGCCGGATTGGTCTTTGTTTCAGTCAGAAGTAAATGAGGTACTTGAAAGCATTAAGGGTAAGCTGGTAAAAGAAACTCCCTTGGAAATCAGAGTACATGAAGATAAAGTTACAATAGAAGAAATTAAAACATTTGTTAGAAATACGACAGAAAGAGCACATACGGATAATTTATCATCAATAGAGGCAATAGAACATAGGAAAAATATAATTGTCAGGGAATGTTATCAAAAAATAAATGAAATAGCATGTGTTGAAGCGAATATGGAATTCGTTGAAAATGAAGGCCGTTATATTCAATTTTTTGAAAATATAAAAAATGACTATAACCGAAAAATGTTACATCTTTTAAAAGAATTGATAGAAGATATCGGAAGCAACACAGGACATATGATGAAATATATTAAAAATATGTTTCAAAGTATAAGTGGAATTCAAATGGGTATCAGTAACAAAAAGTACTATACGGAATATGAAGAAAAAAAAGAGATAATGGATGACAGGTTTCTAAAGCAAGTGGAAAACGGTGAGTTGGGTGGAAGCCCGATTGTCGATTTTGGATTTGAAACAAAGAATAAAGTAAAAAAACTTGTCAGTAAGGCACAAAAAAAGAAAAGGTTTTTAACGTTATTGCCGGTTATATTGGTGATTGCCTATCTGTTTTTGTCGCGGGTATTTCCTGTTGTTGAAAAATATATTGAATATCAGACTGCAAAAGTAGAAAGTACAAAAGCAGCAACAGAAAGCAAAAATGGAGAGATGATTGAAAACGTGGTAAGCGGTGTAGTGAACGGAGTGGATACAATTAAAGCAAATCGTGTTGCTGAATCTGCTAAAGCTGTTGGAGGGATAAATGTATGGACAATTATAATTATAGTTGGTGTAATATTTATAGCTTACAGAGCATATATAAAAATGCTTACCAGACAATATAACGATCAAGTCAGTAAAACATGCGGAGAGTATTTGCGAGGCGAATTGCTTCGCTTTGAAGAAAACTGTAGAATAAATGCAGGAGCACATATTGAACGTATAGTAGCAGATTATGAACAGCAGTATTTAAATACTTTGAATGAAATATTTAAAGAAAGTGATTTAGATACTACTGCAGAAGATGAAACAAACAGAGAACTGGATAAAATAATACAAGAATGGAATCATATCAAGCAAAATTTAAACGGAGAGTAGGATAATGAGTAATTTAAAAGGACTTATGAAAATGGTGAAAATACCGGATGTAAAAAACACTTCGAAGTCAGGGCCTGAAAACGGTATGAATTTGAAGGATATGAAGAAAGAACTGGAAGCGAAGATGAACGAAAAAGCAAAGGTTTACGGTTTCATCGGCATGGAGATTTATGACCTTTCTAAGGAAAATAAAATAGAAGTACCTCAAATTCAAAGTTACCTTGAAAAAATGGACGAAATAAACCAAACAATAGAAGAATTGGAAAATACAATTAAGGAACAGGAGACAAAGAATAAGGGCAAGAATGTCTGTGTCTGTGGTTGCAAATTAAAACCGCAAGACAGATTTTGTCCTAACTGTGGTGAAGTTGTTCCTAAAAATACTGTTTTGTGTATTTGCGGAACAGAGATTGAAAAAGATGCCAAGTTCTGTAGAACCTGTGGAAAGAGTATGGAAGATATTTTGAAAAAGCAGGAAGAAGAAAAACAACCGGCTATGAAGGAGTGTATCTGTGGAGCAAAAGTACCTGTAGGACAATTTATGTGTCTGGAATGTGGCAGAAAAATTGAATAATACGTAAAAAAGAAAAATCCTGTGCGAATTTAATCTGAATTCACAGGATTTCTTCTTTTTAGGTTAAAATATGACATGTTTTCAAAAACGGATACTTGTGGTAAAATCATAATAATTGGTTTTAAAGGAGGTAATAACCATGGGAATGACAATGACGCAGAAAATTTTGGCTGCCGCCGCAGGTCTTGACTATGTAGAGGCAGGACAGCTCATTGAAGCAGATTTGGATTTGGTACTGGGAAATGATATTACCAGCCCGGTAGCAATCAAAGAAATGGAAAAAATGAATGTGGACGGTGTGTTTAACAAGGATAAGATTGCCCTTGTACCTGACCACTTTGTACCCAATAAGGATATTAAATCAGCAGAGCATTGCAAATGTGTCAGAGAGTTTGCATACCGCAACGAAATCACCAACTATTTCGAGGTTGGCGAGATGGGCATTGAGCATGCACTGTTACCGGAAAAAGGACTTACCGTTGCCGGTGATGTAATTATCGGTGCAGACTCCCATACATGTACTTACGGTGCATTAGGTGCGTTTTCCACAGGTGTGGGAAGTACCGATATGGCTGCCGGAATGGCTACCGGTAAGGCATGGTTTAAAGTACCTGCAGCCATTAAATTTAATTTAATCGGTAAGCCGTCTAAGTGGGTGAGCGGTAAGGATGTTATCTTACATATTATCGGAATGATTGGTGTGGACGGCGCGCTGTATAAATCCATGGAATTTGTGGGTGAAGGCATTAAGAATCTTACTATGGATGACCGCTTTACCATTGCAAATATGGCAATCGAAGCCGGCGGAAAGAACGGTATTTTCCCGGTAGATGACCTTGCTATTGCATACATGAAAGAGCATTCCAAGAAAGAATATACTATTTATGAAGCGGATGAGGATGCTGTTTATGATGAGGAATATACTATTGACTTAAGTACACTTCGTCCTACCATTGCATTTCCTCATTTACCCGAAAATACTAAGACAATTGATGAAATTACAGAAGATATTAAAATTGACCAGGTAGTAATCGGTTCCTGTACCAACGGACGTATCGATGATATGCGTATTGCTGCAGAGGTTCTTATGGGAAGACATGTGGCTAAGGGAATGCGTTGTATCGTGATTCCGGCTACTCAGGCAATTTATATGCAAGCGATGGAAGAGGGACTTCTTAAAATCTTTATCGAAGCAGGTGCGGTTGTGAGCACACCTACCTGTGGACCTTGTCTTGGCGGTTACATGGGTATTTTGGCTGAAGGCGAGAGATGCGTATCTACCACAAACCGTAACTTTGTTGGACGTATGGGACATGTGAAGAGTGAAATTTATCTGGCAAGTCCTGCTGTTGCGGCAGCAAGTGCAATCATGGGTAAAATTGCTTGTCCCTGTCAATTGTAAAGATTAATAATTAAGTGTTGATTATGTTTGCTTTTCTGCTTGTTCCCATGCGCCAAGCATTTCAGAAAGCCCAATAATGCAAAAAATAGTCGGAATGAGGTCCTCCTGTTTTTATGGTCTTTCTTTCATGGCGCAAAAGGAACTTCGCAGAAAATGCAAACAGATATTACAATTTAAAAATAAGTATATATGCGATGTAATGTTAAAACTATGTGAAAGGAAATTTGAGATGAAAGCAGCAAAAGGTATTGTTTTTAAATATGGTGACAATGTTGATACAGACGTAATTATTCCTGCAAGATATCTGAACTCTTCTGATCCGGCGGAGCTTGCTACTCACTGTATGGAAGATATTGATAAGGATTTTGTAAAGAAGGTAAATAAGGGAGATATAATTGTAGCTGATAAGAATTTCGGCTGCGGGTCTTCCAGAGAACATGCGCCTATAGCAATTAAAGCGGCAGGGGTTAGCTGTGTTATTGCAGAGACCTTTGCAAGAATATTCTACAGAAATGCCATTAATATCGGTCTTCCTATTATTGAATGTCCGGAAGCTTCCCGTGGAATTGAAGCAGGAGATGAAGTAGAAGTAGATTTTGATTCCGGAATAATTAAGAACCTGACTAAAGGGACAGAATTTAAGGGACAGGCATTTCCTGAGTTTATGCAGAAGATTATTGCTGCAGAAGGGCTTGTGAATTATATTAATCAGAAGTAATTAACGAAGTAGTTAATAGAAAAGATGATGTTTTTTGGGAAGAGATAAATTCGTAAGTGATTATGGGTTTATCTCTTTTTATTATAAAAGATAAATTGGATTGAATGCGAAGAGGAAAAGAGAAAAGTAACAAGTGTTTGGAATTCCAATGCCGATATTTAATGGTAATAAGATAAAAATTTTATTTTATCAAAAATTATCCTGTAAAGTAACTACATTAATAACTTAATTTAAAATAAAATGTAAAGAAAATAGGATAAAAAGAATTAAATCAGATTTTATATCCTGTAAATTTGGGGTTTGAAATAAAAAAAGAGATTAAAAATATTAATTTTACAGGATAAAAAGGTATAAATGCGAAATATTATCCTATGGCGCCAAAGATCGAAATAAAAAAAATAAACCCATCGAATGGGATGGGTTTATTTTTATCCCTGAAAAGAATCCGTAAAAAATCCTGCCGAAGAAAGGAGCTCTCCGCCGGATAGTAAATGATGCACATCCCCCATTGCCTGCACCCGGAAATAGGCTTCATTACTCCAACGTTCCTCAGTGGCAACAACCGTAAGGGAAGTGGTGGGAAGAAAGAAACCGTGGACCAAAAGGGGAAAAGGAATGTTTAGCAAATGGGACAGCATAATACAAATAGCGCCCAGATGACAAAAGATAACAATAGTGGGTTCCTTCTCCTGTGTGCGGAAATTGCTGATATTATTTGCTTCTCCCGGCGCAATGGTTGACTTTACAAAGATTTCTTCTTTTGCAGGCATACGGTAGAACTTATTTTCCCGGACATAGCCGTAGTGTTCCAATAATTCATCAAGCTTTGTACATACCTCTTTGTATTTGATGGCAATATCGGGATTTTGCTTCATAACTTCTGCATATATCCAATTTTCTTTATCAAACATCAATGGTTCGTTGCTCCAATAAGAGGGGACTAAATCCCAGGGAACCTTATGTCTTCCGGTTATCGGATCGTCAACAAAGTAAGAAAACTCTCTGGTCCAGTCAAGTGTCGTTGCACTGCGGTTCATTTTTTTTAGGGTGCAGGAGGCGGTAGCCTGTGCACGTCCCAAAGGAGAACAGTAAAAGTCGGTGACATTCCATTTACTGATTCGCTCAGAAAGAAGCTCGGCTTCACGCCAGCCTTTTTCGGTAAGAGAGTCATTTACATAATCGGGATCGCCGTGGCGGACAAATATAATGCGCATAGTAGGGTTCCTTTCGTGAGTTTCATGTTATGCAATATAGATATTATAGCATATTTGAATGGAATTAAAACAAGTTATGCAGAACCTGAATTTTTGAAAATGATAGCTTAAAATAATATTCTGAAAGACTTGAAACATATGTTCGATTGTGATAAAATATATAACAGTAAATAATCTATTAAGGTATAAGTGATGCTATGATAAAAAAAGTAAAAGCAGATGTCATCATCATAAGTTGTGTTCTGATGGTAGCAGCGTTGCTTTTTGGTGTAATATATATGAATGATGATCCGACTGCTGAAGTGTCAATTGTTCGGGACGGTGAAAGGATAGGGCAGTATTCTTTGCTTGAAGATGAAACAGTTACTGTCACAGATGACGTGGGAGGATATAATCTGGTACTTATCAGTAATGGTGAAGTGCGTGTGTGTGATGCGGACTGTCCGGATAAGTTATGTGTTAAGCAGAAGTCTATTTCCAAAGGAGGAGAAAGCATCATATGTCTTCCTCACAAGTTGGTAGTGCAGATTATTTCAAAGGAGGAAAGTGACCTGGATGCGGTTACAAACTAACTTATGAAGAATAAAGCGGCTTATCTGGGACTTTTGCTTGCGTTTGCACTGATATTGTCCTATATAGAAGTGTTACTTCCGTTACAAACCGGGATTCCCGGTGTGAAGCTGGGACTGGCTAATCTGGCAGTGCTTTTGTGCCTCTATTTATTTACTGTGAAAGAAGCCATGCTTCTCAGCGTGGTAAAAGCAGTACTTACCGGGCTTTTATTCGGTAATTTATATATGATTATATATAGTCTTGCAGGGGCAGTGCTTAGCTGTCTGGTTATGGCGGTTATGATCCGGTTGGGGAAATGGCATGTGCCGGTTGTCAGTGCCATGGGCGGTGTGATGCACAATGTGGGGCAATTGATAATAGCGTATATGACGATACAGACCTATGGGATTTTGTATTATGTTCCGATTCTTTTAATTGCGGGATTAATTACAGGTCTGCTGATTGGAATGATTGTTTCATTGGCTTTGCCTTATGTCAAAAAGGTAATTGAACGGAGTGAGAGAGTATGATAGCATTTGTTAGAGGAGAAATAGCTGATATTACAGAAGATAATGTGGTTTTGGATGTAGGTGGTATCGGATATAATATTAAGGTTTCGACGCAGACGGCACAGCGGCTTCCCGGAATCGGTAAAGAAGCCATGCTTCATACCTATACCTGCGTTAGGGAGGATGCTTTTCAATTATTTGGTTTTCTTACAAGGGATGAACTTTCCGTTTTCAAGAAACTGATCACAGTAAACGGAATCGGCCCTAAGGGAGGACTTGCCATTTTATCCGTCATGAGTGCAGATGATTTGCGTTTTGCCATTATATCCGGTGATGCCAAGGCCATTGCCAAAGCACCCGGCATCGGTTCCAAGACAGCAAGCAGAGTAATTCTTGATTTGAAGGACAAGGTATCCGTTGAAGAAACACTGATTAAGCGGGAGATGAATGAATATGCTGCTTTAGGCGAAAACGGAAGTCTACAGGCTGAAAATGAAGCGGTTGAAGCATTGGTTGCACTTGGCTACAGTCCGTCCGATGCAGTGAAGGCAGTAAAGAAAGCATCTGCACCTGCTGATGCTGATGCAGAAGTGATTTTGAAGCTTGCGCTCAAGAATATGTTTTAGCTTGCAAATTGCTCTGAATAGTTATAAAAAGTTAAATTAGGATAGAAAGAGACAGTTATGGCAAAACGATTAATAGAAACAAACTTAATGGAAGAAGATATTAAAATCGAAGGTTCCTTACGTCCCCAAAAGTTGGAGGATTATATCGGTCAATCTAAGATTAAGGAAAGCCTTAAGATTTATATTGAAGCTGCCAAACAACGGAATGATCCGTTGGACCATGTATTGTTTTATGGGCCTCCCGGACTTGGTAAGACAACACTTGCCGGGATTATTGCCAATGAAATGGGTGTCAATATGAAAGTGACCAGTGGACCGGCTATTGAGAAACCGGGTGAAATGGCGGCGATTCTTAATAATCTTCAGGAAGGGGATATTCTCTTTGTGGATGAAATCCATAGATTAAACAGACAGGTGGAAGAAGTGCTGTATCCTGCCATGGAAGATTATGCCATTGATATTATGATTGGGAAAGGACAAAGTGCCCGTTCCATACGTCTGGATTTGCCGAAGTTTACCTTGGTTGGTGCAACTACAAGGGCTGGACTTTTGACAGCACCGCTCCGTGACAGATTCGGCATTATTCACAGACTTGAGTTTTATTCTAAAGAAGAGCTTCAGTTAATTATTATGCATTCTGCAAGAGTGCTCCAAGCCCCCATAGAGCCGGAGGGAGCCATGGAAATGGCAAGGCGAAGCAGAGGAACCCCAAGACTTGCCAACCGGATATTAAAAAGAGTGCGTGATTTTGCCCAGGTAAAATATGACGGTATTATTACCGAAGAAATAGCCAATACAGCACTTGACCTTATGGACGTTGACCCCATGGGACTTGACCATATTGACAGAAATATGCTTCATACCATGATTCATAAGTTTTCCGGAGGCCCTGTGGGACTTGATACCCTAGCAGCGGCAATTGGGGAAGATGCAGGAACCATTGAAGATGTATATGAACCCTATTTGATTAAAAACGGCTTTTTGAACAGAACACCAAGAGGAAGAGTGGTAACTGATTATGCATATCGCCATTTAGGACTTGAAATTCCACAGTAATCTGCTTATAATATATCTAGTATAGGTATTTTTTAAAGTAAAAGATGGTAGATAAGGGGTGAGTCTGATGTCGGCGAAAACAGATACAGAAGTAATTATCGGCGGTAAGGTATTTACTTTAAGCGGATATGAAAGTGAAGAATACCTGCAGAAGGTAGCTTCCTACATAAATAACAAAATGGCTGAATATAATAAAGTGGATTCTTTTCGCAGACAACCTTTAGATACCCAGAATGTTTTATTACAGCTGAATGTTGCTGATGATTATTTTAAGGCGAAGAAGCAGATTGACCTTTTGGAAGAAGAAATCGAAGGCAAGGAGAAAGAATTATATAATCTTAAGCACGAACTGATAGCGGCTCAAATTAAACTGGAGAATACGGAGAAAACTGTTAAGAAGCTTCAGGCTGAATTAAATGAGAACGCTAAGAAGATTATCAGATTAGAAACCGAATTAAAGAAATAATCAAAAAGCTGTCTGTCGCAGACAGCTTTTTATGGTATAGGAGATAGGATGAAAAAGGTAGAATTATTAGCTCCGGCCGGTAATTACGAAGCTATGATTGGCGCCTTTACAGCAGGCGCAGATGCCGTATATTTAGGCGGAAGTGCATTTGGAGCCAGAGCTTATGCAGATAATTTTACAGAGGAAGAGATTATTAAAGGAATTCATTATGCCCATATGCTGGGTAAAAAGGTGTATTTGACAGTGAATACCCTTGTCAAAGAGAAGGAATTTCCGTTATTATATGAATTTTTACTGCCCTTTTATATAAACGGTCTGGATGGAGTAATCATTCAGGATGTCGGGGTATTTCAATATATCAAAAAGCAGTTCCCGGGGATGGAGCTTCATGTCAGTACCCAAATGACAATTACCGGAGTCCATGGAGCACGCCTCTTAAAGGAAGAAGGAGCGGTACGTATTGTACCCGCCAGAGAGTTATCCCTTAATGAAATCAGGGAAATCAAGCAAAAAGTAGATATTGAAATTGAAGCCTTTATTCATGGAGCCATGTGTTATTGTTATTCAGGGCAGTGTCTGTTCAGCAGCATTTTGGGCGGAAGAAGCGGAAATAGAGGACGATGTGCCCAGCCATGCAGACTTCCCTATCAGATTAATAAGGGAGAGGAACAGTATCCCCTCAGTATGAAGGATATGTGTACGTTAACATTAATACCGGAGCTGATCCAAGCAGGAATTGATTCCTTTAAAATCGAAGGACGCATGAAAAAGCCGGAATATGCTGCAGGTGTAACAGCTCTTTATCGGAAATATATTGATTTATATTACAACAATCCGAAAGACTATACTGTGGCGAATGAAGACATTGCCTATTTAAAGAAGCTATATATCAGAAGTGACATTCAGGAAGGATATTATCACCGTCATAACGGCAAAGACATGATTACGCTCAAAAGTCCTGCTTATGTTGGAAGTGATGATGAATTGCTTCAGAGTATCAGAGAACAATATCTGAATCATAAGCCGCAAATATCGGTAGATATGTCGGCAGTGTTATTAAAGAATCAGCCGGCATCCATGACACTGACTTACGATAATATATCGGTTACCGTACATGGTGATATCGTGCAACAGGCACTGAAGCAACCATTGTCAAAAGAAAAAATAAAGGAACAGTTGTCAAAAAGCGGAAATACGGTTTTTATAGCTGATGATATATTACTTGTAGCGGATACGGATATTTTTATGCCTGTCAGTGCACTAAACCGACTGCGCAGAGATGCTTTTGAGGTACTGGAAAAAGCAATCCGTGCAGAATACCAAAGAAATATGCCGGTGAAATTGACCGATTCAAAAGAAAAGGAAGTTGCGAAAAAGAAAATTGATGAAAGGGAAGCTGCCGGTAAGGACGCTGCAGAACAACTTCATGTATTAGTTCGCACCCGGGAACAGCTTGAGGCTGCAGTTAAATACAATGTGTCGAGAATTTATGTGGAAGGTGATTTGATAGATGATGCTTTCCTTATTTGGTTAAAAGAGCTGCAATCCCGTTATAAAGGAGAATTGTATCTTGCTTTCCCGCATATTGTAAGAAAAAATTGTGAAGCTTTTACGGATATGCTTTATGAAGCACTGTGCAGTCCATTATTCCGAGGGGCGTTGGTGAGAAATCTGGAAACCATTTCCTTCTTGAGTGAGAAGAAGAATTCAAAACCAATTGTAACCGATTGTAATTTGTATGCCTGTAACAAAGAAGCACTTAGCTTTTATGGGAATGTTGCCGATGAGGTTTGTTTGCCGCTTGAACTAAATAAACATGAATATCAGGAAATGTTTGCGGAAGCAGAGATAAGAAAAACTACTTTTCCTCAAATGTCTGCTCTGGTCTATGGTCGGATTCCTATGATGATAACCGCAAATTGCTTGAAAAAAACATCGGATTGTTGTGATAAAAAGCCGGGATATGTGACATTAACAGACAGGTATCGTAAAGAATTTCCTGTTTATACAAATTGCAGTTGCTGTTATAATGTAATTTATAACAGCGTTCCGTTATCCTTGCACAAGCTGTTTGAAGAAAAGAAGCTATTAGGAAATTTAGATGCATGCCGTTTAGATTTTACCATAGAAAGCGGCAAGGAAACAGCTGAGTTAATCAATTATTTTATGGGCCTTTATCATAAATACAAAGAGCCTTCCTATACAGAATTTACTACCGGACATTTGAAACGTGGAGTTGAATAAATGGAGTTATATGTCAGCGAATTTTCCAAATATGTGATTGCATTGCTGATTGCATTATATACCTTTGAAAGCTTTATGGTGTTCCGCTTTAAAGATGAAAAGAGGCGTGGTGCAGGATATACAAGACAAAGTATCTTGATGTTTGCGCTTCATTTCAGCTGTTTTATTGTTATCTGTTTTGAAACGGGCGACATAATGTATTTATTTTTCTATGCCTTTCAGCAGATTGCTCTTTACGCAGCAGCTATGCTTTACAGGCTGTTATATCCGGCCTCGAACCGTCTGCTTGTCAACAATATGTGTATGCTGCTCAGCATAGGGTTTATTATATTGACAAGACTTTCTTATAACATGGCTGTCAAACAGTTTATTATTGCTGCCGGCTCCTTGGTGGTGGCATTAATCATTCCGTTTTTTGTGCATAAATTTAAGTTTTTGAAGAATTTACAATGGATTTACGCACTGGTGGGAATTGCAGCGCTTAGTGTGGTCTTGATTTTAGGACAGACAACCTACGGCAGTAAGCTTTCTTACTCCATTGCCGGAATTACCTTTCAGCCTTCAGAGTTTGTAAAGATATTATTTGTCTTTTTTGTAGCAAGTGCATTATATCGGTCAAATGGTTTTTTTGAGGTATTTACAACAGCAGTTGTAGCAGGAGTACATGTGATTGTATTGGTATGCTCAAGAGATTTGGGAAGTGCACTTATTTTCTTCATAGTATATGTACTAATGGTTTATATTGCTACAGGTAAATTCAGATATATCATATTAGGTATTCTTGGCGGTAGCGGCGCTGCTTATGTGGCTTTTTCGGTTTTCCGTCATGTGCAGGTAAGAGTACAGGCGTGGAAAGATCCATGGAGCGTGATAGATTCTGCCGGTTATCAGATTACACAATCGTTGTTTGCTATTTCCAGCGGAGGATGGTTTGGGCTTGGTCTGTATAAAGGAACGCCGGATTCCATTCCCTTTGTAGAAGCAGACTTTGTTTTTTCAGCGATTGCAGAAGAACTTGGTATTATTTTTGCTGTATGTCTGATTTTAATTTGTCTCAGCAGCTTTATTATGATGATGAATATTTCCGTGCATTTAACGGATAAGTTTTATCAGTTAACTGCATTCGGACTTGGTATTACTTATATTTTCCAGATATTTTTGACCATTGGCGGCGGAACAAAGTTTATTCCGCTGACAGGGGTTACGTTACCTTTAGTCAGTTATGGAGGAAGCTCTATTCTGACAACATTAATCCTGTTTTCTGTTACGGAAGGACTTTATATTATTCAAGAGGACGAGGAACTGTTAAAACGCCAAAAGAAAAAGGAGCGTTTACGGAAAAAGAAGAAAGCATTGAAGAAGCGTATGCTTGAGGAACAAGAGCCGGATGAAGAAGGAGAAGAATCTGATTTTGAAGAAGAATAAGCAGGTTTCGGAAAAAGAAATAAAGAGAAAGAATACCGGCAGACAGATTATGGCTGTAACGGTTTTCTTTACTTGTCTTTTTTTAGGAATGGCAGGTTATATTACCCATTATTCCGTTACCCATAAACAGGAGCTGATTAATAACAGCTACAACGGAAGACAGCAGATGCTGCTTGCACAGAACAAAAGAGGCTCAATTCTGGCATCGGGGGGAGAAATACTGGCGCAGACAATATTAGATGAAAGCGGTAAAGAGGTTCGTGATTATCCCTATGAAAATTTGTTTTCCCATGTGGTAGGATATTCCATCAACGGAAGACTGGGAGTAGAAGCACAGGCAAATTATTATTTGATTAATTCCAATGCGCCCTTATCCGAAAAGGCTTCTCTGGATATAAATAATGAAAAATATCCGGGAGATGATGTTTATACAACCCTGGACGTGGACTTGCAACAGGTTGCATCAACAGCACTGGGTGTGTATAAAGGTGCCATTATAGTGACAGAGCCTTCTACGGGAAAGATACTTGCTATGGTTTCCAAACCGGATTTCAATCCGGAAGAAATTGAAGTGATATGGGATGAACTGATAGAGGATGATGAAAGCAGTATTTTGCTGAATCGTGTGACACAGGGGCTGTATCCGCCGGGTTCTACTTTCAAAATTATTACTGCCTTAGAATATATGAGACAAAACCCGGATAGCTACAGTAATTACAGCTATCAGTGCAACGGTTCCATTACAAGGGGAGAAGACAGGATTCAATGTTACCACGGTTCGGTGCATAATTCAGTAGGATTTACCAAATCCTTTGCAAAGTCTTGTAATACATCCTTTGCCAATATTGGGTTATCCCTGGACAGAGATGCCTTTGGAAATACGCTGAATAAACTTTTATTTAACAGAGAGCTAATGTTAAGTATGCCTTATACACAAAGCAGTGTGCCGGTTTCTTCAGATACAACAGATTCCGATATGATGCAGATTTCTATCGGACAAGGAGCTGCCTCCATAACTCCCATGCATTTAAATATGATTACTTGCTCTATCGCCAATGAAGGGATGTTAATGAAGCCTTATGTAGTTGATAGAGTGGAGAACAGTGCGGGAAGTGTGATTAAAAGCTTTTCACCGACGACGTATAAAGAATTGATGACACCGGAAGAAGCTTCTGCATTATCCTCTCTTATGACGGAGGTAGTAACCAAAGGTACGGCATCCAGATTAAACGGACTGTCCTATACAGCAGCCGGAAAGACCGGTTCTGCGGAATACGGTACCGTGAAGGGAGACAGCCATGCATGGTTTACCGGTTTTGCACCTGCTGAAGATCCTCAGGTATGTGTGACAATTATTATCGAAGGCGCGGGAGCCGGCGGTGATTATGCCGTACCCATTGCTAAACGGATTTTTGATGCTTATTTTGGCGTATAAGGAGTATTTATGAAGTTTTATAAATATTTATATGTTGGCGATACTGTTAAAGACCCGGCCAAAATGAAAAGAAAACTGAAGCTTCATGCAGGCGTTGGCGGATATGTGATAAGCATTGCAGCGGGAGATGACCAGCTGGAGATTTATAAAGCAGCATATTTGAAACAAAAGTATTACCGTTACCATCCCCCGATTATTGTGGGAATTGCCGCAAACTATGACGAGGCAGTAGACATTGTAGTACAGATTACCAAGGAATGCCTGTATGCGACAGGAGAATGTAACCTGAAGGAATATCTGAAAGGGAAGGCCAAAGGAATCCTGAAATGATAGTGTTATTAAACATTTTAAAAATAATCGGAATCATTTTGCTCTGTATTCTTTCGTTCATTTTGGTTTTGTTGCTTTTAATTCTGTTTGTACCTGTAAGGTACCGGTTAAAGGCAGTCAGAAAGGAACAGGATGATGCAATGGTACATGCAGATGCTAAAGTAACATGGCTTTTGCATTTGCTAAGTGCATCCTTCCGGTATCCGGAGGCGGCTTATCTGAAGGTGCGTGTTTTTGGAATCCCTGTTTACTCAACAGAAAAGAAGGAACAGGATAAGACTGAACAAGATAAGAACGAGCAAGACAAGTCTGAACAAAGCGGGCAGGAACTTGACCGGGTTAAATCGGATGAGGCTAAGCAAAAAGAAATAACAGAAGAAAAAGCAGTAGAAAAACAAGAAGAAAAACAAGAAGAACTGGAAAAGCTTCTGGAAGAGAAGATAAAGGAAGACGAAGAGGAGCCTACCTTAATCCGGTTTTTGAAGAAGCTTCTTGAAAAACTTATAAAGATAAAGTACACAATATTGCAAATCTGTGATAAGATAAAGCATATAGTCAAAAATGTCCGTTATTATGTGGCGATAATGAAGAGCAATTGCTTTCAAAGAGCATTTTCTTTATGCAAAGAAGAAGTTTTTTCATTAATAAAAAGTATAATGCCGCGTAAGTTAAAAGGAAATTTCCTGATAGGAACGGGTGACCCGGCTAGTACGGCACAGATTTTAGCAGTTCATGGTATGTTATATCCGTTTATCGGAAATCATATTACTGTTGTACCTGATTTTGAAAATACGGTTATAGAAGGCGATTTGTTCATCAAAGGAAGAATTACCGTATTTAAAATTTTGAAAACGGCAGTAAAAGTGTATTTTAACAAAGATGTTCGCAAGGTGTTGCGATTATTAAAAAGGGAGGCAGCATAAATGGCAGAAAATAATTTTTCCGGAGTAATTGATTCTTTAATGAAGGGGATGAATACGGTTTTATCTACCAAGACCGTGGTAGGAGAAGCAACTAAAATAGATGATACCATTATTTTGCCGCTTGTGGATGTCAGCTTCGGTGTAGGAGCGGGAGCGAGTGCAGGTGATAAAAAGAATGGCGGAGGCGGCGGTTTTTCCGGGAAATTAACACCAAGTGCAGTTTTAGTGATTAAGAACGGCACAACCAGACTGGTTAATATTAAGAATCAGGATACCATGACCAAAGTGCTTGACATGATTCCGGACATTGTAGATAAGATTACTACTCCTAAAGAAGAAATGATGAAGGATGAGGAAGCGGTAGATATAGCTTTTCCCGCCGAAGAAAAGAAGGACGTGCAATAAAACGTTATAAACTGCATAAGATAAACAAAGAGGCATAAGTAGGTTACATGCATGAAAAAGATGATAGGCTTTATAGCGTTTTGGATTGCGGTCGGTATGTTACTTATGCTTTTTCTTGCACATCATTACTTGATTGGGCTTATTATGATTGCTCTGTTGTTGCTTATCGGATACAATTTTTATTTTTGCGATTAACATGTGTGAAAACAGGAGAAGACCTGATGGAAAAGAAAAAGGCTTCGAAAATCGGACAAGACTTTGAAAAAACGTTGGTAGTAGGTTCGAAAGAAGAACTTGATGAGTTAAAGGCATGGCTTTTTAAAGAAAATATTCGTCTTCAAATGGAAAAAAGCGAAATGATGCGGATGGAAGAAAAATTTATCAAGGAGCGTCAGCAGTTTCAGACAGAGATGGATGAAGTGAACAGACGGCTTGTAATTGAAAGAAAACGCCTGAAACAGGACGAGCTTTTTTTTGAAAAGAAGATGGATATCCTGAAAAACGGATTTGCTCAGCTGGATGCTGAACGCAGAAAATTTGATAAAGAAAAAACTGAGTTTGAAGCAAAAAAGGATTTACACGAAAGCTATCAGCGCAGGGAAAAGAATCAGGACATGGCAGAAATGCTGTTTCAGGGAGTGAAAAGTCAACTTGCCCTAAAAAAGCGGTACAAGGACTTGATAAAAATGTTTCATCCTGACAACATAGCAGGAGATCACGAAATGGTGCTTACCGTTAATGCTGTTTATGAAAAACTGAAACGAGAGTATGAATACGGAAAACAGGCATAAAAAAACTGCTGATAAACAGCAGTTTTTTGGTTTCATTATTAAGCTCTTTCCACTTTTCCGGATTTTAAGCAATTTGTACAAACGTGCATTCTCTTAGCAGCTCCGTTTACGCTACATTTAACTCTCTTGATATTAGAGTTCCAAATTCTGTTAGATTTTCTATTAGAATGGCTTACGTTATTTCCGAAATGAACGCCTTTACCACAAATATCACATTTAGCCATGGGTGCACCTCCTAACAATCATTAATAGATTCACGCGAATATATTCGCAACAGTTGTATAATAGCAGAAAACCCATAATAATGCAAGCAAAAAATTAAAATGATAGAAAAAAACATTTTTATTGTTTCTTTTTTTGGCGTTTGCGGTTATAATCAGATATATATGCACAAAATATAAGGAGGCAGTCTATGAAATCTTCATCAATGAATACCCATATGGGAAATATTACAATCGATAACGAAGTAATTGCCCAATATGCAGGAAGCATAGCAATGGAATGTTTCGGAATCGTTGGTATGGCGGGCATCAATGTGAAGGATGGCCTTGTAAAGCTGTTAAAGATGGACAGCATGACCAGAGGAATCAATGTTTCCATTAATAATAATAAACTGACACTGAATTTTCATGTAATTATTGCTTATGGTGTCAGTATTCTTGCTGTGTCGGATAATTTAATCAGCAATGTAAAGTATAAGGTAGAAGAATTTACAGGAATTGAAGTAGAAAAAATAAACATCTTTGTTGAAGGTGTTAGAGTGATTGATTAAGAGGAGGACTTGTTGTGACTAATACAATCGACGCTAAGTTACTTGCAAAGATGTTCTTAGCTGGAGCCAAAAACTTAGAATCCAAAAAAGAGTGGATTAATGATTTGAATGTATTCCCTGTACCGGACGGAGATACCGGTACCAATATGACACTGACCATTATGGCGGCAGCAAAAGATGTTTCTGCCATGAAAGAACCGGATATGCTTTCTTTATGCAAAGCAATTTCCTCCGGCTCCCTGCGTGGTGCAAGAGGTAATTCCGGTGTTATTTTATCACAGCTTTTCAGAGGTTTCACCAAAAGTGTAAGAGAAAAAGAAACACTGGAAATCATGGATTTGGCAGAAGCTATGGAGCGTGCTGTAGAGACCGCTTATAAAGCCGTTATGAAACCCAAAGAAGGTACCATTCTTACTGTTTCAAAAGGTGCCAGCATAAAGGCAAGGGAACTGGCAGAAGAAGGTTGCGAGGATTTATCTTTCTTTTTTGATGAAGTGATTAAATACGCAGATGAAGTATTGGAGCAGACACCGGAAATGTTACCTGTCTTGAAGCAGGCAGGGGTAGTGGATTCCGGCGGACAGGGACTTATGCAAGTGCTTAAGGGTGCCTATGATGCATTCCTTGGAAAAGAAATTGATTTTTCACTTCCGGAAGTAACCCATGTGCAGTCTGTAAATATTAACATGGATGCGCAGGCAAACGCTGATATTAAATTCGGATATTGCACAGAATTTATTATTATGCTGACAAAAACCTTTAATATCAAGCATGAAATTGACTTTAAAGAATATCTGGAGTCTATTGGTGACTCTATTGTGGTTGTTGCGGATGATGACGTGGTGAAAGTGCACGTACATACAAATGACCCAGGACTTGCAATCCAGAAGGCATTAAAGTATGGTGCGCTTTCCAATATGAAAATTGACAATATGCGTTTAGAACATCAGGAAAAGCTCTTTAAGATGGAGGAAACTGCCAAAGCACAGGAGGCGGATACTGAACCGGAAATGCCTCATAAGGATACCGGATTTATAGCAGTTTCTGTAGGTGATGGTCTGAGTGAAATTTTTAAGGGTCTTGGTGTAGATTATATTATTGAAGGCGGACAGACAATGAATCCCAGTACGGAAGATATGTTAAATGCCATTGAAAAGGTAAATGCTGATACGGTATTTATCTTACCCAATAATAAAAACATCATTTTAGCCGCAAACCAGGCTCAGACTCTGGTAGAAGACAAACAGGTAGTAGTAATCCCTACGAAGACAGTTCCTCAGGGAATTACAGCAGTAATCAATTATGTACCTGATTTATCTACAGAAGAAAATGCAGATACCATGACAGAGGAAATTAAGAATGTAAAGACCGGTCAGGTTACTTATGCGGTAAGAGATACCATGATTGATGATAAAGAAATCAAAGAAGGCGATTACATGGGTATTGGTGATGCAGGCATTCTTTCTGTAGGCGGTGACATGGCTGAAATTACCTTTGAAATGATTTCTGCAATGATTGATGATGATACGGAACTGATTAGTATTTATTATGGTGAAGAGGTTAAGGAGGAAGATGCTGAGGCACTGAAGGCGCGTATTGAAGAAGCATATTCATCCTGTGATGTTGAACTTCAGTTTGGCGGACAGCCTATTTACTATTACATTGTTTCTGCGGAGTAAGCGGTAATACGAGACGACAGTATACTGCCTAATGAGGCCAATAAAGGACGGGTTTAAACCGTCCTTTTTTGAATGAAAAACGGATTATATGCATCAAAGGATTGTATGAGTGAGGATAAACGATGAAATATTCGGATGATATCATTACATTAAAAGGAATCGGTGAGAAGACGGCTAAGCTGTTTTATAAATTAGGTGTTAATACGATTGAAGATTTACTGAATCATTTTCCAAGGGATTATGAAAGCTATGGCAAACCTATAAAAGTAAAAGAAGCTCCGCTTGATACTCCTGTAACGCTGGAGCTTACTGTGATGGGGAATTTTCAGTGGAAAAAAGTAAGACAGCTTACGATTGGTTCAGGGATGGCAGAAGATGACACCGGAAAGGTGGGCATCACTTACTTTAATGCTCCCTATCTTAAAAATATAATCAGAAGCGGTAACACCTATCTTATGCGGGGAAAACTGAAAAAGGAACGTGAAATGCTGCGTATGGACCAGCCGAAGATATATAGCTATGAAGAGTACGCAAAGAAAACCGGTTCTTTACAGCCTTGCTACGGCCTTACTGCCGGACTTACAAATCAGGCAGTTACAAAGGCTGTTAAGCAGGCTATGAATGCACTTTCGGAAAGTGAATATCTACCCGGTTTTTTACTTGATGAATATCAATTGGTTTCAAGAAAGAAAGCGTATGAGGATATTCATTTTCCCGGAAACTATGAGGATATGTTAAGGGCACGAAGAAGGTTGGTATTTGATGAATTTTTTACCTTCCTCATTTCGCTGCGGAAACTGAAAGAATTTAACGAAGCGCATCGCTCGGAATATCCTATGATAGAGACGGCAGAAACTGCACGCTTTGTCGATAAACTTCCCTATCGGTTAACAGATGCCCAATTACGTGTTTATGATGAAATAAAAGCAGATTTAACAAGCGGAATGAGCATGAACCGGCTAATTCAGGGAGATGTTGGATCAGGAAAAACAATTTTGGCTTTTTTGGCACTGCTGTTGACGGTGTCAAACGGTTATCAGGGAGCTCTGATGGCCCCTACGGAAATTCTGGCAATGCAGCACTATGAACAGATGATTTCCATGACACAAAAATATGGACTTCCTTTTAAACCGGTGCTTTTAACAGGTTCTCTGTCTGCAGGTGCAAAAAGAAAGCTGTATGAAGAAATAGAATGCGGAACTGCGAATGTGATTATCGGTACCCATGCCCTGATACAGGAGAAGGTGAATTATCAAAAACTGGCACTTGTAATTACGGATGAACAGCATCGTTTTGGGGTAAGGCAAAGGGAAATATTAAGTGAAAAAGGCGGTCATGCGCATGTTCTTGTAATGAGTGCCACACCCATTCCCAGAACCCTTGCTATTATTTTATATGGTGACCTTCATATTTCGGTAGTAGATGAGCTCCCGGCGGACAGACTTGCCATTAAGAACTGCGTAGTAGGGACAAGCTACCGGAAAAAAGCGTATGAATTTATTACTGCAGAGGTAGATAAGGGACATCAGGTGTATGTGATTTGTCCTATGGTTGAAGAAAGCGAGAATACAGATAATATAGAAAATGTAACTGATTATGCAGAGAAACTGAAGGCGGCTTTGCCGCAACATATCAGAGTTGGTGTCCTTCACGGTAAAATGCGTCCGGCAGATAAAAACAGAATTATGAATGCATTTGGGGACAGAGATGTAGATGTGCTTGTTTCTACAACCGTAATTGAAGTAGGAATCAATGTGCCGAATGCAACAGTGATGATGATTGAAAATGCAGAGCGTTTCGGGCTTGCCCAGCTTCATCAGCTGCGAGGAAGAATCGGACGCGGAAAAGAGCAGTCTTACTGTATTTTTGTCAGCGGAACGGATAATGAGAAATCAATGGAACGATTGAAGATATTAAATCGTTCCAATGACGGATTTTATATTGCAAATGAGGATTTGAAATTAAGAGGTCCGGGGGACTTGTTCGGAATCCGGCAGAGCGGTGATATGGTGTTTACAATCGGAGATATTTATCAGGACAGTGACTTGCTTAAGGAAGTCAGTAGGTCAGTGGATCAAATATTACGGGAGGACCCTGAATTAAGCTCCACTAAATATAGTGGTTTAAAAGAATATTTAGAACAAAATGCTGTGAATTTTATTGACTTTAGGTCAATCTGAAAGTAAGATATAATTGTGTGTTTTGTAACCTGAAATTACAAGATACATTAAGGGAGTATTAGGAGGATTCAGAATTGAATAAAGTAGCAATTGTAACTGACAGTAACAGCGGTATTACGCAGATGCAGGCGAAAGAATTAGGGATACATGTAATTCCTATGCCTTTTATGATTGACGAAAAAACTTATTTTGAAGATATTAATTTGACCCAGAAAGAATTCTATGAAAAGCTTGAGACGGGAGCAGATGTGGTTACCAGCCAGCCTTCTCCGGAACAGGTTATGGATATGTGGGATGAACTGCTTAACGATTATGATGAAATTGTCCATATTCCCATGAGCAGTGGTCTTTCCGGTTCTTGCCAAAGTGCTATGATGCTGGCAGGAGATTATGAGCAGAAGGTTCAGGTAGTGAATAATCAAAGAATCTCTGTTACACAAAGACAGTCTGCGTTGGATGCAAAAGCACTTGCTGAAAAAGGGAAGAATGCTTCGGAAATCAAAAAAATACTGGAAGCTGATAAGTTTAATTCCAGTATATATATAATGCTGGATACGCTTTTTTATTTAAAAAAAGGAGGGAGAATTACTCCTGCTGCGGCAGCAATCGGAACTCTTCTTAAATTAAAGCCGGTACTTCAGATTCAGGGAGAAAAGCTGGATGCATTTTCGAAAGCAAGGACTTCTGCACAAGGAAAGAACACAATGATAAACGCAATCAGAAATGACATGGAAAGCAGATTCGGCGGTGTTAATAAAGAGAATATTTATTTACAAATTGCTTATACCAAGGATTTGGAAGCGGCAGAAAAATTTAAAGAAGAGCTTTTAAATGAGTTTCCCGGATTTGACATTCACATGGATCCGTTATCGCTTAGTGTGGCATGTCATATCGGACCGGGAGCACTTGCAGTTGCATGCTGTAAAAAAATGCATATTTAATCAGAAAGAGGTTTAGTACATGGCAAAAGCAGTTTATGATGCTTCCAGTATTACTGTGCTGGAGGGCCTTGAAGCGGTAAGAAAAAGACCGGGAATGTATATCGGAAGTGTTTCTACCAAAGGGTTGAATCATTTGGTATATGAAATAGTAGATAATGCAGTGGATGAGCATCTGGCAGGTTATTGTGACAGAATCACGGTAACCTTAGAAGCTGACGGTTCAGCTACCGTAGAAGATAATGGCCGTGGTATTCCGGTGGGAATGCATGAAAAAGGAATCAGTGCAGAACGTTTGGTTTTTACAACCTTGCATGCCGGCGGCAAATTTGATAATTCAGCATACAAAACCAGCGGTGGTCTCCATGGTGTAGGTTCCTCTGTAGTGAATGCACTTTCCACATATTTGACTGTACAAGTCAAGAATGGCGGAAATGTATATGAAGATAAATATGAGAGAGGAATTCCGGTCGTAGAACTAAAGGGAGGACTGCTTCCGGTTATCGGAAAGGCGAAAGGAACCGGTACTAAAATTAATTTTCTTCCGGATGATACCATTTTTGATAAAACACGTTTTAAGGAGGAGGATATTAAGAGCAGACTGCATGAGACTGCTTACTTAAATCCAGGACTTACTATTGTTTTTGAAGATATGCGTAAAGAAGAGCCGGAACATGTAGAGTTCCATGAGCCTGACGGTATCATAGGCTTTATCAAGGATATGAACAAATCGAAAGAAACCATTCATGATGTGATTTACTTTACCGGTGAACTTGAGGGAATTACTGTGGAAGGTGCCCTTCAATATGTAAATGAATTTCATGAAAATGTCCTTGGCTTTTGTAACAATATTTATAATGCGGAGGGCGGTACCCACTTAACAGGCTTTAAGACTGCCTTTACAAATATTATTAATACATATGCAAGAGATTTAAATATTCTAAAAGAAAAGGATATGAATTTTACCGGTGCAGATGTGCGTAACGGTATGACTGCGGTAATTACCATTAAACACCCTGACCCCCGGTTTGAAGGTCAGACTAAGACAAAACTTGATAATCAGGATGCAGCGAAAGTAGTCAGCAAGATTACGTCAGATGAACTTGTTCGTTACTTTGACCGTAATCTTGAAAATCTAAAGAATATTATTGCCTGTGCAGAAAAGGCGGCTAAAATCCGTAAGACAGAAGAAAGAGCGAAAACCAATATGCTGACAAAGCAGAAGTTTTCCTTTGATTCTAACGGAAAGCTTGCAAATTGTGAGTCCAAGGATGCATCTAAATGTGAAATCTTCATCGTAGAGGGTGATTCTGCGGGCGGTAGTGCAAAAATGGCAAGAAACCGTGCTTATCAGGCAATTTTACCTATCAGAGGTAAGATATTAAACGTAGAGAAAGCAAGTATTGATAAAGTACTGGCTAACGCGGAAATTAAAACCATGATTAATGCTTTCGGTTGCGGTTTTTCAGAAGGCTACGGCAATGATTTTGACATTACAAAGCTTCGATATGACAAAATTGTAATCATGACTGATGCGGATGTCGACGGTTCTCATATTTCAAACCTGCTCCTTACATTATTTTATCGTTTTATGCCTGAACTGATTTTTGAAGGACATGTATATTTGGCTATGCCGCCGCTTTATAAGGCAATGCCATCTAAAGGTGAGGAAGAATATCTCTATGATGACAAAGCCCTTGAAAAATATCGTAAAAAACATAAAGGACCTTTTACCTTACAAAGATACAAAGGTCTTGGTGAAATGGATGCAGATCAGCTTTGGGAAACGACCTTAAATCCGGAAAGCAGAATTTTAAAGCAGGTAGAAATTGAGGATGCACGTATGGCATCCGAAATAACGGAATTGCTGATGGGAACAGACGTACCTCCCAGAAAAGCATTTATATATGACCATGCTCAGGATGCTGAGCTGGATGTTTAAGAAAGGTACGGTTTGATACATGGAAGAGAAAATTATTAAAACAGAATATTCTGAGGTCATGCAAAAATCATTTATCGATTATGCCATGAGCGTAATTATTGCACGTGCGCTTCCTGATGCCAGGGACGGACTTAAGCCCGTACAGCGTCGTACTTTGTATGATATGCATGAGTTAGGAATCAAATATGACAAGCCTTATCGTAAGAGTGCCCGTATTGTAGGTGATACCATGGGTAAATATCATCCTCACGGTGACAGCTCGATTTATGAAGCGCTGGTTGTGATGACACAGGATTTCAAGAAAGGACTTCCCCTTGTTGACGGACATGGTAACTTCGGCAATATTGAAGGTGACGGCGCAGCTGCCATGCGTTATACGGAAGCAAGACTGGAACGGGTTACCCAGGAAGCCTTTTTGGCTGATTTGGATAAGGATGTAGTAGACTTCATCCCAAACTTTGATGAAACAGAAAAGGAACCATCCGTGCTTCCTGCAAAATTCCCCAATCTTTTGGTGAATGGCTCGGAAGGTATTGCGGTAGGTATGGCAACCAGTATTCCTCCGCATAATTTAGCTGAGGTAATTGATGCCACTAAGGCTTACATGAAGGATGAAAGCATCACCAATGAAGGCCTGATGAAATACGTAAAGGGACCGGACTTCCCTACAGGCGGTATTGTCATTAATAAGGATGATTTGGCAGAAATATATGAAACAGGAACGGGTAAAATTAAGGTCCGCGGAAAGGTTGACATTGAAAAAGGAAAGGGCGGCAAGACCAATGTGGTTATCAGCGAAATCCCCTATCCCATGATTGGTGCAAATATTTCTAAATTCCTGATGGATGTAGCGGCTCTTTCCGAGACGAAGAAGACAATGGATATCGTAGATATTTCTAACCAATCTTCTAAGGAAGGAATCCGTATTGTCATTGAACTTAAGAGAGATGCCGATGTAGACAATTTTGTTAATATGCTCTATAAAAAGACCAGATTAGAGGATACCTTCGGCGTCAATATGCTTGCCATAGCAAACGGCAGACCGGAGACGATGAGTCTGAAACAAGTGATTAAGTGCAATGTTGATTTCCAGTTTGAGGTAGCAACACGAAAGTATCAGACGATGCTGGAAAAAGAGCTTGCCAAGAAGGAGATTCAGGAAGGCCTCATTAAAGCTTGCAATGTGATTGACCTGATTATTGAAATTTTACGCGGTTCCAAGGATAGAGCCATGGCAAAGGCTTGTCTGGTGGAAGGAAAAACAGAGGGTATTCATTTTAAATACAAGGAATCCAAAGTAATGGCAGCCCAGCTTTGCTTTAGTGAGAATCAGGCTAATGCCATTTTGGATATGCGTTTGTATAAATTAATCGGATTGGAAATTCAGGCTCTGATTAAAGAACATGAAGAAACCATGGCGAATATTTACCGCTATGAAGATATTCTTGAGAGACGTGATTCCATGGCTCAGGTTATTATGAATGAACTGGATGATATTAAGAAAGCCTTCTCAAGACCCAGAAGAACAGTGATTGAAAATGCTGCGGAAGCTGTTTACGAAGAAAAAAAGGTAGAAGAGATGGATGTAGTTTTCCTTATGGACCGTTTCGGCTATGCCAAGTGTGTGGATACAACTACCTATGAAAGAAATAAGGAAGCAGCCGATGCAGAAAATAAATTCGTCTTTACCTGTAAAAATACAGGAAAGATTTGTATTTTTACCAATACAGGACAGCTTCATACGGTGAAGGTAATGGATATTCCATATGGTAAATTCCGTGATAAAGGGATTCCTATTGATAATATCAGTAACTATAATTCCGAAAAGGAAATGATGATAAATGTTACCAGTCAGACCAGTTTAAATCTGTATCGCGTCATCTTTGTTACGGCACAATCCATGATGAAGATTGTAGACGGTGGTGAGTTTGATGTGGCAAAACGAACCGTTGCAGCTACAAAATTACAGGATAATGACGAAGTAGTCAGCGTAGAGATTTTAGATGGACAGAAAAATATTGTTCTACAGACAAGGGAAGGGTTCTTCTCAAAATTCCCGGTAGAAGAAATACCGGAAAAGAAAAAAGGTGCCGTAGGTGTCAGAGGCATGAAACTTGGCGCTAAGGATAGTGTAGAATCGGTTCATTATACCGGAGCAGGATTTGAACAAACCATCCTATACAAGGATAAGCCCTTAGAGCTTGGCAGATTAAAACTGGGCAAGCGTGATTCCAAGGGTACTAAAGTCAGAGGTTAGGAGAAAAAAATGCGAGTCATAGCAGGAACTGCAAGAAGTTTACCCTTAAAAACCCCTATGGGATCCGACACAAGACCTACTACAGACAGAATAAAAGAAACTTTGTTTAATATGCTGCAGTCAGATGTGCCGGGAAGTGTATTTATCGATTTGTTTTCCGGAAGCGGCGGCATCGGTATCGAGGCCTTAAGCCGTGGGGCAAAGCATGCGTATTTTATAGAAAATGCAAGGGAAGCGATTGGTTGCATTCAGGATAATCTGGTATTTACAAAATTCACAGATAGAGCTACACTGATAAAGCAGGATGTGCTTAGTGGTTTGTCCTTAATAAATGAAAAACAAGCAGATATTATATTTATGGACCCACCCTATCAGGCGGGACTGGAAGAGAGTGTTTTTTTTGTTTTGCAAAGCCGGAGATATGTAACCGAGGAGACTTTAATTATCGCGGAAGCAGACCTTCATAAGGAGTTTTCTTTCCTGGAAGACTATGGATTTTATATAGTAAAAGAAAAAAATTATAAAACCAATAAGCATGTTTTTGTCAGAAAAATTACAGAATAAATTATGATATGCGGCCCTGAAAGTGTGGCAGAATGTGAGGAATCATGAAAAAAGCATTTTATCCCGGGAGTTTTGACCCGATGACTTACGGACACCTTGATATTATTCGACGTGCAGCCAGCATTTTTGATGAATTAACAGTAAGTGTTTTGAATAATAAACTAAAGACACCATTGTTTTCGGTGGAAGAACGTGTTAATATATTAAAAGAAGCAACCAAAGATTTAACCAATGTGAAAGTGGAATCTTTTAGTGGGCTTTTGGTAGATTATGCGCGTGAAAGAGATATGCATGTTGTTATCAGGGGGCTTCGCGCGATTACTGACTTTGAATATGAATTACAGAACGCACAGACGAATGCATTACTTTCCCATGGTGCCGTGGATACCGTATTTTTGACAACCAGTTTGGAATACGCATATTTAAGTTCCTCAAGCGTGAAAGAAATTGCCAGCTTCCATGGAGATATTTCTATGTGTGTACCTGAATTTGTTGCAAAGCTTGTTTATGAAAAATATGGATATGAGATTAAATAACGGGGGTATCGAATGAGCAGCAGAATTGAACAGTTAATTGATGAAATTGAAGAATATATTGATAACTGTAAATATCAGCCTTTATCCAACACAAAAATTATTGTCAATAAAGAAGAAATTGATGAACTTCTCCGTGAACTTCGGATGAAGACACCGGATGAAATCAAACGTTATCAGAAAATTATCAGTAATAAAGAAGCAATCTTAAATGATGCGAGAGCGAAGGCAGAGGCTCTTATTAATGAAGCAACCATTCATACCAATGAACTGATTAATGAGCATGAAATCATGCAGCAGGCATATGCACAGGCAAATGAAGTGGTAACGATGGCAACTCATCAAGCGCAGGAAATTCTTGATAATGCGACGATAGAAGCCAACAATATGCGAATGGCAGCTATGCAATATACAGACAGTATTCTTGCAAATGCAGAAAGCTTAATGAACCAGACCATGAAAACCACGAAGGAGCATTATGAAAGCTATATGAATGCTATGAACCAATACTCGGATATTGTAAATGCTAATCGTGTGGAATTGAATCCTCCGGAGGCAGATGAATATACCGGGGAATTTACCGGAGAGCTTCCCGATACGGAAGAAGTGGAAGCAGGTCTGAATATAGATATGTTATAAAATGCTACCGGCTTAGCTGTTTACAGTAAGCCGGTATTTTTTCGATATGAAAAATAACAAAACCGAATATGCTTTTATACTATTTGGAGGAACTGATATGAGGAAGAAAGCTTTTCTGAAAGCATACCTGTTTTTAAGTGTTTTACTATTTTGCTCGTTAATACCGAATATTAGTGTTTTTGCTGATGAGCCTGTAGTAGTAGTTATAGACCCCGGTCATGGCGGCGAGAATTTAGGCGCTGAATATGATGGTTATACTGAAAAAAAGATGACTATGGTGGTTGCCCGTGCAATGAAGGAAGAGTTGGAAAAATATGACGGAGTAGTGGTTTATCTGACCCATGAAACAGACGTGGATATGAGTCTTAAGGAAAGAGCAGAATTTGCCAAAGAAAAACATGCTGACTTTTTGTATAGTTTGCATTTTAACGCATCAGTCAAGCACAATCTGTTTGGCTCTGAGGTATGGATTCCGGCTTATGGGGATTATTATGTGAAGGGGTATCAGTTTGCGGAAATACAGATGCAGGAGTTTGAAAATATCGGCTTGTACTCAAGGGGAATCAAAACGAAGCTGAATGATAAAGGAACAGATTATTACGGTATTTTACGACAATGTACGGAACTGGAGGTGCCCTCTGCCTTAATCGAGCATTGTCATATGGATCAGGATAATGATAAGCCTTTTTATCAGCAAGGGGAAGAGCAGTGGAAAGAATTCGGAAGAATGGATGCAGAAGCCGTTGCCAAGTACTTTGGACTGAAATCAGGCGAAAAGGATACTGATTACAGCAACTATCCGAAAGCTTCCGTTGCATGGCAGGAGGGGGCGGTAGAACCTGATAAAACACCGCCGGAAATTTCTGAAATAGAATTACTTCATGTAGATAAGACTTCGGCAAAGCTAAAGGTACATATAAAAGCATCAGACAGTAACAGTTATATACAATATTATAAATACAGCTTTGACGGCGGGATTACTTATTCGGATTTGCAAAAATGGCCAAGACCTGTATGGAATGAGTCTGAGCCTGAAACAACCTGTGAAATATCAGCCATTTACGATAGGGAAATTGATTTGCGTATTTGTGTTTATAACGGATTTGACGGATGGACGGAAAGTAATTGTATTACAATTGAACCTATTTCTTCTCCCAAAGCAGAAGAATCGGTAAAGGAAGAAAAAAAGGAATACCGTGAAATTACTTATACCCCTGTGAATGATACAGATGCGGAGACAATATATAATAAGGGAGCACTTGCAGGTGTGATTATTTCGATTGTACTGATAAGTATAGTAATATTGGCGTTGCTGTTTGCCGTAATTAAAATGCTTTTGATGCTAAAACCCCATAGTAAAACAAGGAAAAAGCAGTAAGGATTGCCTTATGGAACACATAGTTTTTGATAGAAAGGCCGCTTTCATGAATCATACTGTAGGTTTGAGCAAGACAGGAAAGGCCGCCGAAAGAAAGTGCGCAGAGTGCAAAAACAGGAGAACTGTTATGAAGGAGCTGCAGGCCGCCTGAAATTTCCAAAATACAACTGATAAAGCCCTGAAATTGCCCGGGAAGGTATTGCACGGGTATAATATTCAAAAGATTAAAGAATATCATATAACCGCCAAGACGCGCAATGCTCAACAGGGCTGAGGTGACGGATTCATCCAAAGCCGCTAGAAAAGGGAGTGCATCTGCAGACATTTTATTTGTGTATAAAGAGTTCTTAGTAAAAGGGATAGATTTTGAAAATAAAGTGTAACGCAAAAAAAGGCCATATATAAAAGGAAGTCCGTACATGCCAAAAAGAAAAGCCACAGGGCTTGCCGTGATGCCGATGGCAGGCAACGCATAACTGATAAAATAGACAGGACCGATATTGTTGCAAAAAGCTAAGAGAAATTCAGCCTCTTTTCGGGAAATCTGCTTTCGTCCATACAGTTGTGCAGTTACATGTGCACCCATAGGAAAACCGCACAAAAATCCTGCAAAAATCACGTAAATACAAGGGCTTTGCAGACGAAATAAAGGTTGTAATACAGGAGATAACAGTTTTACAAAAGAATCTGTCAGATTCATACGGATCATGACTCCGGATAAAACCATAAATGGAAACAATGCAGGAATCATTTTTTGAAACCATAAATTCAGTCCGTTTAAGGAAAAAACCAGGCATTCGGCAGGATGAAGGAGTATGATAAGCGTCAGGCAAAAAACACCTGCCGTGTAAAGCGCTGTAATAGTTTTTTTGTTCAAAACAGTGGCTCTTTTCCTATTTTGTGTTATTATAATATTTATGAGAATTGACAAATTATTATGCGAAATGAATATTGGCTCAAGGAGCGAAGTAAAAGGGCTTTTGAAAAAGGGTCAGATTTTGGTAAACGGTATTCAGGTTACCAAGCCTGAAGCCAAAGTGGATGAACATAGTGTAGTGGTTACTTTTAAAGGGAAAGAATACAGATACCGGCCCTATGTTTATTATATGCTGAATAAACCTGCAGGAGTAGTCAGTGCAACAACAGATGATTATGATGAGACGGTACTGGACCTTTTGAGAAAACATTTGTTAATGCGAAATGGCGGAGAAGAAGCAGGGATTCCCATAAATGACGTTTTCCCGGTGGGCAGACTTGATAAGGATACAGTGGGACTTTTGTTACTTACCAATGATGGAGAACTATCGCATAGATTGCTTTCTCCGAAGAAGCATGTACCTAAAACTTATTATGTGGAGACAAATGAAGTTCTTTATGAAGATATGCGCCTTAATCTGGAAAAGGGAGTAGATATCGGAGATGAAAAGCTCACAAAGGATGCTTCCGTTACGGTAATAGGAGATAAAAAGTATCAAATTACCATTACGGAAGGAAGATATCATCAGGTAAAAAGAATGTTTGGTGCGGTCGGACTTAAGGTGTTATATTTAAAGCGAATTTCTATGGGAAGGCTTGTATTGGACGATTCGCTGAAAGAAGGAGAAATCAGGGAACTGACAGGGGAAGAGGTTGAGGCTTTATGCTGAAAAATATGAAAGCAGTGCTGTTTGACTTGGATGGCACGTTAGTAGATTCCATGTGGATTTGGAGAGAAATTGATATTGAATATTTGGGAGGCTTTCACATTGAGCTTCCGGAAGATTTGCAATCTTGTATTGAAGGAATGAGTTTTTCAGAAACAGCAGAATATATGAAACAGCGGTTTGGCATACCGGATTCCGTTGAAGTGATGAAGGAAACGTGGAACCGGATGGCATGGGAAAAATATACCAAAGAAGTAAAACTGAAGAAGGGTGCAAATGAGTTTCTGAGGTTTTGTAAGGAACATAATATGAGACTCGGAATCGCTACCAGTAATTCAAAAGAACTGGTAACAGGTGCGCTTAAAGCACTTGGTGTATATGAGTATTTTGATGCCATAGTAACCGGCTGCGAGGTAGAGCATGGAAAACCGGAGCCGGATGTTTATCTGGAGGCGGCGAAACGATGTAACGTGTTACCGAAGGATTGCCTGGTGTTTGAAGATATAGTGGCCGGAATTCTAGCAGGAAAAGCTGCAGGAATGCGTGTTTGTGCCATTGAAGATGAATATTCGGCTCATCAAAGAAATGAAAAAAAGAAACAGGCAGATTATTATATTAATGACTATCATGATGTTTTGAGATAGCACCAGCGGAGGTGTTTACTTGACAAAGGGATTTTTACCTGTTTGCAGACAGGATATGACGGAACGTCAAATAGAACAGATGGATTTTGTGTATGTAATCGGAGATGCTTATGTGGATCATCCTTCCTTTGGACATGCCATTATCAGCAGAATTTTAGATGCGCACGGATATAAAGTGGGAATTATTTCCCAACCGGATTGGAAGGATGAAGAGAGTATTGCGATTTATGGTCGTCCAAGACTTGGATTTTTGATTTCCGGCGGAAATATGGATTCTATGGTAAATCATTATTATGTCTCTCTTAAAAAACGTCAGACGGATGCGTATACGCCGGGAGGGATTATGGGAAAACGTCCCGATTATGCCACAGTGGTTTACGGAAATCTGATTCGGCGTAAGTACAAGGATGTACCGGTGATTATCGGTGGAATAGAAGCCAGTCTTCGACGTCTTGCCCATTATGATTACTGGAGTAATTCTTTTAAGAGGTCTATTTTACTGGACAGTCAGGCTGATATGATTTCCTATGGAATGGGAGAACATTCTATTGTTGAAATTGCTGATGCCTTAAATAGCGGTATCGATATTAAGGATATTACTTATATTCCCGGAACTGTTTATAAAACCAAAGATATATCCGGAATCGTAAATCTGTCAGACGAAAAATATAATGCAGAAATTTTACCTACTTATGATAAAATGAAGGCAGAACCTGCTGAATACGCAAAAAGCTTTAAGGTACAATATGAAAATACAGATGCTTTTACAGGGAAAATATTAGCAGAACCTTATCCAAACGGCGTATATGTTGTGCAAAACCCGCCGGCTAAGCCTTTAAGTGTACAGGAAATGGATGACGTATATGCTCTTCCCTATGAAAGAACTTATCATCCTTCTTATGAAATTGCGGGAGGAGTTCCTGCTATCTCAGAAATAAAATTTTCATTGATTAGTAACAGAGGATGTTTTGGAGGTTGTAGTTTCTGTGCGTTGACATTTCATCAGGGGAGGATAATTCAGACCAGAAGCCATGAGTCTTTAATCGATGAAGCAAAAATGATTATTCAAGACCCTGACTTTAAGGGATATATCCATGATGTAGGAGGACCTACAGCAAATTTCAGACATCCTGCCTGTGAGAAACAGTTAAAAGCAGGTGTTTGTAAAAACAGACAATGTCTGTTCCCGTCACCCTGTAAAAATTTAAATGCAGACCATAGTGATTATTTATCATTACTAAGAAAACTGCGTTCCCTTCCCGGGGTAAAAAAAGTATTTATCCGTTCAGGAATACGATTTGACTATTTATTGGCTGATTCCGATGATACCTTTTTTAAAGAGCTTGTGGAACACCATATCAGCGGTCAGCTGAAGGTTGCACCGGAGCATATTTCGGATGCCGTACTTTCTAAAATGGGAAAGCCGGAAAATAAAGTATATGAGAGATTTGTAAAGAAATATTACCAGCTGAATGAACGTCTTTCTAAAAAACAGTTTTTAGTGCCGTACTTAATGTCATCTCATCCGGGTTCTACCTTAAAGGAAGCGGTAGAGCTTGCAGAATACTTGCGTGACTTGGGCTATATGCCGGAGCAGGTACAAGATTTTTATCCTACACCGTCAACCATTTCTACGGTTATGTATTATACAGGTATCGACCCAAGAACCGGACAGAAGGTGTATGTATGCAGAAATCCGCATGAAAAAGCTATGCAGAGGGCACTGATACAATACCGGAATCCCAAAAACTATGATTTAGTATATGAAGCATTGGAAAAGGCCGGAAGAAGTGATTTAATCGGCTTTGATAAAAAATGTCTGATTCGCCCAAAACGTATGCAAAAAGAAAGAATGGCTGAGGGAAGCTCAAATAACAGTAAGAAAAGTATAAAGCTGAAAGCAGGAAAAAATCACAAAAAGAAAACCATTCGTAATATTCACAAGAAAAAATAGCATCAGGAGGTAATGTCTTGAAAAAAAGTATAATAAATACTGTAAAAGGAGAATTTGGTTACCTGAAATCGAAACGAAACAGTGTGCTTATTATGACGATTCTCATGTTTGCAGTTTCCTTATCTTTATTGGCTGCAGGTATTATTACTACAGGAACAAACAAAAATCTGCTTACCATTGTTGCGGTGCTGGGATGCTTACCTGCATGCAAAAGTGTAGTAAGCCTGATTATGTATTGGAAAGCAACCGGATGCAGCGAAGAAGCAAAGGAAATGATTGAAAGGGCAAAAGGTGAGCTTATAGGAATGTATGATATGTACTTTACTTCTTACAAAAATAATTTTCCTGTCAGCCATATGGTGGTAGAAGGAAAGAATATTTGCGGCTATACAGAAAAGAAATTTGATACAGCACTTTGTGAAGAACATTTAGAAACTATCTTAAAGCAAAGCGGTTACAAGGATTTTACGATAAAAATATTTACCGATTTGGTCAAATACACTGACCGATTAAGTCAAATTGATAATATAGACAGGGAAAAGACACCAAAAAGGGATGAAGAAGTAAGAAAAGTACTTTTTGATATTTCTTTATAAAAATAATGATAGGAAACTACCATGCAACAATTCGAAATCACAACAAACGAGGCCGGACAGCGTTTTGATAAATATCTTCATAAACTGATGCCCGGTGCACCTGCTTCTTTTTTTTATAAAATGCTACGAAAAAAGAATATCGTATTAAACGGAAAGAAAGCAGAAGGCAAAGAAAAATTAAATATAGGTGATAAGGTGTCTTTGTTTTTATCACAAGAAACTTTTGAAGGATTTCGGGGTGAATGTAAACAAGATGAATATGTGTCAGCTTATCATAATCTTGACGGAATTCAAGTTCTTTTTGAGAATGAGCATATGGCACTGCTTCATAAACCGGTCGGAATTTTATCACAAAAAGCAAAACCGGAAGATAACTCTGTTAATGAATGGTTTATCGGTTATCTTTTGGCACAAAAAACTATTTCGGATGAAAGCCTTGCAACCTATAAACCATCTATTTGTAACAGGCTTGACAGAAATACAAGCGGTATAGTAATTTGTGCTAAAACACTGGCTGCCGGACAGGAACTGTCTAGGCTGATAGCGGAAAGAAAAATCCGTAAATTTTACAGGCTGTTTGTAAAAGGAACTGTAAAAGAGCCGGCAGAATTGGAAGGATATCTTGTAAAGGATCATAATAAAAACAAAGTAAAAATCGTGTCCGGGAAAGAGGGGGAAATGCTGTCTTTAACGAAAGAAGAAAAAGCATCTTATATTCAGACCAGATATGAACCAATTCAGAAGCTGACGGATATGACATATTTGGAAGTTGAACTATTAACAGGTAAAACCCACCAGATACGTGCTCATTTAGCTTCTGCAGGGTATCCGCTTCTTGGTGACTATAAATACGGTAATAAAGAGTGGAATGATTATTATCAAAAAAAATACGGAATCAAAAGCCAATTGCTTCATGCATACAGGCTTGAAATTCCCCCAAACGGCTTACTGCTTGACGGAAGCGAGCTTTCCGTTACAGATAAGGAACCGGTTTTATTTCAAAAATTACTTCATGAAAACGTTAGAAAATAAGAAATGTAACAATAAATCCGGAGGAAGTATACATGGCAACATGGAACTCCAGAGGTCTGAGAGGCTCAACCCTTGAAGACCTGATTAACCGCACAAATGAAAAATATTTGGAAAACGGACTGGCATTGATTCAGAAAATACCAACACCAATTACTCCTATTAATATTGACAAACAGACGAGGCATATTACCCTTGCTTATTTTGAAAAAAAGAGTACAGTGGATTACATCGGTGCAGTACAGGGAATTCCGGTTTGCTTTGATGCTAAAGAATGTGCCGTAGATACTTTTTCTCTTCAGAACATCCATGAGCATCAGGTACAGTTTATGGAGCAGTTTGAAAAACAGGGAGGTATTGCCTTTTTCCTGATTTATTATACCCATAAGGACTTGTTTTATTATCTTCCCTATGAAATGCTCCGGTTCTTTTGGGACAGGGCAAGAGACGGCGGCAGAAAGAGTTTTCGGATTGAAGAATTGAATCCTGAATATGTATTGCCTAAAAAACAGGGGATTCTTGTTCCTTATCTTGATATATTAAGTAAGGATTTAGAGGATAGGGATTTTTAGTTAATGATTTTATAAAAAGTGTTTGACAAGTATAAGTCTATCTTTTATACTTACTATAATTTCACATGGTAGCATGGTAGCGAATTAGCACTGTACCACGATGAAGTGCAAATGCTGTTAGGATTTTAGAAATGTAAGTTTATTAACATTGTTTCGGAAGGAATAAAGGATATGGACAAAAAACTGGTACATACACCGGAAGGTGTCAGTGATATTTACGGGAGAGAATATACGGGAAAATTGAATGCACAGAAGCTGATTCATGAAAAATTCAGTTTGTATGGTTATGAAGATATTCAGACACCTACCTTTGAATTTTTTGATGTGTTTTCCAAAGAAATCGGAACGACTCCTTCCAGAGAATTGTATAAGTTTTTTGATAAAGAGGGAAATACTTTGGTGCTTCGTCCTGATTTTACTCCTTCTATGGCAAGATGTGCCGCAAAGTATTTTATGGACAAAGATGTGCCTATCAGGTTCTGCTATCAGGGAAATACCTTTACCAATACCGGCAATTTGCAAGGTAAATTAAAAGAAGTAACCCAAATGGGTGCAGAACTTATGGGAGACGGAAGTATTTATGCGGATGGTGAAATGATTGCCATGATGATAGAATCTTTACTTGCTGCAGGACTTAGTGAATTTCAGGTAAGTATCGGTGAAGTAGAGTATTTTAGAGGTATTTGCAGACAGGAAGGTCTTTCCGAAGAGGTAGAATATCAGCTTCGGGACTATATATCCGGTAAAAATATTTTTGGCGCGCAGGAATTTCTTTTAGAAAAAGGTATTGATGCAAAGACTACTGAAATGTTGCTTCAGATAACGGATTGCTTTGGTGCACTAGATGCCCTGGATAAAGCGGAATCATTGGTAAATAATGATTGCTCTAAAAAGGCAGTAGATAGGTTAAAGAAGCTATATGAAGTACTTTGCGCTTACGGTGTAGAAAAATATGTTTCTTTTGACCTTGGAATGCTGAGCAGATATAACTACTATACCGGTGTGATTTTTAAGGTTTTTACTTATGGCGTTGGGGATGCTATTGCAAAAGGGGGCCGCTATGATAAATTGCTGGAATATTTTGGTAAGAAAGCACCTGCGATTGGCTTTATGGTAGTAATAGATGATTTGATGCTGGCACTTAACCGTCAAAAAAAGGATGAAGACAGTGAAAATAATCCGAAGGTAATTACATTTACAGCTGATAATTATGAGGAAAAGCTGGAAGAAGCAAGAACACTTCGCAAGCAACAAATTCGCGCGGTGCTGACACCGGCAGAAGGTGAGGCTAAGTAAGATGACAAGTGGAAGTAATGACAGATATTTAACCTTTGCACTGGGAAAGGGAAGGTTGGCAAACAAAACACTTTCTTTATTGGAACAGATGGGAATTACCTGTGAGGAAATGAAGGATAAAGCATCACGAAAACTGATTTTTGTAAACGAAGAATTGAAGCTGAAGTTTTTCCTTGCAAAAGGCTCTGATGTTCCCACTTATGTAGAATACGGTGCGGCAGATATCGGTGTAATCGGAAAGGACACCATTTTGGAGGAAAACAGAAGGGTTTATGAAGTGCTTGACCTGGGTTTTGGAAAATGCAGAATGTGTGTCTGCGGTCCCGAAAGTGCAAGAGAGCTTTTGCAGCATCATGAAATGATTCGCGTAGCGAGTAAGTACCCAAATATCGCCAAGGATTATTTTTATAATAAAAAGCATCAGACCGTTGATATTATTAAGTTAAACGGGTCTGTGGAGCTTGGTCCCATCGTAGGACTTTCCGATGTGATTGTTGATATCGTGGAAACCGGTTCGACATTAAAGGAGAACGGCCTTGTGGTATTAGAGGAAATATGTCCCCTTTCCGCAAGAATGATTGTAAATCAGGTAAGTATGCAGATGGAATCTGAAAGAATCAAGCATTTGATTTACAGTCTGCGTGAATTATGCGCTAAAGAAGCAACAGTATAAACATTATTATCATGATAGAAAAGAGGCAGAAAGATGCGTATCGTATCATTAAATGAATCAACAAAAAATAAATTATTGGAACAGCTTTTAAAGCGTTCTCCATCCAGCTACGGAGAATATGAAGCAACTGTTAATGAAATTATCGAAAATGTAAAGGCAAATAAGGATAATGCATTATTTGATTATACTGCAAGATTTGACGGATGTGAGATTACAGCGGACAACATTCGGGTTACGGAGGATGAAATCAAAGAAGCATATACCTTGGTAGAGCCTGAGCTGATTGAAGTAATGAAAAAGTCTGCAGCTAATATTACTAAATTTCACCAAAAGCAGCTTCGAAACAGCTGGTTTTCTCCGGAGGAAGACGGCACGATTTTGGGTATGAAAATGCTTCCTGTTGAGATTTCGGGGGTGTATGTTCCCGGTGGAAAAGCAGCATATCCTTCCAGTGTTTTAATGAATGTACTTCCTGCTAAGGTGGCAGGTGTGGAACGTATTATTATGACAACTCCGCCGGGAAAAGATGGCAAGGTAACACCGGGGACTTTAGTTGCTGCAGATATTGCAGGAGTAGACGAAATTTATAAGGTAGGCGGTGCACAGGCAATTGCAGCTATGGCTTTTGGTACGGAAAGCATCCCTAAGGTAGACAAAATTACAGGTCCCGGAAACATTTTTGTAGCACTTGCAAAGAAAGCCTGCTTTGGCTTTGTCAGCATTGATTCTATTGCCGGTCCCAGTGAGATTTTAGTGCTTGCGGATGAAACAGCTAATCCCAGATATGTTGCGGCAGATTTGTTGTCTCAGGCAGAGCATGATGAGCTGGCAAGTGCTATTTTAATTACTACAAGTAAGGAACTTGCTGAGAAGGTATCTGCGGAAGTTGAGAATTTCACGAGAGAACTTTCCAGAGAAAAGATTATTCGTGCATCCTTAGATAATTATGGATATATCTTTGTTGCAGAAGATATGGACACAGCAATTGACGCTGCCAATGAAATTGCATCCGAACACTTGGAAATCCTGACAGCGAATCCTTTTGAAACCATGACAAGAATTAAGAATGCAGGAGCTATTTTCCTTGGAGAATATTCTTCTGAGCCTTTAGGTGATTATTTCGCAGGCCCTAACCACATTCTGCCTACCAACGGAACGGCAAGATTTTTCTCACCCCTTAATGTAGATGATTTTATGAAGAAAACAAGTATTATTTCTTATTCCAGAGAAGCTCTTGAAAAGGTGCACAAGGATATTGAACTATTTGCAACCAAAGAAGGATTGACAGCGCATGCTAATTCCGTAAAAGTGAGATTTGAATAATAGGCGTTGCTTCGAAAAGCGCATATAAGGAAAGAAAGGAAACTGATTATGAGCCGAAATGCATCCATAAACAGAAAAACAAAAGAAACGGATATTCAGGTGACCTTTGAAACGGACGGCCACGGCATCAGTAAAATAGCCACGGGAATCGGCTTTTTTGACCATATGCTGGAAGGATTTTCCAGGCATGGCTTTTTTGACCTTGAAATGAGTGTAAAAGGTGATTTACACGTAGATGGCCATCATACCGTAGAGGATGCCGGAATTGTATTGGGAACAGCCATTAAAGAAGCACTTGGGGATAAAGCAGGAATCCGCCGTTATGGTTCCTTTATATTACCTATGGATGATGCATTGGCTCTTTGTGCTGTTGATTTGTGCGGCAGACCTTATTTTTCTTATGAATGTAATTTTTCAACAGAACGGGTAGGAGATTTGGATACAGAGCTTGTACGTGAATTCTTTTATGCAGTTTCTTATTCAGCCGGAATGAATTTGCATATTAAAATGTTATCCGGTATCAATGCCCATCATATGATTGAAGCGATGTTTAAGGCATTTGGAAAGGCACTGGATCAGGCCACCGGTAAAGATATCCGTATTACAGATGTGCTTAGTACGAAGGGTAGCCTGTAGCAGAGGAGATATTATGAGTAATACGATTAAAATACAGCCCACTACATCTTTGGGAATACCTAAGATACCGTGGGAGAACCTAAAAAAGAATTCAGACGGTCATGTAACCGTTGTTGTACAAGATGAAGAAACCAATCAGGTACTGATGGTGGCATATATGAATGAAGAAGCCTACTTGACTACTTTTAGAACCGGCCGGATGACTTATTACAGCAGAAGCAGAAATGAATTGTGGATTAAGGGCGATACCAGCGGACATTATCAATATGTGAAGGCTTTATATGCTGACTGTGATAAAGATACCATTCTGGCAAAAGTCAAGCAAATAGGAGCAGCCTGCCACACCGGCAGCTACAGTTGCTTTTTTAATAATTTAATAGAGGAATAAAGGAAATAATGCACTGCATATCGTGAATATGCAGTGCATATGTTTTTATAAATACAAAGAAGAGGAAATGTGCTTGTACGGATGATGATAAATTGATTTGGAAAGGAATGAGAATTATCGCAAATGTTACAGTAAATAAGAAGCTGGAGCTTGTCAGAATGATAAGGATGCAAAACCAGTCCAATAGAAATGAATGCAGAGAAAGAGAACGGTTTTTATACGGATATTCATCCCAGGCAGAACACCAAAAGGAGCTTTATGGTGCGGAATTGGCTGCAACTGCAGATGGATATACGGAAAAAGAACAAGACAGAGGACTGAAAGGGGAAACTTCACTTTTTTCGGGCTTTCGGATTCGGTTTGTGATTGCATTGGTGATAATGGGATTGTTTATTTATATGGACAAGATAGAAATGGATTTCTTGGGGAAATCAATGGAGGAAATCGCCTTTTATCTGACAAGTAATGTGAGTCCGGCTGAAAGCTTTGGGGATATGTTAAATTCATTTGATTTATAAGTGCTTTTCGGCTATACTGAAATGGCAGTGCAGTAATCGGTTGTTTGAAATACTGCACTTGATTGAAGAAGAAAAAGGATTAAGAACATGAGAAAATTAGCATTAAGTGATGAAATACTGATGAAGGTAGAAAAGCCTGCCAGATATATCGGTAATGAAGTAAATTCTGTCATGAAGGATCCGGGAAAGGTGGATGTTCGGTTTGCCATGTGCTTTCCGGATGTATACGAAATCGGTATGTCCCATCTCGGAATTCAGATTATTTATGATATGTTGAATCAATTTGAGGACGTGTGGTGTGAACGGGTTTATTCCCCCTGGGTTGATTTGGATGCTATTATGAGAAAGGAGCAGATTCCGTTATTTGCATTGGAATCCCAACAACCTATTAAGCAATTTGATTTTCTGGGAATTACCTTACAGTATGAAATGTGTTATACCAACATTTTACAGGTGCTGGACCTTTCGGGAATTCCGCTTCTTGCAAAGGATAGGACAGAAGATGATCCTATCGTAATCGGCGGAGGCCCCTGTACCTACAATCCTGAGCCGATTTGCGACTTCTTTGACTTGTTTTATATCGGAGAGGGAGAAACTCAGTACCGCGAATTAATTGATTTGTATAAGGATGCAAAGGAAAAAAATCTGGGACGTGCATGGTTCCTTGAAAAAGCAGCAAAGATTCCCGGTATTTATGTGCCTTCTTTGTATGAAGTGACCTATAAAGAGGATGGTACCATAAAGGAGCGTAAGACTTTAACTGTGGATGCGCCTGAGATGATTATGAAAGAAATGGTGACGGATGTTTCGGATACTTATTATCCCATGAAACCTGTTGTGCCCTTTATTAAGGTGACGCAGGACAGAGTGGTGCTTGAAATCCAGCGCGGATGTATCAGAGGCTGCCGCTTCTGTCAGGCAGGACAGCTGTATCGTCCGGTCAGAGAACGTAATCTGGAATTTTTAAAGAAATATGCGATTGCTATGCTGGAAAATACAGGACATGAAGAAATTTCCTTGAGTTCTTTAAGCTCCAGCGACTACTCACAATTACCTGAACTGATTGACTTTTTAATTGAAGAATGTAGCAGAAGAAAAATAAATATTTCCTTACCGTCCCTTCGTATTGATGCCTTTTCTCTGGATGTAATGAATAAAGTGCAGGATGTAAAAAAGAGCAGTCTGACCTTTGCTCCGGAGGCAGGAAGCCAGCGACTTCGAAATGTGATTAATAAGGGATTGACGGAGGAAGTAATTCTAAACGGCGCCAAGCTTGCCTTTGAAGGCGGCTGGACAAGAGTGAAATTATATTTTATGCTGGGACTTCCTTTTGAAACAGAGGAGGATATCAGAGGAATCGGAGAGCTGAGTAACAAAATTGCAGCCACCTTCTTTGAAACCGTTCCTAAAGAAAAGAGAAACGGAAAGGTGCAGATTGTTGCAAGTACCTCCTTCTTTATTCCTAAGCCGTTTACCCCTTTCCAGTGGGCACCTCAGTGCCGGAAAGAGGAATTTCTGGATAAAGCTTACTTAACCCGTAAATCTATTACAGAGCAGTTAAATCAAAAGAGCATCAAATACAACTGGCATGAGGCAGATGTCAGTGTATTAGAGGGCATTATGGCAAGAGGTGACCGTAAAATCAATCAGGTCATTCTAAGAGCCTATAAAATGGGATGCATGTATGATGCCTGGAGTGAATATTACAAGAATGATGTATGGATGCAGGCCTTTGAGGAATGCAGCGTAGATCCTGATTTTTATACCGTAAGAGAACGTAGTGAGGACGAAACATTCCCTTGGGATTTCATTGACTGCGGCGTTACAAAGAGTTTTTTGTTGCGTGAATGGCACAGAGCGAAAGAAGAGACCGTGACTCCAAACTGTCGTATGCAGTGTCAGGGCTGCGGCGCGGCACGTTTTGGTACAGGCGTATGCTTAGAAGAAAGAGAGGGATAGGCATGAAGGTAAGAATTAAATTTTCCAAAGAAGGACCTGTAAAGTTTATCGGACATCTTGATATCATGCGCTATTTCCAGAAGGCAATCCGTAGAGCTGATATTGACATTGCTTATTCTATGGGCTTTAATCCGCATCAGATTATGTCCTTTGCCTCTCCCTTGTCGGTAGGACATGAAAGCAGCGGAGAATACTTTGATATTGAGTTAAATTCCATGACAGATACAGAGGATATTAAGAACCGTTTAAATGAAGTGATGACGGATGGTATTAAGATTATAAAAGTGGCAGCATTGGATGAGGGGGAAGGAAATGCCATGGCAAGTGTTGCCGCAGCTGACTATCTTGTGCGTTTCAGTGATAAGGTTACGCTACCTGATGATTTTAAGGAAAAGCTTACAGACTATTATGAACAGGAACATATTTATGTTACGAAGAAAACCAAAAAAAGTGAGAAGGAAATTGATTTAAAGGAAGGTATTTATAAGCTTCAGGTTCGTGAAGACGGCGTATTTATGCAGCTTGATGCGGGAAGCGGCAGTAACCTAAAGCCGGGATTTGTACTTGAGCACTTTTTTGAAACCATTGGTGTGGAATTGCCGGAGTTTCCTTTCCGTATACGCAGACTGGAAACCTACAGAAAAACCAAAAAGGGCAAGCTGATGCCGTTAATTTCCTGATTTGTTAAGGACTGACTATACATTTTCTGTGAATAAAAAAGGAACCGGAAATGGGAAAAATTATTATAACAAAACAAAATAACCGTCTCTTATTATCGTTGTTTGAAAACAATAAGCCCGGGGTATTCGAAACCACTGCTTTGCCGGATGAAGAAGGCGTACTGGGGAATATTTATTTGGCACGTATCAAGGATATCGTACCCGCCATTAAAGGCATGTTTCTTTCTGTAGAGGCCAACAAAACGGTTTATTTGCCGTTTTCAGAGTGCCAAAAATTTTTGTTGGCAAACAGAAGGCTTAATGAGGAAACGGGCTGTTTTGAGACAAATACGGATGCCTTAAAGCAGGGAGATGAAATTGTAGTACAAATAGTAAAAGAGTCCGTAAAGACCAAACCGCCTGGGGCAACCGCTGACTTAACATTAACCGGACAATACTGTGTCTGTGATTATTTTGGACACGGCCTTCATTATTCCAAAAAGTTAAGTCAGGATAAGAAAAAGGAACTGGATCGTATCATCCGTGAAGAAGCCATAGAGGGACGAAAACGGTATTCCTTTACTATCCGTACCAATGCAGAAAGCTTATCAGAAGATTTATCGCCGCTTTTTGAAGAAATGAAAGGCTTTATTACACTGTTTGACAATATTACATCCGTGTACAGAAACAGAACCTGTTATTCCTGTTTTTATCAAAAAGAAGCGGAAATCATAAGCAGAATTCAGAATATCCCGTTGGAAGATTATGATGAAATTGTGACGGATGATGAAAACACTTACCGGTGTCTTTGTTCTTTTTTAAACAATGGCTCAAATAAACAAAATGAGAAACCGGTTCGGTTTTATCAGGATGATATGTTGCCTCTTCATAAGCTTTACAGCATTGAAACCCATTTAAAAGAAGCCTTGGGAAAACAGGTTTGGCTTCCGTCAGGTGGATATCTTATCATTGAGCCTACAGAGGCGATGGTAGTGATTGATGTCAATTCCGGTAAAACGGAAGTCAAAGGAAAAAAAGCCGCAGGTTTTCATTTGAATATTAATCTGGAAGCTGCGAAGGAAGTGGCAAGACAACTGAAGCTTCGTAATTATTCCGGCATGATTATGGTAGATTTCATTAATATGGAAAATAAAGCTGATAAAGAGATGCTAATGCAAAAGCTTGACAGTTATCTGAAAGAAGATAAAGTGAGAACAAGGCTGATTGATATGACGGCACTTGGAATTATTGAAATAACAAGAAAGAAGGTCAGCAAACCTCTTGCTGATTTCTTTAAATGATAAAAAAGTGCTTGACATAACATATCCAAAATGTTATATTTTATGAGTATGCCGCATAACGAGGTCTAAGTGCGTTTAAAACGCCACCGTAATTAGCGAGAAACATCGGTTTAGGACCGGTGAGAAGGAGGTATCCCATATGTACGCAATCATTGCAACAGGTGGAAAGCAGTACAAGGTTTCCGAAGGTGATGTAATTAAGGTAGAAAAGCTTAATGCTGAGCCCGGAGCTACTGTGACATTTGATCAGGTTGTCGCTATCAGCGATAAGGAGCTTAAGGTTGCCGGAGACGTAGCAAACTCTACTGTAACTGCAACAGTTATGGAACAGGGTAAGCATCGTAAGGTTATCGTTTACAAGTACAAAAGAAAATCCGGTTATCATAAGAAAAATGGTCATAGACAAGCATACACACAGGTTAAAATCGAAAAGATTAATGCTTAGTATGTAGGAAAAGGTTATGACAACCATTACAATTTATAAATCCGAAAGCGGAACATACAGAAGATTTACCTGTAAAGGACACGCAGGCTATGATGATTACGGCAAAGATATTGTCTGTGCATCCGTTTCTTGTCTGGTAATCAATACCATTAATTCTTTGGACGAATTGGTTCATGAAAAAATGGAAATTACTACAGACGAAAGGAAAGGATTAATAGACTGCAGGTTTAGTGATGAATTATCATCTCAGGGAAAGCTTCTTATGGATTCCATGATTCTCGGATTACAAGGTATCGTAAGCGATTACGGTAAGAAGTATTTGGAACTTAAATTCAAGGAGGTGTAAACCATGTTAAAGATGAACCTTCAATTTTTCGCTCATAAAAAGGGTGTTGGTTCTACTAAGAACGGTAGAGATTCCGAATCCAAGAGATTAGGTGCGAAAAGAGCTGACGGACAATTCGTAAAAGCAGGAAATATTTTATACAGACAGCGTGGAACAAAGATTCATCCCGGTGTAAACGTAGGACGTGGCGGAGATGATACATTGTTCGCATTGGTTGACGGTGTACTTAGATTCGAAAGAAAGGGAAGAGACAAAAAGCAAGCTTCCGTATATCCTGTAGAAAAATAGTACGATGAATCGGGCTTCAAACAGTATAATTGTTTGGAGCCCTTTTTTAAGTCAGAGAGGAAAATAATTATGTTTGCAGATAGAGCGAAGATATATGTAAGAAGCGGTAAAGGCGGCGACGGACATGTATCCTTCAGACGTGAAAAATATGTTCCAAACGGCGGACCGGACGGCGGTGACGGCGGGCACGGCGGTAGTGTGATTTTGGAAGTGGATGACGGTCTTAATACATTAACAGATTATCGTCATGTACGAAAATATCATGCACAGGACGGCGAAAACGGTGGAAAAAGAAACTGCCGTGGCAAAAACGGTGAAGACTTAATCCTGAAAATGCCGGAAGGAACTGTAGTAAAGGAATTTGAAAGCGGTAAAGTAATTACAGATTTATCCGGTGAAAACAGGAGGTTTGTGCTGTTAGAAGGCGGAAGAGGCGGTAACGGAAATCAGCATTATGCTACCAGTACCATGCAGGCACCTAAGTATGCACAGCCCGGGCAGCCGGCTAAGGAGCTTGAGCTGCAGTTAGAATTAAAGGTAATTGCGGATGTAGGTCTTGTAGGCTTTCCTAATGTAGGAAAATCTACCTTTTTAACTCAGGTAAGCAATGCAAGACCCAAGGTGGCGAATTATCATTTCACCACATTAAATCCTCATTTGGGTGTAGTAGATTTACAGGATGCCAAAGGATTTGTGATTGCAGATATTCCCGGTTTAATTGAAGGCGCCTCTGAAGGTGTTGGACTTGGTTTTGAATTTTTACGTCATATCGAAAGGACCAAAGCAATTATCCATATTGTGGATGCGGCATCCACAGAAGGCAGAGATCCGATTGAAGACATTTATGCCATTAATAAAGAGCTTGAAAACTATAATCCGGATATTGCAGCCAGACCTCAGGTAATTGCTGCCAATAAAATTGATATGATTTATGATGACGGAAGCGGTAATGACCCTGTAGAGGCGCTTCGTAAGGAGTTTGAACCGAAAGGGGTAAAAGTATTTGCCATTTCGGCAATCAGCGGGAAAGGCATCAGGGAGCTTCTGTATCATATGAGAAACCTACTGGATACCATCGATGATAAGCCGGTTATTTTTGAACAGGAATTCTTTCCTGAATATATGCTTGGCAGTAGCGAAGACCCTTATACCGTTACTTATGATGAAGAAGAGAATGTATATGTTGTTGAGGGTCCTCGTATTGAAAAGATGCTGGGCTATACCAACTTAGAATCCGAAAAAGGATTTACCTTTTTCCAGAATTTCTTAAAGCTTAACGGCATTTTGGAAGAGCTTGAAGCATTAGGAATTCAGGAAGGTGATACCGTGCGTATGTACGGGCTGGCATTTGATTATTATAAATAATGTGTTTATCTGTTTGAACAGAGGATAAGAAAGGCATGGTATTTTCATGACAAGTAAACAACGCGCATATTTAAAAGGTCTTGCAATGAACATTGACCCGATTTTTCAAATCGGAAAATCAGGACTTACCCCGGAGGTAACAGAAGCGGTAGGAGAAGCCTTTAATACAAGAGAACTGATAAAACTTGCAGTATTAAAAAACTGTATGGAAGATCCTAAGGAAATTGCGTCAGCATTAGGAGACAGAACACATTCTCAGGTAGTACAGGTTATCGGTAAGAAAATTGTATTATACAAAGAGAATAAGGACCATAAAAAAATAAATTTACCGTTGTAAATGATATATATGTCTTGTAAAAGGCAAATCATGAAAAGCGTAAGAAAGGTACGGTGCTTTTGTGAGAAGTTGCAGCAAGAAAATCGGTATCATGGGAGGAACCTTTAATCCGATTCACTACGGACATCTTATGATTGCAGAGGATGCCCGTTGCTTTTGTAATTTGGATGAAGTGATTTTTATTCCCAGTGGAAATTCTTATATGAAAGAAACGGATGATATTCTTTCGGGAGAGTTGCGCTTTCATATGGTTAAATTGGCAATTTCTTCTAACGAATACTTTATCTGTTCTGATATAGAAATAAAAAGAACAGGAAATAGTTATACTTATGAGACTTTAGAAGAACTAAGAAAGCATTATCCGGAAGCAGAGTTATACTTTATATTAGGGGCAGATAATCTTTTTACCATAGAAAAGTGGAAATGCTCTGAAAGAATTTTTAAAGAATGTTCATTGATTGCTGCATCACGAGGAGAAGTGGAATTCGATAGTTTAAAAAAGCAAGCAGACAGTTTAAAGGAAAACTATCAGGCAAACGTTATTTTGCTTCCTGAGAGAAAAATGGATATTTCATCTACAGAAATCAGAGAATGCATTTTAAACAATCAATCTGTACGTTATATGATGCCTGAAGAGGTATATGACTATATCTTTGAGAGAAAATTGTATTCAAATTAGAAAAGATGCCTGCATACAAGGCAGACTGGAGCAAAATTGAAACCGGCAGATATTAAAAAAATTAGAAAAAAAATGGAAAAAGCATTAGATCAAAGACGCTTTGAGCATACACTTGGAGTAGCGTATACGGCTGCTGCACTAGCTATGTGCTATCAGGTTGATATTTATAAAGCCCAGATGGCAGGCCTTTTACATGATTGTGCGAAATGCTTAAGTGACGAAAAAAAACTCTCCATTTGTGAAAAACATAATATAAAAATTACTGAAATAGAGCAACGAAATCCGTTTTTGCTTCATGCAAAGGCAGGAAGCTATATGGCGATGAAGAAATTTCACATTCAGGACAGAGACATAATTAATGCTATACTTAATCACACTACAGGAAGGCCGGATATGTCGGAACTTGAAAAGATTATTTATATAGCTGATTATATTGAACCCGGAAGGAAACAGGCACCGAACCTGGCAGAAATCCGCAGACTGGCTTTTCATGATTTAGATATGGCACTTGTCAAAATTCTTGGGGATACCTTGATTTATCTGAAAGAAAGCGGAACAGAGATTGATCCTATGACGCAAAAAACCTATGAATATTATTCAAAAACTATTAATGAAAAGCAACAATTGAAGAGAAAGGATGATAATCATGCAGGATAAGAAAATAAATGAAATGGCTGCCCTTGCAGTGCAGGCTCTTGAAGATAAAAAAGCAGAAGATATCAGTATCATTGATATCAGTGGAGTTTCGGTGCTTGCTGACTATTTTATTATTGCAGGCGGTAATAATACCAGTCAGATACAGGCACTTGCTGATTCTGTAGAGGAAAAGCTTGGAAAAGCAGGATATCCGCTAAAACAAATAGAAGGATATCAGAGTGCCAACTGGATTCTTCTTGATTTTGGTGATATTATTGTTCATGTTTTTGACAGAGAAAACCGCCTTTTCTATGATTTAGAAAGAATCTGGCGGGATGGGAAAAAGGTGAATCCTGAAGATTTAAAATAAGATATTAAATATATAAAGTGATAAATAAAGTAAGACGCATTTCTTAAAAAGAGATGCGTCTTCTTTCTTGCTTATTCGTGCTTATCGGTTCCTCTGTCGGTATACATATAAAAAGTAATCAGATACAATCCGCTGATACCGACCAGAGCATATATGATTCTGGAAATAAGTGACATGTTTCCAAAAATTAAAGCGACCAGGTCAAGGGAAAACAGGCCGATTAAACCCCAGTTTACCGCACCGATAATTGCAATGGTAAGCGCTGTACAATCCAAAAATTTATTATTCATTATGACACCTCCTTAATAAATTAAGTGCACAATCTATATTCTTGCCTATTTCTATAAAAATATGCATTTAAATTTTTATATGATGTCATGAATGTTTCATAAAAATAACTGCACAATATAGTATGTGCAGTTATCAATCATGATAAAATCTCAGATTATTTATTTGAAAAAACTAATGGAACATACGGAATACACCATAAACTTTTCCTAAAATCTGACAATCATTCACAATAATGGGATCCATATCATCGTTTTCAGGTTGGAGTCGAATATGTCCGTCTTCTTTATAAAAGGTTTTAACTGTTGCAGAGTCATCAATCAGAGCCACAACAATTTCACCGTTTCTGGCAGTATCACAAGAATTAACAAAAATTTGGTCACCACTAAAAATTCCGGCATTAATCATGGAATCACCTTTTACGTTTAAAATAAAGGATTCACCGCGGGGAACATATTCTGCAGGAATAGGGAAGTAGCTGTCTATATTTTCTTCGGCAAGAATAGGCTGACCGGCTGCAACCTGGCCTACAACAGGGATACTGACCATTTCGGTACGAACCATCTGAAAACTGTCATCGCAGATTTCAATGGCACGAGGCTTGGTAGGATCTCTTCTGATATAGCCGTTTTTCTCCAGTGTTTCAAGGTGAGAGTGTACGGATGAGGTGGATTTTAAATGAACTGCTTCACAAATTTCACGAACAGCAGGCGGATATCCTCTTTTCAAAATCTCGTCTTTAATATAGCTCAAAATTTCCTGTTGCTTGGCGGTTATTTTACCGTATGCCATGAAAAATTCCTCCATTCATATAAAAACGTTGTTTATAAATCAAGTATAGCATAAGAATTTTGAAAAAGCAAACATATATTCCAAATATTTGTTCGATTTTTAATTCAAAAAGTATTGACATCAGAATGTTTGTTCGATATAATGCAAACATAGAACAACTGTTCGCAACGTTTGTTCTATATTCGGAGGTGTGATTATGAATTACAAAGTAAGTGAACGTAGAATCAGAAATAATAAATTGAGAAGAAGAAGACAATTAAGACATCATATAATGATATTTGTTATGACGGTTTTATTAATTTCCGGTTTTTCTGTATGTTTTTTCTCCTTTAAAACCAAGGCTCAATCTGAAACGGAAGAAATTGCCTATAAATATTATAAGAGCATTGTAGTTGAATCAGGTGATACCATTTGGGAATATGCGAAGGAATATGCAAATGAAGACTATTATGATTCTTATGACAGTTATGTAAAAGAAGTCATCCGAATCAATGCGATGCCGGATGACTCTATTCAGTCAGGACAATATTTAATTATTCCGTATTACAGCTATGAGTTTGTAAGTTGATTTTAAATAACTTTAAAATGATTTTTTGATATTATTAGTTGTTATATTTTTACCCTTATTTCTCACGTAATTTCACAGCGCTGGCGGCCATACGTCGCCGGCTTTCTTCTTGGGCAGCATAGTGCTTTTTGGTCGTATTTACATCTTTATGACCAAGAACATCTGCAACCAGATAAATGTCCCCTGTTTCCTGATATAAGGTTGTACCGTAAGTACTCCGAAGTTTATGAGGAGTGATTTTCTTTAAACTTGTGACGGTAGAAGCATATTTTTTAACAAGATTTTCAACTGCGCGCACAGTGATTCGTCTGTTTTGTATGGAAAGGAAGAAAGCGTTTTCATGTCCTTCTAAAGGAATAATATGATGACGTTTTTCAAGATAATCATGTAGCGCTTCCGAAACCTCTTCACTAAAATAAATAACTGTTTCATAACCACCTTTCCGGCGGATTTTTATTCCGTTATTTTTAAAATCCACATCATTAATATCAAGACCGACACATTCGGATACACGGATTCCGGTTCCCAGTAGTAACGTAAGAAGTGCAACATCGCGTATTTTAGTTTTATTATGGTATTTCAACTGACTTTTTGTCAATTTTGTGCCATCTTCAACCTGGTCTAGTAAAATTGCAACCTCATCTACATCGAGTCTTACGATTTCTTTCTCATGAAGCTTTGGAAGAGGCACGAGAGCTGCAGGATTGGATGAGATGATTTCCATACAGAAGAAATAATTATAGAAGCTTTTTAAGGCAGAAAGCTTTCTTTTTTTACCTCGTTCATTATTGGTATATTCTTTACCGTCTTTTATGTAATAAGTGATATATTCTAAATATTCTTCAATGTCTTCTCTGGTAATTTGCTCAAGGATTGTAATAGGAAAATCAGTAATTTCCATTTTAGAGCAAATACTGTTATGACTATGCATAAATTCAAAAAAAACACGGATATCATAGGCATATGCAAGTCTGGTACGTGAAGAGGTGTATTCCTGAATACCTCGGAAAAATTGTTTGCAAAAAGGCGGAAGAGTACTTAAGACCTCGCGCATGCGTAATGTGTTAATATTATTTTGTTCATCATGGTAGTTTTTGCTGTTTTCCAAAATTTTTACTCCCTAATATAATTTTCTAATCCTGTAGTGATTGCTGCAAACATGCGCTCCTTTACGCCCGGATTTTCAAGATTTAGTCGTCTTAGCAATTGTTTAATATATTCACGTTTGGTATGTCCATCAGCAGGGCAAGGGCTCTTAACAACGGGAATTTCATATTTGTTGATAAAGCCAATAACGTCCGATTCCTGCATATACATAAGAGGTCTGATAACTGTTAAATCCATCCTGTCCAAATAAGTTACAGGAGAGAATGTATGAAAACGGCCTTCATATATTAAAGACATTAACATAGTTTCTACAACATCATCTTTGTGATGAGCGTACGCAACTTTATTACAACCGGCTGTTTTAATTGCATCATTAAGTGCACCTTTACGCATTTTAGCACACAATGAACAAGGATTACTTTCTTTGCGCTGATGGAAGATGACATCAGCGATGTCAGTATCTACAATAGTATAAGGTACTTCAAGCTGTTTACAGATTTCTTTGATCTGATCAAGATTCAAATTATCAAAGCCTAAATCTACCGTAACAGCGTGTATTTCGAATTTTTTGGGATAAAAGCGTCTCAAGCCATGCATACCGTATAAGAGAGCCAGACTGTCTTTTCCGCCTGAAATACCGATTGCAATACGGTCATTTTCTTCAATCATATGATAATCATCAATAGCGCGTCTTAAATAACTCATTAATTGCTGTAATTTCATGTTGCCTCCGTCATTTGAAGTATCTGAACATGTTAATTCTATCATATTTCTGAAATATTCCATAGTATAATTCCATAAAAAATGATATACTTATTTATGAAAGTTATTTGATTCTTTTTCGTGCAAAGGGTATTATTATGAAATTTAACATTGAGAAAAAGTATATTACTATCGGAATTACAGCTTTTTTTGTTTTTGCATCAGCTATATGTTTTTATTATCTGATTTTTCATAGTGAGAGTTTTTATGAAAAGATAAATTCTTTTTTTGTTATTGCAAGTCCGGTTATTTATGGAGTTATTGTAGCATATCTGTTAACGCCTATTGTAAACTTTTTTGAAAAAAAATTGTTAGAGCCACTTTTTACGCAAAAAGAAGATATGACAATCCGTAAAAAGAAATATATGAGAATGATTTCTGTTACGATGACAATGATAGTGGTAATAATTGCTTTTTATGGTTTCTTTTCAATTGTAATACCTAATCTTGTGATTAGTATCAGAAACATTTCGTCACAATTTTCTTCTTATGTGCAAACTCTCAATTATTGGAGTAAAAAATTTTTTGATGATTATCCTGAAATAGAAATGCTTGTAGTCGAATTCCTGGACATGTATTCCGGAGAATTTAATGATTATCTGAACAATAGTATCATTCCGCAAATAGAATCATTAGTAAAGACTGTTTCTCTTAGTTTAATTAGTGTACTTAAATTCCTTTGGAATTTTATTATTGGCGTTGTAATTGCAATTTATGTACTTTTCAGTAAGGAAACCTTTGCAGGACAGGCAAAAAAGATTGTTTATGCGATGTTTTCGACCAGAAATGCCAATCAAATAATTTCGGACACCCATTTTATTAGTGAAACCTTTATTGGATTTATAAGTGGTAAAATCGTTGATTCTGTTATTATCGGTTTTCTATGTTTTGCAGGAACGAGTTTCTTAAAACTTCCTTATCCATTATTAATTAGTGTGATTGTTGGTGTGACGAATGTGATTCCTTTTTTTGGACCGTATTTGGGGGCTATTCCTTGTGCAATATTAGTATTTATGGTAAATCCCGTTCAATGCATTTATTTTGTGATTTTTGTGTTCTTACTGCAACAGCTTGACGGAAATGTAATTGGTCCGAAGATTTTAGGAGAATCAACCGGGTTATCCGGATTTTGGGTTATTTTTTCAATTACCATTTTTGGCGGACTATGGGGAGTTCCCGGGATGATTATAGGAGTTCCTGTATTTGCAGTTATTTATGCCATGACAAAGCGACATACGGAACGAAAACTAAAGAAGAAAGGATTACCTATAGAATCTGACAAATATTTAAATGTAAAAAAGATAGACGGAGATATATTTGTATTCAGGAATCAAGATGAGAAGAAAAGATTTTTTAAATTTTCATTTATGAAGAAAACTGAGCATGAAGGAAATAAATTGGAAGAAATCGAAGAAGCTGAAGAAATAATAGAGAAACAGGAGTAGCAGAAGTGAAATTAGTAATACAACGTGTGAAAGAAGCATCGGTAAGTGTAGATAATACTATAATAGGAAGTATTAACAAAGGATTCATGGTCCTTTTGGGGGTCAATGATACGGATACAACCGAAATAGCGGATAAAATGGTACAAAAATTATTGAATTTAAGGATTTTTGAGGATGAAAACGGCAAAACAAATCTTGATATAAAAACCGTATTGGGTGATTTGTTAATTATTTCACAATTTACGTTATATGCAGATTGCCGTAAGGGAAACCGGCCTTCGTTTGTAAAAGCCGGAAATCCTGAAATGGCTAATAAGCTATATGAATATGTAATATCAAAATGCAAAGAACAAATTTCTAATGTGGAACATGGAGAATTCGGTGCACATATGGAAGTTTCATTGGTTAATGATGGACCTTTTACCATAGTTCTTGATTCAGATGAAATTATCAGATAAAGTTACAGGTGATAATATGGAAACAATAATTTTTATTTTATTTGCATTTTTAGTGATTGTATATGTGTATTCCTTCATGAAAATTCGCAAAAAAAAGAAAATAGGAAACAAAAGTGAAATATCGGAGTTTCATAATAAATACCATAGAAAGTCCAATACTGCAAATTCGAAAAATGACAATAATATAATGTATCAAAAATATATTACAAAATACAATAGCTCCGTTGACTATATATCTAGAGATGATTTCAATAATAGTGTTAATGACACAAAATAGTTTGTCTAACTTATGAAAACACGGTTAAGTTAACATAATATATTTATGTTAACTTAATTAAATAATTAATCAAAACATAGTCATAACTATTCGTTAAACTTAACAGGTTTCGCGAATGTCGGAGAAAGGTCTGTTAGACCTTTCGTAGACCGTAAGCGAAAGAGAAAATAGCTTTATTCACAAAAACAAGCGCTTCCCAAATTTGCGTAAGCAAAAAGCACGCCAAAGCGTGCGCGCATCAAGAAGCGCATTGTTAAAAGCTATTTTTGAAAGAGCGTAGAGTTGATAATGCGCGACATGGAATATACCAAAAGGAGCGCATTTGTATATCAACTATTTGCGAAATGGATGTTTAACGAAAGCGAAGCGGTAGTTGCTCGAATAGGTAGCCCAATACAAGCTATAAGTCGTATTCCTACAAGGAATACGACTTTTTTTTGTGCCGTGGAAAGGGGGTAAAATGTTCCAACAAATCTTAGATAATATGAATAATGTGCTTTATCAGATACTGGATGAATTTGAAAATGAAGTTCCAACTACATTTATTGAAGCGGATTTTGAAGTACAATTCATGAAAATTGGTCTTGCGTTAAGAAATGGACAAATAGACCTTTCAGAGCTTGCTACGTTAAATAATTATGTGGCATTTGAACGTAGATTGTGGAAAAAATTAAATGATGTAGATTAATTGAGTGCTACCCTACGGGGTAGCACCCCCACCAAAATAATAAAAAGGAGATTGAAAAAAAATGAAATTAGTAGTAGGTATTAAAGCGTTAGTTATTAATGTGAAGGAAAGCGAATTTACAGACCGTGAAGGAAAAGCAGTTAAGACTTATAAAGTGGCTCTTGAGCAGGACGGAGAAGTAGCGAGTCTTCCTTGTACCGTAGAAGTCCTTGAGAAAGCGGAAGCTTTAAAACAGAATACAATGCTTGCGGCATACTCTGAAACAGAATTCAACGGAAAGGTTACAAAAAGCCTTCGTGTTATTGACGTAGTATCAGCGAAGTAAAATTTCTGTTTGACTTTAGGGGTGCGCAAGTTAGCCTTTGAAAAGGTGGGGGTGATTCTATCACCCCCGCAAAAGGCGTATTTACTAGCGCACGGGTACATGAAGTCAAATAGAAATTTTTCAAGCGGAAAGGAAAAGAAATGCTTTTGTGTGCGATTGTATTGATATTTGCGTGTGTTTTGTATTGGTGCTTCATGAAAGCGGCAATTGAAGATGAAACAGAAGATTATTATGAAGCAATTTACCGTGAAACAATGCACGAGTTAAGCGATTATGATGAAAATTAATCATAAAAAAAAAATAATGAAAGGAGAATGTAAATGGAATCATTAACAACTAATGCCGGAACTGTCATTGAATTAGTAAAGCAGTGTATGGGAATCTTTACAGAGTTTCCTATGAATATTTTGCTTGCTGGTTCGCTTGTCGGTGTAGGTTTCTCAATTTTCCGTAAGGCTAAGAAATCAGCTGGCGGCGGTAATTAAGAGAAGATGCGAAGGGGTTAGGGTAGTAAGCCCTAGCCCCTTTTGAATTTAAAGAAAGGAAAAGAGCTATGAAAAAAGTGAGAAGAATAATGTGTGTTATTGCGTCAATGATGTTGTTGTTAGGTAGCACAATATCTGTAAGCGCAGCAGAAATAGATGAAAGCGAAGTAGGGAAGACTGTTGTAGAAAATGAGTATTCATTTGATGATTATGAATATGATGAAAACGGAAATGTTGTTGTGCGTTATTATGCGTATATGCCCGAAGGTACAACAAATGTAACGTGTGGATATTCGGTAACATGTACGGGGGTTTCGGTTTCTGAATATATACCGTCATACTACGGAGAGGCTACCGAATGGTATCCTTTTGTAGAAATATTTTATCCCAATGAAACAGCGGTGGGACAATATAGATTTAGAGTGGCAAGGTATAAAGATGGTGTGTTTGAGTGTCCTTTGCAAACGCCCGAAGGAATAGTTAAGACAGATGATGAAAGCAATATGAATAACGGAAAAATAATTCAACCGTCAGTCAACTTAAACCATTTATTAAACACAAATATACCTATTTTTAACAGCTTAGAAGCGGCGGAAAATTACTTTAAAAATAATGACAATAGCGGAATTATAAATAAACCGCCTTTAATTTTAGATGAAAATAATACAGCATACAATTCAAATGTGCCTACGCCGCAATTAGCATTTGCACAAGACGGCGGGTTGCGTTTTGAATTTACCAACGCAAGTGAGGAATATTTTATTGAAATGCAAGGGCGTTGGTGGTCTGTAGAAGATATAGACCTTTATAAAGACGGGGTTGTGTGGAAGTATAGATACTCAAGTCTTTTAAAAGGCGATTTAACGGAATGGGTGAATCCTAGTGAATTTGTAAGTGCGGTAGGAGAGCATGATTTATCAGAAATAGGAAGTAGTGCATTTGATAATTTGCTTTCACAATATCCGGTAGAAAGTAGAACATATACGGGGGGATATAATGCGTTAATGGATTATATACACGGATATAATGATGCGCTGACTACAATTAAAATGTTGTTAAGAGAAAAAACGTCATCATATAACAGTGCGGAAATATATGTAAGATATTATACCGTAGATGATAATGGAAATTATATCTATGGAAAATGGTGTCATTGGATTGGTTCGTTGGCAAATGCGGCGGGTTCTAGTGGTTCGATATTGGATGATAAAGAAAATGTAGGGAGCTTAGGACAGCAATCGCAAGTAGGATTAACGGAAGATGATAGACAAAATATAGAATTATCGGGTAATTCAAGATATGATGTAGACTTAGGAGAAAAAGGGCAAACAGATTATAGTGGAGCAATAACCGGCGGAGATTTAAACGACATACTGGGATATTTTAAACAGGCGATAAGTGTAATCGCGGGTATGGGAAGTATGTTGGGAGAGTTTCCGGCATTAATAGGGCAAACATTATCGTTTTTGCCGCCTTGGGTAATAATGTGCATAGGTGCGGGTATTGTTTTAGTGATAATCTTGCGTATAGTAGGAAGGTAAAATGAAGGCATTAAAAATAATAATAGATGCAGTTGTTGCATTGTTGTCAGTAAAAATTGATTTATTTGGATATAATATAACGCTAATGGGCGTAGCGGTATTTTGTGTGCTAGGGAGTTTATTGTTGGGATTTGTATTTAAAATGTTTAAGTAATTATTCCCAACCGCGCATTTCCTTTTCAAAATCATCATGCAGTTGTTGCTGTTCTTTGCCGCTTAGTGTGTTGTAAGCGTCAATTATCCCTTGTTTTGTGCCGCTTGCGATTGCGGAGCGAATGAACAGCCATAAAAGACAAAGAGAAATGATAGGAATGAGTAGAGAGAATATACCAAGGTATGATAAAAAATCAAAAAATGAAGACATAAGAAAAACTCCTTTATTTGTAAAATTATGATATGAGTATAGCACAAAAAGCAAAAAGATGCAAAAAGGAAGGATAGCAAGCCGCGCTTCGGTTTTGAATGAAATTCAGATCCGCAGCGCGAAGCATGCGGAAAGGTGAAAAATGAATCAGTATGCTTTAATAGCGATAATATGTGTAGCATGGAGTGTATTAACTTATGTAGCACTTTGTATGTCGGAAAAAATGATGAAGATAGAAGATAGGAGAAAAGAACGTGAATGGTAGATATTATTATCTCTGTCCTGATACCGATAGTGGAAACGGTATCGGGGAAAATGGAGAATATGAAAATAATGCTACAGAATTACCCGAAGATAATGACAGCAGTATTGATAGTTCTGCTGATGTATTTGATTCCGTGGGGAGTGATTCTGACATTATTACCGATACCGAAAGTGATTCGGGAAATATTGAGAATAGTGCGGTGGATAATACGGAAAGTGGCATGGAGACTAAGGAAGAGTTTAGTGCAGATTATACGGAGAGTGACACGGTAGACTATACGCCGGAACTTGAGTATATTGACTATTTATTATCTACGCAAATACAAAACCAATTGGCAGTTCAGAGTGTGTCTGGTAATAGCGTTGTGGTGACCTTTGATGATGCAGGAACACAAATATTAACGGAAATTAGGGATAATCAAATTGTAACGCATGAAAAATGCGATATGATGATTAATCTTGTGGGCTGTCTGCTGTTGGCAGTAGTTGCAGAATACTTAATTATGAGCAGTAAAAGAGTAATGAAAAGAATGGTAAATAGAAAGGAGTAATATGGCAGAGTTTTTAAATATGATATTCGGCGAAGTAGATTATTCTACAGTAACTCCGCTGGCGATTGTTTGCATATATGCGTTCTCATTGGTGCTTGAATGTATTGCAAGTATATTTCAAAGTACGCTTAAAGTAGGGGGGCTTAATTGATGAACTTCTACGCATTTGTGGTGGGGTTCATATTTGTTATATGTTATGCAAATTCGGTATGTTTTCGGTTAGTTGTAAAGCATCCGTTTAAAACAATTTTTTATGGAATATCAGACGGAATAGACTACATAGCAAAGAAGCGTTGGAATGAGTGTCCGACGGGTAAACTGATAGCATATACGGCATTGTTTGGTAGAGGAAAAACGTTATCAGTAGTACATTATGTGCTTGGTTTATATAACAAGTACAATAATAAAATGGTTTATTGTCGGGAACGCAAAAAGTTTGTAACGCAGAAGATTCATGTTATTAGTAACGTAGAATTAATAGGCGATTATGACTATGAACAATTTGTCAGCTTAGAGCAAGTAACAAGGGTTGCGGACAAGTACCGTGAGATTGATAGGCAAAATGATACACTTACTTGTACGCTTGTGCTTGGTGATGAATTTAGTGTGCAAATGAATAGCCGTGAATTTAAGAAGAACATTGACCCGCTATTTTTGAATACGTTATTGACTTGCCGACATCATCATATCAGCTTGATATATGATGCGCAGAGATTTAACCATGTAGACGCATTATTGCGACAAGTTACATCATATGTGGTGGAATGTAAAAAAGTATGGCGTTTTATGGTGCAGTTTCAGTATGATGCCTATGAATTAGAAAACGCCACAAATCCGACATTAATTACGCCTATAATGAAATTCGGGTGGTTTGTAGAGGATAAAGACTATAATGCTTATGATACATTAGCGTGCGTCGGTAACTTAAAGAAGTCATTTGAAAAAGGCGATATGATGACAGAAGAAGAAATTCTTGCGCTTCAGTGCAACAACGGTGCAAATATGGATGTGGTAACAAGTCCTAGCCGTAAGTATCGAAAGAATAAAAAAAGAATGAAATAAATGAAAGCTAACCTGAAGGTTAGCTTTCGCGAAAGGAAGTAAAGATATGATAAGTTATCGTAAGTTGTGGATTTACCTAAGAAGACGAAATATAAAAAAAATAAGGTTGTTGGATGTTATTTCTGCACCAACATTAGCAAAACTCGGTAAAAATGAAAATGTGAATACAGATACAATTCTGAAAGTGTGTAAGTATTTGAGGTGTCAGCCTGAGGATATTATGGAGGTAATATTATATGATAAATGAAACGTGTTTATATATAATATGCCTGCTGGTATTGATGCTCATATATTTAATTTCGTGGGTGCTGTGTCATCTACTTTGTGAATACAAGTATTATTGGTGCAAAGGAAAATGCGAAAAATGTAATAATTGGAAATGTAAAAATTTCAGAAAATAAAAAATAAAATCGAAAGTGAGTGAGAAATATGGAATATAATTTTTGGGATGACCGAATACATGGGATAAAAATCAATCCATGTAAAGGGTGCGATGATTATCAAAAAGGAAAGTGTATATCAAATGGTGGTTGTGGTTCTGTGGAAGAATCAGAACAAGTAGAACATAAGTTAAAAAAGTAATATGTTGGGAAGTGGGAGAGTGCAGCGGCCGCGGCAAGTGTAACGCGCGGCGCTCACTCCCCCTTACTTGACTATAGCAACACTTAACACTCATAAGGAGTGGAAAAGGGGTGATATTTAATGTCTGCTTATAATGTCCGCGTATATAACTATGTAAACGGACAGCAAATAAGAATATATAGCAACGTATATATGTGTGAAGACGAAAATGATGTATTTGAAAAGAAAAAGCAGATTGAAAAAGAAAATCCTACGGTGGGGATTAGTGGCGAAGAGATATGGAAAAATATTGAACAATATGAAGAATATCTTGAAGTAATGCAAGAGGATTATGAAATAGAAAATGCCAAAAATCGAAGTGTAAAAAACAGTATGTCAAGAACAGTACAGAAAATCTGTGAAATAACTCGTTCTAATGAATGGGAATATTTTATCACATTAACATTTAATCCCGAAAAAGTTGATTCGTTTAATTATTCCGAAGTTGTTAATAAATTATCAAAGTGGTTGAATAATTTGAAAAACAGATATAGTCCCAATTTAAGGTATATTGTTGTGCCGGAACTACATAAGAGTGGACGATTTCATTTTCACGGACTATTTGCAGACATTGGTAATATGACATTGATTGACAGCGGAAAAAGGCTAAATGACGGAACAATTATATATAATATTGGGAATTATAACTTAGGATTTACTACAGCAACGAAAATAAAGGATAATGCACGTGTATCAAGCTATATTACAAAATATATTAGTAAGGATTTATGCGCGGTAACTGCGAATAAAAAACGCTATTGGTGTAGTAAAAATCTAAATAAAGTAAAAATTGATGAATATATCCTCGAATATAATGAAATAAAACAAATGCTTGAAGATTTAAGCGAAAATATAACATTCTGTAAAACAACTAAAAATGAGTATGCCGGAACATGTGTAAAATATGTTGAAATTGTATAAATTATAAAAAATCAAAATAATGCTTGACATAACGATTTAGATAGCTTATATTATTAATCAAGGAATACAACTATTCGTTAAACAAGCGTTTTGCGAATAGTTGCATTTCGATATCCGTATCAAATTTACTACTTCTATATAAAGTCTTAAGAGCAAACTTAATTTAATAAAGGTGATGCCGTTTGGGTATTTTCATCTGCAAGGGAACCAATATTATCATCAATAATACAATTTTGGTTAGAAGATGCTTGAATCAATTCTTTTATAGCACCGGTCATCATGGTGTTGTCTTTAATAATACAATCCTTACAATCTTTAATAATAAAGCCGTAATCAGGACTCAGAACGCCACCACCACCATCATTTCTTCCCACTCTCATTGTATTTCCGGTTACAACCATATTACTGCAATTAGCCAGAAGTACATGACTGCAATGCTCCGGATTTTCAAAAGCAGTTTCATGTGCACCGCTTCTGCGGAAAATATTCCCGGTAACAGTAACTAAAGAAACACCGATAGTTTCTTTAGAGCCAAGCTCCAGCGCAGGACCGAAGCTTCGATCAAAGAAGTTGCCTGTGATATTATAACTATCACCAAAGGGAATAATAAAACCTCCTCTTCTGTTCCATTCTACACGGTTTCCTGTACAGGTAATAGAAGCAACAACGCCTCCGCCTAAAATGCCGCCTCCGTTGTTACAAGAAAGCCAATTATCCAGAATAAAGCCATCCCAACCGTCAATAAAAAGACCGGCACGTCCATTGTCATGCAGCATAGAGTGTCGAACTGAAAAACACCAAATGTGTTCTAAATGTACGCCGTCACCGCTGAAGCTTCCGATTCGACAGTCATCAATTGTTGGAGTATCCTCTTCGCTTCCGCCATTATATTTGGCCCAATAAAGCTTAATGCCATGTATCATTTCTCCGAGATTATCGCCATTTAAACTCATGCCGCGAATTGCACAACCAAAAGCACCTGTAATATCAATCATGCAATCAACTGAAGCATCATTTAAAACAAAAATGGAAGAACCATCACTGCGGAAGGACCATGAAGAGGTGCCTACTAAAGAAACACCTTGTCCATGCATATGCAGCTTTCCTACACAATATTTTCCGGGCGGTACCACTATCTTGCCCTGACAAAGAGATGCTTCATCTAAAGCCTTCTGAATAGATGCTGTACAGTCTGTTATACCGTCTCCTATAGCTCCATAATCTAAAATGTTAAAAATATTAGTCATGATTTTATACTCCTTTACTGATCTTAATACATAATTTAGTCTATAATCATAAAAACCGAAATCCTACAGCTTACGAAGGATTCCGGTTTTTGATGTCTTTAAGTATTATCAGATTCTATATTAATTGTTTCTTGCCTCAAAATCCTCAATATACTGGATTAAAAGTTTAGCAGTTCCGTCTACGCCTAAGATACTGCTGTTGATACAAAGATCATAACTGTCTGCACGACCCCACTTTTTTGAAGAATAGTAATTATAATAACTTTGACGTTGCTTATCTTTTTTTATACACATATCACGTGCTTTGGAAGCATCTAAATCGTATTTTTCCATAATGCGCTTTGTTTTTACTTCTTCTTCGCCGTATATAAAAATATGAACACAATTCTTAAAATCATTTAACGCATAGTCAGCACAACGTCCGACGATAACGCATGGTTCTTCACTTGCAATTTTTTTGATTGTGTCAAACTGTGCAAGAAATACCTTATGGCTTATTGGCATATCTACAAAATGAGATGCATTGTAACCAAAGGAATAAGTATCCATTACCAGATTATATAAAAAGGAATTTGTAGGGCGTTCATCATGATTTTCTAACATTTCCTCACAAAAGCCACTCTCCTTTGCTGCTCTGGATAGTAATTCCTTATCATAGCATTTAATACCGAAATGTGCTGCTACCTTCTGTCCTATCTCTCGTCCTGCAGAACCAAACTGCCTTCCGATTGTAATTACTGTGTTCATATGATAGCCTCCTTTAACAAAAAATATGTAATTAAATCTAGATATTTCGAAAATATTAATACATATATTATACACAAAATTAGCTTATAATTCAATCTATTGTCAGAAATTTTAGTAAAAAGAAATATACAAAAAAAGAGGCAAGAGAAAACTCTCATGCCTCTTAATCTTATAGATTCGCATTTAAAAACGAAAACTTATTTCTTGCTGATCTGTTTCTTGAATGTCTGAATTCCTTCAACTACTAAGATAACTGCAAGAATAGCCATTGCGGATGCAAATAACAACTGGAACCAGTCTCCCCAAAGTGCAGTACCTGCTGCAACTGCTTTGATCTTACCGATTACAGTAATTACTAAGCTTGTAAGAGTTGCTGCAAGCATGAAAATCATGGGAATGAAGAACATCTTGTTGTTCTTACCAACGTTTCCGAGCCATGCAGCTACAGCCATAAGAGCGATACCTGCAAGTAACTGGTTAGCAGCACCGAATAAGCCCCAAATCTGGCTTAAGGATAAACCACCAAGGATACATCCGATAGCTACCATTAATATTGTACCGAATAAAGGATGTGCAAGAACTTTGCGAGCACCTGTAGCATCCTTATATGTTTCTTCATTATCCTTTAAGAATAATTCAGCAAACATGAAACGGCTTAAACGTGTACCTGTATCCAAAGATGTAAGAGCGAATACAGAAACTGCTAATGTTAATAAAGCGTAGATTGTACCATATACAGCAGATGTTTCAACGCCGAACATAATAGCGATACCGGAAGCAAATGCAACTGCAGGTGAACCGAATTCGCCGGCTGTATACTTCTCAAATACCATACCTACAGCGATTAAGGAAATGATACCTAAAGCGGATTCGATTAACATGGAACCGTAACCGATAGGCTTAGCATCCTTTTCGTTAGCAAGCTGCTTGGATGTAGTACCTGTAGAAATCAAACTATGGAAACCGGAACATGCACCACATGCTACTGTAATGAACAGTGCAGGGAACATAGGACCAATCTTTGTTGTCAATCCTGTAAATGCAGGAATCTGGAATGTAACGTTTCCTGTGAATGCAGAAATAACGATACCAATAATTGCTAAGCCAATCATTGCATAAAGCAGGAAGCTTGATAAATAATCACGAGGCTGTAATAAGATCCATACAGGAACTAAGGAAGCGATTGTGATGTATGCACCTACGAAAAGAATCCAAGGTGTACGTCCCATAACGAAACCAAAATTAAGACCGATTACTACTGCAATGATGATACCAACGATACCGATAATTGTTGCAGGAACTGTCTTAACGCCAAGACGGTTTGTGATAATACCGTAAATGATTGCCAAAACGATGAATAATAAGGAAATCATCGCTGTTGTCTGATTACCTGTAGGGTTTGCAACGATACCGAAACCACCTTCTTTTGTAAAGAAAGTACCGGCTACAACGTTTACAAAGGAAGCAATTACAAGGATAAGTACCAGTAATGCAAAGATGATGAATAACTTCTTGGATTTTTCGCCCATAGAGGTTTCAATGATTTCACCAACAGATTTTCCTTCGTTACGAACGGATGCAAATAATGAACCGAAGTCCTGAAGACCGCCAAAGAAAATACCACCAACGATACACCAAATGAATACGGGAACCCAACCGAATACGGATGCCTGGATAGGTCCGTTGATAGGGCCTGCACCTGCGATAGATGAGAAGTGATGTCCAAGTAATACAACAGGCTTTGCTGCTACATAGTCAACACCGTCTTCCATTTCAATAGCAGGAGTCTTTCTTGAAGGGTCAATGCCCCACTGTTTTGCCAGCCATGAACCATAGAAAATGTATCCACATACTAACAAAGCAATTGCTACAATAATGATTAATAATGCTGTCATGTTTCTCTCCTTCACATATGTATTTTGATTATTTTAATATATTGCTAATGAGTTTTTTCAGGCTTTGGCCTTGGCGGTTGTATGCCAAATTACCTGTAGAAAGCTCAACTGCAATCAAACGATAATTACTCCAGCCATGGAATGTAAACATATAACTTTTGTAATGCTTCTGCTTGCGTATCAGCTTCATTGCATCCGGCTGGATTTGGTCCGCAATGATAATTAAAGTAATATCAGTATTGCGGTGATTGGAGTCCGGTTTCACCCTTGCCAAACCTCTGTTCCATGCACATTCGTCAAGCTCAGTTAAGGTTGCGACATCAAGAGAATCCGAAGTATAAAAAAATACATGTTCATTAGAATTAATTTCAGCAACCTTGGCTTTTTTGATTAAAAAGTACTGCTCGTTATGACTTAAGAATTCTGCTTCGGCAGTAAAAGGTGCTTCTACTTCCCTCTTGATATTATAATATGCTTGAAAGGAATATAGTATTTTATCTAATGCATCGCTTAAATTCATAGTAATTCTCCATAAAAATACTCCTATAATAATTTATCATAGGAAAAGAATTTTTTCAACAAAATCTAAAATTTTTATTAAGATTTTAAAGAAAAATTTTAGATTATATCGAAACTACAGCGTTTTCAATAATTTGGTAAAATATTCCGGTAAAGGAGCATCTGTTTCGATGTACTCTCCTGTTGCAGGATGACGAAAACCGAGAATCTTGGCATGAAGTGTTTGACCTTGCAAGTCAAAGTGCTTTTCTTTATGACCATAGACTTCATCACCAAGGAGCGGATGTCCGATATGGGACATGTGGACTCTGATTTGGTGGGTCCTGCCTGTTTCCAGACGGCATTCTACGTAAGTATAATTACCGAAGCGCTTTAGTACACGATAATGAGTAATTGCATCCTTACCGCCTGTGTTTACCACTGCCATTTTTTTTCGATCCGTATGATGTCTGCCGATTAAGGTATGAATGGTTCCTTCATCATCTTTCAGATTACCGCAGACAATAGCATGGTATTTCCGAACGATACTATGTTCTTTCAATTGCTCTGCAATTTTTGCATGTGCCAAATCATTTTTGCATGCAATCACAGAACCGGTAGTATTCATGTCAATTCTGTGAACGATACCGGGCCGTAAAATTCCGTTAATTCCGCTTAAATTACCGGAACAATGATATAATAAAGCATTTACTAATGTTCCATTGTAATGTCCTGCTGCAGGATGAACAACCATTCCCTTGGGCTTATCAATAACGATTACATCATCATCCTCATAAAGAACGGAAAGGGGGATGCTTTCAGGAATAATGTCAGGAGTGACTGCCGGGGGAACCATAAGACGCACATAATCGTCGGATTTTAAACGATAATTAGGCTTAATAACTTTTTCATTAACCGTTACGCAACCGTCTTTCAATAAATTTTGGAGATAAGAACGTGACAAAGACTCCATTAACAGATTCAGATATTTATCAATCCGTTCTCCTTCTCCTTCTTCATTAATTATAAAATTAAATTCTTTTAATTCGTTCTGCATGAATTACTTGATTTCCCTGATTTTTTTTTGGTTTAGACTTAAAAAATTGAAGTCATTATCTTTATAAACAAAAAGTACCTGAATTACCATAATTGCAGTTGCTACCGTAACATAGATATCCGCAACATTAAAGATAGGAAAATTAATCAGTACGAAATAAATAAAATCCACAACATAATCAAAACGAAGCCGGTCAATCATATTTCCGATTGCGCCGCTTGCAATCATGGTCAGCAGAAAATGGATAGGTAGATATTTTTTGTCATCCGGAGCTTTCATCAGAACATAAATAATGACTCCAAGGAAAATAACAGCTACAAATACGAAAAACATTTTTTGATTCTGTAACATGCCAAAAGCGGCACCTCTGTTTTCTAAATAATTAAATTCTAAAACTCCGTCGATAATATTAAAAGCAGGTTGGTTTTTTAACTTAATTACAGCGAGATGCTTGGTGAATTGGTCAACGAATACCAATACGATTAAAAATAATAAATCTATACATAACAGCCATTTTTTCTTTATCATTTACTCTCCGTCCTCTGTGTAATAAATTTCATTGATGGCATTTAAAATGTCCTCATCAGTAACTGTTTTGTCAATGACAGCTTTACCTACTTTTTTTAGAAGAACAAACTTAATGGTATTTCCTTCCACCTTTTTGTCAGATTTGGTAAGAGAAAGAATCTCTTGGGGGTCAATATCTTCTATGGAAATCGGAAGGTTAAAGGGGACAAACATATCTCTGATTTCATAGTACTCTTCCATGGATAACCATTGATGCTTCCAGGATATGAAAGCCGCAGCAACTGCACCCAGTGCAACACACTCACCATGTGTCATGGTAAAGTTCTTTGATTTTTCGATGGCGTGGCCAATGGTATGTCCGAAATTAAGAAGAGCTCGGTCTCCTTTTTCCGTAGGATCTTTTTCAACTACAAGCTTTTTAATAGTACAACTTTTCATCACCATTTCAAGAAGCGTTTCTACGTCACGGTCACAGATTTCGTACATGTTTTCCAGAAGCCATTCATAAAACATACCATCTTTAATAAGGCCATGCTTCATTACCTCTGCGAAGCCGCTGAAAAACTGTCTGTCTTCCAATGTTTTCAATGTAGAAATATTCATATAAACCAGCTTTGGCATATAGAATGCCCCAACCATATTTTTATATCCGTCGAAATCAACGCCGGTTTTTCCTCCGATACTGGAGTCGCATTGGGCAAGTAAGGTGGTTGGAATTTGTACAAAATCCACACCGCGAAGGTATGTTGAGGCAATAAAACCTGTCACATCACCTACAACTCCGCCGCCTAAGGCAATAAGTAAATCTTTGCGGTCGAATTTTTCTTCAATAAGAAATTTATAAGCATCCCGAACCGTATCCAATGTTTTATTCTCTTCTCCGGCAGAAAAACTGAAAAGTACATTTTTTTTACATCTTCCGTCAAGAAGCTGCATAATTTCATCTGCATACAGACTTTTTACATGAGAATCGGTAATAACGCATATTTTGCGTTCTGCCGCATTTATCTTTTCGAGTTCTTCCCATAACAGCGTAAAGGAATCTGAAAAAACAATATCATAACAGGGTTTCTTTTCATAATTAATTGTTAATCTTTCTGTCATATATGCCTCCTAAGAAAAGCTTCCTGTTTGGGCAGGAAGCTTTTGATTAAAATCCGTTATTAATGGGAACATCAAAGGACCCAGATAAAATTTCCTGAAAATCTCCGGAAATATCAACGACAGCCGGAGTGATGATAAATATGTAGTGCGATATTTTTTGAAGGTTTCCGCTGATTGCAAAACAAGAGCCTGATGTAAAATCTATGATTCTTTGAGCAATATCCACATCAAGACCTTCCAAATTAAGTACTACTGTCCGATTTGCAAGGAGAGTTTCGGTGATTTCCCTTGCATCCTCAATGGATGTGGGCTTAATAACACATACCTCCATGCCATTTCCTGCTTTTTTCGTTTGTCGCATCGGTGTAATCTTAGGTGTTGTCTTTTTAATGACTGATTTTTCTTCCTCAGGCTCTGCCGGTGATTCTTTCATAGGAACAGCTTTGGCAGGCTTAGCCTCAAAGGTCTCATCATCATCATAATCATCATAAAAATCATCATCGTCTTCATTTAATTTCATGTAATTAAGAAACTTATCCATTACGCCCATTGCTATGCACTCCTTTTTATAGATATTGCCGTTCTCCGAAAATGCCTGTACCTATACGCACATATGTAGCACCCTCCTCAATGGCAACTTCATAATCTCCTGTCATACCCATTGACAAAACATTCATACTAACATTATCAATGTTTTTGTGATTTATGTCAACAGATAATTGCTTTAGCTGTGCAAAATATTGTCGATTATCTTCCGGGTTCTCAACATATGGTGCTATTGTCATCAGACCTTTTATTTTAATTCCCGGCAAAACTGATATTGAACGGATGAATTGTTCTGTATCTTCCGGTTTTATACCAAATTTCGAATCTTCTCCGGAAATATTCACTTCTATCAAAATAGACACACAAACATTCTTTTTAAGGGCTTCTTTGCTGATTTCCTCAGCTAATTTTAGCGAATCTACACTATGAATAAGAAATACCTTGTCTACAATATATTTTACTTTATTACGTTGGAGATGACCAATCATATGCCAACGGATATCCTTTGGCATGATATCGTATTTCTCAATAAGTTCCTGCACTTTGTTTTCGCCAAAATCACGGCTGCCTGCGTTATATGCTTCCATAAGCATGGAAACAGGTTTCGTTTTGCTGACAGAAATTAGGGTTACATCCGTAAAAGTCCGTTTGCATTTTTGACAGGCAGTCTTGATATTTGTTTGAATCTGAGTTATATTTTCGGAAATCATATCAATTACCTCATTTATTCATTGATAATTTCATCTTCTTCTACACTGGACGCATCCAGTACAATATAATCGTATGCACTTAATCCGTATCGTGTATTGGATTTTACTACCGCATATTCATCATTTTGATATAAAATATTAATTTGCTTAAAATCGGCATAGCCCTTATTAATATTATATACTCCGATTAAGGTACCACGCTTGCTGATAGACTGCTTTTGCATGGTTTCCGGCATTAAAATATAGTCTCCGATTCTAAGCTGCGAATCATCAAGATAATATTCCGTTTCAGTCTCATGGTAAATTGTGGATTCAATAAATTCTGTAGTTGCATTACCGTTTTCATCAAAGGTTTCGCGCATAACACCGGTTTCTCCATTTGTGCCGCTTTTGGTAACGAAACTTTTAGGAACAATAAAAAATTCTTTTTCTACTATGGAAGAATTCGGAATTTTCAAACCGGTTTCATCTTCAGTTATTAATTCGATATCAATAAAACGGTCAGTACAAAAGGTCATCATAGAGTTATTAAAGGTAAGCTTTACAAATACTTCGCCGTCAGGATTGGTATAAGTAGAAACCTCACCCCATGAAGTATTTTGATTCTTAAGAAATTTAACTTTTACATATTCCAATTCAATCAGTTCATTTGCTTTTTCCGAATCAGTTTGAATAACGATTGACCAATCTTCATTGGTAGAAAGCTTATATACCGGGTCACCGCTGGCAATCAGCTCATTGCTGATTAACTGGGTCTTTTCATATTCACTGTTTTTAAATAAATCACCTGTAAACTGCTCTAACGTTAAGTCTTCATATCCGTCTATGGAATAAATAACAATACCGGATTTGGGAGCACTGCAAAATGCTACCAGCTCAGAAATACCGGAATTATTAATTTTATCAATATTATCCAGTATATTAGCATTGGCAAGTTTAAGAACAGTTCCGTTAACGTCGTATTTAAAATCATAAACCTGGGAAAAATTTGTTTCATTAAATTCAGTAGTAAAGCCTAAAATTTCTGTTTTTAATTCTGTAAGATCCTGTTCAGACAAGGAGTTTTCGCCACTTCCTTCATCATTCAGATATTCAGATAACTTTCCGGATTCATCCAGTGTATATACCAAATTACCGACACCCACACGCTCTCCTTCTCTGGCATAATAATTAATATAGCCTGCCTGTGTAGCAGTAACGATTTCTTCAGAACGAAGAGCGATTCCCTGGTAAATATTGTTGGAGGTAAGGGAGCCTTCTTTAACTTCATAAGGAACAATATGCTTTGCTGTAAAATAACCGAAAATACAAACAATAATATAAACAAAAATTGCAGCAAAAATAAGCATGCCGATGTTAATGTTGAGTGGTTTTCTGTATTTAACTACATTATTGTTCTCGTTCCCGCTCAAGTGCTTAAGTCTCCTTTCAAAGTAATTTTATAATATAGGAATATTATGCTTTAAAAAAACCCCAGAATCACATCCGGGGTTTTTATGTAATAATTTGAAACTTCTTGTATTGTAATTTCTTATAATGATACAATCACTTTATCTTTCAATGAAGCTGAAAGTTCATCTTCATCTAATGACACACTTAAAATAAAGTTTACTCCGAATTTAGTACTGATTGCTTCTAACTTTTCGATGATAGATTCAATATCACCATCTTCTTTACATGCAATCTTTAAAAAGCTGTCAAAATACATCTGCTGTAAATCATGATCCTGTGAAATGATTCCACAAATAAATCCAACAAATTCGTCTGAACTGGTAATCATGTAGTCCGAAACATCAATCAGTCTGATTTTGTTATTCAGCTCATACATATGTTTCGCACTCTTGTCCAGATAAACGATGTTGCCGGATACATTCTGTACTTCAGTATTAACTTTATCTAACAAATGTTTCGTTTTGCCTTTTCCCTTTTTTCCGATAATTAATTGAACCATTGGTAATCCCTCCTGAAGTATATTCAATATATATAGAGTCTGAATCAGACAATATATAACGTATTTTTATTATAAGATATAATGCATTAAAAAACAACAGTTAATTGTTGATTTGGGTTAATAATTCAGACATTAATGTATACAAATCATCTCTACTATCAGCCCTTAGGACTACAGAAATGTAAGGATTTCCTGCAGTGTCTCTGGAAATTAACACAAGACAGTGTCCTGCTGCATTGGTGGTTCCTGTCTTACCGCCGTGTACAGTAACTCCTGTGGGAGCTTGCGCTTCTCCCTGAAGATAATGATTCGTGCTGTTAACAGTAATTTCTTTTGCATCACCGGAGGCGTTATGATAAACGGTAGTATATGAATTCATTCCGATGATTTCATTAAATAAATCATACTGAATGGCTGCATTCATAATCAGATACAGGTCATATACTGTTGTATAATGATTATCATCCGATAAGCCATGGGGATTTACAAAGTTGGTATTGGTCGCTCCCAAGGCTAAGGCTTCCTCATTCATTAGCTTGGCGAATTCTTCTACAGAACCTGCTACTCCTTCCGCAACCATAATTGCAGCATCATTTGCAGAGTTTATCAACAATATGTGAAGGGCCTGGGCAAGTGTCATCTGGTCGCCTTCTTTAAGTCCGCATGTCTGTGCATCAGATTCAAGCTTGGTAACGTTAGAAGATGCGGTAAGAAGCATATCTGTAGAACCATGCTTTAATGCAACAAGTGCTGTCATTACTTTGGTAAGAGAAGCCGGATAAAGCTTGTCATGTACATTTTTGGCATAAATAGTTTCCTTGCTGTTTAAATCAAATAAAGCAGCACCAGATGCATTACTCATATCTACGGATGATGTATTGACATTTCCTTCCGTCACACAAAGTTCTGCCGCAAAGGGGACAGCTGCCAATGCTTCTTCCTCAAGATTAACAATGCGAAAACTGCTGGTATCAGAATTCACTGAATATGGTAGTTTGTAACTCATGCCGCAACCAACAAGCATAAAAAGCATACCTAAGATTATAAATGCAGCTATACATTTTTTGGTTTGATGTTTATTTATAATTTTCACGCCACTCCAAATCTCCTCTGTCCAAAGACTTCACCAGTAATTCAGCCGTTGCAAGATTCGTTGCCAGAGGAATATTATACATATCACAAAAACGGACTACATTATTGACATCAGGTTCATGCATTTTTTTGGTAACCGGATCACGCAGAAAAATTACCAAATCAAGCTGATTATGCTCAATTTGGGCACATAACTGCTGCTCTCCGCCTAAATGTCCGGCCAGATATTTGTGTATATTTAAATTTGTCACTTCTTCAATCAATCTTCCTGTAGTACCCGTAGCATACAATTCATTCTTGGATAGAATACCTCTGTATGCAATACAGAAATTTTGCATGAGCTTCTTTTTCGCATCGTGTGCAATTAAAGCAATATTCATAAAATATAACCCCTCCTGAAAACCCTTATTAGCTTATTATACATCATTTTTGCTTACATTGTAACCCCACATTTAAAACAAATCCTATTCCGATAAAGGAACTGATTAATGAAGTAAGGCCATAGCTCACAAAAGGAAGCGGTAGTCCCGTATTTGGAAGCAGATATGTTACAACACCGATATTAACAAATGCCTGAAAGCCAATTTGAGCACCGATACCGGCTGCAATTATCGTTCCGGCAATATCTTTGGCACGTCTGGCGGTTAAAAAGCATTCCATACTGATGAATAAAATTAAAAATACAACTGTACAGGTGCCGATAAATCCAAATTCTTCACCAATTACTGCAAAAATAAAGTCGGTTTGTTGCTCTGCTATAAAGTCTGCATTTTTTACAGAACTGATTTGGTTATTTTTATAGCCTTTACCATTTAACTGTCCGGAACCGATTGCCATAACTGAGTACTCCTGCTGATAGCCTTCAGCATTAGCATATTCTTCACGATTAAAGAAGGCGAGAATTCTGTTTCTCTGATAATCGTTAATCAGTGTCTGGTCGGGTTGCATAATCAGTGTAATGATAATAATAGCGGCAGGTATAAATACTGCTAAAATACCAATTATAATTTTCCAACTGATCCCTCCCACGAACATAATGGTACAGAATATCAAACAAATGATAATTGTGGTAGATAAATCCGGTTGTTTAAAAACTAAAACAGCAGGAATTGCGAATAAAACCACACATGCTATAATAAATTGAAATGTATTCAGTTTTTCCTGATGCTTTAAAATAAATTGGGCAAAAAACAAAATAATAAAAACTTTTGCAATTTCGGAAGGCTGAAAACGGATGCCGCCAAGTTCAAGCCACCTTTGTGCTCCGCCGGCGTCATTACCCATAAAAATAACTAATATAAGCAATATCGCATTAAATATGTAAATAACCCAGTAAAAATAAAGAATGACTGCATAATCAAATAAAGATATAACAAGCATCAGGAAAATGCCGAAGGCAAATCCGAGAATCTGCTTGGTCTGGAGAGATTCCTGGGCACTGCCTACGGCAATAATTCCGATGACTGCTAAAGCAATTACCATTATCACCAGTTTGAAATTATAATCCCGTATTTTATAATGCTTTAACATATAATAACCTTTCCCGTATAAGTGCTTTATTTAGTATGTAAATCCAGAATGGGGATATTAGCATATAGGGTAGGCGTCTTGCCTTGTCCCTTACTTCCGGTTTTACTGATTTGTATTTCCATGGTTTGAGTATCAATTTTCATGTACTTTGATATGACTTTTGCAATATCATTTTTTATCATTTCCATCATTTCCGGTGAACAATTGACTCTATCAGAAATGAGAAGTATTTTTAATCTGTCTTTGGCAATTTCCTTTGATTTCTTTCTTCTGAAAATATGTCTGATTCCCATAGAGCACCTCCTTAATTTTTGTGAAAAATACCTGACATGCGCATCCAGAAAGAAATAGTCTTATCAAGTTCTAAATAAGGAACTTCTTTCCCTGAGACACGATAGCATATATTTTGATATGCCTTACCTGCCATGGTATGATTTCCTACAAGAGGTTCTCCCTGATTGGTTGCAATAACAACATTTTCATCATCAGGCACAATTCCGATAAGCGGAATGGATAAAATATCTACAACATCAGAAGAACTCATCATCTCACCCCGTTTTACCATTTCGGGACGTAACCTATTGATAATTAAATCAATTTTTTTAAATTCATTTGCTTCCAAAAGACCAATGATTCTGTCAGCATCGCGAATGGCGGATACTTCCGGTGTAGTAACTACCAGTGCTCTGTCAGCTCCGGCAATTGCATTTTTAAAACCTTGTTCAATGCCGGCCGGGCAATCAATAATTACATAATCAAAGGTTTCACGAAGCTGATTTACTATTTTTACCATTTCTTCCGGAGTAACAGATGTTTTATCTTTAGTTTGAGCTGAAGGCATTAAAAACAGACTTGGATGACGCTTATCTTTTATCAATGCCTGCTTGATACGGCATTTATTTTCGATGACGTCTACAAGGTTATATACAATTCTGTTTTCGAGCCCCATTACAACATCGAGATTTCTTAATCCGATATCGGCATCAATTAATACTACTTTTTTGCCCAAGGCAGCAAGACCTGTTCCAACGTTTGCAGATGTGGTGGTCTTTCCCACACCGCCTTTCCCTGACGTGACGACAATTACTTCACTCATTGTAATTACCTCCTAAATGAATTAATCACGTCCACCGGAAAATACCTTATACAGGTAATTCTTCCAGCAATTCTTTAGTAAGGGAATCCATTACGATTTTGTTATTTTTTACGTAAGCGATTTTCGGCTGTACTTTTGGTTTGATAGACCATTTGCTGACTTTTTCTTTTGAAATATATTTGAAATCACCTATTTTAAGCTTCTCAGGTGACATTTCAAGCGCAGCAACATAATGTCTGGCATCGCCGTTTCCGCCGGCATAAGCTTCTCCGTATAAGCCACCAAGAACAATAATGTTTTTGGCAGAAACAATTGCAGAGCCGGGATAAACATCGCCGAGGATTACGATACTTGATTCTGTTTCAAGCATCTGTCCGTTTTTTAGGGTGCCTCTATAAAACTGGCCTTCGCTTCCAATGGTTTCTTCGGAAGAAAAGCCGCTCTGTGACAATGCTTTTACAAACTGTCGCTCGGTTTCTTCATCTTCACCCACAAGACAGGCAATATGAATATCTGAATTTTCTGCAATAACATCTAATATTTGCTTCTCTTCGTTTTCTGACATTTGTCTTCCTTTTAAGGAAAGTGCCATGGTTGCATCTTTAAAGAAGCTGCTTGATTCCTTAAATTTGATGGCAATGTCTATGAGAAGCTGCTCAAATTCAAGCTCAGGATCTAAATGCAATACAATGCCGCTCGGCAGACTTTTGATAATGACTGAATTTTTCATGCATCTGTTACTCCTTAAATCGTTTAATCAGTAACTGCAGTACTGTCTGTCATTTTAATAGCAGTACCTGTAATCAGTTCTTCTTCGGAAGCAAGTTCATAATAATAACGGATTACATCTTTGCTAAGTTGTGCAGCATAAGTGGAGGTATATCCGTATGCAATTCTGGTAGCAATGGAAATTTCCGGTTCTTCATATGGTGCAAATCCTACAAATAATGCATGGTTTGCACGATTTTTATTTTCTTCGGCAGTACCGGTCTTACCGGCAACAGTTACGCCGATATCATTAAAGTAATATTTTGATTCTACAACTTTTCGCATACCTGATTGAATTGCCTTCCACTCAGAAGGCTCCAAATGTACCATGTTTCTCACAGAAGCCTGATTTTCCTCTAAAAGATTACCGCTATGATCTGTAATCTTATTAATGAGAGTTAAATTATAACATGTACCGCTGTTTGCAACAGTTGTTACATAACGGGCAAGCCCTACTGTGGTATAGCTGTTGGTACCCTGTCCGATAGCAGAACGAACAGCGTCTGTATCAGAAATCTGTGGCGTTGCTTCTTCGATTTCAATACCGGAGGTTTCGGAAAGACCGTACATATCAGCATAATAAGCAAGCCTTTCAAGACCAAGATTCGGTGAATAATTATTACCGGTAAGTCCAAGACGATAACCAAGCTCATAAAAATATACGTTACAGGAATCCTTTATGGCATTTGTTACATTAATGGAGCCATGACTTCCTTTTCCGTAAATCCAACAGCGCGGAGGCGGCTCAATCAACGTAAATTGACCGTCACAGCGGAAGGTGGATGTGGTGCTGATTACTCCGTCTTTCAGACCTGCAGTTGAAGATACCATTTTAAATGTAGAACCGGGCGCGGTTTTCTGCTGAGTTGCATAATTTATCATCGGAGTTGATAAATCGTTTAACAACTGTGAAAAGTACTCTGCATCCACTCCGTTTGCCATTCTATTATTGTCGTATCCGGGATAAGAAACCAGTGCAAGCACTTCACCGGTATTTACATCAGTAATGACCATAGAACCGCTACATGGGTCAAGTGCCAGTTGCGCCGGAGTAATATCAAGATTCTGAATGCGGTTCATGATAAAGGTATAAGACGAAATAGCGCCTCTTTCAAAGCGGTTAAGCTCCTCTTCATCCACCACAACCAGATTCTGTTCAAGTAGTAAACGACAGATTTGCTTTCCGGTAATACTATCATCTTTTATCATGTATTTATACATTTTTTTAGCGAAAGCATTATTATCAGTAAGTTCTTCAAAAATATATTCAATGATTTGAGTATAGATTTCATCTGAATCAGAGTACTTATTGTCAAGCTTAAGCTTAGTAACATCTACCCAATTCATGGCAATGGCATAATTAATATATTCGTTTAGGCTAATTACCTCATCAATGGTCCATGCAATATAGGTTTCATCTGAGGTATCCACTTCACTTCGCATGATAATACCATTATCATAGAGCATTTCTGCAATAAAACTTTCGTAAACCTGATATTCTTGTTTTAATTTCTTATATGGGGTGCAGGATTCCGTTAGTTCTTCGCGTAACTTTTCAAACACATTATCCTTTCTGGAAAGAAATGTTTCAAGTACGGCTTTTTCTGTTTCGCCGGCACCGGGACTGCTGAAGTGTTCCGTATCAATGATATTGTTATTAATCAATGCAAAATAGACATCATAAATCGGAATCTTAATCTTACTGCTGCTAACATCTTCCGTATTAAAATCACGGGCATTAATGATATTGGTATAAAGAATACTTGCCAGTTTCTCTTCCAGAATTTTATAAGCTGCAATTTGTAAATCCTTGTCAATAGACAGATACACATCTTTTCCGGCAATAGGTTCCACATAATTACTGGTTTCAATTACTTTACCCACACTGTTAACAAATACGGTTTCACTTCCTTTTTTTCCCTGAAGGAAGCTTTCCATAGACTTTTCGATGCCAAGTTTTCCGACTGTATCATTCAGACTATAGGAATCTTTACCATAGGTTTCTGTAAGTGCTTGCAGTTCTTCTTGAGAAACCTTACCGGTATAACCGATAATTTGAGAAAAATAAATACTGTCAACATATTTACGGATTGTGTCTTCCATAATGGAAACACCTTGTAATTCATTACAATTTTCCATAATGACAGCAACGGATGCTTCGCTTACATCGGTTGCCACAGTAGTTGCAATATATTTTTGATAACTGTTGTTGTTCATGTCATAGCGAATGGTTAAGATTTTGAGCACCTCTTCCTTGCTATAGCCTTTCCCGGGCAAAAAGGTATCCTCAGTATCATCGGTAGTGTAATCTCCGATACGGAATCTGTCCCAACCGCATAAATAATCTACAACATCTGCCGCTGTCGCAGCTTTTTCTTTTTCTTCCAGCTTATCAATAGTGTTATGACCGTATACATCAGCTAAGAAACGAAGAAGCTGCGTACCTTCCACTGTAAAGGCATAGTTACCGCTTTTGTCTAAAATAACCTTAAAATCGCTGACGGTAGTATCTCCGTTTTCTTCCAGTATCTGAATTAACGAATAAATCGTAGAATTCAAATTGTAATTTTTCATTTTACCGCTTTCGTATACATCTTCGATGGTTACGGAATGTGCAAGCTCATTATAAGCCAGCAAGTTACCGTTACGATCATAAATACAGCCGCGGCTTCCCTGAATGGTACGCTCTTTCATAATTTTGGTTGCAAAAGAATCCAGATAGTTTTCTCCGTTGACAATCTGTAGTTCAAACAATCTGTTAATAATAATTACCGCAATAGTAATCATAACCAAAATCATGACAAACACTCTGGAAGTAACCATATTCAAAAAGTTTTCTTTGAATTCCTCAAACAAATTTCCGGGCACTCCTTTGTTCTCTGTTCTCAATCTTCTTATTTATCCATAGAATTATAGGATAAAGTAATAAAGTTATCAAAATGGTATAAACCATTTCGGGTAAGATGATATTTGAAAAATAATAGGAAAAATGAAATCTTCCTCTAAGTAAAAATAAAGTCATATAAGAAATGATACCGTATACAAAATCACTGATAAGGATTAAAACCAGTGGCAACCTGATATCGTCCGGATAAAAAACCCTGTTGAATTTACCGTTTAAATAACCGATGTACATATAAATCATGGCATAGAGCCCTAACAGACCTCCAAAGAATATATCAGCAAGAAGTCCGCAAAAAAAACCAACGATTAATCCTGATTTTTCACCTCTCATAAAGCCATAAGAGGCAGTAAGTACAATCATAAGATTTGGAACAATGCCTCCGAATGCAAGCTCCTTAAATACCGTACTCTGTAAAACAAAGCACAGAATTACTAAAGCTGCAGATATAACTAATCTTCGCATGGTTTCAGTTATCTCCTACTGTTTGTTTTTGCTGTGTAATCACCAAAACTTCTTCTAAGTGTTCGAAATCAACTGCAGGTGTAATGAGTCCGGACTTAGTCAGGTTGTTGGAATCTACGTTAATGCTTGATATGTAACCGATTAAAATTCCGGGAAGGTATTTATCGCTGACATTTGAAGTGACAATTTTGTCTCCTTCTACAACTCTGTCTGCACTGTCTACAAGTTTTTCAAAACTGATAACACCTTCAGCATAAAGCTCTAAGTCTCCACTGACAATCAGGTTGTCTGATGTGGAAAGAACCATGCCGCTGGTATTGGAATTATCAGCAATAATGGACATAACCTTAGACCAGTTGGGGCCTACATCCGTAATACGACCAACCAGTCCGCTGCCTGCCATAACATTCATATCAATGGCAAGACCGTCATCATATCCTTTGTCAATGACAAAAGAGTGAAACCAATTGCCGGTATCTTTTGCAATGATTCTTGCACCTACCTTATCGTATTCGTCATATTGCACATCAAGTTCATATAACTCACGCAGATTGGTAAGTTCATATCGGTCCTGTTGGAGACGGATGTTTTCCATTGTCAGTTCATCAATTTGTGCTTTTAATTCTTCATTTTCTTTCAGAAGAGAACGTATCTGAACAAGTTCTTCGCTTCTGCCGTTAATCCAACTGCCTGCTTTACTGATTCCCTCCTGTAAGGGCGTGACAATAAAACCTCCCAAAGCACTGGCAGGAGCGCTTAAAATATCAGTATGAAATGTTAATACTATTAAACCCGTACACAGAATTGTTAAAATAAAAAGGAGATATTTACCGGGTAATGTAAACTTTTCTCCTTTTCTTTTTACTATGGGACTCATCTACTCATTCCTTCAATGGTATAAGCAACTGATTTGTAGTTGTCATCTTTTATGATTTTAGCAAGTCCGAGAGCTACGCTTGTAGTAGGATTTTCGGAAACGTTTACGTTTAAGCCTGTTCCCCTGTGCATGAGCTCTGCCAAATGATTCACCTGGGAAGCACTTCCGGTTAAGTAAATACCATGTCTGTAAATATCAGCCGCCAGTTCAGGAGGAGTTCTTTCAAGAATCACCTTTACACTGTCAATAATTGTATGGAAATGCTCCGTGAGACATTCATCAATCAATCCGGTAGGAATTTCTCTTTCTACAGGAAGGCCGGTTACAATATCACGACCGTATACAACCGCACATTTTCCTTCTTTTTCAAGATCCCGTAAAGACATTTTTACATGTTCTGCCGTCTTTCCGCCTATAATCAGACTAAATTGTTTGCGGACTGCATTTCGTATGGCATCATCAAATCTAAGACCGCCCACTTTAATCAGCTTGCTTAAAACAATACCGCCTAATGATAAAATAGAAATTTCGGTGGTGTCATAGCCTACATTTACAACAAGGACACCTTGGGAATTTTTAACATCTATGTCCATACCAAGACCATCAGCAACCGCTTTTTCTACAACATAGATTCTCTTTGCTTTTACGCCGGCTTCTTTGATTAAGTCATAAAATGCCCTTTTTTCTACTTCAGTAATATCAGAGGGCACTGCAATATAATAATCGGCTGATTTAATATTGTTTTTGGTTAAGTCGTTAATGAAATACTTAATCAATAACTCCATATTTTTAATATCAGCAATAACACCGTTAGATAACGGATATGAAATATGAATATTTGAGGGTGCCTTTTCGTACATTTCAAATGCAGAATCTCCGTAGGCAAACAGGTTTTTTTTGTTTTCAATGGCAATCATGTTTTTTTCTACAAGAATGGCATCTTCCGCTTTGTTATAAATTTTGATGTTACTGGTACCTAAGTCAATACCGAATGCATTGTTTAACAAGTGTATACCCCTTTCTATAATAAGCCGTGTTCTTTCAGACTGATATAACAACCGCTTCCGATTATAATATGGTCCATAAGCGGAATGTCTAACAACAGTCCGGCTTCTTTTATCTTATTGGTAATTAAAATATCCTGATCACTGGGAACAGGGTCTCCGCTGGGATGATTGTGTAAAAGCATCACATTGGATGCACGGTCCTTCAGGGCCTGCACAAAAACCTCTCTGGAAGATAATAAGGATGCATTAATCGTTCCTACGGATAATACATATTTTTCGATTAATTGCATTTTATTATCCAAGGATAATAATAAAATATTTTCTTTTTCTTCATGACGAAGCTCTTCCATGAAATATTCCGCTACGGTAGATGGCTTATCAAAACGAAGAGCCTTTTTTGCCTTTTGCATTGCCATCCGTTTGGCAAGCTCCGAGATGCATTTGAGTTTTACTGCCTTGACTTCACCAATGCCCGGTATAGACATTAAATCCTTAATCGTCAAGTGATGCAAAGCGTTTAGTCCTTCGTATCTGCCGGTTTGATAGGATAAAATCATATCAGCAAGCTCTGTGGCGGAATAATTTTGTGTACCTGTTCTTAAAATAATAGCAAGTAATTCTTTTTCTGTCAGAGCTTCCGGACCAAGCTTTATAAATTTTTCATACGGCATGTCTGACAAAAGACATTCTTTTTTTTTCATGATAATCCTTTCCGGCCCGTTCTCTCTCTTTGGCAGAAAAGAAATGAAAATTAAAGAATACGATAAATTATAATACCGATAATGATACCGATAATGCTTGCAACGGTAATTTTAATGGAAAGACCAAAGGTAATACATAAAATTCCGAAATCAAGTATGATTGGGCTGGAAAGACCAAAGGTTTGTCCGTAGTTTAACCATGATACCGGGAAAAGGTTCCCTATAAAACCGCCGATGACAATTCCTGCCAAAATCAACAGGAAGCAGGCCCAATTATTCTTACGCATATCGTACCTCCACTCTTCTTTCGCATATGAAAATATCTTATCACAGAAAAAGTTTAATGTACACTGATTTCATATTTTTTTTATAGGTTTCCTTCGACAGATTAAACCGTAATTCTGTCAAAATTCGCGGAAATAATACCATTTTCGGTGAGTCTTTGCAGTGTTTTCATAATGCCGAATTTTCCATGCTGCCAGGTAAGTCCACCTTGAAAATAAACTGCATAAGGTGGCTTAATGGGACCGTCAGCACTAAGTTCTATGGAAGAACCGGACACGAAAGCACCGGCAGCCATAATAACCGGGCTGTCATAACCCGGCATATCCCATGGTTCAGGAGTAACATGTCCGTCTACGGCTGCAGCCTGCTGGATACCCTGACAGAAAGCAACAACGCCTTCCGGACTGCCAAAGGTAACAGCCTGAATAATGTCATGTCTGCTTTCCGTTGCATTCGGTACTACTTCAAATCCAAGACGTTCATAAATATTTGCAGCAAAAATAGCACTCTTTAGTGCATTGGCTGTTACGGAAGGTGCAAGGAAAAATCCCTGATAGAAGGAGTTCATTACCTGTAAGGAAGCCCCCACTTCTTTCCCAAGCCCCGGTGATGTCAAACGGTAAGCAGCATTTTCAATACATTCCCTTTTGCCGGCCAGATAACCGCCGATAGGAGCAAGACCGCCTCCGGGATTTTTGATTAATGATCCTACGATTAAATCGGCACCTACATCACTTGGTTCGATGGTTTCCGTAAATTCTCCGTAACAGTTGTCAACCATACAAATCACATCAGGTTTGATTTTTTTGATAAAGGAAATCAGTTCACCAATTCTGCTTACGGATAAGGTTGGCCTGGTTTGATATCCTTTGGAACGTTGAATGGTAATCATTTTTGTTTTGGAATGAATAGCAGCTTTTATTTTGTCAAAATCAAAACTACCGTCAGGAAGCAAATCTACCTGCTTATATGAGATACCATATTCCTTTAGAGAGCCTTTGGATTCTCTGATACCGATTACTTCTTCTAAGGTGTCATAAGGTTTTCCAACCGGAGATAAAAGCTCATCGCCGGGACGAAGGTTACTCATTAGTGCCAAAGCAAGTGCATGGGTTCCACATGTAATCTGAGGTCGGACCAATGCATCCTCAGTATGAAATACATCAGCATAAACAGCTTCCAAGGTCTCTCTTCCCAAGTCGTTATATCCATAACCGGTAGTGCCCAAAAGGCAGGCTTCGCTGACTTTATTCTTTTGCATGGCTGAAATTACTTTTAATTGGTTGTATTCAGAAATCTCATCGATTTTATCAAAACGGTCTTTAAGGGAATTCCAGATGTTTTCACAGAATTCATAGACTGAAGGGCTGATTCCTGCATTTAAGTACATGTTATGTGAAAGATTCATATCAGATTATTCCTTTCTGCTTTAAATGTTCCAGTATAAAATTAAGTATCGCTTCATCCTGATCTTGAAAAGCGGATTTATCTATCCAGAGAACTTCTTTTTCCCGCCGAAACCATGTGAGCTGACGCTTGGCAAAATGCCTTGAGTCACGTTTGATGAAATAGACTGCATCTTCAAAGGTGCAATCTCCGTCTAAGTATGCTAACAATTCTTTATAGCCTAAACCTTGCATGGAGACCATTCCCCGGTGATAACCCATATTCTTTAACTTTTGTACTTCTTCAAGAAGGCCATTTTTGAGCATCACATCTACACGTTCATCAATCCTTTTATAAAGCTTTTCACGCTCATCATTTAAGACAAAGTAACAGGAATTGTAGAAGGATTCTTTCCTGCGTTGTTCTTTATTATGCACGGAAATGGGATATCCGTTTGTTTCATAAAATTCTAAAGCTCGTATGACCCGTTTTTGATTGTTTTCATGAATTTCCTCTGCGGAAGCAGGATCAATTTTCTTTAAATATTCATATAAATAATGAGAACCTTTTTCAGTAGCAATCTTTTCCAATGCTGCTCTGCATTCAGAAGTGTCTGTTTCTTCTTCAAAATTAATATCATATAAAAGGGCCTGAATATAAAATCCAGTACCTCCTACAATAATAGGGATATGTTTACGATTATATATTTCTTGTAAACATATCTTTGCCATTTTCTGAAAGGTTACTACGTTGCATTCCATGGAAGGGTCAAGGACATCAATCAGATGATGGGGGATTCCTTCCGTCTCTTCAGGACGAATCTTAGCGGAACCGATATCCATATATTTGTATACCTGCATAGAATCAGCAGAAATAATTTCTCCGCCTATTATCTTTGCAAGCTTTACGGATAGTGCGGTTTTACCTACTGCAGTCGGTCCGGTTAAAATAATCAGGGGGTTCTTATTGTTCATATTAAAGCTCCGATTAAACAATTCGTTTAAATTTCTTTTCTAATTCATATTTACTCATGGAAATGATGGTGGGTCTGCCGTGGGGACAATGGTAAGGGTTATCCAATGTCAGAAGTTCATCAATTAAAGATTCCATTTCTTTGATATCCATATGATTATTTCCTTTTACTGCTGCTTTACAGGACATGGAAGCAAGCTTATTAAGTATAATGTCAGGTGTTCCTTTCATGGGATTTTCAGAAAGTTCATCCAAAATTTCAGTAAACAACTCCTTTTCGTTACAACCGTATAAATCTGTAGGCATACTGCGAACAGCGTAGGAATCACCGCCAAAATCTTCAATTTCAAACCCCATTTTTGTAAAATAAGGCATAAATTCCCTGAGCAGTTCCCGTTCTCTACCTGTTAATGACAGAATAAGAGGAGGTGTCAGTAGTTGTGACTCAACAGTTTTTTCTTTCAGTTGTGTAACAAATCGCTCATATTTTACTTTTTCATGAGCTGCATGTTGATCAACAATTAAAAGCTTATCCTTAAAAGCAATTAACCAGTAAGTGTCAAAAATTTGTCCTAATACTCTATACTCATCCCTGGCTTCTTTTGTCAGAATATTCTCTTCGAACAGATTAAGCTGGGTTGGGCGTTCTACCAGTATATGTTTATCAGCTTTTATTACATTGGAATGAATATCCTCTCCTTGAGAGGTGACGGATTTGGTCCCTGCAAGACCTAATATTTTACTGGTCAATATCTGTTTCGGGGTAACAATTTGTTCTGCATAAGCTTCTTCTTTCTCATGCTCTTTTGTATCAACAGCGTATTTTCCCGGCTCTTCATTTAATAAATTAGCGATTCTGTTTGTTTCAAAAGGTTCAGGTGCTTTGATAGGTTCTTTCTCATTTTTTTCAGGTTCCGTTAATATCAACTGAGGAATCATTGCAATTTCATGAAGCCTGTCTTTCACACTACAGGATAAAAACTGATATAGCTCATTCCCTTTATGAATGCGAATTTGCATTTTTGAAGGATGTACATTTACATCAAGTTCCGATGGGTTCATGGTAAGATGCAGTACAACAAAAGGGAATTTGTGTTGCATTAAATAGGGGTGATAACCCTCTTCCACAGCTTTGGAAATCAAATCATCCTTGATGAAACGTCCGTTCATAAAATAAATTTCAAAGTTTCGGTTAGAACGGTTAAGTTCCGGTTTTCCCAGATAACCTTTTATACTACATAACTCGTTTGATGCATCAAAGGGAATTAATGCATCCGCCGTTTCACGTCCGTAAATACGATAAATAACTTCTTTTAAATCTCCGTTTCCCGAAGTGTGGAAACGAACCTGACCGTTATTTACAAATTTCACGGAAATATCCGGTTTTGAGAGTGCAATATGCTCCATTAAGTCGGCAACATAGCCACCTTCCGTCTGCGGTTGTTTTAAAAATTTTTTACGAGCCGGGGTGTTGTAGAATAAATTACGGACTAAAAAGGTAGTGCCGTTAGGAGCGCCTATTTCTTCGTAATCTTCTTCTGTACCGCCGGAAATTGTATATTTTATGCCTGTTAAATCTTCTTTTGTCTTGGTTATGACTTCTACCTGGGCTACAGCTGCAATACTGGATAATGCTTCCCCGCGGAAACCAAGACTTTCCACATAGGTTAAATCTTCAATCGAACTGATTTTGCTGGTTGCATGACGTAAAAAAGCTTTTTTTACTTGTTTCTTTTCAATACCACAACCATTGTCTGTTACACGGATTAAGGAAATTCCACCTTCTTTCAATTCAACGGTTACAGCCGTGGCACCTGCATCGATAGCGTTTTCTAAAAGTTCCTTTACCACGCTGGCCGGACGTTCTACCACTTCTCCGGCAGCAATTTGATCGATTGTACTTTGACTCAAAAGGTTAATTGTAGGCATAAATAATCCTTTCTTTTGTTACCAACGATTTTTTAATTTATTTTGTAATCTGTATAAGGTGTTTAAAGCATCAAGAGGTGTTAAATTGGAAATATCAATTTCTTTCAGTTCTTCAATGATATCTTCATCTTTGACTGTATCAAACAAAGACATTTGACTTAAATCAACTTCATCATATTTGACCGCAGGCTTCTTTTTGGTGTCTTTCTGTTCAATAACGATACTTTGTACTTTTTCTAAAATGTCATTATCACAAAGCTGCTGTACGATTTCCTTCGCTCTGTCAATGACCATATCAGGAACACCGGCAAGCTTAGCAACCTGGATACCGTAGCTTTTATCCGCACCGCCTTTGACAATTTTTCTGAGGAATACAATATCGTCTCCTTTTTCTTTTACAGCAATGCAATAATTATTAACATTACTCATTTTACCTTCCAGTTCGGTAAGCTCGTGATAGTGGGTGGCAAATAAGGTTTTCGCACCAAGAAGCTTCTTATTGCTGATATGCTCAATTACAGCCCATGCAATACTTAGTCCGTCAAAGGTAGAGGTTCCGCGTCCGATTTCATCCAGTACAAGAAGACTGTTTGGGGTTGCATTTCTTAAAATATTGGCAACCTCATTCATTTCTACCATAAAAGTACTCTGGCCGCTTGCTAAATCATCCGAAGCCCCAACACGGGTGAAAATCCGGTCGACAATGCTGATATTTGCACTTTCCGCAGGCACAAAGCTTCCGATTTGTGCCATAAGGACGATTAGGGCAACCTGCCTCATATATGTGGACTTTCCTGCCATATTAGGCCCTGTAATAATGGATACGCAGTATTTGTTATTGTCAAGATAGGTGTCATTTGAAATAAACATATCACTATCTATCATTTGTTCTACAACAGGATGTCTTCCGCCTTTGATGTCAATGATGCCCTTTTCGTTTATGGAAGGTCTGACAAAACGGTTTCTTTCTGCTACAACAGACAGGGAAGCAAAAACATCAAGCATAGCGATTGCTTTTGCAGTCTTTTGAATTCGTTCAATTTCATCAGCAATTGCATCACGAATGCGGCAGAACATATCATATTCCAAGGTAAAAAGCTTATCTTCTGCATTCAAAACGGAATCTTCCAGTTCCTTCAATCTGGCATTAGTATAACGTTCGGCATTGGTAAGGGTTTGCTTGCGGATATAATCATCAGGAACCAGATTTTGGTAAGAATTGGTCACTTCAAAATAATAGCCGAAGACTTTGTTGTATTTGATTTTAAGATTTTTAATTCCGGTTCTTACCCGGTCATCCTCTTCTAATTGAGCCAGCCAGTTTTTACCTTCTGTCTTTGCATTACGGAGCATGTCAATAGTTTCATCAAAGCCATCTTTGATAATACCTCCTTCTTTAATTGCAATAGGCGGTTCTTCCGTAATGGAACTGTCAATCAACTGAAAGATATCATCCAAATCATCAATCTGCTCATTTAAGGAGGATAAAAGACCCGTATCAAAGTCGTTAAGCAGCGTTTTGATATGGGGCAACATTCCAAGAGAATTACGAAAAGCAATCAAATCACGAGGATTTGCTGTCTTATAGCTGACCTTACCGAGGAGACGTTCCAGATCATATATGGGATTTAAATATTCTCTTAGCTCTTCCCGTATCATCGGTGCCTTACTTAAGGCGGAAACCGCATTTAGCCGTTCTTCAATTTTTTGTTTATCAATCAACGGCTGTTCTAAGTACTGACGCAGAGTTCTGGCTCCCATAGCTGTTTTGGTTTTATCAAGTACCCATAAAAGTGAGCCTCTCTTCTGCTTTTCCCTCAGTGTTTCCGTTAATTCCAGATTTCTTCTGGTAGAAGAATCAAGTAACATATACTTACTGGTCAAATAAGGATATAAATGAGTGAAATGGGAAAGGGAACTCTTTTGCGTATTATAAAGATACTGTAATAAAGCTCCGGCAGCAATTAATCCGGCGGGGAAATCTTCAATCCCCATCCCATGTAACGCGGTTACGTGGAAATGCTTTAGCAAACATTTTCGACATCTGTCTTCATCATAAAAATGGGGTTCCAAGGAATACACCGTAATCCCTAGTCTGCTTTTTAAGTCCTGTAAATCAAGTCCGCTTACAAGGAAAGCATCATTACATACAATTTCACTGGGATGATATTTATTGATTTCATCTAATAATTTTTTATCATCCTCGGTTTCTGTCAGATAATAATCACCGGTAGTTACATCCGCAACAGAAATACCGGATTTCCCTTCAAAATAGGCAATGCTCATAAGATAGTTGTTTTTACTGCTGTCCATTGCCTGAACATTTAAGTTGGTTCCGGGTGTGACAATTCTTGTTACTTCACGTTTTACAATTCCTTTTGTCAGTTTGGGATCTTCCATCTGCTCACAGATAGCAACTTTATAGCCTTTAGAAACAAGCTTATTCAGATAGCTTTCCACAGCATGATAGGGAACACCGCACATAGGTGCCCGCTCTTCCAAGCCACAGCTTTTACCGGTTAATGTAATTTCCAATTCCTTTGATGCAGTGATTGCATCTTCAAAAAACATTTCATAAAAGTCACCTAACCGGTAAAAAAGAATACAATCAGGGTATTCCTTTTTGGTTTCCATATATTGTTGCATCATTGGAGTTAATTCAGCCATTTTTTATCCATCCGTATCCTGAAAAAGTAATAAAGCGGATATGCACATAAAAAGGCACACCCGCTTAAATATAGCACAATTTTGAATTATTGTAAATCTTCAGCACGCTTAATAGCATCATCAATATGCGCACAGAAATTTTCTAAACCAACTGCTTCAAAGAAACCTGCTTTTTTCATAACATTCAAAGGTTGTTCATTAACATGGGATAAAATTAACTGAACATTTTGCTTTTTGCATTTTGTAAGAAGCTGCTCAAGATTATGCATGGCAGTTGCATCAATAGCATTTACACTTCTCATTCTGATAATAAGGTTCTTTGTTTTTTCAGGTACTGAAATTTTTAGTAATTTATCTGCTGCTGCGAAGAACATAGGACCGCTGATTTCATATACAAGAGTTCCTTCCGGCACCTGACGAAGTTCAATGCCATCGGGATCATCAGGATCATTAATATATTTCCAGCCTTCTACCTGTGTTACGTCGCTCATACGCTTCATAAAAAGAACCGCTGCAAAGACAATACCTACTTCAATCGCTACTACCAGGTCAAATACAACAGTTAAAACAAAGGTTACAATAAGTACTGCAATATCACTTTTGGGTGATGTTTTAATTAAATAAACAAATTCTCTCCAGCCGCACATATTATAAGCAACCATAAACAGAATCGCTGCGATGGCAGGCATGGGAATTAAAGCAGCATAAGGCATAAACAATACCATAACAAGAAGAAGTACCACAGCATGTACCATACCGGATATAGGGGAACGTCCACCGTTCTTTACATTGGCTGCGGTTCTTGCAATGGCACCTGTTGCAGGAATTCCTCCAAACAGTGCACTTGCAACATTACCGGCACCCTGTGCTACAAGCTCCATGTTAGAGTTGTGTTTGGAATTAATCATACTGTCAGAAACCACACAGGAAAGAAGGGATTCTACAGCTGCTAAAATCGCAATTGTAAGTGCGTTGCTAAATTGGCTGCTGATTAATTCATAGTTGATTACCGGCAACCGGAAGGTAGGCGGTTGATTGGTAATTTCATATAAAGTTCCGATTGTGTTTACTTCCATTCCCAATCCTGAAACTATTCCGATACCTGCAAAAACAGCAAGCAGGGAAGGGGGAATACTACCCGCAATCTTACCGGCTTTTCCTGGAAGTACTTTGCCGATATAAGGCCAAAAAATTAAAACAGCAAGACATACAACGCCGACAATTAAGGCTTGCATATTTATAGTTGTGAAATGGGCAATCACTGCTTCTGCTTTTTCTATGGTTTCTACCGGACTGACGCCTTCACCGTAAGTAAGTCCAAAGAAATCTTTCATCTGCCCGATAGCAATGGTAACTGCAATACCTGCCGTAAAACCGGTAGTAATGGTATAAGGAATAAAACGAATCAGATTCCCCAGTCTGAGAACTCCCATTAATATCAAAAGCAGACCGGCCATTAATGTTGCTACTGCCAAGCCTTCCAATCCGCTGGTTGCAACAATGCCTGCAACAATGGCTGCAAATGCTGCGGTAGGTCCGGAAATCTGTACTCGGCTTCCGCCTAGAAAGGAAATAACAAATCCTGCTACAATGGCAGTATAAAGTCCTTTTTCGGGACTGACACCGGAAGCAAGGGCAAGGGCTATGGATAGGGGTAACGCAATAATTGCTACAATAATTCCGGCTACAATATCCTTAATAAATTGTTCCTTTGAATAATTTTTTAATACATAAAAAAGCTTTGGTTTTAACTGTTCCATATGTATCTCATTGTCTCCTGTTAATAAAATGTTAAAATTTAACAAAACCTTTTTGATAATATACCTATTTTAATTGAAATACAAGAAAAAAAGACATATGTTCTTGTTTTAGTACAAGAATATGTGTCTTTTCTTTCATTATTAGTAATTTTATATTGCGGGCAATCTTTATTTTTGTAATTCACCTAAATAATAAAAACCATGGCATTCCTTAAGATAGACAGGGACGATTTGACCGATTAAATCATGACTGCCTTTAAAATGAACAATGGTATTATTGGAAAGTCTGCCGGTAAGTAAACTGCTATCCTGTTCATTTATTTCTTCTACCAAAGCATCTAAGGTCTGTCCTTCTAAGAGTGCGACTCTCATTCGGGCAGTATCCTGAACCGTTTTTAGTACTTTGTCAAAGCCTTTCTTTACCAGTTCCTCCGGAACTTGATTTTCCATGGATGCTGCCGGTGTTCCGGTGCGTTTGGAATAGATGAAAGTAAAGGCATTTTCGTACTGTACCTTATTGATTACATCAATAGTTTCTTCTACATCTTCCGGGGTTTCGCCGGGAAATCCTACAATAATGTCTGTGGTAAGCGCAATGTCAGGAATTTCCTTTCGGATTTTTTCTGCCAGTGCAAGATATTGCTCCTTAGTATACTTACGGTTCATTTCCTTTAAAATACGTGTGGAGCCTGATTGTAGGGGAAGATGAAGATGTCTGCAAATTTTTTTGGATTCTTTCATGACCTGTATCAGTTCATCGGATAAATCTTTGGGATGCGATGTCATAAAACGGATTCTCTGTAAACCTTCTATTCTTTCAATTTCCCTCAGAAGCTGTGCAAAGGTAATAGGCTCCATTAGATTTTTACCATAGGAGTTTACATTTTGTCCCAAAAGCATTACTTCAACGACGCCGTCAGATACCAATTCTTCTATTTCTTTTATGATGTCTTTAGGGTTTCGGCTTCGCTCTCGGCCTCTGACATAGGGCACTATACAATAACTGCAAAAATTATTACATCCAAACATGATATTAATGCCGGATTTAAAGGAATATTTTCGCTCAATGGGTAAATCTTCAACAATCTGGTCAGTATCTTCCCAAATATCAATTACCATACTATCAGATTCATACATTGAGACCAATAGTTCTGCAAATTTGTAAATATTATGTGTACCAAAAATCAGGTCCACAAAACGATAACTTTTTTGTAACTTTTCTATTACGGATGCCTCTTGCATCATACAACCGCAAAGAGCTATCTTCTTATGGGGATTTTTCTTTTTAAGGCTGTTTAAATGTCCAAGACGACCATAAACGCGTTGATTGGCGTTATCACGAACGGTACAAGTATTATAAATGACAAAATCAGCATCTTCGTCTTCTATCAATTCATATCCTGTAAGCTCTAAGATTCCGGCTAGCTTTTCGGAATCACGGGCGTTCATCTGACAGCCGAAGGTAGTTACGCAACAGGTAGGCTTTCGACCCAGCTCATTTGAAAGTGCTTGCACATAGTCTTTTGCTTTTTCTATATACAGAAACTGACGTTTTGTTTCCTCATCGCCATTATATTTAGCGGTTAATTGTCTGTTTGTAGTTCCCATTTTTTTCCTTTCTAATCATCCACACGATATAAATAAGCATTTCCTTTTTTGCCGCAGTGTGTAATTACAGTCAGATAATGTAATATGTGGAGTACTTTTCCTGCCTCCGCTTTTTTTATTTTGACTGCTTTAGCAAATTCAGATACGGTAAAGGGTTCTGAAAGCTCATAGGGAATCAATTGTACATAATCTTCTATCCGTTCAAATCGGATTTCATCTGCCAGTGCAACCGGAATCCGGTCAAATCTGCAGGAGCCTTTCTTTTTATCTGCACTCCAACCATTTAACAGACGATATTCTTCTATATCAAGTAAAGGGATACAAATTCGTAAATTAGGATGCTTTAAATATGACTTTATCTTGTATAGCTCAAAAAAAGCTTTATAAACATTACCTTTCACAGGGCTTTTGCGAAGTGCGGAACACTCTCCTGTTTCTTCGTCTATCCAGGAAAGCCACTTTATATGTGGTATCGGATAAACTAAGGTGACAGGATATTCAGGAAGAAAACTATCAAGTTTACTTCGAATTTTGTTAAAATTAGCAGTCTGAATTTCGATAATCTCTGAACCTGTATAGATATCAGCAACATATCCGTTAATGGGAATTTCCTGCATATCTTTATCCGGTGCATAATAATCCTTTAAAATTGCATGAACCGTCTTTTCCTGTAAAGTACCGATGCCGTAACGCTTCCTCTGTGTATTCAAAAAATGATTTTTTACTTCTTCAAATCGATTTTTATCCATAGCATATCATTATCGTTGATCAGATCAAACGATTTATTTACGTTCCAAAAAGATTTTTCTGGAAATGAAATTGTATACCATTACGATACCTGTTGCTATGATGGAACTGATGGATACCATCCATTCATCGCTTATCATTTCCTGTAAAAAAGCAGAATGTTTGTATATTACATCGATGCATACGAACATTACGATTTCATTAATTGAAAGACCGATTGCGGAGAGAACAATAAAACCGATAAATTCTTTATTCTTATTCATCTCCTTCTTTTGTGTAAATACAAATTTAATGCTCAAAAGATAATTGACAACTGCAGAAATGACGAATCCCAAGAACTTGGAAATTAGGTAATGTACACCAAAAATGTTTGCAAGGCCTACAGTAATACCAAAATCAATTAGAAAGCATAAGAATCCTACTACCCCAAATTTCAGAATTTGTTCTATTAAATTTTTCATCTGTTTTCATTCCTTTCCGAAATATATTCTGATTTTGCAGGTACGTTATAATTTTTTTATCATACCAAACAAAAAAGAATGCCATGCATATTATAACATGACATTCTGATTTTGAAATATTAAATTTTAATTCTTTTGAAAATTTATGACTGGCATTGATTATTTTCGCAACCGCAGGTCTGGTTACCGAATGGAATAAAGCCGCGTCTGTCAAAGTTTCTGTCATTATCGCAATCGCTATCACAGTCATTTTCATGTCTTCTTTCGCAATCACAATCACAATCACTTCTGTGTCTTCTGTTGCATTCACAATCATTATCGCGTCTTCTGCAATTATCGCGTTCGTTTCGTAAGTCACAGCCGCAATCACCTGTGATATTACCACAGATGTTATTGCTTTGTGTATTCTGTCCGCAACTATTTTGAGAACAGAACAGTAAAATGAGTAACCATAAACAATTCATACTATTACACTCCTTATTTCTATGCTTTATCATATGCAACACAGAAATAAAAAGTTAGTGTATACTGATTAATTCTTTAATAAATGATTACGGATATAGGAAAAGGTAATCTCTTCTCCTTCCTCTGCCAGCATTACAAGAAGTTTTTCCAGCAATTCTTTAGTATCCTCATGGATCGGAGCTTTCTCTTTCCCTTTTTGGTAATAAACAAGAGGGTCTTTGGGAGTATAGGAGCTCCCGTTATATATCTTGCAGGCGGCAATTCTGTCCATTAGCATCTCAACCACATATTTTACCGGCATTGGTGCAGGAGCCATTCCTCCGGGAATTTCCTTGGTACTATAATCAATCCAATATTCGTAATGATGTTTATTTCTGCCTTTGTGATGTAACCAAGCGGATGAATAACCAATGGCTTCTCTTTCCGCATTGTTGGGACTTCTGTTTCCCTGATAATATTTTACGCCTACCCAAAATTCAGAAGGACTGTATTTTGATAAATCATGCATAAGCCCCTGCTTATACAAGCCAACTTTAAAACAGCCTTTCATAACTTGTATTTTGTGTCGCGTAATTGTTTTAAAATGTTTCCATGCTTTCATTTTAGGACACCTTTTTTTTCTTGGAATGCTTCTTGGTATTCATAGCAGGATTTGTTTTCGAAATATAAATTGCAACTGTTCTGCCTTGAATAAGCACCATATTTTCATTAATGGAACAAGTACTCATAGTATCGTCAGTAGTAAACAAAGGACACCACTCTTTCCCTTTGGGTAATTTGGGTAGCGCCAATTCATGTGCTTCCCAATGCATATTATATGCAATATAAAGCGATTCAGAATGAGAAGTATGGGAATATTCACCGTAAAGCATAATACCGATCATTCTGCTGATATAGGAGGTGTCGGGTCTCCATGCCTCTGTTCCGTGATAGGAAATATCGGGATATCCGCAAGCAATGGAGTCCATCGATAAAAGCTCTTGCTTAAAATGAAGAAGCTCGTGTTCTTTTCGTAATTTGCTGATATTACAAACAAAGTCAAAAATATCCTTTGAAAAGCGATTCATCTTCCATTTCACAAAGCCGGTTTCATTATCCTGACAGTAAGCATTATTATTTCCGTATCTTGTATTTGCAAATTCATCTCCTGAAAAAAGATAAGGAACTCCTTGTGACAGGAATAAAAAAGAAATTGCATTCTTTAGTTGCTTGCGCCTAAGCTCTAAAACGGCTTTTTTACGGCTTTCACCTTCCGCACCGCAATTCCAGCTGTAATTTGTCTCTACTCCGTCACGATTGTTTTCGCCGTTTGATTCATTGTGCTTCTTTTCGTAAGAAACCAGGTCGTAGAGAGAAAAACCGTCATAATCAGCCATATAATTAACCATTCCGCAAAAGCCGGAATTATTCTTATGATAATGTATTACTTGCTGAATCAGATTTTCATCGCCTTTCAGGAAACGGCGCATATCGTTCTTAAAATTACCGTTATCAGCAAGCAAATTACGGTATACAGGCGGCTTTTCATAAATCTCATCTAAACGGAAATAAGGAGCTCTGATTTTGCATCCTTTTAATATAGCATCTCCTGCGATAAATTCATACGGAATATGAAAACCGCTTAATCTGAAACCGTCAACATGATATTCCATACACCAGTATCTTAATACATCAATTATATATGACGGCCTGCATTCAGGCGGAAAATAAAAATGCATCATAAGCTCTATATCGTTTTTGTGAAGGGCTTTTACCAGTTCTTTAAATGAAATATCTGCTCTGTGTGCGCTGTAGGATGCCTTTGGTGCAAAATAAAAGCCATTCTGAAATCCCCAGCAATTTACCCTGTTTTCATGTCCATGCTCTGTTTTCATGCATTCTTCATATTCATAAGCTGGCATCAGTTCAATAGCGGTAATACCCAGTTTTTTGAAATGAGGTATTTTCTGGATGATTCCTTCAAATGTTCCTTTATTTTTTACACCGGAACTTTTATCCATAGTAAAGGCACGTACATTGAGACCGTAAATGATAGTATCCTGAATGGGCGTCTCAGGTGATTTATCATCTTCCCAATCAAAAGGCATATCAGTAAGCATACCGAAGGTTTCTCTCGGACATATTTCGAAACTGCCCCATGCTTGCAAACCGTCAACTAATTTGGCATAAGGATCCGTATAGATAACTTCTCCATTGTAATAGTTATACTTTGTAAAAGAAAAGATTCCGTCTAAGGATTCAACACGAACACCATAGAGAGTTCCTCTTCTTCCACTGTTCGAGAAAGGAATCCGTATCTCGTTTCCCTCTTTTGTATATAAAATAACACCACAATCTTTATCAGTATCTGCTTCGGTTGCAAAAAGATATCCGTCATCACAGGCAAATACACCTTGCCTGTCCGGTTTAAAGTACGAAATTTTAAGCTTTTGTTCCATGCAGCCTCCCGGTTAATATTTCTTGAATAACTCATGTAATCTTCTGTTTATTATGATAACACAAAAGAGACAAACTGTGCAAAAAATATTGATTATTCTGTAAACTCTTAGTAAAATAATCACATAAAATGTTTTTTGTTACTACAACAGAAGGAGAAATCATGGAAAAAGAAAATATGAAAAATTTTGAAACCCCTGAAGCTGATGATGAAGAAATGACAGTAACCCTTGACTTAGAAGACGGAAGCAGTGTTACTTGCGCAATTGTTACCATTTTAACTGTGGATAATCAGGATTATATTGTATTGCTTCCCCTTGAGGAGGATGGTGAAAATCATGATGGAATGGTATGGTTCTATCGCTATAAAGAGGATGAAAATAATCCGAATGCAGAACCTGAATTAACATATATCGAAGATGATGATGAATATGATGCTGTAGCAGATGCATTTGATGAGTATCTTGACGGTGTAGAATTTGATGAGTTAATTGATGCAGAAGAATAAGTACCCCGAGTCTTTTATACTATTAAGGCGTCAATAAAACGGGAGGGGCTGCGCCCTCGTTCTCTTGTATAGTATATAGATAAGGTTTCCTTGGCTCTTGTGACGGCAACGTACAGGAGCCTTCTTTCTTCTTCAATATCTTCGTTTGTTTTACATTGTTTTGAAGGGATAACTCCTTCGTTTACGTCCGGTAAAAATACATGTTTAAATTCCAGTCCCTTTGCACCATGCATGGTGATTACCGAAAGACCCTCTTTTATAATATAAGTTTCATCTTTTTTCATCATCTCTGAATATTCCTGTTCCATACGTTGCCAGAACGCATCACATCTTTCGTTTGGTATTTGCTTTTTGCATAGCTTTTGAAGTTCATCTGCGATTTTTATAAATTCCTCATATTCCTGATGATTTTTTGCATGTTCTTTTAAATAGTTATCGTATCCGATAATATTACGAAAATAACGAATTGCCACAGAAAAGGACATGGTTTTTGCGCTTTCCAGCTTTTGAAACAGTTGCATTATATTTTTCGTTATTTCAGGACTTCCTTTATAATATGTGATAAGCTCATTTAGATGTACAGTTTCACTAACCAAAGCCTGTCTTGACAAAAACAGCTCCGGCTTATTCATAATCTGCAAAAAATCTATACGCTTATGCCCTTCCTTGCAAAAACGTAAAAATGCTTCAAAATCTTTTTTGATAAAATGTTCAAAACATAACGGTGATTTTTTTTGTAATTGTTCCTTTACGTGTATATGATGTGACTTAAATAAACGGATATATTGGATAGCTTCTATATTAGTTCTGACAATTACGGCACTTTGAAAGAGATTTTTTTTATCCAATTGATTGATATCGGAAAGAAGTCTTAACTCCTCTTCTTTTCTGGTTTCTTCATAATATATATGAACTGTACCGCCGCTTTTTTGCGAAATAATATGTTTTGGAATTCGATTTCTGTTTTGCAAAATGATTTTTCCGGCAAAAGATACGATTTTTTCACAGCTACGGTAGTTTTCGGTTAAATATAGTTCAGATGCATAGGGAAAATCCGATAAAAACTGTTTCATGATGTCAGGTAAGGCTCCGCGAAATCCGTATATTGCCTGATCATCATCACCTACCACAAAAAGGTTGTTTTCAGGCATTGCCAGAAGTTTTATTATCTCATATTGTGTTCTGTTAATATCCTGAAATTCATCAACAATGACATAGGTAAATCTTTTCTGCCAAGCAGTTCTTAACTGTTCATTTCGTAATAATAAGTGGTAAGTACAGTTAATCATATCGTCAAAATCAAGAAGCTTTCTTTCCGAAAGAGCCTGTGTATATTCATGATAGATTTCATCAAATGGAACATTTTGCATATCTACCTGATGAGAAATGCCGTTTTTTTTACGACTAACGGCAAAAAGTAATTCTGATATCACTGAAAAATTATCAGATTCATTCAACCCCTTTTGTATTAACAACATTTCCAGTAATTTTCTTTTACCGGATTCCTTAACCAGGGAATATTGATGAAATTCATCGGATTCTTTCAAAATATGATAACAGATACTGTGAACAGTTCCGAAGCACACGCAACTATTTTCTTTTGTATTTGTTTCTGTGATTTGTTTCTGATAGCGTTCCTGCATCTCAAGAGCCGCTGCTTTCGTAAAGGTAATGCACAGAATTTGCTGTGCCGGGATGTGATGATGATTTGTCAAATGATGTAATCTTTGAATGATGGTGAAGGTCTTGCCACTTCCGGGACCGGCAAGCACTCTTGCCGGCCCCTTATTATGGCGTATAGCATTTTCTTGCATGAAACTATGCATTTTTTAGTAATTCAATTCCTTTTTTGATTCGAATCAGAGATTCTTCCTTGCCAAGCAACTCCATAATTTCGGTAGCACCGGCAGGTGTCATCTGTTTTCCGGATACTGCGGTACGGACAGGCCACATTACATATCCGTTTTTACAGCCTTTTTCCTCCACATAAGCTAACAAAAGCTGATACAGCGCATCGTTTGAATAGTCATCCTGTGCTTCTAATTTTGGTAAAAGCTCCTGTAATACTTTAAGCGATGAATCCTTAGTGGTTTTCATTTTCTTGTGCTCATACATGGCTGTATCATATGTGGGTAATTCCTCAAGGAAATCAACCAGTTCACAGATATCAGGGAAAACTTCGATTCTTGTTTTTACCATGGAGGCAATCTTTTTTAAATCCATTTCACGGCTTAAAGACTTCTTTATGTAAGGCTCTGCCATTTCATAGAACTTATCATCATCCATGGCTTTAATATATTCACCATTCATCCATTTCAATTTGGTATAATCAAATACTGCAGGTGATTTACTGATACGCTTATAATCAAAGTTAGCAATCAGCTCATCTAATGTAAAAATTTCAGTGTTGTCTTCAGGACTCCATCCAAGAAGAGCAATAAAGTTCACAATCGCTTCTGTTAAAAAGCCTTGCTCCAACAAATCTTCAAAAGAAGAATGGCCGCTTCTTTTTGAAAGCTTTTTATGATTTTCATCAGTAATCAATGGCAAATGAATATATACCGGTGATTCCCAACCGAAAGCATCATACAGACGCTGATATTTGGGTGAGGAAGAAAGATATTCATTTCCACGGACAACATGTGTAATATTCATGGTATGGTCATCTACTACATTTGCAAAATTATAGGTCGGATAACCATCGGATTTAATCAGAATCATATCATCCAATTCAGCATTATCTACAGTGATATCACCGTAAAGTTCATCATGAAAAGTAGTTTTTCCTTCATTGGGAATGTTCTGACGGATAACAAACGGCTTTCCTGCAGCCAGATTCGCATCGACTTCTTCTTTACTTAATGAAAGACAATGTTTATCGTAGACCGTAATTTCTTTGCCTTCTACTACTTCTGATTTCAGCTCGGAAAGACGTTCTTTATCACAAAAACAATAATATGCTTCTCCCTTTTCAACCAATTCTTGAGCATATTTCATATAAATACCGGTTTTCATACGCTCACTTTGAACATAAGGGCCGAATCCACCGTCTTTATCCGGTCCTTCATCATGAATCAGTCCTGTCTTCTCCATAGTACGATAAATAATATCTACGGCACCTTCTACAAAACGCTCCTGATCGGTATCTTCGATACGGAGCATAAATTCTCCTCCGGCATGCTTGGCAATTAAAAATTCATATAAAGCAGAACGTAAATTGCCGACATGCATTCTACCGGTGGGACTTGGTGCAAAACGTGTTCTGATTTTTGTCATAATGTTTACCTCTCTTCTGTTATCGCTTTTATTTTTACTTTTGGGGAATTTTTACATCAGCGGCTGCTTTGAAGCCAGCAACTTCCTTCATTGCCTGCGGAATTGCAATATTGGTTCCGGCACCGGCAATACAACCGCCCGGACATGCCATCCCCTCAATCAGACAGCCATTCTTTTTTCCTGCCTTTGCCAGCATCAACATTTTTTTACATTCCGTAAGGCTTTCAGCGTGCTCGATATTTACTTCTATATCAGGATAATATTCCCTGATACATTCTTCAATAGCTGATGCAACACCGCCTGCGACGCCATAGCCTCTTCCGGCTGCAGTTGCATCATTTAATTCATCCTTTGCAGCTACTTCTTCTAAGTTGATTCCCTTTGCTTCAAACATACCTGCGAGTTCTTCGAAAGTTATTACAAAGTCAACGTCGGAACGGATGGTTCTTCTGGAAGCTTCCAGTTTCTTGGAAGCACAGGGACCGATAAATACTACACTTGCATCAGGATGCTCTTCTTTAATTACGCGTGCTGTTGCAACCATTGGAGTCAATGCGTTTGAAATTTTGTCAATGGTCTCAGGAAAGAATTTTTTTGCCAGTACTGACCAGGAAGGACAGCAACTGGTAAGTAAAAAGGGAACCTCTCCTGTAGCAACTTCTTTTACATAGTGCTCTGCTTCTGCAATGGCTCCTAAATCGGCGCCGATTGCTGTTTCATAAACATCATAAAAGCCTAATTCTTTTAATGCCTGCTTTAGCATATCCGGTGTTACATTTTTCCCGAATTGTCCAACGAAAGCAGGAGCAACTTGTGCGATTATCTTCCGCCCCGACTGAATGGCGCGAATGAGCTGGAATATTTGGGATTTATCCGCAATTGCACCAAAAGGACAGCTTACCATACACTGGCCGCAGGAAACACATAAGTCAGTATCAATATAAGCCCTGCCTTTAGAATCACTTTTAATCGCATTTACGCCACAATGGTCAAGACATGGCCTTACCTGATGTGAAATGGCATCATAAGGACAGACGTTCTTGCATTTACCGCATTTAATACATTTTTCCTGATCTATAATTGACTTTCCGTTTTTCATGGAAATAGCACCCTTAGGACATACTTCCCTGCAAGGATGTGCCACACATCCCATACACTTGTCCGTTACTTCATAACGGTTTTCCGGACAGGCATTACAAGCGGAAGGAATAACCTGCATGAGAGGCGGTTCATAATATTTTTCATCAATATTACTTTCTTCCAGTCCTTGTGTTAAGTGAACAGGTATATTTTCCGGTCTTAAGGAAAGTCCCATAGCAAGACGGATTCGCTCTCTGGTTATGGAGCGTTGTCTGTAGATGCTTTCATATTCGGATTCATCATAATCTACTATTTTATATGGTAATGCTTCAATATCATCCTTCAAATTGGTGGATGTGTAGGCCAGATTAGCCACTTCTTTAAAGATACGTCTTCTGTCTTTGCGTACCTGAGTATCTATTCCGCGCATGCTCATAATCTACGTTTCCTTTCCGTTTCTTATCATCAGCATTTCCTATGTTATTTTCACACAAACCCGAAAGGAAATCAAGGACTTTATCTTTGAAAGTTTTTTGTTTTTGCGGAACCTTAAATTTTATGTATCATACTATACTATTAAAAAAGAAGTTTTATTATGAAAGGAACTTATGCAGGATTATAGTTTCAACGAATATTTTGAAAGATTTCCGATTGCGATGGGTTATGTTCCGTGGCAACAGCTGAACAAAATTTTTGAAAATCTGGATGAAGCTTATTGTACGGGAACCATTTTCCCTGAGTTGGAAAAACCATTTACAGGAAGGAGATGTGTGAAGTGAATCAAAGAATGATGAATGAAAAAGAACAACTTTTCCATGATATCGGAGTGATAGATTTTGTAATTGTAGAAATGCAGTTATATTTAAACACTCATCCGACTGATAAAGAAGCCATGGATTACTTAAGCCATTATGTCCGTATGAAAAATCAGGCAATGCGTGAATATGCCATGAAGTTCGGTCCTCTTTCCATTTCAGATGCAGACGGCTGTCAACAGAATGAATGGAAATGGGTTATGCAGCCATGGCCCTGGGAAGGAGGATGCTAATAAATGTGGTGTTATGAGAAAAGATTACAGTTTCCTGTTAATATAAAAGAACCGAATGCTAAATTAGCACAGGTAATTATGAGCCAATTCGGAGGCCCTGACGGAGAACTTGCAGCAAGCCAGCGTTATTTATCACAGCGCTATGCTACTCCCTACCGTGAAGTTGTGGGAACATTAACAGATATCGGTACGGAAGAACTTGCCCATATGGAGATGATATCAGCCATAGTCTATCAATTGACCAAGGATTTATCCATGGATGAAATTGTAAACAGCGGTTTTGATAAATATTATGTGGATCATACAGCAGGTCTTTGGCCACAGGCCGCAGGAGGAATTCCGTTTAATGCATGTGTATTCCAATCAAAGGGGGATGTTATTACAGACCTTTTTGAAGATATGGCTGCAGAACAGAAAGCCCGTAGTACTTATGATAATATTTTAAGACTGGTTCGTGATTATCCTGATGTATATGAACCAATTAAGTTTTTACGTGCACGTGAAGTTGTTCATTTCCAGAGATTCGGTGAAGCGCTGCGCATAGTACAGGATAAACTGGATGGAAAGAACTTCTATGCATTTAATCCCGGATTTGATAAATGTAAATCATAATATAACTGTACTATAAACAAAAAGTGAGCATCATCTAAACGAAAACTAATTCGTAATGATAATGCTCACTTTATACTATTTAGCCCATTCAAGAGCCTCTTCTATGGACGAGGCATTTAGAATCGGAAGCATAAACTCTGAATACTCTTCTGCTTTCGGTGTATCAATATATTGAAAAACTTCTTTGATATATTTATCGCTTTGGTCATAATTATAGATTCCGAAAGCAAGTCCCTGTTTTATTTCTTCCGGTGCATCTGTCTGGCGATTCATAATGAATGCATCAATATAAGGATTATCATTCACAATATAATAGCAATATGCAAAGGCGGCAGCTTGTAATTTTTCGCCATGAAGTGAGGTAAAACCAAGCTCCGTAATTGTAATACTTCTGACTTCATTATATTGATTTAAATATTTATCCTGCTTTAAGAAATCAGTAAGAACGCTTAAGTTCATGATAGATAAGTATTTCGCATCAGGTTCTTTTTCATAGCTTTGAGTCCAATATCGTACCTTAGATATGGGATTTGGATAGGGATGAATCGCTATTCCCCAGTCATAATTTCCGTGCTTTTTGGCAGCATTATCAAATGCTTCTATGAGTTCAATACCATTGAAAAATCTTGTGTTACTTCCGCCATTACTGTTCCAGTCGTGGTCAATACTAAAATAAACACCTGCATTGGCATATTGACTTTTGGCTGCCTGATAAAAGATGTAAAAAGCTTTTTCGAATTCTTCCGCATAATAAGTTACATCTTCGGTATCCATATAATTCCAAATCTTTTGCTGATTAATTTCATTTGCAATCACCCAACTGTGGACAAGTCCGTATTCTTTCCCAGAATAACGTTCTGTAAGAAAACAAGCAATTGCTTCTAAGGTTCTGACAGCACCCGGTTGGGTTGTGTTAAACATGTAATAATAAGCTCCGCTTCCTGAATTTCTGGCATCAGGATGAATCATTTCAATATTAGTATCATTCCAATCATTTAAAATAATCGCCGTGCAGCTCATGCCCAGACTGTTCAGATAGGAAAACAAACCATCATAGCCATTTATAACAGCGCCGTTGAAATAATAATCTTTCCCTTTATAAGAATATGTAATTGTCGGAAAAGTTTCATCCGTAGTTTCACCCATAATCAGGGATAATGGGATATTATAAATTGCATGCTTTACACCTAAATCGGTCAACTTTTCCGTATAAAGCATAGTAGGATCTAATAAAAGTCCTTTTTTGGAATCTTTATTTGGATATTCCGATTTATTCAGTGCTACTTCTTCAGGAGTGGAAAAATAAACCGCTTCACTAAGGGGCACATATTTTCCGTCTAATAAAAGTGCCGGAATAAAGCGTGCAAATAAGTGCTCATTGATAAAGGGAAACGTTAAATGGCATTCATTTCCCTTAAGAGCCGTGGAAACAGGCTCTCCATATAAATAGTTACTTGAATCAAAGCTTTCTTTAGAAAATAAATATACATAAGCATCATCGCTTTGCGGAATTTGTGCCATTGAAAAAGAATAATCCAATTGCTTCATCTGTTCATCATATCCAAAATCGATTTCAGAAGCATACCCTACTAATTTATCAGGTTCAATAAAAATATCTCCCTTGGTTAGCCTTACAAGTTCTTCTTTCTTCTGCCGTTCCATTTCTTCATAATCAACAGAAGCTTCTGCAACAGTATTATTTGCAACTTCACCACTACAACCAGAGAATATAAGAATTTGGAAAAAACAGCAGAAAAAATAAATATTTAAATGCTTTCTAATAAATAGTTTCATGATAATATCCGGTCCAATATTTACTGATTTTGTCAAACTGTCTATAGTCTATCATTAATTACATAATTTTTCCACAAAAAAATGCAATCGATTCATTCTTAATCACGATTGCATTTTTGTGAAATACAATTTATTCTTTTGCACCGGGTAGGCGAAGCCTGAAAAAACGTTTCGTAAATTGTCTTAAATTGAAAGGAAATAATGGATATATATAGCTCCTACCCGATATTGTCTTATTTGTAGTAATAGAAACAACTAAAATTATGATTGCTGCAATATAGCCCCAAATACCAAATATTGCAGTTAATATCAGATTAAGAATACGCATAAATTTTATGGCATAACCAAGTTCATAATTAGCCTGAGTATAGCCGGAAAGAGCTACAAACGCCATATAAAGCATTATTTCGGAATTGAACCATCCGCTTTTTACAGAAAATTCTCCAAGAACCAAAGCAGCCATAATACTCAAAGGAGTACTTAACATATTAGGCGTATTAACAGCAGCAAGTCTTAATCCGTCTATCGCAAGCTCTAAAATCAAGAATTGCCAGAGAATCGGAACATTAGACTGTTCTTTAATGATAATAAACTCAAATCCTGCCGGAATCCATTCTGGATTTTGCATAAGAAGTAAAAAGGTTGGCGTTAAAATATAAGTTAATATCGCAATCAGCATTCTTGACAATCTTAAATACGTTCCTGTAATTGGCGGGAAATAATAGTCATCTGCTTCTTCAATAATGTCAAAGACAGATGTTGGTGTAATCATTGCTGATGGGGAATTATCAACTAATATGATAATGTCTCCCTCCAAGATTTGCGCCGCTGCTGTATCGGGACGTTCCGTATATTTGAATTTAGGAAAAGGGTTATACCATTTCTTTTTATAAAGACATTCCGCAAGACTTTCCTGATTCATAGTAAGCGCATCTACCTGTATGTTACGAATTCTTGTTTTAATTGCGTCCAGATATTCATGATCTACACGATTATTCATATAACAAAGTACAATATCAGTTTGAGAACTGTTTCCTGCTTGAAGCATTTCCATTCTAAGTTCATTGTTTCTGATTCTTCTTCTGATTAATGCAGTATTAAATACTACTGTTTCAACAAAACCGTCTTTAGAACCTCTAAGTGCCTTATCTTTTTCCGGTTCTGAAACACTTCTCGCAGGATAGGTTCTGGAATCAATCAGTAAACATCTGTCATAACCGTCAATCAATAATGCAAAAACACCGGAAAGGATAAAATATTCAATCTGCTCCCACTTTTCCTGTAAATCTACTTCTACATAAGGCATACAGCGTTTTGACATTTCATGGGCATTTTCCGGAAGTTCATCTTCTTTAAGGGCCATAAAATATTGAAGCATTTTTTGCATTAATTCATCTTTACAAAAACCGTCAATAAAATAAATACAAGCATTCCGCTCGCCGATTTTAATGACACGATATACTAAATCAAAGCTTTCATTAACCGCTAATCTCCGGTTCAAATATTTCATGTTTTCCTCCAGAGATGTTGTCATTACTGTCATAAAAAACTCCTTCCGTCCACATTAAGGTGATAAAACCATTATGTGGAAGAAGGAGCTGATTTATACATATTTTTCTGTCATTTGTCAAACAGAAATTATAATTATTGTTTTCCGGTACTTCCGAAACCGCCTCTGTCAGTACCTTCCAATGTGCTAACCTCATTGAAAACTATTTTAGGCTGATTTTCCATAATACGGAATTGACAGATTCTGTCATTGCATGAAATTTGAGTGTCTCTTACTGCAAGCACCGGCATAAACCATTGGTCATTATCTCCGCAATAGGAACAATCCACAACACCCTGATGGTTGGTTTGAATAATTCCGAAGTTTTTAAAGGTGGAACTTCTGGGAACGATATGAGCCTCATATCCTTTGGGAAGTTGCATTGCGATACCAAGGGGAATCAGCTTGAATTCTCCTTTTTTTAAAGTGACATCCTCAGCTGCACGTAAATCAATCCAGTCAGATTTCCCGTCTATGTATGTCAGTTTATCTATTTTATCAGTAAAATATTTAATTTTTATTGTTTCCATTTGATTTTCTCCTCGCTACGCATAATCACCGCAGTGTAACACAGGTATGGAAGGATCTGTTTGCTTTAAGGATTTTTGTACATCTATTACTCTTTGATTCGAGCTTCCTTTCCACAGAAGCTTAATGTCTTTCCTTGCTACTTCAAATTCACCGTCAACCAACACATCAACATACTGCATGATTGCATAATGCATAATATTTTCCCAGGAATCACCGGTATACATCCATATTGTTTTGTCAGGATATTTGGCCTTAATTTCAGCCATCAGATTTCTGACTTCAAAACGATTTGCGGAATGAAGGGGATCTCCGCCGGAAAAAGTGATTCCTGAAATATATGGCTTGTCAAGCTGTTCAAAAATCTCCTGTTTTGCAGCTTCATCAAAAGGAAGCCCTCCGTTAGGATCCCATGTAATGGGATTCTGACATTCCTTGCAACAATGTGAGCAGCCGGCTACCCAAAGTACAACACGAAGACCGTCTCCGTTTAACATATCATCTTTGGTTATATTATGGTACCTCATTTGTTACATACTCTTCCTTTCTGCAATTTCTGCCATTTTTGCTTCGTTCAGTCTGGTATCTCCATGAACTCTTGAATACGACAGATATCCATTCATACGTTCAATTTTAGTTAAGTTTTTGCTGCCGCATTTTGGACATACATCCATTTCTAGCTCCTGATGACCGCAATCGTCACAGTAGGCTAAGGAAAGATTTACACCTTCATAAAATCCCATATCCATTGCTCTTCTGATTAAGGTTTTGATTGCTTCAATATTGTAGTCAATAGGATACTTTACATATTGGATTTTACCGCCGTTACTAAGTTCCCAGAATCGGTATTCCAAATCCTGCTTTTCAATCGGAGTAATGTCTTCTGATACATGACAATGGAAACTATTGGAAACATAATCTCTGTCAGATACGCCTTCAATAATACCGTATTTAGCTCTAAACTGTTTTACCTGTAATCCGCATAAGCTCTCTGCAGGAGTTCCGTAAATAGCATACAGGTTTCCGTCTTCCTGCTTGAATTCTTCTATTTTCTTGTTAATATGTTCAAGTACTTCTAGAGCAAATTGTCCGTCTTCCACCAGCGATTTGCCGTTATAAAGTTCCTGAAGTTCATTAAATGCAGTAATACCAAAGCTTGCGGTTGCTGCCTTTAAGATAGGTTTGATCTTGTCTGTCAGCTTTAAATGTCCGCCAAGGAAACCACCTTCGCAATAAGCCAAAGGATTAGTAGACGCACGCATTTCACCAAGATATGCATAGGTTCTGATGTGAAGCTGACGAATCAGATTCAAATAATAATCCAGCACTTCATAAAAATCCTTGCTTTCCTGTCTTGCTTTTGCAAGAATCATGGGTAAATGAAGGGAAACTGCTCCGATATTAAAACGGCCTACAAAAATCGGAGAATCATTTTCATCTGCAGGATACATACCGCCTCTTTCATACCAGGGAGAAAGAAATGCACGGCATCCCATAGGTGAAATTACTTTTCCGTATTGTTTATACATACTGGCAATATAGCCCTTACCTGTTAAGGAAAGCCAGTCAGGATACATTGTTTTGGCAGAACATTTTACACCTGCATCAAAAACATCTTCAAGTTCCTTGCCGGGACCGTGAAGGTTTTCGTCGTATAAGAACACAATTTTAGGAAATAATACAGGTTTCTTGCAATCCTTCTTACCCTGTCCTCTTCTGCGTACGTTAAGAAGTGAAATGGTTGCAAGACGGGCAAAACGTCCTGTACCGATACCGGCAGTTACGGTAATAAAGGGATAATCGCCACGGCTGGATGCAACGGTATTAAACTTATATTCCCAACCCTGGAAGCCCTGTTCAAATTCTCTTTTTACATCTGCATAAGCTTCTGCCTCTGCGGTTTCTTTATCAATACCGAGCCTTGCATATTTTTCCAAACTCTTTTGATAGGTTTTTTCTGCATAAGGCTCTAATATTTTATCTACCTCAGGTACGGTAAATCCTCCGTACTGCTGACTTGCAGCACTTAATACAATATCACCGATAACATCGAAGGCTACGTCAAGTGTTTTAGGTTCATTATACCAGATGTTTCCCATTTCAAATCCACCGGAAAGAACGTTAGAAACATTAAACAGACAACAGTTCATGGTATCACGTCTTGCAGACATATCATGAACATAAATATAGCCGTCACGGCAAGCCTGAATTTCTTCTGTAGTCATGAAAAATTTCTGATACAGTTCTTTGTTAAACTGATTAAAAATTAAACTTCTTTTGGTAGAAACAAGGGCACTGTCTGTATTTGCATTTTCTTTATCGCCTACATACATAATGGACTGACTTTTTTTATAGACATCGTCCATCATTCGAACAAAATCCTGCTTATAGTTACGGTAATCACGATAGCTTTTTGCTACAATAGGCTTTACATCTTCAAGAGCACTTTCCACGATATTGTGCATAATCGGTATGGGTATCTGATCCTGCTCAAGTTCATTAACTTTATCAACAACATACTGACAAATATGTTTCTTTTCATCTTCGGTAAATTTAGTAAGAGCACGGTAAGCACTCTTTCCAACTGCATCAATTACTTTTTGCACATTAAATAATTCTAAACTGCCATCCTTCTTGATGACCTTTACATCACGAATGGGCTTAAAGATTTCTCCGTAAGCAATCATATCATTTTGTGTTTCGTTGTTACAACTCATGTTCCTTCCTCCGTTTTCATCATTCCGAATTTCCAGCCAAATATACAAACACCAAATCTAGTGATATATTATGTAAAAACAATCTATATATTGTGGTATCTTCTAGTATAAAGAATGAATCTGTATATGTCAACGCATTCACCTCAGAAAAAAATACACAAAAAGAGGGTGGAAAATTTGTTGCTATTTTCCACCCGTACTTTAGTACTATATTTATATCTATGAAAAGTTTTTTTGATTATTTTATCATCCCGGAATTCTTCACTGCTTTTACAGCTTCTTTTATCTCTTCCACAGTCATGGTAAGTGCAAAACGGACATGTCCTTTGCCAAGTTCTCCAAAGCTGCTTCCCGGAGTGCATAATACACCTGACTTTTCAAGAAGCTCCATTACAAATGCTACGTCATCCGTATAGCCGTCAGGAATCTTCCCCCATGCAAACATGGTGCCTTCGCTGTCAGGAATGTCCCAACCGATGCTTCGGAGACCGCCGCAAAGAGCATCTCTTCTTTTTTGATATTCTTTACATTGTTCTTTAATCATTTCATCAGAACCGGTTAATGCAGCGATGGCACCGTACTGTACCGGCAGGAAGGTACCGTAATCGATTTGAGAACGAAGTTTCTTGAAATTTTGTACCAGGAATGCATTACCAACCAGAAAACCCATTCTGGCTCCTGTATAGTTATAGCTTTTTGACAGCGAATAAAATTCGATACAAACTTCTTTGGCACCTTCAAACCACAAAATGGATTTCCCTGTTTTTCCGTCATAAATGATATCAGAATATGCATTATCATGAAGAATAATGATATCATTTTCTTTTGCCCAGGAAATCAGTTCTTCATAAAAGGAATCCGGTGCTGTTTTACAAACCGGGTTTAATGGATACGAAACAATCATGAACTTGCATTTGTTTAACAGTTCTTTATCAATTGCTTTTAAATCAGGCAAATAGTTGTTTTCATCCGTTAATGAATAAGTTACTATCTCTGCGCCGGCAAGGGATGGTCCGATTGCAAAAATCGGGTATCCGGGGTCGGGAACCAATACAACATCTCCGGGATCACAAAGTGATAAGCCGATATGGGCAATTCCTTCCTGGGAACCGTAAACAGATGTAATTTCATCCGGAGATAAGGTTACTCCATAACGATATTTAAAACGCTTTATGACCGCTTCTGTAAGCTCCGGTAAATCCTTTAAAGAATATTTATAATTAGCAGGGTCTTTTGCTGCTTCTGTTACTGCCTGTATAATATGCTCAGCAGGCTTGAAGTCCGGTGTTCCAACTGAAAGGTTAAATACCTTACGACCGCTTTTTTCAACCTCTTCTTTTCTTTCATTTAATACCTGAAAGATTCCTTCCTGATAGTCTTTCATTCTTTCCGCAACTTGTAAATTCATTCTTTTGCCTCTTTTCCTTTATATTGTTCTAAAATTTCTTCTAAATAATCCTGATATTCTTTTCTGACATGCTCAGGACTTAATACGGTAACATCTTTGCCAAGACCGGTTAACCATCCGTAAAACTGATTGCTGACAGCTACCATGATTCTGATGCTGATGATTCCCTCACTTATTTTCCTGATTGTAATTTCTTTCCCGAACCGATCAAGCACGATACCTGCCATGGTTTCCGGCATAAGCAATGTTACTGCTGTAGCTTCACCACCAAACATACCGAATGTTTTATTGGTATATTCTGCAACATCCAGTTTGCCGAATTCTTCAAGCCCTTGTCGCGGTATTTCGGTAAGCTGTGAAATACGGCTCATTTTATCTACTCTGAAATGCTTGATTTTATTTTCTTCATCATCATAAGCAATCAAATAATAGTTTTCGTCCTTCCAAGTTAGTGCCAATGGACTCATACGATACAAATGTCCGTCCTTACGTGGCTTCAATTCCTTTCCGGAATTCCATGTAAGATAAATAAAACTAATCTGAGTGTTTTCCTGAATTGCATAATGTATTTTGTCAACATTATAATAAATGCTTTCATTTTCTGTTTTTATTCTGCCGGCAACCAGTACCTGACGCTGTAATTGTTTTGCATCATAAGGACCGGCTAATTTTTCAATTTTGGAAATCAATTCTTTTGATTTTTTTAACGTGATAAAACGGGAAGCCTGTACTGCATCAACCAAAAGCTTTAATTCAGGTAATTCAAAATCCCTGCTTGCCAGATAATAGCCACCGTCTGTACGTGATTTTACATAAATAATGTCATAACCAAAATAATTCAGGCAATTAATATCATCATAAATGCTTTTGCGTTCTGCTTTAATATCATATCTGGAAAGTTCGTCTATTAAACGTTGTGCACTTAGGCAGTGGTTTTCATCAGACTTTTCACTTAAAATTTTAATCAGATATAACAGTTTCAGCTTTTGATTGGAGGATTTAGCCATATAACAGCTCCTTTACTTGCCATAAATTTGTAATTTCAAAGTCCGTATGTACTGATGTAAGATTTTCTTTTTTTGAAGGATTATACCAGCAACAGGTAATTCCGATGTTGTTTCCGCCTTTCATATCACTGGTTAGCGAATCTCCGATAATAAGAATCCTATCCTTTTTTACCTGCGGAAATGCTTCAAGGCATTTTTGAAAAAAAGAAACAGCAGGCTTCGGACTGCCAATTTGTTCAGAAATAAAAATACCATCCATCAGTTTATCAAAGCCTGATAAGGAAAGTTTATTCTGTTGAGTAGCCGTAACACCATTTGTTACTACATATTGCTTGAAATCATCAGAAAGCTCTTTACATAGCTGAAAGGACTCATCTCTGTAAAAAAATACACTTCCTAAAGCCTCTTGATAAATCTCTTTAAATTCATTTACATCAATCTCTGTAATATTCATTATTTCGAAAAGGCTTGTAAATCTTCCGAGAAGAACCTCCTTTTTCGTGATTTCACCGCGTTCAAGACGTTCCCAATAGGATTGATTAATCAACGAATATTTTTGAATCATTTGTGCATCAATATGGATACCGTATTTTTCAAAGGAGTATCGTAAAGCATAATCCTGTGACATTCCGAAATCCAACAGCGTATCATCAACGTCCCATAATAAAACATCAAACTTTTTCATGTCAATTCTCCCTGAATGCTTCCATAAAAAATCTATAAAATCAGTAAAGAGTCCGCATAGCGGACTCTCCTTATTTATTGCTTCTCTTCCGTTGTCAGCGACACATCGGATTCCTTTGCATTTTTGTTTAAACGCATTTTGATGCCGATAAATATTGCAATTCCTACAAGTCCTGCAATAATTACTACTAATAATAAATATGATAAAAAAGAATTAGCAAATAAAATTGCATTTTTCATTGTGGTACCAATCCTTTCTCTTACTGATATACCTGTGTTTTATCATAACATTCGTCACTTCTTTCGTCAAGACTTATCACTGCCAGCTTCCGGTGGAGAGAAAAACATTTGCCATTTCTTCTGCTTCGCGGATAATTACTTTATCGTATCCCATAATTCCCAAAAGCTTTATGGCGTTTCTGGTACGAGCTCTTCCGTTCATGATTTTATAACTGAAGAAAATATCATTGTTTTCAATTTCTTCTTCAAAATGAAAATTTGTATAGAACTGCTCCAGCAAATGAGTCAGTTCTATATCATGGGTAGCTGCAAAGCATAAACAATTCCGGGTAGCAAGACTTTTCAAAATCTGTACAGAAGCAGCAATTCGCTCTATTGTATTGGTTCCGCGCAAAACCTCATCAACAAAGCACAAAACAGGAATATTATCTGCTGCAATCTCATCCATAATACGTTTCAGGGCTTTAATTTCTACCATATAGTAACTGTCACCACCCTGTATGTCGTCTCTAAGTGACATGGATGAAATGACTCTGAAAAAGCTTGTCTGGTAAAAATCTGCCAAACAGGTGTGAATTGTTTGAGCCAATATTTGATTTAAAGCAATCGTTTTTAAAAAAGTTGATTTACCGGAAGCATTAGAGCCGGTAATCAGAACGCTTTTTTCTGTTTGAAAATCATTTTTTACAGGAGTATTCAGTAACGGATGATACAAATGAATCACTTTTATTTTTTGTTCCTCTATAAACTCCGGTATACAGTTGTTCGGATTCCCTTCACGAAAAGAACCAATGGTAATCATGGCTTCTGTCATGCCTACAATAGACAGCATACGGTCAATGTCATCCTTATGTTTTCTTACTTCTTTTAACATACGGTTAAATTGTATTAAATCCAAATGAAATATCATTCGAAGATAATCCAGCAAAATATCAAGAGGATTACCGGAACCTGCCATTCTTCCGGATGACATCAACAAATAGGAGCCTCTTGTAAAACCGTTCAATCCATGTGCGCAATGTTTTAGTTCTTTCCATTCCTCTTCCAATATAGAGACAGGAATTTTTTGTAATTCCGAAACGGTATTTAATAATTTAAAAATATAACCAAAACTTGTCAAATAAGGGTCTATCTCATTTTTGATTTTAAAGTATCTCAAAATATTATAAATAAAAACCAGAACCATGATGAGCAGGCCGACAGGAAGGTTAACAAATAAGATACCTACAGAAACAAGTACAGCCAGTAACGCTGTATAATGTGTCATATTACTGCGGTTTCCCAAATCATCTAAATAGTCAAGATAATCATAAACAGAAAACTTACCGCAGCCACCCATTTTATAAAACAAGAGCTGACATGCAGCTCTTGCCTTTTGATTGTTTCTGAAATACGAAATGATTTCTTCCCTCCGTTTTAATAAAGCGTTGTCAAAAACAGGAGTACGGAGTAAATAATAAAGATATTCTTCGCCGGCCGCAGAATAGGTATAATTCAATTTTTTATATACCTCATCCATATTCAAATCGTTCCAGGTAATATCATCGATAAAAAATGCATCTTGATGTTTCTTGAAATATCCTTGAATTCTGGAAAAATGATCCGGTTTATATTCTCTTTTCGGAAGGATTCCGTATTCGGTATCTAATTTTTGACTAAATAGTTTAAGTTCTTTACGATAATCCAAGTATCCCTTTAAAGCGATTAGAAAAAGAAATAAAAGCATGACTATCGCAATCAAAATATATTCCATTATTCTCCCTTTCACACTTTACGCAATTGTTACCAGCTATTTATTCTGTAACAAACTGCTTTACGCTTTCTTCAAGTTCATGAGCAATGCCGTTTAAGTGACCGGTATTCTCGGCAATAGTACCCATGATTGCACTGACTTCTGCTGCTGATGCAGAGGTTTCTTCTGTGCTGGCAGCATTTTCTTCTGCTATTGCAGTAAGATTCTGTACCACATCAACTACACGTACCCTTGCTTCATCTAATTGCTTGGTCTTGGCAGCAATAATTCTGATTACATCTATAGAGCTGGAAATGCCGTCTTTCACATTCTGGAATGCATCACCGGTATGTTGAACATTTTCATCCTGCTTATCAATAACTACTTTGACTTCTTCCATGGTTTCTACGGATTTTTGAGATTCATTAATTAATACATTAATAATTTGTTCAATCTGCTTTGCGGATTCATTAGACTGTTCTGCTAATTTCTGAATTTGTGCAGCAACAACGGCAAAACCTCTTCCCTGTTCACCTGCTCTTGCAGCTTCAATAGAAGCATTTAAAGATAGCAGATTGGTTTCTTCTGCAATGTCAGTAATTATATTAACTGCTTCTTTTATTTTTAGTGCAGAATCATTTGTAACATTGGTTTGCGCATATATTACCTGCATAGCATCTTTCGTTTTTTGGTTTACTGCACTTAAATCCTTCAAAATATTCATAGCAACATCGCCGGCACTTCGCATCGCTCTTGCATTTTCACGAAGCTTCTCTACTTCATCATTTGTTTCTTCAATCATATTACCCATTACAATAATATTTTCTGTTGCAGTTTGAGTCTCTGCTGCTTGAGAGGTTGCGCCTTCTGCAATTTCACTTATAGCCTTTTCTACCTGTTCTACGGATTCACTTGTTTCATATGCACTGGAGTTAAGCGAACCTGCAGTAACATATAGGTCTTTGCTTTGGCCTGTTATTTTAGAAATAACTGTTACCAGTTCCTCCCTTAAATGTTCAACAGCACGTGCCATCAGACCACTTTCGTCTTTTCTTTTTATAACTCTAGTATGTATCTCATCTTTACGGAAGTCTAAATCTGCAATCTTTCTAATTATGGAGATAGTCTGTTCTAATGGTTTAATGATTAATGTTGCGATAATCAGTGCAACAATCAAACATACAATTGCTGTTGCTATCGTGCTAACCATGCTCCTGCTTACAATTGCGTTCATATCAGCAAATACTTCGTCTTCATCAGCAGTAATTACAAGAATAAAAGCTGCATCCGCACCGATATAATAGGAAGCATACTTCATTACCCCTTTGTATAAGTATTCAATTACATCGGGCTCAGGAATATTACCTTTGGCAATTTCTGCTACAAGTCCCGTTACTGCTTCATTCTCTACGGGAGCTCCTATTTTATCAGGAGTAGGATGATACAGCATTGTGCCATCCTTAGATACGACATAAGCATAGCTGGAAGACATTTCTTTTATAGTGATATCACCAACAATGGAACCAAGCTCTTCCGGTGTAAGTGCTGCTTCTATCCCAAGAATTTCTAATTCTTTATCGATGTTTGCACCGGCAACTACAGTAATGTCTTTCATATAGCTTTGTATGGTACTGCTCATGTTTTCTTTAATAAGCGGAACTATTGTCAATAAGATCACGAGTGCAACCATAGTAATAGCGCCGAATACCAAAATGTTGATTTTCATTTTAATAGAACTGAATAAAGATACCTTTTCTTTTGACTGCATAATATTTTCCGTCCTTTCTTTTTCCTCAAAAGATAATTATAATTATAGCACTTTGAAAAAAAATGAAAAGTATTTCACAGGGTTTTGTTAAACAATTTTATCAATAGCTTAAAATCGCATGACATTATCTATATTTGTTGATGATTTCATTTGCTTTTCGATAAATATCTTCCGGTTTGTCAGCAAGTAAAAACTTTCCGTCTTGATATAAAATCCTGCCATGAACCATAGTCATTTTCACGTTCTGCTTGCTACCGCTGTAAACAATATTTTTAGTGATATTGTTAATCGGTTGCATATTAGGTTGATTCAAATCAATCATAATGATGTCTGCCAGTTTCCCTTCTGAAAGTATATCAGAATCATAAAGACCCATAGCATGTGCGCCGTTTACGGTAGCCATTTTCAGTACTTCTGTTGCATCTACTGCAGATGCATCATTTTCTCTGATTTTTGCAAGACCGGTCACTAAGAACATTTCACGGAACATATCCAGACAATTATTGCTGGCAGGACCGTCAGTTCCCAGTGCAACAGGTATGCCTTCTCTCAGATAATCGGAAATGGGGGCAATGCCGCTGGCTAGTTTCGTATTAGAACCGGGATTTGAAATAGCATATAATCCTTTTTCTTTCATGATTGCAATATCTTCTGCCGTCATATGTACACAATGATAGCAACCGCCGCCGTAATCAAACATTCCGAGGGAATTAAGGAATGCTATTGGTGTCATACCGTAACGGGCGATACAGCCCTCCACTTCATCTTTCGTTTCTGCAAGATGGGTATAGACCGGAGCCTGATATTTATGGGAAAGTTCCGCAATTTTAATCAGTAATTCTTTTGAACAGGTATATTCTGCATGGAATCCCAGTTTATAGCTTTGAAGAGGACTTATCGAATTTAACTTCAAAAACATTTCCTCTACCAGCTCAGGAGACTGACTGAAATTGTTAACAGCACCCACCTGAACACAACGCATGCCAGTATCATCACAGGCACGGGCTATACTTTCCGGAGTCAGATACATATCAAAAATTGCAGTAATACCACTTGTCAGATATTCCAGCACTGCAAGCTTAGTAAGATGATAAATATCTTCTTCCGTCATTTTTGCTTCAACAGGAAAAATCTGTTTATTAAGCCAGTCATTGAGAGGTAAATCATCTGCATAGGAACGAAGTAATGTCATACCTGAATGGGTGTGGGCATCTTTAAATCCCGGCATTAACAGATTTCCTTGGCAGTCAATTTCTTCCCATTCTTCTTCGTTATCTTTAATAAATGTATTACTACCGCTACCTTCACCGACATAGATAATCTTTTCATTTTGTATTCTGATTTCCCCAAGAAATATTTCTTTACCTTCTTCCATCGTCAGAATATTTGCATTAAATAATCTTATATTCATGATATCAGTCCTTCTTCATCCTTTTACGTTATATTAAATTTTCAGGGCCAAAGCTTTCGGGAAGCAACTGGTTTAAGGTGTAAAGCTGATATTCCTCACAGCTTTTAGCAACAATCACAATCATTTCTTCCGGATTTGAAAACTCACGCATTACCTGGCGGCATACTCCACAGGGAAATGCGTATTGAGATATAGAATCACCTGTCTTATCGCCCACAATTGCTATTGCTTTTATTTTGCGACAGCCTTCGCTTATGGCTTTATAAACGGCAGTGCGTTCTGCGCAAATTCCCGGGCTGTAAGCAGCATTTTCAATATTACAGCCGGTATAAATACGAAGCTCTGCTGTCAGGACCGCTGCACCTACTTTAAATTCAGAATAAGGTGTATATGCTTTTTTTCTTGCTTCCAATGCCGATAATATCAGCTCTTTTACGGGAATATCCTGTGCTTTTAACATATTGTCCTCCCTATTATTTGAAAAAAATCATTAAGCAAACGCAATAATTGATTCTGTAATCAGCTTCTGAAACAAAGGTGCTGCAGCATCGGCAGCTGCCTGTACTTCATCATGAGTAAGGGGATTCGCAGTCATGCCTGCTGCAAGATTTGCCACGCAGGATATCCCACAAATTTTCATACCCATATGATTTGCTGCAATTGCTTCCACAACAGTACTCATTCCTACAGCATCGATACCTAAGGTACGGAGTAATCTGATTTCAGCGGGAGCCTCAAAGGAAGGTCCTGTGAGCTGTGCATAAATACCTTCTTTTAAAAGAATTCCGTTATCAGCAGCCGCTTTGCGGATTTTTTGTTGCAGTTCCACATTATAAACTGTACTCATATCAGGGAAACGGCATCCTAACTCTTCTATATTTTCACCAATCAACGGGTTCGGTGCAAAAATCGAAATATGATCAGTAATAAGCATAAAATCAGCTGCGCCAAAGGAAGCATTAATTCCGCCGGAAGCATTGGTAAGGAAAAGAATTTCGGCACCCATCATTTTCATTAATCTGGCAGGCAGTACCACATCCGTAATAGGATAACCTTCGTAATAATGAACTCGTCCCTTCATACATACCACAGGCACTTCTCCTACATATCCAAAGATAAACTTTCCTGCATGTCCCGGAACGGTAGATACGGGAAAATCTTTTATTTCACTATAATCAATTTCAGCTTTTACATCCATGGAATCTGCATAATTGCCCAGACCGGAACCCAAAACCAATGCAACTTTAGGTGTAAAAGGAATTCTGTCTTTAATACTTTCATAACAATCAATAACTTTTTGATAAACCTGATTCATCGTTAACCTCCTGATACTCTCAATAAATTTGAACATATTATCTTTATTTATACTATCATATTTTAAGTTTTCCAACAACAAAAACAAAAAGAAATGCCACAGAAATGATTACATTTATTTCATCATTTCTGCAGCATTTTATTGCTAAATAATAATACAAACCATACCGCCGTTACTGTCATTTACTATTTTTTGCATTGTTTCCTGCAGCTTTAACTGACTTTCATCACCTATAACGGTTAATTTTCCTGTAATACCGTCATATACCAGCTGCTCTACCGTTTTTCCAAAAATATTAGTTTTCCAAATACCTTCATCACTGGCTCCCGAATCGGAAATGTATCTGATTAAATCCTTTGCCTGCTCTTCACTACCTACTATAGGTGAAATTTCTGTTTCAATATTTGCCCTAATCATATGAATGCTGGGACTTTCTGCTTTGATTTTAACTCCGAATTTATTACCATGCTTAATTAATTCCGGTTTTTCTAATGTAATTTCATATCTTTCCGGCGTTACCACACCATAACCTTTATTGCGTACGGATTCTATCGCGTGAATGACTTTATTATATTCTTTTTTCATTGCAGCTAATTCTTTCAGTACTTGAAGTAACCGATATTCACTTCCGATATCCTCCGAAACCAATTCACTTAGCATTTCATAATAATATGAATCATCAACATCGAACCATACCTTAATACATCCGTTAGACATATCAACAACATCTGTTTTACATTTCTTAATGTAGTCACTTTCAATCTGTATCGGATGATTGCTGATATCTCTTATGCAACGATAGGAACTCATTAATTCTTTTACTTTTTCAACAATATCTTCTTTCATTTTATGCCCCGGTGGAAGCATTTCTACCCATTTAGGCATATAAAACTCAATCATGGTCAAAGGAAATTCATAAAGAATTTTTTCTAATATTTGGTGAATGTCTTCTTTCTTAAGTTGCTCACAATTTACAGGAATTACTGCTACATCATATTTTTCTGATAAAGCTTTCGCACCTGCTATGGCTTCCTCACTATATGGTCTTAAGGTATTAAGAAGGACGATAAAGGGTTTTTTTAACTTTTTTAATTCTTTGATAGTTCGATCCTGTGCAGAAATATAATTTTCTGCGGGAATATCACCAAAGCTTCCGTCACTTGTAACAACAATTCCGATTGTAGAATGATCGGTTATTACTTTTTTGGTACCAATTTCAGCTGCTGTCGTAAATGGAATTTCTTCTCTGGACCAGGGAGTCTTTACCATACGTTCCTGCCCGTTTTCTAAATGTCCGCCGGCTCCTTCTACCATATAACCGACGCAATCTATGAGTCTGATTTTTGCTTCTATTCCTTCGCTTAGTGTAATTGTTGCAGCTTCTTTCGGTATAAACTTAGGTTCTGTTGTTGTAATAGTGATTCCGCCGGCACTCTGCGGCAGCTCATCTGTTGCCCGTTCCTTTTCATAAGCATCTTCCATATTTGGAAGTACCATTAAATCCATGAACCGTTTAATAAACGTGGATTTACCCGTTCGAACCGGTCCTACAACACCAATGTAGATTTCTCCGCCGCAACGCAGCTGTATATCTTTGTATAAATCGTATGTATTAACGCTTACATTTTCCATAAAAAATCCTCCTGTATATACTGTTACAATATATGCCGGAGGATTTAAAATATACCCTATGAATTTATGTAGTTTTGAGAAATAACAGTTTCAGTTAATGCTTTTGCAAAAGCTTTTACTTCAGGATATGCACCGATTTCCCAAAGCTTTGATGTACAAACAAGCATATTGTTCTGATAATATAGCATACCAAGCTTATGACAACGCTCTACATTATCAATTGGCTGAACAATCGTTTTTATATTTTCTTTTCCGTCAAGAACGCTGCAATGGCTATGCATTACCAGATGATACCATTGTGGAGTCGAATAACTCTCACAGGGGAAATTATGGAACACGGAAGCATCTTTATCAATATATAAACCTAATGTACCAATCGGTACTTTACGCTTTACACTTTCGGAAATAGATCGGAACATAGGATAGTTCCAGAAATCAGTACAATAAGTACCTTCCACATCCTCCTCTTCTGCATCAGGAATATAAACAAAAGGGAGCTTACTGCATTGATACTCGGTTGCTTTTTGTATGGTACGTGCAATAAATATCTTTTTGTCATCCCATACAATTTCTGATTCTGAAATTGTAATATCATAGGAAGGGTATGCCCAAAGAGTATATTCATTACTATACTCTGTACCGGGAATTTCTAACTGAATCTCAACCTTTTGGGGAGTAGATAACTTAGGTATTTCAAAGCTGACAATACCAATATCCTGCAGTCTTGTATTACTTAGCAGTGAAATCGGAAGAAATTCTTCTTTTAGAATCTGCCCGTCCATCTTAACCTTACAACCGATTTTGTCCCATCTAAAATTCTCTCTGTTACAAACCGATAACTTGACAGGCATATCGATATGTTCATTTCCCGTTACAATAAAGCTGTCAAGCTCTGCTAAAATCACGGTATCGTTACAGAATCTTCTCCATTCAGATGCTGATATAATTCCTTTATTATCAAACCAGGCATTAAGTACCCCTACAAGAGCTACACATTGTCCGGGAAAATCCTGTAAATCAAGTAATTGAAATCCGCTAAGCTCTTTGCTTCTTAGAGCCGTTTCAATTTCTCTTCGATAACAATCTGCCGCAAAAGTGCCGGTTGAATAAAAGAATGCTTCCCACTGTTTAAAGGTATCACTTCTTTCCATACGTTCTTTATATATATTTAAATAAAGCGGTTGTTGAGAGCCTTCATATTTGTTAAGTTCTGTAAAATCCGGAAAAAAGTCATACTGGCCAATTTCATGTGAAATGACAGGAATTTGAGGAACAAGGGTCTGTTCCGTGCTTACCGCTTTCACTTTCTTTGTGCCGGTTCCATATTGGATTTCAATATATCCGTCTTCAGTTACTTCCCCTTCCTTTATTTGTTCAGGAAAAATAATTTCATCATAATTATGAGAAGAATTCGGTGATGATGTCTGTAAGTGTCCCTGAGGCGCATCACACATAGCATAAGAACCTCTGAACAGTCTTTCAGTTGCAAGACGTACACCGCAAAATACATCCTCATCCTCAAGTACTGCCGGACAGAATTGGAAATTATTGGAGCCTTGGGTATAAAAGTGTCTTTGATCTGTTTTTTTGTATTCATGAAGGAAGCTGTTTACACGTTCCATGCTTCCCCACAGTTCATTTCCCATGGAAAGCATAACAAAGGAAGGATGATTACCAAAGTCCTTCATAATCCGATAACCTTCTTCGATTAAATATGCCTGCTCTTCTTCGTTAAATCCTTCTTCATCTGGCATCAATATGCTTCCCCAAAAAGGAAGCTCCGGCTCCATATAAATACCCATTTCATCAGCGGCTGCAAATGCAGCATCCGGAGGACAACAGGTATGGAAGCGATAATGATTAATTCCATATTCTTTTGCTGTGGAAAATACATCTTTCCATTCATCTATTGTCATAGGTGCATAACCGGTGCGTGGAAATACTAAACCATCATGTTTACCGCGCCAAAAGACCTCTTTGTCATTTATGAGTAAGCGTCTTACATCATTTGACAATTTTCTGATACCGAAACAACTACAGATAGCTTCCGTACCAACCGAAACCTCTGCTTGCAAAAGATTGGTATGATATTCATCCCAAAGTAAATCATCTCCATCCAAAGAAAGATTTACCTGAAGCTTTCCACTGGTAAAATGATAATCACCCTGATAAAGCATCTCTCCGTTTTTTCTGAAAATGGTTACCTTGGCAGAACCTTCATCTTTTCCGTAAATATCAGCCGAAACAAATATTTTTTGCGGAGTTTCTGCATCAATTCTTAAATTGTCCGGATAATGTTTTTCCCTGATTTGAAGCTCTATACGCCCAACAATACCGTTCCAGTTAGTTTGTGTATCAGGTGAAGTCATATGGCCCCCTTTTGTAGGATAATCCGTATTATTCACTCTGATGGTAAGCTGATGTAATCCGGCTGTTAATTTTCCGGTTAAATCATGCTTATGAAATCCGCAAAGACTGTTTTCTGTATTCATTTCTTCGCCGTCAATATATACGGTAGAAATTCTGGTGCGCTCCAAAAATAAGGTAATATTTTTATCTTCCCAAGAAGAATCTACATCTATTGTTTTTGAATACCATGCATAGCCTTCAAAATAATATCTGTCGGTCATGTAATCAGTTGTTGGTTTATCATGAAAGGTCCCTTTTTCTGCATGTGCCGTACTGTCAGGAAGTATAATGGTATCATTTGCTTTCGGCGGTTTTGAAAATTTTTTTTCTGCATCTAAATACAATTCCCATTTTCCTTGTAAATCCTTGATTATCATAATATTTTAGTCTCCTTGTATTGTCTGCTTATTATAAATGATTCATCTTCATTTCGAATGGTTCAAGATGTAATTTTTTGTCGTATAAAATAAAATCCTGTGCCATATCAGTATTATTAAATACAAACTGTACTTTTTTACCCATTCCTTCCCTAGTAGTTATTTCTACATTTTCAGGAAGTCCGTCAATGAAGTCAATTCCTGTTGCTTCTAAAATATACTTAATGAATTTATAGTAAAACTTCTTTTCACTAACAGTACCTACATAATAGGCAAGACCGTCTCCGTAATGATTTTCCGTGACAGCAGCTTTGCCTTGGTAGAACCTATTTGCGTAACTTACAATCGTTTTTGCATTCTCGGTACATAAAATATCGCACCACTGTCTGCCTATACATTCCGTTTTGTCTGCAAATTCTAAGGTAATAATATCTTCTCCCAACGGGTTATACTCTTCAACATAAGCACCGACCAACTTACGATAAACTGTGGGAAGGGGTGACATGATACATTTATTTACATGATCTTTTACGCCGCTTCGGTTTGTCAGGATTACCGTTCCGCCCATTTTAGTAAAATCATAGAGACGGTTTACGACATCTTCATCCGTAATATACATTTGCGGAGCAACAATAATTTTGTATCCTTCAAAATCCTCATGTTGACCGATAATATCAACATTCATACCATATTTGGTAAATGCAGCATGGAACAGTTTAAGCTGCTCCATATAGTACATACCTTGTGTTTGAGGCTGGATTTTAAAAGCATATTCATTGTCTGAGGAATACAGAATTGCAACCTGAGACTTCACTTTGGTTCCCTCAAGATATTCCAGTTCTTTTGCTTCGATGCAAAGCTGCTCAAATTCTCTAAATCTTCTTCCCGGTATATTGGAATGATCAAGTAACCCATGCCAAAACATTTCAGCTCCGCTTACCGCTGTCCGCCACCTGAAATGGACCACAGTATCCGCACCGTGAGCCAGTGCCTGTAAGGAATATCCTTTAATCATCCCTGGCAGAGGCATTTGCTGCATAGGCATCCAACATCCCATACCTCCACTGAGCTGTTCCATAATCCAAAAATTATCTCTCTTGATGCCACGCATTAAATCCAGATGAAATGCATGCGTATAGTAATCCTCTGGATCCTCGGGAATTTTGCTGACAGGATAATTGTCATAAGAAACAAAATCAAGTTCTTTAAAGGTTTTATAAAAATCAGGCATATTTTCACAAAACCAGGTATTGGTGGTTATCTTGGTATCCGGACAATTTTCTCTGATAATTTCTGTCTGCATCTTAACATATTTTATCATGTTATCAGAAGCATATCGGTTGAAATCAAGCATAAAGGAAGGATGGAACCATGCATATGGATTACTGCCGTAAGCAGGTTTAATCTGTTCCCATGCGGAGTATTCCCCGCTCCACATATTATTTCCGTATGCTTGGTTGATAGCATCTACACTTCCGTATTTATCCTTTAACCAATTTCTGAATTCACCGATACAGATTTCGCAATGGCAGAAATTAGCTTCCAGTTCATTATCAATCTGCCATGCAATAACTGCTTTATTATCTGCATAGCGCTTTGTCATATTGTGTATAATTTGTTTGGAATGTCTGATAAAATCCGGATTATTATAGCATCTGTGTCCGCGAATTCCGGTAGCAATCTTTTGTCCGTCCCTTCCTGTCTGTACCGCATCGGGATATTTTTCATAAAGCCATAACGGAGGACAGTTTGTAGGAGTACAAAGGACTACATCAATATTACGCATTGAAAAGATATTAATAATTTCATCCAGCCATTCAAAGCAGAAATTCCCTTCCGTAGGTTCAAATCTGCACCAAGCAAATTCACCCATCCGGACTACTTTAACACCTGTTTTTTGCATCAGGTCCGCATCTTGTTCCCATAAACTTTTATCCCAATGTTCAGGATAATAATCCACACCGATTCTCATATCAAATACCTTCCTTTTTCATAATTAAATACTTGAAATTTTTTATTTACTGTATCATAACTAAATCGGATATAACTTCTTTACGTTTTCTTTTAACCATTGTCTGCTAATTTTATAATCACTGCAATTAGATGAAACCAATTTCCAAAATGCTTCGGAATGATTCATATGTACCAAATGACAAAGCTCATGCCATATCACATAATCACATACTCTTTCCGGAGCCATCATTATTCTGAAATTAAAATTAAGGTTTCCTTTACTGCTGCAGCTCCCCCATCTGCTTTTTTGATCCTTTATGCTAATATCTTTATATTGCACACCTAATTGATTAGCAAATTGGTATGTTTTTTGAGGAATCAATTCAGCCGCCCGTTTCCGATACCATTTTTCAACTAAGGAACGTTTCAGCTCATAATCTGCATCATAAGGTATCCACAACAGTAAACGGTTTTGAATCTGTTTAACTTTTCCGGTTTTCCTGCCTTCCCTGATAACAGTAAGCATGAGCTTTCCATCCAAAAAAGGTAATTCATCTCCGTTTATAAGCTGTAACCGTTCTTTCAGTTCGCTTCTTTTAGCATTGATAAGCCTTACCCTGGTAGCATTAATCCAATCTTCTTTTTCTGAAACAAAAGAATTAATTTGGGCCTTGCTGATCCAATTAGGTGCTTTGACGATTACATTGACATCATCATCAAATGAAATGGAAATCGTTTTTCTTTTGCTTCTGATTAATTTGTATTGCATGTTTCATCCTCAGCTATTTCACCATACTTTAACCCGAAAGAGCCTGTTGCAATATAAAATCTACCAAACTTTCGGCAATCTCCGTCTATGCTGTTAATATCACCGAAATGTTGCATTTCGTTATTAATTTTAACCCAGCTTTTACCGTCATCTTCCGAACGGAAGAATCCATAAAGTCCGTCAATTTCACCGGCTATGTAGAGCGCTTTGTTTTCTGCTGCATAATTTCCGCCTTCACGAAGTAATCCAAGGCCCATTGCAAACACACTTTCACCTTCTTTTGTAAGCGGAATTGCAGTTGCAGTCTTTTGGGCGATGTTAATATGAAGCTTCCATAAACCGTTTTCATAAGCAGATAAATAAAATACTCCCTCCTTACCTGCTTCTCCACGTATTTCTGTTTTATTGGCACAGTCAATTAACCCGAATACGGTTTTGCGCTCGGGAAAACCGGAAACGTTAAGTGGCATGAAATGATTTCCTTTATCAGTACTGATATACAGTGTATAATCATCACCAAAGCCATAAAATACGTCCGGATTGACTCTGTCAGAAAAAACTTTCATGTGAAGACTTGAATCCGAAATATCATTTCCTTCGGCATCAAATATTATTACTTTACGGAAAGTTTTTCCGAGATTATTGCTTACAATAATTCCCTTCATAAACAAATCAATACCGTCAGCTACGCAATATACTATCGTATCTGATTTGCTGTTTAAAGCTACCCATCCGGAATTTACATTAGGCATTTCAATCATACGAAAACGTTCATCCAGGTAATCAGAAATCCCGAAAGGCAAAGAAATTCTATCAAAGCTTTGTCCGTAATCATGGGAAATAATCAGACCGCCTTTTGTTTTCCCTTTCCAATTTCCTCTGGGAGTCACGATTACCGTTTCAGGATCTTCATCGGAAAAGTCGGCATTAATACAGGTAATATAACGATTGCCGTTTTCATCTGCAAAGGAGTTTTCACAGGGCTTGTCTAATTCCTTAAAAGCAAATCCGCCTAAATCACCTACAATATCAAGTGCTTGCACGGGACCCTTAGGCATACCGTAAATATTTAAGTGAACGGTTTCTTCGATACCCTTACAACAATCCACAAAGCTTCTTTTATCAGATGTAAAATGCTTGCTCTTAAATACACCGGTTCCGCTGTTAAACCATACTTCATCCGGATCAAAGGGATTGAATTTCACGTCACTGAGCCAATGAATTAAACTTTCATTGCCATTATAGCAGGGCTTCATATATGGTGTCTCAAATTGCAGATTTCCCAATGATAAATCATATAATGCCGGTTCCCAGTGTTCACCGTAGTCAAAGGAAATAAACATCATATCACCTTCGTCTCTGCATAAGGTACTTGCAGCTATAAGACCGGGTTTAACAGCGCAGCTGCTTATCCCCCCAAACCCAAAACGGTATACGCTGTTTTTGGCCACTTCATAAGCCCCTTCTTTATTCCAAAAGCAGGTAGGCGTAATATCCGTATAGCCGGTTATTTTACCTTCTTGATCAAAGCTGTAACGGATAATCCGTCCGCCAAGAACATTGCCACAGTCACAACTGTAGCCCATTTCCGTAACATAAGCACGGTCTCCTGTATTTACCAGAGTTATGTATAAGAAAGTTCCGTCATAATCGTAGCGATGTGCTACATAGCCGCTCCATTTTGAACCTTCTATCTGAATATTTTCCGGCATCATTAGCTTTTCAAAGGTGTATCCGAAGTCATAGGATACATACAGACTGTGTCCCCTTGTTTCTTTGGTTCCGGTAGTAACCCCGGCAGTCCCTGCAACTACAGTTTGGCCTGTAGGTGATACCCAAACACAGGTCATACATTTTTCATTACCTGTTGCTCTCTGTTCCCAAGTTTGTCCTAAATCAGGGGAATAATAAAGTCCGTCACGCTGGCTTGCAAAATATAATCCGTTATCATTTGCCGGGTCAGTTACCATCCGATATCCGGTTCCCCTACCGTTTAAATTTCCATGTACAAAGCAGGGCATGTCTAAATGTCGAAAGCTTTTTCCATAGTCATCAGAAATACTAAGTTTTCCTTTTTTATCCTGCCGGTTAACTCCGCTCACAATTAGTAGTCGTGAAGGCTTTTTAACATCCGTACAAAGAGCAATCGGAAAAGTTTCCCTTAAATCAAACATGGTTACAGATTCGGTTAGGCTATACCACCTGTCAGTCTCGTATTCATACTTATAACTTCCACCAATATCAGTCCTTAAATACAGTATATTTTTTTCTGTAGGATGAAATAAAAATCCGGTAACATAACCGCCGCCGGGAATCTGAAGATTTTTATAATGATAAGCAACTTCTTTCATACCTATCTCCTTTTGTTTATATAAGTAACGCTCCCGAAGGTAACCTTCGGAAGCGCAACTGAATTCCAAATGTGCTTCGCACATATTATATCATTTTTTTATTACTTAAGCACTACTTTACGGAAATTCTTTTTACCACGTTTTACAACAATACCGTCTCCTGCAAAGATATCCTTTGCAAATGCAGCTTTGATATCAGTTACTTTATCATTACCTACGGTAACACCGCCCTGCTCAATGGCACGTCTTCCTTCAGAACGGGAAGCTACCAAACCGGATTTGCAAAGTACACTGATTAAATCAATGCTTCCTTCTGAAAAATCTTCTTCTGTCAGTTCTGCAGTGGGCATATCAGCCGCTACACCGGCACTGAACAAAGCTCTTGCACTTTCCTGTGCTTTTGCTGCTTCTTCTTCACCATGTACTAATTTGGTAAGCTCATAAGCTAGGATTTCTTTTGCCTGATTTAACTGGCTTCCTTCCCATGAATCCATCTTTTCGATTTCTTCTAACGGAAGGAATGTCAGCATACGGATACATTTCAAAACATCAGCATCTGCTACGTTTCTCCAGTACTGGTAGAACTCAAAAGGAGTGGTCTTGTTAGGATCAAGCCATACCGCACCTTTCTGTGTCTTACCCATCTTCTTTCCTTCAGAGTTAAGAAGTAATGTAATGGTCATTGCGTAAGCATCTTTACCTAATTTACGTCTGATTAATTCAGTGCCGCCGAGCATGTTACTCCACTGGTCATCACCGCCAAACTGCATATTACAGCCGTATTTCTGGAACAACTCATAAAAGTCGTAGCTCTGCATAATCATGTAGTTAAATTCGAGAAAACTTAATCCCTTTTCCATTCTCTGTTTGTAGCATTCTGCACGAAGCATATTATTAACGGAGAAATGAGGACCAACTTCTCTTAAAAATTCAATATAATTCTTTCCAAGAAGCCAATCAGCATTATTTACCATTAATGCCTTACCATCGGAAAAATCAATAAACTTACTCATCTGCTCTTTAAAGCAATCGCAGTTATGCTGAATCGTTTCAACAGTCATCATAGAACGCATATCTGTTCTTCCGGAAGGGTCACCAATCATTGCTGTACCGCCACCAATTAAAGCAATGGGCTTGTTTCCGGCCATTTGTAAACGTTTCATTAAACAAAGTGCCATAAAGTGTCCTACATGAAGGGAATCTGCTGTAGGGTCAAAACCAATATAAAAGGTTGCCTTTCCGTTGTTAATTAATTCTTTAATTTCTTCTTCGTCAGTGAGCTGTGCAAGAAGCCCTCTGGCTTTCAATTCGTCAAAAATTGTCATCGTTTTCTCCTCCTTTTTCTATTCTGTAAAAAATAAAAAACCCGTCCTTATCAAAAGGACGAGTTATTACTCGTGTTACCACCTAATGTTCCTATAAAGCTCACACTTTATAGCTTAGTAAGTATCAATATACTATGGCTGATATCGGTGCCTGCCGGTAAAGCCTACTGAAAATCAAATTGTTCGGTTTACTGCTCCGAGATGTACTTCCCTCCATCTTTCTTGCGCCTCTCACCAACCGGCAACTCTCTGTCAGCATTTTAATAAAGGTACTCTTCTCATCATTGCTTTATCATCTTTTTAATTGTCATCATTATACATAGCTTAAAAATCTTTGTCAATAACTATTTGTTGCTAATCAGCTTCATCATCGCTTGATTCAGTCCATCTACTGTCAGCTTATACATGGGAAACATAGCTTTTACCGCAGTTTCGGCTTCTCTCCATGGTGCATGACTGGGTGCCATTTTGGGATTCAGCCAAACGATCTTTTTGTAGTGGCGTTTCATGAGTTGAAGCCATTCGTAACCGGAAAGCCCACCATTAGGACCTCTGTAATTTCCTGTGGTGGAATAAAGTTCCTCAGGTGCCATTGCAGCATCACCTACAATAATAACTTTATAATCACTGTCAAGATTCCGGAACATCCATTCTGTATCAATCCATTCTCCGTTTTCGCATTCGGGTGTTTTGTACAGTTTGGAATAAATACAGTTATGGAAATAATATACCTTAACATCCTTATAATGGTTGGATTTATTAACTGACTGGAACAAATCATTCAGCAGGGAGCTGTAGGGAATCATGGTTCCGCCGGAATCCATTAATAGAAGAAGCTTCACTGCATTTTTTCTGGGACGTTCCATCACAATTTGTAAGCAGCCGCCATTGTTACAGGTCTTATCTACGGTTCCGTTAATATCAAGCTCCGTTTTTGGTATATCCAGTTTAGTAGAAAATTGACGTAACTTACGAAGTGCTAATTGGAATTGTCTGTTCTCAAGCACTCTGTCATCACGAAAATCACGGTATTTACGGGCACCGATAACCTGAAAGGCACTCTGGTAACCGGTCTGTCCGCCTACACGGATTCCTCCCATATTACCACCCGCATTACCAAAAGAGGTTTTACCCATACTTCCGATCCAAAAACTTCCGCCATTATGTTCGCTGTCCTGATCTCTTAAACGCTCCTTAAACTTAGCTTCTACTTCGTCTTTATCAAGATCTGTAAAAATACCGTCCTGCTCATTCATTCGGAATCGGTCTTCCTCGTCAACCATATCAATCAGCTCTGATTTATCAAGCCAACGCAGCATATTTTTGGAAATTTCATTTTCAGACTGCACCCCTTTAAAGACTTCTTCAAAAGCCATATCAAATTTATCAAAATCTGTTTCACTTTTTACCAGTATCATTCTGGCTAAATAATAAAACTCTGTAAGACTGCTTCCTGCAAGACCTTTCTCCAAAGCTTCCTGCAGCGCAAGCCACTCAGTTAAGGCAATGCGAAGTCCTTTTGCCCTACATGTGTAAAAGAACCTGGTAAACATGCCGGTACCATTCCTTTCTGTTTAGTTCAGTCTTTGCTTTAAACCTTCCAAATCTTCGTCTTTCTTAACAATCACACCTACAAAAGGAAGCTCAGATTTAATCTTTTCTGCAGAAATACCGCCGATTTGAAGTGCATTAATCCAGTCTATTAATTCAGATGTACTTGGCTTCTTACGAATGTCCTTCAAAGAACGAATCCGGTAAAAGACATCCATAGCATTTTTGAGTAGATTAGCTTCTACATCAGGATGATGGGTTTTTACAATTTCTTCCATTAATACTTCATCCGGGAAATCTATATAATGAAAAATACATCTCCTTAAAAAAGCATCAGGAAGCTCTTTTTCCGCATTAGAAGTAATGATTACAATGGGACGTTGTTTTGCCTTTACAGTTCGTTTTGTTTCATGAATATAGAATTCCATCTGATCAAGCTCCCAAAGAAGGTCATTGGGAAACTCAAGGTCGGCTTTATCGATTTCATCAATTAATAAAATAACCTGTTCATCGCTGTCAAAAGCTTCACCAAGTTTTCCAAGCTTAATATATCTAGAAATATCATCAACACCTTCTTCTCCAAACTGTCCGTCATACAATCTCTGGATTGTATCATACATGTATAGACCATCCTGGGCTTTTGTGGTGGATTTAATATTCCAGATAATCAATTTTTTACCAAGAGATTTTGCTACTGCCTGGGCCAGCATGGTCTTACCGGTGCCCGGTTCCCCTTTAATTAAAAGAGGCTTCTTTAAAGCAATGGCAACATTAACACTTGCCATAAGCTGCTCTGAAGCTACATATTCCTGTGTACTTCCAAACTGCTGCATAAATTTTTCCTCCTATTTATAAGTCAATCGCTATTATCTGTTCCTTATCAGTTCTGTAATTGTGATAGGTTACTAAAAATCCGTGACATCCATCTTCAATACAAAGAACCTTAGTACAGGTTGCTTCTTTTCCTGCCGGAATACAATTTGTTTCATCAAATCCAAAAATTTCTTCCTTGATTGGTAAAACACTGTAGTGTTTACTATCGTTATCATCATAGGCAGAACTGTCATAATGAAGAAGCACAGTATTTGTATCATAATTATAATTACTGTTATTTTCTATCATCAGATTAAGCTGATAATAGGAATAGCCCTCTTCGGACTCTCCGTTATATTCATTACCCAGATATGCTATTTCTGCTGTGGTAATAACAGGGTCCGTATTTCCCATTGCTTCATATTTCAGATAATCTGTTTCACTGAACAGAATCGCAAAAGACAATAGAGAAATAAATATGCTGATAATTGCAACAAAAACAGTGATGATTATTTTAACTGCTCTCATTTATTTGCCTCCTTTTCGCCTTCTGTAATCGGAAAAGAAACATAATAAACAGTTTCAATTACATCAATATAGTTTTCTTTCACTGTCTTTGGCATATATAAAGTTACTTCCTGAATTTGAGACGGTACGAAAAAGAACAAATACCCCTCATCATCTATGCCGTTTCCTAATCCATAGCTTCCTAAAATTTCTTCTCTTTGAAAACCTTTACTTGATGCATAAGGATAAATGACATCCTGTCTGGGCATTTTTTGATAATAGGGTTTATCATCTAAAACATATCCCAAATAAATTTCTTGAAGTATGTTAGCTCCGTAAATATATTCTGTGCTGTTTACTTCAATATAAATTCCGATTAACTTCATATTTTTAGGAAAACCGGTAAAATTCTCTTCGCTGACATAGGAAACCGCTTCTCCTGCTAATGATATTTCATTATTGGAATCATATGAGAAAGTATTATCTACTTCAGTTTCTGTATAACTCACCTGATTTACTGTATGAATAGCAGTTTTCTTTGCAAGGGAATACTTTGCAAACGCCCCTACAATACTGAGAATTGCAATGGTAATAAAGGATAAGCAGATGATTGTATGTATATGAATTTTCTTTTTAGGTTTCTCAAGTACTTGTCCGTTTAATATGGTAGCATTAACAGGTTGTTGCACCTGTTTGGTTTCATAGGTATTAAAGTGTGTATCACGATTCAAATAAGGATTTACGGGCTCTTCCCACAAATCAACATCTTCATTCTTATTCGTAATATCTTCGCCTTTTTTCTCATATGAATTTGTATCACTTTTAAGCCAGTCATCAGAAGCTACCGGCTTACTCCAAAAATCATCATTCGTTTCCCAAAACTTATCATTATTATTTTCAGACATACTTTTCCTACCAATCAGTTACAGATGTATTCTCTCCTAACTGTCTTAAATCTATGTTTTCAATTTTTTTATCACGCAGCATCAGTTCTTTTACTGCCTCTGATGCAGGCATGTTTTCAAACAAAACTTTATTAACATGCTCTACAATAGGCATGCTGACATTATATTTATTTGCAAGTGCATAACCTGCTTTGGCAGAATAAACCCCTTCTACTACCATCTTTACTTCTGACATGGCTTCTTCCATAGAAGCGCCCTTACCGATTAAAATACCGGCTCTTCTGTTTCTGGAATGCATGGAAGCACAAGTTACAATTAAATCACCGATACCTGTAAGCCCGCAAAAGGTTTCAATTCTACAACCCATTTTCACACCGAGTCTTGCAATTTCTGCAATTCCTCTGGTAATCAAAGCTGCTTTGGTATTATCTCCGTAGCCGAGTCCGTCTGCAATTCCTGCAGCCAGAGCTACTACATTTTTTAGCGCTGCTCCAAGCTCAATACCAAGCACGTCAGAACTGATATAAACACGGAACACTTCATTCATAAATAAATTTTGCAAATATTCTGCTGTTTCTTTCTTTTTAGAACCTACAACGATTGTAGTCGGAATACCTCGTCCCACTTCTTCCGCATGGGAAGGACCGGAAAGAACCGCAACATCTGCCTGAGGAATTTCCTCTTCAATGATTTCAGAAAGGGTCATTAGTGTTGCTTCTTCAATTCCTTTGGCAACATTTACAATTTTTTGACCTTCCTCAACAAAAGGCTTCATAAGTGCAGAAGTGCTTCTGGTAAAAGGAGAAGGTACTGCCAAAACAAGTACATCCATTCCTTCCACTGCCTCGTTTAACTCAGTTGTAAAAATCATATCTTCTGCCAGTTTTACTCCCGGAAGCTTATCCTTCTGCTCATGGGTTTCCTTTAACATGGTGATTTCATCCGGTAATGCTGACCATATAGTTATCTCATTGCCGTTTTTGTGTAATAAAACTGCTAACGCAATCCCCCAACTTCCGGCGCCGATAATTCCTATTTTTGCCATAATTGATTCCTTCCTTTATTTTTGATTAATCTACTTTATTTTTTTTGAATAAATATGTTTTTCGTTCATTTCCTTTTAAAAGACGACCGATATTTTCTCTGTGTTTATAATAAGCCATTATAGTTAAAAATGCTGTAATCACGTACATTTCATTTAAAACAGCTTGTGGTGAACCGAATACACCAAGTTGACCGCAAATCACCATTTCAATCATAAGTCCGGCATAAACAAGCAGAGAACCTAATGATACATAATGCGTTGTCAGAAAAATGCCAAAAAATAAAATCACGCCCATGGGAATAAAAAATGGATGAAAAGCAAGAATCAAACCTGCTGTGGCCGCAATTCCTTTACCTCCGCGGAAATTTAAATAAAAAGGAAAATTGTGTCCTAAAATAGCACCTGCCGCACCATACAGCCTCAATAAATATGCTTTTTCAGGATTGGCAGCACCGAAAATTGCACTGCATACTACCATTGCAAGAATACATTTTAACACATCACCGGCAAAAACAATCAGTCCGGCTTTTGTTCCGAGAACACGAAGAGCATTGGTTGTTCCGGCATTTCCGCTTCCATGGTCTCTGATGTCAATTCCATGCATTTTGCCATAGATAAATGCGGTTTGAAACAAACCAAATACATAACCGATTACGATACATATAATACGTTCCACTTTATTTATTTTCCTTTCTTTCTCTTATGATAAATTTAAGCGGAGTTCCTTTAAATCCAAAGGCTTCTCTTATTTTATTTTCAATATATCTGGTATATGAAAAATGCATCAATTCTTTATCATTTACAAAGATAACAAAAGTAGGCGGTTTCACCGCTGCCTGAGTAATATAGTAAAGGCGTAATCTCTTTCCTTTATCTGAAGGCGGTTGCTGCAGAGCAACCGCTTCAGCCATTATTTCATTTAAGACACCGGTTCCCACGCGCATAGCATGGTTTTCTGCTACCATATCTATCAAATCAAAAAGCTTGGGAAGTCTCTGACCTGTAGATGCAGAAATAAAGGTGATTTCCGCATAAGGCATATAGGAAAGAATATTACGGATTCTGTCTGTGTATTGATTAACCGTTTTATTATCCTTTTCTATCGCATCCCATTTATTAACGGCAATAATAACTGCTTTCCCTCTTTCATGGGCGATTCCGGCAATTTTAGCGTCTTGTTCTGTAACGCCTTCTATTGCATCAATAACAAGTACCACTATATCAGCCCGTTCTACAGCACTGACGGTACGGACAATCATGAAACGTTCCAGTTCTTCTTTAATCTTATTTTTCCGGCGAAGACCGGCTGTGTCAATAAAGATATATTCCTTACCGTTGTGCTTTACAGGAGTATCTACTGCATCCCTGGTAGTTCCTGCAATATCAGAAACAATCAGTCTGTTTTCTCCAAGCATTTTATTAATAAGAGAAGATTTTCCGACATTAGGCTTTCCTACAATAGCAACCCGGATACGGTCATCCTCTTCTTCATCAGTTCCGGCATCACCAAAATGACTGATAACTTCATCCAGCATATCACCCATACCAAGCTGATTTGCAGCAGAAATGGCATGAGGTTCTCCGATTCCCAAATTATAAAACTCATACACATCAGCCATATATTTTTCAAAGTTATCTACCTTATTTACTACAAGTACCACCGGTTTATGGGAACGGCGAAGCATGTCGGCTACTTTTGCATCTGCATCCTGAAGTCCCTGTTTCACATCTACCATAAACATGATAACATCTGCCGTACTGATTGCAATCTCTGCCTGCTCTCTCATCTGTGATAAAATCACATCACTGCTGTCGGGTTCGATGCCCCCAGTATCAATCAAGGTAAAGGAACGGTCAAGCCAAGTGACATCAGCATAGATTCTGTCCCTGGTAATTCCGGGTGTATCTTTTACAATTGAAATTCTCTCACCTGCCAAAGCATTGAACAAGGTAGACTTTCCGACGTTAGGACGTCCTACAACTGCTACAATGGGCTTTCCTTTTCTTTTACTCATAAATTAACCTCTTTCAAAATTACAATTTAAGAATCGTGTTCACAAAGTCATATCCGCTTGATTTTACAATATCTATCGGTACTTGTAAAGCCTTTTCCATGTCCTTAAGAGTTACATCATCCAGAAAAACATCTTCACCGCTTCGAAGTACATTCTGAGGTAACAAAAGTCTTTCACCCAAGGGTTTATCCGATAACTGGTCAATAATATCTCCGCCAGTCAGAAGCCCTGAGACAGTGATCATTTCACCAAAGAAATGATTCTTAATGGAATACACATAAATACTAAATCCCGGGAACAATGACATCAGTTCATCTGCCATTTGCCTGATATAAGGATAAGCCAGTCTTCCTGTGGCTATAGACAAAGTCTTAGGCCATAGGGAAGTATTCATTATTGATTCTTTTTTCTTTTTTATCGTATTAACTGCTTCTCGAAACTCTTCCAGAAGAAGACGAACCATTCCTACACCATTTTCAAGTTGCAAATACCCATCATAATTCTCTTTGGGCGGAATTTCTTCCCCTGCAAGTATATACCATTCATCACTGGCATGAATAAAATGAGTGCCATATTTTTCATAGGCTTCCTTTTGAAAGCTATGAATCATTTCAAGAACTTCTTTTGCATCATCAGAGTTAAAAGGCTCTAATGGGTACAGTCCCTCCCGATATTTGGACAGACCTACCGGAACTACGGAAACGCTTTCTAAGTATGGCAGGTATTTCATCATCTCACAGATACTGAAACGAAGTTCCTCACCGTCATTTATTCCTTTACAGAGAACAATTTGACCGTTCATGGTAATTCCCGCTTCAAACAATCTGTCCACCTTTTTTAAAGACTCTCCGGCAAATCGGTTATTTAACATTTTACACCGAAGACTTGGGTTCATAGTTTGAAATGAAATATTTATCGGAGATAAATGATATTTAATAATTCTGTCAAGGTCATGATCAGACATATTGGTTAATGTCACATAATTCCCCTGTAAAAAAGAAAGTCTTGAATCATCATCTTTAAAATACAGGGTTTCTCTCATCCCCTTCGGCATCTGGTCAATAAAGCAAAATATACATTTATTGTGGCAAGATTTGTACTCATCCATCAATCCGTTATTAAATACAATGCCCAGGTCTTCATCTTCCTCTTTGTCAACTTCCAATAACCACTGCTCTTTATCTTGCTTTTCAATTAATATCTCAATATATGTATCTTCCACATAATATTGATAATCAAAAATATCTTCAATTTCATTATTGTTGATTGCCAAAAGGTAATCCCCTGATTCTATTTCCAATTCTTCGGCAATACTTCCCGGCAATACATCTTTTATCAAATGTTTCATACAATTATTTTCTTCCTTCCGATATATTATTGTACTAGAAATTCCTTGACGTGTCACTAGCATAATGTTATAAATTATATGGAAGTTTTTTTGAAAACTACTATATATATGGAGGTTATCATGCCTAATTTACGAGAGCTCGAAGCAGCCCTTCCGGTTGCTCCTTTAAAATTAATTGTACTTGACTCAGCAACAAGACTTGGAAACAGCATCAATAATTATTTGGTAAACTTCAGACGAGATGTAAAAAATGTAGCAAAAAACGATCCTGCTTTTGAAGGCTATGTATCAGATAATTTTATTGTTGATTCCAGTTGTCCGCGTTTTGGTAGCGGTGAAGCAAAAGGTTCTATTGCGGAATCAGTAAGAGGTAAAGATTTATTTATTCTTGTTGACGTTTGCAACCACAGTATTTCATATAAAATGAACGGATATACCAATTATAAGTCTCCTGATGATCATTATCAGGATTTAAAGAGAATTATTTCTGCCGTAAACGGTAAAGCACACAGAATTAATGTCATCATGCCTTTCCTTTATGAAGGAAGACAGCATAAAAGAACCGGCCGCGAATCCTTAGATTGCGCTTATGCGATTACAGAGCTTCGCAATATGGGTGTAAATAACTTTATTACCTTCGATGCACATGACCCGAGAGTTATGAATGCAGCACCCCTGTGCGGTTTTGATAATTTTCTTCCGCCCTATCAATTTATTCGTGCTCTTCTGCACACAGAAGAACATCTGTTGATTGACAAGGAACATCTGATTGTTATCAGTCCCGATGAAGGTGCTCTTGACCGCGCTGTTTATTTTGCAAACGTTCTTGGTGTAGATACCGGTATGTTTTATAAACGTCGTGACTATTCTACTATCGTAAACGGCAAAAATCCTATTGTTGCCCATGAATTCTTAGGTGACAATATTGACGGTAAGGATGTTATTATTATTGATGACATGATTTCTTCCGGCGGAAGTATGATTGATACGGCGAAACAGTTAAAAGCGATGAATGCAAAACGTGTTTATATCTGCTGTACGTTCGGTCTGTTTACGGAAGGTTTGTCTAAATTTGATGAAGCTTATGAAAAATGCTATTTTGACAAAGTAATCAGCACTAATTTAACCTATCAGATTCCCGAATTAAAGGAAAGACCTTATTATGTGGAAGCTGATATGAGCAAATTTTTAGCTTCTATCATTGATTTTATGAATCATGACTCATCCATGGCAAATGTTTATACACCTACTGAAAAAATACATGAAATTCTTGCCAAATATAATAATCGTGAAATTGGTCTGATACAGGATGACCCTGCATAAGTAATTTATCACTTTATTTATATTCAAGAAAAAATAAAGCCTAAGAAGTAAATAACACTTCTTAGGCTTTTATGATTTACTGATTTACTTTTTATTTTAACTATTTTTCCAGTTGCGGAAATGTAAGTACAACCTTAAACAAGTCACCATCAATGATAATGTCAAATTTACCCTTTTGTACTTCTGTCAGATTCTTTGCGATAGAAAGTCCAAGTCCGCTACCTTCTGTTGTTCTGGATTCATCACCTCTGATAAAGCGTTCTGTCAGTTCTTCCGTATTGACTTTTATGGGATTCGCAGAAATATTTAAAATGGATAATACAACCTGTTTTCCTTCTTTAAAATCTATTTCCTGTAAATCAATATATACTCTGGTTCCTTCTAATGCATATTTAAAAATATTATTGAAAAGATTTTCAATTACTCTCCAAATTCTTCTGCTATCTGCTTCTATCAGCATGGCATTTTTAACAGAACGAAGTACCGGAGTTAATTTCTTTTCTTCAAACTTTTCTGAAAATTCTCCGATGGTTTGATTTAAAAGCTCAACGAGATTAATTTTTTCCCATTGAAGAACGATATTACCGGAGGAAATTTTTGATGCTTCTACCAAATCATCTGTCAACTGTTTTAAACGCTGTGATTTTACATCAAGAATTTCAATATACTCTCTTACTTTAGAATTTTCTACGTTTTCACGCTTAATCAAATCTACATAATTAATAATGGAAGTAAGCGGTGTCTTTATATCATGAGATACATTAGTAATCAAATCCGCTTTCATTCTTTCATCTTTCATACTGGTTGCAACAGCATTTCTAATTCCTTCACCAATATGATTTACAGAATTAGCAAGTACAAGATTATCTCCATGAAGACCGGTGGTATCAATATGATGTTCCATGTCCCCATCATTAATTTTTTGAATGCCTTTTAGAATCCTCTGTCTGTCTTGAGCTGATTTATATAATACAATTCCGACAAAGACATCAAGTATAAGTGCAATCAGTAAACCGATTCCTTTACCTACACCAATTATCACAATATTCAATACTATAAAAGCAACATATGGAATCCATACACGAAGTACGATTGCTGCATTATCATAAATATATAATGCACTCTTTTCGATACGGCAATAAAGTTTTCTAATAAAGCTATTTTTCCATAAAGTTCCTGCCTTGATTCTTCTCACAAAACTATAATAGAAGAAAGAAAAGGCCAGACTGAATAACAGCACTGCAACACAGCATAATATTATCCATCCGTAATTGCCTACAATTCTGCCGGCTCTGCCGCTGAATATCAGAAAATCTGCAAGAAAAGCCAAAATAACACCGACTATTACGGCAAGGATTAACATGGCTTCTGTCGGAATCTTATCCTCAGGATTTAGACGGATTACAATTTCATCTGTGCTTTTCACTTTTACTTTTCCTTCCAGTTTGGTTAATACAACCAAAAGGAATAAATATCCAATCAATGCTACAATAGCTCCGCATAAATATGGAATGAAATAAGGTGCTCTGCCGTTATAACCGGTTTTCGCTTGGGAAAAAACATCTGCAACAGCATATTCTTCTGAAATCCCTATTAAAATCTGGGTGTCTGACGGATAAGCATATTCATAACCATTTAAAATATAGCGCAGAGTTTCTTCTTCGATTAAAGTATTGGTTTCATATACCATATTTTCAGGGTCATAAATAATAAATTTATCGCATTCACTAAGAAGCTGTTCTTTTAACAACTCAAGCTTATCGGATTTTACATCTCTGTTACTGTATACCTCAGTATCCTTTCCGATTGTCTTTCTGATATAATAAACAACATTAGAATTGCTCTTATCATAATATTCGTTATATTCCAAATATTCCTGATAATTAGTATTTAAATCTTCTGCAGTCTTTTTCACCATTTGGCAAAGACCGTAATATTCTTCCCATGAAGTTACATGATCTTCAATCATTTTACCATTGATGGTACGATAACGGTTTTTCATAATAGTGGCATTAACATCGTCTCGCAATGAGTCACCGTCTTCTAATATTACATTACCGGACACAGTAACAACTTGTTTTTGTTTTTCGATATCAGAATTAATATAGCTTACGGTTCCGCCATTATAATTTCCGTTTTCAAAATTTATTTTTGTTATTATTTTTTTGTTAGAAAGGAACGTATCTGCTTCTTTACCGGTCATAAAAACCTCTTCGGTTTCAAAACCGTTCTGTGCCCATTTAATTAAATCTTCCAAATAATAATCAGCTGTAATATATTCTGACGGAATTCCTGTGTATCTGTTTGCAAACGCAGTAACATCAATTGCTTTATCAGCATCAAACACTCCGTTTGTTTCCATCTGACCTCTGATTGCCCCGTAACAGATAATATCAGATATATTATTTCCCAAAAGCTGATTAAACATCTTCGAATTTTCAAAATCAGTGCCCGGTTCTTCTGTTATAATATCATAACTTTTTACATGCCCTTCACGGTTTTCTATATATACAAAAGAACTTGATAAAGCCATTACAAGAGCAAATACACCTCCTACAAGACATATATGCTGTAATCCGTGTAACAACACTTTACTTAACTTTTTCATATCATTTCCTCCAATTGTTCATTACTGTTTTTCGATTTTATAGCCTACTCCCCAAACCACCTTTAGATATTTGGGTTCTTTTGGATTTATTTCGATTTTTTCCCGAATATGTCTGATATGAACCGCTACCGTATTGTCAGCGCCTATTGCTTCTTCATTCCATATATTTTCGTAAATTTGATCAATGGAAAAAACCCTTCCCTGATTCTTTACAAGTAACAGCAAAATATTATATTCAATAGGCGTTAATTTCACATTTTCACCATCTACTGTAACTTCTTTAGTATCATCATTAATACAAAGTCCACCAACTGTGAACAATGCATTATTTTCAACGTTTAAATTACCAAGCTGGGTATAACGACGCAAATTAGACTTTACTCTTGCAACAAGTTCAAGAGGATTAAAAGGCTTCGTAACATAATCATCAGCTCCTATGTTCAGTCCTAAAATCTTATCTGTGTCTTCTGACTTTGCAGAAAGAAAAATAATAGGGATACTACTATATTCCCTGATTTTAATCGTGGCACGGATACCGTCAAGCTTAGGCATCATGATATCAATTATAAGCAAATGAATGTTTTGTTCTTTTAACATTTTAATTGCCTGCTCTCCATCGTAGGCTTTATGTACCTGATATCCTTCCTGATTCAGATAAATTTCAATCGCATCTACAATTTCTTTATCATCATCACAAACCAGTATATTAATCATTGTTTTTTGTCCTTTCTGCCTTTTCCGCTGTTTGATAATAACAGTAAAACATATATTTTTTAAGTGTTTCTTATGAAAAAGATTAAGACTTTCTTAATTCCATCATGGCGGCCAAATTTCCGCGCTTTCCGTTACTGGCTCTATGTGAGAACAAGTAATGCGGATTACAACAAGTGCATATATCAGTAACTGACAGGTTTTCCGGTAAAATCCCTTCCTGTATCAGAATCCTTCTGTTGGCTTCCCATAAATTCAGCTGGTATTTTCCTTTTTCCTTACCCGGTATCAATATCTCTTTCGAGCAATTAGCAAATAATTCTTTAAACTGTACAGCTACATCCTCACTGACCTCATAGCAATCCTGACAGATAGAAGGGCCGATAGCTGCTTTCACCGCTTCCGGTTTGGTGCCGAAAGCATCCTTCATAGCCTGTAACGTACATGCTCCCATTCTACTTATCGTACCTCTCCAACCGGAATGACTAAGTCCGATTGCTTTATGTTCGGTATCTATAAAGAATAACGGAACACAATCCGCATAAAAGGTTGCAAGTATAATTCCGGGTTCATCGGTAATCAGTCCGTCAATATCCGTATAGTCTTTCTGTTTTGTAACACCTTTACCGCAGTCATTCCCGGTAACAAGTCTTACATTGGTCGTATGGGTCTGATCAGAGCATACGATTTGATTTGGAGATGAATGAAAAACCGCAGTAATTCTCTTGTAGTTTTCATCTACTGCCCCTTTATCATCTCCTCTGCTATAGCTTAAGTTCATGGAAGTATAAATGTCTTTGCTAACACCGCCCATTCTTGTGGTAAATAAATGATTAACCAGCCCCGTTTCGCTAAGGAGCGGGAAGGTCAGATATTCAATCTCTCCTAAACGGTTTTGCTGTATAACCGGCTCTTTGTATTTACGATTTATCTTTGTAAATTCTGTTTTCTTTGATTTATTCATTACCATCCTCCCTTCCCCTGATAGGGAAAAGCGTTTTGATACCACTTAATATTGTCCTTTGTTATCGCCACTACATCATATCGTACCTGCATCTTCTGATATTGCTTACGGCTGATACGAAAATAATCGGAGGTATAGCAGATTTTCTTCTGCTTACTTACTCCGACTGCTTCCTCTGCCGCTCCGCGGCTGTTATCTTTTCTGTACTTTACCTCTACAAATACCAGACATCCTTTATGGATTCCGACAATATCAATTTCCCCGTGCCTGCATCTGAAATTTTGCTCAAGCAGTTGCATCCCTTGCTTTTCAAGGTATAACGCAACTTTTTTTTCATATTCCTTACCTTTTAATACCGAATTCAAATATTTCCCTCTATTTCTTAGGACCATCCATTTTTGCCTTAATTTTATCCATAGCATCTACAAAAATCAAAATTTCCGCTACGACTTCATATAACTCAGGCGGAATCATATCACCGATTTCAAGACGCGATAAAGTATCTGCCAGTTTATCATCCCGATGTACCGGAACTTCCGCTTCCTTTGCCTTTTCAATAATTCGTTCTGCCAATGCACCTTTTCCCGAGGCAATAACCTTTGGCGCATCTTCTTCCGGATTATAGGAAAGGGCTATGGCTTGTTTCGGTTTTTCATTTTTATTTTCCTTCATACGTTCTCCTTATGCCCTTGCATCAAAGGAATATCCGGACAGAACAGATATATTTTTGTCCTGCTTTAACATTTCATCCATTACTGTTTGCTCATCATCCTGATGAATAAAGGATGCATTCATCTGATAACCTCTTTTGTTCAGTCTTTCATTCAACATATCAATATGGTTTGCAATAAGATCTAAGGAACTGTCCTCTTGTAAATAAAATTTTGTGGAAACATTTTTATCTTTCATACTGACATGTACATTTACACTCCCAAGATGTTCCATATCAAGATGAAGCAATGCACTGACCTCACCGTCTTCTTTTGCCAAATTCTTTTTGTTTGTATAAACATATAATTCTCCGCTGGCTTCCTGCCCCTGCATTTTAAGCGGAATCTGAATATAGGTAAACATTTGGTTTAACTGATTCATAAAATCAATATTACCGGACATAGTATTGACTGCTTTCGCAAAAGGTGATTGAATAGCATTTTGCTCTGCGGCCTGGCTTAAACGGTTTAAATGATTATTTAATTTCTGATATAAATCATCCACTTTATTATCTTCAGCGACTTCTTCAGGAGAAAGCATCCATTGATTCTTCATTTCCTGTTTTATCAGCTTATTTAATTCATCACTTTCAAGTAACTTACCTAATTGTTCCTTAAATTCAGCGGGAAAGGATTCTCCGGATAATAATTTACTAAGTTCAGACAGAAAATCATTCTTATTTACTAAATTTGACAAAACAGCATCTCCCAATTCAGCAAATCCTGCCTGCTTTAAGTTCTCAGAAAGAGCAACTGTTTCCTCCCTGCTTAATCCAAGTTGAGCCCCTGCATCATTTCTTTGTATGGGGTCTGTTTCTTGTGCCACTTGCATCAAGAGTTGTGAAGAATCATAAGGAATCGCTTCTCCCGGTATTGCTTTAGCATGTTCGCCGGCAGTCTGAGCTTCCCCAAGTAACAAAAACATTTCTTTATATAAATGTATTCCATCTGCCATATTCCCTGATGCACTAAGTTGTTTCATAGTTTCCGGTAAGGAATCTGCTATTGTCATGATTCCTTCCGAAAGCTGATGCTCATAATTTTTGTATGCTTCAAACTGAAAAATATTTTCTTCCGTAATCGGAATCTGCAACCTGGTCATTTGAACAAGTGTATCTATATTTGCAGTTGGATTTATGTTTATATTTCTCATCATTTGTTGCAGGGAATTTTTGTCAATAGGCATTCCCTCTTGCATCATGGATTTCACCATGGCAACAGATGAATCAGTTTCAGGAATTCCGGCCATCTCCAGTGCTTTACTAACATTTGGGTCATTAGAAAGATTTGTAAACAGAGGACTTAAAGTAATCCTGTTACCTGCTGCACTTTTCACGGCAAATGTAAATTGTCTTCCGATATCAATTTGCATACTGCCATCCAGTTTTGCCTGAAGTATTTGATTTTTACCTATGGCAATCAATATATCATTTCCGTTTTTATCAACAACGGTACCTGTTACAGTTTCACCGGGTAGCTTTCCGGCGACCTGCTCCGTACCGTTTTTAATATTTTGCTCTAAGACCGCACTGTCTGACGGAACATTTGTTGTATGAACTTGATTACCCTGCCCAAAAAGTGAGAGTCGCATTCGTATCCGTACCTTTCTGGTAATGCGCAGAATTATTCTGCTTTTAAATTAAATTCTTAATAAAGCTTTTACGATGAATTGGTGTAGGACCATATTTTTTCAGTGCTTCCAGATGTACTGCCGCACCATAACCCTTATTTGATGCGAATCCATACTCAGGAAATACACTGTCATAATCTACCATTAATCTGTCCCTTGTTACTTTCGCCACAATGCTTGCCGCAGCAATGGAAATACTTTTTGCATCCCCTTTAATAATCGGAACTTGTCTGATTGCTATTTTCGGTATGGTTACCGCATCATTTAATAGTAAATCAGGTTGTGGTGAAAGTTTGGAAATCGCTTCTCTCATTGCCTCATATGTTGCCTGAAGGATATTAATTTCATCTATTCTTTCCGGTGAAACATATCCAAGACCTACAGAAACTGCTTTTCCCATAATGATATCATAAAGCTCTTCTCTCTTTTTTTCGGATAACTGCTTAGAATCATTTAGATATAAAATATCACAATCTTTTGGAAGAATAACGGCGCCTGCAACTACCGGTCCTGCAAGCGGTCCTCTACCAACTTCATCAATACCGCATATGTAGGCAAAGGAAGAATATTCTTCCTCATAACGCTTCATCTCTTTCGTTCTTGCAATTTCTTTTTCATATTCTGTTATACGCTTTTTAGCTTTTTCAATCAGATTTTGTACACCGGTTCTTTCATCTGATTCATACATTCTTATAAAGTCAGGCAGCTCGTTTAATTCGGCTGCCTGTAAATGATTCTTAATTTCATTTATCTTCTGTTGCATCTTTATCCCTCTTACTGATGTTTTATCATGCCCATTTTATTAAGTGGCCAGATACGAACCCAGGCTTTCCCTATAAATTCATCACGATGAATATTGCCAACTACCGGGTCTCGACTGTCAGAACTGTTATTTCTGTTATCTCCAAGAACAAAATATTCATTCTCTCCTAATGTAACCGGTTCATAGGCACGTCCGGGGTCTTCAATTACTTCCCGTCCATAAGATTCACTAAGAAGCTCATCGTTTATATAAATATTTCCTTCTTCATCAATAAAAACGGTTTCACCGGGCAAACCTATAATTCGTTTAATATAATAGGTCTTTTCCGCATAGCGGAAAGGAAATACAATAATATCAAACCGTTCCGGTTCTGAAAAACGATATGATAACTTATCTACAATTAAATTATCTCCGTCACTAAGCATCGGTTCCATAGAGCTTCCGCTAACCTTAGTACGTTGTCCTACATACGTCACTACCAAAAATGTTAATATTAAAACAACCAGCAAGTAAAGACTGGTTCCCATAATCTCTTTTAACACTGAATTATTTTTCACTGCCATTCCTCCGGACTTTCTAATGTTATCTGACCAATTTTACCGTTTCTGAAATCTTCCATTACCAGCTGGGAAGCTCTCATAACATCAGGTTCTTCTCCTTTCAAAAAGCATCCTCTGGTTTTACAGATTGCTTTTAAAGCTTCAAAACTGTTTTCTTTCATTTCAATACCGAAACGAGCTTCTAATAATCCGGGATATGCCTTTGTAATATATGATATTGTTGCATATGCCAGTTCATCCATTTGTATAATATCATCATTAATTGAGCCTATCATGGCAAGGTGCTCTCCCACCTTCTGATTTTCAAATCTGGGCCATAAAATTCCCGGTGTATCAAGAAGTTCTAAATTTTTATTCAAACGTATCCATTGTTTCCCCTTGGTGACTCCCGGTTTGTTTCCCGTTTTTGCACAAGCACGTCCGGCAAATGAATTAATAAATGTAGATTTCCCAACATTGGGAATTCCAACAACCATAGCACGTACCGGTCTGTTTATAATTCCCCGTCTTCTGTCCCTTTCGATTTTTTCTTTGCAGGCTTCTTGTACAAGTCCCTGGATAGCTTTTATTCCGGCTCCCGTCCTTGCATTAATTAAAAGTACATGAAATCCTTTTTCTTTAAAAAAATCTGTCCATTTTTCATTATATTTTTTATCCGCCAAATCAGACTTATTCAAAAGGATAATCCTTGCTTTTCCTTTTGCAAGCTCATCGATATCAGGATTACGGCTACTCATAGGAATACGGGCATCTACCAGCTCTATCACTAAATCTATAAGTTTAATATTTTCCTGCATCATCCGTTTGGCCTTTGTCATATGACCCGGATACCATTGATAATTCATTTTTTACCTCTATTCTATCATTCCCATTTCACTATGTTCACATTTTAAGTGAAACCAGGCTTTTCCTTCAATTGCATCTGCATGAACCGTACCAATATTACCGGAACGGCTGTCTTCACTGTTATTTCGGTTATCTCCAAGAACAAAATATTCCTTTTCTCCCAGTTTTAATGGCGTCTCAGCTATTCCGGCATCAGCAATCATATCATAGCTTTCATCCTCTGCATAAAACCTTCCGTCAATATAAACATAACCGTCAATAATTTGAATAGTTTCACCCGGAAGACCTACAACACGTTTTACATAATAGGATGAATTTTCATTTCCGTTAGGAAGAAACACAACCACATCTCCCCTTTTAGGTGAAGAAAGTCTGTATACCAGCTTATTTACCAGAATTTCCTGTCCGTTATACAACCCCGGTTCCATAGAAACCCCGATAACCGCAACTTTCATTCCGACAGAAAAAACAAGAACAAATGCAAGTAACACAGCCGTAAAACAATAAAAAATCATCCAAAGAATTTCTTTAATCATTGCTTTACTGATTTTCTTTTCTTTTTCGTAAAAAGTAAGTCCTTTTTTTCTTGCCATCTGATTCCACCCGGTATTTTCTGATAAACCATTTTTAATTTTAACACAATTAAATCAATAAGAAAAGGACAATTGCAAAACAACTGTCCTTCACATCATTACTTTATTATCTTACAAGCTCTTTCACTTTAGCCTTCTTACCAACGCGGTCTCTTAAGTAGTTAAGTTTCGCTCTTCTTACCTTACCTCTTCTAACCACTTCAATCTTTTCTACGTTAGGAGAATGAACAGGCCATGTCTTTTCAACACCTACACCGTTAGAAGTCTTTCTAACAGTAAATGTTTCTCTTGCACCTGTTCCCTGTCTCTTTAAAACAGTACCTTCAAAAACCTGAATTCTTTCACGGTTTCCTTCTTTGATTTTACCGTAAACCTTTACAGTATCACCAACGTTGAATTCTGTTACTTCTGCCTTCAACTGAGCAGCTTCGATGTTTTTAATAATATCGCTCATTTTATCCTCATTTCTGCGCTTTTTGCGCTGTATAATATTTGGATGTTCTTAATACATATCGTAACAGAGGACCATCTCATTTATCACAACGTTAATAATTTACCATATGTCAACGAAAAAAGCAAGTATTATTTTTGCTTTTGTTTTCGAAGTTCATTTCTGCGTTTTCGTTCTTCTTTTTTGGCCTTTTTGATAAAATATTCTTCATTTTCAGAGGCCCATTTTTCGTACAAGTCAGGGCGCTGCACTTTCGTTCTTTGTAAAGATTGTTCTAACCTCCACTCATCTACCTTTGCATGATCACCGGATAATAACACTTCCGGTACTTTTTTCCCCATCCATTCTTCAGGTCTGGAATATTGAGGATATTCCAGCAAATAATTACTATGACTTTCACTATCCCCCGATTCCTGATTGCCAAGTACGCCTGGTACCATACGGGAAATCGCATCCATTAAAACCATAGCAGGCAGCTCCCCGCCTGTAAGAACATAATCTCCTATGGATATATAGTCTGTAACAATTTCCTCAAGCACCCTCTCATCAATTCCCTCATAATGTCCGCACAAGAAAATCAGGTCTTCCTCTAATGCAAATTCTTTTGCCATGGATTGTTTAAACACTTTTCCCTGGGGCGTCAGATAAATAACTCGCGGTTTTGTTTTAATCTTCTGAACAATCGCTTTATATGCATCATAAACGGGCTGTGCCTGCATCAACATCCCTGCACCGCCTCCATAAGGATAATCATCTACTTTTTTATGTTTATTTATCGTATAATCCCTGATATTAACAGCATTCAGACTAATGGTTCCGTTTTCAATGGAACGTCCTGTAATACTGGTATTTAATCCCTGCTTAATCATATCCGGGAATAAAGTAAGTACATGAAAGTTCATCGTAATCCTGCCTTTCCGACTTCTAAATTATGTCTAATAGTTTACTTTCTATTCAAGAAGTCCGTCCAGTAAATGTACTGTCATTTTATTTTCCTCAGGCTTCACTTCAAGAATGCACTGTTTTATAGCCGGAATCAACACTTCCGTCTGTCCGTTTCCCGCAAAGCCTTCGGAAAGCTCTACCACATATACATCATTGGCACCGGTAGGCATTACCTCTTTTAAGACACCAACTTTACATCCGTCTTCTTCAAACACTTCAATGCCAATTAAATCTGCAATAAAGTATTCGTCTTTATATAATTTCACGGCATCCTTACGTGCAACATACAAATCCTTTTGTCTGTACTTTTGTACATCATCCACGTTATCAATACCCTTAAATTTCAGAATCACCATATTCTTAAAAAACTTCACACCTGCAATTTCAAATGACAACATTTCCTTGCCGGTATCAATCATTACATTTTTTAATTTTTTAAAACGATTTACATCATCCGTTGTAGGATATACCTTTACTTCTCCACGCACACCGTGAGTAGAAGTAATCACGCCTACTTTCAATATATCTTCCATTCTTCTCTCCTCGTAATAAGAGTCTTCAAACTCTACGCCCCGGCAAAATCCTATACAGAAAAAGACAGGGACGCATTCACGTCCCTGTCTTATTAGACGATTTCTACGTCTACCTTCTTGTTTTCTCTGGTAGAAGCAGCTTTTACTACGGAACGGATTGCTTTCGCAATTCTTCCCTGCTTACCGATTACTTTGCCCATATCGGACGGAGCAACATGAAGCTCAAGTGTAATGTGCTTCCCCTCTTCCTTCTGGGTTACTACAACCTCATCAGGATTCTCAACAAGTGCTTTCGCAATGACTTCAACTAATTCCTTCATAGTACACCTCCAAAGAGCTTGTCAACAGTTCCTACTTTTCAATACCTGCCTGCTTGAAAATTCTGCTAACAATTTCTGTGGGCTGTGCGCCATTTGCTAACCACTTTTTAGCCAGCTCTTCATCTACCTTGAATGTACTGGGTTCTGTGTTAGGATCATAAGTTCCGATTTCATCGATGCACTTTCCGTCTCTGGGAGATCTGGAATCTGCCACTACGATTCTATAGAAAGGAGCTTTCTTATGTCCCATTCTTCTTAATCTGATTTTTACTGCCATTGTTTTCACCTCCGAAAAAAATTAAAAATAGTAATTTATTTGAATTGATATTCAAAACAAGTTAAAAAGGAAATTTCATGCCGCCGAAACCTCCAAGGCCGCCAAAAACGCCTCTTCCACGCTTTCCACCCATCATACCGGACATTTGTTTCATCATCTTTTGGGATTGTTCAAATTGCTTTATAAAACGGTTTACTACCGCAATATCAACACCGGCGCCTTTTGCAATTCTATGCTTGCGGCTGGGGTTTAATAATTTGGGATTCTTACGTTCCGCAGGAGTCATGGATAATACAATAGCCTCTGTTCTTGCCAGTTGCTTTTCATCTACCATGGATTCCATGTCCTTCATTTGCTTCCCCATCCCCGGCATCATTCCGAGAATACTGGTCAGACCTCCCATATTACGCATCTGTTTCATGCTTTCCAGATAATCTTCGAAATCAAACTTACCCTTTTTCATTCGGGAAGCCATTTCTTTTTCTTTATCTTCATCAATGGATATGTTTTCCTGTGCCTTCTCAATCAGGGAAAGCACATCTCCCATTCCAAGGATTCTGCTTGCCATTCTGTCGGGATAAAACTGTTCTAAATCAGATAGCTTTTCTCCCATACCAACATATAAAATCGGTTTTCCGGTCACAGCTTTTACGGAAAGTGCTGCACCACCTCTGGTATCACCATCCATTTTGGAAAGTACAACGCCGTCAACGCCAATTTTTTCATCAAATTCCTTGGCAACAGTAACTGCGTCCTGTCCGGTCATGGCATCCACAACCAAAAGACTCTGGTGTACATCCACATTAGCTTTAATGCTTTGAAGCTCAGCCATCATATCTTCATCAATATGGAGACGTCCGGCAGTATCCAAAATCACTACATTGTGTCCGTTCTTCTTGGCATGCTCAATGGCTGCTTTTGCAATATCTACAGGTTTCTGATTTTCTCCCATGGAGAACACATCCACCTTTTGTTTTTCACCGTTAATTTGTAATTGTTTAATTGCAGCAGGTCTATATACATCACAGGCTACCAAAAGCGGTGTTTTTCCTTTTAATTTCAGCTTTCCTGCAATTTTAGCGGTAGTGGTTGTTTTACCGGCACCCTGAAGACCGCACATCATTATGACAGTAATCGCTTTTCCCGGCTGCATTTGTATTTCTGTAGTTTCGGAACCCATAAGGGCAATCATTTCTTCATTTACGATTTTGATTACCATCTGACCGGGATTCAGCCCGTTCATCACATCAGAACCGATAGCTCTTTCTTCCACAGATTTTACAAACTGCTTAACAACTTTAAAGTTAACATCCGCCTCTAAAAGTGCAAGCTTTACTTCTTTTAGTGCTACTTTGACATCTTCCTCAGTAAGACGACCTTTACCTCTTAAGTTTTTAAATACATTCTGAAGTTTGTCCGTTAAACTTTCAAATGCCATCTATTTAAAGCTCCTCTAAAATCTGACCGGCTATTTCCTTCATACATTTCCCTAAATCTTCACGGGAAAGACTATCATTCTCAGTCAGTTTACCTATTTCTTCTACTTTTTGCTTTATTGTCATGAACTTCTGCACTAAATGCAGCTTATTCTCATAATCCTGAAGTGAATTGTCGCATCGTCTGATTAAATCGTGTACGCCTTGTCTGCTGATATTATATTCCTTTGCAATTTCTCCAAGGGACAAATCTCCAAAAACGGCATCTTCATATATACTTTTTTGATGGTCTGTCAGCAGTTCGCCGTAAAAATCATATAAAAGACCCTGCTCAACGAATTTCTCCATTCCAATCACCTTTGCTAGAATACACCATAAAAAGAAAAGTGTCAAGTATTTTTTCTTGACACTTTTCTGAATTTTTATTGTTCACCAAAATTTTTCATGCAAACATTTAAATCAACATCTCCCTTAATTCCGTCAACAACACCTTTCGATGTATATTGCCATACACTAAACTCATAAGGGAAATAAACCTCTTCATCATAATAGGCAAACCATTTCTCATATTTTTCAAGCTTTGTCATATCGAGCATTATCATAAAGCTTTTCAGGTTACCGTATATCATCGGTGTATATCCGGCTGCTTCAATTGTTTCACAAAAGGCAATACAGTTCTCCGTGTACTCTTCCTGTGTAAGTTCATTTGTTCTTGCGTTTTCCGAAGTTACTTCCTCAATGTCATATACAATCGGATAATTCACATCATAGCTTTCAATCAACTCAAGTACAAATTCAGCTTCTTCCACTGCCTCTTTAGGGGTGACTGCCTGACTGAAAAAATAAACACCCACTTCAATATCATTAGAAAGGGCACCTTCGATATTATCTTCAAAATAAACGTCTTCCTGTATTTTCCCTTCTGTGGTTCCTCTTACACCGGCTCTGATAAACGCATATTCTACACCGTCTGCAGCTACATCCTTCCAGTCTATGGTTTCCTGATACCGGGACACATCAATGCCCTTTTTTGAAAGAATTTCATTGGTATCATCCACATATACAATTTGGTTGTTTTCCATAACTTTAAAGTTATCATATACATAATCATGTTGTTTTAAAGTATCTGTAATCGGAAAGAAATTGTACTTTCCATCAGAATATACAACAACATCTTCCGTAAACAAATCACGTAAAACTTCAGCAGTAGATTCTCCGTTTTGCATTCGGGTACGTAATGTTTGCAGTACCTGTGCCTGTCCCTCTTCATCCGCATTATTAACAGCTTCTGTTATATATGATTCTAAATCTGCCTGTGTATAAATACATTCTTCTTTCATTGCTTTATATTCATTAAATTCCGCCATTGCCTGGGCACTTTCGTTCTGTAACATATAGTTTTGAAGTAAAAGTACAATGCAACCTGTTAAAGCAATTAACGCAATCACGCAAAAAACGATATTAGTTATAAGACTTGTACTTTGTTTTCTTTTTCTTCTTGTCATTCTGTATTTTATCCGGTATTAACCGTCCTTTCTCTTTTCATTACATCTATTATATAATCAAACCTTTATTTTCACAAGATGTACATTATGCCAAATCAGATTAAAGAATCTCTCCAAAATAGCTTTTATAGCCTTCCCCAAAAATTTCAGTTGCACTGGTAATAATCATAAAGGCAGAAGCATCTTCCTGTTTTACTACCTCCTCCACCTTATGTGCCGATTGCTTTCTGACAACACACATAATAATCTTTTTTTCTTTATTTTCATATGCTCCGCTTCCTTTCAGGAGTGTGATTCCCAATTCAATTTCTTTCAACATTCTTTCCGTTATTTCTTCGGATTTATCACTGATAACATAAATCAGTTTTGCTTCATCACGACCATACAGTACGATATCTAACACATAAGATGTTGTTAATACAGCAATTACACTGTATAACACAGAATTTATATTACCAAACACAACACCGCTTAAGCAAACTATAAGCGCATCTATAATAAGCATTAATGTACCTGTTTTTAAGTGCGGTATTTTTTGGCGAAGGCATTTCACAATAATATCAATGCCTCCTGTTGTGGCACTATTTCTAAATACCAATCCAATTCCTACCGCAATCAGTGCACCTCCGAATACAGCTCCCAAAATAGGTTCTGTCGTTGCCGCACCCAGTATTGCCATACTGTTGATTCCAACAGTGGCCACAAAAATCGCATACAACGTAGAAAGTGCAAATTTCCAGCCGAATTTCCATACCCCTAAAACAATCACAGGAATATTCAGCAAAAAATAAATCGTCCCTGTTTCTAACGGCAAAATTTTGCTTAATATTACAGCCAGACCGGTAAAACCTCCCGGAGCCATGTGATTAGGATCTATAAACAAGCTGATTCCCGCACCGTAAATGATGCAGGCCACTGTAATCGCCAGATACTTTTTAACCATATATAACCTGTTACTTTGAAGAAAACTTTTCATATCATTATTCATTCCTTTTTCTCGCTTTCCTTCATCTTTCGCGGATTCTAAAATGAAAAAGTCCGCATACCTGTTATAGTATGTGGACTTTTGTGTTTTCTATTTAAATATTTGTTCTGACTACCTTTGGTTTATATTTATTTTCTTCCAGTGTATGAATAATCTGTTCTTTATGCTCGGTACCGAATGCTTCAAGTGTAATCCGAAGTTCAACGGCAGCGCTTCTGTTTATAGAAACAAACTGATTATGTTCCAATTTAATTACATTACCGTTTTGTTTTGCAATTAAATCTGCCACTCTTGAAAGTTCACCGGGCTTATCCGGCAACAAGACGGAAACGGTAAAGATTCTGTCTCTCAGAATCAATCCCTGCTGCACCACGGAAGACATGGTAATGACATCCATGTTGCCTCCGCTCAAAATAGAAACTACTTTTTTCCCTTTTACATCAAGCTGCTTTAATGCTGCTACAGCAAGAAGACCGGAATTTTCTACTATCATTTTATGATTCTCAACCATATCAAGGAAAGCTACCACCAGCTCGTGATCTTCTACTGTAATAATATTATCAAGATTTTTACTGACATAGGGGAAAATCTTGCTTCCGGGAGTTTTTACTGCGGTTCCGTCCGCAATGGTACTTACGCCGGGGAGTGTAACTACTTTTCCTTCTTTAATGGACACCTGCATACAGTTTGCTCCTGCCGGCTCCACACCGATTACTTTGATCTTCGGATTTAGCAATTTTGCCAAGGTAGATACACCGGTTGCCAATCCGCCGCCGCCGATTGGCACTAAGATATAGTCTACTAAAGGAAGCTCTTTAAAGATTTCCATGGCAATGGTACCTTGTCCTGTAGCCACTGCTAAATCATCAAAAGGATGGATAAAGGTATATCCTTCTTTTTCTGCAAGCTCATAAGCGTGTTCACAGGCTTCATCATAAACATTGCCATACAAAACCACCTCAGCACCGTAGCTCTTAGTTCTGTTTACCTTTATCAGAGGCGTTGTGGTCGGCATAACAATGACAGCTTTAACACCGTAACATTTTGCCGCATACGCTACTCCTTGAGCATGATTACCTGCAGAAGCGGTAATCAATCCTTTTGACCTTTCTTCTTCTGTTAACGTACTTAACTTATAATAGGCACCTCTTAATTTATACGCACCGGTAAACTGCATATTTTCCGGTTTTAAATAAACCTTATTACCGGTCTGCATACTGTAAAAATCACTATATACAAGTTTTGTTTCCTGGGTAACCTTTTTTACCACTTCAGAAGCTTCTTCAAATTTTTCAAGTGTCAGCATTTTATCTTCCATGCAAATACCATACCTTTCTCTAATCTTCCGTATGAAACAATGCATTTACAAATTGTTCTGCATCAAATTTTTGTAAGTCTTCTATTGTTTCACCTACTCCGATATATTTTACGGGAATTTGAAGTTCTGATTGAATAGCAACTGCAATACCGCCTTTTGCCGTTCCGTCCATTTTTGTTAAAATAATTCCTGTCAGGTCTGCAGTTTCTCCGAATTCTCTGGCTTGATTTAATGCATTCTGTCCCGTTGTACCATCAAGAACTACCAGATTTTCACGATGTGCATCAGGAAATTCCCTATCTATAATACGGTTGATTTTCTTTAATTCTTCCATCAGGTTCTTTTTGTTATGAAGACGACCCGCTGTATCGCACAAAAGAACATCAGTGCCTCTGGCTTTTGCAGCATTTACGGCATCAAATACTACACTGGCCGGATCTGCTCCTTCAACACCGCCGATCATATCTACACCGGCACGGCGAGCCCATTCTAAAAGCTGTTCTCCTGCAGCTGCCCGATAGGTATCGGCTGCCGCAATCAGCACTTTTCTGCCTTGGTCTTTTAAAATTCCTGCAAGTTTTCCGACAGAGGTAGTTTTTCCCACACCGTTCACACCAATAACCAGTATTACGGATTGTTTATTTTCAAAATCATATGCTGTTTCGCCTACTGCCATCTGGTCTTTGATACTTTGAATCAGAAATTCTTTGCACTTTTCAGGCTCTTTAATATGATTTTCTTTTACTTGTACCCGTAATCGGTCTAAAATTTCTCCGGTAGCATTTACACCGATATCACCCATAATAAGAATTTCTTCCAGTTCTTCATAGAAGTCCTCGTCAATGGATGAAAAACCGCTAAAAACAGCATCAATTCCGCTTACTATATTATTTCTGGTTTTACTTAAGCCTTCCTTCAGTCTGCTGAAAAAACCGCCCATTAATCATCTAACTCCTTATCAATCAGATTTACGCTTACCAGTGCCGAGACACCTTTTTCCTGCATGGTAATACCATATAGTCTGTCCACCTGTTCCATGGTTCCTCTTCTGTGTGTAATGACAATAAACTGGGTATACTTGGTAAGCTTATGTAAATATCTTGCAAATCTGGAAACGTTACTTTCATCCAGTGCTGCTTCAATTTCGTCCAGAAGACAAAATGGAGAAGGTTTCAGATTTTGGATTGCAAACAATAATGCAATTGCAGTAAGCGCTTTCTCTCCTCCGGATAACTGCATCATATTCTGTAGTTTCTTTCCGGGTGGCTGCGCAATAATCTTTATGCCGGCTTCCAAAATATCTTCATCTTCCATCAGTTCAAGCGTACCTTTACCGCCACCGAACATTTCCTTAAATACTTTATCAAATTCTTTGCTGATTTCGGCAAATTTTTCATGGAACTGCTTTCTCATGGCAGCATCAAGTTCTTCAATAATTCCTTCTAAGGTTTTTTCTGCCTCAACTAAATCGTCATGCTGGGTCTTAAGGAAGCTGTATCGTTCCATCAGATTTTTATAATCTTCAATCGCATTTACATTAACATCGCCCAACTTCTTTATCTGATCCTTTAAGGCAGAGATTTCCTTCTTCATTGCAGATAAATCCGTCATTTCTTCATCACGAAGACTAGTTGCGTCTGATAAAGTAATTTCGTATTCATCCCACATATAATTAATCTGATTTTCCAGCATTTCCTGGAATTTTTCTCTTTGCGCGTTCAATCTGTATACTTCTTTATCAAGACCGGTCATGCGTTCTGCAAGCGACTCTCTGTCAGTGAAGAAATTCTTCTGCTTTGCCGTAAGTTCTTCCTTCTTGGCAATGTCATCCTTCAACTTAAGCTCGGTATCTCCTTGCGTAGTATGAGATGCAACAATGGTCTGTTCAATTTCCGTAATATTATTTTCTTTATTTACAATATCTTCACGGCATTTTAAAAGACCTTCATCGATTTCAGCCATTTCAGAAGCAAAACGTGAGATTTCACCATTAATTCGGTCTACATTTTGCTGATGGAAACCTTGTTGCTGTAGCATTTTCTCTACTTCTACATCCCAGGAAGCCACATGCGCGGATTGCTCAGATTCTTCCTGACGCTTTTCTTCCAGCTGTGCCTGAAACTCCTTAATCTGAATTTCCACTTGTTTTTCTAATTCTTCGGAATCAGAAAGTTCTTTTTGTATGGATTCTTTATTCAGACGGATTTCCTGTATCTGGTTTTCGATTTCACGTTCCTCAGCTTTCAGTTCCATGGAACCTTCAGATGCTTCTTCCTTACGTTCCTGTGCTTTTATTACATTCAGACGTGCAGTATTTTGTTCAATAAATTTATTCTGCAATGCAGCTTTATCATCTTCGATTGCAATACGAAGCTTGTTTCTTCTTTCTTTGGTAGCTGCAATCTCTTCTAAGAGAGCATCAATTTCCTTCAGTGAATTTTTGACCTTCGCTTCAAGCTCTTCCATTTCTCTTCTTCGCCCGAGAAGATTACTGTTATTCTTGAACGCGCCACCGCTTATCGCACCGCCCGGAACTAAAAGTTCACCTTCAATGGTAACCATACGGATACCATACTCAAATTTTCTGGCTATTTTAACTGCATTATCAACATGATCAACAACAACAATTCTTCCCAGCATTGCTTTTGCGACATTTTGATACTTTTTATCTATATGCACCAGCTCATCAGCCATACCGATAACTCCTTTTTCTTTTAGGGCTTCCGGATTTTTGAACTCCTGCGGATTGGTAATACTGGTAAGAGGCAGAAAGGTTGCTCGGCCGCCTTTGTTCTGCTTCAAAAAGGCTATCATTCTTTTTGCTGTTTCTTCATCATCCGTTACAATATTCTGGATATTACCGCCAAGTGCGGTTTCTATAGCAGTTTCATATTTCGGATCCACCTTAATGATATCAGCAACCACACCGATAATGCCTTTTTCTTTTTCTTTCTGCTCCATGACACGCTTAACGCTGCCGCCATAGCCTTCGTATCGCTCTGTCAGATTGGACAGAGCTTCCAACTTAGATTTTTCCTGATGATACTTAACCTGTGTATCACGCAGCTTCTGATCCTTAGAGGACAATTCTTCTTTCATTAAAGAAAGCTCTTCCTCTTTGGAAACCACGCCGTCATTCAGAATTCTGATTTCTTCGTTAATCTGCTCAAATTCTTCCTGAAGCTTTTTCATGGTAGCTTCCTGCTGGGCTTCATCTGATTTAATACGAAGTAATCTGCTTGTCAGTTCTGCCTTACGGATATTAATCTGTTCCGTCATGGTATCATAACGTCCAAGCTTTGACTTAATCGTAGCTCTGGAATTTAAAGCATCAATTATAGTATTTTTACCGCTTTCGATATTATTGTTCAATTCCTCGATTTTGTTTTGTACCGAAAGCAATAATTCTCTTGCCTGATTACGGCTGTTTTCGATTTCAGCTACCTGCTTATCAATTACATCCTTATCAGCTAAAATACCGTCCTTATCTCCTGCCTTTTCATCAATTTCCTTTTGAACTGCTGCTTTACGTGTCTTTAAATGTTCTTCATTACTCTTGGCAGATTTAATCTGTTCCTTAAGGACATTAATCTCTCCTTCAAGCTTACCGCGAAGCACACTGGTATCCGTAAGCATGCTTCTGCTCTGCTCAATGGTTTCATCCAGCATCTCAATCTGACCCTGGATTTGTTCATATTCTTCCTTTATTTTTTCATAACGTGCAGTTGTCGTCTCTAAATCTTCACTGGCAATTGCATACTTTTCATCTGCAGCCTTCAGTTGTTCCTGTAATCTTATATTTTCAAGCAAAAACACATTTACATCCAGTGTTTTTAGTGCTTCTTTCTTTTTCAAATAAACTTTGGCAGTTTCAGATTGCTTTTCTAAGGGACCGATTTGTTTCTCTAATTCGGACAAAATATCACTGACACGAATCAGATTCTGTTTTTCATCCTCAAGTTTCTTCTGAGCTGCTACCTTTCGTTTTTTGAATTTTACAATACCTGCAGCTTCATCAAAAAGTTCACGGCGTTCTTCCGGTTTACCGCTTAAGATTTTGTCAATTTGTCCCTGTCCGATGATGGAATAACCTTCTTTACCGATACCGGTATCATAGAATAATTCATTGACATCCTTTAAACGGCAAACCGTACCGTTTAAAAGATATTCACTCTCGCCGGAACGATAAATTCTTCGTGCTACCGTTACCTCATCATAGTCAATGGCAAGTTGATGGTCGGAGTTATCCAGTGTAATGGCAACATAAGCATACCCAAGAGGTTTACGAAGTTCTGTGCCGGAAAAGATAACATCCTGCATGGAAGAACCACGAAGCTGTTTGATTCTTTGTTCACCAAGAACCCAGCGGACTGCGTCTGCAACATTACTTTTCCCGCTTCCGTTGGGACCTACAATACCTGTAATTCCATTGTGAAATTTAAATACGATTTTATTTGCAAAGGATTTAAATCCATGGATTTCAATACTTTTAAGATACATAAAATAACTACTTCTCCCATTTCATCAGTGCTTCGTAAGCAGCATTCTGCTCTGCTGATTTTTTGTTTCTTCCACACCCTTTGGTAAAAGGTGTTCCGTCAATACATGCCTCTACCGTAAACTGTTTATCATGATCCGGTCCTGTTTCTTCAATCAAATGATAAGTTAATTCTTTACCCAGCTTTTGTATTTTTTCCTGTAAAATTGTCTTACTGTCATAAAATAATTGTTTATTCTCCAAATCAGATAAAATAAATTTCAGTACAAAATTCTCGGCAGCTTCAAATCCACCGTCAAGAAATAATGCTCCGATAATTGCTTCCATTACATCTGAAATAATTGACTCTCTCATTCTTCCGCCGGTTGCATCTTCCCCCTTGCCAAGCAGAAGATATTTTCCAAGTTCAATATCTCTTGCACAGTAAGCAAGGGCAAGTTCACATACCATGGATGAACGCAGCTTTGTCATTTGACCTTCCGACATCTCAGGATTTTCCATAAAAAAGAATTTACTGGATATTAGTTCAAGCACTGCATCCCCCAGAAATTCCAAACGTTCATAATTTTTTAGTTTATTAATTCTTTGTTCATTCGAAAACGAGCTGTGAGTTACGGCTTGTTTTAAAAGTGCTTTGTCTTGAAAGCAATAACCGATTTTTTCTTCCAACTGTTTCAAATCGCCAAATTCCGGCATAACGCCCTCCTAAGTGAAAAAGCCCTTATCATAAGGGCTTTTCATTAATTAATAGCATTTTTAATTAAGTTAACCGCTTCTTCCACTGTTGTGATGCTTTCAGCATCTTCAGCAGGGATTTCGATATCGAACTCTTCCTCTATTCCCATAATAATCTGAAAAACATCCAAGGAATCTGCTCCTAAATCATCTACAAATGTAGTCTCCATTGAAATCTCATCAGGATCAACGTTTAATACGTCTGCAATTACTTTTTTTAATTTTTCAAATTCCATTGTTACATTCCTTTCTTACTTTTCTTCCATAGTAATTTTTTCTTTTATTTTTTCATTAATATTCTGTTCTGTAAATGTAATACACTGCAGAATAGAATTCTTAATTTCTACTGATTTGGAACTGCCGTGTGTCTTAACAACAAGTCCGTTAAGTCCAAGCATCGGGGCACCACCATATTGCTCTAAGTCAAATGCTTTTAAAGTTTCCTTTAAGGCAGGTTTAACAAGAAGTGCACCAATTTTACTGCGAAGGGAGGTCATCATACCTTGCTTTACCATCTTAATCAATGTTCCGCCAACACCTTCGTACAGCTTTAAGATTACATTTCCCACAAAGGCTTCACACACAATGACATCTGCATATCCTGTAGGAATATCTCTCGCTTCAATGCTTCCGATAAAATTAATATCGGGGCAATTCTTTAGTAAAGGAAAGGTTTCCTTTACCAGTGCATTTCCTTTTTCTTCTTCAGCACCATTATTTACAATGGCAACTCTCGGATTCTTAATACCGACTACATGCTCCATATATACTGAGCCCATTTTGGCAAACTGTATTAAATGGGAAGGTCTTGCATCCACATTGGCACCACAGTCAATCAGAAGTGCACAACCTTTTTCTGTAGGGATTAGCGGTGCAAGGGGTGGACGTTCTACGCCTTTAATTCTTCCGACAATTACTTGTCCTCCTACCAATGTAGCACCGGTACTGCCGGCAGAAACATAAGCATCACAGATGCCTTCTTTTACCAGGTTCATTGCCTTCACAATAGATGAATCTTTTTTGCGTCGAATTGCCATAACAGGAGGTTCTGCAGTTTCAATTACTTCTGTTGCGTTTACAACCTCAACCTGTTCATTGTTGTATGTATATGCTGAAAGTTCTTTACGGACGATTTCTTCCTGTCCCACCAAAAAAACTTTCACATTGGTATTTTCATTTACAGCCGCAATGGCACCTTTCACAATTTCGGTGGGTGCATTGTCTCCGCCCATAGCATCAACTGCAACTTTTACAAATTCCGCCATAAGATTACCTCCGTCTTACATACCTATTTTACTATACTAAACCATATTATAAAAATCAAGACTAAAATTTGCGGAATGCATAAAACAAAGACACATTTTTTTAGTATGCAAACAATGCAAAAAGACACTCCGTAATCGGACTGTCTTTTGCCGTTTTATTACTTATTGTTCTATCAGGTTGATAACACCCATCCAGTAAAATCCATTTAAGTTAATTCCTGCCTGATTTGCTGTTTCTTGAGCAATAGAGTAAAAGGCTTCGTCATCAATATCGTAATTGGTTCGAAGCACTGCACTTCCTTCACTCTGTAAAAGTTCAGCAAGTTCTGCTGCAATGGCATCCTCTTCAAAGAATCTGTCTGTTGCATGATAATGCTCAAGTTCATCGGTTCCTGCCGCATAGTCATAAAGATTTCCATCAATTGCAAAGCTGTCGTTCTCTACCAATGTTCCTGATGCTGCTGCATCAGACAAGTTAAGGAGTGCATTTTGAATCATTTCGTTGTCATTGTTGGTGGAATCTACAATATACCAATTACCATCCAGCTTCACCTTATTCCAAGCATGCGGTACACTACCGTCAAGGTATCCGGTAACAACAATACTTTCTAAACCTGCCGCATCTGCAAGAAGTTTAAATGCTGCAGAATAGCTGGCGCAAACACCTACACCATCCACGAGAATTCCGTAAGCGGTAAAAGAATCATAAAAATCTTCATCAACTTGGGTAAAGGAATACTTTTCGGCATTTTCCAGTGCATCATTATCATAGTAGGCGTTTTCGCAAAGATAAGTATTGATGGCAAGTCCTTTTTCTTCCTCGCTCATATCATCGGTAATAATTTCGTCTACGATTTCTTCTACCTTTGCTTCAATAGCTGCCTGCTTCTCAGCAGTGGTATTTTTATCAAAATCATATTCTACATACAGAATTCTCTGCTCCGGGTCAATGCTTCCGCCCTGAACACCAAGTACCAGCGGGTTTTGATACTGTGCTTCAAAGAAGGCATCAACAACCTGCTGTGTATCTGCCGCTTCCGGAAAGTCAGAAAGATAAATTGCATCCTCTGTTTCCAACATATGAAGCGCAATATATTCACTCATAGCTGAATTAGCTGTCACTTCAATTTCCAGTAATTCTTCTGTTTCTTTTTTCGGAGTTTCATCTGTTTTAGAGCTTTCCTCTACCGGCTTTTCATCAGTTTCCTTTACCGGTTCCTCCTTGGCAGGTGCACCTTCTTCTACTTCCAGAGAAGGAGCTACGTTACCGCCCTTGTTCATCAATTTTTCCTGTCTGGTCTGAATTTCAGCCATATCCGTTTCCAATGTATCCCAGTTTACTAAATATACGGAAAATTCATCTTCAAAAGGAGTCTGAATCCCTTTTGCTTTAATTTTAAAGCCGTCAAAGGATTCCTCTTTTACAATGTTATCAAAATCGTAAGAAATTACCTTCTGCGCTGTGCTTCCGTCACACATGGTAATACTGATAGTTGCCGGTAAATCAAGAGTTCCTTCTATATCAAAGATAAATTCTTCATTGGTATGTCTTGCACGTTCATAAGGAAGCATGTGCGCCAGATCTTTTGCACTTAACGTATTACTCATAGCAGAACAGCCTTCACTGTTATATGCAACAATACCAAAGTATTCACCATAATACTCATCATATGCGATATCATCTAATTCAATATCTGCAAGGAAGTCTCCGTTTTCTTCAATCCAAGCTCTGTCATCATCGGAAGTATAATATTGTACAAAGCGTTCATTTAATGTCAGAATGCTCTCTTCGAACTCATGAGCTTCTACATCACTTGTCCATTCCGTTCCCTTGACATCAGCAAATACATCATTGTATTCCCAATAACCGGTTTCATCCTTATTAATCATAAACAAAAGATATCCTTCTGCACCGGGAACTTCTTTCCATGTAAATTTTGCATAGCCGTCATCTGTCTGTGAAAATGTAAGCTGGGGAGCCGTTGCAATTTCATGATTTATTTTTATCACTGTAATAACAGGGGTCTCTAAGGATTCACCTGTCTGCAAATCCACATAGGATGCCATATAATACTGTGAAAGGGTTCCCCAAGCAGGTTCTTCATTTTCATTCAAGTAATTTCCGCTTAAATGACTTAAATCAATTTCAGTGGAATACATTTCATTAATTCCGTAGTAAGGAGGTTCAATGGTAAGAATTCCTTCATCCATATTATAATCATATATTCCCACTTCTACAGGATATTGAAGCTCTGCATCCTGATAAAATACAATTTGTTCATAAATACTTTCATCCAAATCCCAAGGATTAAAGCCGATTTCTAATTCAATAGAAGCTCCTCTGTCTACTTTAATCACGTTACCGTCAAATTCTCCCGCCTCTGCACCAGCATACTTTTTGCGAAGTGCATCTGCAAGGTCACTGTTTCCGGCTTCCTGAGTCTCTTCTTCTTTACTTTCTTCTGCCTCGGAGGTCTCATTCATTGCTGATTCTTCAGTAATTTCTTTTTCGTCTTCCTCTTCTACCACTGCAGTTTCTTCTGATTGAGCAGCCCCGCCGCAACCGGTAAGTAACATAGATGCCGCAAGAACAGTTACAATTCCTTTTTTAAACAAATTCTTATATTTCATTTTTTCATCCTCCTCTGTTTTTGCCTTTCTACTATTAATACTTTGGAAAAGTATGAAAAGTTTCAAACTGATAAAAATTTTTACATTATTTTTTAACGAGCCTATATAGCTCATCAATAAATTCCCTCTGAGTTACCCCTTCACCAATCAATTCATAGGTTTCACCATCTGTTTCATAAATCGCCTGATATCGAACCGGCTCTGTTTTCAGCACAGTTACATAAATAGGCTGTTCTCCGATATAAGACCAGTTACTCTCAGCGATTTCCGGCAATTTACTTTTTTGTGTTTTTTCAAAGGTAATCATTCCGCCACTTTCTGTGAGCAAAACCTCTGTTTGGTTTTCTTCTGCTTCCTGCTCAGTACTAAAGACTGCACCTGCATTGGGCGAAATAGAAATTGCTACTCTGTTTGACACAAAATGTATTTCTCCATTTTTAAGCTCAATATCTTCATAGTATATACCATCTTCCATCTTGGTCGTAATAGGAGCACCTTTTGGAAGTATCAGGAAAAGACATAATGCAGCTGCGCAAAGAATAGCGGTTCCTGTTGCAAAACGAATCAGGCGATGTGACTGTGTTGTTTCTTTTTTGCATTCATTCTTCTTTTCTTCTTCCTTCATTTTGAGAATAACATCCTGTTTCCACGAATCGGGCGCATGTAATTCATCATATGCTGTCTTTATCATATCGCCGTTTTCTATATCCTTAATCATTTCTACAGCCATCGTTATTCTCCTCCTTTCTCCAGTCGTTTTTTCAACTCCGTTCGTCCTCTGCTTAGCAGGGTTTTTACAGTATTTTCATTTTTGCCAAGAATTCCGGCAATTTCTTTGATGGAATATTCTTCATAATAAAACAAATAAATAGGAAGTGAATAATTTGGAGAAAGAGACCTTACTTCCTCCAAAAGAGAATGTTCTTCTTCTGTATAAACCGCCTCTTCCGTATTCTCTTCAAACCCTTGTGTCCGTTTATTCCATGGACTTGTTACTATCGTTTTGGCGCAATTGGATGCCACCCGAATCAGCCATGCTTTCAAATGCTCTTCATCCTTAATTTTTTCTTGACTTCGTACAAGTCTCAAAAATGTTTCCTGAAATGCATCTTTGGCATCCTCATTATTACCTGTAATAGTCATAATAATCCGATATACCATATCGGAATATTTTTCTACTACATATTCATAATCTATTGTAAATTTTTCTTCCGGCGAATTCATATTTTCCTCTCTTATGTACAACTCATTCTATGCCTTATTATATGGATACCTTTCATAAAAAGCAAGTAAATAGAACATTATCTTTACAACCAAAAAAATAAGGACTTGAAAAAGTTCAAGTCCTTTGCATTCATAAATATGAATTAATCCTGAGCGATGATTTCTTTCTTGTTGTAAGAACCACAAGCCTTACATACTCTGTGAGGCATCATCAGGGCGCCGCATTTGCTGCACTTTACTAATGTAGGAGCACTCATCTTCCAGTTTGCTCTTCTCTTATCTCTTCTTGCTTTAGAAGATTTATTCTTAGGACAAATAGACATCGTTACACCTCCTTATTTGCGTTAAAGATATCTTTAATTGCTGCCATTCTCGGATCAGGAACGAATGTATCACATCCGCATTCCTTTTCATTTCGGTTTTGACCGCATACCGGGCAAATCCCCTTACATTCTTCGCGACACAAAACCTTGACAGGCATATTAATTAAGATTTCGTTACTTATGAGAGTGTCTGTATCCAGTTCATAACCGGACATAAAGCACTGTTCCTCTTCCTCTTCCGATACATTCTCCTCGTTTGGCGCTGTAAGCTCATGTACAAATGACACACCGATTGGCACTTCCACACTTTGCAGACATCTGTCACAAGGAATCTCGACAGTCAGCGACAACTCGCCTTCTAACAAGATACGACCTGTACCAATATTGGTAAAAGTAAGAGAAACATCTGACTTGTCCACAACAGGATAATTCTCTCCCATGTAGGAAACGTTGCCTGCGTCGTAAGTCTGACTTATCTTCTTTACTTTTCCTTCGGATGTAAAAACATCGGTCAGATTCATTATCATACATTACTCCCAAATGTGCATAAAAATCCTATCACACACTCAAACAATTATAACTATGGTATCGGCTTTTGTCAATACCATAGTTTTAATTTACATAAATATTTTTTCAGCATATTTATTCAGATAATTTATTAGTGTATAAAATATCAATTTTTACTTTACAAGTGCATAAGTTTCTCTTGCAATTGCAAGTTCTTCATTTGTAGGTATTACCAGTACACGTGTCTTGCTGTCTGCTGTGGTAATATCCAAGTCTTCTCCACGCTTTGCGTTGTTTTCTTCGTCAAGTGTTATGCCAAGATAACCGAGATATTCACATACCGTTCTGCGGACAAAGGGACTGTTTTCACCAAGTCCGGCTGTAAAGCAAATGGCATCAACACCATTCATGGATGCTGTATAAGAACCGATATACTTTGCTACTCTGTAGCAGAATGCTTTCATAGTTCTGATTGCAAATTCTTCTCCTTTTTCATAAGCATCTTCTAAATCCCTGAAGTCGGAAGAAAATCCGCCGGATAAGCCAAGAACACCGGATTTCTTATTCAGTTCACCAAGAATTTCTTTTACGCTTTTATCTTCTTTATTGCAAAGGAATTCAATAATCGCAGGATCCATATCACCGGAACGTGTTCCCATGATAAGACCTTCTAAGGGAGTAAGTCCCATAGATGTGTCTACGCACTTGCCGTTCTTTACTGCAGATACGCTGGCACCGTTTCCTAAGTGACATACAATAATTTTCAAATCTTCGAAGTTTTTACCCATAACCTTTGCTGCCTGTTTCGAAACATAAGAATGGCTGGTTCCGTGGAAGCCGTATCTTCTTACTTTGTATTTCTCATAATATTCATAGGGAATACCGTATAAGTATGCTTCCTGAGGCATGGTCTGGTGGAATGCAGTATCAAATACAGCTACCATGGGTGTTGCAGGCATTAATTCTTTACATGCTGCAATACCGATTAAGTTGGCAGGGTTATGAAGCGGTGCAAGATCATTACATTCTTCAATTGCTTTAATTACTTCATCCGTAATCACTGTTGAAGATGCAAAGTTTTCACCACCGTGAACAATACGATGTCCTACTGCACTGATTTCATCAAGGCTTTTAACAACACCAATCTTTTCATCTGTTAATGCAGCTAATACCAAACGGATAGCATCTGTATGATCCTTCATAGGTGTTACATTTACATTTTTTTCACCGCCTGTAGGTGTATATACAATTTGACTTCCTTCAATTCCGATTCTTTCGCAAAGACCTTTTGCAATCAGCTTTTCTGTAGATGCATCAATTAACTGGAATTTCAATGATGAGCTACCGCAATTAATCACTAAAATATTCATAATATCATTCTCCGTTTCTTATTATTCTTAATAGAATTGCACTTGCACTATTCCGGCACATGAGCGGGATTACGCTAACTGAGCCTGTACTGCAGTAAGCGCTACAACACCAACGATATCCTGCCAGGAACAACCTCTGGACAAATCGTTAACAGGCTTAGCAATTCCCTGAAGCATCGGGCCGTAAGCTTCAGCTTTTGCAAGTCTCTGTACCAGCTTGTAACCGATATTTCCACAGTCAAGGTTGGGGAAAATCAATACGTTTGCTTTACCTGCCACATCACTGCCGGGAGCCTTTGATTTTGCAACCTGGGGAACTAATGCAGCATCAAGCTGTAATTCACCGTCAAGGCAAAGGTTCGGGTATTGTTCTTGTGCAATCTTTGTTGCTTCCACTACCTTATCTACCAAATCATGCTTTGCACTTCCTTTAGTGGAATGGGATAACATAGCAATAATAGGCTTGCTGCCTACCAGACTCTGGAAGCTCTTTGCGGAAGAATCTGCTATCGCAGCAAGTTCTTCAGCAGTAGGATCCTGATTCAGACCGCAGTCTGCGAACAGGAAAGTGCCGTTATCACCATATTCACAATCCGGTACGCACATTAAGAAGAAGCCTGATACTAACTTCACGCCGGGAGCTGTCTTTAAAATCTGAAGAGCCGGTCTTAAGGTATCGGAGGTTGCATGACAAGCTCCTGCTACCATACCGTCTGCATCATTTGCTTTAACCATTACAACACCGAAGGTTATGTAGTCTGTCAGAAGAATTTCTTTTGCCTTCTCCGGTGTCATACCTTTTGACTTTCTGGTTTCATATAATAAATTCACATAATCATCAAGCTTATCACAATTATTGGGGTCAACTATCGTAACTCCATCCAGCTCAATTTCAAGCCAGGTTGCACCATCCATAATCTTTTCTTTGTTTCCGATCATAATGATGTCAGCAATTCCTTCCTCAATGATGTGCGCTGCTGCGATTAATGTTCTCTTGTCAGTTGTTTCGGGTAAAACGATAGTTTTTTTGTCTCTTCTCGCCTTATCCTTAATCACCTCAATGTACGACATAGCTGCTTCTCCTTTCACCTGTTTAAATTTGTCACTTTTTTATAATTAATTTTTAAAATTCAACTCTTTCTGATAAGCTTTTAACAAAATGTAAGCACTTACATTGTATACAAGCCTATAAAAATTATAAACGATTGGTGCGCTGTCTGCAAGTGCGAAACCCGAAAAAATTGTGTTAATTCAAGTACAATTATGTTATTCTTCATCAGGTGTCTGTCCGTCATGAGGTAACCATTTACATTCTGTAATTTCCATGTTTGTAAATGAAGCTTTAAAAGAAGATTCTTCTGCACTGCATGCATATATTCCGAAGCGAATGGTATCTTTTGCTTGAAACATATGACAAATTCTCATTTGTTTAAAATTTTTGCCATCAACAGAATTTTCTATACAAAAATCATCGTCTCTGCGGCTTAAACGAAACCACATTGATTTTTGATCGGCATCTATATCCACAGATGCCCAATCAGAGTATCCGTTATTGGTTACAACACTCCCTAAACGTTGTATTTTATTATTTTCGTATTCCACGGAAGCCTTTAACCAATTTTCACTGTCTAAATACATTACAATACCGCTTTGATCATAACGGACTTTTGTATCAAATTCTGTTTTAACTACAAAAGAAAAATATTTTTCATCTGAAGTCATTTGCAGAACAGGCGCATTATCATTTCGGAAATGATAATAGGTTCTTTGCCATAAGTCTGTAAACGGTTCTGTTATCATTTCGATTCTGTCTTCCTTTATCTCGTACTGTTTAGGTGCTCTTACCCATTCTAAACATTTCGTATTTACTTTCATTACAATGTGTCTCCTTACTGAATTTTTGGTTAATTTATTTTATAATTATAGCGATTTCAATGTTGATTGTCTAATATTTTAAAATGGTTATACTTAAGCCCATTTTATTTGCACCCTTACGATTTTTATGTTACAGTTGTTACATTATCTGACACAGGGAGATTTTTATGAAAATTGCTGCTATTATTGCTGAATATAATCCGTTTCATAAGGGACATGAATTTCAGATTAAAGAAACAAGACGCATTACAGGTGCTGATTATATTTTGATCGTAATGAGCGGCGATTTTGTTCAAAGAGGCACTCCTGCCCTTTGCAACAAATATCTTCGCACAAGGATGGCCCTTGAAAACGGAGCGGATGTGGTTTTAGAGCTTCCCTCTTTATATGCCACCTCCAGCGCAGAATACTTTGCACAAGGCGGTGTTTCATTGCTTGATAAGCTTGGCGTTATTGACTATTTATCCTTTGGCAGTGAATGTGGAGATATTCGTCTTATCACAAATTGCGCTAAAGAATTATTATTTACCGAACAGCAGGAAAAGCAGATCTCGGCATTGGTCGCACAAGGTGTTTCCTTTCCTTTGGCCAGACAACAAGCCTTTTTGGAGATGCTCCATACCAATAGCGGCACAGCATCTTCCTCTTCAGATGATATGGCAGCATTATTATCCTCTCCCAACAATATTTTAGGACTTGAATATTGTAAATCATTACTTGCCCTAAACAGTAACATTCAGCCGGTAACAATCAGGCGAAAAGGCAGTGAATATCATGACAACATTCTTTCCGAAGACAATTTTCATTTTGCATCTGCTTCAGCCATCCGTCATGCCATATACGATAAATCATCTGACTATCTATGCCATTTACCGGATTCAGTTGCCTCTCTTTTTGAGGAGCATAAGATTCTTGATACTTTTATTACTGAGGACGATTTTTCTTTACTTTTATATTATAAGTTATTATCAGAACAAAAAGCCGGCTTTACCGGTTATTTAGATTGTTCTGTAGAGCTTTCAGGCAAAATCAAAAAATATTTACCTGAGTATCGCTCTTATAGTCAGTTCTGTGACCTGTTAAAGTCAAAAAATCTGACTTATACAAGAATCAGCAGAACCCTTTTGCATATTCTGCTTAACAGGAAAACACCGGTAAGTTATTCCGTTCCCATGCCACAGCGAGCACTTACCATTCCTTATGCACGCCTTTTGGGCTTTCGCAAGGACGCTTCCGAAGTGCTTTCTGCAATAAAGAAAAATAGCAGTATTCCTCTTATCTCTAATGTTGCAGATGCTATGACTCTTTTAACCGAAGAAGGAGCTGACATGTTATTGCAGGACATTTATGCTTGTGATGTTTATGAAGCTGTTTCTTCTCAAAAAGTCAATTCAGCTTCCGGAAACGATAATTTCAATTCATTAAAAAAGGAACCGCTTAATGAATATAAGCAGTCCCCTGTAATTGTGTAATCACTGTTTAGGCATGTCCTGTACTTTGTCCGTTCTATGAAGAACCGAAAATAAGTTTCTCTTACTAAAGTCGTATTCTTATGTTTGTTTAGCACACAATTGCATCTATGTGTACCAATTATGCGAGATCTATCTGTACAAAAATGAATAAAAAATCAAGTCCAATCATCTATATAGAACATAAATGCAAAATATATATGTCAAAATGCCTCTAATTAATCAAAAAATGTAATCCTTCACTTAAAAAACTTATTCTATAACATCTATAAGTACTGATATTTAACATACTATCTGCCTTAGCTATGTTTTGGCCGTTAATTCGAGCGTATATAAGTTTATTAGATTTAAAATATAGATGCATTACTGTCTTTATCTTGTAATAAGCATATTGCATCTCCCCCATGCTTCATCTTTAAAGTCAAACGCATTCTCTGTTAACGCTCTTTCCTTAAATCTTACTTTTAAAGGCGACCGACAAAAGCTTCACTCCTGTCGGCCGTCTTTATATTCAATTCATATTTTCATGTATTTCAATACGTTAAACTAAATGCTCTTCATGCACATGCAATAGCTCATGAGACTTTTCGGATAATGGTTCTCCCAGGAAATCGGCATAAAGCTTCTTAATCTCAGGATTTTCATGAGAGAATCTGACATTCCTTCTCTTGTCTAATTCATATAGCTTCGGAGCTCTCTCCGTGGCCATTTCCACACCATCCTTGATAGGTTGTCCGCCGCCGCCTACACATCCGCCTGGGCATGCCATTACTTCCACAAAGTCATAAATCACTTTACCGTTAATAATATCATCCATCATCATTCTGGCGTTCTTTAGTCCGCTTACCGTACAGGTTCTGATGGGAATGCCATTCACATGATAAGTAACCTCTCTTCTGCCTTCATTGCCACGCACATCATTAAACTTCTCAGGATTGGAGTTCGCTCCTTCCAGCACTGCCGCTGCGGTACGAAGAGCAGCTTCCATAACACCTCCGGTAGTTCCGAAAATAACCGCGGCTCCGGTACCTTCTCCCAAAGGTGAATCAAACTTTTCCTCCAATAAAAGTTCAGGAAGAATATGCTCTGCTTTCAAAAGTCTTACCATTTCCCTGGTAGTCAGTACAATATCTACATCCGGTCCGGTTCCCGTCACGTCCATACCCGGAAGGGCAGCCTCTCCCTTTTTCGCAATACAAGGCATAATGGAGATACAGCAGATTTTATCAGGTGTTACGCCGATTTTTTCTGCAAAATAAGTTTTGCTGATGGCACCAAACATTTGCTGGGGTGATTTAGCGCTGGAAAGTCTGTCCGCATATTTAGGATACTGACTCTTCATAAACTTCACCCATGCCGGACAACAGGAAGTAAACATAGGAAGCCCTGTTTCTTTGATATTGTCCATTCTTTTAAGAAGCTCATAGCCTTCTTCCATAATGGTTAAATCCGCAGAAAAATTGGTATCAAACACATAGTCAAAGCCTACCTGCTTTAAGGCAGCAATCATACGTCCTTCTGTTGCCATTTCTTCCGGCATATTCATATCTTCTGCCCAAGCACTACGGACAGCAGGCGCTACCTGAACCACTGTAATCTTGTCAGGATCAGCTAAAACTTTAAATACTTCCGGTACATCATTTCTCTCCCTGAGGGCTCCTGTTGGACAGTGGGTCACACACTGACCACAGGTACTGCAGTCAGAATCTTCAATACATCTGTTCATAGCTACATCTACTGTGGTTCTGGAACCGGTGTTCTGTACGTCCCAAATATGTAAATCTTGAATCTTATCGCAAACCTGCACACAACGCATGCATTTGATACATTTACCTGCATCTTTGATAAAAGGAAAGTCCTGATTCCATGGTGCTGACGGAACTTCCTTTTTAAAGGGAATGTCAATAATCCCAAGATCATTGGCAATTTTTTGCAAATTGCAATTTCCGCTTCTGACACAGGTTGCACAGCTACAGTCGTGCTGGGATAAGATTAGTTCCACATTAGTTCTTCTGACACTACGCACCTTTGGTGAATTGGTATAGAGTACCATACCTTCTTCTACCGGATTGTTACATGCTGTAATCAGCTTGATTTTACCCTGCATTTCTACTACACAAACCTTGCAGGCACCGATTTCATTGATTTCTTCCAGAAAACAGAGATGGGGAATCATAATTCCAACGCTGGCAGCAGCCTTCATAATTGTAGTTCCTTCAGGAACACTGACGCATCTTCCGTCAATTGTCAAATTTACCATATCGCAGCTCTGCCTCCTTTCAGATTTCCGTAACCGAAGTGGTCGCATCGTAAGCATCTGTTTGCTTCCTGTGCAGCTTCCTGTTTGGTCATGGAACATTCAATCGCATCAAAATCATGCTTTCTGATATTTGCTTCTCTTTCACTTAAATTAATTCTTCCGCAAGGTGTCTTATTGTCATACTTCACCTGCGGGATTTCTACGTCACAGGAAATCACATGATGATAGCCTAAATATTCATCAATATTTGCAGCTGCGACCTTTCCGGCAGCAATGGCTCTGATAACAGTTGCAGGGCCTGTTACGCAGTCACCTCCTGCAAACACACCGGGAATATCCCTAAATCCGCTTTCGCTTTCTGCATCAAGGGTACCACGTTTTACGGGCATACCGGAATCTTCAAAATGTCTGGATTCAATACCCTGACCAATTGCTACGATAACGATATCGCAGGGGATACGAAGAAGCTCTACATCTGCCTTTACAGGACGGGCTCTTCCCCAAGCATCAATGGGTCCGATAATCTGAGGCTCGACCCAGATAGCTGTTACGTTTCCGTTTTCATCTGCTTCAATCTTGTGAGGAGCTTTTAAGCTATACAGCTCTGCGCCTTCTGCAATCGCGCCTTCCACTTCCTCAGGAAGGGCTGTCATGTCATCCTGTCTTCTTCGATAAGCAATTCCTACACTTTTTGCACCAAGACGGATAGCAGAACGGGTACAGTCCATGGCAACGTTGCCGCCGCCTACAACCACTACTCGCTTTCCAGTAAAATCGGGCGGCGTTTCATCACCGATATTACGAAGCATTTCTACGGCAGACATAACACCTTTAGATTCTTCTCCCTCGATACCAATCTTTTTGTCGGTATGCGCACCGATTGCAATATAAACAGCATCATAATCTTCCCGTAATTTTTCTAAGGAAATATCATCCTCATTATTTCCAACCTTGACGCCGGTATGTACTTCTACTCCTGTAGAAAGAATCGCTTCAATGTCTTCTTCCAATCGCTCTCTGGGGAAACGGTAATTAGGAATGCCATAGCGGAGCATACCGCCCAGTTTATTCTTTGCTTCAAATACTACAGCATGATGTCCCATCAGTTCCAAATAATAAGCTGCTGAAAGACCACCGGGTCCACCGCCTACAATAGCAATCTTCTTTCCTGTAGCAGGAGCTTTTTCAGGAACAGGGACCGTATTGGCCCTTGCCTGGTCTACCGCCATTCTTTTTAATCCTCTGATATTAACTGAGCTGTCAATCATATTACGACGGCATCTTGCTTCGCAGGGATGTTCACAAATCAATGCACAGGCTGTAGGAAAAGGGTTATCCTTACGAATCAGTCTGACTGCGTCAGCATAACGTTCTTCACCTACTAACGCTATATAACCCGGAATATCTACACCTGCGGGACAAAGTGCCACACAAGGAACGGGCTGGGTAATGGCATAAGAACATTTTCCATGCTCAATATGATATAAATAGTCTTCTCTAAAGCCATCAAGACCTGCAAGTACCATATGCGCAGCTTCATAACCGATAGCACAGTCGGCAGAGTCTGTGATGTTATTTGCCGTAACCTCTATCATTTCCAACGTCTTTAAGGTTGCACGGTTTTCCAGTACATCCTCCATCAGATTGGCCAACTGGGCAAGACCTACACGACAGGGAATACATTTTCCGCAGGTCTGCGCATGACAGGTCTTCAAAAAAGAAAGCTGCAAATCAATGGGACAAAGTCCCGGAGGACTGGCGATAATGTGTCGCTCTAAGTCCTTATAAAGGCGCTCTACGGTAAGCTGCGCTTTATTTGGTGTGCTGATTTTTAATCTACTCATATCCACCTTCTCCTTCTGTTCTTTTCCTGTTAGTTATGATATGATTAACAGGTATCTTATTAATAATCATCCATATCTCTGATAGATAGGAAAGGAATCTCATATGCTAAAGTTTACTGTTTCCAAAACATTAACTGATGAAAATTGTTTTTTTAGTTTATCGGACGCCTTAGCTGCAATCCCCGATGACTTTGATGCACCGGTCCATATCCTGCTAAAACCCGGTATTTATCACGAAAAAGTAACCGTTTCCCGTCCCTTTGTGACCATTAAGGGCGAAGACACCGCTTCAACGGTTATTACTTATAATGACTATGCCAATATGCTTATGGAGGACGGTTCCAAACGGGGAACCTTCCGTTCCTATACCATGTTTCTTGACAGTCATGATATTACCTTATCAAATCTCACTATCCGCAATGCTTCTGCGCCGCGTTCCAAAGTAGGACAAGCTATTGCACTTTATGCTGACGGAGATAAAATCATTGTAAAAAATTGTCGTCTGGAAAGCTATCAGGACACTCTTTTTACGGGTCCTCTTCCCCCCACCGCTTTAAGTCCCGGCGGTTTTACCGGTCCGAAAGAATTCGCACCCCGCATTAACGGCAGACAATACTACAAAGACTGTTATATCTGCGGTGATATTGATTTCATTTTCGGCAGTGCCACCGCTTATTTTGAAAACTGCGAGATTGCTTCTGTTTATTCTGAAGAACTTGTTTCCAAAGATGGGAAAGCACCTGTCTACAGCTATGCCACTGCCGCTTCTACCGCAGAAGGTCAAAACTACGGCTATGTATTTGAATCCTGTCGTTTTACAGGCACCTGCCCAAAAGCAAGCTGTTATTTGGGACGTCCCTGGCGTAACTTTGCCAAAACAGTACTTCTGAATTGTTACCTGGGAAGCCATATTAAAAAAGAAGGTTTCCACGACTGGAACAAAGCTGAGGCACGTGATACGATTTACTACGCAGAATATCAAAGCTACGGTGAAGGTGCTGCTTCTGCCTGCGAAAGAGCGCCTTATGTAAAACAACTAACTGATGCGGAGGCAGCATTTTATGCGAAAGAAAATGTTCTTTCCTGCATAGATAACTGGAACCCCATCTAATCTTCCCGATCTTACACAATTATATTTTATGCTGTTGGCAACGCAGGGAGGTAGAAACGTTGCCAACATGCAAAATTATGCTTCTTCCCACAATTTCCAAATATGCTCTTTTGCCTGTACTGCATTCTCCGGTACAGTATTTTCCAAGGTTGTATGAATATAGGGCTTACGTTCCTTGATGAATTTCATAATTGCTGTATAATCCATGCAACCGTTACCGGCAGCGACTGACTCCAGTTTCCCGTCCCTCACTACATAATCCTTGATATGCACAACCGCTACATCTTTACCAAGTATATCAATGGCCTCTTCCACAATTGCCACCTGCTCTTTGTAGTTGCTGATATCAAGCAGATTAACCGGGTCTAAAATAATCTGCAAATTAGGGGAATTAATTTCGTCCAGCACTCTTCTTGCTCTTACCGGATTACAAACAATATGCTTCCAAACCGGTTCAATGGCAAAAATCACCCCCATATTCTCTGCATATTCCACAACAGGTCTTAAGTTCTTAATAAATAGCTCCAAAGCTTCTTCGCTGTGGCAGGCAGGCTCATACTTGTATTCTTCATTGGGTGCTCCGGTTTCGGTTCCTACAACGCCGCATCCCAAATGTGCTGCGAAGCGGATATGTGCCTTATATTTCTCCACGATTTCCGAAAGCTTGTCAGGATTAGGGTTGGCAAGGTTTAAATAGCATCCCAGTACAGCAATATCAAGTTTCTGTGCCCCAAACAGTCTTTTTAAATACATTGCATAACCGGGAGTTAATGCTTCCGGTGCAACAGAGTTTTCTTTAATTACTTTGGAAAGTGCCAAATGGACACAGGAAAAACCCTGTCTGTTTACTTCTGCAAGCCTTTCCTCTAAAGGAAGCACTTTGGTATCATGAAAACGAATTCCTAACTGCATATACCTTTACTGCTCCAACACATCTACATTTGTCAGTGTTAAAGCCTCTCCTTTCTGTCCCGTTACGGAAACATTTTCAAGAACTAATCGCTTTACATTATTAGCAAATATTCCCTTCAAGGTACATTTTTCAACACCGTCAGACATGGCCGGCACATCTTCTTTGGGATTTTCTGCGTAAGTAACAGAAATATTTTTCATAATAATTTCTTCAATCTTCTGTTCCGGAAGTCCGTCAAAGTAAGCAGCTGCAACATGACAGTTGGTTGCATGAATATCTTCAAAATCAAGTCGTTTAATATAAGGAGTACGGTCATCTACCGGCATCCACTCTCTGCTCTGTACATATTCGGTCTTTCCGTCCGGGTCACAGAAATAAAAGCTGTTTACAACAAACGGTGTCATAACATGATCCATATCAATGTTTTTAAAGGTGATTCTGTCAAGCACCGCATCTTGTCCGCGACCTCTTCTTGTCTTAATACGAAGTCCTCTGTCGGTATGACGGAAAAGACAATCCTCTACTTTAATGTTTTTGGCACCACCTGCCATTTCACTTCCGATGGTAACTGCACCGTGACCGTTCTCCATCAGACACTGTCTGATTACAATATCTTCGGAAGGTGTTTTGTGCTTTTTGCCCATGTAAATCTTACCGGATTTGATGGCAATACAGTCATCTCCTAAGGAGAAACGTACACCCGCAATTTCAATTCCTTTGCATGATTCTGGGTCTAATCCGTCTGTATTGGGTGAATCACTGGGATTCTCAATCACTACATTATAGAATTTCAAATCATTACTAAAATAAGGATGTAAGGTCCATGATGGACTGTTACAGAACTTCACCCCCTGTAACGTAACACTCTTGCAATGATTGATAAAGAACATTCTGGGACGGAATGCGCCTCTCATCACCTTGGGATTATGCCACCAATTCTCTTTGGAACCGCAACCGTTAATAGTTCCTTCTCCGTAAATTACAACATTTTCAACATCAATACCTGTGATAATTGCCGCAAACATAGGAAGTGGATTGCCCTCCCATGAGCCCAAATTATATTCATCTTTTTCATCATAGCTTTCAATCAAACCGGGGAACATAGGATACGCATATCTTTCGGTATCTGCCTTCAATTCTGCTCCTTTAGCCACTTCAATTGAAACATTGCTCTTAAGGAATAAACTGGTAATACGATAGGTTCCTGCCGGAATCAACACTCTGCTGTTCTTCGGACAGGAAAGAATAGCAGCCTGGATATATTTAGTGTCATCCTGTACTCCATCCCCCTTTGCACCAAAATCCTTAACATTTAATGTAACAAATTCATAATCAGTGGTAAAAATAAGCTCACCGGACTCATTACTATCCTTTGCTTTAATCTCTACTTTATATTCCGTTTCCGGTTTTAATTCAAACAGAGACGTAATCACGGTTTCAGCTGTTTTCACAAGCTCTCCGTTTACCAAAATCTGATAATTTCCCTTTGTGTAATAGGTTCCTCCGTCTGCGATTTCAATTACTGCGCTTCTGGCTGACTTCATAATCAGCTTTACATCCATCTTTCTTTCCTCCTGTGATTTTATATGATGTCACTATAGGTTGTGAAACATTTATCATTCCGCTTAATATAACATTAGAGGGCAACATCGCCCTCTAATTTATTATATCATAACTATACATCTTTTTGCAGTTGTAAATACTGCGCATAGGCCTGCATTAAAACACCTACAGCCTTACATTCATCTGTAACAACCTTTTCATTCAGATAGTATGTTACACTTCCGTCACGACGCAAATCTGTTGCCGGCCCAAGTCCTGCTCCGCCACAGATGTCACGCAAATGGAAACCGTCTTCACCTTCAACAAACTTATTATGTAAGATACTTTCAACAATACCCATTCCGATAGGCATATATTTTTCTTTGGAAAGCACGCCCATGCGGCAAGCTTTTAAAATCGCATAACCAATCATGGTGCTTCCCGATGTTTCCAAATAATTACCTTCTGTTTCTGCTTTGTCAACTACCTGATAAAACAAACCGGTTTCTTTGTCCTGATACTGCAAAATTCCTTTGATAAGCAGTTTGAAAATATCCTGCAATCTCTTGTAATGTTCAAATATTTCAAAACTCATGGCATCCATGGTATCAATCACAGCCATAATATGCCAGCCGATACTGCGAAGCCAAAAGCTCTTTGAGCGACCGGTCTCCTTATCAGCCCAGAAAATAGACTTAGTCTCTTCATATCCATGGTAACAAAGTCCCTTTTTTTCATCATACAGATATTTCTGCACGTTTTCAAACTGACGGATAATATCATTGTACATTTCTTTTTTGTGATACTTGGTCTCATATTCCATATAAAAAGGCTGAGCCATATAAAGACCGTCAAGCCAAAGCTGATTCGGATAAATCTTTTTATGCCAAAAGCTTCCGTTTTCACATCTGGGCTGTCCTTTCAGCTGTTCCATCATCACATCCATGGCTTTACGGTATTTTTCTTCCCCTGTCTTGTCATACAGGAAAAAGAGAATCTTACCGCTGTTAATGCAGTCAATATTATAATTTTGCATTTCATAAGGAGAAATATTACCCTCTTCATCCACAAACGCATCAACATATTTCTTGATAAAATTGTAATACTTCTCATCTCCGGTCACATAATACAATTCCCTGCAACCGATTAACACACAGCCGTCTTCGTAATTCCAATAGGTTTTACAATTTTTGTAATCTGCCAGATAAGCATCAATATAATTTTCAAATTTTATGTTATTCATGTTGTCTTTCCTTAACCTGTTTTTTATAAGGTAACGCCCTGTTTAAAGATAGCCATATCATGGAAACCGGCTTCTTCACTGCATACCTTCTTACCGGAAGCTACTTCAAGTACATAATCAAAAAGCTTTCCTGCAGTTTCTTCCATGGTTTCATTCTCTACGAGCACGCCGGCATTAAAGTCAATCCAATTAGACTTCTTTCCTGCAAGCTTCGAGTTACTGGAAATCTTCATAGTCGGTACAGGAGATGCAAAAGGCGTTCCTCTTCCTGTGGTAAAAAGTACAATATGAGCGCCGCTTGCTGCAAGTGCCGTCGCAGCAACTAAATCGTTACCGGGTGCACTGAGCAAATTTAAGCCGGGAGTTTTAACTGTTTCTCCGTAATGAAGTACGCCCTTTACAGGTGCGCTTCCTGACTTCTGTGTACATCCCAAGGACTTATCTTCCAATGTGGAAATACCGCCCTTCTTGTTACCGGGTGAAGGGTTCTCATATATCGTCTGATTGTGACTCTTAAAATAATTCTTAAAGTCATTAATTAATGTTACTGTTTTATCAAATAACTCTTCATTTTCACAACGGTTCATGAGCAAAGTTTCTGCACCGAACATTTCCGGAACTTCTGTTAAAATAGTGGTTCCGCCTGCACCGATTAACAAATCAGAAAACTTTCCTACCAGCGGGTTTGCAGTAATTCCGGAAAAGCCGTCACTGCCGCCGCACTTAAGACCTACAATCAGCTTAGATGCGCTAATCGGAACTCTCTTTTCCGGTGCCGCATATTCAATCAGCTCTTTTACCAGTTCCACGCCATCTGCAATTTCATCATCAGATTCCTGGCATACCAGAAACTTCACTCTGTTCTCGTCATAGTCACCGATATAAGGCTTTAGGACATCGATATTACTGTTTTCACAGCCAAGTCCGAGAACAAGTACACCACCTGCATTGGGATGGTTAATTAAATCAGCTAAAATGGTTCTTGTATGCTCCTGATCGTCACCCATTTGAGAACAGCCATAGGGATGCGGGAAGGAAATCACTTCTTCGACACTTCCTTTTACATAAGCATTTGCCTGCTTAGCAATTGCCCCTGCCACATTGTTGACACATCCGACGGTGGGGATAATCCAGATTTCATTTCTTACACCCGCTTTGCCGTCTTTTCTTTTAAAGCCGTTAAAGAATACTTCTTTTCCTTCCGGATTCTTTACATCAACCGGCTCATAAGTATAAGTAAGCAAATCGCCAAGACCTGTCTTTACATTATGAACATGAATCCAGTCTCCCTTTTTTACTGTTTCTTTTGCATTACCGATAGGACAACCGTATTTGATTACCTGCTCACCTTCAGCAATGTCCCGAAGAGCCATTTTGTGCCCCGCGGGAATTTCCGTATTTGCAATAACTTCTGTGCCATTTACATTGACAGCAGTGCCTTCAGCAATCGTTTCGATTGCTACAGCCACATTATCATTTTCATGAATTTTTAAAATTTGCATGTAATTGTAATCTCCTGATCTTTATTAATACAAGCCGCTTCATTTTGTCTTGATACTTCATATAACTTTGGTATTTATACAAGTTCTTCTAAAGTCTTTCTCATGCCCTTAGCAGCGATTTCGTCCAAATAGCCTGCAATTGTATCTACAAGACCACTTATCTTTGTCAAATCCTGTCCAAAGAATTCTTCATTGCTAAGGAATGCTGCTGCAAATTCCTTAGAAGGCTTTTCGCTGTTTGCAGCAAAGAATTCAAGAACAGCCATATCATCCATAATATTGTATTCCTGTCCGTCTCTGTGTCCGATAAGCGCCTTGTCTCTGATTTCAGTACCCTTATAGAATGCCATAAGCGCCGCAAGTGAGAATGTCAGACACTTAGGAAGCTCTTTATTTAATTCAATATAGCCTAAGAAGCTTGGCATACATCTTGCTCTCCACTTAGAAACAGAGTTCAGTGAGATGGAAAGCAACGCATGCTTAACATAAGGATTATTAAATCTTGTAATTACAGCTTCTGCAAATTCAATCAAATCCTGCTTGGGAAGTGTCAACGTAGGAATTACTTCCTCAAAAATAGTTGTCTTCATGAAGTTAAATACTGTTTCATCCTTCATGGATTCAAGCACAATATCATTTCCGGCAAGATAAGAAGCAAGTACAAAGGATGTATGAGCACCGTTTAAAATACGCACTTTTCTCTGCTTATAAGGCTTCTGGTTGTCTGTATAGATAACAGGAAGGCCTGCTTTGTCTAAAGGAAGCTCACCGCTGATATCCTTAGGGCATTCAATAACCCAAAGTGCAAAAGGTTCTCCTGTTACAGTCAGTTCATCCTTATAACCCCATTCTTCCCAAAGCTTAGCATCTTCTTCCCTGGGATATCCTGTAATAATTCTGTCTACCAATGTAGAGCAGAAAATACATGCTTCTTCAATCCATGTTTTGAATTCAGTTTCCAAGTTCCAGTTATCAGCCTGCTTTAATACGCATTCCTTTAAGTGGATACCGTTATCATCAATTAACTCAACGGGCAGCATCACAAGCCCCTTGTCCATAGCTCCGTTAAAATGTTTATATCTTTCATATAAGAACTTAGCAAGCTTTCCGGGAAAGCTCATAGGAGGACACATTTCAAGTTTATCGTTTTCATCATATACAATACCTGCTTCTGTTGTGTTAGAAACAATGTATCTTAAAGTATCAAGCTTTGCATATGCACTATATTTTTCATATTCTTCATGTGCCGCAACAACATCGGTAACACTGGTAACAATTCTGTTCTGTACGGTAGCTTCTCCGTCTACAATACCTCTAAGGGATACGGTATACTGGGATTCCTGTGCATGGAAACGGTCAAGTGTACCAAATTCAATGGGCTTTACCAGTACGATATCACCGTCAAATTCTCCTTTTTCATTTGCAATGTCAATCATGTAATCAACAAAGCCGCGAAGGAAATTACCTTCACCAAATTGAAGAACCTTTACCGGTCTTTCTTTTTTACCTGTTTTGCTTTTAGATATTAATTCCATTTTTCTTCTCCTTGCATTTTGTTCTTATTTTCATTCTGTTTAAGCATTTATGTAAGTGCTTACATTCTTAATTTTACAACCCATTTCCGTATAAGTCAATAGCGTTTTTTTGCTGATTTACAACGTTTTTTAATATTTTTCGAAAATCTGTCCTTGTTTTTTGCAATTGTCTATTGTATAATAAAAACAGTTTTTTTGTGTAAATGGTTACATGTATTGAATTTTTCATATGTTTTATCCTATTCTATACATGACCTATCGATAACGGGGAGGAGATACACAATGACAATTTACGATATATCCAAACAGGCCGGCGTATCCATTGCCACTGTTTCCCGTGTGTTAAACGGAAGCGCCAATGTAAAACCCAAAACCAAGAAAAAGGTTTTAGATGTAATCGAACAATGCGGTTATACCCCCAATGCTTTTGCAAGAGGTTTAGGATTAAATTCCATGAATACCGTAGGCATACTCTGCGCAGACTCATCTGACCTTTATCTTGCCAAAGCAGTTTATCATATTGAAAGAAACCTTCGTGCAGGTGGTTATCATTCCGTTTTATGCTGTACCGGCTATGACCATGAAGATATGAAAGCATCCCTTTCTCTTCTTTTGAATCAACGTGTAGACAGCGTTATTATGGTAGGTTCTACCTTTATTGCTGCCGACTCCGGAGACAACCAGTACATACGAGATGCAGCCGAACAGGTTCCTATCATGTTGCTAAATGCCGATTTAGATTGTCCCAATGTATATTGCACCATGTGTGATGATTTTAAGTCCATGCAGGATGCTACTCTAGCACTTCTTAACAAAGGCATTGATGATATTCTTTACTTATATAATTCTAATTCTTACAGCGGTAAGAAAAAGTTATCAGGTTATCAATCCGCTTATTTGATGAAGGATGTTCCGCTTAATAAGCAATACCAGCAGTTCTTCAACGGAACTCATGAAGATATTGACGGCGTATGTAAATTTTTAAATGACCTTCGGAAAAAAGGATTAGAATTCCATGCAGTAATCGCATCGGAAGATATGCTTGCAGCCGGTGCCATTAAATATGCCAAAATGAATCATCTTGAAGTTCCTAAGGATTTATCCGTTATCGGTTACAACAACTCATTGTTAACTACTTGTAGCGAACCTGAAATTACTTCCGTTGATAATCATTTGGAAACACTTTGTTCCCAACTTGTTAAAACATGCATCGGAACATTAAGCGGTGAAGAAATGCCTCAAAAAACCATTTTTTCAGGAGAACTGGTACATCGTGCAAGCACGGTGCTTCAATAAATATTTTTAAGGAGGATTTTCAATATGAAAGCATTTATGGATAAAGATTTCTTATTATCCACCCCTACTGCTCAGACTCTTTTTCATGAGTATGCAGAAAAAACACCTGTATTAGATTATCACTGTCATATCAATCCCAAGGAGATTGCTGAAGACCGTAAATTTGAGAACATTACTCAGGTTTGGCTGGGCGGTGACCATTATAAATGGCGTTTTATGCGTTCCAACGGCGTTGATGAATATTATATTACCGGTGGTGCTTCGGACAAAGAAAAATTCATGAAGTGGGCTGAAGTTCTCGGCAAAGCAATCGGCAATCCTCTTTACCATTGGAGCCACCTTGAGTTACAGAGATATTTCGGTTACCACGGCACTTTAAACAAAAATACTGCAGAAGAAGTTTGGAATATTTGCAACACAAAACTTGCTGAGCCTTCCATGAGCGTGCGCAACATTATTAAACAGTCTAATGTTACCTTAATCTGTACTACAGATGATCCGGTAGACTCTCTGGAATGGCATGCAAAAATTGCAGCAGATGATTCTTTTGATGTTCAGGTTCTTCCCGCGTGGCGTCCTGACAAGGCTATGAATATCGAAAAGCCTGAATACTTAGATTATCTTTCTACACTTTCAGCCGTTAGCGGCGTTAAAGTTCATTCCTTCGCCACATTAAAAGAAGCATTACAGAATCGTATGGATTTCTTTGCTTCCATGGGCTGTAACGTTTCCGATCATGCACTTGAATATGTAATGTACTATCCTGCTACCGAAGAAGAAATTGAAGCAATCTTTGCAAAACGTTTTGCCGGAGAAAAAGTCACACGTGAAGAAGAGCTGACCTTCAAAACTGCCTTCATGGTATTTGTAGGAAAAGAATACAATAAGAGAAATTGGGTAATGCAGCTTCATTATGGCTGTAAGAGAGATAATAACCGTCTGATGTATGAAAAGCTTGGTCCCGATACCGGTTACGACTGCATTAATAACTACGCTCCTTCTGCGCAGATGGCTGACTTCTTAAATGCATTAATCGAAACAAATGAATTACCTAAGACAATTATTTACAGCTTGAACCCCAACGACAATCAGGCAATCGGTACTATTCTCGGATGTTTCCAGGATTCTACTGCAGTTGCTAAGATTCAGCAGGGAAGCGCATGGTGGTTCAACGATCACAAGATTGGTATGAGAGACCAGATGCTTTCATTGGCAAACTTAGGTAATTTATCAGGATTTGTAGGAATGCTGACAGACTCAAGAAGCTTCCTCTCCTATACAAGACATGAGTACTTCCGTCGTATCCTTTGTGAACTGATCGGTGACTTAGTTGAAAACGGTGAGTTCCCTGCGGATATGGATACCCTTTCCGAAATTGTTACAGGCATATCATACAACAATGCAGTAAGATACTTCGGATTTGATTTAAAAGAAGCTTAATATGTTGCCAACTCTCTCCCGAGTTGCAAATAAATACCAAGGCACAGGATAAATCCTGTGCCTTCTTTCATCCTCTTTTTCTTTTCCAATAACCGGTTTTGTATACCACCCAGAGAAGAAATGCAGAGATTGCATTACTAACTACCACGGAATACCATACGCTTCTTACCCCCATGTGAAGAAGGTATTCACAGATAAACAATGTAGCAAAACGGAACACCCATAATCTTGACGCATCAATTAACATAGTTACTTCCGTATGTCCGCTTCCCTGAAACAGTCCCATGGTCGTATTATAAATACCGTTTGTAAATACACAAAATGCCATGATACTAAGGAATTCCGCCGCCATAGCTATTACTTCCCTATCATCTGAAAAGATACTGACGATTGCTGTGGAAATGGGCTTCCTGGAAAGAATCATACCACCGATAAACAAAAAGATGACTATCATCTTACGAGATAAACGGTACCCATAGTCTGCCCTGTCAAGCTGCTTTGCCCCTACGTTTTGCCCCACAATGGTTGCCACCGCAGAGCCAATTCCATTAGACGGCAGGGAAATCAATCCGTTTACCTTATTCCCGATTCCATATGCTGCCATTGCCTGTGTACCGTATTTCAGCACATTTCTTGTCATCAGTAAGAAACCGAATTGCATGGTACTACCGCCAATCGCCGTGGGCAATCCTATGGTCAAAATGCTCTTTAACTTTTCTTTTTCAAATTTTAGCTTTGAGAGATCCAAATAAACATCCTTTTTCCTACTATGTAACAGAACAAACGCTATCACCGCAATGATAAGCTTGGAGCTTACCGTTGCAAGTGCCGCCCCCGCTGCTCCCATATCAAACACTACCATCAGAAGCGGATCCAAAATCATATTGATGAGAATCCCCACCAAATTCAAAAGCATCGGGCGTACCGCATCTCCCTGTGCCTGATTGATTGCCGCATAAAGATTCACTGTAAACAAAAACGGCATATCCAGAATCACAAGCTGCAAATAGGTCTTACCGTTCTGCCATGTTTCTCCCTCTGCTCCAAGCCATGTCACAATACTGGGAGTCAAAAGCGTACATGCTGCTGCACAAACCACTGCAAAAATCATAGCACTTGCAAAAATCTGATTGGCCATACTTTTGGCTTCTTCATCCTTCTTGGCACCAAGGTACTGCGCTATCAAAACGGAACCGGCTACCGTAATTCCCGTACCGAAATTAATGACAATATTTTGCACCGGCGTTACCAGGTTAATAGCTGCAAGCTCTTCTGTTCCCAATTTTCCAAGCCAATAAGTATCTGTCAGATTATACATGGTCTGCAAGAAGCTGTTGATTACTACCGGAATGGCAAGGGATAAAATTGCTTTCAGCATATTTCCGCTTAAAATCAATTCTCTATTTATCTTTTTTGTCATAACACTCCTCACATTCTGCCAAAACTTTGCAGAATGATAATACCGCACGTAAACTTACTCTTTATATCTGAAATCCATAAAAGTTACGGTCAGTTCCTTTTCACCGCCGTATCCGTAAATTCCTACCATTGCGCCTGTAAAACGCTTTCCCATACGAATTCCTTCATCGCAAAGATAATATACATTGGGAAGGGTCTGTAGCAGACAAGCTTCCTGTTCTTCTTGTTTATCTGTTCGCAATTGATAATAAAAGCTTCGTTTCAGATATTCTGTCTTTACGCCTAGTATCATTTTATATCCAACCGGACTATCCACCATTTTTCTGTCATGAAAAATATCTTCTAATCCGATATGCTCTCTGATTTGCAGGAAATATTCATTTTCCTGCTTAGATACATAAAAACACACCCATGTATTTTCATCATAGTAGCAGGTAAGTCCTGCTTCCTGCCCTTCTTCCAGCTCCGGCACCAAAAATTCACATTCTGCCTCAAAGCAAAATGCAGTCTGTCGTCTTACTAAAATATTTCTGGAATCCACGCTGGAAAGAGGTGCTTTGCTTCCTTTTAACTTCAGACAACCATCTGTAATCAAAATTGCATCTGCTTCCGGCGGCCTGGGCGTAATAAATTCCTTGGGAAGTCCGTTTACAAAAGCATTTTCCTCATCATATAAGGCATCCTTATTTTGCTTTCCATCCTTATTGAACCCCGGCAAATCCGGCTTCATCTGAAGTACACTGGGACCATCTAAGTTATTTACAATGGGCCAGCCATCCGCTGTCCATGTAATGGGATCAAGAGCCGTCTCTCTTCCCAAAATGCTGTATCCGTCACCAATCATACGACCACAGAGATATACCATATACCATTGTCCGTTTTGGGTGCAAACAGGCTTACCATGTCCGCATCTTTGAATTCCTGCTTTTTCATCCATCTGACGCATAATGGGATTATATGGGCAAGGTTCATAATTTCCCATAAGTTCCTTACTTCTAACAACCGAAATACGGTGTCCGGGGCCGGTTCCTCCTTCTGCTAAAAAGAGATAATAATATCCGTCTTTTTTGAGAATATGGGGACCCTCCGGTGCACGTTTTTGATCTCCGTAATACAGTAACGTTGCTTCCGATATTTGCTTTTTACAGTCAGAAGACAATTCAAAGATTCTGGCTCCGCGATTTAGCAGCATATAATGTCTGCCGTCCTCATGGAAAATAGAAGGATCGATTCCATCTTCTTCGATGTATGCAGGCTCACTGTAAGGTCCCTCCGGTTTGTCAGAGGATACCACAATCTGTCTTCTGTACACAGTACCCGTGTCATTCAGTCTGTAGGTCGCCGTAATATAAAAGGTTCCGTTATCATAAGAAATATCCGGTGCCCAATAGCCTCTTCCTCCTTCAAGCTCATCTAAATGCGCCCACTTAGGATTGGTAATGGCATGACCAATGATTTCCCAATGAATTAAATCCTTAGAATGGGAAATCGGAATACAGGGGAAAAAGATAAAGGAAGAATTGACCATATAATAATCTTCTCCCACACGTACAATAGAAGGGTCAGGAAACATTCCCGTACGAATAGGATTATGATACATATCCTCATAAGCAACGCCAACAATCTCCTCATAATAAGCCAGCAGTTCCTTATACTGAAGTTCATAAGCAATCTGATAAGGTGTAATTAAATTTTTGTCACCTGATACAATATTCATGCCAACCTTTTCTACCAGATAACGATTCAATTCCACATTACCGGACATTGCCGCATAATGAAGGATATTTCTGTTACTATCGTCCACCGTATTCATACTGGCACGGGAATATTCTACAATATATTTCACAACAGAAAAATCCCCCACCTTCGCCGCATATAAACATAAAGGAACTCCATTTTTCGTTTTGTCATCAATACACGGTGGATTTTCTACCAAAATTCTTGTTACTTCCGCTAAGTTTTTTTCTTCTATGGCTTGTTGTAAAGTCATTTTATAGCGCCTCCACGTGAATATATTCAAAATCTGCGTATCCGTTCTTACTCTCCGTTGCCGCAACATTAGCAAAGAGACCGATTTTCGCTCCTACCCATGTATGGTCAGAAGGCATAAAATCTGTTTCCACTTTCACTCTGTCTCCTTTCGTAAGAGCATAATACATTTTAAATACCGGACCGTCTGGACCTTCTTCCATGCGTACACTAAACCATACTTCATTTTGTGCATCGGAAAGTACCGCCAATTCTTTCACCGCTTCCTTCACTTCACTGCCTTCATCATAGGCTTTTGCAAAAACAAGGGTCTTTTGTCCATTTATCACTCTTACTGCCAGATAAGCATAATGACCGCCCATCATGGTCATTCCCGCCTGTTCCTTTTCAGATAAACCTGTCACATCCAAACAGGTAGTTGCATCAAAATAAGGACAAACTAATTTTTGTGTCAGCACATTGGCGCATTCCCACAAAATCGCCTCATCCTTGCCTGAAGGATTTAAGGCATACAGACGTAAGTTACCGGGATTGGCCGCAAGGGAATAAAAAGAGTCCTTGCTGTTACCGAGCCACTGCCACAGCAAGTTCAATTTGTCACTCTCAAAATCATCAGAAGCCTCCAGATAACAAGGTTCTTCCACTTCTCCTGTATTTGGCTTTTTATATATTATACAAGGTTCTCCGCATCCTTCCTTAGCATTGATTCCTACGATGGGCCAATCATTTTTCCATGTTACAGGTTGCAAATGACAGATTCTTCCGTAAAGTCCTTTATCCTGAAAATGAATAAACCATTCATCGCCATTTACAGTATCTACCAAGCCACCCTGGTGTGGACCGTTTACTTCACTGTTTCCCTGAACCATTACAATTTTTTCTTCATAAGGTCCGTAGATATTTTTAGAACGAAGTACTGTCTGCCACCCGGTTTTTACGCCTCCTGCCGGTGCCCAGATATAATAATATCCATTTCTTTTATATACCTTAGGTCCTTCAATAGTAGGCTGAGTCTCTACGCCATTATAAAGAATATGATCCTCGGTGATTGCTTTTGTTCCTTCAGGATTCATTTCAAAAATTCCTAGATAGCTCTTAAAACCGATTCTGCTCTTTGCATATCCATGTATCAAATATGCTTTTCCATCATCATCCCAAAACGGGCAGGAATCAATCAGTCCCTTACCTTCTAAAACCATAATCGGTTCATCCCATTTTCCAAGAGGGTCTTTCGTACTTACCATAAAGAATCCTTCATCAGGCATACCATAGTATATATAAAATCTCCCCTCGTGATATCGGATTGCCGGTGCCCATACACCTTTGGAGTGCTGAGGAATATCATATTTTTCATAATCGATTTTATTAAGAGCATAATTTACCAGTTTCCAATTAACCAAATCTTTTGATGTTAAAATCGGCAGGCCCGGAATATAGTTAAAGCTGGATGCAGTCATATAAAAAGTATCACCCACCCTAATCACATCCGGATCTGAATAATCAGCAAAAATAATAGGATTTTTAAAGGTTCCGTCTTCTAAATCTGATTTCCATAAACGTTCCATTATAGCTATCTCCTTTACAATAAGATATAATCATCATACTTCATATTTAAAAAGCAAATATTACACAAAATGGCTCAGGAATTAATCTCCTAAGCCATTTTATTTTTAATATGATACAAATTCATCTAATAACAACTCTTTGTATACTCCGCCTAATTCTTTTAGCCCTTTCGCTACACAACCTGCGTACCTTACCGCACCTGCATATTGTAAATGCGTATTATCTTCTGAGCCTTCCGGCTTAGAGATATATTGTCCTGCAGGGAAGTGCATATACCAGCTTTTACTTGCCTCATCACCGGCTTTACTTAATTCTTCACGGCTCATTGTATATAAATCAATTAACGCAACATTTAAATTTTTTGCAGTCTGCTTCATCGCATTTACATATTCGCCATGAAAACCGGGTGTTAAAATTCCCTGCTCATCAAAATTTCTTCTTTCAAGCGGTGTAATCAGTACAGGAATAGCTTTTTTATTTCTTGCTACATTGACAAACTTTTCCAAATTAATCATAAAATCCGAATACGGTTCTGTATATCTGTCAGGATCCTGTACCTTTTCATCATTGTGTCCAAACTGTATGAAAAGGAAATCGCCTTCTGTAATTGCATCATAAATAGCCGGTATTCTTGATTCATCAATAAAGCTTTTGGTACTTCTTCCATTCTTGGCATGATTCGAAATTTTTACTTCAGGCTTTAAATATAAATGAAGCACCTGACCAATTCCGGTCTGCGGATAAGTTGTTATGTCATTGTACTGAACGGTGGAATCACCGGCCCAATAAATAGTTGCCATTTAATTACTCCTTAACAGCACCGATATTAACACCCTGTACAAAGTATTTCTGCAAGAACGGATACAATGCCATGAAAGGAAGTACCGCTGCTACGATACCTGCATTAAACAGTGTTGTCTGAGATACTTGATAAGCTGTTGTAGGTGTATCACCATCCATAATCATGTTACGAAGCTTATACTGGAAGTTAACCTGTGTAGGGTCAGTAATGTAAATCTTAACGTTGGTATAGTCGTTCCATACTGTTACGGCAAACATAAGTCCGATGGAAGCAAGTGCTGCTTTTGAAAGCGGAAGAACGATTTTAAGGAAAATACCTGCCGGTGTACATCCGTCAATTCTTGCTGCTTCATAAAGACTCTCCGGAATATTTTCGAAGAAGTTTTTCATCAGTACTAAGTTATAAACGTTAATACCATGCTTAACAACTAAAATCCACATGCTGTTTACCAAGTGTAATTCCTTCATAACTAAGTATTCAGGAATCATACCACCGGAGAAAATCATGGTAAATAACAGAAAGTATGCTAATAAATCACGTCCGGGTAATGTCTTCTGCGCAAGTACATAACCACCTAATGTTGATAATACCAAACCAAGTAATGCTCCTAAAATGGTAGTAACTACAGAGTTAATAAATGGTCTGTACAGTGCTTCTGTTTCAATAATAACTCGATAGCCATCCCATGTGAATTGTTCAGGCCACAAACGGAACTGATATACACCTACCTGGTTTAATGAGTCAACTAATACCTTCCAAATAGGAACCATAATTAATAATCCAAGGATGATAAAAACAATATAGTTGACAATGTCAAATAACTGAATTTTTTTCTTTTTAGGTTTAACAACCACTTTTTCCTTTGCCATGTCATTCCCTCCTATACGATTCCACGTCCGCGGACTTTTTTACTCAGCCAGTTACAAAGGATTACCAACGCACCACCAACTAAAGAACGGAACAAACCAACTGCTGTGGAATAACCGTAGTTCGGCAACGCAATTGCAAATGTCTGGCGATAAATATATGTGGAAATAACGTCAGCCACATCATAAACCGCATTATTATATAATACGAATACAGGTTCAAACATGTTAAGAACCTTAGCCAGGTTTAATACTAATACTGTAATGATTGTATTAGAAAGCGCAGGCATAGTTACATAACGAATCTTCTGAAGTCTGGTAGCACCATCAATATCAGCAGCTTCATAAAGCTCAGGGTTGATACCGGACAAGGTTGCCAGGAAGATAATGGTTCCCCAACCTGTTTCTTTCCAAATATTAATCAGATAGAAAATAGGTCTCCAAACCTTAGAGTCTGCAAGGAAATAAATTCCCATTCCGTCTGCAGGGATAACACCCCAATCTTTTAACCATCCGTTTACCATACCGGTTGCGGAAGGTGATAATAACAAACTGAAGATAGATGCTACAACTGCCCAAGACATAAAGTGAGGCAGATATATCAATGTCTGCAAAGTCTTCTTTGCAAGTAAATTTCCCATTTCATTTAAGAATACGGATACTACGATGGAAGCCACATTAGTAAGAATCAATCTCATAATACTTAATTCCAAAGTATTTTTAAAAGAATTCCAAAACGCATCCGTTTCAAATAATTTCAAAAAGTGCTTCATTCCTACAAATACAGGCTCTCCTACGGGCTTGTAATCATAGAAAGCATAACGCACACCTAACATAGGCCAATAGTTAATTAATAATACAAATATAAAAACCGGTAAAAACATGATGTAATATCCCCGGTTGTTCCAGATGCGAAGTCCTAAAGGTTTTTCACGTACCGGTACACCAGTTGATGTCATTACTACTTTTTTACTCATACCGTTTTCTTCCTTTCTTAATCCCTTTATCAGCTACTCCAATCTTTTGGCCGCCGGAGTATGGCGGTCTTCTAAGAAAGTTTATTATCAATATTTCTTTTTAATCTCTATGAATGGCTGCCCTGCTACTACAGGGCAGCCACCACATAAGAAATTAATTACTAATTAATTTTGCAAATTACTGATTTAATTCGCTTAAGCACTGGTCAATGATAGAACCAACAGTTGCTACATATGTTTCCATAGCTGCATCAACGTCACCGCCGTTAACAACTACTTCTGTTACAACTGCAAGCTTAGCATCATAGATAGTACCGGATTCGTTTGTGTATGTTTCAGATGCAGGTGAAAGAGGAGCATCGATACAGTTCTCTGTAAAGAACTTGTTACCAGCTACTGCTAATTCTGCTGTATCTACGAAACCGTTTGTAAGTTCACAAACTACTAATGCAGGATCAAGATGATTCTTTTTCCATACAGAGTTAGGGTCGTTAGGAGACTGCTTTAAGTGGAATTCGCCTTCAGCGTATTCATAAGCTTTTTCCTTATCTGTTCCTTCGTTAGTCTTGAAGGATTCAGCCTTTGTGGACCAGTGTACATCTTCTGCACCATATGTCCAAAGTGTCTGAACTACGTCACCATCCATCATTGTTTCGATGAATGCATCGAAGATAGCCTGTTCACGAGCATTGTCACCGTCACCATCATCAATGATACACCAAACGGGAGCTTCTCTGTTGAGGTAACCACCGATAGCTTCTACTTCTGCGATAGGTGCTAACTGTACTAATTCTTCGTTAACTTCGTTCTTAATAAGGTTATCTGTTAATGTCTGATACCAAGAGCCTGCCCAGTATGTGAATACACCTGCGGAACCTGTCTGGTCATTGGAGAACCATTTTTCACGAGCGATCTTTGTAGATGCTGTTAATGTTTCAGGATCGATTGCACCGTCCTTGTAAGCCTGCTGTAATCTTAACAGAGCTGCCTTTGTTGCATCTGTCTGGAAACCATCATACCAAACACCGTCTTCACCCTGAAGAATTGCGGGATAAGCATCCTGCCAGAATTCAGGTAAGTAGTTGATGTAAGGAGCTTCGTTTCCTAAGAAACCAGCTGCGATAACACCATATGTGTCACCCTTAACACCATTGCCATCGGGATCTTCATTATGGAATGCAAGAAGCATATTATAGTAGTCATCGTATGTCTTAATGGAATCTGCTGTCATACCAACTGCGTCTAACCATGCCTTCTTAACATAGGTTACACATCCGTTACCGTATGTAGGAGCAAATCCGTAAAGCTTACCGTCTTTCTTAAGAGCTTCATTGATTGCAGGAAGAGTCATTCTAGCCTGGAAATCAGCGTTTTCATAAGCTTCTGTCATATCCCAAAGAAGACCTGTGGGAGCATACTGTGCATACATGTCAGCACTCATGATGATTACGTCAGGATAATCGCCACCTGCGAAGAGACGACCAACTGCATCAACATAACCGGAGTGGTCTAACTGCTGGATGATAAGGTCAACGCCTACTGCGTCTTCCCACTGCTTTTCGAAGTCTGCCTGACCGTTGTCAACTGTAGCTGTCAAAGTACCGTTTACTACCATGTTAACGGATTCAAGTTTGTACTCTTCAGCTGCTGCTTCAGTTGTTTCAGCAGGAGCTTCTTCTTTTGTTTCTGTTGTTGCTTCTGTTGTGGTTTCAGCAGGTGCTGCTTCTTCAGTAGCTCCGCCGCCACATCCTACTAATGACACTACCATAGCAGTAGCCAAAAGCATGGAAATTAATTTCTTTTTCATAAAGACCTCCTTAAAATATTGGTTTTACTTTCTTTTGATGTAAGTGCTTTCACATCTTGTACAAATAATACCACATCCAAATGCTCTTTGCAAGAGAAAAACATAAAAAATCTATACTTTTTTACTTATTTTTTTTCAAAATCTATACTTTTTTTACAAATTTGACCGTTTTTAGAGGTTTTTAAATGTAAATTTTTGTAACAATGCTTGTAAGTGCTTACATTTTTTCTTTCTTATATCTTAAATACTGCAATTTCTGTTTTCAAACCATCCATGTTCTCTCCAAGCACATCTGCAGTGTGATTCAGCTTTTCTACATTGGATAATAATTTTTCAGCCATATCCTTGACAATTTCCGCACTTCCTGCGGTCTCTTCAATGATATCTGAGATTTCCTTAACGGCTTTCACAGTATCACTTCTTTCATGATCTGCTTTTTCAGTGTTTTCAACAATATCTTTTAATCCGTCAATGAGCTGAACCATTTGCTTTCTCATATCATCAAAAACTGCAACTACTTTTTCAACTGCTTGTGATTGTAATGCAACCATTTCCCGAGCTTCTCCGGCAGCCTTTACGCTTCGGACTGTCTGAGCATCGATATTAGACACATTATTCTTAATCTGTCCCGCCGCATTAGCGGAATCATCTGCCAGCTTACGGATTTCTTCTGCAACAACAGCAAACCCTCTTCCGGCTTCACCCGCTCTCGCAGCTTCAATAGATGCATTTAAAGAAAGCAAATTGGTTTGTGAAGAAATTGACGTAATCGTTTCCACAAAAGTATTAATTATTTCAGATTCTTTTTTGAGAGATTCAATACTTTCAGATACCTGCAAGGTAATCTTAGTTGTCTCCTGTGCTCTTTCTCCAAGAAGATTTACAATGCCGATTCCCTGCTCAATCATCTCTTCCGTACGATCAACTAATCTTTCTACCGTTTCTACCACACGGCTCACTTCCTGAATATCCGTTGATAATACATCTGTCAGTTCCTCACACTGTTTTGCATGCTCCGTCTGTCTGCTGATACCTTCATTAATTTCAGAAATCGCTCTTGTAATTTCTGATGAGTATTCATTAATTACACCGGAAGCTTCTTCTACACCTTTCGCTGATTCTTCCAATTGACTTGTTGCATTACTTACCTTATTAACAAGATTCTTGGTATTTACAATCATATGGTTTGCAGATCCTGCCAGTCCGCGGAACTCATCATGGCCTTTTGCTTTCACTTCAACTGTAAGGTCTCCTTTAGCAACTTCACCGAATTTACCTGAAATTTGCTTCATATTAGTCTGTATTCCCACTACAGTAGAAATACCTACACCAAATGCAATGACACAAGCAAGAATAATCAATGTAGTCGTCAATGTTTTAATAGACTGAGCCTGACTGGTTACTACTGCCATAGGGACAAGCGCACACACGGTGGCACCTGTCTCCTCGCTTCTGCTATACATAAACAAGTAATTATCATTTAAGAACTTCACTTCTCCGGAACCCTGAAGGTTTTCTTCATTAATTACTGCAAAGAACTCTTTATCCGCAAATATGATTTCTCCTTCTTCAAAAGAAGATTCTGCCCCCTCAGGTAACTGTTCTGCAACCACTTCCTTGCCGCCTGCCGTTACAAATCCTACAATACTTCCTTCCCCCAAATTGATATCTGCCAGAAATTCCTGAATGGTGGAAGCCTTAATATCAATAACAACACATCCGTTGTTTGACTTTGTCATAGTCTGGTAAGCCAGAATATAATCCGTTGATTTCAGTGCCAGATATTCTTCCAGCATTTGATGATCATCTACCCACTTCACAACACCTCTTGCACCGGCTGACATCAGTTCCTTATATTCCGTCAGATTACCGCCGATACTGATGCTGGTTCCGGTGGTAAGCATATTCACATTTTCTTTCGTCACGATATGGATATTATCGATAAAAGAATTGGTGGTCTGTGCCGAAAGCATATTATCCTGAATATCTTTTAATACATTCATGGATTCTACCGGATCGTTAGCTACAGAGCCATTTAAGTATTTTGCCACATTCGCATCAAACGCTAACTTCATACCTTCCGATTCCACGAATGCACAGCTCATATCTATGTATTCATTTACCATATCAATTGTCTGTATGGTAGATTCCTGAAACTTTTCACTCATACCTTCTGCGGACTTTCTGTAAGCAGAAAATCCGATGATAATCATAAAAATGATTGGCACCAAAAAGCATAATGCAATTTTATTTTGAATTCCCAAAAGCATTACTGCTGAATTTCCTTTTTTGCTTTTTGTTATTTTCTTTTCTTTGATTACTTTAGCATCCTTAAGTGCCTTAGATGATTTTTTCACAGTTTTCCCTCCTGTTTCAGTACAATTATAGTTATATTATACAATATACTGATTATTTTTGAAATATCTTTGTACATTTTACATATTTCTTATGTGCGTACTGCATTCAAATTTATCAGAAAGGATACCCCGTGTCAAGTTGTCAACTTCTTTTTCTTATGATATTATTGAAAAAAAACAAGGAGTCCTAAATATATGCTTACGTTTCAGAGCGGCACACCGGAAAGTGTTGGAATTCCTTCCGGTTGCATTATTCATTTTATAGAACGTCTTGAACATCATAAAGTACCGATGCACAGTCTTCTTTTGATGCGAAAAGACAAACTGATAACCAATGCCTATTATGCCCCTTTTTCAGAAGATACGCTTCACCGGATGTTCTCTATAACCAAAAGCTTTACTTCTGTTGCCATCGGTCTGTTAATAGATGAAGGTAAACTCAGATTGGATGATTATATTATAAGTTTCTTTCCGGATATGGTTCCGTCAGATGTACATCCCTATATTGCAAACATGACCATTCGCGATATGTTAATGATGCGCACCTGTCATGCTTCCACAACCTATAAGAATGACTTGACACAAAACTGGGTTCAAAGCTTCTTTACTGCAGAACCATCCCATCCTTCCGGCAAGCTGTTTCATTATGATACTTCTTCGCCCCATACCCTTTGTGCATTAGTAGAACGGTTAACAGGCTTATCCATGCTTGACTATATTAAGCAAAAGCTGGCTCCCTTAGGGCTATCCGAAGCTTCTTATATTCTGAAGGACCCCTTCGGTGTTTCCATGGGTGGAAGCGGTCTTGTTGCCACTTCTATGGATTTGTTGCGTTTTGCATACTTCATATATCATAAGGGTCACATCAACGGAAAGCAGCTACTTTCTGAAAAATATATTGAAACAGCAACCTCAAAGCTTTCTGACACTCGCATGACCGCGCCTTGTTTATCGGAAGCACAAGGTTACGGCTATCAGTTTTGGCGCAACGAACGTGGCGGATACGTCTGCTATGGTATGGGCGGTCAGTTAATTATCTTTTTACCGGATTATGACCTCATATGTATTACCACAGCAGATACACAGGGAATCGGTGGCGGCAATCAACTGATATATGATGCTTTGTATGAAAAAATTCTTCCTAATATTACAGATACTGAGCTTCCCGTTCATACAGGAACATGGACTGACTATCAGACTAAATTGCAAAGTTTAAAGCTAATGCCACTTACTACCGATACTCCTTATCTTCCGGCAGAGTACATTCCTGATAACGCATGGTATCAAGCTTCTTGTAATCAAATGGGATTTGAAAAGATTGGCTTTTCATTCCATAAAAATACCGACGCTTCATACAGCGCCGGCACTTTATCTTTCGTAATAAAAGGACAAGAATATTCAATTTTGTTCGGGTTTCATAAACTCCATTGCGGAATCTTTCCTATCTATGATTTGAAATATGCCGCTAGCGGTTTATGGGTTTCTGAAAACACGCTTTATATCAAAGCACATATTATCGATTCATACTTAGGAAGTGTTCACTTTGAATTAGTGTTCGGTCATAATGATTTAACAGTATTTATGAAAAAGCAGGAAGAAAGTCTTTTCGATGAGTTTAACGGTCACCTTTATTGTACAATCTGATTTCTTCCGCCGGCTTTTCCCTCGTATAGCTTACTGTCTGCCATTCGAATAACGTCATCCATATCGTCCGTACTACCCTGACATATTCCAAAGGTCATGGTTATGCGGACGATTTCGTCTTTGTAAGATATTTCTTTTTTGCGAATCTCATCTAAAATATGTTCAAGTTTATTTACCGCTTCGTCAAGATTGCAGTTTTCAAATACCAGCAAAAATTCTTCTCCGCCCCATCTTGCCACAAATCCTTGATTTCTCATATTTTTATTTAGGATAGTTGCAACTTCCGATAATACAATATCACCGCATTCATGTCCGTAAGTATCATTCACTTTTTTGAAAAAGTCAATGTCGCCGAGCACCAGGCAGAAATCATTTAAATGTTTCTTTTGAACCTCAGCAATTTTCTTCTCACCGTATCTTCTGTTATAAAGTCCGGTCAGTGCATCCTTTTCTACCTGTTCTATCAGGGCTTTTTGCATGGTGACAGCATAACGCCCCATTTCTCCCAGCTCATCATCTCTTTTAGCCACATCATAATCCAATACATCACGTAAATTCCCTTTTGCAACCTTCCCAAGAAATACTTGGATTTTTTTAATAGCCAATATTAATTCTTTGGTAAATTTCATAGTGACAAATGCTGCTATCAGCATCGCTGCGATTCCCAATAAAATAATAGGCATAACAGCTTTCATAACTGTCCTGTGAACCTCCTGTGTGGGTTTTGCGACAAAAAGCATACCAATCACAGTACCGTCAGAATTTATAATAGGCGCATAATAAGCAAAATATTGTTTGTTATCAATATCCACGCTTGGATAAAACGCTGCCTTACCGGTTTCCAGAACATCCTTTGTAACGACTGCATTAACTTTTGTTCCTATCAAACGATCTCCGTTATCATCATGCAATGTGGTAATCACTCTGATATCCTGATAAAAAATAGTAATGTCAGCGCCTGTCTTTTCTTTGATAGTATCTATAACAGTAAAATGGCCGTTCAACTGATGATCGCCTTTTATCATATACAATTCACCATCTTGCATTACGACAGAATAATCACCGGGATAAGAATAGTCGTATAGCGTTAATATAGTTGCGCTTAAATCCATTAAGCCTTTTTTTACTTCTTTGTTAATTGTATCTATAAAGCTACGGGCGCTAAAAAAAGTTATGATAAGTGCCAGCAAAAAAAGAGGCAATAATGTCATACTTAATAATTTCCCATATAAACTTTTTTTACCCGTTCCGTTATTCATCTGTACTCTCCGCTAACCGTAAATTCTTATCTGTTTTCATTAACATAAATCTGTACTCGGCTTTGAATAATATCTGCTACGTCCTTTGCTTTCTTTTGTCCGCTGAAAAAGGCCGCCGATTCTTCTTCAATAATCCTCATCAGATTTTCATCATAGGTATAAACATTGGTGATACTGTATAAGTTTTCCTTTAAGGCTTCTGCCTCTGCTTCAGTCATTGGTTCTATCTCAATCTCCATACCATTTAAGTAATACATTTCAGGCGATTCAATCATCTGTCCGTTTTCATCTGTATAGGTAAAGACCTTCATGGCATCCTGTGCCATAGCATCCAGATATTTAACGCTGACAGGAAATCCGTATTCTATCTTTTGCTGATATTCATCCGTCAAAAAATATCTCAGGAACTCATATGCACCATCAATATTCTTGGATTTCGCTGACATTGCAAGTTGTACACTTGCCATTATGGCAGTTCCCTTTCCTTCACCAGCAGGATAACCAATCATGGTAACCGGTTCTCCAAAAGTACCTTTTATAATATAATTATAATTTCTGAAATCAGAAAGTGTCAACTGTTGACACAGAACTTTTCCCTCTCTCCACTGGGACTCATAATTTTCCCAATAGTCATCCGCATATACTGCCTCGTTTATTTCGTTCGGAAATGTAGCAGAAAACTCAAGCAAATCGATAAACTCTTGGGAATCAAACCTGCATTTCCCTGTTTTTCTGTCAATAAACTGTTCATCTGTAATCAAACAACTTTGCAACACCTGTTCTCTTGTAGTATAAGGAAATAACTGGGTCCCCTCCGGTTTAGATGCAAGCAATGCCCGGGCATCCTTCACGCTCCATCCGCATTCATTTCCCACATCAGATGTTTTCGCAATCAGCGTATGTACCATAAAAGACGGAGCTAACCGATACAACTTTCCGTCAACCGAAAAGGCTTCAATAATATTAGGCATAAACTGAGTAATATCCAAATCTTCATCTGCTTCCAAATAAGGTTTAATATCCGCAAGAAGTCCTTTTGCGATATAGCTGTCTACGGGCATACTTGAATCAATCAAAAGGATATCCGGTATCTTTCCTGCAACTATATCTGCATTTAATCGGTTAATTCCGGCCATATAGTCATTTTCATTCCCGTAAAGTGAGGAATAATCTTCCACGAGAATACGATATTCTTCATTGTTTTTATTAAAAGTAACTACCGTACTCCTGACATTCCAATCCATTCCTGCGCATGCAAGCACCAATGGTATTTTTTCTTTTACCTCCTCCGGTGGCACCTTGGTAAATTTCCCCACCGCCATTTCATAAGTTTCCATATCATCATATGTAGCAAAAAAAGAAGCTTCATCTATAGGAATAACATTAAACACACTATATACTCCAAGGTCTGAATCAATATAGTTCATTAATTGTTTTTTGTCTTCTTCCCCTACATTATAACCGAACACTCCGTAGGAATTTACAAGATATAAATCATATCCGATTCCGGAATACACCGAATACTCATAGGATGTTCCCGGAAGCTTAGCCTTTTGCGAAAACACTCCGTTTTCCAAATCTACATAAGATGCATAAACGCCATCTTCTTCATAGGTAATGGCGGCAACTTTACCATCGGCAAGAGGGTAAAGAGTGGCACCATCAAAGCTTCCGCCTTCCGCTGCTTCTAAAATTTTTACGAAATTTCCCTGCTCATCAAATTTAATGCATTTATCAACTGCACTAATAAAAACATTATTATCTATAACAACCAAACCGTTTGTATAAAAATAATCCTCATTAAGTTCTTGAAGCTCAGGCATTCCGGTAAGATTGATGCTATAAAGTTCATCGCCTTTTTCTGTCAGTTTCACGAGATAAAACTCATCCTGATACATGCCGTCTTCATTCGGCTCAGTAGCATAAATATTTTTGATGGCATACACATTTCCGTTTCCGTCAGGACATAAGGAATTCAGATTACTGTTTTCATCCATCATCATCTTGTTTTTCTCTTTTACGGTACCGTCTTCATTAATGCAAAAGAAATCAATCCAGGGTAAATTCGTTTCTCCGCCACCATAATTATAGCTATATGCATATAACCTGTCTTTTCCTTTCAACAAAGAAAAGGACTGATATTCCTGACCTCCAAAAGATAACTCTTCCACCTGATACACATATTCTTTTGATGCCGCTGCCTTATTACTTGATGAATCATTTCCGCATCCTGTCAGCATCGCTGCCATAATCAATAAAATACTGTAAATGCTTAGTTTACTTTTCAGAAATTTTGTTACATTCCTCATACCAACTCTCCCCTTCTTCATCAGGACTGTTAATAAAATTACTGATGGTATTGTTAAAAAAAATACCTGAAGGATAAAAAGGACTGATTTTATGTCTTCATATCCTCTCGCTATATTCTCCCAGTAAGGATACTGAATCTCCAGACGCTTCATCGACCTGATGCCGAAATTCATAATTACGGATAACATAGCTTCCGATCGGAAACGTGAAGAATTTTCCACCACCGCCATCTCATCTTCTGTAAGTCCGAATTTTTCTTTGGTAGTATGAAACAAAAAATTTTTGACCGGATTGGGGGCTACCAGTTCATAAGAAGTAATCCCATAATCCGTACTGTTTGTACTTAAGGTCTCATGAGAGACAAAAATGGTAATATCTTTTAATCCTGCCGCTTCCTGTATCCTTCCTTCTTCTCTATGGTAGACACCTGCAATATAGTGGGGAACTCCTCCAATCATTACGCTCATTCCTTCTACATCATAAGAGCCGAACAAACGCCATGCTGCTTCCTCATCCAAAAGGATAAAATCCTTCATCAAATCATTTCCGGAGAAATAACCGCCTTTCAAAAGTCTTAAAGGATGAAAAAAGAAAAAATCCCCACCGACTCCTACTGCATTTGCTTCCAAAGAAGCCAGTTCACTTATTACAGTCAACTTACCTTCACCGCTGTAGGCAGACAGATACAATCTTCCTTTTTCATGTTCCTTTACGATAGCCGCTTCTTTTAATGCTGCTTCTAATTGCTTTTCAAAATTACGAATCATGAAGGTATCTGCATTCACGGAACTTGAAAAAAAGCAACTGACTTGTGCAAAGCCTTTATCTGTACTCCAGCGTTTTGCAGCCTGTTGATCGGAAAGACCGGCTATCATACAATTTGCTATAATTGAAATTGTAACATAGATAAGTGTGCAAATTATGACTGTCAGGGACAGCATTTTATTTCTAAGCGACAGTAAATTCCATTTTTCTTTTATTCTTGCCACCCTGACCATCCTTTCATTTTATATCTTTGTTCTGACTTTATCTCTTTTGTTATGATTCCGATAAACGAACCTGTTTACCTGCTTCTACAGGCTTAGTCGATGTGGTAATCACATATTCATATCCATAAAGCCCTGCAGATATTGCAGAATTATTATCATCAGATGCAAGCACCTCTACATCAACTCTTGTTGCAATATATCTGTTTCCGAGAGGACTGCTCTTGGATTCCACTATTAATATAAATTTGCCGTTACTGTCTTCCCGCACTGCACTGTTTGGTACGGTAAACTCATATTCCGCACTCCTTTGTCCTACTGAAATATTCAGTGTCTGTCCTGCAGTAATACTGCTTCCTGTTACGTCAAAGACTAAAAGCTTTTTCTGCCCCATACTTTCCGGATCCGGCTTTATGGCAGATAAAATTACTTGTATATCATCATAGTACCATGCGTTTTGTAACTCTGCCGTATCTCCAACCTTCACTTTGGTTGCCTGCTCATTGGTAACGGAAAAGCTTACCGTAAATCCTTTACCTGCCACTTGAATTACAGCTCCGGGCTGTTCAGGTTTTGTAGTTTCACCGGCTACATATGCAAGAGATGTCACGGTACCTGCTACCGGAGCTGTAACAGCAGCTCCCATGGCTTCAGCTTCCAGTTTTGCAATTTCTTCTTTTTTGTCGGCAATATCTTTACTTGCTTTGGTTAAATCCAGCTGGGCATTAATATCTGATGCCAGCGTCTTTTGTTCTTCCTGCAATAATGTAAGTACTGCCTGTGCATTTTTAAGGGCAGCTTCTGCATTTAATATTTTATTTTGATATGACACAGAAGATTGCTTATTAGCAGCTGATATCTCCGTAATATTTTGATTAGCCTGATTTAAACGGTTCTGTGCTTCCTGTACACTTCCGCTTGAAGCCACGGTAATTGCATTTACTTCAGCAAGCTCTGCTTCCAAAGAAGTAAGTGTTTCTTTAAGTCTCTCGAGCTGGGCTTGTCTGTTGTCTCCACTTCCGTATTCTTCCAAAGTAGCCGCAATGGCATTTAATTCATCTACGGCAACACGGTATTCACCATATTTGGCTTCACAATCTAATTGCTTTTCAGCCGTAAAAGATTCGTCACTCCAGTTAATATCATTGTACCATGCCTTTGCTTCTGCTTCTGTACTGGATTCGGAAATATCCGTTCCGTTTAAGGTGGGTGCACCGATTGCATCCAACGCACTTAATTTCGCTTTCACATTTATTTTTGCCAAATCATATGCTGTACTTCCCGAACCTGTTCCTGTGCCGGTCTCATTCCCATCTGACATAGACTGACCGCTTTCAATTAATGTTTCCAAATCATTAATCTGATTCTGAACTTCCAGAATTTCTGCATTGATATCTGCAATTTTTTCTTCTTTTCTTTTATGAAAGGCTGCTTCCGCATTAGCAAGGTCAGTAGATGCATCTGCTTTTTCCAGTTCATCGGGAATTGTATTAACAGTAGAATTATTGGTGCTGACTGCGCTTTCCAGTGTAAGTGCATTTAAAGCATCCTGGCACTCCTTAACCCTGGCCTCTGCCGCTTCTAATCTGGTCTGCATATCAGTTACCTTGGATTGATAAGTTGCAAAACTATCCGTATTACCGCTTGCAACCTTATTGATTACATCAGAGGAAACCGTTCCGCCAAACAAACCTTTCATATATGCCAGTTCCAGTTCCTCCAGCTCATCTCTGGCTGTTTCCAGTTCATCACTTTCTGTATCCTCCAGATAATAAATCACCTGGTCCTTCTCCACATAATCCCCTTGCTGTACAGCCACCGCCGAGATTACTCTTGATTCTGTTACCATTACATTATATGGATCGGTTGCTTCCACATTACCGGTTCCCCGCACTTTGGCAGTAATTGTTCCGGGTTCTACATATTTTGTTGCCACCTCCGGTAATGAATAGTTCATAATAGTATTAGAAAAAAATGTAAGTATAAGCATGACCGACAAAAAAATGATTGCTGCATTCTTTACCCATTCTCTTCTTTTAGAAGTTACATTTTCATTCATAACAAACACTTGGTCCTTCCTAACCCTTTATTCCTCCCTGGTAGGTAATTCCTTCTACCAGATAATCTTCTCCGTACAAAAATACCAAAAGTGGTATTACCATATATATTGTCGCAACTGCAAATGCCAGCCCCACTTCTCCTTCGTTTATTTTGGAAAGAAATACCGACAAAGGATGCAGTTCGGTATCTGCAAGCAAAATAAGCGGTTGCTCTACCATATTCCAATAATCAATAAAAATCAGTATTGCTACCGAACAAAGTGCACCTTTGCAGAGCGGCATACAGATACTTCTGAAAATTTGCCACTCTCCCGCACCGTCTATTTGTGCAGCTTCCATTACACCCACCGGTATTCTACGCATATACTTAGTAAGCAAAAAAACTGCAAAGGGAGAAAAAATTCCCGGAAGCCAGATTGCCCATCTGGTATCCAGTATTCCAAACCAGTCTGATACAAGGTAATTAGGTACTAATGTTACCTGATATGGCATCAGCATTAAAATAATGTACAAAAAGAAAATAATTTCTTTCAATCTGCCTCTGTATCTGGTAAACCCATAGGCTGCACCGGAAGCTACAAATAACTGAAATACCACAATCGGCAATACTAGAATCACCGAATTCCAAAATTTAAACAAATAATCAGGACTTTTCAAAAGCACTGTAATATACTGGCTGAAAGAAACCATATCGGGAATAAATTTTAGATTCACTCTTTCAGCAATAAAGGTTTTTCCTCCGGTATCCGTAGTAGCAAATACTTGTCCGTAATTGGCAGAAATTTCTGATGCCGACATAAAAGAATTGGTTATCGTCAATATAATCGGCATTAAAAACAACAATGCAAAGCTGCCTGCAAAAAAAGTAATCAGAATCAACTTAATAAAATGCCTGTATTTCCTGCATATTTTCTTGTTTCTTAATGGTCGTTTATTGTTTTTCATCCTTCCACATCCTTTCCGAAGTAGTTCTCGGTCAGGAACAGAATCCCGATAATAACCACCATAACAAGTGACATCAAAATTGCTGCAGCTGATAATTTCTGATAATCTAATTGTGCAAATGCATTATTCATAAAATGCTGTAACATATATATTGTATCATAAGGATAACTGCCTGTTAACAGATAGATTTCCCTAAACACTTTAAAGGAATTTATCAGAGACATAATCGTCACAAATAAGATAGTTGAGGATAAATACCGTATCTTGATATACCTGAATATCTGAAATGGACTTGCGCTCTCTAAAACAGCCACTTCCATAATCTCTTTCGGAATTGCTGATAAAGCAGCCATAAATAAAATCATATTGTAGCCTAAGTTTTTCCATAAAAACAATAAAATAACCACTATCTGTGCATGTTCTGACTTAAGCCAGTCAATTTTATTTCCCCCAAAAACTGAAAGTATATCATTGACCAAGCCATTATAGTGAAACAACACTTGCCAAATCAGGATTACTGAGGCAACCGGCACCATCATTGGGCTTAAGAAAAAGGTTCTCATTTGACTTCTGAAAGGAATTTTAGCATCTAATATCATAGCAAGTGCCAGAGATAATACTACAGCAAGCGGAACTGCCGCAAAAGAAAATTTAAGTGTATTATATGCTGCTTGCTGAAAAGCCGCATTTCCCGCTACCCTCACAAAATTTTCAAAAAAAACAAATTCATGATGAATAGGATTATCTACCATAGAATAATAAATCACCACGCAAAAGGGTAACACAAAAAACAATAACACGCCAAGAAGACTGGGGGAAAGAAATCCCCAGGAGGATAACTTTCCCCTGTTGCTTTTACTTTTCATCAAATTTATTTTCATAAAGAAACCTCATATTTTGTGTTTTGTTTTCATACATAAAAACTATAGCACAACATATGAGGCCGTACAATGTAGATTATCTTAATTTTATCTTAGAATGTTTTAGTTTTTAAAGCTGTGAATGGGAGCCGGAATTCTTCCGCCTCTGTTTACAAATGCATCACAGGAAAATCTGTTCACAGGCATAATAGGCGCGTAGCCCAAAAGACCGCCGAATTCAACTGTTTCCCCTACATCCTTACCAACCACAGGGATAATTCTTACAGCGGTTGTTTTTTGATTTACCATACCGATTGCCATTTCATCTGCAATGATACCGGAGAGTGTAGTTGCCTTAGTATCCCCCGGCACGGCAATCATATCAAGGCCTACCGAACAAACACAAGTCATTGCTTCTAACTTTTCTAATGTAAGCGCACCTGCTTCTACCGCATTAATCATTCCCTGGTCTTCGCTGACCGGAATAAAAGCACCGCTTAATCCTCCCACATAAGAAGATGCCATAACACCGCCCTTTTTCACCTGATCATTTAACAGGGCAAGTGCAGCTGTGGTACCCGGAGCACCGGCATATTCCAAACCAATTTCACAAAGGATATCTGCTACACTGTCTCCCACCGCAGGTGTGGGTGCCAGGGACAAATCTACGATTCCGAAAGGAACGCCCAGTCTTCTTGACGCTTCCTGTGCTACCAGCTGTCCTACTCTGGTTACCTTAAAAGCTGTCTTCTTAATGGTTTCGCAAAGAACTTCAAAGTTTTCGCCTCGAACCTTGCTAATTGCATTCTTAACAACGCCGGGGCCGCTGACACCAACATTGATAATCTTATCTGCTTCGGTTACACCATGGAAAGCACCTGCCATAAAGGGATTATCATCAGGCGCGTTACAGAATACCACCAGTTTGGCACAACCTAAGGAATCTGCTTCCTTAGTATATTCTGCAGTTTCTTTAATAATTTCTCCCATCAGTTTGACTGCATCCATATTGATGCCGGTTTTGGTAGAGCCTAAGTTTACGGAACTGCAAACCCGTTCCGTTGAAGAAAGAGCAAGCGGAATAGAACGGATTAAAAGCTCATCTGCAGGAGTCATTCCTTTCGACACCAAAGCAGTATAACCGCCGATAAAGTTCACCCCAACCTCATGTGCCACTTTATCAAGTGTCTTAGCAATCGATGCAAAATCTTCTACCGTCTTACACGCCGCACCACCAATTAACGCAATCGGAGTTACCGAGATTCTTTTATTTACGATCGGAATACCAAAGTCTCTGGAAATCTTTTCTCCTGTTACTACAAGATCCTTTGCTGCTTCATATATTTTGTTATAGATCTTTTCATTTAATTTGGCCAAATCCGAATCAATGCAATCAAGGAGGCTGATGCCCAGCGTAATGGTACGAACATCAAGGTTTTCCTTTGTTATCATCTCATTGGTTTCTACTACTTCAAATAAGTTAATCATTTTTATCTCCTGCCTTAAATTCTATGCATTTTGTCAAAAATCTCTTCCTTCTGACACTTAATTACAACACCGATTTCTTCACCTAATGCTTTTAATTCCTCGGAAATCTGTCCGAAATGCTTTTCTGATTTATTGGTATCTACAATCATCATCATGTTGAAATATCCTTGTACAATTGTCTGGGAAATATCCTCAATATTAATGCTGCTTTCCGCAAGGTAAGTACATACCTTTGCAATAATGCCTACTGTATCTTTTCCTACTACAGTAATAATCGTCTTTTTCATCTTCTCTTTTCTCCTTTATGCAATATGAATGACCGGAGTCACTTCGCTTCTTCTTGCCACCTGCATGGGTATTTCATTTATCATTACCTTAGCATCAGTTTTGGCAGCTTCCATGGTAACCTCTACCCTCACTGCCTCATATGCAAGCTCCGGTAAATTATTTTCTTTACTCAAATGTCCAAGAACTACTGCTTGAAGCTTATCATGTAAGAGATGACTAAGCAACTGTCCTGCACGTTCGTTGGATAAATGACCTCTGTCTCCCAAAATTCTCTGTTTTAAATAATAAGGATAGGGTCCTACCTGCAACATCCTTACATCATGGTTTGCTTCAAGCAAAAGTGCATCCATACCTTTCAGTGATTCTACCGTATAATCATTGTAATTACCAAGGTCGGTAATAATACCTATTTTTTTCTTTCCGTGACTGATGCGGTAAGCCACAGGCTCCGCCGCATCATGGGAAATCTTCATGGGATTACATATTAAATCCTTGATAATAATCTTTTCATCCGCACAAATAGGAACAAATAACTCCTCCGGAATGCTTCCCACCGAAGAACACCTTTTTATGGCGTCTATGGTTCCCTTCGTTGCATATATCGGTATTTCATATTTTCTGCTGAGTACCCCAAGGCCTGCAATATGGTCTGCATGTTCATGGGTAATAAAGATTCCGTCAATGTCTCTCATCGATAAGTTAAGTTCCCTTAACCCCGCCTCTGTTCTTTTGCCGCTGATTCCTACATCAACAAGTACATGTGTAGAATCACTTCCGGCATAAATACAGTTGCCGCTGCTTCCGCTGGCGATACTGCATAATCTCATGTTACACCTCTTTTATTCCTGCCAGTAAATTTCAATTATATCACCATCTGCAATCGGCTCCATATACTGAGCCTGTCTGCCGTTTAAGGTAGTGATAATTCCTTTGCCCTTAGGGCGGGTCAAATCAAAATCAATATAGTCGAACACGTCTACATAAACATATTCAGGTTTTCCGGAAAGTTGAACCGGGTGATTGTTTACCAATACCGTGATGGTTACCGATATTGCTCCGTTTTCTTCCCCTGATGACAGCTCCTCTTCTTCCGCGGCTGCTACCTGTTTCTGTCCATCTGTTTGAACGAAATCTATGTTTTCTTTGTTTTCGGCATCACTTTTTTCTAAGGTCCAAGTTACTGTGAAATTTTCATAAACCGGTGTATCACTGTCTGCCAACTGGTTATTGACATAACAATTCGTATGTATATCAAGTGTTACATCCATAAACTCTGTTAATTGCTTTAACGTGTAATAATTCAGCATTTCAATGGAATCACCTGATTTTATTACATAGTAATTGGACTGTAGCATTCCGTTTACACTAACAAACTTAGGCAGCTGTACCTTTTTGCCGTTTACATTTACCATAAAACTGTCTCCGGCTTCAGGAAGCTCTCCCACTGTCATCATGCCCGGAGCGCCTGCCGTAGACTCTATGACACGAATGATATCATTGGCATGAATAGGCGCATATATCCCTGCCGGTTCACCGTTAATGGTTATCAGTGCACCGTCTCCCGCATCTCCTCTTATGATACGATTCTTGCCATTCACCGTAAACTCCAGCGCTTTTCCGCGTTTTGGAAATAATCCGTCATTAGGGAATCCGGCTTGCATTGCCGCATCCGCTATGGTTAATTTATTGTTATCATAAATCTTAACGGTCTTATCATTGAAGCTTACAAAAATAAAGTTATTACTCTGTACATAGAAGTTTAAGCAGATACCTACAGGTGTTACGAGAAGACTGTCTTTTTTAATGTCTTCTTCAAAAACTATCTGTTGCATTACTTCTTCACCACGAAGGGCTACACGCTCTTTAGCAATATCAAGCTCCTCTGAAATTGCCTGCGTATAACCGGGTATTTTCCCGCCTCCGCCTACTACGAAAACTGCACTAACTGACTTTCCGCCGTTTAATTCTTTAATTTTTTCTGAAGCCTGTTTTGCCATATCCTTAACAATAGGTTCTGTAACCGAGAGAATTTCACTGCTTTTCATAGTCTGTGGCAAAAACATAATATCTTCATAGCTTACTGTATCCATGATACCTGCATCACGTTTTATTTTTTCTGCGGTCCCGAAATCTACCAAACAGTGTTTGGCGATGGCTTCTGTTAAAACATCTCCTGCCTGAGGTATCATTCCGTAAGCCAAAATACAACCGTCATTGGTAATGGAAATATCACTTGTTCCTGCGCCAACATCAATCAGGGCAATATTTAACATACGGAATCGTTCCGGAATAGCTACCTGAATTGCTGCTATGGGTTCCAGTGTCATATTTGCAACGCTCAGTCCCGCAATCTCAACCGCTTTATATAATCCATCCACAACGTCTTCCGGAAGGAAGGTTGCAATTAAATCAACACCAACAGTTCTTGCCTTATGTCCTTCTAAATTACCCATGGGATATCCGTTCAGATAAAATCTTACTACGGAATGTCCCACACAGTAAAATTTCATATCATCTGTCTGCTGGTTTTCTAAAAATTCTACATAAGCCTGTTCCACACCTGCTGAAACAAGTGCATATACGTCCTCCTTGGCAATTTCTTTGTCACCGGTAAAAGGATATTCCACATGGGTTGTTACCGTACGAAGCACACGACCTGCGGCAGCAATACACACTTCACTTAAGGTTCTTCCAATGGCTTCTTCCAGCTGTATCTTAACTTGTCTGATGCTTTCTCCAACTGCCTGAATATCATGAATCTGTCCGTCCAGCATAGCTCTTGTTTCATGTTCTCTGATCCGCTGGGCAACCACAACAAAACGTTCGCCTTCTTTATAGCCAACGGTTCCTACAATACTTCTGGTACCGATATCCAGACCAAACACCAATTGTCCTGTATATTTCTTTCCTTCTGTCACAAATAATCCCCCAACTTCCTGTCTATTTGTTCATATGCAGATTCTAAGGTTTTGCTGTTATCAATAACTACCTTACAATACTTCCTGAATTCTTCCTCCGAAAGCTGTTGCTCCATAATTGCATCAATCTTCTCATCGGAATAATTTCTGGATGCTTTCAATCTTTTCCTGCGTACATCCTCATCTGCATAAATATACCACAACTCTTCTACAATGTCCAAATATCCTGCTTCAATTAAAAGCGCTGCTTCAATGAAAAGGAAATCTAGTTTATTTTCTTTTTTTTCTGAAGCAATTGCATCTACTATATAGTCCTGTACAGCCGGATGGATAATTGCATTCACTTTTTCAAGCAGTTCATCTGATGAGAAAATCTTTGATGCCATTATGGCTTTGTCAATTTTTCCGTCCGGTTGCAAAATTTTTTCTGACAAGAGCTGAATCAGTTGCCGGTAACAGACCTGCCCGGGTTCCTTTACTGTATGCGCTACTTCGTCTGCAAGAATAATTCTGCAATTATATTTCTTAGCAATGTAGGACAATATCGCTGATTTTCCGGCTCCTACTCCGCCGGTAATTCCGATTACCTTCATGTCTTTCCCTATATCTCAATTATTATTTTGCTTCATACCAGTTACTTCCGGTATGCAAATCCACCTCAAGACTGACTGCAAGCTTTGCCGCACCCTTCATCTCTTCTTCCAAAATAACAGCAACCCTATCTTTCTCTTCTTCTTTGGTTTCGATTAAAAGTTCATCATGGACCTGCAGAATCAGTTTTGATTCAAGTCCTTCCTCTTTCAGCCTTTTCGCCACCTTTATCATGGCAATCTTAATAATATCTGCTGCTGTTCCCTGAATTGGTGAATTCATGGCAACACGTTCTCCAAAAGAGCGCTGCATAAAATTACTTGAAGATAATTCCGGCACAGGGCGTCTTCTGCCAAACATCGTAGTAATGTATCCTTTTTCTTTTGCATTTGCCACCGTTTCATCCAAAAAACGTTTGATTCCCGGATAAGTATTAAAGTACTGTTCAATATAAGCAGCAGCTTCTTTTTTTGTTATGCTGAGATCCTGGCTGAGTCCAAAGGAACTAATACCGTATACGATGCCAAAATTCACTGCTTTTGCATTCCTTCTTTGTAAATCCGTTACATCTTCAAAGGGAGTATGAAATACTTTAGATGCCGTAATCCTGTGAATATCTGCATCAGTTTTATAAGCATCAATTAGCTGTTCATCCCCTGACATATGTGCAAGCACTCGCAGCTCAATCTGGGAATAATCAGCATCTGTAAATAAAAATCCGTCCTTGGGAATAAATACTTTACGGATTCTTCTTCCTAACTCCATTCTCATAGGAATGTTTTGAAGATTCGGCTCTGTGGAACTAATTCTTCCGGTTGCAGTAATGGTTTGGTTAAAGGTAGAATGGATTCTGTTATTCTCACCGATATAGGCAGCAAGTCCGTCTGCATAAGTAGACTTTAGCTTAGTAAGCCCTCTGTACTCCAAAATATCCGAAACAATAGGGTATTCTTCAGAAAGCTTTTCAAGTACATCAGCTGCTGTGGAATATCCTGTTTTTGTCTTTTTGCCTCCGGGAATTTGCATCTTTTCAAAGAGAATTTCTCCCAGCTGCTTAGGTGAATTAATATTAAAGTCTACTCCTGCCTGTTCATGAATACTTTGCTCTAATTCGACAATTCTGCCGGTTAATGCTTCTCCGTAAGCTTTTAATTCCTCCGGCTGAACTTTAATGCCTTCCCGTTCCATATCATAAAGGACATAGGTTAGCGGCATTTCAATCTCTGTCATTAGTGATAACATACCGCTTTCCTGAAGTTTTTTTCTGAGTACCGATGCTGCTGCACGACTGACATAGGCTTGGAAACAAGCATATTCACAAAATTCCTCAGGTTTTTCTTCCAGGGCTGAGGACAGTGGCATTTTCCCGAACCGTTGCTGCTTGTCGGCTATCAGTAATCCCAAGTGCTCATTAGCAACATCTTCTACGGTATAATCATTTTTTAGCGGATTCAGCAGGTAAGCGCCCAAAATGATATCAAAAAATCGTTCTGTTGCATCTGTCTGCAAGAAGCGATACGCATTTTTAATATCACTACAGGAAATTATAGCCTTTTCACCAAGCATTTTTACTTTGTCTGCTAAATATGCTTCTGTAATAAAGCCTTCACTTTTTATCAAATAAGCAGAGCCGTCAGAAAATGCAATCGAAGCACACAGAAGTGACGTATCCGCTAATAAATAAAGTCCAATTTCTTCCTTTTCAGAAATTGCTTTTTCAAATATCTCTTCTGTCTTAGCAAAATCTGTAATCATCTCAAATTTTGCAGTAATTTCTTCATTGGAAACACCTTTTTCAAAACGGGTAAGCAAATGCTTAAACTCCAGCTTCATAAATATTTTGTATGCTTCCTCTGTATATAGGTCACCTAATCTTGCTTTCTCATAATCAAGAACTACAGGACTGTCTGTTTTAATAGTAGCAAGCTTTTTACTAAGCTCAGCCAATTCCCTGTTTTGTTCTAAGGATTCTTTTACTGACTTTTTGGATATTTCTTCCAAATGTGTATAAATACCTTCCAAGCTGCCGAACTCCGTCATCAGCTGCATTGCTGTTTTTTCTCCAACCTTTGGCACCCCCGGGATGTTGTCCGCAGTATCACCCATAAGTGCCTTCAGTTCAATAAACTGAAGCGGATTAACCTGATACTTTGCCACAACATCTTTATCATAATAATCCTCAATTTCTGTCTTACCGCCTTTAGTCTTGGGGATTCTGATTTTTATCACATCTGTTGCTATCTGAAGCAAATCACGATCTCCTGATACTAAAGAAACCTCTATTCCGTCTGTTTCTGCGCGTTTGGCAAGAGTTCCTAATATATCATCCGCTTCATAGCCCGGCATTTCCATAATGACGATTCCCATAGCTTCCAAAACTTCCTTCATCACGGGAACCTGCTCACGCAGTTCTTCCGGCATGGGTTTTCTGGTACCCTTATATTCCTTATACATCTCATGGCGAAAAGTGGGTGCTTTCACATCAAATGCAACAGCAAGATAATCCGGTTTTTCTTCTTCAAGAATTTTAAAAAGAATATTTAAAAACCCAAAAATTGCATTTGTATGAAGTCCTGTGCTGTTACTCAAATCCGGCACACCGTAGAAAGCCCTGTTCAAGATACTGTGTCCGTCTATTAATACTAATTTACTCATTTTACTCTCCCCGGTTTATAAAAAAATAATCATAAGAATAATAATGATTACCGCCAATATTACAAGACCTTCCAATGCATACAGAATCCATTTCAAATTCTCTCTGAAATGCAATGCTCGTCCGGCATCATTCATTCTTCCCTTCAGTTCATTTTGTAAATCAAATACATTACCTGTTTCTAATCTTGCCATACCTTCCGATACTAAGAACTGAATGGAAAGCTCTTCTTTGCATTCGTCACATTTTTCTATATGCTCCATAAATTCACGGAGCTCTTCCGTTTCTAATTCATCCTCCAAAAAAAGAGGAATCATTTTCTCTGCTTCTTTACATTTCATATTTATTCCTCTTTTTTGGGTAAGAATACTCCTTAAATAAATATACACCAAAAAAGGCATAAAGAAAAGAGGGATTTCTCCCTCTTTTCTTCTTCATTCATCTCTTATAACATAGACAAAGCTGCCTCATCTGCAACAATTGTAACATCATCATGAAGCTGTAAAATGGATGCCTGAACAGCGGGTGTAATAGGTCCTTCCACTACTTCCTTCAAAATAGCCGCTTTATCAGCACCGCTTACTACTACCAGTATCTTTTTCGCAGACATAATGGTCTTGATTCCCATTGTATATGCCTGTTTGGGAACGTCATCATAGCTGGCAAAGAAACGCTGATTTGCCTTAATGGTAGATTCTGTCAAGTCTACGCAATGTGTACCTGACTTAAACACATCACTTGGCTCATTAAAACCAATATGGCCGTTATGACCAAGACCTAAAAGCTGTAAATCCTGACCGCCTACCTTTTCCACGATTTTATCATATTCTTCACATGCTTTCTTACTATCTGCTTCCATTCCGTCGGGAAGGAAGGTACGGGCTTTATCAATATTTACCTTACTAAACAAATTATCATTCATGAAATAATAGTAGCTCTGATCATTATCCTTGGTAATTCCTTTATATTCATCCAAATTTACAGTTGTAATTGTGGAAAAATCAAGGTCACCTTTGTTGTACGCATCTACAAGCTGTGCATATGTACCGATTGGGGTTGAGCCGGTTGCCAGTCCCAGTACACAATCAGGCTTCATAATCATTTGCGCCGCTATAATGTTTGCTGCCTTTCTGCTCATGTCATCGTAATCTTTTGCTCTGATTATTCTCATAGTTATTCTCCTTTTTCCGGTAGTTCATACCTTTTTTATTATAACACCTTATTATTTTATTCTGCAATAAATTCCTGCAGACATATGTTTTACTGCTAATACTTTTTAACTTTCAATTACCGCTTTTCTTACCTTAAGAACGGCTACAGGCGGCACGCTAAGTTCATTTACACCCATATCGATGAATTGCTTTGTCAGCATAATATCCCCTGCCAGTTCTCCGCAAATCGATACTTCAATTCCTGCCTTATGCGCATTTTGAACGGTCATTTCAATTAACTGAAGCACAGCCGGGTGTACCTCATTATAATAGTCCTCCATATGACTGTTTTGTCGGTCGATAGCCAAGGTATATTGAATTAGGTCATTGGTTCCTATACTGAAGAAATCTGCCTCTTTGGCAAGCCTTTCAGATAACAATGCTGCTGCAGGCGTCTCTATCATAATTCCTATGGGCACATCATTACATTCAAATCCTTCTTCTGTAAGCTGCTCTTTTGCATCTTTGGCCATCTTCTTTAATATTTTTACTTCCTCTACGGAAATAACCATAGGAAACATCATTGCAACATTTCCATAAAAAGATGATCTGTAAATAGCCCGCAGCTGAGTCATTAAAATGTCCGGTTTTTCAAAACAGAGTCTGATTCCCCGACATCCCAATGCAGGATTCTGTTCCGTTTCGTTCAATAAATAAGGGACTTGTTTATCAGCACCAATGTCCACCGTTCTGATTACTACTCTTTTTCCGGGCATTTGTTCCAAAACACTTTTGTAACTTTGAAACTGTTCTTCTTCTGATGGCGGCTGCGTTCTGTCCATATACAAATATTCACTTCTGAAAAGACCGATTCCTCCTGCGTCTGCAAAAATGGCATCCGATACTTCTTTTTCATTTCCGATATTGGCATAAATCTTTATACTGCGACCATCTTTTGTAATGTTGTTTTTTCCTTTCAGTCGCAGTAATTCCTGTTGCTTTTTATTCCATAGTTCCTTTCTTCTTGACATTTCTAAAACAACCGCTTTCTCCGGTTCTACATATATTTCTCCTTCAAAGCAGTCTGCAATTACCAGCTTACCGTCAAGTTCAACCGGATTAGGAATTTGGGCATTTACCATCATCGGTAAATTTTTGCCTTTCGCTAAAATTGCAGCATGTGAATTTACGGACCCTTTTCTTGTAATCAACGCAAGAATCTGCTCTCTGTTCAGACTGATTATTTCACTGGGCGTAATATCTTCTGCTAACAGAACCACAGGTTCTGTTGTATGAATCTCTTGTCCGCAGCTATCGGATAATAAATCAATCAATCTTTGGGAAATATCCTGAATATCTACAGCCCGTTCTTTCATATAAACATCATCCATTGCTGCAAATAATGTTACAAATTGTTTCTCTGCAGAAAAAACTGCATATTCTGCGTTTACTCCTTCTGTAATCATTTCCTTGATTGCATTCAGATAGTCTGCATCCTCAAGCATCATGCGATGAATTTCAAAAATAAGTGCCTGCTCTTCCCCCGCTTCCTTAACGGTCTTTTCGTATAAGCACCTTAACTGTTCATCAGCTGTTGAAACGGCATATTCCAGCCGTTCCAATTCACCTGCTATATCAATTACGGCACGTTTTTTGATATCCTTTTTCCCATGATGATGCCAATATAGTTTTCCGATTGCAATCCCTTCATAAACCTGTTTCCCGTGATACTTTATCATCGGAATTCTCCTTTATAATAAACACTTTCTAAGCTCTTCACCTGATTTTGCACTAAGATATGCAGGCGGAATATCAAATACTGTCTTACAGCCTGTCATGCCTTCTCCATTCATTCTGTATGCTGCTCTTACATAAGCAGTAATAACAGATGCTGTAAATTCAGGATTGGAATCCAATTTCAAACTGTATTCAATCAAATGCTTATGTTCTCTATTCATGCCTGTCACGCCGCTTCTAAGAACAAATCCTCCATGGGGAATACCGCTATGTTCTTTTTCTAATTCTTCTTCCGTTATAAAATGCACTGTTGTATCATAATCAGCAAAATAGTTAGGCATATTTTTAATTTCTGCTTCAATGCGTTCAAGATCTGCACCTTCTTCAGCTACTACAAAACACTCCCTTATATGCTTTTGTCTTGTTGTAAGTTCAGGGTTTTCACCTCTTCTTACTGCATCAAGAGCACTTTCAACAGGAATTGTATACTGCTTTCCGTTCTTTACACCTTCTACTCTTCTGATTGCATCAGAATGTCCCTGACTAACACCTTTTCCCCAAAAAGTATAGTCTTTACCCTCAGGCAGAATTACATTTCCATAAAGACGATTCAAAGAAAACATACCGGGGTCCCAACCAACAGAGATTATTGCAATCTTACCTGCTTCTTTTGCTGCCTCATCTACCTTTGCAAAATGTTCAGGAATCCTAGCGTGTGTATCAAAGCTGTCAACAACATTAAATAATTTTGCATACTTAGGTGTCTGTTCCGGCAAATCGGTAGCACTTCCTCCACAGAGAACTAATACATCAATTTTATCAGTCATTTCCGTAAGCTTATCTGTATGAAGTACACTTACCCCTTCTGTTCTGATAACAACGCTTTCAGGGTTTCTTCTTGTAAACACCGCCACCAGCTCCATATCAGGATTCTGTGTAATGGCACTTTCAATCCCTTTTCCTAAATTACCATAGCCTAAAATACCAACTCTAATCATATTTTTCTTTTCTCCTTATCCAAATCTCGATATCATATTATTTACCTATGAAATAAAAAAGACCCTACAAATTTCTTTGTAAGGTCTCGTACTGCCGGCGGTGGGACTTGAACCCACACGTGGTTGCCCACAACAGATTTTGAGTCTGCCTCGTCTGCCATTCCGACACGCCGGCTTCTAGTGAAACACTTTCGTGTTTCAACAGCCGAATATTATAATAGCATATCCGGCTGTAATTTACAAGACCTAAAATTCAAATTCCTGATACACGGGAAGACAGTCAAGTGTTGCAAAATAATCACTTGGTTTTTCTGCTCTCCTGATTAATTCTACGCTTCCGTCTTCCTTTAGAAGTAACTCTGCGGATTTTAGTTTTCCGTTATAATTATATCCCATTGAGAAGCCGTGGGCGCCCGTATCATGAATAACCAGATAATCTCCTTTTTCTATCTTCGGAAGCATTCTGTCTATTGCAAACTTATCATTATTTTCACATAAGGATCCTGTTACATCATATTTAAATTCACAAGGTTCATTCTCTTTTCCTAAAACAGTAATATGATGATAGGCACCATACATAGCAGGTCTCATCAGATTAACCGCGCAGGCATCAACTCCGATGTATTCCTTATGTGTATGCTTTTCATGAATTGCCTTAGTTACCAACTGACCGTAAGGTCCCATCATAAATCGTCCCATTTCTGTAAAGATAGACACATCACCCATACCGGCCGGTACTAAAATTTCTTCGTATGCTTTCCGTACCTCTTCGCCGATAGCCTTAATATCATTAGGAGTCTGCTCCGGCAAATAAGGTATGCCCACCCCTCCGGAAAGATTGATGAATCGGATATGTGCTCCGGTCTCTTCTTTTAGCTTAACTGCCAGTTCAAACAATTGTTTTGCCAGCATCGGATAATATTCATTGGTAACTGTATTGCTTGCTAAAAAGGAATGAATACCGAAGTTCTTCACGCCCTTTTCTTTCATTATGCGATAACCTTCAAACATCTGCTCTGTGGTAAAACCATACTTGGAATCTCCCGGATTATCCATAATTCCGTTACTCATTTTGAATACTCCGCCAGGATTAAACCGACAACTCATTGTCTCAGGAAGCTTTCCCAATATATTTTCTACAAATTCAATATGAGTAATGTCATCTAAATTAATAATTGCCCCTAATTCTGCCGCATAAGCATATTCTTCCGCAGGAGTATCGTTTGAGGAAAACATGATATTACTTCCCGTAATTCCCATTGCTTTACTTAGCATCAGTTCGGTCTTTGAAGAACAATCACAACCGCATCCGTATTCATTTAAAATCTGAATCAAACGAGGATTGGGATTGGCTTTTACCGCAAAATATTCTTTGAATCCAGGATTCCATGCAAATGCATCTTTAACAGCCTTTGCATTCTCTCTAATCCCCTTTTCATCGTAAATATGAAAAGGTGTAGGATAACTCTTCACAATTTCTTCTATTTTTTCTTTTGTAACAAATGGTATCTTACTCATTATTTTTCTCCTTTTGTTAGTTCAATTAAGCGCATTTCATTTCGTAATGCATCTTTGAAAATACGAATGAAGTTTTCCTGACCTGTATATAAACATGTGTCTTCTTTTTTGCCAAGAAGTTCTCCTGTAAGTGCATAAGAAGAATCAATAATCAGTCTCACACTATTTCCCTTTTCTTCTCCAATATAACAAACACTTTCACTCCGCAATACATCATTTTTAAGTACTTGGTCTGTTATCAGAACCAACTTATTTTTACGCGCTAAAGTTTCCAACAACTCTTCTTCCAATTCCTGTATAAAAGATGCTGATGCAGATAAATATACACGTAAACGGGCTTCTCGTAACATATTAATCACTTTATCTTTAATATTTTTATATCCTGTAATCGTAAGATATCCGATTTCCTGCGACTTAATCGTGGGAATATTCTTCAATAGAAATTCCTTCTCTGTATTAAGCTGACGGATTTTGTTATTACAAAATTCCTCTATAGGAACAGCTATATATTTACTGGTGCTTCCTTCTGCCAGGTATGCTGCACCTCTGTCTGCAAGTGATGATAATGCACTGTATACATTTGAACGTGATATTCCCGTTTGTTTTGCAACTTCATATCCTGTAAGTTCACCGCATTGGTATAAACATAGATAAATATTTGCTTCCTGTCTGGTCATTCCGAACAGACAAAGTTTTTCAAGAATACTACTCTCTTCCATCATTCTCTCTTTCAATCAAAAAAGCATCACAAATAATTTAGTAGTTCTTTATAGGAACACTATAATAAAAATGTAATGCTTTGTCAATTATTTTTGCTAATATTTTTAAGATTTTATTATTATATCAGGTTAAATTCTCTATCTGCCAGTCAATGGGACTAATATTATTCTTTTTTAAGAAATCATTAGTTTGGCTGAAATGTTTACAACCAAAGAATCCTCTATATGCTGACAGCGGACTTGGATGCGGTGCCTTCAAAATTAAATGCTTGGGATTCGTCAGCATAGGGATTTTGCTTTGTGCCGGTTTCCCCCACAAAAGATATACAATTGGTCTGTCCTGTAGATTTACCGCATTGATTATCGCATCTGTAAATTGCTCCCAGCCCTTTCCCTGATGTGAGTTTGCCTGGTGTGCCCTAACTGTCAGTACCGTGTTTAGCATTAATACTCCCTGTTTAGCCCACTTTTCCAAAAAACCGTTATTGGGGATATAGCATCCCAAATCATCCTGCAATTCTTTATAAATATTCTGTAAGGAAGGCGGAATTTCCGGTTGATCAGGCAGTACGGAAAAGCATAATCCATGAGCTTGATGCTCATTATGATAAGGGTCCTGTCCTAATATAAGTACTTTCACTTCACTTAAGGGTGTCAGATGAAATGCATTGAAAATATCATCTGCTGGTGGATAAACCACATGGGTATTGTATTCATTCAATACAAAACGATACAGCTGCTTATAATAATCCTTTGAGAACTCTCCTTTTAACGTATCCAGCCAATCATTGGTAATCATTGCCATTTCAAATACCTTCTTTTTATAATCTTACGGAAACACCTTTTTCCCTTAAATATTTTTTCACTGTTTGTATTTCCAATTCCTTATAATGAAACAACGATGCTGCTAATGCCGCTTCAGCACCACCTTCTGTCAAAGCATCAAAAAAATGTTCCTCACATCCGGCACCTCCGGATGCAATAACAGGAATCGATACATTTTGTGATACCATTTTGGTTAGTTCTATATCATAACCTGCTTTCGTGCCGTCACAATCCATACTGGTCAGTAAAATTTCTCCGGCTCCGAGCTTTTCTGCTTTCATAGCCCATTCTATGGCATCAATTCCCATGTCTACACGGCCACCGTTTTTAAAAATATTCCAGCCACCATCTTCCCTTCTTTTTGCATCAATTGCTACAACTACACATTGGCTTCCGAATTTTTCGGCTGCCTCACTAATCAGCGTGGGATTCATGATTGCAGCTGAATTTACTGCAACCTTATCTGCACCTTCACGCAAAATCATTTTAAAATCGTCTACACTTCTGATACCGCCGCCTACCGTAAACGGAATAAATATGGTTTCTGCCACCTTACGGACAAGTTCTGCCTTGATTTCTCTTGCATCAGATGATGCTGTAATATCTAAAAAAACAAGTTCATCTGCACCGGCTTTATCATATGCCATGCCAACCTCAATCGGGTCACCTGCATCTCTTAAATTTACAAAATTTGTTCCCTTTACTACTCGTCCGTTATTTACGTCCAAACAAGGAATAATTCTTTTTGTATGCAATGTTTAATCCTCTTTCTTTATATTGATAAAATTCTTCAAAATGGTAAGCCCTACCTCAGAGCTCTTTTCCGGATGAAATTGACAAGCAAACACATTGTTCTTCTCCACAGATGCATGAATTAATGTGTTTCCATATTCTGTAGCCGCTACCACAATATCATCTTCCTCTGCTTTCAGATAATAGGAATGTACAAAATAAACATATGATTGTTCCGGTATTCCCAGGTAAAGTTTTCCTTGGTTCGGATACTTCAAGGAATTCCATCCGATATGAGGAATCTTAAGTCCCGGCTCATCAGGAATTCTTAAAATTTCTCCTTTTAGGATACCGAGGCCGCTCACACCCTTGCTCTCATCACTACGTTCAAACATCAACTGTAATCCCAAACAAATTCCAAGGAAAGGGGTTCCCTTATTTATTACTTCTTTAATCACATCCTCAAGTCCGTATCCCCTTATTTTGTTCATGGCATCGCCAAATGCACCAACTCCCGGAAGGATTACTCTGTCTGCGCTTAAAATAATATCTTTATCACGTGTTACGATTGCTTCTTCTCCCAAGGCAAGAAGCGCCTTTTCTACACTTCTGATATTTCCTGCGTCATAATCTATAATTGCTGTCATTATTTGCTCCTAATTTGAGGTTTTCGTATTAATAATGTCTTCTTCCTCAGGTAACACATCCTGCGGTCCCTCAGGCTCTTCTTGTATAATATCTTCTGCTTCATTCACAGCTTCAAATTCCATACCTTCAGCCACTTTATAAATCCACACGGAATACCTGATATCATCACAAGCAAGCACTTCTAATGCTTTTGCTTCATCAACTCCATATTTCTGTTCTAAAATATCAAGTATCTTTTGATAGCTTATCTTCAAGTCTTCCCCTGCTCCATAAGCATTCTTATCAGAAAGTTCTTGATAATAACTGATTCCTTGCAATAATGAATCCAAAGCCAATGCTTTTTTACCGACTTCTTCATTTAAATAATATGCTTCCAGTTTTCGGTCAAGCTGTAAAACCACAGTTACTCTGTCAAGAATCAGCTTATCGCTTTCATTCAAATTCTTACCATACAAAAGTACATGTGCTTTTTCATAATCTCCATGGTAAAACGCTTCACGAGCCTGATTTTTCTCAATATATTCAGGTATAAATGCGCTTAAACATACTATCATCGCAATAAGGGATGCACAAAATGCAACTAATACCAATAATGCTTTAGGTGAGAGCACTCTTTTATACGGTTCTTTCAGTGCAGAATTTGTCTCTGCCTTGACTTTAGGCTTTTTCTCTCGCTTTTTCTTAGACTTCTTACTCTTTCCGCCTTTTGTATCGCCAAAATCTTCATCAGATTCTGCTAAGTTTTGCTTCGCTTTTTTATTCTTTTTCTCTTTTTTCTTCTTTTCTTTTTTCTTTTCTTTCTTGTTACTGTTTTCAAGCTGCTTTAAAAGTTCATCGTCTTCAGAAGATGCTTTTCCGTCTTCCTCTTGTTTATCATCATCTTCATCTTCTAATAATGCTTTCCAAAACTGTCCCAACACACCGGAATCTTTTTTCTCTTTATCAGCTTTTTTTTCTTTGCGAGCTTTTTTACGCTTTTGGGGTGTATCTGTCTCTACCGCATTAACATCTGAATTAGTGTTCATTTCTGAAAAAGCTTCTACTAACTCATTATTATCTGACTTTTTCAATAACTCACTAATTTCCGAAAGACTTTCATCTGCATTATCCAACCCATCAATCATTTGTGTTATGTCTATATCATTTTCGTCCAACTTATCTACGGCAGTAGCCAATAATTCATCTAAATCACCTTTCCATTCACTATCCTCTTCAATGCTGAATAAATCGGTACTATTCTCTCCTGAAGTATCAGTCGGACTGTCTTCTTGCAACATTTTTAGTAAGTCATCCTCAGATGCATTAAGAAGATCCATTATTTCTTCGCTTGTATCTTCATTGACAACAGATGTATCCGCAAAAGCTTCTGTACCAAACATGCTCATTAAATCAGCAATATCATCAGCAGGCACTTCTTCCGTTTGGGGCTGCGACAAAACCTCTTCAGGCAGTGTTTCTTCTTTCAGCATGCTCATTAAGTCTGCAATATCTTCTGCCGGTACTCCTTCTAATAATTCTTCTGTATTTGATTCTGGCAATTGTTCTTCAGGTGTAAATTCTCCTGATAAAGATTCTTCCATCAAAGATTCTTCCGGCAAAGATTCTTCCGGCAAAACATCTTGTTGTAAAACTTCTTCCTGCAATACATCTTGTGGCAAAGATTCTGCTTCTAACATGCTCATTAAATCTGCGACATCATCAATTAGTGGCATACTATCATTATTGTCGTCTTTTATAATAGTCTTTTCTTGCGGAATCTTATTTTCTTTTTCCCGCGCTTTTTCCTCTTCCTCAAAAGCTTTCAGCAGGTTGTCCAAATATTCTTCATTTGTAGCCATGCCAGTTCCCCACTTTCCCTTATCAATGATTATATTCATGATAAGTTTATCATACTAAAGCTTATTCGACAATTCTTTTAGAAATTCATCAGGTGTTGCTTTTATCCCATAGCTTCTGTCTTTTATTTCTTCGGTCACTTGATATAGTCTGCTGTGAACACGGAAGAAAGAAGCTTTTTGATTAAAATATGCTACTTTTTCAAAGGGAAATCTTATTACAGAAGGATATTTCATGCCTACTCCCAATTCTAAAATGCAGACTTTACGGTTTACTGTTCCCTGTAACCATTTTGTATAAGTTTTCCAATTCTCTAAATATCCTTCTTCAACATATTGCGCACCGGTTTCTTCCAGTCTATTAAATACTAACGGTTTGCCGCATTTAGGGCAAATATTCATTCCGCTTTCAGCATCATATAAATCAACAGAACATTTTTCACTACACTGTAAATATGTATAATTACCGCAAGGTTCTACTATACGTGTATCATCTAATCCTTGTTTTCTTATTACCCCATCTGTACATAGAGAAACAATGAAATAATTCTTTCCACTTAAAAGTTGCGTGACTTTTTGATAAATCATTTTTCTTATTTTTGTATCTTCATCATTAACATTTATTTTATCAAATCTCACTTCATACTCTTCGCCGATACCAATCAACACCAATTCTGCTTCTTTTACTTTTTCAAATAATAAAGATATATTTTCTTCATTCATTTTTATATCCTCGTCCATAGAATAATTTATATTTTAAACATTTTATTTTCATGAAATAAAAGCCGGAATTTCTTCCGGCTCTCATTTCATATTTAAATTTCTATTATTTACGAACCAATTCATCCACAACTCTTACCAAATTACCAATTTCAGGTTTAGATAACTGTGCATTAGCACCTAAAGACTCGCCTTTTCTTCTCATTTCTTCATTTACTAAGGAAGAGAAAATAACTACCGGAATATCTTTAGTTGCATCATCTGATTTCACTAACTTCGTCAATCTGTGTCCATCCATCATCGGCATTTCGATATCTGTAATAATACATTGTACATGTTCTTTCAATGTACCTTTTTCTTTCAAATCACAAATAATATCCCATGCTTCCTGTCCATCACATGTATGTATCAGGTTATCATATCCTGCTTTCTTTAAGGAATCAACAATCAATCTGTTTAACAAAATAGAATCTTCTGCAATCAGAATCGGTACATCACTTCTGCTTCTGCTTCCCATTTCATCAATTTCGCTTACCTTTAGACCTGTTTCCGGATTTATGTCGGTAACAATTTTTTCAAAATCTAAAATAATTACTAATCTATTATTTAACTTAACAATTCCTGTAGAAATTCCTTCTTCTGCGGATGAAACAGTTGCTCCAGGCTTTATAATCTGATTCCATGAAATTCTGTGAATGCCTTTTACCTGATCAACATGGAATGCAATATCTAATTTATTAAAGTTTGTAATAATAAAGAGACCGCCTTCTGAAGAAATGCCTCTTTGCAAACAATTCTTCAAATCAATAGCTGTAATCATCGTATCTCTCGGCATAAAGATACCTTCAATACTGGGATGTGAATTGGGTACAGGAGTTACACTCTGATAAGGAATGATTTCTTTAATCTTAGCTACATTAATACCGTATGCATTGCCATCAAGTTCAAACTCCAACACTTCTAATTCATTTGTTCCATTTTCTAATAAAATTTTTGTATCCATTCGCGCACCTCATTCATTCAGGTATTTGTTTACTATATTCTGTATTATAACACATAATTTTTGTACAAACAATAATATTTCTTTTTAATATTCAGTAATTAATTTCAAACACAAAAAAAGCAGCTTACACTGCTTTTTAAAAGTATCATACCTTCAAAACCGAACATCAAATCTCATTACCCAAGTCTTGTGGTTAAGCCCTCGACCGATTAGTAAATGTCAGCTGAGTACATTACTGCACTTACACCTCATTCCTATCTACCTCGTAGTCTTCAAGGGGTCTTACTTACTGGGATATCTCATCTTGAGGGGGGCTTCACGCTTAGA
>JAFQQI010000108.1 GCA_017411305.1 Lachnospiraceae bacterium
CACAATATCTGCCTCTGGCAAGAGTTTATCAAGCTGTTCAAATCCATACATCTTATCAAAGCCTTCAGGCACATTTTCCGTATTTCTTCTGATGCCAATGTTGGTTGTGCCAAATGCCTTTAGCCTCATTGCCAGATTCGTACCGATATCACCAGTTCCAAGTAACAACACTGTTTTTCCATACAACGATTCTTCTGCTCCTGCATCTTTCCATATTCCTTGCTTTTGTTGCTCCCAATAAACTGGAAAATGTCTGTACAATGCCAAAATCGCTCCAATTGCATATTCTGACATAATTACTCCTAAGGCACCACTCATATTCGTTAACTGTATATGTTTGGGAAATCCATATTCAGAACTTTTCACTGTATATTTATCAGTCCCTACCCATGTCATCTGAACCCATTCCAATACTTCATTTTGGGCAATCTCTGCCAACTCCGGCTGACCAATTATAACATGAGCATGATTCATACATTCCTTGGCTTGGTTTTCTTCCATTTCTGTCATAAACTGCACCTGTGCATATCCTTGTGCAGCCTGACTCAATCTATTTTGTTGCTCCTTCGTACAAGGAAAGCTTACTGCTATTACTTTCATGTATTCCTCCTAATTATCAACAAGGTAGAAAAAAGTACCCTATATCGTATAGGGTACTTCATAATCTCTTACTGTGCAAGCAACATCATAATCTTATTACTTCTTGCGATAAACTTTGTCATTGCCTCTGGCTGTAATGGTGCCTGCTGAATCAAAGCAAGGTCGTAAAGCTGTTCGCAGATTAAATCTACATTTTCACCATCCTGATGCTCTAAGATATACTCAACCAACTTATTATTTGCATTCAGAATCAAAGTCTCTCCTTCTTTACCCATAGCACCAAAGTCCATACCTGGCATTGCATACATCTTCATCATGTCCTGCATTCTGCGAGCCTCTTCGGACACGGTAATCATAGAAGAAATATCCTTATTCTTGAGCTTCTCAACCTTAACGGTAATATTGTCCTTCTTAATTGCCTTCTTAAAGAGCGTAGATACTTCTTCACTCTTCTTTGCAAGCTCTTCCTCTACCTTCTTGGATGTCTTTGTCTTAAAGGTATCTGTCAAATCAGCATCAATACGTGAGAACTTTATTCCCTCGTTCTTAGCCTCTAACTGAGAAACAAATGGCTGGTCAATCTTGTCAGGAAGGATAACTGCATCCATCTTTGCCTTCTTGAACATATTGATATACTGACTCTGCTGTACCATATCAGTTACATAGTAGATAATCTTTTCCTTGGTTTCTGCATCTTCAGAAGGAATTTCCACTTCATCCTCATCGGTTACTACCTCAGCTTCAATTGCTTCACCTGTCTCTGCATCTGTTGCTGCTGCCTGATTCTCTTCTGCATCCGGATCAGTCTTCTTCACTTCCAGACACTCAGGTAATGTCACATACTGACCATCAAGGTTCTTGAATAAGATATAGTCTGTCATCTTTTCACAGAACTTGTCATCCTTTAAGCAGCCAAACTTAATAAATGGGCTAATATCATCCCAGTATTTTTCGTAATTTTCCTTATCAGTCTTACACATTCCAGACAGCTTGTCAGCAACCTTCTTGGTAATATATTCGCTAATCTTCGTTACAAAACCATCATTCTGTAATGCACTTCTTGATACATTCAGCGGAAGGTCTGGACAGTCGATAACACCCTTCAATAATAACAGGAATTCTGGAATAACTTCCTTGATATTATCTGCAATGAATACCTGATTGTTGTATAACTTAATGGTTCCTTCGATCGATTCATATTCCATATTAATCTTAGGGAAGTAAAGAATCCCCTTCATATTAAATGGATAATCCATATTTAAATGAATCCAGAATAAAGGCTCCTTATAATCCTGGAATACCTTGCGGTAGAAGTCGATATAATCTTCCTTGGTACAGTTATTTGGATGCTTTGTCCAAAGTGGCTGTGTTTCATTTAATGGAACAGGTCTCTTCTTAATCTTAAGCTTTGTTTCCTTTTCTTCTGAGTCAGGCTTTGTCTCCTCAAGAGTCTCAACAACTACATCGTCCTCTCTCTTATCTTCAGGACTAATCGTTTCGAATTCTTCCGGTGCATTTGCCTTCTCTAAGAAGATATTGTAAGGCATGAAAGAACAGTACTTCTTGATAACCTCTCTTGCCTTATATTCATTACAAAACTCCAAGCAATCTTCATTCAAGAAAAGAGTAATCTCGGTACCAACAACGTTTCTGTCGCCATCCTTCATATCGTACTCTGTTCCACCATCACATTCCCAATGTACCGGTTTTGCTCCATCCTTAAAAGAAAGAGTATCAATATGAACTTCATCTGCTACCATAAATGCAGAATAAAAACCAAGTCCGAAATGACCGATAATCTGGTCATCATTTGTCTTATCCTTATATTTTTCAATAAAGTCTGTTGCTCCTGAGAAAGCAATCTGATTAATGTATTCTTCTACTTCCTCTGCTGTCATACCAAGACCGGTATCAATAAACTTCAAGGTCTTTTTCTCTGGATCAACAACTACATGAATCTCATTTTTTGCATCTGCCGGATAAGTATACTCACCCATCATTTCTAATTTCTTGAGCTTTGTAATCGCATCACAACCGTTTGAAATCAGCTCTCTATAAAAGATATCGTGGTCTGAATATAACCACTTCTTGATAATCGGAAAAATATTTTCGCTATTAATTGATAGACTTCCATGCTTTTCTGCCATAACTTTTACATTCCTTTCCATTCTCTTTTGAGGTCGTCTCCTCTTATATGTAAACTAGTTTAATACCCTAAAAAATAAAAGTCAATAGAAAATTAGCACTCAAATCACTCGAGTGCTAATAATTAATATTTTGTTTATAATTGTTTTAGAAATGCTTATGAAAAATCTCAAAAAAACTACTTGTCACAATTGATTCATCCTCCAAAAAACCTACCTTTTCCCACAGTTTGGTATTTAGGTTTCTTGTAAGTCCATTCACAAATTTTGTGTACTCTTCTTCAAACACTTCTTTACGGCGTTGCTCTACAATCTTAATCTTATTACGGTCTGTTTCTTCCCTATCAAAAGTACTAATACATTTAATAATATGATAGCCTGAAGAACTTTCCACAATATTACTTATCTCATCTGTTCCCAGATTAAAGGCTGCTTCCTCAAACGCAGCATCCAGACTTCCTTTTCCAAAAGAATAGGATGGACTGCTATCCTCACTATATTCTGCAATCAGACCAGAAAATTCTTCCCCATCCTTCGCTAACTGCCATACTTTCTTTGCCTGTTGATAGGCCTCACGCTTTGCCTGTTCTGTGTAAGGTACTTTTTCTCCATCTTCATTCAGAGAATATGTCTTAATCAGAACATGCTGAACGGTAATGGTTCTTGCCTCATCATCACTAATCTCAGGATTAATATCCGCAATCAAATGCTTATACACCTTATCTGCAAGAGCATATTCTTCATACATGGTATAAATCTGCTCTTGCGTCACTTCAAGACCTACAAGTTCTGCTTCATTCAATGACTTATAATATTCCTCTGACGCCTGTATGAGTCTGCTCTTTTCATCCTCATCAAGTACAATCCCTTCATGCTGTGCCAAAAGATTCATCGCTTTAATCTTTGCAAGCTTTGCCAACACTGTTTCCTTAATATTCGCTTCTAAGGTAACACCCTCATGCGATGTATTCCATATCTCTTTCCCAAAAATCTTCTCGTACTGATTCTTGGTATTCATCAGATATATCATAACCTCTGAAAGCTTGCATGAAGACTTCTCTAACCGAAATATCTCATCCTGTTCAAATCCTGTTGTCAATACAATTTTAGTTCCTTCTCCATTCTCTGTTCCTTTGTTCTGACAACCACACATTGTCACAAATACTAAAAGAAAAAGCATGAATGCTTTCCAAATATATATTTTTTTTCTCATATCTTCAATCCTCGTAATTATTCTATATCTGTAATTATTCCGTACCTTCATCATTACGATTATGGCATAAACTCTAAGTCTTATGCAACCAAAAAGATTATTGTAAATATTGTTGGAATTTTTGCGATATTTTATAGAATTTTCACTTTTCTTTTGTTATAATATTCTAAGAAAGATAACATAATATATTTACGGGGAATCAATCATGATTTATAGGGGGAAATATCATGGTTTTTAGTAGCTTAGAATTTTTATTCGTTTTTTTACCTATCTTTTTAGTACTCTACTACTGTCTGGCAGATAACTATCGCAATGGTCTGCTCTTTGCAGGTAGTATTCTATTTTACGGTTTAGGAGAACCTACTTATTTATTTCTAATTCTATATTCTGTTTTAGTGAATTATTTATTAGGACTCTTAATCTCACGCTGTATGGATTATCCTGTCCGGAAAAAGCTTCTGCTTTTTCTTTCCTTGCTTTATAATTTTGGACTCCTATTTTATTTCAAATATATGGATTTCTTTTTAGAAAACATCAATGTGGTTTTGTATGAAAGCGGTAGTGATTTGCACTTTACACTATTAAATCTTGTACTTCCATTAGGCATCAGCTTTTATACGTTTCAGATTGTATCCTATATTATCGATGTATACCGTGGAACCGTTCCTGTGGAGACTTCCTTTGTTAATCTTGGAGCATATCTATGCATGTTTCCACAACTTATCGCTGGTCCTATTGTCGTATACTCTGATATTCATGACGCCTTGGAAAAACGTAAACTCACTATTATAAATCTGGACGAAGGATTAAAAACCTTTATCCTTGGACTTGGGTCAAAAGTTATTCTTGCAAATCAAATCGGAACTCTATGGAATGAAGTATGCATGATTGGTTATGAAAGTATCTCAACACCTCTTGCATGGCTTGGTGCTGTTGCCTACTCCATGCAGCTTTATTTTGACTTCTGGGGTTACTCCTTAATGGCAATCGGTCTTGGTAAAATGCTCGGATTTCACATGCCAGTTAACTTTAATCATCCATATACAGCAAGAAGTGTGACTGACTTTTGGAGACGCTGGCATATTACCCTCGGTGCATGGTTTCGGGAATATATCTATATTCCACTTGGCGGTAATCGCAAAGGACGTTTCACAACCCTGCGCAACCTGCTTATTGTGTGGTTTCTTGTTGGTTTTTGGCATGGAGCAGACTGGAATTTCATCCTTTGGGGACTTCTGATTTTCATCTTACAGATTATTGAAAAAAATCTGTTACTTCCGTTTCTTAGAAAGGAACATATGATTGCAAAACTACTTTCTCATGCATACATGACTTTGTATATATTAGTCAGTTGGACTATTTTTGCCATCAGTGATTTTAGCCAGCTTCGCATCTACCTTGCCAGAATGTTCCCATTCTTTGGTATTGGTAACACATTGAACTCCATGGATTTTGTAAAATACCTCACTACTTATGCACCACTTTTACTCATCTGTCTGTTCTTTTGTACGGAATATCCAAAGAAACTAGCAGAAAAGTTGGAACAAAAACTTCTTAATGTAGGCATATCCGTTGCCATATTTTGGTATGCGGTATACTACTTGTCCATTGGCTTAAACAATCCATTTTTATATTTTCGCTTTTAGGGGGGCGTATCATGAATTCTAACAAACATTATATTTTAACATTTAGTATTCTGCTTTCCAGCCTCTTGCTTACTTTGCTTGGCATCTACTGGAATCAAGTTCATTATCATGACGCGGAAAACTATTCTGCAAAAAATCCTCCTCTCGCCACCGCAATGATGGGATTGCATGATGGTCTGTTACTTCAAGAGTTTGACTCTACCCAACAAGAAAATGACAGCCTTTTGACAGAGGTGCCTACTACAAATGCAATGGAAAAAGAGGAAGAAAAAGAAGAAACGACAGCCCAAACGGAATCCTCTGAAGTTCCTGAGAATTCTTCAGACATGGACGTGTTCAATGCGGTCTCTGAGACCTATTCTTTCACTCCAGTAACAGAAGATTATTTTCAGGATGCTGTATTTATCGGCGATTCAAGAACCGTTGGTATCAGCGAATATTCTGGTATTGAAAATGCTACTTTTTTATGCAAAACCTCGCTGTCCATCTATGATTATACAAAGCCAAAGATAACCTATAAAGATAAAAAGACTTCCATTCAAGAAGTCTTACAAACGGAAACCTTTGGAAAAATCTATCTGATGGTTGGTATCAATGAATGTAGTTATGGCACCCCGGAATCCTTCTATGAGCTGTATCGTGAAGTGGTGGAAGACATTCGAAAGCTTCAGCCCCAAGCCCTTATTTTTATTGAAGGTAACCTACTTGTAACCCAGTCTAAATCAGACAGCAGTCAAGGCGTAACGAATGAAAACATTTCCTCAAGAAATGATTTGATTGCAACACTTGCCAACCAAAAGGATACCTTTTATATTGACATTAACCAGAGCTCTCTCTGTGAAAACGGTGCTTTGATTCCTGAATTCACATGGGACCAAATACATATCAAAGCTCAGTATTATACCGTATGGAAAGACTTTCTGCTCCAGCATGGCATTGTAAAAAATTCAATAGACACAAATATTGAAATGGCAAAGGGATGAATCAAACCGATTCATCCCTCTTTTTTGTACTAGGAAATTGCTGTAACGTAGTGGTAGTTACAAAGTGCGTGCGCTGGCACGCACTATTTTTACTTGCAAACAGCTTTTAACTGTTCCGCTTCTACTTCTATCAGAATAGTATCTCCAACTCTTACCTCATCTGCCAAAATCAGCTTTGCTGCAAGTGTTTCTACATACTTCTGTATATAACGTTTCAATGGTCTTGCACCGTAAACCGGATCATAACCATTTTCCACAATGAACTGTTCGGCTTCCTTAGAAAGCTCAATACGAAGCTCTTTATCTGCCAATCGCTTATTCAAGTCTTCTATAATCAGATGTATAATTCCACCTATGTTATCTTTTGTCAAAGGCTTAAACAGAATCATCTCATCCAGTCGATTTAAAAACTCTGGTCTAAAATGCATCCGTAGCTCATTCATAACCAAATCCTGCGCATCCTTTCGAATCTCACCATTATCCTCAATTCCCTCCAATAGATATTGTGCACCAATATTGGAAGTCATGATTAATATCGTATTTTTAAAATCTACCGTTCTTCCCTGTGAATCCGTAATTCTGCCATCATCCAATACCTGAAGCAATACATTAAATACATCCGGATGAGCCTTTTCTACCTCGTCAAATAAAACTACACTGTATGGTTTTCTCCGAACCGCCTCCGTCAACTGTCCACCTTCATCATATCCTACATATCCTGGAGGTGCTCCAATCAATCGTGACACAGAATATTTCTCCATGTATTCACTCATATCAATACGAACCATATTACTCTCATCATCAAAGAGAGATTCCGCAAGTGCCTTAGCAAGCTCTGTCTTTCCAACACCGGTTGGTCCTAAGAACAGGAAAGAACCAATTGGTTTACTAGGATCTTTAATTCCAGCTTTCGAACGAATAATTGCCTCTGTTACTTTTGTAACGCCTTCATCCTGCCCAACCACACGTCTATGCAATTCTTCGTCCAAATGAAGTGTCTTATTTCTCTCACTCTCATTCAACTTTGCCACCGGAATTCCTGTCCATCTTGAAATAATCTTTGCAATTTCCTCTTCTGATACACTCTCATGCACCAAAGTCATTTCTTTATTTCTAACAGCTTCCTCTTCGATTTCAAGCTGCTGTTTCATAGCTGGAAGCTTTCCATAGCTGAGTTCTGCTGCCTTTTCCAGATTCCCCTCACGCTGTGCAATCTGAATCTGATTATTAACCTCTTCTATCTCCTCACGAAGTCTAGATAGCTTTTCTACCGAAGATTTCTCATTATCCCATTGAGCCTTTCGGTTATTGAACTCTGCCTTCTGCTCTGCAAGCTCCCTTTGTAATGCTTCCAAACGTTCCTTGCTTAACCTGTCTTCTTCCTTTTTCAATGCTGCTTCTTCAATTTCCATCTGCATAATACGACGTTGCATTTCATCAAGCTCTGCCGGCATGGAATCTAACTCTGTCTTAATCATCGCACAAGCCTCGTCCACAAGATCAATTGCCTTATCCGGCAAAAATCTGTCAGAAATATAACGATTAGACAATGTCGCAGCACTTACCAGTGCATTATCCATGATTTTCACACCATGAAACACCTCGTAACGTTCCTTTAGCCCTCTTAAAATGCTAATGGTATCCTCAACCGTTGGCTCCTCTACCATAACAGGCTGAAAACGTCTTTCTAAAGCTGGATCCTTTTCAATATATTGTCTATACTCATCCAGTGTAGTGGCACCGATACAATGTAACTCGCCTCGTGCAAGCATTGGCTTTAGCATATTACCTGCATCCAAAGCACCGTCTGTTTTTCCCGCTCCCACAATTGTATGGAGCTCATCAATAAACAAAATTATCTGTCCGTCACTATTCTTTACATCCTCTAACACTGCCTTTAAACGTTCTTCGAATTCTCCACGATACTTTGCTCCTGCTACAAGTGCACCCATATCAAGAGCAAAAACCTTCTTATCTTTCAAGCCTTGTGGAACATCACCTCTTACGATTCTCTGTGCCAACCCTTCAACCACTGCTGTCTTTCCAACTCCTGGCTCACCGATTAATACAGGATTATTCTTAGTCTTCCTAGAAAGAATACGAACAATATTCCGAATCTCATTATCTCTTCCTATTACCGGATCAAGCTTCTGATTTCTTGCCTTCTCCACCAAATCCTGTCCGTACTTTTCCAAGGTATCATAGGTTGCCTCCGGATTGTCACTGGTAACACGCTGATTCCCACGCACCTCAGAAAGACTCTTCAAAAAACGTTCTCTTGTAATTCCATATTCGCGGAAAATTTCCTGAATCTCCTTATTTGGATTCTGTATCATAGCTAGAAAAATATGCTCTACCGAAACATATTCATCTCCCATACGCTTTGCCTCATCCTCAGCAGTAATCAATACCTTATTCAGATATTGACCTATATATGGCTGTCCGCCCTGCACCTTTACACGTTTCTGCAAAGCTGCTTCCACGCGCCCTGTAAAGTGTTCACTATGAATCTCCATCTTCTCTATCAGTTTTAATATCAAGCTATCTTCAATTGTTAAAAGTGCAAAAAGAAGGTGTTCCTGTTCCAACTCCTGATTTCCATATTCTATTGCAAGTTTTTCACATGTGTTTATTGCCTCTATTGACTTTTGTGTGAATTTTTGAATATTCATAATCTCTCCTCCATTCCTAAGAGCTTAAGTATTCTCCTGCCCGTACTGTTTTATTTGTTCTACACCCACTATAACACTGTAGTATTATTTGTCAATTCATTTTAATGTTTTTTTATTTATTTTTTATTTATTAGTGGTGCTTTTCAAAATATTGCCTCTTTTTTCTGACTTCTTCTCCACATGCCTCTATTTTATTGTTATAATATATTATAATAGCTTTTATAGTATTAACTTTTTGAATCTTTTTTATCCAGAAAGGAGCCCACTATATGGAAATTTTAGACTTAATTGACAAGGATCGACTACAACGAATACAGGATTTATTCTCAGATGCTACCGGTGTAGCCCTCAGTATTATTGATACAAAAGGAAAGCATGTTACCAGAGTTAGTAATTTCCTTGACTTCTGTATGAAATATACTCGTGGAAGTAAGATTGGACTGGAACGTTGCCAGAAATGCGATCTAGAAGGTGTTGGAACTTACTTTTGTCATGCCGGCTTAATGGACTTTGCGGCCGATATCACTGTTAATGGTGAGAAGCTTGGTACTATTCTTGGTGGACAGGTCCTCCCAGCTCCTCCTGATTTTGAGAAATTCCGTCAGGTTGCAGTAGAAATTGGTGTTGATCCGGACGAGTACATTGAAGCACTCAAACAAGTTCCTATTAAAACCGAGAAAGCCATCCGTGCATCTGCTGACTTAATGGCTGAAATGACTAATATGCTCGTTAATATTGAATATACACATTATAAAGAAAAGAATAAATTAACAGCAGTAGACAGCGAGATTGGTTCTACTACCAAAAATGTAGAAGAAATCAAGCTTATGATTCAGGATTTGACAAAGATTTCCTCAAAGCAAAATATTCTTGCACTCAATGCTTCTATTGAAGCTGCCCGTGCTGGTGATGCCGGACGTGGCTTCAATATTGTAGCAGGTGAAATGGGTAAGCTCTCTACAACAGCTGCTGAAAAATATACCGAAATCATTGCAAAAGCCGAAGAAATTGATATTGCTTTAAAGAAGATGAATGATTCCTTTTCTTAAATACTCTCTGACAAAACCCGCTATTCGTGGGTTTTTGTTGTTTTATATACCTTTTTTATGAATTATTTTCACTTTTTCATTTTGCTTTCTTTTTATTTGTGATAAAATAGAACTAAGCTACTTTTTGAAAGAGGTAAAAATATTATGAAGGATCCACAAACTGCTTATTTTTTTAGAAAGTTCTATGGGAATGTTATTAAGTGGTGGTTTGTTGCTTATAATACGGATGCTATAAAAATATGGCCTTCCAAGGCAGAGGAAGAAGCCGCCCGCTTAAAGGAAGAAGAAGAGAAAGAACGCCTTCTTCAAGAAAAAGAGGAAAAAGAAGGTCTCCTTCTTGAAAACACACCAAATAATGAAACAACAGATGTTGCAGATGACGCATACAATGCAACAACTGGTTCTTATTCTGGTTTATACGGCCAGGGGCCAATGGATGATGATACGCAATCTATGTTAGATCAGATTATGCATCAATCCAGTTCTCAAACAAATATTGATTTTCTCTTAGGAAATGCATCTAATACTCCTGATGCTTCCTCCGTTCAGCTACCACCGGAACAGGATGAGATTATCAAAGAAGCTAATCTCATCTATGAGCGTCTCCTTCGTGAAGCAAAAGAAGATGAAGAGCGTAAAGCTGCAGAAATTGAAGCAGTAAAAAGAGCCGCAGAGGCAGGCATATATACATAATTACGTTCAAAAAGGCAGTACCTCTCATGCAATAATATGAACAGCACTGCCTTATTTTTATGCCTTTTATTTACACAGAACCTGCACCCTAAGCTCTACATCACCCACACACAGTATATCATTATGCTCAAGCTCCATCAGCTCATAGGGCGGAATCTGTGTATCATTTACATAGGTTCCATTTGTACTATCCAAGTCCTGCACAAAATAATTCCCATTTATTTTCGTAATCAGACAGTGCCTGCGACTTACCTTCATAGATATCTGTAACATACCATCCGAGTCCATACCTCTTCCAATCAAAAACGCTTCATCTCCCACGCAAAACTGAAAAGTTCCTTCTCTTCCCGCATAAACCAGTTCCAATTTGTTTGACTTTACACACTTCTCCTCTTCTGACTTATCCACCAGTAACCCGGACATACCATTCCCCAACTGATTGATTTCTTCTAGAAACTCCTCGACCTTCATCTGTCCTGTCTTGTAAAGTTTTATCAGTTGCTGTATCCGCTGTTGTTTCTTTATAGACAAATATTCTGCAATTCTGTAAAGACATTCTTCAAACCCTCTCATCCAGTCTGAACCATCTGCATAACGAAACTCCTGCGTAATTGGCAACACAGCAAACATAGGACTGCATGAATCCCTGTCCATATAAATCTGTTCATATCTACACCAGATACATTCCTTCTTCATAAAGCCGTTCTCTTCTATCCTTTGTGTCATGAAAACAACCGCATAGAGTACATCAATCACTTCATCCTCTGCCAGTTTAGGAAGTATCTGTGAAAGTTTCTCCACTTCACTTATCTGAAAGCAAAGCTTCTCCTTTCCATTCTGTTGTACTCTCTTATACGGAAGCATTCCTGCAAGATTTGCCTGCTTTAAAATAAGATAACCCATCTCAAAATAGGAGTCTTTCTCCTGAAACAAAAAGGATAGCTGTTTTTCATTTTCCTTTACAATCATCTCTGCTCCTCCTTCTTCTTTCTCTTTACTCTAAGAGATTCTGAAATATTCATAAATATGGCCATCCATTTTTTCTTATCCCGCTCCATGCACTGCTGTGTGAGAATAACTTCTTTTCCTTCATAACTGCCCAAAATAAATATGGTAAAGAACTCATATCCCATTATTTGTGAACTATATTGCAGCTCACCATAATCATATCCATTGATTCTTCGTTTTGTAACCTTTAGACACTTAAATTCATTCACTTGCGCCTTAAAGCCATCATAATATTCCTGTAAGCGTTGTAACAAATTATCTTGCATAATCTCATTTCCACTCGTTACGTTTATTACTACACGTCTATCATCTGACAACCAGTTATAATTTGATACAAAAGTATCTCCCATTCGAGCTTCCTGACCACTTGCATGTGTCTCCTCCGTCAGCATGTGTAAATGCGACGGAATCATAATCTCCATGCCATCCTTATACAGAGAATATTGCCTATATAACATATTTCCCATTTTGGCCCTCTTATCATTTATTAACTACCTATACGTTACAGCAATTTCCTATTACGAAAAAAGCACTGTCGGGTATGACAGCGCCTTTATTTCTAATTCTTCTTATGCATCTACACTATAGTTAGGTGCTTCCTTTGTAATATGAATGTCATGTGGATGACTTTCCTTTAATGAAGCAGCAGAAATCTTCACGAATCTACCATTCTGCTTGAGTTCTTCAATTGTCTGTGTTCCACAGTAACCCATACCGGAACGAAGACCTCCCATTAACTGGAATACAGTATCTTCCAAATTGCCCTTGTAAGCAACTCGTCCTTCAACACCTTCTGGAACAAGCTTCTTTGCATCAGACTGGAAGTAACGATCCTTACTACCATTTTCCATAGCAGCGATAGAACCCATTCCACGGTATACCTTGTACTTTCTTCCCTGGAATAATTCAAATGTTCCCGGACTTTCTTCACATCCAGCAAACATACTACCCATCATACAAACACTTCCGCCTGCTGCGATGGCTTTTGTCATATCTCCTGAGAACTTAATTCCACCGTCAGCAATGATTGGAATACCATATTCCTTTGCTACCGCGTAGCAATCCATAATTGCTGTAATCTGTGGAACACCGATACCTGCTACAACTCGTGTTGTACAGATAGAACCAGGTCCGATACCTACCTTAACTGCATCTGCTCCAGCTTCAATTAATGCTCTGGTAGCTTCACCTGTTGCAACGTTACCTGCAATAACCTGAAGATCTGGATATTCAGCCTTAATCATTCTTAAGCACTTTAATACGTTCTCTGAATGACCATGAGCACTATCAAGAACGATAACGTCAACCTTTGCAGCTACTAAAGCAGCTACTCTGTCAAGAACGTTTGCTGTAATACCAACACCGGCACCACATAATAATCTTCCCTGCTCGTCCTTTGCCGCAAGCGGATACTTGATTGTCTTTTCAATATCCTTAATGGTAATAAGTCCCTTTAAGTTAAAATCATCATCAACAATAGGAAGCTTTTCCTTTCTTGCAGTAGCAAGAATCTTCTTTGCTTCTTCTAAAGTAATGCCTTCCTTTGCAGTTACAAGACCCTCAGAAGTCATAGACTCCTTAATTTTCTTGGAATAATCTGTCTCAAACTTCAAGTCACGGTTTGTAATAATACCTACTAACTTTCTTCCTTCTGTAATAGGAACACCTGAAATTCTAAACTTGCCCATTAATGCATCTGCATCTGCTAATGTATGTTCCGGAGTCAATGAAAACGGATCTGTAATAACACCATTCTCGGAACGTTTTACCTTATCAACCTCTTCTGCCTGCGCCTCGATAGACATATTTTTGTGGATGATACCAATACCACCCTGTCTTGCCATGGCAATTGCCATTCTGTGCTCTGTAACTGTATCCATTCCCGCACTCATCATAGGAATGTTGAGTTTGATCTTCTTGGTTAACCAAGTTGTTAAATCTACCTGATTTGGAATAACCTGCGAATAGCTTGGCACTAAGAGAACATCGTCAAATGTGATGCCTTCACCGATAATCTGACCCATTTTTCTTCCTCCTGTAAATCATAAAAAAATATAAATTGTAATATTCAAAATTATATCAAACTATGTTCTGATTGTCAATCCAAAAATACCTTTCTTGGTGCGATACCTTTTACTGTTTTTGCAAAATCTTCGTCAAGATTAAGCAGGTACTTCTGATTGCCCTCATAATACATAACATAAAGCTTCTGTTCCGGTAAATCTTTTCCCGCACTGTAGTCTGTAGCTTTCACTTCTCTGTGTCTGTAGGAATCCAGCTCATGTGATTTCTCCGGTGCCAGAATCTCCATCTTCTCCACACTAAGAGTTGCTACACGCTTTCTTTTGTTCTTTGCCATAATCTTATCAACATTGATTTCCTTATCTAAATACAGGTATTCAAATTCAATGTCTGTCCACTGAAAAACAAAATAATCAAGTACTCCAAATGCAATCGCAAGGATGAATAATATCATGTTTCCGGTAAGTAATGTTAAAAAGGCCAAAAAGATGGTTGGAATTACACAAACAACACGCAGAAGCTTGTCCTTCATGCCTTGTTCTTTCTTCACTAAGAGCTCTTTGTAACTGTCATTCATACGCTTTATCCTTCCTGTTCTTATGTAGTTATTTACTTAAAAATATATCCCATTTCCCAGAATAAATCAACGCATTATTCAGGCTTTAGGAAAAATTAATAGTCTCTTCATTGACAGCTGACACCTCTGACATTTATCATGTTAAAAAAGCGTTGCTCGGCAGCAACGCTCCAAAGAATTTGCTTTGCAAATTCTTTACTAACATACACTACACTATCGCAATTTCCTATCACATCAAAAAAACGGCTACGGAGGATAAAAAATGGAAGTATATAATAAAAATCGTGATCAGAATCATTCCATACATGATGAAATCAGGGAGCAGAATGCCAAACTTAAGGATGCACCTCTGAAAGAAAAGCTTGCCCATTTTAAGGAATATTATCTTAAGACAACCTTGGTCGTCATCGCAGCACTTATTGTAATCGTATGCATTGGCTATTCTATGATAACAGCACCGGATGATACCGGATTTGCAGCTTACTTCTTTAATCATGTTGGTGATTCTTCCGACACTACCATGCTGGATGAATTCGTGGAATATATAGACCTTGACACCAAGGAACATGACGCTTATATTGATGCCGCTATGCATTATAACCCGGATGCCCAGAATTATGAATCTGTTTATGTGGGCATTGAAAAGAGTTGGGCAGTCATGTCCAGTGGCGAACTTGATATCATCGTTGGTGACCAGATGGCTTTTGATTATTTTGCAAAAGGCGGAAGCTTTGCAGATATCACTACCATACTTCCAGAAGACTTATTGGACAGGTTCCAGGATAAGCTCTACTATTACACCGATGAAGAAACCGGCGAAACACTTCCTGTCGGAATCTATGTAAGCGATTCTCCTCAGTTAAAGGAACATTCTTATTATTTAGATAAAGAACCGATCCTTGGCTTTGTTGTGAATTCCAACAGCATGGATAATGCGATTTCATTCTTAAGATTTTTATATACAGAATAAAGCTGACTACAAAAAGCACTCTGGGCAGAGTGCTTTTTATATTATCTTTATTATCTTCTCCATATCAACCGTTTCCACTGTTCAATCTGTTCTTCGGTCATAAATCCATTCGAAGTTCCAAGGAAACCAATCTTGTAAGAAGCAAAGAGAAGCGCATTCTTAATTGCATCATGTGCATCCCCTGTCTTTACATAATAATGAAGGAACGCAGAAAACAGCGCATTTCCGGCACCAATCGTATTCACAATCTCATTCGTCTTCACCGGTTTGTATTCCAAAATACTGTTATCCTTCTTCGTGTACAGAATGACACCCTTGCTTCCAATACCTATGATTACGATTTCGGGATCAAATTCCTTACGGCACATACGAATGCAATCATACGGATCGCCATCCAATTCATCATCACTGATGTAGAGAATATCTGCTGCCTTGAGGAAATCTCCTTTCTGAACAACCTTCTCTTTTCTCATGCTTCTTACATTTACCGCAAGAGGCTTATGATATTTTTCAGCAAGCTCAATCACCGGTCTACAGAAGTTACAGCTTGAAATCAAAACCATATCTTTATCCTGAATCTGGCGCTCAAACAATTCATAATCATAAGGCACGGTACGAATATCCTTCACATCCTCAAAGGTCTGCTTCTTACCATTATGATATAAAATCACAGAAGATGGCATGGACTCCAGTCTTGGAAGAACATAATCCATCTTTAATGTCACTCCGCTGGATACCAACTGCTCATAGACCTTATTCGTATTAAGCCCCTTTCCGACCATACTCATAAAATCTACTTCATTTCCAAGCCAAGTTAATGCCATAGACTCATTATATCCGCATCCACCAACATTCGTATCTATCATATCCGGCACACTGCAAAACTGAAAATATGGAACAGGAAGTTCATCTACCTTTACAATTGTTTCTATCTGGATAAATCCAGCTACCATAAACCGACTCATTTTGCTCTCTCCTTTCCTCATAAAACAGAGGTTCTACTTTATTATAACTTATGTTGTCAGTTTTTTCAATGTTTTATCAGAAAACTATACTCTTGTTCCTTTTATACAAATGTGATAGACTGAACCTATTCTAATGACGAACAGGAGGCTTCTTACTCATGAAAGAACAATTATATACCATTCCCTTAAATGATGCCTTTGCTGCCAATGATGAATGTCCTTTCTGCTTTATCGAAAGAAAGCTGGAACAGGATGTTCTTGACTTTACTTTAGGATCCAGCTCCTCCTATATGGAAAGTGATATCCGAGAGCAGACAGACAAAGCAGGCTTTTGCCGTAATCATTTCAAGAAAATGTTTCAGTATGGCAATACCCTTGGTAACGCATGGATTCTAAAGACCCATTATAAGCAGATGAATCAGGAGCTTTCCAATGAGATCAAGAAATTCAAGCCTGCAAAGATTTCCTTTCTGGACCGTTTGAAGAAATCAAAAGAAATCAACAATACTATGACTGCATGGACTTATGCCAAGCAGGATTCCTGTTATATCTGCAATCATTACCGTGAAACCTATGAACGATATATGGATACGTTCTTCTTCATGTATAAGAAAGATGCTGATTTCCGCAAACGCTTTGAAGAAAGCAAGGGCTTTTGCATTGTGCACTTTGGCGACCTGTGTCAGGCTGGTGTAGAAAAGCTGTCCGAAAAACAACAGCAGGACTTCTTCCCTGTCCTCTTTGGACTGATGCAGGATAATATGAAGCGTGTGGAAGAGGATGTCAGCTGGATGGTTGAAAAGTTCGATTACCAGAATCATGATGCAGACTGGAAAAACTCTAAAGATGCCATTCAAAGAGGTATGCAGAAATTGAAAGGTGGTTATCCCGCTGATCCGGCATACCAGCAGCGAAAATAGATTATGTATGTAAAAAGGATTGAGATGTATGGTATGTTTCACATCTCAATCCTTTTATCTTACTTATTCTCTTCAAGAAGCTACCGGCTCTATTACCAGATTCGGCTCCTCCTTGGCTGTGCTGCCCTCTACCGCAGCCATATCACGTAGCAGCTCCAAATAGTTCTTGATTTCTCTATAAACAGCCTCCGGCTCAACCTGGAATGCCTTATCCTTCACAATACCACTAATGGTATACTGTGTGATTTTTTTCAGCTTCTCTCGTTTTGCCTTATCCGCAATGCCCGGAATCTCTCCACTCTTGATTAATCCAGTCATTTTATCCTGGAAAATCTTACGATCCTCAGCTGTCTGTTCTAAAACGTCCGTATCATTTTCCTCCAAAGCCTGTTCAAGGAACATCGTCATATATGGATAACTCTTACTGATTTTCATCTTGGCAAACTCAATCTGCTTTATGATTTCAAAATAATTCTTCTCTTCTGCATCAACAACAGACGATAATTCCAGAATCATATACTTCACGCTGTAACCATAGACAAAGGTATATAATCCAAGCTTTGAACCGAAATAATGAAACCATAATCCTTTGCTTACATCCACTGCCTTTACCATGTCGTCTGTACTGGCATGCTTAAATCCATTCTTAGCAAAAACTTCCAGCGCACCATTAATCATGCGGTCCTGCTTCTCTCTGGATAAATCAAAGAATTTGTCATTCATTTATGTTTCTCCTCCCTTGAGCGATTGACTTAACTAGTCGAATTAATATTAACATAATATCGGGAAGGTTTCAATCCATTTATTCGATTCGGATATAAAGATATCCCTTAGTTCCATTTGAACCGCAAAGCAGATATTCGGTATTCTCATATCGATCATATAGCGGATTCCATATATCGCCGTTCCACTCTGTCCAGTCAGCGCCTTCATTATCCACAACCTTAAAACTGATTCGATATGTTCCCTTCGCAGAATCCTGAATATCTTTTATGAGCAGGAAGCTGCTTCGATCCTGAATGGACCAGCCTTTATTACCGACTTCAACCCATGTATTACCTACCAGCTCCTGTACACGTGCATAGCACTTCTGTTGATAATGACTATATTCCAAGGTGTAGCCCCATAAGTCAATCTGGAATGACTCACCCGGATGTAAGATTACCGGACTATCTAAAGAGCCATAAGACTCATAACAGGTATCTCCTACCTTGAAGCCAACATAAGCTCTGCCTACATTATAAGTACTGCTATAATCTTCCTCGGAAGTAAACTGTGTACTTTCATCCCAGTTATTATAATAACCTTCAAAACCAGTGCCGGAACCTTTCGCGCTAAGTGAAGTGTCGTACGGCCAGTATATCGTCTTAGTATCCGGATCAATTGCCATAAATGCCATCTGAATCTGATACCTCTTATTGGCAATCAAGGAACGTGTTTCTAGCGCATTCAGCTTCTTACTGCTGCCATTCTCCAACATGCGTCGATAAGTTGTCCATGGTCCATATATAATATTGCCATTCGAATCCTTACCAAGAATCTCTCTTGTACGCATGAACCACTTACCTTCACATTTATCTTTAACTGACCAATCGAAATTCTCTGTCTCATGAGAATCCGGGAAGGAGCTGTAATCCTGTCCTCGTAAAATATTAGCAAGAAAATCAACTTCACTGTCGTCAAACGGATCATCCGGGTCAATGATTTCTCCTATCTTGTATTCACCATAAACTTCATCATATAACTTACCAGACTTATTCTCACCAGAAGCATGTAAAGAAGTTGCTCTGATTCTCGTTCCTGCTGGCAGTGATTTTGTCAATTTAAAGGTAACTGTCTGCGTATTTTCGTCATTTACATACTTAATAGAACTCTTATCGATATAACTGCTGTTCTCAAGTTTCTTAGAAGAACCACCTTTTTCTATAATCGACCATTCCCATGCATACGGACTAACATAATTCGTCGCATCCCAACGTGGAGCATATTCCTCATTGGTTCCCTGCTTCTGCTGTGCAAAATATTCTGTGCCATCCTTTCCATATCCTAGTACATCTGCCGTCAGTGTTATCGTTCCTCCAGCACTGTAATTTACACTATCTGCCTCTACATTTACCTCTGTTACTCGACGAAGTGCCAATGTTGGCTCTATCTCATCTAAGACAATCTTATTATCGTCCTCGTCATATCCATATGCCGTCAGATTAAGCGTCATTTTGCCTGTATCATTCTTGCCGGTTTCGTTCTTGCCTATTGCAAGCCATACCCACCATACTTTTGAATTACTCTCATCCTTCTGTGGATTATCACCTTCGTCGAAATCTATGATTCTAGTATTTTTGTCTGAATTGCCTATAATTTCTGCATCAATGCCACTAATAGAACCTGTTACATAGATTGGAATCGCAAGCTCATGCTCATCACCCCTAATGTCGGAACCTTCGTTTGGTTCTACAATGATGGTGTCTTTGGCTGTTTCAATTCCTACGGTATGCTCACCTTCCAAAGTTGCTGTTGCAATGATATCACCTTCCACATAGGCAACTCCCTTATGATTTCGAATCGTACCATCATCATCCTTGCCTGCAGGATGAAGTGCTCTTGCAGTTACAATCAGTTCTGCATTAGCCGGAAAATCCTGCTTAAGTGCAAAATTAATACACGGATGTTCACTATTGGTACCAAGATCAACCAATCTGAAATATTTATTTCCCGGATTCGTTGCCTCATGGCTATATTCTTTCGTATAACTTCCCGTCTTCTGCAAATACTCATATTCATCCCAAATAACAGAGCCTGATATTCCCGGTAGGCCTGTTACCTTCGTGCCATTTAATCTGAATTCCCAACTAAACTCTACTGCATAAGGATTCGGTAAATAATCTGCTTCTGCTTCCAGTGAATCCTTTGCAAGATTCGTTCCATCTATATGTGTATAGAACTGATAATCCGCTCCTGACAATAACGGCTCCTTTACCGGGTGTCCGTCACCCGTCAACTGCTTACATACTAACGTAATTCCATTTACTCGTCTAACCTGAATGTTAATGATTTTTACATTACTAGCATCTGTATCACCCAGTGCTCTAAGTTCTACCTTAATCCTGCCATTGCTGTCTCCTGTTTCATTCTTGCCCAGTGTAATCGTAATTTTACCATTTTCATAATGTATTGTCGTTCCATTGCTGCTCAACCCGGTCGGTGTCGTTGTAATATTACATGCTGCAACCGGAAGAGTGGTTTCGTAGCTTTCTCCTGGTTCCAATATTACCGTTTCTTCTCCACTCAGTGTCGGTCCTGTGATATCTACCGAAGCCTTTACACTTGTATTGTATGGTTCTCCGCTCTTATTACCACCTGCAACAGCTGCATGCTTTGATACACCTTCTACTGTCAGTGTAGCTCCAACAACCAAATCCTTCTTCAGCTGTATAACTATATAAGGGGTATCAATATCCTCTTTGATCTCTACTACCTTAAAGTACGTTTCAAAATTAGCTGTTACGCCATTTATAACAAGGTTACTTTCATAATTCCACTGTACTGCATAAGGATTTTTATAATCATTGTCCCATGAAGCTCCAACCTTTTTGGCCATATATGGAGTCTTTTGGATCATAGAAGAATAGATTTTATACTTTGCATCCTTTTTCCCATCTTCGCCGCTCAAAAGCTCTTTGAACAGTTTCATCTCATCAACACGTCTGATTTGTACGGTAACCGTCGCTCTTGCCAGTGCATTTCCATCTCCACCATTTTCATTCGTTAAAATATCTATGTCGACTGTTTCCGAACCTAACCCTGCGCTCTTTTCCACCTCAATGGTAACACTATCACTACTATATGTAACATGTACCTGACTGTCATCCCCGGAGATTGCCTTAATTCCCCTACTGGAACCAGATACATTAACAGGCAGAGTATAGGTCTGTCCCGGCTCCAATATAATCTTGCTCTCTACAACAATGGCTGCTGTACGGATTGCCGGAATTGCCTCCAAGGTTACTTCATCATTTCTGGCAGTCATGTTATAACTCATGACAAACTGCCTATCATCCGCTTCCACAATCATATCCACTCTGACCGTCTTTGCAGCGTCAAATTTGGCCGTATCAACATGAAAGCTTATGATATTTTCTGCTAAAAGGTCTGTTACCGGTATTGCATCATCTGCATCCGAAGTCGCTCCCTCACCATAAAAAAGCTGGTTTCCTCCTGCTGCCAGCTCTATCACATACTTTGTAGTACCGCTATTCATGACTAATCTGCCACAATCTCCCGTTTCATGAGTTTCTTCCAAGAAATTCACGCTTACGGAATCCTGTATAATATCACCTATTCTATTCGCAGCAAACTGTGCTTCCTGTTGTACGACTGTTTCTGTCGATCCATTACGATAGCTTTTTGAGCTAAAAACAAGCACACCTCCTATCGTTGCTGCTACCAAAGAAAAAATAGCAACTGCACAGATTATCTCTACCAGTGTCAATCCCCGGTCATCTGCTGCAGGCTGATTCCATCTGCTCTTTCTTTTACTCTTTACTTCCATAAATCCTTGCCTCCACATAACCCTTATTCACCTGTACTTTATATCTATGGGGTATTCTGAATCGAAAGCTTTCCTGTTACCGGAGTGATTACGATATATCTCGTCTTATTTGCTTTTGAAATCACGATCATCGTACAGTTTCCACTAACCGCTCCATTAATCTTGGTTGTTTGCAATGCACCACTTCCGCGATCAAAAGAAAGTTCCAAAGTATTACTTCCCGTAATTTCTGTCTCGCCACCTCCTGCAACATGACAAACAACTTCCACACCTTTGTCCCCTACTATTGTTATCTTCTCATCAACTGCAACGTTTCCGTCATTATCCAGAATCCTCTCCGATACTTCTCTGGCTGCAATTCTGCCGTCTGCATCCATATATATTGTAATCGTCGTCATATTCTTACCCATCGTGATGGTTCTTGTATGCTGTATGACACTTGCAAGCTTCTGGGCACATTCCTCTGCCGGCCTACCACTTACAAGGGATAAGCCAAAACTTATCACCCCTATCATGGTTGACATAATTGCCACAACAATGATGATTTCTATCAGAGACATTCCTCTATTATCTCTGTCAGTCCCACCAAATCTTTTTTTCACAATCCCAGCCTCCTACCAAAACAGCCTAATATTTTGACCAATTCATATATATAATAAAGTCCCTCAGTACTACTGTCTTTCTCTCAGGCTCTGCTGCCGGATCCGGTTTCTCCCATGCGTCATTTGTTGAACCGCTATTCGTCAAGTCAAATTCCGGAACACAAAGTGCAATATCTGTGCAGATGTAAGAAGAATATCCATTCTCTGCGTATCTGACTCTGATATTTCTTATGATGAATTTGCCATTATCCCTGTCAATTGCAATATCAAGTACTTCTTCACCAGGTTGTGCATCAATGAAATATTTTGCATATTCAGCAGGCACTCTGGCTACAATCACATCTTTTAGTGTATTCCCTGCTGCCTCTGCGGTTTCCTTATCGGCACGCCACTCCTCATACAGAAAATCCAGAAAGGCTCCATTAAATGCCGCCTGTCTTGTATCATCTTCCAGAGATGCATACTGAACCATAACCTCTGTATATGCTTCTTCAAAGGCTTCCGACATATCCTCGACCAATACTGCATTTAACGCATCCAGTGCTTCCTCTGCCTTATAAAAGCTCTTTTTATTCAAGTAATCCGTCTGCTTCATCTGATAATTCATACCCGTAATATACAACATGGTAGTAGCAATCATAGTAAGTAATGCAATCACGACAATGACTGATACCAGTGCTGAACCAGCATTATTCAGTTTCATCCTTTTTGTCATCTTGTTCACAGATTTTCTCACAACTTACTCCTTGCTTCCTCTGTTAAGGGGTATAATCCATGTTCTCATTCATGGTTCCATCAAAGCGCGCAATCTCATTTCCCTGACTATTGAATACTGTCATTTCTAACTTATACACAAGTACTTTCTTCTTCACAAAGCTACTTCCAGCATAATCTTCCACCTGTGCAAAACCAATAATGTGACCTGCTCCCGGCGTAGAACTTGCCCCGCCTAAGTTTGTATCGAAATTATGATAAAGCGAAATCGTATTTAATCCACTGCCATTCACACTTGCTGCATATAATGACTCTTTGGTCTGTAACTGAATATTGCTCATTTCCGGTGCCTTCTGCTTTATCAGGTAACAATCAAAAGCAAGCCCCATACTATTGTTTATCGTAATCTCATCCGTCACATCATAGACAGGATAATAATATAGCAACACTCTCTGAAGAGGATGTTCTCCCTCATCTACCGGATTGCTATATACAATGTATTCGTCCGGATTTGATGGTAATTGTGTATAAAAACTAAGTGGAATCACAATCTGCAAATCCCCAGACGCCGGATAATCCAAATACGCCTCTTCCAATCCTTCGGTTTCTGCGCTAGAAGCTTCTTCACTTGCTTCTTCCTCAGAAGCTTCTTCTGTCTCCGCCTCTTCCGTTTCCGAAACCGCTGCCAACTCATAATATGGATGTTGCTTCATGCTATAGGAATATACCATACTCGCCGTAACAATATCATTCGTTCCATCATTGAATATATGAAATATCGTTTGACGCTTCGTTAATGTAAGACAGGAAAAATCAATATCACTCTCTATTACTTCTCTTCCTCTTTCATCCACTGAATTAATCAATGTCAGAAAATCCGCCTGATAGTTATCAATAAAATCCTGTTGCGCCTTATCCCATGCATTCGTATCACAATCCCTGTCTCCACGATAGATGGCATCTCTGGTTGGTAAGATATTATCTACTTCCATAACCTCAACATAATCCTGTCTGGTTGCTTTTATGGCAATATCACAAGTTGTCTTACCATCATCCGACTCCATTCCCTCTACCTTAAAATCCAGCGTAGGATTACCCAGATCAGAAGAAGAAGGATATGCATAACCGGTTGCTCCCGTTATGCCAAGCTCTGCCATCGCTGTCGCGTCACCACTGTCAGCTCGTGCAAACATGCTTTGCAGGCTTTCTAAATCATACCCTTTGAAGGTTTCCATAAGGCTTTCTGCAGATAAGGTCACACTCTGTCTCGTTCTTGCCTTAGCATTGTAATACATGGCAGATGTAATCGAACGAAGTACCGGTATTGCCACCAATGACAATATCGTAATGGCAATAATAACCTCTACCAGCGTCATTCCCTGATTATTTCGTTTTGGTTTATTCTGTTTCTTCGGCTTCAACGCTTTCTGCAGCCTCTTGTTCATTGCCTGAAACATTGTTCTTTATCACCTTACCTAATTGAAACAAGTCATCGGTACCACTTATATATGCCGCTATATCCGGAGCTACGTATTCTTTGTTTGTACCCGCTGCACTATAGAAATACAGATTTATATTTCCATCCAAGGTTCCACTTTCTTCGTTCTTTCTGTATACGATATTATCAATACCTATACGGTTGGGCGAATCATAAATCTGGGCAATACAATCCTTCAACTCGTCATAGGTTGTTTCATTCACATAAGTTGCATGCTTTTGTGTAAAGATAATATCATTCTTTAATTCCTCCATACCTGTGGCTGCAATGAAATCATACGCCACGGTATACACACCTTCCCGTTCTTCCATGTTGATACTTTTATAAGCAATTTCATGGTCTTCCTGCATCTGCACGGCAAGCATCAGAATGTCTTCTTCTCTGGCATCTGCCGGGTATTCCTCAAGAATCGTATTAATAGAAGCCTGCATCTCTTCTATTTCCTGCTTATAGGTATTCATATTTCGATAATATTCCTCTAAAACAGTCAGCTCCTGCTTAAGCTCTGCATTGGATTGCTCCAAAGCTTCTGTTCTCTGTGTATAATCCAGAAATACAAATACATACACAACAACAAATACCAGCGCACCTACTAAGCTCACCCCAATTAAAGTACGTTGATTAAAATAATTTTTTAATGAGCTTATATCTATGTCTTTTATATTTATACTTTTTCTATTGCTATCCTTTGGCTTCTTGTTCTTTTTCTCCATACCGTTTACCTGTCCTCCATGCTTTTATGTCCGAATCAGGGCTACTCCTGTGTTGTCTCACCTGTTGCAGTCTGTGCTGCCACAGGTGCCGCCGGTGTTATATCATTGTAATAACAGCTTATCGTAAAATAAATCGTGGTGTCTGCTTCCTTTAGGTTAGCAGCTTTACTCTCTTCTGCTCCCTCCTCGGTAACACTCTCTACGGTAACACGTTCTACACTCACAAAGTCTCTCAGCTTATTGATTACTCCTGCTGCGGTTTCCTTATCCGCTACTCGCATCGTCATGACACACATCTCATCATCCGAAGCAAACTCTGTCATTTCCACATCCGCAGGAAGTTGCTTTTCCAACTCCTCTAAGAAGTTCAGAATCGAATCGTTACTATGCTCTGTCAGCAAATGTCCATATTCCACTTGTGTATACAATGCCTTTGTACTTTCATACTGTTCGTAGACAACCTTAGCCGGTGCATAGGTCTCTTCCTTCTTCTTAAGTGCTTTCTCCTCCAAAACCGCTGCATTATACGGTATCAATGCAATCGAAAGAACCGCTATGATCAATACCACGAAAAAGACTATCATTAATAAACAGGCTGATACGTAATTCGTCTCGTGACGTTCCTTCTCTTTCTCATTGGCAAATCCTACGCTGGATATCCCGGAACCGATTGCGGCTGCAAAGAGATTCATTGGTGCATCCTCAGCATTTCTATGTACGTTCACACCTCTGACTTGATCAAGTACTCTGCATGGAAGCTGCATATGCTCCGTAATGGTATCGATCACATGCTGGTCTCTGGAGCATTCACCCATGACATAAATCTGCTCAAGCTTATTATTCTCATCATGTGACACATAGAAATCAGCCACACGCGTCATAGTATTTATCAGGGATTCCAGCGCCTCTTCCTTACTAATCTGCTCTTCTTCCCTTCTTCCAAGGGTATGATTGATATTTCTCTGTAAGATAAAGGTACCCTGCTGCAGAATGGTAATAATGGCATTTTCCTCTTCCATCTTGACAACCATAATGGCTCCTGCACCAGCACTGTGCTTTGCTGCCTGAACGATACTGTTGCCTGCATAATCGATATCCACGATACGAAGTCCAAGCTCTGTTGCCAGCTTATCATATGCATCCAGCAGTTCCTTCTCTATTGCAATAACAAGCACCTTATGCTTGCCTGCATTCTCTCCTTCTCGAATCGTAGTAATATGGAAATGAGAAACCTTATAATCATCCAACTCAATCGGGAAATATTCCGAGATATTCGCCTCAATAACGGCACCGATCTGATGTGTTTTCACACCTGGCAGTACAATCTCACGGCTGATAATCTTACCGGAGAAAACGGTAAAGAGTACACGTTTTGTTCGAATCTTCTTCTCTGTCAGGACGTTCTTAATCGCCTCTTTCAAAGCCTCGATTTTGCCAAGGTTCAAATAACCGTCCTTTATTGCGCCCTCTGGTGTCTTCACCTCGATGCACTGATAAACCTTCGGTCTCTTAACCATATAATCCATCTCGGCAATTTTAGTTACCGATACACCGATTTCTACGCACAACACCTTTGCCATTTCGTTCCCTCCATCTTTTGAAAAATATCTTATTTATAGATCTTTGAAGAATATTTCATATAAACCCGATGCCTCGGATGCATACGAAATATTCGTAATTATTCAGTACCTTCATAATTACGATGAAAAATCCATCCTATACTTGCTTTGCAAATGGACTTTTCACTTCTGTATCATGTTCTTCCTTCTACGAATTAAAATTGCAACATGGAAAAATACCAACCAATCAGGTCATTGCCCCATAATACACTAATCAATATCCCTAGAGAGAGATATGGTCCAAGTGCAAGAACATGATCTGCCTTCGTTACGCGCATGCGAATCACATGACAGATAGAGCCTATGATACAGCCTAATAAAAAGGC
>JAFQQI010000109.1 GCA_017411305.1 Lachnospiraceae bacterium
AGAGAGAAAAACTATTTCTAGACCCAAAATAGAAACATATGCCGCCTAAGTCGGCTACTGTACCATGAATTCATAAAGTTTTGTATCTTGAAGGACTGTAATACTAGCAGTTATCCCGACTGAAGTATACCATTTGCTATATTGGTCGGGGTAAATAGTGTTAATCATCCCGACTAGAGTATAAAATTACTCATAGCAGTCGGGAAAATAGCCTCGCTCGAATATATGTGCCTGTGAGCAAGCTCCTGCAGCCAATTCGGCTCATCTGTGCATGGCTCACTAAAATGGAATTTAATTAGCAAAATAGGAGGAGAATTATGGGAGAAAATCAAGCAATTGGAAAGCAGAGTATTGTATATGGTAGTCCTGTTTTGATAAAAGGGAGTGGTTCGATTGTAGGACAGAATGAAGGAAGTGGACCGCTTGGACAATATTTTGATAAAGTAGGAACAGATAAGAATGATATGTTTGGTGCCGATTCATGGGAAAAGGCAGAGAGTGCCTTACAGCAACAGGCAATTGCCATTACGCTGGAAAAGACAGGGCTAGAAGCAAAGGATGTACGTTATCTGTTTGCAGGAGATTTGTTAGGGCAGTCAATTGCTAGTTCGTTTGGAGTATTAGATTATCAGATTCCTTTTTTTGGGTTATTTGGAGCCTGCTCGACCTGTGGAGAGTCACTTTGTCTTGGCAGCATGGTGATTGCGGCTGGATATGCAGATACTGTGATGTGTCTGACCTCCAGTCATTTTGCCAGCGCGCAAAAGGAATTCCGTTTTCCATTAGAATACGGAGGACAGCGCCCGTTGTATGCGTCATGGACAGTGACAGGAAGTGCAGGTTTCATTTTGCAGCCTTTTAGTCTTAGTAATAAGGCGAAGGCTGCAAAGGATAATTATAAACGGAAAATAGGTATTACAGGAGTAACGCCAGGGAAAATTGTAGATTATGGTATTAAGGATTCCTTTAATATGGGATGTGCGATGGCACCTGCGGCAGCAGATGTGATTCAGACCAATCTTTCGGATTTTGGACGTACTCCAAAGGATTACGATGCTATTATTACGGGGGATTTGGGAAATATAGGAAAAGAAGCCTTATTTACTTTGTTACAAGAACAGAAAATTGATATAGCCGACCGCTATTATGATTGCGGTTTGTTAATGTATGATACAGAAAAGCAAGATGTGCATGCAGGCGGAAGTGGTTGCGGATGTGCAGCCACCGTACTGTCAGCATATCTTCTCAAAAAAATAGAAAGTGGTGAATGGAATAGGATTCTCTTTTTACCAACAGGGGCATTGCTCAATAAAACAAGTTTTAATGAGGGACAGAATGTGCCAGGTATATCGCATGGTGTTGTGATTGAAGGGATAGACTAGCATTTTGAGGCTTTACGAAAGAGAATATGCACAAAAAAGAAGCATGGCGTAACGTTATGCTTCTTTTTTACTTTATAGGAAATTGCTGTAGCGTAGTGGTAGTTAGACAAGAATTTCGCAAGAAATTCTTGCCAAAGTGCGTGCGCTGGCACGCACTATTTTCATTTAATAGGAAAATGCTGTAGCGTAGTGTGCATTAAACAAGAATTTCGTAAGAAATTCTTGCCAAAGTGCGTGCGCTGGCACGCACTATTTTTCCGTTTCTGTAGACAGTTGCATATTTGATGAAATATACAAAG
>JAFQQI010000110.1 GCA_017411305.1 Lachnospiraceae bacterium
ACTGTGGTCTTTCAAAATTTTTCCCCGACAGCTTATCCATAAAAATATTCTTTTCCGGCACTCCCATTTCCAAAAGTGCTATCCTCTGCCTATCCTCGTTCTGCTCTCTCGAAGATACTCTCATATAACCATAAAGTTTGATTTCCTCCATGTTTCTACCTCCATAAAATTCCCATCGCCTACTGACAATGGGTAGTATTTGTTACCCTATATTATTTTATCGCTCTTACTTCTTTTCACTCGTTAATTACCGCACTGATTGATTTTATTCATCTGTTGCCTCGCCTGTTCCCTTTGCTCCTCGCTAATATTCCTAGGCTTACGGTAACTAATGTATGATTTAGGCATGGAATAGGTCTTGTCATGCTCCGTCTGCCCTGTAATCTTATATACAGCTGGAAAGGCATTAACAAGTCCGTCCAGTTTCCGCATAACTATCTTATCCCTTGTATAAACAGTTGCTGTCTGTTCTCCGGCATTAAAGCTGATAATGGTTTCCTGTTCATATCGTGTTAATGGTGTCATATTGTCCTCCTGTGGTATATCTTGTATATTTATAAATATTGATTGATGGATTGATTGATAAGATAGATAACTAACATATTTTTCTCTATTCTTTACTTTTTCTTTGGTTCTTTCTTTTTTGGAGTAAAACAGTCTGCCTGAAAAGAGATGGGAAGTGTCTGCTTTATGTAGCATTTTTCTCTGATTTTCCACGCTAATTATCGAAGTATTTTCATCGTTTCATGCTTTATTGGGTATTTCTCTGCTGACCGGAAATATCCCTATATTTTCAACGGTAATTACTGTTGAAAAAAAGACTACAACATTTCTGCCATAGTCCTTTACCAAAATCCTTATACTGCTGTTTCTGTTCGTTCTTTCTCCTGCTGTCTGCGAATTTCCTCTCTCTTTCTTTCCATATACTTACGATTGGATGCTCGCTTTTTCTCCAGTCGCTTCCGCTCCTTTTCCTGTTGTAAAAGCTCCTCCTCGCTCAATATTACCTGCTCCTGTGGCAATTCGACTTTCCCTACATAGTTCAGATAGATTTCAACCTCCTGTGTCCGTTCTGCGCCCTTGCCCTCTGCTTTATGAATCATAATCTTTGAAACAAATTCATTTATCATAGGTGCTGTCAGTTCCGTAAAATCTGTATAACGCTTCACAAGTTCCATGAAATGCTCCACATTGTTAGTCTCCGTTTCCAGCGTGTTAATGGTGTCTCTGTCATTTTCAATCTGCTGTTCCAACACACCCATTTCTTTCTCATACTCTGACAACATCATATCAAAATGTTTATCACTCAATCTGCCACTGACATTATCCTCATACAGTTTTCGTATCATACGGTTAATTTCCTCACACCGCTTCTCACTTGCCTTAATCCGTCCTTTTGCCTTAACAGCCATATCCTGCTGTGTTTTGGCACTGCTACTGCTCACAAGCTCTAAAAACTCTTGCTCGTTGCTTATGGCAAAATCACAAGTTTTCTTAATGGTATCAAGTACTAACTGACGGATTACCCAAGTCTGGATGGAATGGGATGAACACTGTACCACATACTTCTGTCGGCTCAAATTGTAATTGGCACAATTATAGCAGTCCTCCGGTGGTATGTACCGCTGTTTTCCATTGGTGTACATATCCTTTCTTATCCGCCCTGTCCTGTGTCTGTGGTTATACATTTTCCCACCGCAATCCGCACAAAAAAGCTTTCCGGTGAGTGGATTGGCTTCTCCCATGATGTCTGGCTTTCTGACTGTTTTACGAAGCTCCTGCACCATATTCCAAGTTTGTTCGTCAATAATAGGCTCCTGTGTATTTTCAAAAATAACCAAGTCCTCTTTCGCTGTTTTCTTAGGTTTCTTGTCCTTGTAGCTTTCCTTATAAGTTCTAAAATTAACGGTATGCCCCAAATATTCCGGTCTACGCAAAATATCCGCTACCGTTGCTCCTCTCCACATATAGGGATTATCCATATCTGCACTTGTCTTGTGGGTTCCCACACCTCTTTTTGCCTGATAGTAGGACGGTCTTTCCACCTTTTCCTCTGACAGTATTCTTGCAATGTCATAGGGTCCTTTTCCGGCAACACACAATCTGAAAATTCTCCGGACTACCTCGGCAGCTTCTTCATCAATGAGCCACTTGGTATTGTTCTCCGGGTCTTTTTTATAACCATAAAGACAATGATTTGAAGTATGCACACCGGACATTCCCCTTGTCTTTAATACGCTTGTAATCTTCCGGCTCGTATCACGCACATACCACTCATTCATGATATTTAGGAATGGTGCAAATTCTGCACTCTCTCTTTTATCACTGTCCACTCCGTTGGATATGGCAATGAAATGAACGCCCTTTTCCCGAAACATAACCTCGGTATAAAAACCTACCTGCAAATAGTCACGTCCGACTCGGCTCATATCTTTTACAATGACAGTTGATACTTTTCCGTCCTCAATATCCTTTATCATATTTTTCCAACTGGGTCTGTCAAAACTTGCTCCAGACCAGCCATCATCTGTGTAATGAACGATGTTGGTATATCCATTCTTTCTCGCATAGTCCAATAGCATATTCTTCTGATTTGTGATACTATTACTTTCGCCGGTGAGTTCGTCATCTTTTGACAGACGCTCATAAAGTGCTGTCACACCATTGGTATTTTTCTGCTTCATTTTCTATCCTGCTCCTTTCTTTGAAGTGTTCCACACACCACGGTTACAATATATATCATCCGTATAATGCTTCGGTGGTTGTGTGTAATGCTCCGTTACTTTCGTCTGCACTCCTTCCACTACCATTCCCTCATACAGTTCCGGCAGCTTCACATCCTCATCGGTATCCTCTTTTTCCACTTTTCCCTTATAAAATGCCTTAAAGGAATCCTCAAAAATTTTCCAGCCATTATTTACAACACTTTTTCCATGAGCCATGAATACCACACCATTGCAGGAAAGCTCTGCCTTAACGGTTTCGTAGCTGTGCTTTTCTCCTGTTGCACACAGTAACCTGTCGGCCACAAGGAATAAAATCTGCTTCTCTCCCTCCGGTACAACTCCAAGGTCTACCTTTGTAATCTCCATAGTAGGAATAATCGCATGGTGGTCTGTAACCTTTTTACTGTTAAGCACTTTTTTTATGTCCGGGTTAAACATAACCTGTGGCACAAATGCCATCGTATCAAATACTGCCTTAATTACATTTTCCGCAGTATCTGCCATATCATCGGACAAATACTGACTGTCCGTTCTCGGATAAGTGCAGAGCTTCTTTTCATAAAGGCTCTGTGTGTACTCCAATGTCTGCTTTGCAGTAAATCCGAATAACCTATTGGCATCTCTTTGAAGTGTGGTAAGGTCATACAGCTTCGGTGCCGCTGTGGATTTTTGCTCTTTTACTACGGAAATAATTTCTGCATTTTTACCGTTGCAGGCAGCACACAAATTCTCTGCCTGTGCCTTGCTATCCATACGCTCTGTAACAGCATCTATTCCATTACTGAGAATGTGAGCCACATAATACTGCTCTTTCTTAAAATTCATAATCTTGCTTTCACGCTCCACAAGCATTGCAAGGGTAGGTGTCTGCACTCTGCCCACCTTCAGAACCTTACCGCCATACAGAACCGTAAAAAGT
>JAFQQI010000111.1 GCA_017411305.1 Lachnospiraceae bacterium
AATAGAGTTGCCTAGAAACTATTAACCAATCCACCAAAAAGGAGATGTACTTATATGATAACACATAAACAGCTCACTTTGGCAGAAATTTTTGAAAATTGCCAAAATAAATTTGATAATGACAAATATTCGTTTCTTTCCCTGCTTAATCAAACCATAAATCTCGATGAAATTGTCCCGGTGTCTTTTATTTTACATTTTCACGCTGCCACCGGAAGACCACGCAGACATCAGCTTTATCCAATGCTGAAAGCTCTTTTATTACAGCGTATTTTCTCGATTCCCACAGATACTCTTTTGATTATCTTTCTTAAATTTTCACAGGAACTCCGTGATTTCTGTGGCTTTGATGTTGTTCCTGATTCCTCTAAAATTACCCGTTTTAAGCAGGATTTCCTTCCGGACTTACAATCGATGTTTGATCACATGGTTGACCTGACCGAACCGATATGCCAGAAGCTTGATCCCAAACTTGCTGCAATGACCATTTTTGATACTTCCGGTATTGAAGCCTGGGTAACCGAAAACAATCCCAAATACGCCAACCGTATTATCAAACAGCTGAAAGCTTTTAAAAAAGCAAACGGTCTGGATGATTCTTACGATCCGTACAAGGCTGCCTACGGCTCTATGCCTTCCCATGCTGCAGCCAATCCTGCAATACAACAGATGTATATTAACGGACATTTTTGTTACGCCTTTAAGTTTGGTATCATCACCAATGGACTGGGTATTATCAGAGATATTACCTTTTATAACAAGGAATTTCTGAATGCTCATCCGGATATCGTCATTGACAAGAAATCCGATTCTCCTGATGAGGACAAATCTCTTGCAGATTCCAAAGCACTGATTCCTGTCTTAAAGGATTTTTTCAGGAAACATCCTCTTATAAATCCCAAAACGTTTCTTGGAGATGCTGCCTTTGACACCATTGAAATCTATAAAAGCCTGTTCCATGACCTGCACTTTGAAAGAGCTTTTATCCCTCTGCGCAACAAACTTTCTTTAGAAGATGTTGATTATACAGTGAATGAAAACGGTGTTCCCTGCTGTCCTCATGATGCTTCTCTTCCGATGAAACAGGAAGGAAGCAAATCACACTTAAGAAGCGGCATTCCCAGCATGAAGTTTGTCTGCCCGAAAATGAAATGGGTATACGATAAGGAAACCAAAACCAAGCGACGTGTCTGCTTTTGTGATAATCCCTGCACCACTTCTTCCTGCGGACGCATGATTTACATCTATCCCGAGAAGAATCTTCGTGCATATCCCGGTGTTGCCCGTGGTTCTGAAGAATGGGATGGTACCTATAAAATCCGCGTAAATGTTGAAAAATCCATCAATCACATCAAGGACAGTTTCTGTATAGCCGGCCGCAGAACTCAAAATGAGAAGACACTTCATGCCGACCTTCTTCTTGCCGGAATAACCCAACTGGTGACTGTCATGGTTGCTGATAAAATACATCAGCACCAGTATATACGGAGTCTAAAACCGCTAATCGCATAAAAATCATCAGCTTCATAAAGTATGAGGCTTATTAAAGTGCGTCTAGAATTTCCACGCAGCCTGTTTTTCTTTGGAATCTTATCCACAATCTTTCTTTTCTGTTTAAAACCGAGATTATAAACCAGTTTCGCAATCACCTATT
>JAFQQI010000112.1 GCA_017411305.1 Lachnospiraceae bacterium
CCCCAAAGAAAAAGCCATCATACCAGAATTTTACTTTTTCTCTTTCTACATAACCGAATTCCTCTAATGCAGCAAAAACCTCCTGCTCGGTAAACCCAAAAGCATCTGCATACTCATCAGAAGTAGTTGTAACTACCTTTAAATTATTTAAATCCGAAAAAATAGATTCCTTACTCACTCTTGTGATTCCTGTCATCACACCTCTTTCTAAGTACGGATTAGTCTTAAAAGCTGAATTAAACATACTTCTTGTAAAGGTAACCAGTTCTTCCCAGTAACCTCTTACATACGCTTCCTGCATAGGAGTATCATACTCGTCTAATAATACAATTGTCTTTTTTCCATGATAGCGTGTCAGATAATCTGATAACTGGTGAATTGCCATGGTAGCATCACCATCATTCATATCTGCACTGACACGATTAAAGAAATCCTTATCCTTCTGTGTCATTACATCACTATCCAACAAATAGGAATGCTTAATATAGAGATTTTCTAATAACTGACAGATTTTATATCTGGTTCTCTCATAATCCTCTTCCTTCACATTTGCAAAGGACAAGCTAATCACCGGATAAGTTCCCTGCAATTCTCTGTACTTCTCCTCCTGCCAAATAGAAAGACCTTCAAATAACTCTCCCTTTCCAGCATAGCGAATTGAGAAAAACTGCTCAAGCATACTCATATTCAAGGTCTTACCGAAACGGCGTGGTCTGGTAATCAAAGTTACCGAATCTCCGCTTTCCCACCATTCCTTGATAAAAGCAGTCTTATCTACATAAAAGTAATTATTTTTTCTAATATCACTAAAGTCCTGAATTCCAATACCTACCGTTCTTGCCATCTTCCTTACTCCCTTTGAATTGAGCAATTATAAACTATTCTTAATCTTCTTCTAGTATAAAGGATTCCTTATAAAAAAACAATTATTGTTATAGTATACTTTGTTCCTAATAGTGTTTTTCTTTGACTCATATCAAAAAACCGTTATACGAAGTCTTATCTTTCCTCGTATAACGGTTTTATCTTTAGGCTTTATTTATTCTTAAATGTTGAACAAATCGCTGTATACCTTCAATGCTCCGTCTGTTTCATGAGCAAGTACACGCTTTGCTAATACCTTACCTAACTGAACACCTTCCTGATCAAAGCTGTTGATATTCCATACAAATCCCTGGAACATAACCTTATTCTCAAAGTGTGAAAGAAGTGCACCAAGTGCTTGAGGTGTTAACTTGTCACCAATAATAATACTTGATGGACGGCCACCTTCAAAGTTCTTATTACGGTTTTCATCTGCTTTACCACATGCAAAAGCTACAATCTGAGCTACTACATTTGCACAAAGCTTCTGCTGGCTTGTACTATCTTCAATCACAACATCTCTTCCCATCTGATTGCTCTTAAATCCTACAAACTGAAGAGGTACGATATCTGTTCCCTGATGTAATAACTGATAGAAGGAATGCTGTCCGTTTGTTCCTGGCTCACCAAAGATGATAGGTCCTGTTGGATAATTTACAGGATCACCAAAACGGTTTACAGACTTTCCGTTTGATTCCATATCTAACTGCTGTAAATGAGCAGGGAAACGGCTTAATGCCTGAGAATATGGAAGAACAGCTGTATCAGGATATCCTAATACGTTACGCTCATATACACCAATCAATGCATCTAATAATGCAGGGTTTGCTAATATATCTTTATTCTTTGCAAGCTTATCTTCTGCTGCTGCACCATCGAGGAACTGTGCAAATACTTCCGGTCCAAATGCTAAGGATAATACTGCGCCACCTACTCCGGAAGTTGAAGAGAAACGTCCTCCGATATAATCATCCATAAAGAATGCTGCTAAATAATCATCACTCTTTGCTAATGGAGATGTCTCACTTGTAACTGCAACCATATGCTTTGCAGGATCTAATCCGGCATTCTTTAATGCATCCTTTACAAAGGATTCATTTGTTAATGTCTCAAGAGTTGTACCAGACTTAGAAACTAATACAAAAAGGGAATGTGCAACATCAATTGTTGCTAACACGCCCGCTGCATCATCAGGATCTACGTTACTGATGAACTTTGCTTCCATTTTGAATGTGTTATTAACCTTTGCCCAATTCTCAAGAGCTAAATACATAGCACGAGGACCAAGGTCACTACCACCGATACCAATCTGAACTACTGTTGTAAACTTCTCACCTGCAGCGTTTGCAATTGCACCACTATGTACCTTGTTTGCAAACTCAGCAATCTTCTGCTGTTCTCCA
>JAFQQI010000113.1 GCA_017411305.1 Lachnospiraceae bacterium
ATACAGGAAAAGGTGGAGTAGGAAAAACGAGTTTGGCAGCTGCAACAGCATGCAAAATAGCTAAGAACGGAAAAAAGGTTCTTGTGATGAGTACGGATCAGGCACATAGTTTAGGGGATGCGTTTGATATGAAAATTGATAAAGAGCCAATGAAAATTGCGGAAAATTTGTATGCGATGGAAATAGATACTGTCTATGAAAGTGACAAGAGCTGGGGAAATCTAAAAGATTACTTTAAACAACTGCTTACTATGAAAGGTGGAAGTGGAATAGAGGTAGAGGAGTTGTTAGTATTTCCGGGGTTAGAAGAATTATTTTCTATGTTCAAAATTTTAGAAGTATATGAAAGTGGGAAATACGATACTATTATCGTAGATTGTGCACCTACGGGGGAGACGTTGGCTCTGCTAAAATATCCGGAAAGATTGTCAGGAATGATAAATAAGGTATTGCCGATAAAGAGAGCAGGAGTAAAAACGGTAGGACCGGCAGTAGAAAGGGTTATGAAAATTCCTATGCCCAAAGACAATGTATTTGATGATATTGAATACTTAATGGATAAAATGCAGCGGTTACAGAATTTATTGCTGAATAAGGAAGTTGTAAGTCTGCGTGTTGTAACCACGCCTGAAAAGATTGTAATCAATGAAGCTAAACGAAACTTTACCTGCTTGTATTTGTATCATTATAATGTGGATGCAATTATTGTAAATCATATTTATCCAGCAAAGGCAATGGAAGGGTATTTTAATAAATGGATAAAGCTACAAGAGGAGGCATTACAGGATATAAAAGAAAGTTTTAGCGAAGTGCCTCGTTTTTACGTGGAACTGCAACAACAGGAACTGCGTACATTAGATGTGCTGGGAAAAGTTGGCGACACTATTTATGGAGAAATTAATCCGGATGATGTGTTATTCAAAAAGGAAATCTATAGTATCGACAATGAAAAGAACTGTCTTAAAATTTATTTGCCGTTTGCGGATAAAGGAGAATTAAGATTAGAGCAGGATAAGAATGAGTTGATTGTAGGTGTGAAAAATGAGAGTCGAAAGTTCCCGATTCCATCTGAATTCACTAAAAAAGATATTGTAGGAGCTAAATTCGAGGAAGGATACTTGAATATTTTGTTTTAGTGTCTTGAGATTGAAAGAGTTCTTAAAAACTCGCACCACTGGTACGAGAAATTGGCTGAAAAAATAATACTGTTATAAAGGAATTTAAAGATAATAATGATGAGAGAGGGCGAGACATTTATGATGGGTACTTGCTCTTTCTCATTTTTATTGTGAATAGATAGGGATATTTTGAATATAATAATCGTAAAGCAAAACAATGACAAATGCTTTACAAAGAATAGGACGCATGATAAAATTAAATTACAGAAAAGGAGTGATGATTATGGCACAGGCAATGATTAACTTTCGTATGGATGAAGAATTGAAGAAAAACATGGAAGAAACATGTAAAGATTTAGGATTAAGCATGACAACTGCATTTACGATATTTGCAAAAAAGATGACTAGAGAAAAAAGAATTCCTTTTGACGTATCGGTAGATCCATTTTATTCTGAAAGTAATATGGCATATTTGAAAAAGGTAGTAGAAGATATTGAATCTGGGAAAGCGGTTCTTGCTGAGCACGAATTGATTGAGGACTAATGTATGAAGATACTCTGGGATGAGCGAGCTTGGGAAGAATACCTTGAATGGCAAAACCAAGACAAAAAGACCTTAAAACGAATTAATATGCTTATTAAAGATATACAAAGGGAATGCTATGGTGGCATTGGGAAGCCGGAGCCGCTGAAAAATAATCTGAGCGGTTGGTGGAGCAGGCGAATCGATGATGCGAATCGAATTGTCTACAAAGAAAAAGACGGAGCTGTTATCATAGCGTCATGTAAAGGGCACTATGAAGATTGAGTATGCTTTAAAGGGAGAAATTCTACAGGTGATTGGTGGGATTTCTCTTTTTGTATTATATGCTTAATTGTGGGTGATTTTTGAATAGATACGGAGTATAAAGATGGAAAAGCACTTTTTAGATGAAATATACACAGAAACTTTAGAATCAGTTATAGCTGAGAAAATGTTGAAAGAAAATGAGATTGAAGAATTTTTGAATGAACAGTTTACGGTAGAAAAAATCCAAAAATATTATAAAGAGGCTATCAATAAATTTCCTGAAGATACATATAATTACTTTTTGAAAATATGTTCGGAAGAATATCATAAATCTCAAGCAGAAGCGCAAAATTATCAGAAACATTTGGATGGTATTTGGAAAAGGGGATTCGAATTATCGAATGCTATGTATTTGTTTGTTTTGGAGGAATTAGAATCCTACAGCAATCGGCTTGAAGCAGAGCATGGAGATGAACTTAAAGATAACAAGTATAAATGTAAAGTTTTGCAAATGTTAGCAAATAGAAATTTACAAACATTTTCTGCGATACTCACACTGTTACAAAACGGATTTGCAGACCAGGCATATATGCTTTTTCGGAATATGTTTGAAAATAGAGTTGTAAGTCAATTCATACTACATAACAATGAGGAAGTTGCTAAACAATTTTATATAGGACAATTTGATGATTTTCATGAAAAAAACAAAAAAGATTATGAATGGGCAAGAGCTTCAGGAGCGTTTTCAGAAAAGGAATATATTACTTTCAAAAGATTTTATGATAAATGTATGTTTGATAAATCGTATAGTGCTGTATGGTATAAGCAGTATCAATTGGCGTGTAAGTTGTTGCATACTACACCACAAGGAACGACAAGAACTCTAGCAGCTATACCTAACGGGACTGAAATTTCTTTGGTAGGTCAAACACCATATGGGCTTAATTTGGCAGCGGAGCATTCTGCTATAATGCTAGAGGAAACAGTAAAGAATTATTTATGCATGTTTCACGACCAAAGAAATCTGATGTTTGTGATAGTAATGCATAAATGGGTGGGATTAATACAAGAGGTTTATACAGAAATAGCAGATTCGATTTCGGAAGAGATTAGAGAAAATTAATTTGGAGGTAGTATATGAATGCTAATGGAATCATTAAGATTATGGAGCGAATAGACAAGTTGCCATACAAATGCATTTTGTTTGACGGCAAGTGGGGAATTGGAAAATCGTATGCAATCGAGGAAGCGGTAAAGGGAAAAGATAATGTATGTAAGATTTCTTTATTTGGTTTAGAAAACAGTCAGTACATATATCATGAAATTTTATTTCAGTTTTTGTTAAAGGATGGTTTAGGTGGAAGTATAGGTACAGGAGCAAAAAAAGTATTAGATGCGTGTGCCTCATTTTCTGATAAGATTGCTAAAGTTAAAGCTGCTGTTGATAGTGTGTTAGCAGAGCGTGAACTATTTTTAGCGATGACCAAGAAGTTTGAAGAATATCATATAATTATTTTGGATGACGTGGAAAGAATTAGTGATAGTGTGAATTTTCAGGAAGTATTGGGGATTGTAGAGGAACTTAAGAAATGTAATTATATAAAAGTTGTTTTGATTGCAAATAGTGAAGAATTGAATGAAGATAATAAGAAATTGTTGGAGAAATACTGTGAAAAGGTTATTGATAGAGATTATAACATAACAGAGAAAGCAGATGAGATTAATTGGGCAAGTATGGGCATAGACGCTAGTTTTATAACAAATTTTCTTAGAAAACATTCGGTAAGCAATCTGAGAACATTGCAAAAAGCACAAAGTTTTTATGATGATGTAAAAGTGTTGTGTGCCGAGGTTGGGAATGAAGAATTTCAAGAAGAAATTAGATTGATATGTTATGCTATTGTTGTAGAGGATACAGATGCATTATATTATAGTTTAGAAAATTCAAAGAACAATGATGCTGTTTCAAAAGTTATGGTTGAAACAAGAAATAGATTTGATAATCGTCTCTTGAATTATTTGAGAGAAATAAAATCATCGAGATCTCTAATAGACCTGATTTATAAATATTATATAAATGAGGCGAATATGGAAAAGGAAGAATTGGAAGCACAATTTAAACTTTTTTTAAAAGCAGGGAAAAAACCAAATTTCTATAAAACAGATGAAGAGATTAGTGAGGTTCTGGATGAGTGGAAAAATGAATTAGAAAATATTAGTACAATAGGTGCGTTGAATCACATAGTAGATGAGTATGTTTTGTGGAGTCAAACAATAGGCAGAGATTGTTCAGTTATTTTGGAAAAATACAAAGAAATGCTACATACTATGCTGTGGGATACAGTGCAAACAGGGGATGAGAATATTTTAAATTATAGTGGAGCAATGTTAGATTTTTCTATAACAACGGATGTCATAAAAGAGCATTACAATGTTGAAATAGAGAAGTTAAGAAGAAAAATAATTGATTTATATATAGATTATTTAAAACAAAAATCTACGGATAAAGAAGCTTTCAATTATTCTTATAAGTTGAGGCAGTATTATGATAATGTTTATTATAAAGAGATTATAGATGAACAAATTGAAGAATTGTTACTAAGAAGTTCATTCCCGGTCGATAACATGAATGAGAACAAGTATCATACTTGTTACAATATTTTGTCTGTATTATATAAACATGACAGAGATATACTTTTGAAATATTGTGATAAATTGAATGAGCAATGTGATGGTATGGCGAAGCATAGAATTAAAAGGATTATGGAAGAGGTCATGAGATAAATAGAGAATATGAGTACACTTTGAGTACAATAAAAGTGCGACTAAAAATAGACCTCAACAAAATCAGCAAATACTGCAGCGAAAATCACTAAAACCTCAACAAAATAAACCTATATTATTCTTACATGAAACGAGTTTGAGTAGGAGAAAAACGCTTGGAATGCCCGAAAACACTGGATTTTTGGGAAGCGTGGTTGCAAAAAAGTGTTATCAATTTGTTATCAGAATAATTTGAATATGTAGATAGGAATGCCGCAGAGGAATCTGCGGCATTTGTTGTCAAATTATTATGTGAAAACATTTTATATGATGGCGTTTGGTTCGAATAATGATATAATCAAAGATGCAGGTATAATTTTTATATTGTCATAAATTGCAAAGATGTAGGTGAGTGTATCCAAATGAAATTCATATATCAAACTACCAAAGGTTATCGAGTACAATTTTTTATACTATTTTTAACAGTCATGTTCAGTACGATTACAGGGGCACTGTTCCCCTATGTGATTGGAGAAATAGTAGATCAAATTTTTTATGTAAGACAGATGTCCGATTTTTTGTTCTACTTCTTTTTGTATGCAGGATTGTATTTATTAAATCAATGTTTGCATGGCGGACTAAACTATGTGTGGGCGCATTTAGAAGCATCGTATATAGTGAATGTACGAAAAATGTGCTTTACACATTTAATGAAACTCAAAGCAGCCGTGTGGACAAGCATGAAAAGCGGCGATGTTATGAAACGGATTATGGATGATACAGAGTGCTTTTTAGAGTTTGTCCATAGAAGTTTATTTTATGTCTTTGCTAATTTTGTGCAGCTGGCAATATCAATCGGATATTTGCTATATACCAATATCATATTGGGGATAGTGGCAATTGTTATGACACCGATTATGGCGTGGTCTATTCGCTACTTTATGGAAAGATTGAAAGAACGGCATCAGAAAATGAATGAGCATAAAGGATTGGTTGATGCATGGATATTGGAAATGATGACAGGACTGTATCAGTGGAAAATACTAAATGCTCATAAAAAAGTTGCTGATGATTATGAAGCGAAGACAGAGCAGATTATCAAAGAAGAGATTAAATTAGGGTATGACGAACTGGAATCTGCCAATGTAAACGAGGCATTAACACTGATCGGACAATTAATCATTTATTGTATTGCTGCATTGGCTGTCTGCAAAGATCAGATTACGGTGGGACAATTTGTAGCATGCGCATCCTATTTTTCCACTTGTGCAGTATATTATAATGCCCTTGGGAAAAAACTGACGGCTATCAGTGGTAATTTGTCGGGGATTAACCGAGTGGAAGAATTTATGTTATGGGAAGAAGAATGTGATACTCCAAGTGCAATTGAACATGAAATTGCAAAAGGAGATATTCTTTTTGATAAGATATCTTTTGGATATGGAGAAGAACTTGTACTAAAAGAGTTTCAACTTAAGGTGGAACATGGTGAAAAGTTGGCTTTTGTTGGAAGAAGCGGAGAGGGGAAAAGTACGCTTTTGCAGTTGATGTATCGTTTGTATGAACCGAATGAGGGGAGAATCTTGATAGATGGAATCCCGGTATCAAATTATACATTAACCTCATTAAGAAGTCAGGTTGCAGTGGTGCAGCAGGAAAACGGTTTGTTTCACGGAACACTTCGTCAAAATATCAGTTTATCGGATGATGTTTCGCAGGATGATAGGATATGGGATATTTTGGAGGGACTAAAACTAAAGGAACTTGTTTCAGAGTTTCCGGAGGGGCTTGATACCATCATCGGAAGCCATGGCCGTGAACTGTCCGGTGGACAGAAACAGCGGGTTGCGATTGCAAGATGTATATTTAGGCGACCGAGAATTTTATTATTAGATGAGGCAACATCAGCGTTGGATGAAGTGACAGAAGCAGCGGTTAATCAGTATATTTATGAGCAGTTACCTGATACCACCATATTGTCTGTAGCACATCGTTTTTCTACAGTATTGTCAGCTGAAAAAATCATTGTGATTGAAAGGGGACATGTTTCAGCAATTGGTAAACATGAGCGGCTGATGAATGAAAGTTCATTGTACCGGACTTTATATGCGGAATACGAAGATACTGTTTCGCATCAGGAAGGGGAGGCACAAGATGAATAGCTGTGTATCAATGAAAACATATAGAAGTAAAATAATAGGATATATTTTGCTTCAATTTGTAAAAGCGGGTCTTATTTTGCTACCACCTTATTGTTATTTACTCTTTTTGCAGGAAGTAATTACAAATCGTAGATTGGAATTATTGATTATTGTCATTTTGATGTACATACTGGTATTTGTGACCAAAGCATTTGTATCTGTTTGGATAAAATATGTATATAATCAGATATTTCCGCGAATGAGGGCGGAAGCAAAGAAAACGGTTATGCAGAGGTTAATAGAGCTTGATATAAAAGAACTAAAGTCCTACTCAGCAGGAGAGTTAAGAGAACGCGTACACAGAGATACGGAAGTTGCAGTTCTCTACTTTGAAAAGCGGATTGAAGTAGTTATTTCTATTATCAGTCTGATGATTACCACAGGAATTTTGCTCTATTTGAATGTGATTTTGGCTGTGATTAGTTTTCTTACAATACCGCTATCGTTTTATATTACCAAATTTATTAAAGCTAAGAGCAACAAGCAGTATGAACGAAGAAGGAAAATCATGGGTGAATACAATGACTTTATGATTCACAATATGTTTTTTTGGAAAGAAGTAAAGTCGAACTGTCAAGAGAAAGCGCAGCAAAAAGAGTTTGATTTACTATGGAAGGACTTGGGGGATGCTTTTTTGAAGTCTCATATCTTTTGGTTCTTAAATCGTACCTTCTTGGCCTTTAAAGATGAGTTTTTAACAAAAATGGGCTTGTATCTTTTAGGCGGAATTCTTGTTATTGAGGAAATGGCAACGGTGCCCACGTTACTGACATTCATGGAGTATTATAAAGATTATGTGAATGGTTTGCTTTCGGTTTCGGATATTGTGGTTAAGCGAGGAGAGCAAGAGGAAGCTGTAAAGAGAATTCATGAAATAATGAGTCTGCCGATTCGGGAAAATGATTATGGATTAGAGAAATTTGAAAGTGTGATGTTAAAGGATGTGACTTTTTCTTATGATGAGGAAGCACCGCTTGTATTGGATGGTATTAATATGAGTATCGCTAGAGGAGAGAAAGTAGTTCTTCTGGGAGAAAGTGGTTGTGGTAAAAGTACGATTATCAAACTTTTAGCAGGTTATGAGGAAGTTAATCAGGGAGAAATTCTCTGGAATGGTAAGCCTATGGATAAGATTTTCAAGCAGGATATTTATCAAAAAGTAGGATTTATCATGCAAGAGTCCAATTTATTTAATCTGAGCATAAGGGAAAATCTTTTGTTCGGTAAAGCAGATGCAAGTGAAGAAGAACTAAGGGATGCATGCAATAGAGCTAATATCATGGAATTTATAGATGGTCTTGCTAAGGGATTTGACACAATTATCGGTGAGAATGGGATACGTTTATCAGGTGGTCAACGACAACGGCTAGTCATAGCGCGACTTTTTTTACATAATCCGGAAGTGATTATATTCGATGAAGCGACTTCGGCGTTGGATTATCAGAATGAAAGCGAAATACTGAATTTACTTATGGAACAGGATATATCAGAAAGAACATTTATTATGGTAACTCATCGTGGAACATCTATATCACGTTGTGACCGGGTGATACAAATGTAAATATTTATCTGATAGTAAATGCCGCAGAGCGTATCTGCGGCATTTGTTGCATATCTATGCTTATATGAAAAGTAAAATAATTGATAAAAGTGTAAGTTTGCATGATTGCGGATATGGTATAATTAATAAAAGCAAGAAAAGTCGGGTTGTTGCTCTGAATATGTATTATAATATCGATGAAGACAAGGAAGGGAGAGGCTCATGAACATATGGAAAGAGCGCATTCGTAATGCGATAGAGTACATAGAACAAAATCTTGCTGATAAAATTATAGTAAAAGATATAGCAGAAAAAGCTTAGTGAGAAGAAATAATTAGAACCGTGGAAACATTTGATAATTAATGCTGGGAGGTATTGTTGTGATTATAAATAAGTGTCGTAAGGAACATTTCGTAGTTATCGGAAAACAAGGCTCAACAAACGATGGAGATGGTTTTATTCAGAGGTTATGGGAGGATGCGAATAGTCATTTTTATGAAGTGGAGCAATTGGCTAAAAAAGACGAGAAGGGTAATCTTGCCGGGATATGGGGCGCTATGTCGGATTTTAGCCATTCGTTTTTCCCTTGGGAAGATGGGTTTACAAAAGGATTATACTTGGCCGGTGTTGAGTGTGCAGAAAGCGCAGAGGCACCTGCAGGATGGACAAGATGGGATGTTCCGGGATATGAATACATTTATGTTGAGAATGAAAACGGTAATGTTTTTTCGGATGTAATCCAATATTTACAGGAGAACGGGATAGAGCTTGTAGGTGCAGTTCATGACTTTACTTGTCCGGAAACCGGGAAAAGTTATATGTTTTTCCCGATAAATAAGATATAGTTTAATTTCCTATTGGACGACTTATGTCGAATTGTTTTTCGGAATCAGGAATACGTAAATGCTGCAGAACCAATCTGTGGCATTTAGTTGTTTTTACCATTCGGATTTAAAGATGACAAAAGCGGAAAGGTTTTTTATAAATTACTGTCTATTATATAGGTGTAGCTACAACAAAGTAACAGAAAGGAGTGTAAGTGTGTACAGAGAAGTTATACAGGATAGTATTGATTATATCGAAGATAACATTAAGTGCGATATTTCTGCGAAAGAATTAAGCGAAAGAGCCGGATTCTCACTATATCATTACTATAGATTATTCCAAACTGCTGTAGGATTGCCGGTTATGCAATATATTTTGCGACGAAGATTGTTGAATGCGATTTATGAGATAAGCTGTGGGAATAAGATGATTGATGTTGCTTTGCTATATGGATTTGAAACCCATGCCGGTTTTTACAAAGCGTTTGTCCGTGAATTTGGGTGTACACCTGCACAGTTTCAAAAACAATATAAGGTGAAAAAGCCGTATAGAATTAACATTTTTAAGGAGGAACATATTATGGTTACACATAAAAAGATAGCAGGAATTTTGAAATTATGGGGATTAGAAAATGAGAGTATTTCTGATATTTACTATGAAGGAAGCGGTAACAGAAACGAATCAGCATTTTACGTTGGGAATAATTATGTAATAAAATTCTCAGCGAATCTCGGTAAGCTGAATAGTCATATAGCAATTTCAAAGGCATTAGAAAATGTAGGCTTATCTGCAGCAACACCTGTAAAAACGCTTGCAGGAGAAGAGTATGTTGCGGATGGGGAATTGTATTTTTGCTTAACAAAGCGTTTGGCAGGAAGCCAGATTAAAACTGCGGATATGTATGAAGGTGACTTCGCCGGAAAAGCACGTTTTGTTGGGGAAGTAGTAGGACAGCTTAGTAATGCGTTAGCAGATATAGATGTATTGGTTTCAGAGGCTAACATTTATGAGAGCGTCATAAATTGGGCTATTCCGCAGTTGAAAGGAAAGATTAAGGTATCGGAACAAGTTTTTCGGGATTATAAAGAAATCTTTGGAAAACTCTATTCTGTGCTTCCGAAACAAGTGATTCACAGAGACCCAAATCCGGGAAATATAATTGTGGCTGAGAATAAATGGGGATTTATTGACTTTGAACTTAGTGAACGTAACGTACGAATTTTTGATCCGTGCTATGCGGCAACAGCAATTTTATCAGAAAGCTATGAAGCAGGAGATGAATCTAAATTATCGAAGTGGATTCAGATTTATAAAAATATCATGTATGGATATGATGATGTTGTAAAGCTGACAGAGGAAGAGAAAAAAGCAATACCTTACGTCGTCTTATCAAATCAGTTGATTGCACTTGCTTGGTTTGAAGGAAAAGAAAAGTTTCAGGAGTTATACGAAACCAATAAAAAGATGACAGAGTGGATTGCTTCTATGTGGTTAGAGTTAAGTATTGAGTAAAACTGATAGTAGATTATGTATTTTGGAATGCCGCAGAGGAATCTGCGGCATTTGTTATTCCTGTCAGGTCATGATATACTAAATAATAATGAAAATATGTCCTGCAGAACCATTAGCAGGCCTTATCTCCTTTGTCAGGCTGAAGTAATCCGTTGTAGGAAAGTGTGAGAGAAAAAGGATTAGAAAATATGGATAAGAAAAGATTAAGAAAAATGGATAAGAAATTGAACATCTGCACCTTTGTGCTGGCGCTTTTGCTGCTGGTGCCGCTTACCGGATGCGGTGGAGCATCCAATAAAGCAGAGCCTGCCGGGACGCAGGAACAGACATCCGCCGATTCTGCGCCGATTCTGTCAGACACTTCCAATTCACCGGAACCTTCCGACTCACCGGAGCCGGCTACTTCACCGGAACACTCCGCGTTGCCGGAAGAATCTGTGGCTGAGGACGAAGCGATTCAGGTCAGCACGGCAGGCGAGTTCCTTGAGGCAATTGCACCGGGTGTGGTCATTGAGCTTGCGCCGGGCACCTATAATCTTACGGAGTATCTCCGCGAGGTATCCGATACCGTCTCAGACTATGTTTCCCGTAGCTTTACTGATGGCTGGCAGGCTGAAATCCGTGAAGTCGAAGGTCTGACGATTCGAGGAGCAGAGGGCAGCAAAGTCGAGGTCGTGGCGGAACCACGCTATTCCGATGTGCTCTACTTTAACGACTGTTCCGACATAACCATTGAGAACATTACCTTCGGTCATACCATTGAGCAGGGAAACTGCGAGGGCGCGGTGCTGGCATTTGATTACTGCCAAAAAATCAGTCTGGACGGATTGGATCTTTACGGCTGCGGCACCTACGGCGTGACGGCAAACCACACGGTGGGTATTGTTCTTAAGGACTGTATTATCCGAGAGTGCAGCTACGGTATCGTTGACCTGCGCCTATGCAGCGACGCCATTTTTGAGGATTGCATATTCAGGGACAACAGAGGCTTCGACATGTTGAGCCTTGACGGTTCCTTCGCCCGCTTCGAAGGCTGTTCCTTCACCGGAAACGAGGGGAGCGATTTTCTTCCTGCTTACTATAATGTCGGCAGCGAAAGCGGGGCCCGCTTTGAACGCTGTACCTTTGGTCGTTGGGAGAGCCAGTGCCTTAATAAGGAATTGAAGGACCGTGGAAGCTTTGTGATTGGAAATGACTGCCAATTTGAGGTTGTGTCAGGTAAGCGGGTGGTGTACGTTTCTGATATGGAGCAGATGATCGAAAACATCGCTCCGGATACACAAATCCTGCTTGCTCCGGGTAGCTACAACCTGAGCGATACGCTTAAAGCGCTCTATGAACGGGAGGGCGAGCACTTTAATGAGAGCCGTGAATTCGTGCGTATTGACGAGGTCTATGACGGCCTTGAGCTTGTGGTCACCGGTGTGAGCGGGCTTTCCATCGCCTCAGAGTCCGGCTTGGCGGCGGATACCGAGATTGTGACAGACCCGCGCTATGCTAACGTTTTGCGTTTTGAAAACTGCTCCGATATCGGTATGATGGACCTTACTATGGGCCATAGTGATACCGGCGACTGCGCCGGAGATGTGCTGTATTTCAACCAATGCAGTGATATGGTACTTTCCGGGATGGACCTTTACGGCTGCGGCGTCTATGGTATCGGCACAAGCAGCTGCGCGAGCCTAACCTGTTTTGATTCTACGATCCGCGACTGTGAAAATGGAGCACTGGAGCTCTATGACGCACAGAGTAGGCAGATGTTCCTCAACTGCGTGCTGACCGGTTCCGGCAGCGGCGGTTATTTCTACGCGAATGACGGAACTGACGGAGAGTTCTATTTTTACCAATGTACTTTCGGAGAGAAAGAGAGCAACAGCCTGGCCTTCAATGATATGATTACCGCCGAGGATTGCATTTGGTCCGAGATTACCGAGTACCCTGATTATTCTGAAGAATCGCAGGAAGACGATACGCACTTTGCGCTGGATACGACGCACCTTAAGGTTGCTCCATTCGATGCAAAGGTGCTGACGGAAGAAGGGTATTATATTCTGTACGAGATTGTTAACAGCAAGTCCGGTGAAGTGAGCTTTGAAACAAGCGATGATGTGAGATTCCTTACATTTGAGGAGGGAGGTCGCGGATGCTTCTGGACAGACAGTGAAAAAGGACGTCCTTTTAACTATGAGATGGACAGCGCGTATTCCTGCGTGATTTCTTTTGACGATGGCGGCAAGGCATCCTTCGGTCTCTACGCTGACCAGGGCGGAGCCCTGCCGGACAGTGAAGAGGGCTCTGTCTGGCTTGCATTGTATCTTGAGGATGAGGTGCTCTGGTGCTACTAAGTGGATTTTTTTCGAGATGAATCGAAACATATAAATCCGTTGAGAAAGCAGAATGAAAAGAGTATAATGTATTTGGAATAATCCAAGAGGAGCAAATGCAAATGAACAGGAAAAAATGGTTCCGCCGCAGAAAAAGATTATTTGAAATATTGGAGGTTGGCAATGACTTAGACCATGTCAGCCGTGCTTATGACTTTTTCAGTGCATTTATGATTGTACTGAATCTTGCGGTCAGTATCATGTATACCTATGAAGGGTTAAGGGGTGATTACGGAACGGTTTTACTGTGGATTGAGCGCATCACGGTAGCAACTTTTGCAGTAGATTATTTTTTGCGTATTTATACGGCAAGATTTTTGTATGAAGACGGAGAAGACTTATCAGATATAAAAGCAGCAAGAAAATATATTTGTTCCTTTATGGGAATTGTGGATATTCTTTCATGGCTTCCGTATTTCCTTCCAATCTTTTTCCCGGCAGGAACCGTTGCCTTCCGAATGATACGAATTGTAAGAATTTTCCGTCTGTTCAGAATAGATGCATATTATGATTCACTGCATGTAATTACGCAGGTTATTTACGGTAAACGTCAACAGCTGATTTCTTCTGTAGTGCTGATTTTGATTCTGATGATTGGCTCAAGCCTTTGCATGTACAGCTTGGAGCACGAAGCTCAACCGGATGTATTCCGGAATGCCTTTTCCGGAATCTGGTGGGCAGCATCGACGTTGCTGACTATAGGTTATGGTGATATTTATCCTGTCACCATGATGGGTAAAGTACTTGGCATTATCATTTCTTTTCTTGGAGTGGGCATGGTAGCAATTCCTACCGGTATTATTTCCGCAGGATTTGTGGATATGTATGCAACAATTAAAAAACGGAATGAATACGGCTATGAGGCGGATATGCATTTTATCAAAGTGCATATTGCCGAAGGAGATAAATGGTTGGGCAAACGGATTACCGATTTATCATTTCCTTCCGGTTTGATAGTGGCGATTATCAAGCGCGAGGATGAAATTATTATTCCCCGTGGTGATATCGTAATACAGGAGGATGATATGGTGGTACTTGGTGCGATTCCGTATGAGGAAGAAGAGGATGAGCACATCAACCTAAAGGAAATTGTCCTGAAACGTCAGAACCCTTGGACCGGTGTAAAAATCAGGGATTTGGATATTTCAAGACAATCTGTTATCGTACTTGTAAAACGTCGTAACAAGTCTTTAATTCCCAACGGTAATATGACCTTAGAAGCAGGGGATAGAGTATTTCTCTATACTAAGCTTCATTTGGCGGATGCCAACACGATTGAAATATAAGCATATTGACTGATAGGGCAGGATAAGATGAATAAAAGATTTATGAAGAGAAACTACAGCGGAAGGATATCAGGTATATGGCAGATAAAAGGGAAGGGATAAAAACAAAAAAGGCGCTGGCTTACAATCAAAACCATCTTGCGGTAGAACGTACCGAATTTTCTAAAATCAGGACAGATTTGGCATTTACCAACAGTAAGCTTGCTGTTGAACAGACTCACTTGGCGTATCTGCGTACTATTGTTTCACTGATTGGTACCGGCGCTACTATATTTAAAGCATTGCCGTTAATTGGGGTATCACAATATTTTACGAATGGATTGACGGTGTTTTTATTTTTATGTGCATTTTACTTTATTTACAAAGATGTTACTACATATCCCCGTATGAAACGTGAACTTAGTAACATGCAGGAGCAGGCAAAAGAACTGGCAGCACAGACAGAAAGTATGGTATACAAAATTCAGGATGAACAGAAGACGGATGTATAAAGGTAACTGTACTGCCTTTTACAGTATGATTATTAAATTTACAAAATAGTATGGATAAAATCAGTGGTAACTTTTTCATAGATTTCAGGAGCAAACATATAGCTTAATCCGTGTCCTGCGCCGGGAACCGTTTGAAAGGTAATCCGTGACGCACATGCTTTATGGATGCTCCGGCTCATATCACAAGGAACGAAATGATCATCTTCGCCATGAATCAATAAAATGGGAATGTTGGTATTTGCCACGGCAGAAAGAGCACTGCTTTCTTCTAAATCAAATCCACCGAAAATTTTTGCGCCGAGTTTGACAAAAGGATAAGCAATCCGGGCGGGAAGATGCATGTCCCTGCTGACCTTTTGAATGATTGCTTTTGGAGAAGAATAGGGGCAATCAGCAATGACGCCTACGACATTTGGAGGCAAGGATAAATCCGTAGCCATCAAAACCGTGGCAGCACCCATGGAAAGCCCGGAGAGGATTATTTTAGTGTCTTTTCCAAAACGTGTAAGTGCATATTGAATCCAAGTAAGACAGTCGCGGCGTTCCTGAATACCGAAGGTGATACAGGAACCTTCGCTTTTGCCGTGGGAACGTTGGTCTGCCAAAAGGGTATTTTGTCCCAGCTTAGCAGCTAACTTACTGCCTCCGCAGCAATCTAATTCGGCACTGCTTTTGTACCCATGGAAAAAGATTTGAAGGGGAGCATTTTCTGCCACATGATAATATCTGGCATATAACTTTTTGCCGTCGTGGGAAGTAATGGTTACCGGCTCGAAGGGACGTGCAAGCATGTCTTCTACAGACTTGGAAATGCCGGGGCGGTGTTTTTCGTACTGTTCGCCTACGGGCATGGCAACTTCTGCATCAGGAAGCCGTTTTGGAGCGTAAAATGCAATCCGATAGGATAGATAAGAAGCTGTCAAAACAAAAATTAATATGAGGAATATGGTAATTAGGGTAATAGTTACTATCGTCATAATTGGGACACCTCCCATTTAGTATAGCACAAAAATATGTATGTTAACAGAAAGAGAGAAAACTTATGCCGGGATTAAGTAACAGAGTACAAACTTTTACAGACTCCGTTATTCGTCGGATGACACGTATCAGTAACGAACACGGAGCAATTAATCTTTCACAGGGATTTCCGGATTTTGATCCGCCGAAAGAGATTATGGACGCCTTAGCAAAGGCTGCTTACCAAGGACCTCATCAATATTCCATCACCTTCGGAGCGATGAACTTTAGAGAGGCACTTGCTAAAAAGCAGGGAAAAGCGATTAACAGAGAAATCAATCCTAATACGGAAATCGTAGTAACCTGTGGCGGTACGGAAGCCATGATGTGTGCCATGATGACAATTTGTAATCCGGGGGACAAAGTGTTGGTATTTTCTCCCTTTTATGAGAATTACGGTGCAGATGCTATTTTATCAGGTGCTGATCCGATTTACATTCCCTTAGTGCCGCCTGAGTATCACTTTGATATTCAGCTTATTGAGAATGGTTTTAAGCAAGGAGCAAAGGCAATTATTGTCTGCAATCCCTCCAATCCCTGCGGTAAAGTATTCAGCAGGGAAGAGCTTATGGCAATTGGAGAGCTGGCAGTAAAATATGATGCTTTTGTAGTGACGGATGAGGTGTATGAGCATATGGTATACGCGCCCAATCATCATACCTGTATGGCATCTTTGCCGGGAATGTATGAGCATACCATAACCTGCAATTCCCTTTCTAAGACCTATTCTATTACCGGATGGAGATTGGGTTACTTAATCGGACCGGAAAAAGTTATTGAAGCAGCAAAAAAAGTACATGATTTCCTGACGGTAGGCGCAGCGGCACCTTTGCAGGAAGCAGCTACAGTGGGCTTAAATTTCCCGGAATCTTATTATGAGGAACTTTTGAAGACTTATACTAAGAAGCGAGATTACTTTTTGGCCGGTCTTGACAGAATCGGATTAAAGCATAATATTCCTCAGGGAACCTATTTTGTAATGATTGATATCCAAGATTTTCTTGATTTGCCACAGTTTGCAGGCTATAGTGACTTGGAATTCTGTGAGTGGATGATTAAAAATATCGGAGTGGCAGCAGTACCCGGTTCCAGCTTCTTTAAAGAAGAAGTAAACAACCTGATCCGTTTGCATTTTGCCAGAGAAGAAAAGACCATTGATGAGGCACTTAACAGACTGGCAAAATTGCAGGAACTATTGAAATTCTGATTACTTTTATAAGGTATACGACAGCTTGCATTATTGATTAAATATGTTAGAATAAGGGAAAATTAGATAATGAGGAGCGGTAGTAGACGTGACTGCCGATTATGAAAAAAGTTATTGAAGAGAAAGGATTAGATGAATGAAGAAAAGAATTGTACTACTGATTTGCGGAATGATGATTTTAAGCTTATTTGGTTGCGGAAAGAAAGAGGACGTGACAGAAACTCCCGCACCGGAAGCTGCTACCGTAGATGTAGCAGATGCCACAGAGCTTTTGACCAATGTATGGGGTACCTATACAGAAGCTGAGCTGTTCCCCATCGGAGGCGGTGACTATGAAAACGTGGTAATGGATGCGCCGGGCAAATATGATGTTTCCAAAGCCGAAGAAATGGATTCCGTATTAGGCTTGCCTCAGAGTAGCGCTGCCATGATTGATGATGCGGCATCAATGATGCACATGATGAATGCCAATACCTTTACCTGTGGTGCTTATCATCTGACAGATGCTTCCAAACAGCAAGCATTTGCAGATGCGTTAAAAGAGAACATCATGAACCGACAGTGGATGTGCGGATTTCCTGACACCCTGCTGATTGCTTCCGTAGGTGATGAATATGTTGTGTCTGCCTTCGGAAATGCAGAGATTATGGAAACATTTAAGACAAAGCTGACTGCCCAATATGAGGCAGCAGAGGTAATGTACGAGGAGAGTTTAGTACAGTAATTATGGTTTTTTCGAGCATACCGTTTTTATATTATTTTTTGCCCATAGTACTGCTTGCTTATTTCCTGATTCCGGTTAAGGGCAGAAATGCAGTACTTCTTTTGGCCAGTCTCATATTTTATGCATGGGGCGAGCCTGTTTATGTATTTTTGATGCTGGTATCTGTTGCGGTAGGATATTTGGCAGGATTACTTTTGGGAAAATATAGGGAAAAGAAACCGGGAGGAAGTGCGCAAAAGGCAATACTTACGGTTTCCGTTCTGCTTTTCCTTTCTATTTTTATTTACTTTAAATATACTGATTTCTTTATTTCAAATTTTAATGCAGTAACGGGGCTTTCGGTTCCGCTACTGCAAATTGTGTTGCCTGTCGGTATCAGCTTTTATACCTTTCAGATTATCAGCTATCTGGTTGATGTTTACAGAGGAGATGCTGCACCTCAAAAGAATTTTGTTTCCCTGGCAACCTATATCACCATGTTTCCCCAGTTAATTGCAGGTCCCATTGTACGATATACGGATATTGAAAAGCAAATGAAAGGAAGAACAACATCATTTGCTATGACAGAGAGTGGGATTTTTCGCTTTATCATCGGTTTATCCAAGAAAATACTGATTGCAAATGAGCTGGGAGCGCTTTGTGAGCTGTTTAGAGAATCAGGCGAACAGTCGGTTTTATATTATTGGATGTATGCTGTAGCATTCGCATTGCATATCTACTATGATTTTTCCGGATATAGTGATATGGCCATAGGACTTGGCAGAATTTTTGGCTTTACCTTAGCAGAAAATTTTAATTATCCCTATATTTCCCGTAGTGTAACAGAGTTTTGGCGCAGATGGCATATTTCCTTGGGAGGCTGGTTCCGGGATTACTTGTACATTCCCTTAGGCGGAAACAGAGTTCCGGCATGGAAATGGTATCGCAATATTTTTATTGTTTGGATGGTGACCGGTCTTTGGCACGGCGCTTCCTGGAATTTTGTGCTTTGGGGATTATACTTTGGTATGTTACTCGTTATTGAAAAGAAATGGTTGCTTGCAATTCTGGAAAAAGGAAAAGGCTGGCAACACGTTTATGTATTATTGCTGGTAATCATCAGCTTTGTGGTATTTAATGCTGCGGACATGGCACAGGCAATAGGAGATATCCGGTGTATGCTTGGAATGGGAGGCCTTCCCTTGTTATCATCAGAGGCTCTGTATTATATAAGAAGCTATGGTGTTACGCTGATTGTTGCGGTACTGGGTGCCACACCGATACCGGTAAGTGTTTGGAGAACACTGCGGAACAGATTACAAAACAAGAAAAATGAGAACAAGGTAAGTCTGCTTGCTTTGCATGGACTTAAAATAGCGGGAGCAGTTTTTTTGCTATTGCTTTGCACGGCATATCTTGTGGACGGTTCCTTTAATCCGTTCCTCTATTTCAGATTTTAGGAGGGGATGGGGATGAATAAATCAAAAGGAACTGTTATTGCAATAGGAATGATATACGGAATGCTTACGTTATCCTGTTTTTTGAAAAAGGAGGAAGAATATTCCTTTAGTGAAAGAAGAAAGCTGGCAGAGAAACCGTCATTTTCGGCAGAGAGTGTGTTAAGCGGAAGTTATATGAAACAGGCAGAAGAATATGTAACTGACCAATTCCCCGGCAGGGATTTGTGGCGGGGACTTAAAGCCGGATTTACTCTTAATGTGATGCAAAAATCAGACACTAACGGAATTTATGAAAAGGACGGTTATTTATGTTCCATGGAGTACCCGATGGATAAGGATTCTATGGAAAGAGCAGGAACAATTTTTACGGGTATTTATGATAAGTATCTGAAAGAAACTAAGACAAACGTCTATTTTTCGATCATACCGGATAAAGGTTATTTCCTCTCCGGTGGGAAGTACCTTTCCATGGACTATGAGTACTTTTTAAAGGAAATGTATGCACAGGCAGATTTTGCAGAGTCGATTCCGATTCATGAACTGCTGCAGCTTTCCGACTATTACAGAACCGATACTCATTGGAAGCAGGAACAAATTACAGATGTGGCAGAAAAGCTGGCAGAAGTAATGGGAACAAAGCTGGCCGGAGAATACGAAACAAGAACCTTGAAAATCCCGTTTTACGGAGTGTATTACGGACAGGCAGCACTTCCGACGGCACCGGATGAAATCAGTTACTGTACCAATGAAGTGCTGGAAAAATGTAAGGCATTTGATTTTGAAAACAACAGAGAAATTCCGATATATGATATTTCAAAAGCAGACGGAAGAGACCCTTATGAAATGTTTTTCGGAGGAAATATTTCATTGGCAACCATTGAAAATCCCAGCGCGAATACAGACAAAGAACTGGTGGTATTCGGTGATTCCTTTGCAAGAAGTTTGCTGCCGCTTATGGCAGAAGGATATACTAAAATAACATTAATTGATATTAGGTATCTTCCAAGTGCTTATATAGGAAGTTATATGACGTTTTCTAATCAGGATGTGTTGTTTTTGTACAGTACATCAGTGTTGAATAACAGTATTACATTAAAATAAATGAAGAAAGATGATAGAAACATAAGAAAGAGAAGAATTAAAAAACATCAAGAAAGTATTATAAAAAATCAGTATTCAAAATGAATATGTTGTGTTATGATGAGAAAGTATATATAAAAACGGGAGAGAAAAAAATGAAAAGAGAAAGTTTTAAGTCCAGATTGGGCTTTATTCTGATTTCCGCAGGCTGCGCCATCGGAATCGGAAATGTATGGAAGTTTCCTTATGTAACAGGACAAAACGGTGGCGGTATTTTCGTACTGTTTTATCTGTTTTTCCTGATTGCAATGGGAGTACCGGTACTCACTATGGAGTTTGCGGTGGGACGTGCCAGCCGCAAGAGTATTACCAACTGTTTTCAGGAACTGGAGAAGACAAACCATAAGTGGCATTGGCACGGCAATTTGGCACTTGTCGGTAATTATTTACTGATGATGTTTTATGCCGTGGTTTCCGGATGGATGCTCAGCTATTTTTGGCGTTTCTTAAAAGGTGATTTCGTGGGGGTAACCACAGATGCGGTAAATTCAGAATTTTCAGGAATGCTGGCTGACCCGTTAGGAATGGGATTTTGGACGGTAGTAGTGGTAATCGGTGGCTTTTTGATTTGCTCTTTAGGGGTACAAGCCGGTGTAGAAAAGATAAGTAAACCTATGATGATTGGTCTTTTGGCATTAATTGTGGTTTTAGCAGTAAACAGTATTATGTTGGAAGGCGGTATGGAAGGATTGAAGTTTTATTTGGTGCCCGATTGGAGTAAGGTAGAAGCAGTCGGTTTGGGAAATGTTGTCATTGCAGCTATGAACCAGTCCTTTTTTACCCTAAGCTTGGGTATCGGCTCCATGGAAATATTCGGTAGTTATTTATCAAAGGAACATACTTTGTTCGGAGAATCTCTTAGGATTGCAGCCTTGGATACTTTTGTGGCAATATCCTCCGGGTTAATTATTTTCCCGGCATGCTTTGCTTATGGAGTAGACCCGGGAGCAGGACCGGAGCTAATCTTTATAACATTGCCGAATGTGTTTTCTGAGATGGTAGGGGGCAGATTTTGGGGAAGCTTATTCTTCCTGTTTATGACATTTGCTTCCTTCTCAACCATTATAGCAGTATTTGAAAATATTATCGCATGTTGTATGGATAAGTTTCATATCAGCAGAAAGAAATCCTGCCTGATTAACGGTATTATTTTGTTGATAGCTACCATGCCTTGCGTGCTGGGCTTCAATGTGTGGAGCGGATTTCAGCCAAGAGGTGCCGGCAGCACAGTGCTTGATTTAGAGGATTATCTGGTAAGTAATTTGATATTACCTGTGGGAGCACTGATTTTCACATTATTCTGTTCTACAAAGTGGGGATGGGGATTCGATAAATTCTTAGAAGAAACCAATACAGGAAAAGGAATTAAGTTCCCTAAATTTTTAAAAACTTATGTAACATTTGTGATTCCGGTAATTATTGTAATTATTTTATTGTTAGGAATTTAAGAAGGGAGAAAGGCGGAGTTTATGAGTAACGAAAAAAGCAGAAATTCATTTTCCGGATCCATCGGATTTGTACTTGCTGCAGCAGGTAGTGCAGTAGGATTGGGTAACATATGGAGGTTTCCGTATTTAGCAGCAAAAGACGGGGGCGGAATATTTCTGGTAGTTTATTTAGTGTTAGCATTGACCTTTGGCTTTACATTATTAACTTCTGAAGTAGCCATCGGAAGAAAAACTAAGCAGAGTCCGTTGACTGCTTATTCCAAACTGAAAGAAGGCTGGGGATTTTTGGGTATACTGGCGTGTATCGTACCCATGATTATTATGCCCTATTACTGTGTAATCGGAGGCTGGGTAATTAAGTATTTGGTTGCATTTGCTACAGGTGATGCAGCGGTTGCGGCAGAGGATGGTTATTTTACCGGCTTCATTACTGCGGAAACAGAACCGATTATCATGACAGTTGTATTTCTGGCTATTGTTGCATTTATTGTGTTTAGAGGTGTTAATAAAGGAATTGAATCGTTCTCTAAGGTTTTGATGCCTATTTTGGTTGTACTTGTTTTTGGCATTGCTGTTTTTTCATTGACAATCAGTCACACGGATGCATCAGGAGCAACCAGAACCGGATTGGAAGGATTTAAAATTTATTTAATACCTAATTTCGAGGGAATGACGTTAAAATCTTTCTTTACGGTTATTATGGATGCAATGGGTCAGTTATTCTACAGCTTAAGTGTTGCCATGGGTATTATGATTGCGTATGGTTCTTATGTAAAGGATGATGCTAATCTTGGAAAATCCATTAATCAGATAGAAATTTTTGATACTGCTGTTGCCTTTTTGGCAGGAGCTATGATTATTCCAGCGGTATATAGTTTTATGGGGACGGAAGGTATGGCAGCTTCAGGCCCCAGCCTTATGTTCGTATCGTTGCCTAAGGTTTTTGCAGCTATGGGCGGTGTAGGAACCTTTGTAGGAATTCTGTTTTTTGCAATGGTATTGTTTGCAGCACTGACCAGTGCGGTTTCTATTATGGAGGCAGTTGTTGCCAGCTTAATGGATAAGTTCCATATGTCCAGAATAAAAGCTGCAATTGTAGAAACCATTATTGCATTAGTACTGGGACTGGTGGTATGCTTTGGCTATAATATCTGGTATTTTGAATATACACTGCCGAATGGTGCGGTTGCGCAAATCCTTGATATTATGGACTATATCAGCAATAATGTATTGATGCCTGTTGTAGCAATCGGAACCTGTATTTTAATCGGCTGGGTATTAAAGCCCAAGACTGTGATTGACGAGGTTGAAAAATCCGGCTGCAAATTCGGAAGAAAGAAACTTTATATAGTAATGCTTCGTTATATTGCTCCTATATTATTGTTAATTTTGCTTCTTAAGTCTTTGGGAATTGTGACGATAATCTAAGGGAGAATAAATTTCTTTACATGATAACGGAAGAACAGTTATAATGAAAGGGAAGATATAGTTCTCAAAGTACATTTCAGAAAGAGGAAGAACAATGGATATCAAAGAAAAGATTACCGAAGCAGTAGAAAAGATTACAAAGGACAAAGCACTTCAGCAGCAGTTTAAGGATGAGCCTGTAAAAGCACTGGAGAAGGTACTCGGTGTAGACCTTCCCGATGACATTATGGAACAGGTTGTTCAGGGTGTAAAAGCAAAATTGACAGCAGATAAGCTTTCAGATGCAGCAGATGTTTTGAAGAAGCTTTTCTAACAGATTGCGAGATTAAAAAGCCTTACCGGCCTGTATAGTTACAGAAACGGTAAGGCTTTTTTTAGTTATTAAGCGGTGTATAAGGAGCCAAATAGACGTAAACTCAAAGGAGGAAGTATGGAACTTAGATTTCCGAAATTATATCGATATGACCGGATACGGGAACATTGTTATGTGGCAGTTCCTTTTGCAAAGGGAACGCTTACGGATGCTTTAAAGGTACAGATAAAGCAGGACGGACAGGTCATGCCGGTGCAAACCAAGGTAACCTCTTATCATGAGGACGGCAGCATCCGTTATCTGTTTGTCCGTTTCCTGGCAAATCTTCCGGCTAATCAAAAGACATCACTTGATATGGAGTTTGCTGCTGATTGCAGGAATGAATATGATGGAATACAAATAGAGGAGACGAAGGACGGGTATGTGGTAAACGGTGGTCTCCGATTTGCTGTGCAAAATAAGAGTAAAGGTATTTTTTCCTGGTTGGAAGACGGAAATCGGAGATATGAGCAGGAACAATTCAGAGGACCTTTTCTCAAAAGCGGAGAAGAAACCTATGGTATAGAACTGGGACAGTGGAAGATTTCGGAAGCAGGCCCGCTGGTTGCAGTGCTGCGTTGCAAGGGAAACTGTATTGGCAGCAGAAGGATTTCTTTTGAACTGAAGCTTACCGCTTATGCGGAAAAACCCTGGGTGGAGATTGGATTCAGACTGATTAATTCTACAGAAAAACAGCTTCCGGTTACTTCTTTACTATTTGAAATATTTGCAGATGAAACAGAGCTTCAGAGCAATAAGAAGATATATCAGACTACCGGTATTTTGGAACTTCCCGGGATACAACAGGAAATCGGATTGGATACAATAAGGACTTGCGTTGCCTCCTCCAACTACAAAACAAATTTAGTGATTGGTACAGGGGGCGAAACGGTAGAAAAGATTGTGGATGCAGAATATCTGTTAAAAGAAGCGAATGAACATTTTGCAGAGGTGTTTTACGGAACCTTTTTTGCTGATAGGACAGATAAAACAGGTGGAGTGTGTGCTACGATTTATCAGGCTCAGCAGAACTATCCTAAGGCAATAAAAGCAGATAATAGCGGACTTTATGTCATGCTGGTTCCGGAGGGAGTAGGAAATGTGGTAATGGAGCCGGGTATGTCCAGGGAACAGAAATTTTTGCTTCATTTTCATAAGCCGGAAGAAAGTCTTGTTGAACTGGATAACCGCAGCCTGATTTACCAGATGCCGGACAGACCGGTTATTTCATCTGACCTGTTTGCCGATGCAGGAATTATGCCGGATATCTTCGTAGATAAGGATAAAGTGAGCGCAAGAGTAGAGCTTTCTCTGATCGGCAAGTGTGATAACCACGCAAGGTGCTACGGAATGCTGAATTTCGGCGATTCTCCCGATGCCGGCTATACCAGTCAGGGCAGAGGAAAAGGTATGCCCGTTTGGACCAATAATGAATATGATTTTCCCCATGCCTGCTTCCTTCTTTATGCAAGGACAGGAGAACGAAGATTCCTTGACTATATGATTGCAGCATGTAGCCACTGGATGGATGTGGATGTCTGCCATTATAGTGAAGACCCTCTCTTACAAGGCGGACAATGGGAGCATACCCATGGTCACTGTAAAGATGGCGTGATTGCTTGTTCTCACGAATGGGTGGAAGGTTTGCTGGACTGTTATCATATGACAGGGGAAGAAAGGGCATTGGAAACGGCCTTGGGGATTGGCGAAAATGTGCTGAGACTTTTGGAAACACCCAAATATCAGGTGCAGGGAGAAAACGGTGCCAGAGAGACCGGTTGGGCGCTGCGTACCCTGACAGCACTCTATATAGAAACACATGATAAAAAATGGATAAGTAAATGTGAATGGATTATCGGACAGTTTCAGGAATGGGAAGAAGCTTACGGTGGCTGGATATCGGTTTATACCGATAATACCATGATTCGCGTGGGATTTATGATTGCAGTGGCAGTAGGCAGCCTGATGCGTTATTACAGGGTATTTCCGAGAAAAGACATTAAGGATATGATACTCCGTGCGGTAGATGATTTGGTAGACAATTGCCTGATGAATACAGGAGTGTTTTATTACAAGGAATTACCCAGTTTAAACAGGCCGGGAATGAACACCCTGCTTTTGGAAGCATTAACCATTGCTTATGAGCTGACAGGCGACGTTAATTATCTGCACTACGGAAAGGCAACCTTTGAAGCAGCAGTATCTGCGCCGGCTTCATCGGCAGTCAGCGGGAAGCAGATAATTGGAGACGCGGTGATTCACAAAGGACCAGGCACCAAGAATTTTGCCCAAAGCTTTTTGCCTTTATCCGTATACTATAAAGCAGTTACAGACAATAATCTACTAAAATAAAAATAAGCGATGTGAGGAAAAAAATGCAGTACAGTGTTCCGGACTATTACAAAGAATTTTCCTGCCTTGCAGATAAGTGCGAAGATACCTGTTGTGCAGGCTGGCAGATTGTGGTTGATAAAAAGTCCTTAAAAAAATATAAAGAAGAAACCGGTGACTACCGGAAAAAATTGAAGAAGGCTGTTGACTTTAGGAATGAAACCTTCAGACAGGACAATAATAAGAGATGTGCCTTTTTAAAGGAAAATAACTTATGCGATATGTATTTGAATTTAGGACCGGACAGTCTTTGCAAAACATGCCGTATGTATCCAAGACATGTAGAGGAATTTGAAAATGTCAGGGAAATTACCTTATCGGTTTCCTGTCCGGAGGTGGCAAGAATTCTTTTATCTAAAAAGGAGCCGGTAATATTTCTTTCAAAAGAGCGGGAAGGGGAAGAAGAATATGAGGATTTTGATCCCTTTTTGTATTCCCAGTTAGTAGAAGCGAGAGAGGTAATCAGAGGAATTCTGCAGGACAGAAGTAAAGCCTTAGAGGTTCGTGCACTTTTAGTATTAGGGCTTGCCCATGACATGCAGGGAAGACTTCAAAGAGGAGAACTGTTTGCCTGTGAGGAGGTATGGAATAAATACCGGAGCAAAAAAGCTGAGACTTTTGCAGAAGAAAAGGTGAAAGGTTTTTATGATGGGATAGGAAAAAGGTATGCTTGCTCAAAGAAATTTTATGACTGCTTATGCGGACTTGAGCTGCTGAGAAGTGATTGGGATATGTTGCTTGAGGAAGCCGGTATTGTTCTGTACAGAAGCGGCAGAAGATTCTATGATATTTTGTTGGAAGACTTTGGGATATGGATTGCCAAAAGCGATCTTGACTTGACTACACAGTGTGAACAACTGCTGGTGTATTTTATTGACACTTACTTCTGCGGCGGTGTGTACGACGGCTGTGTTTTTGATAAGGTGAATATGGCGGTTGCAAGTGTATTCTTAATTTATGAGCTTCTTGCGGTTATCTGGGATGTACAAAACGGCCGGATTGATTTTTCGGATGTGGTGAAGATGGTGTACCGTTTCTCAAGGGAATTGGAACATTCGGACAGCAATATCTTAAAGGCACAGAAGTGGCCTTCCCTGCTGCAGTTCTTATAGGTGTGTATTGCGGCAATTGCACGATTTTGGTAAGATAGTCATGTAAAAGCAATGCGCAATGGGAATATTATTTTTTGAGGAAAGCATATGAGAAAAATTGCATTGATTATGGAAGGGTGGAAAAGGTATATTACCTATGCATGGCCTTCGGGAATTTTGCAAAAAATGAAAGAAACTGATGAGGATATTAACCTGTATATTTTTAACAGTTCCGGTGGCTGGAGCTTGGACGAAAAATACAATACCGGTGAATATAATATTCATCATTTACCTGATTTTAAAGAATTTGACGGTATTATTCTTGATTTAAACAATATTGGCCGTAAGGATGTATGTGAGTTTGTAATAGATAAAGCCAAGAAATCAGGCAAGCCGGTTATTTCCATTGCCAATGAAATTGAAGATTTTTATTATGTGGGAATTGACAACTATAGGGCAATACAGAATGTGATTGCACATCTTTATGAAAAACACGCATGCCAAAGCTATTGGTTTATCATGGGTGGTAAAGAAAATTATGAGAACCAAAAACGGGTGCTTGCGCTGAAAGAGTTTTTGGAAAAACATCAGATTACATATCGTGATGATGATTTTTATTACGGAAGTTATGAATATGGATGTGGATATGAGGGATTCCGTGAGATGCGCCAAAGACATACTAAACTGCCGGATGCAGTAATTTGTGCAAATGATAATATTGCCGTGGGTGTCTGTCAGGCGGCGTCGGAGGAAGGACTTTCCGTACCTGATGATTTCTGTGTGACAGGCTTTGATAATTTTGATAAAGCAGTGTATTTTACCCCGTCCATCACAACAGTCAGCCATATTCGTGAAGAGGTTGGATATGCATGTGCAGATATTCTTATCAGAATCTGGAATGGTGAAGATGTTCCTAAGCTTACCTATACCGAGACAACCTTCATACCTGCAGAGAGCTGTGGATGCGGCGGAGAAATGATTAACCGCAGAGAACATGCCAAGAATCAGATTATGTATGGAATCGAGACCGATAATTTTGAAGAACAGGTAATTGCGCTGGAATATGCGTTGATGCGTTGTAATAATGTCAGAGAAATGACAAAATGGATTCCAAAGTGTATTCCGGCATTTCAGTGTGACGCCATGTATCTCGTAGTAGATGACAGAATCAATGACTATAAAAGAAATCCCGATTATGTAGACAGCAATTTGCCCGGCGATGATGGGTTTATGGTATGCGGCTATCCTGAACATATGGTGGTTGAACTTGCTTATGAGGATGGAAAAATATCGGAGGGAAAAGCTCAAAAGATAGAAGGCATTTTCCCAATGTTTGATTATCCGGAGCGCGGATCTGACTTTTTATTTTTGCCGTTACATTTCAGAGAACGTACTGTGGGATATTTTGTAATCCGAAATGCAGTTTACCTGATGGAGAAACAGTATCTGTTCCAGGTATTAAGGGTACTGACTTCAGCCATGGAGAATCTTCACAAAAAGGAAAAGCTGGAATACTTAAATAAAGAACTTTCTGAGTTATATGTCAGGGATGCCATGACAGGTTTGTATAACCGCATGGGATATCAACGGTTAGGATATAAGCTGTTTGAAGAGAAAAAACAGGATAAAGAAGATTTTGCTATTTTATTTATGGATATGGACCGGCTTAAATATATCAATGACCATTTCGGACATGAATGCGGAGATGCTGCCATTAAGGTAATTGCAAAAGCCATTCTTAAGAATGTTTCCAAGGAAGATATTCCGGTTAGAAATGGCGGTGATGAATTCGTTGTATTTCTCCGAAAAGCGCAAAAAAAAGAGGTAGATGAAATTGCTGCACGAATTGTGGCGGATATCGGAATACAAACTCGAAATGAGCAATTGCCTTTTGATGTATCTGTTAGTGTGGGAAGCATTTATACAGATATATCTACAGAAAAAACGCTGGATGATTATATCAGAGAAGCAGATGAAGTGATGTATAAGAACAAAGTAAATAAAAATGCCCAAAGGGGATAAAAAATATACTGTGGAGGTACAATATGAATAATTGTGGATATTGTCAGGGAGGAGAACTCCTTGCAAAGTTTGGTATTAAGATTTGTGATTTGGATGTAAGCCAGTTGATTCTGTTCAAGGAGCAAAGTAAACCGGGAAGATGTATTGTTGCTTACAAGGACCATGTCAGCGAAATTATTAATATCAGTGAAGAGGAAAGAAACCGTTTCTTCGCAGATGTAAACAGAGCTGCCATAGCCATTCATAAGGCATTTGCACCGGATAAGTTGAATTATGGTGCTTATGGAGATACCGGCTGTCATTTACATATGCATTTGGTTCCCAAGTACAAGGACGGGGATGAATGGGGCGGTGTATTTCAGATGAACCCGGATAAGGTATACCTTACGGAAGATGAATATATGGAGATGATTGAAAAAATTAAGTCATATCTGTAATTTTTTGTTTGCAATTTGAATCATATGGATTATAATAAATGTTGTTGTTAAAAAAACACCAAGGGAGATGACTATTATGGAAAGAAAAGTCGGAACTGTATCAAGAGGTATTCGCTGTCCTATTATCAGAGAGGGCGACAACCTGGTAACAATTGTAACTGACAGTGTGCTGGAAGCGGCGGCAAGCGAAAACTTTGAACTTCGTGACAGAGATGTAATCGCGGTAACAGAGTCTATCGTTGCACGTGCACAAGGTAACTACGCATCTGTAGATGCCATTGCTGAGGATGTAAAGAATAAGCTGGGTGGAGAAACAATCGGTGTTATTTTCCCCATCTTATCCAGAAACAGATTCGCAATTTGCTTAAGAGGTATCGCAAAGGGTGCTAAAAAGATAGTGCTTATGCTCAGTTATCCCAGTGATGAAGTTGGCAATGAACTTGTTTCTTGGGATCAGCTTGACGAAGCAGGTATTAATCCTTACAGTGATGTACTTACACTTGAGAAGTACAGAGAACTTTTCGGTGCTAATATTCATCCTTTTACAGGTGTTGATTATGTAGAGTATTACAGTCAGTTGATTCGTGAGGCAGGAGCAGAGGTAGAAGTTATTTTTGCAAATGACTGCCGCAAGATTTTGAATTATACCAAAAAGGTATTGACTTGTGATATTCATACCCGTGCCCGTTCCAAGAGAATCTTAAAAGCATGTGGTGCGGAAGTTGTATGCGGACTGGATGATATTTTGAACAGTTCTGTAAACGGAAGCGGTTGTAACGAAAAGTACGGTTTGCTGGGTTCTAATAAATCTACCGAAGATACCATTAAGTTATTCCCCAGAGAATGTACCGATCTTGTTATGGAAATCCAAAAAACAATCCTTGACAAGACTGGAAAGCATGTGGAAGTTATGGTTTACGGCGACGGCGCCTTTAAGGATCCGGTAGGAAAAATTTGGGAGCTTGCTGACCCGGTAGTCTCTCCTGCAAGCACTCCCGGTCTGGAAGGAACACCTAACGAAGTGAAGTTGAAATATCTGGCAGATAATGACTTTAAGGATTTATCCGGTGAAGCCTTGAAAGAAGCAATTTCAAATCGTATCAGAGAAAAGAAGGATAATTTGGTGGGAGACATGGCTTCCCAGGGAACAACACCCAGAAAGCTGACCGATTTAATCGGTTCTCTGTGTGATCTAACCAGTGGATCAGGTGATAAGGGTACACCCGTAATTTTGATTCAAGGCTATTTCGATAATTATGTAAGCTAAAATAATGTAAAACATGAAGGGGTACCGCGAATGCGGTACCCCATTTTAAACTAAAAGGGGGCAGGTTATATGCTGCGCATTGCAATTTGTGATGATGCCAAGGACTATGGGGAGAAATTGGCAAAAATTGTTGAGAAATGGGCAACGCGGAAGCAAATTAATATTCAGCTGAAGCAGTTTATCAGTGGGGAAGAACTGCTTGCTGATGTAGAGTCCAGCGGATATTTTGATATTGTTTTACTGGATATTGTGTTTGAAGGCGGGATAGACGGGCTGACTGTTGCAAAAAAGATAAAGGAATTCTACGAACATTTCTGTTTGATTTTTATATCTCAATATGATAGTTACTACAAAGAAGTTTTTCATATACATCCGTTTCAATATCTGGAAAAGTCTTCATCAGAAAATAAGATTATAGAAAGTCTGGAGCAAGCAGAGAAGGACTTCAGATATATGAATGAAATTTATGTTTTTAAATATAAAGGAACAACATATAGTATTCTGCTTCAGGATGTGCTTTATTTTTCCAGCGATAAGCGGGTGATACGTGTTGTTATGCAGGATGGGGATGAATACTTCTTTTATAAAAAATTGGATGAAATTGAAAAGCAGATGGAAAAGTATAATTGTAAATTTATACGGATACATAAATCCTATCTGGTAAACGGGCGGCAAATATTACAATATCATCCTAAATTTGTAATGATGCGTAATAAGGAACGCCTGCCTATCAGCAGTGAAAAACGTAATGCGGTAGTGCAGTATCACATGGAATTATTAGAGAAAATGTGATAAAAATTACATTTACGGATACTATTTATTACATTTTGATGAAAACAGATAAATATGTTTTATAATGAAATAGGTGGTTGCCATTCATATCCTTACTGCACGTGCGTATTCTGCAACGGTTTGGGAACCAGGGCGTTTCCAAACCGTTATCTCTTACAATAGAGAATAGAAGAAAAAAATCGGTCAAAAATATAACTGTAGAAATATAGTATTTCGTGAGTTGATTTCCAAACACGATGTATTTCTATACAATATTTACCAAGTTATAATTTATTTATACAGGTGGTGAGACCGATGGCAGTGGATTATCAGAATTTGGGCATCAGAATTAAGCGAAGAAGAGAGGCATGCAAAATGTCACAGGCTGAATTGGGAGCTAGAGTACAATTATCTACTCAGCATATCAGTAACGTAGAAAATGCCAGAAGCCGCATCGGTCTGGAAAAACTTGTAGAAATTGCAAATGTACTGGATTGCTCCATCGATGAACTGATTTGCGGAAGTATGAAAATTGCAAAAACTGTTTATATCAGTGAAATAGCCGAAAAGATAGAAGACTTTTCGGATACGGAGCTTCGGGTATTGCCTGAATTTTTGAAGCATTTTAATTACATGTACAAATTAATGGAAAATACCATGAAGAAGGATAATGAGTAGCGGTAACCGCCGGAAAACGAGTCGAAAATGACAAGTTTCCGGCGGTTTTTGAATGTTACACACTTTATAACAAAACAGTCGATTACAAGAGAGGACAGTATGATTAAAATTGCAATATGCGATGATATCAGGGAGTTTCGGGATGATATAGAAAGAAAGCTTGAAATCTGGTCTGCCGAAAAAGGAATTAATATCAGTGTCAGAAAGTTTGATGATGGAGTTCCGCTTTTGCATTGTCTTAATGATAACGGAATGTTTGATATGATTTTTCTGGATATAGAAATGGAAAAGCTTAACGGAATGGAGACCGCTACCCGGATAAGGAAAGCGGATTATATTACGGCAATCGTATTTATTTCTCAATATGAGGATTATTATAAGGATGCTTATAATGTGCATCCGTTTCATTTTTTGAGTAAACCTATCAAACAAAACAAGATTGATGAAGTGATGGATACCTATATCGAAATAAGAAAGCAGAATCCGGAAACATTTTCTTTTACAATCAATAAATCCATGTATGCCGTCTGGCTTTCAGAGATATTGTATTTTAACAGTGAACGGAGAAAGGTAAACATTATCTGTAAGGACAAGCAGTTTACGGTTTATGGAAAACTTAGCGAAATAGAAAAAGAGTTAGGGGAGAAAGACTGCAAGTTTTTAAGGATTCATCAATCATTTCTGGTAAATATGAGATACATCAGGGAGTACCACTATTCAGAGCTGATTATGAGCAATGGAGAGACCTTGTTAATTAGTAAGGAAAATCGTAAGAAAATGCGTGAGATACATATGTTGCTGCTGGAACAGCAATAGGATGTTGTAAGAAGTGCAGAAAACCACGATGTAACATAAGAATTACAGAGTGGTTTTATTTTTTGGAAAGGAAGGAACAGGATGGAAGTTCATATTTTGACGTGGATTGTAGATATCTTTTTTATATTTACATTGCATATGTTAGCTAAAAGGGTTTTAGGAATTAAAGTAAAAAGCAAGCTATTATTGATTGTTGGATGGTGTGGATACTTTGTCTGTTGGAATTTAATAAGCTATTTATTTGCTGAGATACCATTAATTAATGGTGGAGTTAGTATATGTGTAATATTAACAGTGATGTGTTGTATTTATGGTGGAAAACTTCAGAATAAAATTATTGTTACTTTTGCAATAATTATATTAGGGATAACAGCTGAAACAATAATAGCATTTATTTATATGTTGTTAGGAGTAAATATAAATAATGAAGGAATGGAAAGGGATAATCTTATTTATATTGGAAGCGTTATATCTAAGGTCATTTGCTTTTTACTTGTAAAAATAATCATAGCGATTTCTAATACATCTAAACAGGTGAAAATTAGAATGACAGAATGGATAGAGGTATTTGTTGTTCCGGTTGGCAGTTTAATTATCTTTCATATCATTGCATGGGAGGACTATTTTGCAATTACTATGCCTAAGGTAATTGTTTTTGCAGTATTATTACTTATTAATTTGTTGTCCTATTATGCATATCAAAGAATGCAGTTACAAGCAGAAGAAATGATGGAAAACAGATTACTGAAGCAACAGGGAGAATATTACAAAGACCGTTATGAGGATGCAGAAAAACAATGGATGGCTTTGCGAAAAATGCGACATGATATGAAAAATAATTATATTTTACATATGCATTATTTAGAAAACGGACAGTATGATAAACTGAAAGAATCCTATGAGAAGCTTCTTGAGGATGCGACCTGGGAGAAGCGGATGATACATACAGGAAATATAGGAATTGATTCTATTGTGAATTTTAAAGCGGAAATGGCAAAGGAACAAAATATCACAATGAATTGTGCGGCGGAAGTGAGAAGCGATATCCGTGCTGATAACGGAGATATGAACATTTTGTTAGGCAATTTGTTTGATAATGCCATAGAAGCAGTTGTAAGGTTATCGGAAGAAGAAAGATGTATTGAACTGAAAATCCTTGCAGATGAAACGGCAATATTGATTGAAATTGGAAATCCTTACGAAGGGAACCTTACTCGTGATGCCAAAGGTGGTATTATTACCATAAAAAGAGATAAAGACAATCATGGATTGGGACTTAAAATTATTAAAAACATAGTGGAAAAGTATCACGGCATGCTGGAAATTCATACTGATAATCAATATTTTAGGACAAAGGTATTTATGTATTATCCGGAAAACTAGTCCGTTTATGACATGGAAAAGGGTTGATTATTACAAAATGGTTTTCTTTTTTAGGTATTTATACTATGATGCCCAAAAAAGAGGTGATAAATAATGAGAAAAATGATGAGCTCTATGATAGCGGTAACCTTGACAGGTATGATTATGATTATGCCCTTATTTACATGCTTTTTCATGTTTCATCAGCCCAAGATGCCTGATGAAATAAATGATTTCAGAAAATATGACAAATAGTATTTTCAGAAAAGCAGCAAGCAGCTTGGCAGCAAACGGCAACATTCAGGAGAAGTATGTAGAGCTTTATGCAAAAGCAATGGAAGCAGTTCTGGCAATGGGGATTAATTTAGTATCAGCATTAGTCATCGGTTATCTTTGCGGAATGTGGTGGCATGGTGTGATTTTGATGGTGATGTTTATACCGCTCAGGTCATATGCAGGCGGATACCATGCAGGCGGATATATCAGCTGTTACTTGGAATCCTGCGGATTGCTTACATTTTCATTACTTACTATCAGGTATGTTGTGTTAGCCGGTTATATGCCGGAAATGATTTGGCAGTTATTCTTTTTGTCGGTAATTGTTATTTTTATGTTGGCACCGCTGGCAGACAAAAACAAGCCGATATCGAAAAATGAAGCCAAGGTATTCAAAACGCGGACACGAATTGTCCTATTGGTGGAAGCCATAATTGTAATGGTTCTTTCTTGGTTGCGGATAGACTATGTATATTCAGTTATCTTTGCAATATCGCTTAGTGCTTTCGCCTTGGTATTGCAATGTGCGGTAGAATATATGCAGGGAATGCGTAAACAAGATAAAGAATATAGTTGACACTGTTCAGTGCACTAGGGGAAGTACGAGGAGTTGTATCTTAGGATACAACTCCTGTTTCGTTTTCACAAAAAATTCATTTTATGTATCTTGTTATCCGTTGGGAAAAAGCATATAATATTTTTAGAAAGCAATGATGCTGAATATAACGACAGATAAAAGAAAAGAAGTGTACCAATGAATGTGATGCCCTTCGTTAATATTTCCATAATAAAGGGAGAGGAGGTTGTCAATGTGTGTAAAGGACTGGAAGGATTTGCAGAAAAGAGAGCTGCAAGAGCTGATGCGTTAAGGCTGGTTGAGTGTGTAGATAATTTGATTAAAAATTTGGGATTATCTCTTGAGGCGGCATGTAATGCAATAGGATCTTCAATACAGAAATATGAGGAGTCAAAAGATTTGTTAAAATCATGATGTTGAAAAGTTGGTTTGCCAGCAAGATGCTTGGTAAAGAAGCCTGCGACTATAATGCCGCGGGCTTTTCTTACTTCACCGGATACAAAACCTTACAGCAAGCGTGTTGTGATATTTTTTTAGATGTGATACAATAAATAAATTAAAGACAATAATAATGAGGTAAATTTTGATGAAGCTTCTCAGTGCAATTGTCCCCTGTTATAACGAAGAAGAAAATGTTTCTTACTTCTATGAGGAATTCATAAAAAATGAAGAGTTTTTAAAGGCTCATGATTTGGATTTCGAATTATGGTATATTAATGACGGCTCCAAAGACGGCACCGCAGATGAGGTGAAAAAGCTGATTGAAAAAGACAGTAGAGTACATCTCTTATCTTTTTCGCGCAATTTTGGAAAAGAGGCAGCGCTTTATGCAGGACTTTCCAAGGCGACAGGGGAATATGTGGCATGCATGGATGCGGATTTACAGGATCCGCCGAGTTTGCTTCCTGAGATGTTTGAGCATATTTGGCAGGGATATGATATGGTAGCTACCAGAAGAGTGAACCGGAAAGGTGAGCCGGTCATCCGCTCCTTCTTTGCAAGAATGTTTTATCGCCTGATGAACCGGATTTCGGATGCAGAGATTGTAGACGGTGCCAGAGATTTCAGACTGATGACAAGACAGGTAGCAGATGCCATCTTACAGATAAAGGAATACAACCGCTTTACTAAGGGCATTTTCGGATGGGTCGGTTTTCAGACAAAATGGCTGGAGTTTGACAACGTAGAACGCAAAAAGGGCGAGACGAAGTGGTCCTTTTGGAAACTATTTATTTATTCTTTGGAAGGAATCACATCTTTTTCCACGGCACCGCTTGCGTTTGCTGCATTTATGGGTATGCTGTTTTGTATAGGTTCCTTTGCCCTGATTCTATTTATTATAATCAGGACATTGGTATTCGGTGATCCTACATCCGGCTGGCCGTCGTTAGTATGTATCATTTCCATGATTAGCGGTGTGCAGCTTTTGTGCCTTGGAATTGTAGGACAATATTTGGCCAAAACTTATATGGAAGTCAAGGACAGACCTATTTACCTTGTGAAAGAGGAGATTTAATGCGCATGCAGGATGGACTTGTGAGCATTATTGTGCCGATTTATAATGCCGGAAATTACATTGAAGAAACCATTCAAATGGTGGAAAAGCAGACCTACCAAAACTGGGAACTGATTTTGGTAGATGATTGTTCTTCCGACAATGGAAAGGAATTAATAGAAGCTTACCTGCAAAAGCGGAAGGCTAAGTCAGAAGGCAGGAAGCAGCAAAGCGTGCGTCTGATTTCCAAAGAACAGAACGAAGGCGCGGCAATGGCACGTAATACAGGAATGAAAGCGGCAGAAGGAAGATATATTGCTTTCTTGGATGCCGATGATATCTGGATGTCGGACAAGCTGAGAAAGGAATTGGATTTCCTTACGGAAAAGCAGGCGGCATTTGCATTTACGGCGTATGAATTTGGTGATGAAAACGCAAAGGGTACAGGGAAAATTGTGCATGTACCGAAAACCATGACCTATAAAAAAGCACTGTCAAGAACAGTCATTTTTACAACAACAGTGCTTCTTGACAGAGCTAAAATACCGGCAGAGCTTCTTGAAATGCCGGTGGTAAAAAGTGAAGATACTGCTTTTTGGTGGAAACTGTTAAAAAGCGGTATAGTAGCATATGGTCTGGATGAAGTATTGGCAATATACAGAAGGCCTGCCAAGTCTTTATCCTCCAATAAGCTGGAGGCTATTAAGAGAATCTGGTATTTATACCGTGTGCAGGAAGGCCTGTCATTGATACAAAGCAGCCGGCATTTTGTGTTCTGGGCACTGCGAGCCACATTAAGACGATTATAGAGGTGTACTAAGTGAAACGATTGGAATCCATAAAAAGAATCATGGTATTATGGCTGAGCTTTGTGGGTTTGTTATTCCATACTGCTGTTTATGCATATGTGTGGTTTAACTATTACTATCCTGCTATCAGTAAATTTACGGCCCGTTTCAAATTTTATAAAAACGGACATTTGCTGATTCTCGGTATTTATTTTGTACTGTTATTCTTTTTCTTTCATACCTACGGAGGACTGAAGGTAGGATATTTAAAGCCGATGGAGATATTCTTCTCCCAGTTCTTTTCACTTTTATTTGTAAATATTATTACTTATTTGCAGATTTCATTAATGAATAACTGGCTGATACAGCCTGAGTATTTTATTGGTGCAATGCTGGTACAGTTACTAATTGCCGCCGTATGGATTGCGATATGTAATCTGTTGTACCGGAAGGTATTTCCGCCCCGGAAGATGTTGCTTATTTACGGAGAACGTTCCATTGATGATATTTTAAGGAAGTTTGCATCTCGTAAGGACAAATATAATATTGTGAAGTGCCTGAACATTACGGAGGGCATTGATAAGATTGAGCAGGAAATCAGTGATAAATACGGAGCTGTGGTGTTGTGGGATATACCTACTGCAGACAGGAATAAGCTGTTGAAATTCTGTTACGGACGTTCCATGCGTGTTTATATGATGCCCAAAATACCGGATGTACTGGTACAAGGTTCTGATCAGCTGCACTTGTTTGATACACCGATTTTATTAACAAGAGAATATGCGCTTACTGTAGAACAGCGCATTACTAAGCGCTTGATAGATATAGTGTGTGCTCTTATTTTAGTGATTCTTACATCTCCTATTATGCTGATTACTGCTATTTGTATTAAGTGCTATGATAAAGGGCCTGTGCTGTATAAACAGGTACGCTGTACCATGGGCGGTAAGGAATTCTGGATTATGAAGTTCAGAAGTATGAGAGTGGATGCGGAAAAAGACGGTGTAGCAAGACTGGCATCCAAAAATGACAACCGGATTACTCCTATCGGAAAGTTTATCCGGGCGGTAAGAATCGATGAGTTGCCTCAGTTGTTTAATATTTTATCGGGAGATATGTCTTTTATCGGGCCAAGACCCGAGCGTCCCGAAATCATTAAGCAGTACGTGGAAGAAATGCCGGAATTTGTATTCCGAATGAAGGTGAAAGCCGGACTTGCGGGATACGCTCAGGTTTACGGCAAGTATAATACGACCCCCTATGATAAATTGAAATTGGATTTATCCTATATTGAGAATTATTCCGTATGGCTTGATATTAAGCTGATGCTTTTGACACTGAAAATCTTAATTCAGGCAGAGAGTACGGAAGGCGTGGAAAGCAGCCAGGTAACTGCAATGAAGGCTTCTGACAAAGCTGAGGAGTAAACTATGAAAAAAAATCAGGATTACAATAAACAGGGAATGGATTTAAAACGTCTGATGCTTCGGATGCAGGGGAAGATATGGCTTCTTCTGATGCTGATAGTATTAGGTGCAGGTATCGGTGGTGTCAGCTATCAGGTGGCAAGAGCCATGCGTATGCCGATTACCTATGAAGCGGTATCTAAACTGTATATCAGCTTCGGCGTAGATGAAAGCGGTGAAATTTATCAGTATTATAACGGATATACATGGAATGAGCTTTTGGATACAGACCCTATTATTTCAAAAATAGAAGAGAATCTGCCTGCAGGTTATACCAGAGAGCAGGTGATTGAGGCAACTGAGGGAACCATATTGTCGGATATCCGCTTGCTCACGGTAACGGTACAAGGCTCTGATGAAAAGTCTGTCAGGGAGATTCAGGCTGCCGTGGAGCTGGGACTTGAAAACTATGCCCAGGAAAGTGAAGAATTAAAGAGGATTGATACCATCCGTACGCAGGAGCCGGAGCGTGTATATTGGGATGATAAAACAGTAACGGCTTGTGTAACCGGTGCAGTAATATTAACAGTAGTGGGTGTGATTGTACTTGCCCTTATTTATGTGATGGATGATGCTGTTTATGTGCAAGCTGATATAGAAAAGCGTTATCCGTATAAAGCCCTTGGCATGATGATGGAAAGCCAAAAAGGCTTACAACCCTATGCAAGAGAGCTGACAGCCAATATTACCTATTTACTTGGGGATAACAGAAAGTTCGCTTTAATAGACACGGATAATCATATTGATTTACGTGCAGGAGAATTAGTGAGACTTTTGAATGCCGGTGAAAACGAATTTATCGGTGGTGACGGTGAAATGGGCGGTCTGACCTGGACTATGCCAAAGGAAGAAGGAGCGCAAAAAGAAGATGCTTATGAAGCCCTTCCCTTAAATGAAAGCACCGTTACAGGAGAGGATTGTGCACAAATCAGACAACTGGGCGGTGCCATATTGTTATTACCTTACGGGGTGGATGTGACCAAAAAAACAGAGCGTATCATCAGCCTTTTGAATAATCAGGATTGTAAAATCCTGGGCATAATTGTAACACAGGCAGATGAGGACTTCTTAAGCAGATATTATGGTGCATAGAAGAAAAACAATGTATGTCCTTTGGGAGGCAGACTATGAAGCTACAGGTGTTGGCGGCAGCAGTGAATCAAGATGCAAAGACGCTGGCTGAAAGTATGAATTTAAATACAGCGGCAGTGATTGTGAATCAATGCGACTGGTACTCCTATGAGGAGTTTATGCGCGGTAATGGAAAAGTACAATGTTTTTCCATGAAGGAACGAGGCGTTGGATTAAACAGAAATACAGCGCTTTTGCATGCAACCGGTGATATTGTACTCTTTTCGGATGAGGATATCCGTTTTTTTGATGACTATGAAGAGAAGGTACTTGCTGCCTTTGAAAAAAATAAAGATGCGGATGTGATTACCTTTAACTTTAAGGTACATGAAAGCAGGGCAACCTACTACAATAATGAAGAGAGAAAAATACGCTGGTATAATTACGGAAGATATCCTACCTTTGCGGTTGCCGCAAAGCTGGAGTCTCTGAGAAAGGCTAATGTGAGCTTTTCCCTTCTGTTTGGCGGTGGCGCCAGATACAGTAACGGAGAAGACAGCCTGTTTTTGCGGGATTGCCTGAAGGCGGGCCTTCATATGTATACTTCAACAGCAGAACTTGGGGAAGAAGTGTATAGGGAGTCAACCTGGTTTCAGGGGTACAACGAGAAGTTTTTTGTGGACAGGGGCGTATTGTATCATTTCCTTTATGGTGCATTAGCGAAGCTGTTTTCCCTGCGTTTTTTATTTGCGCATAAAAAGGAAATGTGTAAAGATATCCCCGTAACCAAAGCATATCAGTTGATGAAGAAGGGGATTGCCGAGGGCAGATTGAGGTAATTATGATTTTATATATTTTGGTTACAGTGGTGACTGTTTGGCTGGGGCTTTATGTGAATAACCACTGCAGACTTATCGGAAACAGAATCAGTAGGCAACAGATGCTGAACGGATTGTGCCTTAGCTTTATTTTTTTAGTACTGTTTGCTCTTTCGGCGTGCCGGTTGAATGTAGGAAATGACTATGCTAAGTATGTAGAATTTATGCATTTAATTTATTGTAATGCATATGTGCCTACGGAAATAGGATTTAACAGTTTGGTAAAGCTGCTTTATGCCATCAGCGGGTTTGAGAATTTCCTGCTGGTGTTTGGTTTTTTTGCTTTTTTTACGGTACTTTTGTTTTTGATTTCTATTTATAGGCAGGCTGATTCTTTCGGATTCAGCTTTTTTCTGTTTATGGCATTTGGCTATTACTTTCAGTCCTTTAATACGGTAAGATATTATTTGGCTTTGGCAATAGCTGTATTTGTAATACCTTATGTATTGCGTAAAGAATGGGGAAAGTTTATCTTTCTGGTTCTTTTGGGAGCGACCTTCCACAAGTCACTTTTAGTGGTGATTCCGCTTTACTATTTAGCGGCATGTGCATGGAAGAAATGGCAGCTTGCCTTAGTGGCGCTGTTTTGCAGTACCTTTTTCTTTATGCAGGATTTTTACCTGAAGGTGGTTGTATTTTTATATCCCACATATGAGGATACTGAGTATCTGGAGGGCGGTACCAGCTATGTCAATATTGCAAGATGCTTGGGGGTTCTGATTCTTGCGCTTTTCTGTTATCGGAAAGCGGTAAAGGGAAACAGGAGAAACAGCTTTTACTTTTATTGTAACCTTGGTGCGCTTGTGATGTATGTATGCTGCTCTTTTTTGCCGATTATTTCCAGAATCGGTTATTACCTGACAATAACCCATATTTTCTTTATCCCTGCATTGATAGAGCAAATAGAGAATAAAAAGCTTAAGAAGCTGTTTACGGTAGGTGTAGTAATAGCCGGGATTTTGTATTTTGCATTATTTATGAGACGCGCAGGCGCAGACGGCCTTAGGATTTTGCCCTATGAGACATTTATGTTCCACGATATGGTGCCGATTTTATCTGATGTGAATTAAGGTGGTAATAAGATGAAGCCTTTCTTTTCTGTTTTGGTGGTGTGTTTAAACCCCGGTGAAAAATTGAAAATAACATTGCAAAGCATTTTAAACCAGAGCTTTACAGATTATGAAATTTTGATTAAAGACGGGCTGTCTGCAGACGGCTCGCTTTCCTATGCCCGCAACCTGCAGGATGAACGTATCAGGATTTTGGAAAAGAAAGATACAGGTATTTATGATGCCATGAATCAGGCAGCGGAACAAGCAAGCGGAAAGTATATTTATTTTTTAAACTGCGGAGATTTATTTTATGATGAAACGGTGCTGGAACAGGTGGCTGTTTTTATCAAAGAAAATCCCTCAAAAGCCGGAATTTATTATGGCAACATTTTTGAAAGACTGACCGGGCAGGTGGTGTATTCCAACCCAAGGATAGATGCCTTTGGCTGCTACAGAAATGTGCCCTGCCATCAGGCATGCTTCTATGACAGGGAGCTGCTTGCCGCCCATCCGTTTCAAACGGATTATCGCGTACGGGCAGATTATGAGCAGTTTTTATGGTGTTTTTTTACGAAAGAAATTCCGGGAGGAGCAAATTTCTTTTATCGGGAAATTTTGATTGCGGATTATGAAGGCGGCGGCTTTTCCGAAAGCAAGGAAAACAAAAAACGTTCGGCAGCAGAGCACAAGGAAATAACCGGACGTTACATGAGCCGTGGACAATTATTCAAATATAAGCTGGTTTTGTGGATGACATTGGCGCCGGTGCGGACCATGATTGCCGGAAATCCGAAAACGGCAGGTATCTATAACAGATTGAAAAAGCTGCTCTATAGGGGCAGATAGGTGATAATATGAAAAAGGTTTTGTGGGTGTGTAATATCATGCTTCCGGTGATTGCCCAAGAATTGGGATTTCCCTACAGCAATAGGGAAGGCTGGCTGACCGGTATTTTTAATGCTTTGACTGCCAAAAAAGAAAATAGGGAAATAGAGCTTGGAATTTGCTTTCCCATAGCTGCTTTTAGTGAGTATCCCTCTTTGCAAAAAGGAAAACCGTTGATGGTTCAGGGAGTGCCTTGCTATGCATTTGCAGAGGACTTGGCGCATCCGGAAGTCTATGACGCCGGTATGGAAGAGGATTTCAAGACAATTTTTGCAGACTTTCAGCCGGACATGATTCATGTATTCGGAACGGAATTTCCTCATGCACTGGCAGCTGTCAGGGTGTTTGAAAACCCGGATAAAACCCTGATTGGCATTCAGGGACTCTGTTATGAAATTGCAAAAGTATATATGGCCGGTTTGCCGAAGAAGGTGTGCCAAAGTGTAACCTTCAGAGATATAATCCGTAAAGATTCTTTAAAGCAACAGCAGGAAAAATTTATCCAAAGAGGAGAGCGGGAAAAGGAAGTGCTCAGGCTTGCCGGACATGTTACGGGACGAACCGGATTTGACAGGAAAGGCGTCAGCACGGTGAATGAAAAAGCCCGCTACCACAGCATGAACGAAACCATGCGAAGCAGCTTTTACAGCGGAGCGTGGAACAGGGAAAGCTGTGAAAAACACAGTATTTTTTTAGGTCAGGGTGATTATCCCTTAAAGGGATTTCACTTTTTGCTGAAAGCACTGCCCCTGATTTGCAAGGAGTTTCCGGATACCAAGGTTTATGTGGCAGGTAACAGCATTATTAATGAAAAGGGCCTAAAAGCAAAAATAAAGCTTTCCGCATATGGGAAGTATTTGTTATCCTTAATCCGTAAGTATGATTTGAAGGATAAAATTATAGTACTTGGCAAATTAACGGAGCAGGAGATGAAGGAGCAGTTTTTAAGGTCTTCGGTATTTGTATGTCCTTCGATATTGGAGAATTCTCCTAACACCATAGGAGAGGCAATGCTTCTTGGTGTGCCCGTTGCGGCAGCAAAGGTAGGCGGGATTCCGGATATGATTACCCATGAAGAGGACGGACTTTTGTTTGAAGGCGGAAATGCTGATGAATTGGCAAAGGCAGTGCTGCGTTTGTTTGAAGATAAAAAAGACGAAAGTGGATGCCCCCTGACGCAGAAGCTTTCCCAAAATGCAAGAAAGCGTGCGGCAAAAGTACATGACGGGGCACAGAATTATTGCCGCCTGATGGAGATATATGAGGACATTTGCCGAAAGGAGTAAGGTGTGACTATTACATTTTTATCGAATTATATTAATCATCATCAGATTCCTTTTTGCAATGCATGTTATAAGCTGCTGGGAGATGATTTCTGCTTTATTCAGGCAAGTCCCATGGAGCAGGAGCGGATTGATATGGGATGGCATACCGATGGGACAAAGCTTCCCTATGTGCGTTGCATGTATGAAGAGGAAGAAAAATGTCTTTCCCTGATAGAGGAATGTGACGTTTTGCTTGCAGGCTGGAGCGAAAAAGAGGAACCTGTTCAAAAAAGGCTCCTTGAAGGAAAGCCGGTGATTAGGGTCAGCGAACGCATTTACAGGGAAGGACAGTGGAAGGCTGTTTCTCCGAAAGGACTTTGGTATAAATATAAAGAGCATTTCCGTTTCAGGAACAGTAAGGCATATTTATTGTGTGCAGGAGGTTATGTGGCATCTGATTTCCGCCTGATTCATTGCTATCCGAATAAGATGTTTAAGTGGGGGTATTTCCCGGAAACGGTAACTTATTCAAACGAGCAGTGGGAAGCTTTGAAGGCAAAGGAAGGTACCGTTTCCATTGTCTGGGCAGGACGTTTTATTCCCTTAAAGCATCCGGAGTTGATGATACAGCTGGCCGCTGATTTGAAGGAGAAGAAAGACCTATGGCAGAACGGCCCCTTTGATGATTTTTGCATCCATATGGCAGGAAGCGGTGAAATGGAGCAAGAGCTTATGGAGCTTGCCAAGGAAAAAGAGGTGGAAGATAAGCTTGTATTTCATGGCTTTATGGAACCGGAAAAGGTGCGTAGGCTTATGGAAAAGAGTCATATTCATGTTTTTACCAGCAATCACTTAGAGGGTTGGGGAGCGGTAGTGAATGAGGCCATGAACAGCGGTTGCGCGGAGGTGGCTGATCAGCGTGCCGGTGCAGTGCCGTATCTGATTCAGCATGGTGTAAACGGCATGATGTATGAAAAGGGAAGCTATGATAAATTGCTTGAAGCAGTTAACTATCTGATAGAGAATCCCACTAAGTGCCGGGAGATGGGACGCAAGGCGTATGAAACCATCACCGGATTGTGGAATGCGGAGAGCGCGGCATCAGAATTAGTGCGCTTCGCAAAGGAAATTTTGGAAGGAGAGCCGGTTCCGGCAAAGGAAGGACCGCTTAGCAGGGCATAATAAGGCGATGAAAAGTCCCAAGGTTCGGAACGGCAGATGATTACAATGGAGCAAAGACAGGAACCGGTACTACTTAGTATAATTGTACCGATTTATAATGTGGTGGAATGGCTGCCAAGGTGCGTAAATTCCATTCGCAGACAGACTTACCGTAATATTGAAATTATTTTGGTGGATGACGGTTCTACCGATAACAGCGGTGCCATGGCAGAAAAGTTTGCCATGGAGGATCGGAGAGTGCGTGTATTTCACAAAGAAAACGGCGGTGTTTCCACAGCCAGAAATTTGGGAATCGAAAAGGCAAGAGGAGAATATATCGGATTTGTGGACAGTGATGATTATATTGAGCCGCAGATGTACGAAAGACTGCTTGCCGTGGCATTACAGGAAAATCTGTTAATGGTGCAGGTTTCCAGAGATGAAATAGATGAGCAGGGAAATCGAATGGAGGATGTATGTATTCCCCCTGAGAAACCGGAGCTTTGGGAAAGTGATACCTTTATGCGGGAGCTTTTGCTCCATAGGGGAGATTGTTCTTTTTGCACCAAGCTGACCCATGCCTCTCTTTTGAAGGCAGAGAGATTTCCGGAAGGAGAACTGAATGAGGATTTCAGATTACTTGTGAATCTGCTGCCTAAGATTCCGGCGGTTGCTATTTTGCCGGAGCAGGATTATCATGTATTTTACCGCTACGGAAGCAATACCCGGACAAGGGATGAAAATGTATTTCCGAGAGTGTTTACCGACATTGTATGTAATGCGGACCGAGTAGAAGAAATCGTGGCAAAGGAATATCCGGCATTGCAGGAAGAAGCCGTCCGGTTCGCGCTGTACCAAAGACTGGATTACCTGTTACACATTCCGGTTTCCATGATGACGAGGGATAATGATTTTTACGTGAAGGTGTGCAGTTATTTAAAGAAGCATCGCAGGGATATCCGCAAAAATGCGTATTTGACAAAGAAAAACAGGCAGTATCTGTTACTGCTTTCTTATGCACCGGCTTTTGTAAGAAAGGTACACAAAACAATAAAAAAGTGGAGTAAATAATGAGCGTTTTCGGCAAATTACAGGAAAACAGAAAAAAGGTATTTCAGGGAGCAGCACTTTTGCTTCTTCTTCTGCTGCAGCTTACGGTACTTTTGTATTATGCAGACCGTAAGGCGGGATTCCATGAGGATGAGTTTTATTCCTATTATTCCACCAATAAAACAGCAGGTCTCTTTGTTGAGGATAGGACATGGCAGGAGAGAGATAATTTCCGTAATGATTTTGTGGTACTTGAAAAGGAACGCTTCCGTTATAATATTGTAAAGCAGATGCAGTCGTGGGATGTGCATCCTCCCTTTTATTATTATCTGCTTCACACGGTTTGTTCTTTGTTTCCCGGCATATTCAGTAAATGGCTGGGAATTGCCGTGAATATAGCAGCATTTATTCCATGCTTCTTTCTCTTATTTTCTGTTGTCAGAAATGTGATGGAAGACAAGGATGATACCGAAGGGAAGAGGGCAACAGGATTTGCCTTTATGATTTGCCTGTTTTGGGGCTTTAGCGGGGCAGTTATTTCCGGTGCCATGTTTATCAGAATGTATCAGTGGCTGACCTTGTTTATCTTGCTTCTGACATGGCTTCATGTGAAAGCATGGAAGAAGGGAAAATTCGGAATCCGGTTTTATTTACCGCTGGCGGCAACAGTATTTTTAGGGTTTATGACCCAGTATTATTATATTATTTTTCATGTATTTTTAGGAGCCGGCTTATGCTTGTTGCTGCTAAAAGGGAAAAGAATAAAAGAACTGTTTTTGTATGGGTTCTCCTGCAGCGTGGGGCTTTTGGCAGCAATCCTGTATTATCCGGCAAGCTTTTCCCATATTTTCAGAGGATATCGGGGGACAGAGGCTGTAAGTGAGTTTAGTAATGCAGACAATACATTGGGCAGACTTAACTTTTTTGTTGGGTTGTTTGATGATTATGTAGTAAACGGAACTCTTGCCATTTTTCTGTTGCTTATTTGCCTTGGCTGGCTGACGGTGATTTTCCTTAGAAAGAACGGGACTCTTAAGAAGGAAGAGGAGAAAAGCAAAAGAAGTCAAATGATAGGACTTTTGCTTTTTGCCTGTGTGGGATACTTCTTTACTATTTCCAAGACAGCATTGCTTTTAGGGGAAACCTCTAACAGGTACCAGCTTCCCATATATGGAATTGTACTGTTTTTACTGTTGTACTTTACATTGGAACCGGTGAGAATTCTGATTCAAAAAGCGGGAGGAAAAAAGCAGGCATTTGGGATGCTTAGTTTTGTGACCGTGGTTGCCATTGCGGGAATTCTGATTACTTCGCATTTCGAGCGTAAGGTATTCTTTCTGTATGAGGAAGAAGCAGAAATTATGGAATATGTTGAAGCAAATAAAGATGTGCCTGTAGTAGTATATTATAGGGAAGACTCGGCGGCAAATGTATGGCGCCTGTCGGATGAACTGATGGTATATCCCCGTATTTACCTTGCAAATCAGAATAACAAAGAACTGATAGCAGATACGGTGATTACAGAAAGTGACCGTCTTTTAGTGTATGTGGCAGATAAAGACGACAAGGAAGCATGCCTTGAGAATCTGCTTCAGAGTAATAAAAGCCTTTCTTCTTACAGCCCGGTTGCAGAGAAAAATCTTTGGACCTTGTATGAAATGAACTAGCAGGTGGAAAGGGAAAGAGACATCGGCAGGAAGGCAGAACAGAAAAAGATTTGCCGTACTAAGAGATTCGTGTTAAAATGTACGGTGTGACAATAAATAAAACATAGCGGAGGCTTTGATGATGTTAGATAATAAGACAATACTGATTACCGGAGGTACAGGCTCCTTTGGTAAATGTTTTACAAAATATGTACTTACTCATTATAATCCGAAGAAAATTATCATTTATTCCAGAGATGAGTTTAAGCAGTTTATTATGCAGGGAGAATTCAGAGAGTATGCAGATAAGCTTCGTTTCTTTATCGGAGATGTAAGAGATAAAGAGAGACTTACCAGAGCGTTTGAAGGCGTAGATTATGTCATTCATGCAGCAGCCTTAAAGCAGGTACCTGCTTGTGAATACAATCCCAATGAAGCGATTAAGACCAATATTCACGGAGCGCAGAATGTCATTGATGCGGCGTTAGATACCAATGTAAAGAAGGTGGTAGCACTTTCCACAGACAAGGCGGTAAACCCTGTTAATTTATACGGAGGTACCAAGCTGGTATCGGACAAGCTTTTTATTGCAGCCAATGCTTATGCAGGAAATAAAGATATTAATTTTTCCATTGTCCGTTACGGAAATGTGGCAGGAAGCCGCGGCTCGGTAATTCCTAAGTTTTATGATATGATTAAGAAGGGATGCACGGAGCTCACTATTACAGACTATCGTATGACCCGCTTCTGGATTAGTTTAACCCAGGGAGTGGAGTTGGTAATTAAAGCCCTTGAGGAAGCTACCGGCGGAGAAACCTTTATCAGTAAGATTCCTTCCTTTAAGATTTCTGATTTGGCAGAGGCTATGATGCCCGGATGCAAGACAAGAGAAATCGGCATTTATCCCGGTGAAAAGCTTCATGAAATCATGGTTACGGTAGAAGATTCTGCTACCACCTATGAATATGATAAGCATTTTATTGTATATCCTCAGGTGACCTGGAATGAGAAGCAGAAGATTAATACAAGCGGTAAGAAGGTAGAAGAAGGCTTCTCCTACAGCTCAGACAACAATACGCAGTGGCTCAGCGTAGAAGAAATCAGAGAACTGTTAAAAACAGTAGACCTTGAAAAATAATTGCATAGAATAAACAAAGAGAAAAGGTATTTTGGAACTTCCAAAGTACCTTTTTATATCATAATGCAAACTTAAGAAAGGATATTGAGAGTGGACATTAAAGTAGGAGAAGAATATTTACTAAGGGCAATCAAATTACATAAAGAAAATCCGGTGGCGGATGCACATCTGGACTTGGCGGGAGAAATATTGCTTCGAAAAGAAGCCGGGGAAAAAAATATCATAAGAAACCATTATTTAGAGAATTGGAAAAATGCGGGAATAAACCTGATTATGTCTTCCGTGTATATTCCAACCAAACTGATTGCAAAGCAGGGGATAGAAGGAGCATGGGAAAATGCACTTGCCCAAATTGAAGTACTTAGGGAAGAGTGTGCTGAAATAGAAGATACGGAAATCATTACCTGCAAGGCAGAATTGGAAAATGTGTTGGAACAGGGCAAAATAGGGATTTTGATGTATATGGAAGGCTTGGACTGCATCGGAACCAATCTTGAACGGCTTTTTACTTTACATGAAAAAGGGGTACGCGGAGCAGCTTTAACATGGAGCCGAAAAAATGCACTGGCGGTAGGGTGCTGTAAAGCCGGAGAATATAAGCAGATACCGGGAGGCCTTTCAAGTGTGGGAAAGCAGGTGATAGAAAAGATGGAACAGCTTTCCTGGTTTTTAGATGTCAGTCATTTAAACGACGATGGTTTTGCTGAAGTGGCAGAGCTTGCAACCCGTCCTTTTCTTGCAACTCATTCCTGCGCAAGGAACGTATATGATAACTATAGGAATCTTACCGATAAGCAAATGAAAGTACTGGCAGAAAAAGGTGGAGTTATGGGCCTTAACGGTTGTATGCTGATTGCCGGTTCGGGAAGCGGAAATCATTTGGAAATGCTTTGCCGTCACGGGGAATATGAAGCAGAAAAAATAGGTGCGGAGCATGTCTGCTTTGGATTTGATTTGTGTGATTCTTATGACAGGGCAGAATATGAATTGCGAAGGAGAAAAGATGCTGATGCGAAACCGCCTAAGCCGGCTGACTGTTTTTTGCATCACGGGCAAATACCGCTTCTGACTGCGGCTTTGTTGCAAAGAGGAATGAAAGAAGAAAAAGTGATTTCAATTATAGGGCAAAATTTAATCAACTACTTAAAACAAATACTGCCGGAACAATAGAAGTTCCGGCAGTTTCCATTTATTCAGCTACATTCGTTACATGGTAAGGGGAATTCCTTTCACCACCCTACGATAAACTTTCCAAACGATTGTGGCAGGAAGAGATACTACCAAAAAAGCAGTAGAAAAAATACCTGCTGCACCACCGATAAGCATAACCAATAAAATTCCGATATTCATATTATCCATTGTTCTTTACCTCTTTGTTTTTGATTTGCAAACTCATTTTAGCAGTGAAAAATGAGGGATGAAAGAGGAGAAGTGCTTTCTTAACAAGAGTTTTATACTGTCTTAACACGAGATTAACGTGCGATTAACATCTCCTTAACACGGATGGCGTAGAGTGTGCATGTAAGAGCGAGTTGCATATTCGGATGAATCAATTTATAATATAAATAGTGTAAAAAAAGGAAACAATAATGAGAATAAAAGGATTTAGAGAGATTACGCAAAATCAGGAATGATAATGGAGGGAATGAAATGACTTATCAGGAAGCGATGAATAAACTGCAAATGTACGGACAGGAACATGTCCTTGCTTATTATGATCAGCTTACGGAAGAGCAAAAACAATTATTGCTTGAGCAGATTCAGGATACTGACTTTTCTATGCTTTCATCCTGCAAGGAAAAAAGAGAAGAAAACAAGAAAGGGGAAATCTCCCCTCTTGCAGCAATGCAGCTTACAGAAATAGAAGCCGGTAGAGAGCAGTTCGTCAAAATCGGTTTGGATGCCATAAAACAGGGAAAGGTAGGAGCCGTGCTTTTGGCAGGAGGAATGGGTACCCGCTTGGGTTCCGATGACCCTAAGGGGATGTACAATATAGGCCTTACCAAGGATGTGTATATTTTCCAAAGGCTGATAGAGAATCTGATGGATGTGGTAGAGCAGGCAGAATGCTGGATTCCGCTTTATGTTATGACCAGTGACAAAAACCATGAGGCTACCGTAAGCTTTTTAAAGGAGCATAAGTATTTCGGATATCATAAGGATTACATTACCTTCTTTATGCAGGAGATGGCACCCGCATCGGATTATGAAGGAAAGGTATATATGGAAGAAAAGTACAAGATTTCCACATCCCCTAACGGAAACGGAGGCTGGTATTCTTCCATGCACAAGTGGGGAATCGCTCAGAAGGCTATGGCTGACGGCGTAGAGTGGTTGAACGTTTTTGCTGTGGATAATGTATTGCAGAGAATTGCAGACCCTTGCTTTGTAGGAGCTGTGATTGCCAAAGATTGTGCCTGCGGTTCTAAGGTAGTACGCAAGTGCGCACCGGATGAAAAGGTGGGAGTGATGTGTTTGGAGGATGGAAAACCATCTATCATTGAATACTATGAATTGACGGATGAACTTGCAAATGCCAAGGATGAAAACGGAGACCCGGCATATTATTTTGGTGTTATTTTGAACTATTTATTTAAGGTGTCTGATTTGGAAGCTATCAGAGAAAAGAAGCTGCCGCTCCATATTGTTGAAAAGAAGATACCCTATCTTGATGAAAACGGTATTTTGGTGAAGCCGGAAGAACCCAACGGGTATAAGTTTGAACAGCTGGTGTTGGATATGATTCATGAATTGGACAGCTGTCTTCCTTTTGAAGTGGAGAGAAACAAAGAATTTGCGCCGATTAAAAATAAAACAGGAGTGGATTCCGTGGAGAGTGCAAGAACACTGTGTAAAGAGAATGGAATAGAATTATAATCTAACATTCTGACAGGTTTGAGCAACATTACTGACTTGTGAGAAGATAGGCATATTGGTACAATGTGTGTGTAAAAGATAGAGAACGGAGGCAACAAAATGGCAATTTTGGTTACGGGCGGAGCCGGATATATCGGCAGCCATACAGTGGTAGAATTACAAAATGCAGGCTATGAAGTTGTGGTTGTGGATAATCTGAGCAACTCCAGCAAGAAAAGCTTAACAAGAGTAGAAGCAATTACCGGGAAGCCGGTAACCTTTTATCAGGCAGATATTCTTGACAGAGAGGCTTTGAATGCAATTTTTGAAAAGGAAAACATTGATTCCTGTATTCATTTTGCGGGTTTGAAAGCGGTTGGAGAATCGGTACAGAAGCCGTGGGAATATTATGAGAATAATATTGCAGGTACATTAACTCTGGTTGACGTGATGAGACAGCATGGTGTAAAGAATATTATTTTCTCATCTTCCGCAACGGTATACGGTGATCCTGCCATGATACCCATTACGGAAGAGTGCCCTAAGGGTCAGTGTACCAATCCTTACGGCTGGACCAAGTCCATGCTGGAACAGATTCTGATGGATATCCAGAAAGCAGATCCGGAGTGGAATGTAATTATTCTGCGTTATTTTAATCCAATTGGTGCCCATAAGAGTGGTACAATCGGAGAAAATCCTAACGGTATCCCTAATAATTTGATGCCTTATGTCACGCAGGTGGCGGTAGGTAAGTTAAAAGAGCTTGGCGTATTTGGTAATGACTATGATACCCATGACGGCACCGGCGTACGTGATTACATTCATGTAGTGGATTTGGCGTTAGGACATGTAAAGGCTCTTAAGAAGATTGAGGACAAAGCCGGTCTTTGTATTTACAATTTGGGAACGGGAACCGGATACAGTGTTCTTGACATCGTAAAGAACTTTGAGGCAGCAACAGGTGTGAAGGTGCCTTATGTAATAAAAGACAGACGTCCCGGAGATATTGCCACATGCTATTCTGACGCGGCGAAAGCAAAGAAAGAATTGGGCTGGGAAGCACAGTATGATATTAAAGATATGTGTGCGGATGCATGGAACTGGCAGAGTCATAATCCTAACGGATATGAGGATTAGAACGTTTGAAAAAATGAAATAATCAAGAAATAAAAAAGTACCGGTTTACATAATGCAAATCGGTACTCTTTTTTGTTATGCAACGTAGTTGTACATAAAGATAAAGTGGCATATGCTGCCTGCCATGACAAATACATGGAACAGTTCATGAGCGCGGAAGTATTGAAAACGGTTTCCGAATACCGGGATTTTCAGCGCATAAATAACTCCGCCTACCGTATAGAAGATACCGCCTATTAAAAGCCATAGAAAAGCAGAGTGAGGTAACGTATTCCATAAGGTTCCGAATACGCATAAGCATACCCAACCCATGGAAATATAAAGCAGGGAAGAAAACCACTTAGGACAGGTAATCCAGAACATTTTCAGAATCATGCCAAAAAGTGCAATTCCCCATACGACAGCAAGGAGTGTATAGCCTAGCTTCCCATCTAAGACAATTAGACATACCGGGGTATAGGAACCTGCAATCAGCACAAAAATCATCATGTGGTCTATTTTGCGGAAAAAGCGCAGAGCCTTGCCGCTTAAGTTTAACGTGTGGTAAGTAGTACTTGCACCATAGAGCATAATCATGCTTAAGATGAAAATACCCATGGCAGTCATTGCTAAGGGACCTCCGGAAAGAGCCGCTTTTATCAGTAGTGGTGTGGCAGCAAACAAAGCCATCATCATGGCAATAAAATGTGTTAGTGCACTGCCCGGTTCACGAATTGTAATCTGCATATAAACAACCTCCTAATGCTATAAAAGACGACATGTAGTTTTAAAAACTACATCAAACATGCTTACATACTACAACTTATCGTTCCCCGTGTCAATTGTTTTATGTGAAATTAATAAAAATAATCATTTGCTTGTGAAATTTAGTCTTCTTCAATGACATGAATTTCCAAATAATCGAAATCAATACTTTCAATGAAGTTATCTTGCGTAAATCTGGCTTTGGCGTGACGTTTGAATTCTGCCACGGTAGCATCCAGCCAGATAGGTTTTCCTAAGTCAAATTCATAGCAGACTTCATCTACAGCCTGAAACACTTTATGTGTACGGGTGTCATCAGAAGAATTGCAAATAACCGTATCTTTTTGCATGCGATTATCTTTAAAAATTTTAGCCCATAAGCGGAACATAGAAAGGTCTCCTTAAAGAATGTTTTTTAGTGATATTATCATATCACACCGGATAGAAAAAAACAGTAATAAAATAAAAGGAGCTGCATATACATATGATGTGCGCAAAACTTAAAAATGTATAAAGAAACCGCGAAAAGTGTACATTAAGTATAAAATGTGATAGAATAAAAAAGAGGCTAAGCCTCATGGAGGGGAAATACATAATAAGGTGGTATAGCATGGAACTTAGAGCAGCGCGTGACGGCGATGTGGATAATTGGAAAGAGGTCATATTAATTTACAGTTCGGCGCTCAAAATGATATCGACCAAATTGGAAGTACTGAATGATGAATTTCACCATGTACATAGATATAATCCCATTGAGCATATTAAGTCACGGATTAAAACATCAGAGAGTATTGTAAAGAAGCTTAAGAAACACGGATATGAATCAACAATTCAGAATATGGTAGAGCATGTCAATGATATTGCGGGTATCAGAGTGATTTGCTCATTTGCTTCCGATATTTATCAGATAGCAGAGATACTCAGCAAGCAGAGCGACATTAAAGTAATTTCTATCAAGGATTATATTACCAATCCGAAGCCCAGCGGATACAGAAGTTACCATATGCTGGTAACCGTTCCGGTTTATCTTTCGGACAGAATTGTGGATACCAAAGTCGAAATACAGATTCGAACGGTTGCTATGGATTTTTGGGCAAGCTTAGAGCATAAGATTAATTATAAGTTTGAAGGAAATGTACCGGTTTATATCAGGAATGAGCTGATAGAGTGTTCCAAGATGGTTTCTGAACTTGATAAAAGGATGCTTTCGCTGAACGAAGAAGTGCAAATGTTCAGTAAGAAGGAAGAGTAGGGAGTGTAAAGGGATTATGCTGCGGGAATCTCAGGTAACCTCGCCTGCGCAGATGCTTCGGCTCGGTCATCTGAGATTTCTATGAAAATAAAAATAAGAAAGAAAATGTCTGATTGCAAGTAAACTTGCATCATTCATTTCTTTCTTTTTTTATTCCCGCAGCAATGCTTGGGGCCTGAAAAATGAGGAGTGCCCGAGTACATTGCTGCACCCGGGCTATTATGAAAAAATTTATCTATATGTGTAATGAAAAACATTACGTAGCCAATATTTACTATAAATATAGTATAGCCTTTAAATATGAATAAACTGTGAACACAGTATGAAAATATCGTTAATTATACCAAGCAAAACAAAAAAACACAGCTAAATTTGTGCAAAAGTAACAAAAAAGATAATGCGTTGTAAAATTTCTATAAAAGTGATAAGATAATTGAGTAAGTGCAATTATTTGAGAAAACAGATAAGATACCCGGAGGGATAAATTATGGATAATTTTATGGATAAGATAGCACAGAAGCTGACTTCTCAGGATATGATCCGTGCCAATCAGGCAGCTGATGCAGCAGAATTGCAAAATTTAGAAACCCAGATGGCATTATTTAAGGAACAGATGGGAAAGTATGATGATTGCCTTCAGGAAATGCGTAAATTAAACCTGAAAAATATCGAAAGTGCCCAGGGTGTTGCCCAACTGGCAGATGAAGCAGGTGAAAAGCTGGGCAAGACCGTAGAAGAAATCGAAAGTGCATCCGTATCCAAAATCAGACAAACTTCGGATATGTCCATTGCGGGTATTAAACAGACTTCAGATGTGTCCATTGAAGGAATTAACAAGACTGTAGCGGAGAGCCTTGCGAAAATTGCGGAAATAAAAGAAAATGCAGATAATCTTGAAGCGATTACCGAAACCATGACTGAGATGCAGGGCAAGCTGGAAGCATCCTTTAAGAGTATGGAAGACTTTTTACATACAGATAACGTGAAAGTGTATCGTAATGTGCAGGCTGCCATGATTGAGGAATTGGAGAAGCAGACAGCGGAAATAAAACTGGCACAGGAAAAGGCAGCTAAAAGTAATAAGGTGATTCTTCCTTTTGTGACGATTACCATGATTCTGTCACTGGTAAGCTTGGGAATTTCCGTTGCAAGAATTCTCGGACTGTTCTAAATGAATGAAAACCCATTATTATTATGACAGAATGTGAGGGACTATGAGTAAACAAAGTTGGAAACCGGGAAATATGCTTTATCCGCTACCGGCGGTGCTGGTAACGGTGGCTGATAAGGAAGGCAGACAAAATGTTTTTACGGTTGCATGGACGGGAACTGTTTGCAGTGACCCTGCTATGGTCTCCATATCAGTGCGACCGGAGCGGTATTCTTATCATATGATAGAAGAAACAGGAGAATTTGTCATTAATCTGACCACCGAAAAGCTTACCTTTGCAACGGATTATTGCGGTGTAAAGAGCGGAAGAGATGTAGATAAGTTTAAAGAGATGAAGCTGACACCAATTCCCGCCAAGGAAGTATCTGCTCCATTACTTTTGGAAAGTCCTGTTAATATTGAATGCAAAGTGAAAGAGATTATTAAGCTGGGAACCCACGATATGTTTCTGGCGGAGGTTGTGGCGGTACATGCAGATGAAGCTTATATGGATGAAAAAGGGAAGTTTTCCCTGTCTCAGGCAAAGCCTATGGTGTATTCCCACGGAACCTATTTTTCGCTGGGAAAAGAGCTTGGCAGCTTCGGGTACAGTGTCCGTAAGAAAAAATAAAATCTAAAAGAGAATTACAAAGCCATGCAAGGGAGTTTTGCTTCCTGCATGGCTTTTTTATCGGACTAATGTTTGTGAGGCTTGTTTTCCTTTAACAGACTGCCGCGGATAATGGCGTTTTCTCCGTACTTACGCCGGATATCGTCAAGGGATTTGTCAAGTGCGGCTAACTTCTGCCGGGATAAGGAAGGACCTGTCTGCTCACGGTGGTTTACAGATTGGTCTTCTGAAGCTGACATTACCGGTAAATCAAAAAGACTCATTTGGAAAGGCTCGGAGGAACTGCATAATTTGGAAGTGCGTAGTCCCAAAAGCCTGATGGGAGAACCGTCCCAAAGGTCATCGAACAGGCTGCAGGCAGTTTGGTAGAGAAATTGGGTAGTATCGGATGGTATATCTAAAGTGGTCTGGTGAGAAACGCTCCGAAAACTGCTGTATTTAATTTCCACACTGACCATGCCGGCAAGCTGGTCTGCTTCACGAAGGCGCTTGCCTACGGACTCTGCAAGCCATAAGAGGGTTTTGCAGGCTTCTTCGCGAAGTGTTACATCCTTGGAAAGCGTGGTAGAGTTGCCGATTCCCTTTACCTCTGCAGGAAGTGATGCTACAGTGGAGGAATCGATACCGTTGGCATATTCCCAAAGAGTAATGCCGTGGCTTTTCAGGTGGGCAGAGAGAATATCGCAATCTGCATTTGCTAAATCGCCGATGGTTTTAATTTCCAGCTTATTCAGTGTTTGCACACTGGATTTGCCGCACATAAATAAGGAGGAGACGGGAAGGGGCCATAGCTTTTCTTTGATTTCGTAGGAATAAAGGGTATGTACTTTGTCCGGCTTTTGGAAGTCAGAAGCCATTTTTGCCAGGGTTTTGCGGTCAGAGATGCCGATGTTTACGGTAAACCCAAAACGCTCCTTTACCTGCTGCCTGATAAAGTGGGCAGCCTCTGTAGGTGTTTGGTACAGATGGGAAATGGGAGTATAATCCATGTAACATTCATCAACGCTAACCTGCTCAATATCAGGGCAGATTTGTGATAAATAATTCATCAGTTCGTGACTTCTTTGCTGATACAGATTGTGGTCAGGTGCTTCGATGGTAAGACCGGGGCATTTGCGCATGGCATTGACAATCGGCTCTCCGGTAACGATGCCGTATTTTTTTGCGGGAACGGATTTGGCCAGAACAATACCGTGCCGCTTTTCAATATCACCGCCGATAACGGAAGGGATTTCACGAAGGTCTGTTTCGGCTCCTTTTTCAAGAAGAGACAAAGCGCTCCAGCTAAGGTATGCGGAATTTACGTCAATATGAAAAATAATCTGTTCCATAGCTTCTCCTTTTACAATTATCTATAATGTAGTTTAACAAAAAAGTGGGATTGTCAGCAATAGGAAAAGAACAGACTCTTTACAAGAAAATCATTTGCTGTTAGAATGTGATTGTTACGAAAATGTTACAAAAGTATAAGGCATGGTTTATTTAAGATGAAATTTATATCTTGTTATTATAAAAGATTAAGAGTCAGAAGGATGAAAATAGCAGTTCTGGCAATACTTGTCAGTATCTTTTTTCTTCCTTCCTATATAGCTTTTGAAAGCACCGGAGATAATATGTTTACGGTGCTTTTAAATGGTGTAAGAGTAGGTACGGTAGAGTCACCGGAGCTTGCAGAAACATATGTAAAGGAAGCAAGAAGACAAATTGCCTCCGACAGTGAAGAACTGGTACTGGTTGAACCGGAGCTGGAGGTACAGGGACAGGAAGTAATCTGGGGAAAGGTGGATAATTCGGAAAAGGTTATTTCCAATATGGCAATGGTTTTGGCAGATAATGTCAGAGAAACAATGAACCGGTCCTATGTTGTTAAGATAGGGGATTTCATGGTGAATCTGGAAAACGAAGAAGAAGTTCTTGCATTATTACAGGCAGCCATAGATAAATATGATTCAGAAGGAAAGTATACGGTAGAACTTAATCTGGATCCTACCCGTGAATTATCTGTTTTGAGTACTAAATTAATTACAGATGAAGAGGCAGAGGAGCAGGTTTTAGAAGCTGTTGCTGTCAGTGCCGGACTGGATGCGGAAATTGATGAGCTGTTTGAAGGAGTAAAGCCGGCCGGAGATCCTGATTTCGAAGATTTTGACCTGGGATTAATTTCCATGGATTTCGGAGATACTATCGAGGTGGTAGAGGCATATCTCGGTGTGGAAGAATTAACGGATTTGGATAAGGCGATTGAAGCAATTACCAAGGAGCAGGAAAAGAATGAGGTCTATGAGGTAAAAGCCGGTGATACCTTATCAGAAATTGCCATCACAACAAACATACCTCTTGACAGACTGATTGAGATGAATGATTCCTTGGAGGATGAGCGGTCTATGATCCGTCCCGGTGATGAACTGATTATTACAGTGCCGGAACCGGAGCTTACTGTGCTTCGACAGGAAGAGTTGTATTATGAAGAGGATTATGAGGCGGATATTATTTATGTTGATAATGATGAATGGTATACGACGCAAACCAAAACTCTGCAAGAGCCTTCTGCCGGACACAGAAAGGTAATTGCAGTGGTTTCTTACGAAAATGATAAAAAAGTAGGAACGGAAATTATCAAGGAAGAAATTACCTATGAAGCAGTTCCTAAGATTATGGAGAGGGGTACCAAGATACCGCCTACCTATATCAAACCGATTTCCGGCGGACGTTTAAGCTCAAGCTTCGGACGCAGAAGCGCGCCGAAGAAGGGGGCAAGTACCTATCATAAGGGCGTTGACTGGGCAACACCTACGGGAACAGCAGTAGTGGCATCCTCCGGTGGTACGGTTGCCAGAGCAGGCTGGGGTAGCGGCTATGGCTATGTTGTTTATATCAACCATCCCGATGGCAGACAGACCAGATACGGTCACTTAAGTAAGGTGCTGGTATCTGCGGGACAAACGGTATCCCAGGGGCAGAAAATTGCACTCAGCGGAAATACGGGTGTCAGTACAGGACCACATTTGCACTTTGAAATTCTGATTAACGGCAAGGCAGTAGACCCTTATCAGTATATGAACTGATGTTTGGCATTTACAAATGATTAGAATATGCTATACTAAAATAGTATGTTTATGAATTTTTGCAAATAGAACAGTTGATGATAGATATAGAGGTATACTATGGAACAGTATGCAATCAGAGGCGGGAATCCGCTGGTTGGTGAAGTGGAAATAGGCGGCGCCAAAAATGCAGCACTTGGTATTTTGGCAGCGGCAGTAATGACGGAAGAGACCGTTACAATAGAAAATGTGCCGGATTTACGTGATACGGCAGCTATGCTTCAGGCAATGGAAAGCATAGGAATCAGAGTAGAACGTATTGACAGACACACAGTTAAGATTACAGCCAAATCCATTCAGGATTTAGTGATAGAAGAAGACAGTATCAAAAAAATCAGAGCATCCTATTACTTCTTGGGAGCACTCCTTGGTAAATATCGCAGAGCTGAGGTGGCACTTCCCGGCGGATGCAATATCGGACTTCGTCCCATTGACCAGCACATTAAGGGCTTTAGGGCATTGGGCGCAGAGGTAAAAATTGAACGCGGTCTTGTCATTGCCCGGGCACAGCAGCTTAAAGGAACACATATTTATCTTGATGTTGTTTCGGTAGGAGCTACCATTAATGTTATGATGGCTGCTGTCATGGCAGAAGGACAGACCATTATTGAGAATGCAGCGAAAGAACCGCATATCGTAGATGTTGCCAACTTTTTAAACAGTATGGGTGCTAATATTAAGGGCGCAGGTACTGATGTTATCAGAATTAAAGGAGTATCCGGTCTTCACGGAACAGAATATGCGATTATTCCCGATCAGATTGAGGCAGGTACCTTTATGTTTGCGGCAGCAGTAACGAAAGGCGATGTTACGGTTAAGAATGTAATTCCCAAGCATTTGGAATCTATCAGTGCCAAGCTGATGGAAATCGGATGTGAGGTAGAAGAGTCTGATGATGCTGTGCGTGTAGTAGCAGCCAAGCCTTTGACCCATACTCATGTAAAGACATTGCCATATCCCGGTTTCCCCACGGATATGCAGCCGCAGATTACGGTGGCATTGGGACTTTCCAAGGGGACAAGCATTGTTACCGAGAGTATTTTTGAAAACAGATTTAAGTATGTTGATGAATTGACCAGAATGGGTGCCAATATCAAGGTAGAAGGAAATACAGCTATTATTGACGGTGTTTCCCAATATACCGGTGCCAGTATTACGGCGCCTGATCTTAGAGCCGGTGCAGCCCTTGTGACGGCAGCATTGGCAGCGGAAGGAATTTCAACCATTGATGATATTAAATTCATTGAAAGAGGTTACGAAGATTTCCCGCAGAAGCTTCAGAGTCTGGGTGCACAGATAGAGAAAGTCAGTACGGAAAGAGAACTGCAGAAGTTTAAATTAAAGATAGGATAAAGATAAAAGCCGTTCGCAAGTGAACGGCTTTTTTGTATGTACAGTAATGTCTGTTGTTTGCTAAATAAGGTCTTCAATATACAGCTCCGGATGTTGGCTTAAGTCAATAAAACCGTGCTCCGTCTGAATGGTAGGCGAAGATAAATGCTCTTTATTAATATAAACAATCTTGCCGGTGACACCATTATTTAATCGGACGGAATTCAGAAGATAAGTATTTACTACATTCTCAAGGAAAGTCAGGATAAAACGGGTATCGTATTTTTGAAGTCCTTCACTTTCAAAAAGAGCGATGGCCTTAAACGGGCACAAAGGACCGCGATAGATGCGGGCAGATGTCATGGCGTCATAAACATCAGCAATAGCAACCATCTTGGCATAAGGGTCTATTTTGTCACCACTGATTCCGAAAGGATAGCCGCTGCCGTCACATCTTTCATGGTGCATCAACACGGCATTACGGATAGAATTTGTTAACGCGGAATTTTCTATCATGCGATAGCCTTCCTGAGGATGCCTTTTCACAATGGTATATTCCTGCTCGGTAAGCTTGCCCGGCTTTTTGATGATGCTGTCGGGAATCTTTGTTTTACCGATGTCGTGTAATAACCCGCTGATGGTAACAGTTCTGATTTCTTCTTCGCTTAGACGAAGCCATCTTGCAAAAACATTACAAATGAGTGCAACATTCATACAATGGATGTAAGTGGCATCATCATATTGGCGCATGCTGTGAAGCATATCAAATACATTTGGGGTTGTCCAAGTAGGGTCCAAAATGTTTAAGGTGTGATTCATCAGTTTATCAACATCCAGCGGGGCCCCTTTTTCAATGACATCATTAATGACATTTTTGAAGGTATCTACATCATGCTCAAATTCTTTCTTGAATTGGATAAATTCAGGACTTTGTCTTATCTTCTCGGCATAAGTAGGCTCATAGTCGGATGAGTTACCCAGTTCGGCGGATTCCTCCTCCACACGTACCGAAAGAATGGAATAAAAAGCAAGCTTCGTAATGGTCTTATCTGTCAGGATAAGCCCTTTAGGAAGAATCAGCTGATTGTTGTAGTTAAGGACATCCTCGGCAGTAATCATGCCGGGAAGCAAATCAGAAGTTTTTATTCGTTTCATAAAAGCTCCAGTGGTATTATTTTAGGCTATAAATAGATAAATAAATTATAAAATTTATGGGTAATATTGTCAATCTTTAATAAGGATATTGACAAATCCCCTTTTGTGGTGTAGCCTATCTACAGATAGGAAAATTCCATATTGTGAAATCTCTTATTCAGAGTGGTGGAGGTACATAGGACCTATGAAGCCACGGCAACCCCGCAAGCGGAAGGTGCCTGCCTGAGCGAGTAATAACCAAATTGGTTAATCGAACAATAAGAGGATTTGATTATCGACAGTCGGTCCGCTTATGTAAGATGCATAGGTGGATATTTTTTTACAAGAAAAGGAGAAAAAAGATGGAAAAAAGATTATTTACTTCCGAATCCGTAACCGAAGGACATCCTGACAAAGTCTGCGATGCCATTTCTGATGCAATTCTCGATGCCTGCATGGAACAGGACCCTATGAGCCGTGTTGCTTGTGAAACAGCTTGTTGTACAGGATTTGTTTTAATTACCGGTGAAATTACAACTAACGCATATGTGGATATGCAGAAGGTTGTTCGTGACACTGTAAAAGAAATCGGCTATACCAAAGCTGATTACAGATTCGACGGTGACAGCTGTGCAGTATTTGTAGCAATTGACGAACAGTCAGCAGATATTGCTATGGGTGTTGACAAAGCATTAGAAGCAAAAGAAAACAAAATGAGCGAAGAAGAAATTGAAGCGATTGGTGCAGGTGACCAGGGTATGATGTTTGGTTATGCAACCAATGAAACACCTGAATTTATGCCTTATCCGATTTCCCTTGCTCACAAGCTGGCACTGCAGCTTACCAAAATCCGTAAGGACGGAACATTAACCTACTTAAGACCTGACGGAAAGAGCCAGGTATCCGTAGAATATGATGAAAATGACAAGCCTGTAAGACTGGAGGCAGTTGTATTATCTACACAGCATGACCCTGATGTAACACAGGAACAGATTCATGCTGATATCAAGAAGTATGTGTTCGAGCCCATTCTTCCTGCAGAACTGATTGATGAGAATACTAAGTTTTTCATTAACCCTACAGGACGTTTTGTTATCGGCGGACCTCACGGTGATGCAGGTCTTACCGGACGTAAGATTATCGTAGATACCTACGGCGGATATGCACGTCACGGCGGCGGTGCTTTCTCAGGAAAGGACTGTACTAAGGTAGACCGTTCTGCAGCATATGCAGCTCGTTACGTTGCAAAGAACATTGTTGCAGCAGGCCTCGCTGATAAGTGCGAAATTCAGTTGTCCTACGCAATTGGTGTAGCTCAGCCTACTTCCATTATGATTGATACCTTCGGAACAGGTAAGGTTTCCGATGAAAAGCTGGTTGACATCGTAAGAGAGAACTTTGATCTTCGTCCTGCAGGAATTATCAAGATGTTAGACCTTCGTCGTCCGATTTACAAGCAGACAGCAGCTTACGGACATTTTGGACGTAACGACCTTGACCTTCCTTGGGAAAAGCTTGATAAAGTGGAAGATTTAAAGAAATATTTATAAAAAGCACAATGACTATGGGAAGAAAACCGTTCCTGAAAAGGGGCGGTTTTCTTAACACATTCTTTACTGGAATTGTGCTTATGGTCATACTAAGATTAAATTAAAAAAGTATATTTTATTGTACAAATAAGGGAAAAAGTGGATAAGAAAAGAAAATTTATAATCAATATATTATATTATGGGTTGATACTGGTTTTTGGCTATCTTGGACTTAAGTATTTATTTCCAGTGTTAGTACCCTTTTTAATAGCGTTCGTTGTGGTTTGGGCATTGAAGTACCCTGCTGATTATTTAGGGAAAAAATTGAAATACGGGCAGAGGTGGATACTACGCATTTTACTTACGCTTTTCTGGGGCGGAGTTGCGTTTGCAGTGCTGAAAGTCAGTGCCAATTTATTTCCGTTGATCGGAAATTTCTTCTTAGGGCTTCCGGAGTTTTACACCCAAAAGCTGATGCCGGCGATTCAGACAGTTTATCATCAGATGAGGGATATGGTAAAGGATGGAAACCAAGACGTTATCTTAAGCTTGGAGACAATTTTTGAACAGATATTTACAGAGATAGGAAATTTTATTTCCGCATCTTCCGGAAGTATCATTAAAGCAGTGTCCGGTTATGCGGTATCGGTACCTTCCGTAGTAATTAAAATTATTATTACGGTAATTTCTTCCTACTTTATGGCAGGAGACTTTGACGGCATGATAGAAATGACTTTGGGTGCATTGCCCGGACAGTGGAAGGAAAGAATTATTCACATTACTAACCAAACCAAGAACATTATCGGTATTTTCCTGCGTTCCTACTCTTTGTTGATGTTAATTACTTTTTGCGAACTGTTTTTGGGACTTTGGCTGTTAAAAGTGCCTTATGCAGGTTTGATTGCCATGGTAATTGCGGTATTTGATATCCTTCCCATTTTAGGAACGGGAGGAATTTTGATTCCCTGGGCAATCATTGCAGCGATACTTCGTGACTATAAAATGGCCATCGGAATTGCAATTTTGTATCTGATTATTACCGTTATCAGAAATACACTGGAGCCGAAACTGGTAGGAAAGCAAATCGGTCTTCATCCCCTTGCAACTTTAATCAGTATGTTTGTGGGAGCAAGATTGTTTGGATTGATGGGACTGATAGGATTCCCTCTTGCATTGTCCTTATATGTCAAAATGAAAAAGATGGAATAAGGATGCAACTTATTCTTTCAAAATAACAACAGAATAGAGATTCACAAAAAGAAATGTCAGGTACTTTCCAAGGCATTTCTTTTTTGTTACAATAGAAAAGGAAATTTACGATCGGATATAATGGTCTGACATCGGTACTAAGGCAGGAGGCACACTATGGCATTTGCACATCTTCATGTCCATACAGAATACAGTCTGTTGGACGGCTCCAACAAAATAAAAGAATATGTAAAGCGTGTCAAAGAGCTTGGCATGGACAGTGCTGCCATTACTGACCACGGCGTAATGTACGGTGTCATTGATTTTTATAAAGCATGCAAAGAGGAAGGCATCAGACCGGTTTTGGGATGCGAGATTTATGTAGCACCCAATTCCCGTTTTGATAAGGAACTGACCGGTGGTGAGGACAGATATTACCACCTTGTTTTACTTGCAGAGAATAATGTTGGTTATGATAATCTGATGAAAATTGTCAGCCGCGGTTTTACCGAAGGCTATTACTATAAACCCCGTGTGGATATGGAAGTGTTAAATGAGTTCCATGAGGGGATTATTGCACTGTCTGCCTGTCTTGCGGGAGAAGTGCAGCGTTACATCCAAAAAGGTCTCATTGACGAGGCCAAAAAGGCGGCACTTAAGTATAGAGACTGCTTCGGAGAGGAAAACTACTTTTTGGAATTACAGGACCATGGTTTACCGGAGCAGCGGATGGTAAATACCACCTTACTTCAGATGAGTAAGGAGCTGAACATCCCTCTTGTGGCAACCAATGATGTACACTATACCTATGCGGATGACGTAAAACCTCATGACATCCTGCTTTGTATCCAGACCGGTAAAAAGCTGGCGGATGAGGACAGGATGCGTTATGAGGGCGGTCAGTATTACGTCAAGAGTGAAGAAGAAATGAAAGGACTGTTTCCTTATGCATGGGAAGCAGTAGAAAATACCCAGAGGATTGCGGAGCGCTGTAACGTGGAAATCGAGTTCGGCGTGACCAAGCTGCCTCATTTTGAAGTGCCGGAAGGATATGATTCCTGGACCTATTTAAATAAGCTTTGCTATGACGGTCTTCATGAGAGATACGGGGAGGATGAAAATGCCCCTGCCGGAGATACGGGACTTACCTTAAAGGAGCGTCTTGACTACGAGCTTGATGTTATCAAAAACATGGGTTATGTAGACTACTTCCTGATTGTTTGGGACTTTATCAATTATGCCAAGCAAAACGGCATCATGGTAGGGCCGGGAAGAGGTTCTGCGGCGGGAAGTATCGTTGCTTATACCCTTAAAATTACCAATATTGACCCCATTAAATACAGTTTGCTGTTTGAGCGTTTCTTAAATCCGGAACGTGTTTCCATGCCCGATATTGATATTGACTTCTGCTTTGAAAGAAGACAGGAGGTAATTGATTATGTGGGACGTAAATACGGCGCTGAAAAGGTAGTGCAGATTGTTACCTTCGGTACCTTGGCGGCAAAGGGTGTCATCCGTGATGTCGGACGTGTGATGGACTTACCATATGCCTATGTGGATTCCCTTGCCAAGATGATTCCCAATGAATTAAATATTACCATTGAACGTGCCCTGCAGATTAACCCGGAGCTTCGTAAGATGTATGAAAGCGATGACCAGGTGAAAGAATTAATTGATATGAGCAAACGTCTGGAGGGACTTCCCAGACATACCTCCATGCATGCGGCAGGTGTGGTAATCTGTTCCAGACCTGCAGAAGAACTGGTACCCTTATCCAGAGGCTCCGATGGTTCCATCACCACCCAGTTTACCATGACCACCATTGAAGAACTGGGGCTCCTTAAGATGGACTTTTTGGGGCTTCGTACCCTGACGGTTATCCGGGATGCGGTTGCCATGATTGAAAAAAGCAAGGGCATTCATATTGATATTGATCAGATTGATTACGATGATAAAAAGGTACTGGCATCCTTGGGAACCGGTAAGACAGACGGTGTGTTCCAGCTTGAAAGCGGCGGCATGAAGAACTTCATGAAGGAATTAAAGCCGGAGAATCTGGAGGACATTATTGCAGGGGTTTCCCTGTATCGTCCGGGACCTATGGATTTTATACCTAAATATATCAAGGGCAAAAACAGCTCGGGACCTATTGTGTATTCCTGCCCTCAGTTAGAGCCCATTCTGGCACCTACCTACGGTTGTATTGTGTATCAGGAGCAGGTAATGCAGATTGTTCGTGACCTGGGTGGCTATACATTGGGACGAAGCGATTTGGTACGCCGTGCCATGAGTAAAAAGAAACAGTCTGTTATGGAGAAGGAACGTGCCAATTTCGTGTACGGAAATCCCGAAGAGGGAGTACCCGGCTGCGTAGCGGCAGGTATTTCCGAGTCGGTAGCTTCTCAGATTTATGATGATATGATGGATTTTGCAAAGTATGCCTTTAACAAATCTCATGCGGCATGCTATGCAGTTGTGGCTTACCAGACCGCGTATCTCAAATATTACTATCCTGTAGAATTTATGGCAGCATTGATGACGTCGGTGATTGATAATTCCTCTAAGGTGGCAGAATATATTATGACCTGCCGGAGTATGGGAATTAAAATATTGCCCCCGGATATTAATCAGGGTGAGAGCGGATTTTCCGTTAAAGATAATGCCATTATTTATTCCCTGACTGCCATTAAAAGCGTGGGAAGGCCTGTGATTGAAACGGTGGTTTCCGAAAGAAATGCCAGAGGAGAGTTTACCAATCTGAAGGACTTTATTACCAGAGTGGCAGATAAGGATGTAAATAAAAAAGCCATTGAGAACTTTATCAAGGCAGGTGCCTTTGATTCCCTGCCCGGTACACGCAAGCAGTTTATGAGTGCTTATGTACAGATTATGGACCATATTGTTCATGATAAGAAGAACAACATGGCAGGACAATTGAGTCTGTTTGATATTGCTTCTGAGGAGCAGAAGGAAGAATTTGAAGTAAAGCTTCCCGATGTGGGTGAATATTCCAAAGAGATGCTGCTGGGTTTTGAAAAAGAGGTACTTGGTGTATACTTAAGCGGACATCCTATGGAGGAATGGGAAGAGCTTTGGAAGAAAGGGATTACCAATACCACAGCAGACTTTATGTTAGAAGAAGAAAGCAATGAAACCGTTGTAAAGGATAATTCGACCGCGATTATTGGCGGACTGATTGCAGACAAGAAGATAAAATATACTAAGAATGACAAGATTATGGCATTTTTACAGGTAGAAGATTTGCTTGGTTCCGTAGAAGTGATTGTATTTCCCAGAGACTATGAAAAGTACAGTGCCAAGCTGGTTGAGGATAACAAAGTATTTATCCGCGGAAGGGTTTCCTTGGAAGAGGACAGGGACGGTAAGCTGATTTGCGAAAAGATTACTGCCTTTGATGAAATCCCGAAAAAACTGTGGATAAAGTTCCCTACCATGGCGGATTATGAGGAAAAGATAGAAGGACTTCTTGCAAAGCTTGCCGGCTCTGACGGCAAGGATAGTGTGATTCTTTATATTGAAGATGCGAAGGTAATGAAAAAATTACCGCCCAACCGGAATGTCAATGCAGACGAAGTATTACAAAAGCAGCTGGAAGAACTCTATGGCCCTGAGAATATAAAAATTGTCTGGGACGTGAAAAAAGATTGAAATAGCCTTTAAAACAAGGTAAAATAAGAAGAACTTTGATAGCAAAGTGTTTACTTTGCGGGAAAGGATAACTATCATGGCAAAAGAAATTAAAACCATCGGTGTACTTACAAGCGGCGGTGATGCGCCCGGTATGAATGCAGCAATCCGTGCGGTTGTGCGTAAGGCAATCGGCAACGGTGTAAAGGTAAAGGGCATCAAAAAAGGTTACCAGGGCCTTTTAAATGAAGAAATCATAGATATGGAAAAGAAGGATGTTTCCGATACCATTCAAAAAGGCGGTACCATTCTCGGAACGGCGCGTTGTAACGAGTTTAAGCAGGAAGAAGTTCAGGTCCGTGCAGCCGAAATTTGCCGTAAGCACGGAATTGACGGAATGGTAGTAATCGGTGGTGACGGTTCTTATCGCGGTGCCCAGGCACTGGCGAGACAGGGGATTAATACAGTGGGTATTCCCGGAACCATTGACCTTGATATTGCATGTACTGATTACACAATTGGTTTTGATACAGCGATTAATACGGCAATGCAGGCTATCGATAAAGTAAGAGATACCTCATCCTCTCATGAGCGTTGCAGCATCATAGAGGTTATGGGAAGAAATGCCGGTTATATTGCACTGTGGTGCGGTGTTGCCAACGGCGCAGAGGATATCCTGCTTCCTGAGAAGTATGACTTTAACGAACAGAACATTATTAACAATATTATCAATAACAGAAAAAGGGGCAAAACCCATCATCTGATTATTAACGCAGAGGGAATCGGACATTCCACCTCCATGGCAAGAAGAATTGAAGCAGCTACCGGTATTGAAACCAGAGCCACTATCTTAGGTTACATGCAGCGTGGCGGAAGCCCTACCTGTAAGGATCGTTTTTATGCATCCATTATGGGCTCTTATGCGGCAGATATTCTTTGCGAAGGAAAGAGTAACCGTGTTATTGGTTATCAGCATGGTGAGTTTGTTGACTTTGATATAGAAGAGGCACTGGCAATGCAGAAGGAAATACCGGAATATCAGTACCAGGTAAGCCGCTTATTATCACAGTAAGAAAGAATGCACCTTTAGGGCGGAGCGGTGCTCCGCCTTATTCATTTCATGGATATTTCCGGGAAATAAAAGGTGCTGATATGCATATTCAATATGGAGAAAAGAAATGATAACAAGTTGTGCGAACAGCAAAGTAAAGAGAATTGTAGCTTTGCAGGAGAAAAGTAAAAACAGACTCAAAGAAAATGTATTTGTGGCAGAAGGTCTTAAGATGTTTGAAGAGGCACCTGCCGATAAGATAAAGGAAATCTATGTGGAAGAAAAGCTGTACGAAGCGTTAAATCCTGATTTAAGTGCTCGGATTACCGCATATGATGGCAAAGGAATTCCTACGGAAATCGTAACAAAAGAAGTGTTTGCCAAGATGTCGGACACCCAAAGTCCACAAGGAATTTTGTGCGTAATGCAGCGCTGCAACTATCAGCTTGATGAACTGGTGGAGAAAGCGGTAAAGCGCAGAGAGAAAAAGGAGAAAGCCCCGCTTTTCCTTTTGCTTGAGGATATTCAAGACCCGGGAAATCTGGGTACCATGATCCGTACCGCAGAAGGAGCCGGAGCCGATGCAGTCATTATGACCAAAGGAACGGTGGATATTTATAATCCAAAGACAATCCGCTCTACCATGGGCTCGCTTTACAGAGTGCCGTTTCTTTATGTGGAAGATATTGCGGCGGCGATTTCTGCTTTGCAAAAAGGTAAGATTAAGGTTTATGCGGCACATCTGCAGGGGGAAAAGTACTTTCATGAGTTTACATACAAGGAAGGAGCAGCTTTCCTGATAGGAAATGAAGGAAACGGACTGAAAAAGGAAACTGCGGATTTGGCGGATTGCTATTTAAAAATTCCTATGGAAGGACAGCTGGAATCTTTAAATGCTTCTGTGGCTGCGGCGCTTCTGATGTATCAGGCGGCAGCGGAACGATATGGTGACAGAAAGTAAAGCTATGGATAAGGAAGAAGAATAGGAAAGGATGATACATACATGAAAATTGGTTTTATCGGATTGGGAAATATGGCAAAAGCCATGATTGGCGGTATGTTGGAAACAGGAATTGCAACCAAAGAAGACATTATCGGTTCGGCCAAAACACAGGCTACCAGAGATGCGGTATGCGCAAAGTGGGGGATAGAAACCTTTGCGGATAATCGTCTGGTTGCCGGATGCGCAGATGTTCTGGTGCTGGCTGTAAAGCCACAGTTTTTTGCAGAGGTACTTCCTGAAATAAAGGAAGAAATCAAAAAGGATACACTTATTCTCAGCATTGCAGCCGGAAAAAGTACGGAAGAAATTGAAAAACTGCTTGGAAAGAAATATAGGATAGCACGTTGCATGCCAAATACCCCTGCTCTTGTGGGAGAAGGCTGTTCTGCCGTTTGCTTCAATGAGGAAGTAAGCGCCAAGGAAAAGGAACTGTGCATGAAGTTGCTCGGAAGCTTTGGCATGGCAGAGGAAATTCCGGAGAAGTTGTTTGATGCTTTTACCGGTATTAGCGGTAGCTCCCCGGCATTTGTATTTATGTTTATGGAAGCCTTAGCAGACGGTGGCGTGGCAGCAGGCTTGCCCCGTAAGCAGGCATATGCATTTGCAGCCCAGGCGGTAATGGGCAGTGCAAAGCTGATGCTTGAGACAGGAAAGCATCCCGGAGAATTGAAGGATATGGTATGTTCTCCCGGCGGAACCACCATTGAAGGCGTACATGTTTTGGAAGAAAAAGGCCTTCGGGGTATTGTTATGGATGCAGTGAAAGCCACCGTGGAAAAATCTAAAAATATGTAAAAATATCGTAATATATTTGGGAATTTTTGTCAGATAAAACGGAACGGAAAGCGGAGAAAACCTTTGAAAATTTGACAAATGGAAAACGATTTGATATTATGTTTGCGAACTTATGTAAAAATGTAACAAATCTGTAATATTTCATTTGGATAAGATTTTGGAGGTAGCAAAATGAACCGGAGAAGCAGACTGCTATATCCGGCAGCAGCATTGTTGTGGATGCTGATTGCCGTGGCAGTAGGGGGATTAACCGTTCAGGCAGCAGAAAGGGAAGAATATGATTTCCCTACCTCGGGAGTGGCAGAGGTACTTGACCCCGGCGCGCTCAGCAGCGATACTCCCATAGAGGAAGAAGTTGAATTAACTATCAACGAAAAATTTGAAAGTGAAAAAGAAAGAATGGAAGCCGAGCTTGCCATGGCCAATGTGAAAAATACATTGAATGTCCGTGCGGAGGCTGATGAAAAGTCTGCCAAAGTGGGATTTTTGTATAAGGACTGTGGCGGTACCATTTTAGAACAAAAGGACGGCTGGACCAAAATCCGTTCCGGCAATGTGGTAGGCTGGGCAAAAGACGAATACCTGCTGTTTGGTGAAGAAGCCAAGGCTATGGCTGAGGATGTGGGGAACTGGATTGTTACTCTGGATTCCTCAGCAGTCAGAGTCCGAAAGGAGCCCAATTTTGAGTCGGACATGTACGGTTTGTTGGCACATGATGATACGGTGGAGTTTATTGATATTGTAAACGAAAGCTGGATTAGTGTGGAGTATGACGATGAAATCGGCTATGTCAACACAGATTACATTAATGTAGAGTTTTATATTGATAAGGCAGAGACCATAGAAGTAGTCAGAGCCAGAGAACGGGCGGAAGCAGAACGTAAGAGAACGGCAAACCGCGGCGCAGTGCCTGCAGATGCAGATGAACTGCGGCTTTTGGGAGCTTTGATTTATTGTGAAGCCGGAAACCAGTCCTATGAAGGTATGGTAGGTGTCGGTGCGGTGGTTATGAACCGTTTAAAACATCCCGCATATCCTAACACCATTCATGGCGTGATTTATGCTTCCGGTCAGTTTACTCCTGCCATGACCGGCAAGGTTGCAAAGGTATATGAAGGCACGGTGCCTGAAATGTGCATGCAGGCAGCACAGGCTGCCATCAACGGAGAGACTACTGTCGGAGATGCAACTTACTTCAGAAGAGCCGGAAAGAGAGAAGGCTTTGTCCTCGGAGACCATGTATTTTGGTAGAGCTGATACAAGAAATTTTGAAACCGGCTGTTGCAAATCTTTATTAACTGTCCTTGCGAAAACTTAAAGCTGCAACTTGCAACAAATATCCAAAAGCCTTTTAAAACTTTTTGTAAAAAATCAATCGGCATACTTTGAAAAATGTACAGCCCGTTCCAACATGTTTGAGCGACAGCGAGTTTTGGAACGGGCTGTTTATTACATCTTTAAAGTATGCCGATTAGATTTTTCAATAAAGTTTTATAGGCTTGGATATTGTTGCAATGGCAGCTTTTTCAAACAGTCGCTTCGGACAGTAACAATATTGCAACAGCCGTTTCTAAAAAATCAATCCAAAGTATCTAAAAAGCATTTCTTTTGGTTGATTCCGATGGGGCGATGTAGTAAAATAACTTTATCTGGGCAATATGTTAATGCTTAGAATGTAAAAGGAGGGCAATATGGCTATAACAACAATTTGGTTAATTACTTTTGTTGCCTGCATTGTGATTGAGATTGCTACCATGGGATTAGTTACTATCTGGTTTGCGGGAGGTGCATTACTTGCAGCAATCGCAGCAGCAATCGGCGGTCCGTTGTGGCTTCAGCTTATCTTGTTCTTCGGTGCATCCGTTGTTCTTTTATTCTTAACAAGACCGATTGCAGTGAAGTACTTTAACAAAGACAGGATCAAGACCAATGCAGAAAGTCTGGTAGGACAGCAGGCAATTGTTATCAGTGAGATTAACAACCTGCAGGGAATCGGGCAGGTAACTGTAAACGGACAGGAATGGAGTGCCCGCAATGCAAACGGTGAGGCAGAAATTCCGGTAGGAAGTGTAGTTGTGATTCGTGCTATCAGCGGCGTAAAGCTTATGGTAGAATTAAAAGAAAATTAAAAGGAGAAGAATTATGGGATTTTTATTAGTAGTACTTTTGGTAGTAGTAATTGTTATTTTGGCATCATGTATTAAGATTGTGCCTCAGGCATATGCTTATGTTGTAGAACGTCTTGGCGCTTATCAGGGAACCTGGTCTGTAGGTTTACACATTAAGATGCCTATTATTGATAAGATAGCTAAGAAGATTAACTTAAAGGAGCAGGTGGTAGATTTTGCGCCCCAGCCCGTTATCACCAAGGATAACGTAACCATGAGAATTGATACGGTTGTATTCTTCCAGATTACAGATCCGAAGCTGTTTGCATACGGTGTGGAAAACCCGATTATGGCAATTGAAAATCTGACCGCTACCACACTTCGTAATATTATCGGTGAGATGGAACTTGACCAGACATTGACTTCCAGAGAAATTATCAATACCAAGATGAGAGCTTCCCTTGATGAAGCAACAGATCCTTGGGGTATCAAGGTAAACAGAGTTGAGCTTAAGAATATTATTCCTCCTGCAGAAATCCAGAATGCAATGGAAAAGCAGATGAAGGCTGAACGTGAACGTAGAGAAGCTGTTACCCGTGCAGAAGGTGAAAAGAAGGCAGCTATTCTGGAAGCAGAAGGTAAGAAAGCAGCAGCTATTTTGGAAGCAGAAGCAGAAAAGCAGTCCGCAATTCTCCGTGCAGAAGCGCAGAAGGAAAAGATGATTCGCGAAGCAGAAGGTCAGGCTGAGGCAATTATGAAGGTGCAGCAGGCAAATGCAGACGGTATCCGCATGGTTCGTGAAGCCGGTGCAGATGAAGCGGTTCTTCGGATTAAGAGCTTAGAAGCTTTTGAAAAGGCAGCCGACGGCAAGGCTACCAAGATAATTATTCCTTCCGAAATTCAGGGAATTGCAGGTCTTGTATCCGCTGTGAAGGAGCTTGCATCTGATAAATAACAGTTAAAAAATGATAAGATAAGAAATGAACGCCTGCAGGTTTTGCCTGCAGGCTGAAGTTTTTCACAGTATTTTTTACGGAAAGGTATGGTTAGAATACAATGAACTTAAAGGGAAGAAGCTTTTTGAAATTACTTGATTTTACACCGGAAGAAATTCTTTATCTGGTTGACCTGGCAGCAGACTTAAAGGACAAAAAGAAAAAAGGTATTTCCACAAGAGATATGCATGCAGGCAAGAATATTGCCCTGATTTTTGAGAAGACCAGTACCAGAACCCGTTGTTCTTTTGAAGTAGCCGCACATGATTTGGGTATGAATGCGACCTATCTTGACCCTTCTGCTTCCCAGATTGGTAAGAAGGAAAGTATTGCTGATACGGCAAGAGTGCTGGGTAGTATGTATGAGGGTATTGAATACCGTGGCTATGGACAGGAGAAGGTAGAGGAGCTGGCAAAATATGCTGGGGTACCGGTTTGGAACGGTCTTACCAATGAATTCCATCCCACACAGATGCTTGCAGATATCCTGACTATCAAGGAAAAACTGGGCAGAATCAAAGGCGTAAAGATGACATATATGGGAGATGCACGCTATAACATGGGTAATTCCCTTATGGTAGTATGCGCTAAGCTGGGAATGCATTTTACGGCTTGTACGGCAAAGAGATATTTCCCGGAAGAAGCCCTTGTAAAAGAATGTATGAAAATTGCGCAGGAAACCGGCGGAAGTATTACCCTTACCGAAGATGTGGAAGCAGGCACCAAGGGAGCTGACGTAATTTATACTGATGTCTGGGTATCCATGGGTGAGCCTGACAACATCTGGGAAGAAAGGATTAAAGAATTATTACCTTATCAGGTAAATAAAAAGGTAATGGACAATGCAGGTCCTGATGCAATCTTTATGCACTGTCTGCCGGCTTTCCATGATTTAAATACCGGAATCGGACGTGAAATGAACGAAAAATTCGGTCTTGCCGAAATGGAAGTAACCAATGAGGTATTTGAATCTGCACAATCTGTTGTGTTCGATGAAGCAGAAAACAGAATGCATACTATCAAAGCCGTAATGGCAGCAACTTTATGATTTGGCTTAGGGAAACAGATTCCACAAACGAAGAGATAAAGCGCAGAGCCGGAGAAGATGCACCGGATGGTCTTTGGGTAGTAGCAGATAGACAGACAAGGGGCCGAGGCAGAAGAGGCAGAAGCTGGGAATCGGCGAATGAAGGCAACCTATATATGTCATTGCTGTTAAGGCCTGTATTTCCCAAAGAAAGTGCTTCTATGGTTACTTTGGTGATGGCGCTCAGCGTAGCGAGCGTAATCCGTGAAATGACCGGTTTGGATGCAAAAATTAAATGGCCAAACGATATTGTCATTGGAGGAAAGAAGGTTGTTGGAATTCTTACGGAGCTTGCTTTTGATGAACAGGGCAGCTACTATTTGGTGTGCGGCGTGGGAATCAATGTGAATCAACGCAGTTTTCCTGTGGAAATTACAGAAACAGCAACTTCTCTTTTGACGGAATACATAAGTATAACGACAGAAAAAGCAGAGGGTACCGAAACTGCTCGAATAGACAGAAAACAGCTGGCGGAATGTTTGAGAGAGCGTTTTAAGGCTGATTATGCATCTTTTTGCAAAGTGGGCAATATGAGTGAGCTAAAAGCTTCTTATGAGGCTCTTTTGGCGAATAAGGACGCCTATGTGAGAGTTTTGGACCCCAAGGGTGAATACGAAGGAATTGCTCTGGGAATTAATAATGACGGAGAACTTCTGGTGCAAAAGGCGGAAGGCTGTGTGGAAGCAGTTTATGCCGGAGAAGTTTCAGTAAGAGGGATTTACGGGTATGTGTGAAGAAAAAGTAGTTTTGTGCGGAGCAAACGCATATGACAAGAAATATTATTTTAATGAACAATTTAAAGGGATTCCTGAGTCGATACAAAATGAACTGCATATTATCTGTGTGCTTTTTACCGAAGAAGTAGGCGGTATCTTTACCATTGAATTTGAGCAGGATGGAAGTATATCCATGCGCACGGAGTATGCCGATGATGATTTCCTTTATGATGATGTCAGCAGCGGACTTCTGGTGAGTGAAATCAGAAGAAAAAGGCAGGAATTGTTTGAATCTTTGAGTTTATATTACAGAGTGTTTATTTTACACGAGGATGCCGGTCTGCTATTTGAGGAAGCAGAAGACGCCAAGATGCAGTAACATAGTGAGGAACGGATATGATTTTAGTAGTTGATGTAGGAAACACCAATATTACCTGTGGTGTTTATGAAGGAAAGAACTTAAAAACCACATTCCGCATGACCACCAGACTTCCAAGGACTTCAGATGAGTACGGAATCAGTATTTGTGAAATGCTTCGTACCAATCAAATCAATAAGGAGGATATCGAAGGAACCATTATTGCAAGTGTTGTGCCTAATGTAATGCATGCCCTGACAGGAGCATTTAAACGGTATGTAGGTACAAATCCCATGATCGTGGGGCCCGGTATCAAAACGGGGATTAAGATTACTTCCGATAATCCCAGAGAGATTGGTCCTGACCGTATCGTGGATGCGGTGGCGGCTTATGAGCTTTATGGCGGACCTGTTCTAGTGATGGATTTCGGAACTGCAACTACTTATGATTTGGTTACGGAAGACGGATGCTTTGGCGTGGGCATTACCGCACCGGGAATTCGTATTTCGGCTAAGGCTCTTTGGGAGGATACCGCAAAGCTGCCTGAGATTGAAATTAAAAAACCTAAATCTATTTTGGCAAGGGAAACCATTTCCAGTATGCAGGCAGGACTTGTTTACGGTCAAATCGGACAGACCGAATACATCGTAAACCAGGTAAAGAAGGAAACCGGTTATGAAAACCTGAAGGTGGTGGCAACGGGAGGTCTTGGCAGGATTATCGCCGACGAAACGGATACCATTCAAGTATATAACAGAGAGTTGACCTTAGAAGGATTGCGGATTATTTATGAAAAAAATACAAAAAGATAGCAGTTTGCTTCATGAACTGACCATCGGAAATGTGACCTTTCAAAACAATCTGATTTTGGCACCTATGGCAGGCGTAACAGACCTGCCATTTCGTTTGCTTTGTAAAGAGCAGGGTGCTGGACTTGTTTGCATGGAAATGGTCAGTGCCAAAGCAATTTATTATAAGAATAAGAATACGGAAGAACTGCTTGAGATTCATCCGGATGAACAACCGGTGTCACTGCAGTTGTTTGGTTCTGATGCAGATATCATTAGTGAGATGGCAAAGCGGATAGAAGAACGTCCCTTTGCAGTGCTGGATATTAACATGGGCTGCCCGGTTCCCAAGGTAGTCAATAACGGTGAAGGCTCTGCCCTTATGAAAAATCCCAAGCTGGCAGAAGAGATTTTGCGTAAAACGGTAAAAGCCATCAAAAAGCCGGTAACCGTTAAAATCAGAAAAGGTTTTAATGATGACTGTGTCAATGCGGTAGAAATGGCTAAAATTGCCGAGGACTGTGGTGTGGCGGCGGTGGCGGTACACGGACGCACCAGAGAACAGTATTATTCCGGCAAAGCAGACTGGGATATTATTGCACAGGTAAAGCAAGCGGTATCCATTCCGGTCATCGGCAACGGAGATGTAACCGATGGAGCATCTGCAAGAAGATTGGCAGAACAGACCGGGTGTGACGGCATCATGATTGGCCGGGCAGTGCGAGGAAATCCATGGATTTTCCGTGAGGTTGCGCATTATCTGGAGCATGGAGAGGCTACACAGCGGCCATCCTATAGCGAAGTAAGAGAAACTATTTTACGACACGGCAGGATGGAACTGGAACTGAAGGGAGAGTATACGGCGGTACGGGAAATGCGAAAGCATATTGCCTGGTATACCACCGGATATCCAAACTCGGCAGCACTGCGCAGACATATTAATGAGATGGAAAGCTTTGATGATTTGCAGGAAGCGGTAGCAAAGATTTTTAACGAATAGAAGAGAAGCTGTTTGCATATCCTTTTCTATGGAAAAGCGGACAGAACATCTTTTTTACATTGGAATACAAACCGGGGCTGAAAATGGAAAAGACATACAGAAAACTTTTCTTAAGACCATTCTGCAATTCCCCGGAGGACAATTGGTTGTTTATGGCTGTTTTGTGCCCAAGGCACTTATAAAACCAACGGAACAAGGCTTTAGATGGCAAAGAAACCGACGAAAGAAGAAGCAGACAAACAAACTTTTTACCATAATAAGTAAAACGGTAAAGCTTCTGGAAAATGAACTTGACGGAGCACGAATCCGATATGTTTATGCGGTGGAGGAAGTTGCGAATCGGTTACCGAAAGAAAGCCGGTTTTGGCAGGAGTATGATATAGAGGAATTAGCAGTCAGATTGTCTGAAGTTTATCTCTATCAGAATAAGAAAAACTACAAGGATAGCATTTTTGATTTTTCGCTGCCAAAGGAGTGCGGAGAGATGGCGGTGATGCGGCTGATAACAATTGCAGAGCCTTATTTGCAAAGAATCAATTATGCTTTGTTTGTAGGGGAGAAGGATGCCGGAGCCGAGATGCTGGAGGATTATCTTTATGAGGAATACGGAATCATAATGACCTATGGAAAATATCCGGTTTCTAATACTGTATGGATTGATTTGGGGGATGCAGAGAACCGAAAACTTTCAAAATATGCAAAAGAGAACGGAATTTGTCATATAAACAGAGCAGAAGTGTTGAAATTCCTTGACACTGCCGCAAAAAATGGGTACAATACTAAAGTTAATTAGGACAATATGCAGGGCATATCCTATAACACAATAGAGAAGATATAAAAGGATGGAAGGGCGATTAGCGATGGAAGGAAAGAAGAACATACTTACTTATGAAGGACTCCGTAAATATGAGGAAGAACTTCAGGAACTGAAGGTAGTAAAGAGACAGGAAGTAGCTCAGAAGATTAAAGAAGCAAGAGAGCAGGGCGACTTATCCGAAAATGCAGAATATGATGCAGCAAAGGATGAACAGCGCGATATCGAAGCAAGAATTGAAGAGCTTGAAAAAATCTTAAAGAATGCAGAAGTAATCGATGAGGATGAGGTTGATCTTGATAAAATCAGCATCGGCTGCCGTGTTAAGATTTTAGATGTAGAATATAATGAAGAATTGGAATATAAAATTGTAGGTTCTACCGAAGCAAACAGCTTAAAGGGCAAAATCTCCAATGAATCACCGGTAGGAAAGGCTTTAATCGGTAAGAAGGTAGGAGACACAGCGGAAGTAGATACCCAGGCAGGAACCTTAAAGTACAAGGTACTTGAAATTCAGCGTTCCAACTAATTTCAGGAAGACAAGGAGAGTTAACAGTGGGAAATCAGCAGAACGTAAAGCCCCAGCAGGAACAGGACATTAATCAGTTGTTAAAGGTAAGAAGAGAGAAGCTTGCAGCATTGCAGGAAGCAGGCAAGGACCCTTTTCAGATTACTAAATTTGATGTAACACATCATACCTCAGATGCAAAAGAACAGTACAGTACTCATGAGGAAAAGCTGTTGGCCGGAAGAACAGAGCCTAACGTGGATGGCATGGATGAAGCAGCAGCCAGAGAAGTACTGAATACAGATTATAATGAGAGAAGAGCAATTATGGACGCCAGTCCGATTGAAGTAACTATTGCCGGACGTATGATGTTTAAGCGTGTTATGGGTAAAGCTTCTTTCTGTAATATTCAGGATTTAAAGGGCAGAATTCAGGTTTATGTAGCAAAGGATGCTATCGGAGAAGATGCATATGCAGACTTTAAGAAGTCAGATATCGGTGATATTTACGGTATTAAGGGCTATGTATTCAGAACCAAGACAGGTGAAATTTCCGTTCATGCTGTAGAAATGACGCTGCTGAGCAAGAGCTTACAGATTCTTCCGGAGAAGTTCCACGGACTTACGGATACAGATACCCGTTACCGTCAGAGATATACTGACCTTATTATGAATGAAGAGGTAAAGGATACCTTTATCAAGAGATCCAAGATTATTTCTACCATCAGAAAGTATCTGGACGGACAGGGCTTTATTGAAGTAGAAACTCCCATGCTGGTTGCTAATGCAGGGGGCGCAGCTGCGAGACCCTTTGAAACCCATTTTAATGCACTTGATGAGGACTTCAAGCTTCGTATTTCTTTGGAATTGTACTTAAAGAGACTGATTGTAGGCGGTCTTGAGAGAGTTTATGAAATCGGACGTGTATTCCGTAACGAAGGACTTGATACCAGACATAACCCCGAATTTACCTTAATGGAGCTTTATCAGGCATATACCGATTACTATGGTATGATGGACCTTACCGAGAATATGTTCCGTCACGTAGCACAGGAAGTATGCGGCACAACCCTGGTTCCTTACGGAGAGCATATGATTGACCTTGGCAAGCCTTTTGAAAGACTTACCATGATTGAAGCAGTTAAGAAATATACCGGCATCGACTTTGATGAAGTGCCGGATACAGAGGCAGCAAAGAAGCTTGCCGATGAAAAGGAAGTTCATTACGAAGCAAGACACACCAAGGGAGATATCCTCAATCTCTTCTTCGAAGAGTTTGTAGAGGATCATTTGATTCAGCCTACTTTTGTAATGGATCATCCCGTGGAGATTTCTCCTCTTACCAAGCGTAAACCGGACAAGCCGGATTATGTAGAACGTTTCGAGCTGTTCATCAACGGTTGGGAAATGTGTAATGCTTATTCAGAGTTAAATGACCCTATCGATCAGAGAGAACGTTTCAAGGCACAGGAAGCTGCTCTGGCAGCAGGCGATGATGAAGCTAACACTACAGACGAAGACTTCATGAATGCACTGGAAATCGGTATGCCTCCTACAGGCGGTATCGGATACGGTATCGACAGATTGTCAATGCTGCTGACCAATTCACCTGCGATTAGGGATGTGCTGTTGTTCCCGACGATGAAAAGTCTGACCTAGCATATGGATTGCCTGAGAGGCATTAAAATCCATGGCTGTCCTAATCAATCCAAATAGGACATAAGGTTACAACGATTTCTTTGGATATTATTGTACGATGATGGATTTATATGGATTACTCACTAAGAATTAATTAGTCTCTATGGACTGTGTCAGAGTGTGTCAAAATAGGGAACAGCCGTATATTTTTTAAAAAGATATGCACCTACGTTTATTAAAAATAATAAGCGTAGGTGCTTTTTTTGCGTGTAAAAATACATCTCCATGAAAGGAGAACAGTATGCAAAATCGAAAAAAGCCACCTGTAAATTTGGATGAATATATACAGGGGGAAAAACGTAAGTACATCACTTACGAAGCCGGTGCAAGATTATATAGTATGCCGTACTGGACTTTTGTAAAAGTGGCAAAGGAAGCAAATGCTACTTGGTGCTTAAGGAAGACGGCTATATTAGATATGAATGTATTGGATAAGTATTTGGATGAACATTACTCAGTGGCAAGAGAAGACGTAAATTATGCAAGGGAAGAGGTAATTAAAATGGCAAGAGGAAGAAAAAAGGTAGAAAACATTGAAGAGCTGGTAGGGAGCAAAGCAAAGAAGTATGTCCGTTATGCGGAAGGAGCAGAGCTATATTCCATGGGATTACATACGTTTGAAAGTTTGGCAAAAGATGCAGGAGCGATTAGAAGGGTAAAGGGGATTGTGTTGGTAAACATAGAAAGAATTGAAGCATTTATTGAGTCATTCGCAGAGGAGGGATAAAATGGGCAAATGTCATGTTATTTCGGTGAGTAATCAAAAAGGCGGCGTAGGTAAAACCGTAACGAGTGTTAATCTAGGAATAGGTTTGGCGAGAGAGGGTAAAAAGGTACTTTTGATAGATGCAGATCCTCAAGGGTCATTAACAATCAGTTTAGGTATTACAGAACAGGATGAGATAGAGTACTCCCTTGCAACTGTTATGATGAAAATAGTGAATGGGGAAGAAATTGATGTATCAGAAGGCTTGATACATCATGAGGAAGGTGTGGACTTGTTACCCGGTAATATTGATTTATCTGTTTTAGAGATAACACTTGTAGGGGTGATGAGTAGAGAAATGGTATTGAAGCGGTATGTAGACAAAGTAAGGGAATATTATGATTACATTATTATTGATTGTATGTCTTTGCTTGGGATGATAACAATAAACGCTTTAGCCTGTGCAGACTCTGTGCTTATTCCGGTACAAGCTCATTATTTACCGGTAAAGGGACTACAACAGTTGCTAAAGACGATTAGAAGTGTAAAGCGTCAGTTAAATCAAAAGCTAACAATAGAAGGTATCTTAATTACAATGGTGGATACCAGAACAAATTTTTCTAAAGATATATCTGCAAAGGTACATGAAATATATGCTTCAAAAGTGAAAACATTTAGTACAGAGATACCATTGTCTATCAAAGCAGCAGAAACCAGTGCAGAAGGAAAAAGTATTTTTCAGTACAATTCTAAAGGGAAAGTTGCGGCAGGGTATAGAGCTCTAGTAAAGGAGGTAATAAATAATGGCAAGTAGACCGGGACAGAAGATTAAATTAGAATGCATCGAAGATATTTTAGGTGTGCCAGAGGAAGGGACAACAGAAGTAGATATTAGAGCAATACACCCATTTGAAAATCATCCATTTAAGGTATTGGATGATGAAAAGATGAATGAGTTGGTAGAGAGCATTAAAGATAATGGAATATTGACCCCAGTTTTATTAAGACCTGATGATGAAGGCACATATGAGATGATATCTGGTCATAGAAGATTACATGCGGCGAGGAGAGCAGGATTATCTAAAGTACCCGCTATCATCAAGGAGATGGATGATGATGAAGCAACTATTGTAATGGTAGACTCCAATTTACAAAGGGAAGAAATGCTTCCAAGTGAAAAAGGATTTGCTTACAAGATGAAATTTGATGCTATAAGTCATCAAGGAAAACGCACAGATTTAACTTTGTATCTTGGAGATACAAAGTTAAGTGCAGGGGATAAGGTTGGGCAAAACGATGGATTAAATCGCATGCAGGTATTTCGTTATATTCGTATAACTGAGTTAATACCAGAATTGCTTAACATGGTGGATAATAAAAAATTGGCACTATATGTCGGAGTAGAATTATCATATTTAAGTCATGTGATGCAAGAGTGGATTTATGAATATATTCATGTGAAAGGAATGATAAAGCAAGAGCAGCTGGCAGCGCTTCGAGAGTATCGTGGAAAAAAGAATGTCAAAAAGGAAGAAATAATGCAGTTGCTGGACGATTCGATTGCATCAGTAACAAGAGCAAATAAGATTACTTTAACTGCCCATAAGCTATATAAGTATTTCCCTGCATATTACTCAAAGGCAGAAATGGAGAAAGTAATTACAAGTTTGCTGAAGCAATGGAAATTACAGAATGATAATCAATTAGTGTAATAGGAGGTAGTCATGGAAGAAAAATTTTCGATATATGAAAAATTGAAAATAGAATTGTTTGAGA
>JAFQQI010000017.1 GCA_017411305.1 Lachnospiraceae bacterium
CGAAACCGAATCTTCCAATGGTGCACTTTCACAATCCTTTTTACCAAACGAATCCCTAATCCATGCTCCCCAAGTGTTTCCATGAACAACGGCTTTTTCATGCTCTTTAGCTGCTCCTTGGTGACTCCACAGCCATTATCTGCAATAATCAGTCTTTTATCCCTTTGCAGTCGTACCATAATACGACAACCCTTAGGATTATGGCAGATGGCATTTCCTATCAGATTCTCAAGCGTTCGTTTGATAAGCTCTCTGTCTCCTGTGACAACCTGTTCTTCTGCTTTCTCATCAATCATAATATCGAACTCATACTGCTCTCCCGGCTCTCGGTTAATCATATCGCACAACACTTCTCTTACCACTGCTGCCAATGTTATTTCTTCCCACTTCCATTTTCCCATGCCAAAGGTCAGCTTATTATCCGTATTTAGATTGGTAATCAGCGTGCGCACACGTATGATTTGTTCTTCAATACGTTCTGCCCTTTTTGCAAGCTCTGGAGAGGTATCTGTGCATCCCTGTCGGATATTCTCTGCATCTCCAAGCACCAATGCAAGCGGTGTCCGAATATCATGCGAAATCCCTGCTATCCATGTGGTACGCATCTGTTCCTTTTTACGCAAATCTCTTCGAAGTAAAAAGATAGGAACTAGCACTAATATAACAATATCCACTAAAACCGCCAAAGGAACATATTGCATATACGCTTCCAGTGTATCTATCGAAAGTATCATATCATATTTCCAAATGGTATCCTTTGGGCTACCAACCACAAGAATATTGTCCTCTACAATATGAATAGAAACCGGATAATCTTTCAGATACCACCTTGCAAAAACAGCAATATCCCTTCGCTCATATTGATGCGGAAGCTCCCCAGGCATCTTATACTCCCACACAACTTCACCGGAGTTACTGATTAGCATAGCAAAGCCATTGTACAAATCAATTGTATCAATCCCTTCCTCTGACATTTGATAGGTCCCATCCGCTTCCTGAACTAAACATTCTGCTATTTTCTCTGGATGTACATACGCTTTTTCATTACCTGTCTTCTGACTTATGAAAAACAAAAAAATTAGATTACCCACCAAAAGAAAACATGAGGTAAGTACTAATATAATGAAATATGCTGTTATTTTTCTTATTCTTCCCATAGTATCTGTATACCTTTCTGTTGTGATCTATTGTTTTTCATATTAGGTTATTTCAACTTATAGCCTAGTCCTCGTACTGTTACCAGATACTCTGGCTTTGATGGATTTTCCTCTATCTTTTCACGCAGTCTTCTCATGTGTACCATAAGCGAATTCTCATAGCCATAGCTTCCATCTGGCCATAACGTATCACACAATATATTCATGGAAAGAATCTTGCCACGATTGTCACAAAGCTTCTTTAATAAGGTATACTCTTTAGCTGTCAGCATATAGCTTTCCTTCGGTGAGGTTAACGTTCCTGCTTCCCAATCAATCACTACTTCACCAATCTGTGTTTTTTCCTGCTTCTCTTCTATGCGATAGGTGCGCTTTAACACAGCCTTCATGCGAAGCAATAATTCCTGCGGCAGAAAAGGCTTTGTAATATAATCATCTGCGCCAAGTCCGAGACCTCGTAGTCTTGCAAAATCTTCATCCCTTGCGGATAAAAAGATAACTGGTATCTGTGATTTCTCTCCTTTCTTTAACTCCTCATACAACGAAAAGCCATCACCATCCGGCAACATAATATCTAATAAAACCATATGGTATTCCTTATTACCAAAAAGCTCTCTTGCCTGTCTGCAATCCTTAGCTGTATCAATATGTAAATATCCTTCCTTTTCCAAAAGCTCCTGCACCATTTCCCTTAGTGCCGGCTCATCATCTACAATTAAGATATTACTTTCATATAAATTCATTTCTATTCATGCCCTCCGCTTATGCCTTTTCTTACACTTCACAGTATAACAGAAATCAAATAAAAAATATTTCAGTTTTATCAGATTTAAGGTAAATGTAAGA
>JAFQQI010000114.1 GCA_017411305.1 Lachnospiraceae bacterium
AAGAATTAGAAAAACTATCGCCATGGAATGATGAAGTAAAAAGAGCATGTCAAAACAACTCAGAGCAAAACGCTTGAGTTTACGACAAAGAAGAAGCCTCCGATTGGAGGCTAAATTTATACCTTATTACTTTGCGCTTACCATATATGTTAGAGGATGATTCAAAATGAGTTAATAACAATTACACAGAAACTTGACATATTTTTTGCTATCGCTGTGTGGTAAAAAGAAAGAGTACCAAGCATTATGAAGTTTCAACAAGAAGAAAGGCAGTTACTAAAACGGAGCAAACAGTAACAGAAGGGTGTTTTGTGTAATGAAGTATAAATTTCGTTTTTATAAAAAAGAGTATTACAATGCCATGATAGAGCTGGCAAGAAAGTCTTATGAATGGGAAGTACCGGCAGTACCTGTCAGCAGAGTAGAGTTTGCCAATACGGTTAATAAGTATTTCAATGATTCTCATTCTGCATGGGAGAAAACCGTCGGTTGCTATTTTGAAGACGACAACATGGTAGCCTGTACATGGAACGAAGCCTGTTATGATGGCGAGAACATGCTTATGTTTGATTCGAAAGAACGTGCACAGGATGAAGAATTGCTTTTAGAAATGATAAAGCATGTAAAGACCTATGGTGCAGGAATCAGGGAGGACGGAAAGACAAGAGAAGTAACACTTCTAGTTCCTCAGTGGAATCACGTATTGCAGAAGCTGTTAGAGAAGAAGGACTTTGGAATCATAGAGTGGAAAGAGAATATTAATGTTCTTAAGTTTGAAGAAGAACCGTTTGAGGCAAAACTTCCGGAAGGATATACCTTTGCAGATGGAACACAGATTCCGGCAGTATATCTGGCAATGGTACATCGTCATTACTTTGGATACGGGGCTGGTACAGCAGCAGAATATGCTGATGTGGCGTTTGAAAAAATGAGACAAGAAAAGCACTATAATCCGAAGCTGGAATTATGTGTGCTAGATACGGAAAAAAGACCTGTTGCTTTTGCGAATATATGGTATGATGAGGCTATGGAATATTGTGAATTAGAACCGCTTGCTGTATGCTGGTGGGAACGCAGAAAGGGAATTGCAACAGCTCTTATGCATGAGTTATCTAATCGTGTAAAAGAGATGTATCCAAGCTGTAAGGGCATGGAAGGCGGAGACCAGACGTTTTATACAAGTATCGGGTATGAAAAGATTGCAGAGATTGATAAATATCATTGGGAAGCAGAGATTATTATTTCTTGGGAACAAGAATCGGCAGATAAGAAATATAGTGAGTTGATATAAATGACACGAGTGTCATGAGTTAAAGGGCAAATCTGAGAAAGGTATGATTATTCGTATGAAAAACATCGATAAAGAATTAGTAGACTGGGCAATACAGAAGATAGAAACAGAATACAAGGATGATGTAGCGCTACTGATAGGACAGGTTGGAGGTTGCAAGATTCCGACTGATGAACAGAATATGATTTTTGACTTTTTTGTTCCGGCAACAGAGCGTGGATTTCAGATGGCAAATACCTTTATGATTGAAGAAATGGGATATGACCTGTTTCCGATTGGATGGGATAGACTTGAGGGAATAGCCAATATTGAAGAGCCAAGAATGATATTTGCTTTTGTAAAGGGTGAAGTAATCTATGCAAGAACGAAAGAGGATAAAGAGCGTTTTGAGAAGATAAAAGCGCAGATGTTTGAGCGGTTGCATGATAAAGTGCTCATGTATGGAAAGGCATTGGAGCAGTTGGGAACAGCGCAGGAAATCTATCAAACCATGCTGTTTGAAGAAAAGTTTGGTAAGCTTCGAAAGGCAGCAGGCGGTGTGTGCTGTTTTCTGATGAGTGCGATAGCATCATTAAATGGAACTTATCTGGAAAGAGGTTATATGAATCTGACAAAGGATTTATCCGGAATGACATTGCAGCCAAAGCGTTTCAAGGAATTGTTTACAAAGCTTTTGGATGCGAAAACAGCAGAAGAGATACGCACATTAGTATATGAAATGATAAAAGCTACGAGAATGCTTATTACTCAGAATCATCCTAGCCAAAGCATAAAGCAGGAAAAAGTCACAGACGATTTGGAAGAATTAGCATTTTGGTATCATGAGGCACGCTATACCTTCCGAAGAATAGAATATTATACTTCTATTGGGGCAGCAGAGGACAGTTACTTATTGGGTTGTTATTTGCAAATAGAGTTTGATGCCATTCAAGAGGATTTCGGTTTAGAAGAAATGGATTTGATGGGACATTTTAATAGCAAACAATTAGCTGATTTTGCAAGTAAAGCAAGAGAAATAGAGGCATATTTACTGGCAGTTTTAAAAGAACATGGATTAACAGGTCATATGTATGGCAATTTAGAGGAATTTTTAGCAGATAATTAGGAGGAAGGAATGCGTTATAAAAATGCGAGTCACGTTCTTCCTGACGAATTGCTAAAAGAAGTTCAAAAATATGTTGCAGGAGAAGCACTTTACATCCCTGGATTAGAGGAGAAGCGAAAATGGGGAGAAGGCTCCGGCGCCAGAACATACTATAAAGAACGAAATGCCAGAATCAAAGAAGAATATCAACAAGGAAGTTCCTTTGAACAACTTGAAGAGAGGTATGGTCTGTCACAAGAACGGTTAAAACACATTGTATATAAAAAAGAATAAGAAAAAAGGCAGATAATCCTGCCTTTTTTCTATAATTTCTTAATCAATAGTGCATAGAAGCAGATACCAATGATAAGAGAAATTGTATCGGAAATAGGTTGTGCATATACAAGTCCTATTTCTCCTACAAAGAAGTTCATAATCACTAAAAGCGGGAACAGCAGTCCTGCCTGACGAATAACAGACAAAACAAGCGAGTGCGCCCATTTTCCCATCGCTTGGAAGATACTGCTGAACAGGTTTGTAAAACACATACCCGGTGCGCAGAAGAACCAGATACGAAGGAACTGTACACCTTTTGCTACGGTATCAGGTTCCGAGATAAATAGCTTAATCAATGGCTCAGCAAGTGTCATAACCAGAACGAGACAAAATATAGCGTAATATCCCAAGATAATAAAGGAATAGCGGTTGATTTCTTTTAAGCGTTTTGTATCCATAGCGCCATAACAATATCCTAACAGTGGCATAATGCCCTGAGTCAAGCCAACGGTAATTTGAATGGCAATAGAACCAATCTTCTGAACAAGGCCAAAAGCAGCAATGGAGACATCT
>JAFQQI010000018.1 GCA_017411305.1 Lachnospiraceae bacterium
CAATTGATGTTATGGAGGATAGGGAAGAGGAAACGGTGTTTTCCGTTTGGGTGAACTGGAAACAGCGTGTGATTTCATTCACACACGAAGATGAGTTTGAGGAATTGCAGTACCCAACTCATGAGGAGATGTTCCGGTTCGTTATAGAGAAAGGAAACGAAGGATTTGGAATCCAATAGTTAGAATTGCTATTACTGGAAAGGAGATGCACTATGAACGAGAATAGAATTGACTTTGTGAAATGGCTTCGTGTTTTGATTTACATTGCGATATCCCGCATTATCAATACATTGATAGGTATTCCTACATTCATTCCCACCGCTCTTACTGCATGGATCAGCAGGATCCTTATGGCAGGCATGGTGCTCGCCATGTTCAAACTGGCCCCTGCAAATGATCGGTACAAGAAGACGGGGATTCAATTGGCAATTGTATTGATCCTGACGATAGCTACCGAACTTTTGAATACCGGCACCGTCCTTACATTAATTGCAGGTATTCTATCCATTGTTGCAGAGTATCAGGAATACCATGGTCACTCGGAACTGATCGAAGAAAAGGATCATCAGCTTTCCGGAAAATGGACCAGCCTATTTATGTGGAGTATTGTTATCGGGCTCATTCTGGGCTTTGCCTCCACAGCTGCTGGTGTTCTTGCGGCAGTAGCCGGGGTTGATACAGAAACAGCGGCATTAGTAATTGCTGCAGTCATGATGATTCCCGAGTACATTATTGACATTTTCTACATTCTCTACCTTAAGAAAATGATTGCGCTGTTTGCGGAAGATAAGGTGAGCGAATATGATGCATGATGATTTATTTGCCCTTCAGCAGAAGGTGGCTCAAAAGCCGCTCCTTGAAAGCAAACTTTATGAACTTCACACCCAGCGGCGTCAGTATGATAATCAAGTGATATCCCTTCGGGTAGCCTTCCGCAAAGAGCAGGAAGACGTTGAGAAGCTGGAAGGAAGAAGCCTTGCAAATTACTTTTACCAGGTCATTGGCAAGCTTGATGACAAACTGGATCAGGAGCGTAAGGAGGCCTATGCTGCAAAGGTAAAGCTGGATGCAGCGGAGCGGGAACTTGCCGGAATTGAATCCGATATCAAAGAAATTCAGGAGCAGATTACGGATGTGCTGGTTGCTGAAGCACGATACAAAGATGCTCTTGAATTGAAACGCAGACAACTCAAAGACTCCGGCACTCAGGTCACTGATCAGATCTTGTCCATGGAAGAGAGGATTTCTGCTCTTCAGGCTCAGAAGCAGGAAATCAAGGAAGCTATTTCTGCTGGTTTCAGTGCCCGCAGTACTGCGGATCGTATTCTTTCTGAACTTGAAGATGCGGATGGTTGGAATACCTGGGATATCTTAGGCGGCGGTGGGATCATAACTCACATGGCGAAGCATAGCCATCTGGACGAAGCACAGGATCTGGTCCAGGAGCTTCAGAGTCAGCTCAGACGCTTCAAAACGGAGCTTGCGGACATCCAAATTACTGCCAACATGCAGGTGAACATCGATGGTTTCCTGCGGTTTGCAGACTACTTCTTTGATGGTCTGTTTGCAGACTGGGCTGTAGGTGATAAGATCAGCCAGTCCCTGTCTTCCGTGTCCAATACAAAGAGTGAAATCAACCGGATGCTTGATAAGCTGAATGATATGGAAAAGGCAGTAGACCAGAAAATACAGCAAAAGAAGACGAAGCTGGAACAGTTTGTGGTGAAGGCTTGATTTACCATAGCTACATGGACTATGGTAATCATTTGAGGAGTACATACAATGGAGATAAAGATAATTGACCATACATTTTCAGTTTGCAAGGTTGCTGATTTTTCAAAAGTGAACTGGGGAGCAGAATTTGTGTTCATTGGCAAAACGGATGAGGAGAGTTCTTTGGTTTGTCTGACAGAGGATGTTCCACCGAATGTCATTGAACAGGAAGACAATTGGCAGGCATTTCGCATTCAAGGGCAATTAGACTTCTCATTGGTTGGAATTCTGTCCAGGATAACCGGGCTCTTGGCCGAGAATCATATTGGGATCTTTGCTATTTCAACTTACAATACAGACTATATCCTTGTTAAGAAAGAAAATTACAATATGGCAATTCATAACCTTGCCAACGCAGGGTATTCAATAGTCTAAGGAATCAGAAAAGGGGAGGGCACTGCTATGAACAGAAAAACTTCGTTGCTGATTGGAGCCGGATTGCTCACCATCGCAGTGTCCTTTCTTTTCTATGCAGCAATCCATCCAGAAGCTTCTTTCCCCTGGAGTAACCGAATAACCTTTATGTCCTATGGTGTCTATATCTGGTTGCTTCTCAAATTTCTCGTAGACATTCCTTTCCTTTCAAATAAGCGGAAAGCGCATAATCGCAGTAATTTGATTTCCGCTATTGGTTACTTCTGTATGGCAGTAGTTTTCTTCCTGATGGAAGTGACGGGTGACAAGGTGGATGTATTTACTATCATCAGAGGCTTCATTGTAGTCTGCGCGGCGGATTTTGGAGTGGAAAATATGCTATACCGGAGATATAATAGCCATGAATGAGTTCCAATTATGTTTCAATTACCCAAATTCCAATTTACTAAATAGTAGGTAAACATTAAGGACCGAGAGGGAGAGTATATGAAAGCAAGAGAATTGTTAGAAGCATTACAAATTGCAGAGAGATTAAAAGATGCAACGAGACATTGTTATACTAAAAATGGACGACATGAGAGTGTTGCCGAACATAGTTGGATGATGACTTTGATGGCTTACTTTATGAAAGATGAATTTCCTGAGGTAGATATGGATAAAGTGGTTTGAATGTGTATTATCCATGATTTAGGAGAATGTTTTACAGGAGACATTCCAACATTTGATAAGACTAAAGCCCATGAGGAAAATGAAGAAAACCTGTTACATAGTTGGGTGAGAACTCTGCCTGAGAATTATGCTAATGAAATGATTGCATTGTATGAAGAAATGACTGAAAGAAAAACAATAGAATCCAAAATATATAAAGCTATTGATGGTTTAGAGGCTTTAATTCAACATAATATTTCGGATTTATCAACTTGGATTCCAAAAGAATACGAGTTAAATTTAACATATGCAGATGATAAGGTGGCTTTTTCTGAATATCTTACAGAATTAAGAGAAGAAATTCGTAAAGACACAATGGAGAAAATCGGAGGATAGCAATTCCAATTTGATAAGGGGGAACTATTGTGGCAGAAATAATATGGTTAATTATTTTAATAGTCGCAATGTTGACTGTTTTTGCTTTCCTTTATAGTCAAGGTTACATGGTTTCCAAATCCATAAGTGCGGTGTCATTTGTTGGCTCAACCAAAGGAAACAGTGCAAGTTTTTCCTCTTGTAGTGGCTATTTGAAGCGAGTTATTAAGTTCAAAGAAAATGGTATATATACCTTTGTGTTAGATGTAGAATTGAGCAAAGGTGATATATCGATAGAACTTCTTGATTCTACCAAGCAAAAAATCATGCAACTGAATTGTACTAATCGAATTGAATCTATTACTGTGGATAAAAAGGAAAAATACTATTTGATCATCAATTTCAGGTCTGCAACTGGCAGCTATGCCCTCATCCGAGAATAGATCTTTATTCGCCAATTCCAATTTTGTTAACTGATCTTCTAATTAATTAAAGTGAGTGATTACGATGAAAAAATACGAGTATGTGAATTTAGATATCAACACATGGCTTGGTGCAGGCACAGAAGAGCATCGTCAGGTTATTGACGAGTATGCTGCAAAAGGTTATCGGTATGTGGGCTTCATCCCTACGGACATCAATGACCACGGTAAAATCAAACAGATCGATCTGATTTTTGAGATTGAAATCTAAATCCTAATATATTGACGCTAAGGTGGTGAAAAGAATGAGCAGCTATATCGAGGTTGATAGAAACTATCCGGATAAAAAATGGTGGAACGAAATCGTAAGGGCCTGTGCCATTGTCGGTGATCCATTTGAGATCCATTGCTGGTCTGATGAAAGTGCTGAAGTGAAGGCTGCTCTGCAGTTTGGCCACAAGGTTACTTCCACATGGCGGGATGGAACAGTCATTCAGGGGAGAATCACGAAAGAGTTCCTGTCCTATCTTACAGAGTCCAAGAAACCGGAAGATACGGAAATATATAATAAGATGACTCCGTTCTTTACGATCATTTTTGGAAACAAACTTCATAGCGAGCATTATGGAACGGAGATCATCATTTCCAAAACAACCCGGGAAAAGGCTCGTTCTGTAGAGCGCATCCTGAATCAAATGGAGGATTTTGCGGTGGTGCATAGGAACATTCCACATTATTAAGGAAGTGGTTAAGATGAAGAAAACAGAATTGTTTGGATGCACAGTGGAAATGGATCTGGAAGCTACCCA
>JAFQQI010000115.1 GCA_017411305.1 Lachnospiraceae bacterium
CTGTCATACCCAAGCCGTTCGGCATCCTCTCTCCGCAGGCTGATGACATTTGTCCATATCACTCCCGGATGATTTGCCACCTCCTCTGCAACACGGGACAGCACAATAGATTCCCCTTCATTAGAAAACAGACCATGAGTACCGATTTTTTCTACTCTTGGTCTGTTTGCAAGGTAATCTATGTAATTTTTCTTCTTGGCAATAATATCCAGATTGTTTTCCAATGCCTGCGTGATAAACTCTGTCGCATTCTCCCTTGTTGGCCTCTGGAGATAATCATAATACTCATGCATGCGGTCTGCATCCTCTATCTTTGACAGGATGTCTACTATCAGTTCCTTTTGCTTGACCGTAGCCGGAAGCAAACCGAAAGTGTTATCTATCTTCTCCACACCTTCACGGGTGCTGATGTAATTCATGTAATTGGCAAGATGTGAAGGAGGGGCATTCTTGAGATAATTGCAACGCAAAATTAACTTAGGCATTATTTCCCTCATGAAAAATGTTTATCTAAAATGTCCTCTATATCATTAAAATGTGGATACATGCGTTCCAGCGTATCATATTTGATTAATGTGTAGTACAACTCTTTCATCCACGGATTACTATTGGTTAACCCTTTTATAAACTGTGCATTAAACGTGTCCGGATATATATATTGCCATACTGCAAGTCTACCCAAAAAGTGAACAACCACATACATTTGCCTGTCTGCATTATCAGTTGCAGTAACTTCACTGACCATGTAATTAATTTGATAAGGCAACTCTCTATTCAAGAGATTATCAAGATGCACCAAATCCTTGAAATTATCAAGAGTATATTTTCTCAAAAAATAATGACCAATTGCCCTTGCATGAAATTCTGTCCAATACTGAAATATGCGATGCTGATTATAATCATATAACTCATCATAAGAATTTGGACAAACTATTCTAAAGTAGTCTATAAAATCATTTACATGAACTGCCTCATGCACGAGCGTTCCTAACCAATCAACATTCTTTTTGTTTATCGACTCTACTATATAGGCTTTATTAAGAAGTATTGTGAATTTACCATCTGCTTCTTTAGGTTGAACAGTTAATCCATGATACCGTTCTATATCACTGATATCTACTGTTCCGTTTTCTACACAGTCACCTCTTAATGATAAATATGACTCTGCCATATTTTCAGCAATAATCACTTTTCCATTAAATGGTGCAACACCACAAGTCGCAGCGTAGTCCTGCAACACATTCTGAATGATAATATAAAGTTCACTATCTGATTTATTAGACATTATGTACCTCCCCATAATTTGCTAAATTCCATCTTACTATAAAATCTGAATTCGTCTTTTATTATATCATTCAAGAAAATGCTTGTCATTGAATTCTTCTCCATTACTAATCATGCTGATAATGGTATGCATCCTCAAAAGTTACCGCACCATTAATTCTTTTTACTTCATCCGTACACTTTGCCTGTAACTTCCTTAGTGCTTCTTCATCCACTCCATGACTATACGCAATCACATGGGACAGCTTTGATGTTTCTACTGCCAGCTTATACATCGCACGAGCCATTCGGTTCTCGCTATCCTTCACTGTGGAATGCATCACTGAGGAGATAGTGGAAAGCATATAGTTTTCAATTTTCTCAGATGTCAGATAGCCAATATAAAATTTTAATGCCTGATTCAAAAATTCATTTCTTGATTTCACATCAGCCTGCTCCAACAATCCATCCATCTGTTCCAGCAAGTCTTCCTCAATATAAAATCCTTTCCTTACTTTTCCTTCGCTTGCCACTCTCATCCTCCTTCTCTACTACTCCTCGCAAATATTCACGATATGCTCACATAATTTCTGCGGTATCACACTTCTTTCTCTGGCACCTTTTAATCCCTGCGTCCCAGTCTTGCTTCCTCTTGGAGCTGCCACGTGACACGCATCTCCATTATGACACATTGGTAAAAATTTCGGATCGGGATGGTTTGTCCAGATGTCAGTCGGCTTCATCCGATTGTCACCATACTGACAATATGTCACGGTGTATCTTGGCAGACCTTTCATCCATTCCATCTTCCGCATACCGCCTCTGGGATTTTCAATAAAATAATATTTTGGCTGTAACTCTTCAATGAGTTTCAGCACATGCTGGTCCACCATGTCACAAAATTTTGCATAGGTACTGACCGGCTCCAGACTTCCGGTATCCGGATTTTTTCTTCTGTGATGACTGATTGCAGCAATACTGAATGTGGAGCAGTCCGGACTTGCCCAGATGACATCCGGCTTTCCAAAAAGCCTTATGATATCCTCTGCGGTTACCTTACTGATATCCTCATACAAATCAATGTTCTCAAAGTCCTTGGACCACTCCACACTGAATACTTTATGCCCTCTACTCTCAAAGGCTTTCCCGATACTCCGTGTTCCTGCAAATAATTCCAAAACTTTCATAGTCCCATACCGGTAGTGGTGCGCACTCTTACCAAACGGACACGTCCGTTGGGACTACTCAATTCCTTTCCTTTTTTCTTCAGCTTGCAAGCATTTTTGCGAAAGGCATAAATAAAAGTTCCCTCAATGCCTTTCAATTCTTGAAAACAAAAAAATACAGCATAACTTCTCCCAAAATTTCAAAAAAGTTATGCCATACCACAAATCCCCCAACGGCTCTGCCGGTGGGTGTTTCACGGGTTAGGCCGCCCTAAAGCGGCATAACCCCTTTAACCTGCACTATTTTC
>JAFQQI010000116.1 GCA_017411305.1 Lachnospiraceae bacterium
AATAAAAAGCTTGAGCTTCTTATTGAACAGGTAACCCTTTCCAACAAGAACAGATTTGGCAGATCTTCTGAAAAGATAGATGACCATAATCAGATCTGTTTTATAGAAGTTGATGGAAATATCATCTTTTTCAACGAAGCGGAGGCTGTGTCAGATCTGGATGCAGAAGAACCAGAATCTCTGGAGGTGAAATCTGCCCGCAAACCCAAAACTGTTGGCAAAAAGGAAACTAATCTGTCAGGACTTCCTGTAAATATCATTACTCATTACATGAGTGAAGATGAACTGAATGCTGAGTTTGGTAAAAACGGCTGGAAACAGCTTCCAGATGCAATCGCTAAACGCTATCGTTTCATTCCTGCAAAAGTTGAAGTAGATGAACATCATGTCGGAGTGTATGCTGGTAAAGCCGATGGCCGTATTATAAAAGCACCACATCCACGAGCATTACTTCATGGAAGTCTGGTATCTCCAACGATTGCCGCTGCGATCATAAATGGAAAGTATGTGAATGCAGTTCCGCTTTACCGCCTGGAACAGGAGTTTTCCCGTTATGGACTAAACATCACACGTCAGAACATGGCGAACTGGATGATACGTTTAGGTGAAACCTATCTGTCAGTCCTATACGATTACCTTCATCAGAAACTATATGATTATCATGTGATTCAGGCTGATGAGACTCCTGTTTTGGTTAACAAAGACGGCCGAACCGCTGGTTCTAAAAGCTATATGTGGGTATACCGTTCCGGACATCTGTATGAAGATAAACAGATTGTTCTGTATGACTACCACAAAACCCGCAACAGCTCCCATCCAAAGGAATTCCTCAAAGATTTCTCCGGCATCTGTGTGACTGATGGATATCAGGTCTATCATAAACTGGAAAAAGAACAGGAAACCTTAAAGGTTGCAGGCTGCTGGGTTCATGCCAGAAGAAAGTTTGATGAAGCCATGAACGTTGTTCCAAAAGAACAGCGTAACAAATCGAATGCTTATCTGGTCATGAAACAGATCCAGGCTATCTACCGTGAGGAAGATAAACTAAAAGAATTTCCATCTGATGAAAGACTTATGCAGCGACAACTGGTTATAAAACCATTAGTTGATGCCTTATTTGTGTACCTGAAAAAGATGGAACCTACCGTTCCTTCCAGTGGACAGCTCCGAAAAGCCTATACTTACATCCTCAATCAGGAAAAATATCTCCGAGTATTTCTGGAAGATGGCGAAGTTCCGATTGACAACAACGCATCTGAACGTGCCATCCGAGGATTCTGTATCGGCAAAAAGAATTGGCAGATGATAGATACAATTCATGGTGCACATGCATCTGCAATCATTTACAGCATTGCTGAAACAGCAAAGGCGAACAACCTCAAGCCATATGATTATTTTTTATATCTCTTGGAAGAGATTCCGAAACATATGGATGATACAAACCGTTCCTTCCTGGAGGATCTGTTACCATGGTCTCCAAACTTACCGGAAGGAATCAGAAAGAATTGATAACCAGGGCTGCCGAGAAGGCAGCTCTTAATTTTTAATGGTACTCGCTATTTGGCGTTTACATTTTTATTTTCATGAGGGGAAAATGGAATTGACTATTATAGGTTCTGAATTATACGCAGATCCTTCAGAGGCAGGAATTGATGATATTTATATATCAACAGAGAAGGATGATGATATGTCTTTCTTGTTAGTTAGTTATATAATAAAAAATATTGACGCAAAACCGTTATTTTCTGAAGGCTTTCATTCATCTTTATTTAGATTATATCCATATGTTGCGAAAAAGTCGAAGGTTGGAAAACT
>JAFQQI010000117.1 GCA_017411305.1 Lachnospiraceae bacterium
ATATATCAGGAAAAGAATTGATATTACTTTTTGCGACTCTTTTGACGGTAATGGTAGGATATTTTACATTTAATTTCTTTTCCAATGTGTATGTGGAAGATACGGGAAATTATGTGTGGAATGTTCATCCGGGATATACTTTTTTACGGGTGATATATCAGATTGTTTCTTTTGCTGCCATACTTATCGCAGTTATTATATATCAGAGGATAAAGGAAAAACAGCGAGAGGAAAATATGAATTTGCTATTGGCAGAGCAGATAGAAAACACAAAGCAGCACATCAGCGAAGTGGAAAAGCTGTATGGGGATATTCGGGCATTAAAGCATGATATGGGCAATCATATTTCAGTATTGGAAAATCTCTTTATGAAAAATGAGACAGAGGAACTTGAAAAATACATGGCTGAACTGAAATCGGCATGGAGTGAGAGTGTGGCGGAAATTAAGACCGGAAATCCTGTTACTGATGTGATCTTGACGCAGAAGCAGAAAGAAGCAGAGGAAAAAGGAATTGATTTCAGGTGTAAGTTTATGTATCCAACGGACACAGGTATCAATGCGTTTGATGTCAGCGTCATACTAAACAATGCCATTACCAATGCGTTTGAAGGGGTAAACGGTTGTAAAAATCCTTATGTTTCAATATCTGCCTATCGTAAAAAGAATGCGTATATGTTGGAAGTAACCAACTGTATTCGTAAAAGCGTAGAGATAGATGATGAAACAGGACTTCCGGAAACCACAAAGAAAGATAAGGGCAGTCATGGTTATGGACTTGCCAATATCCGTAAAGTTGCTCAGAAATATTATGGGGACATAGATATAAGTCAGGATGAAAACAGCTTTACATTGACGGTTATGTTAATGGTTGAATAAGAAATAAGGGACACAATTCTGTACAAATGGGTATAGATTGTGTCTTTTATTTTAGCAACTTTAGTTGCATGTTCACAACATAAAAAGGTCGGTTCACAACAAGTCTATTTAGTATGAAATTTTATCTTCCGAAATAGGAAGTAGCAGAAGTATCTGTGTATAGAGAAAAGGATTTCTAATAATAAAATCAAGGAGGATGATGAGTATGGCAGTAAAAGGAATCGGAAGTAATTACCTGTACCCGGTACAAAATGATTACAAGCCTGATTCAAAAACAGAGGACACTAAAAATGCTGTTTCCCAGACTGCGGTACAGAAGGAAGGAGTAAGTTACGAAAAGACAATACCGGATTCTGTATCAGCAGGACTTGAGTATATTCAAGGGTTGGAAAAGCAAATTAGTGGAACAAAGTTTTTTGTCGGTACGGTAAGTTATGGACAGACTTATGGCAATTCATCAGATATTAACTTTGTTGTTAATCCTAAATTTTTAGGTAAGCTGGGAGCGGATGAGTCAACAAAGAAGCAATTTGAAGAAGATGTTAAGTTTTTGAATGATTTTTCCAGAAGATTTAGGCAACAGCAGCTTGCCAATGGACGAGAAATAGTAAGTCAAGGTTGGTTCTGTGATGAAAATGGTAATTGGGGAGGCTGGACAATTAGCAGACCCACAAAGCAAGGTTCTGTGTTACAAGATATGACAGATAATGCAGAGAAAATCCGGCAGGAAAAGTTAGAAGAACGAAAAAAAGCAGAGCAGGAATTAAAAGAACATTTTGGTGACCATTTTAAAGGTCTTAGTGTGAAATGGTTAGAGGAAGATGTAAAGACTGAAGAAACAGAGGAAACGGAAAATGCAGAAGGTACATCTGATAAAGAAAGCGAGAAGGTATCTCGTAGTATTGGTGTGAATGTAGGGAAGACAGCAAGGAAGATTGCAGCCGCAAAAACTACAAGTCAATTACGGGCTGTCATAGCGGAAATAAAAAATGATATGCAGGAAGTAAAGGAAGGCATAAAAAATGGCTGGTGTGATGAGTCGGAAATGGAAAAAGTAAATTCTTTGATGGCTCAAGCACAGAACCGGATGGGACAGGTGGAAGATAGAGAAGCAACCCCGGAAGAAGAGAATATGTTTGCACTGGCTTCGTTAATGTAAAATCAAGGAGGAATAATAATATGAAAATAAATGGTATAAATGGAGCAAATACACAGATTGGCGGAATGAATATGATGCAATCAAATGATTCTGTTAGTAAGAATTTACAGAGTCAAATTGCCAATGCTCAGAAACAGTTGCAGGAGCTTTCTGCGAATAAAGAGATGAGCCTGGAAGAAAAGATGAAAAAGAGACAGGAAATCCAGCAGCAGATTGCGGATTTAAACAATCAGTTAAGACAGCATCAGATTGAACAGAGAAAAGAGCAACAGGCGAAAAAATCCTCTATGAATGATATGCTTGGCGGAAGTAAGCAATCTGCTCCTAAAGCTGGAAGTCAAAGTACAGGCTTGTCACAGGCGAGTATGAAAGCAATGATTTCTGCTGGTTCTGCAATGGCTCAAGCACAGGTTCAGGGCAGTGTCGCTACCAAGATGGAGGGCAGAGCAGGCGTATTGGAGTCTGAGATTAAATTAGATCAGGCTCGTGGAGATGATGTGGAAAAGAAGAAAGAGGAACTTGCAGAGGTTCAGCAGAAGGCAGTTCAAGCAGAATCAGCACAAATGAGTACGTTGGCGGATGCGAACAAGGAATTGGAAGAAGCTGCGAAAGCAGATCAGCAGACTGAAAAAACAGATGATAAAGATAAGAAAACAGATAAGAAGGATGCTGTTGCTGGTGAAAAAGATGATAAGACTGTGGCAGGCACAGAAGAAACCGAGAATGTGGG
>JAFQQI010000118.1 GCA_017411305.1 Lachnospiraceae bacterium
GCAGGTATTAGTACCATGAAAGGCAACCTTGCCTTTTGTTTTTTCAAATTGGAACCCGCTAGAGGGTACCATTATGGCCATTCGGCCAAACAGATGAAAGGAGTGACATTATGAAAAATGTATCAGATTATTTTGGATGTAAAGTTTTTGATGACAGAGTAATGAAAGCAAATTTGTCCGCAAAGGTTTATCAATCTTTGAGAAAAACTATTGACGAAGGCGCAAAGCTTGATATTAGTGTTGCAAATGCTGTGGCAGCAGCAATGAAAGACTGGGCTGTTGCGAACGGTGCAACACACTATACACATTGGTTTCAGCCGCTTACCGGTGTAACCGCAGAGAAACATGACAGTTTCATTTCCCCTTCTCCTGATGGTGGTGTGATTATGGAATTCTCCGGAAAAGAATTGATCAAGGGTGAGCCGGATGCGTCTTCTTTCCCTTCCGGAGGACTCCGAGCCACCTTTGAAGCAAGAGGATATACAGCATGGGATCCTACTTCTTACGCATTTATTAAGGGCAAAACATTATGTATTCCTACCGCTTTTTGTTCATATGGAGGGGAAGCGCTGGATAAAAAAACTCCGTTGCTTCGTTCTATGGAGGCACTGAATAAGCAGGCTCTTCGAATTCTTCACTTATTTGGAAATGATGATGTAAAATGTGTTCGAACTTCCGTAGGACCGGAACAGGAATATTTTCTTATCACTCAGGAAATGTATGAACAGAGAAAAGATCTCAGATTTACGGGGCGTACTCTTTTTGGTGCGAAGCCGCCAAAGGGACAGGAAATGGACGATCACTACTTCGGTGTGATCAAACCACGAGTTGCCGCTTATATGGAAGAATTGAATGAGGAATTGTGGAAGTTAGGCATTCTGGCAAAAACAGAACATAACGAGGTAGCTCCGGCGCAGCATGAGCTTGCACCTATCTATACAACAACAAATATTGCAACCGATCATAATCAGTTAACCATGGAAATTATGCAGAAAGTAGCTGCAAAGCATGGTCTGGTATGTCTACTTCACGAAAAACCATTTGCCGGAGTGAATGGCAGCGGAAAGCATAATAACTGGTCGCTGGCAACAGATAAAGGTGTGAATCTTTTATCTCCTGGAGAAACACCTTATGAGAATGCACAGTTTTTATTGTTCTTATGTGCAGTGATCAAAGCGGTGGATGATTATCAGGATCTTCTTCGTCTTTCCGTTGCCACTGCTGGAAATGATCACCGCCTGGGTGCCAATGAAGCACCTCCGGCTGTTGTTTCTATCTTCCTTGGTGATGAATTGAATGGAGTATTGGAAGCGATTGAGACAGATACACCATATGCAGGAGCAGAAAAGACACAGATGAAGCTTGGTGTAGATGTGCTTCCTAAATTTAATCGTGATACCACAGATCGTAACCGTACATCACCTTTTGCATTTACCGGAAATAAATTTGAATTCCGTATGCTAGGTTCCTCTAACAGCATTGCATGTGCCAATATTATGCTGAACAGTGCAGTAGCAGAGAGTTTGAAAATTTATGCAGACAGATTGGAAAAAGCGGAAAACTTTGAGGAAAAGCTGCACGAAATGATTCAGAAGACCATCAAGGATCATAAGCATATCATTTTCAACGGTAATGGTTATGATGATACATGGATTCAGGAAGCGACAGAAAAGAGAGGACTTCTTAATTATCGTACGACACCGGATTGTATGCCGCATCTTCTTGACAAAAAGAATGTACAGATGCTGACATCCCATAAGGTATTCTCTGAGGCAGAGTTGAAATCCAGATGTGAAATTATGCTGGAGAATTATTGTAAAACTGTCCTGATTGAAGCAAATACGATGATTGACATGGCAAAGACCGAGATTGCTCCGGCAGTAAGTGCCTATGCATTGGAACTTGCAAATACGGCTGCAGCGAAAAAGGCAGTGGATGCATCCATTTCCTGTAATTATGAAGCTGGTTTGGTAAGGAAGCTGGCAAGACTGGAAGATCAGATTGCGGTGAAAGTGGATGATTTGGAAGAAGCAGTTATGCAGTTACAGGATGCCGGAAGTATTGAAGCTGAGTCTTATAAGATTCGTGATGTAATCCTTGGTAAAATGGGTGAACTTCGAGTTGCCTGTGATGAGGCAGAAACAATGACGGCAAAGAAATACTGGCCATTCCCAACTTATGGTGATTTATTGTTTGGCGTGAAATAGAATAACTTGATTGGAGGAAAACAATATGGATGGAATTATGAAAGAACTTGTTCATGAAGTGGTATCTACAGAAGTATTCGCTGTATGGTTCCTGATTGGTGCTGCACTGGTATTTTGGATGCAGGCAGGATTTGCGATGGTAGAAGCAGGATTTACCAGAGCAAAAAATACAGGAAACATTATCATGAAGAACCTGATGGATTTTTGTATTGGTACAGTTGTATTTATTTTGATAGGTTTTGGCTTATTGATGGGAGAGGATCTGTTTGGATTTATAGGAAGACCTGGATTTGATCTGTTTACCTCATATGCAGAATTTGATTTTTCAAGCTTTGTATTTAACCTTGTATTTTGTGCGACGACAGCAACGATTGTATCCGGAGCAATGGCAGAACGAACAAAATTCCTTTCTTACTGCATTTATTCTGGTGTGATTTCAGCATTGATTTATCCGATTGAAGCACACTGGATCTGGGGAGGCGGCTGGCTGGCGCAGATAGGTTTCCACGACTTTGCAGGATCCTGTGCGATTCATATGGTTGGTGGAATCTCTGCATTGATTGGTGCAAAGCTTCTTGGACCTCGTATTGGAAAATTTAACAAAGATAAAACAGGAAGGATTGTAAAAGTAAATGCATTTCCGGGGCATAGCATTGCACTTGGTGCATTAGGTGTATTTATTCTTTGGCTTGGCTGGTATGGATTCAATGGTGCAGCAGCAACATCAGTTGCACAGCTTGGTTCTATTTTCCTTAC
>JAFQQI010000119.1 GCA_017411305.1 Lachnospiraceae bacterium
ATATGGGGTAGCACTTCTTCCAACTGTGGAAAAGGGAATGCCAAAGCTTGTTTTACCAAATGTTTCTCTGTTTTTACAACATGCAGAGGACATCGTAGTGCTGTCGCTTACCGTAGCGTTGGTAATCGTGGCACAGACCTTACTTGCAACGAATAACTATGCCCTGAAATATAATTATAAAATCAATAACAATCGAGAAATTCTTGCATATGCAGCCGGAAATACAGCAGGTGCTTTGGTAGGCTGTTGTCCGATTAACGGTAGCGTGTCCCGAACCGGGATTGCAGACCAGTATGGCTGCAAATCACAGGTGATGTCGGTATCGGCAAGTGCCACAATGGTAGTGGTGCTACTCTTTGGAACGGATTTATTGGCGTATCTTCCGGTTCCGGTACTGACAGGAATTGTTATGGCAGCGCTGATTGGCATTATTGAGTTTGGTATTGCCAAGAAAATGTGGCAGTCTGATAAGCATGAGTTTTTGATTTTCCTGACTGCTTTTCTGGGCGTGTTGATTCTGGGTACTATTTATGGTGTTATATTAGGGGTAATCTTGTCCTTTATCGCTGTTATTATTCGTGCGGTAATTCCGCCGAAGTCCTTTGTTGGTATTATACCGGGGCATGAAGGCATGTATACTCTGACAAGACATCGTGATGCGAAGCCGATTGAGCATACGGTTATTTATCGTTTTAGCGGAAATCTGTTCTTTGCGAATATCAATGCCTTTCAGCAGGATATTGAGTCGGCAATTAAGGAAGATACGAAGCAGATTATTGTCGATGCCAGAGGAATCGGAAATATTGATATTACGGCAGCAGACAGATTATTGATTTTAAATCGTAATTTAAGGAATCAGGGCATACACTTTTATATCGCGGAGCATGTAGAGGCAGTAAATGACCAGTTGCGTATGTATGGAGCAGGAAGCCTGATTGAAGAGGGTGTGGTAAGACGAACTATTTCGTTGGCATTAAGAGCCTCAGGGGTTGAAAAGCCATATCCTTTAGAGGGAATTTCTAATGATGAGGAATATCCATATGTAGAGGAAAATGAAAGACTGGCAGAGTTTGAATGGGCATTTGGTGCGGGAGCCGAGGCAAAAATGGAGCAGTTTGCTACTCAAATGGCAGATCAGCTTGTTCATGCGGAAAGTCATAGCGTGAAAGCTATTGTGGAAGCGGAAAGCGATGTTTTACCGACTCGTATGGGCTTATTTGATGAAGATGAGCTTTTGGAACGTCTGGAAATGCACCTAACAGAATTGGAAGAGCAGGGTTATTCTGATATTGAAGAAATTGAAGAAAGCATTGAAAAGAGAAGAAAGATTATTGAGAAGAAGATTAAGGATTTGAGCCCTGAAGCGCTTGAAATGTTAAGACACCATAGAGAAGAAATCGAGGAACATCTAAAGGAAGAGCATCCGGAGCTTTATGAGAGAATGGTAGAGATAAGGAAGAATATGGAGAAGTAAGAAGTGAAGAAGACTACTGTGAAAGAGATTTTGCAGTAGTCTTTTTTGGGGTAAAAAGCAAATTAACATTTCTTTAACATTTCAAAAATATAAGTTTAACACCTCTTGGATAGGATAATCGTGATAATGAGAAACAACACGTTTAATTCGAGGGTAAATATGAAACAGGATAAATTAAAAAATATGAAAACGATAACCATATTACTTACTAGATACAAAGATTTTTTCGGGAGAGTGCTCTGTGACATTGGCGGAGATTCTTATTCCCATGCATCTATATCCATTGATGAGAATGAAGAAATTTTCTATAGCTTTAATAAAAAGGGATTCGTGGTGGAAAAGCCAAAGAAGTATATGCCAAAAAAGAGAATGCCAGACAGTGCATGTATACGTCTAAAAGTTCCGGAAGAGGTATATTTCAAAATTCAGCAAGAGATTCAGTTTTTTTTAGAGAGAAAAGAAAAATATTCGTATTCCTTATTCGGAACTTTGCTTTGTTTTTTACATATACCGCACAAATTCCATGATAAGTATTTCTGCTCCCAATTCGTAGCAGAATTGTTAGAAAAAGCTGGCGCAGTGGAGCTTAGGAAAGAGGTTTCCTTGTATCTACCTTCGCAGTTGCTATATGGTTGGCAAGCAATATTTTCAAAAGAGGAAATCGTATTTAATGCAATTTAATCTTTTATTTTAACATTTCTTTAACATGACTTTGTTATAGTGTATACACAAAAACTTATATTTTGAGGAGATTGCAGACAAATGACAAAAAGACGTGTAGTAGTAACAGGTATAGGAACGGTAAACGCATTAGGAAACAGTGTGAATGAGTTTTGGGAAAATGCGAAAAATGGAAATATAGGCATAGAGGAAATCAGTAGCTTTGATACCACAGATTATAAGGTAAAGGTGGCAGCTGAGGTAAAGAATTTTGAGGCAAAAAATCTATTACCGATTAAGCTGGTAAAGCGTTCCGAGCGCTTTGTACACCTTGCACTGGCAGCAGCGAAGGAAGCTATGGAGGATTCCGGGCTTAATATGGAACAGGAGGATTCCTACCGAATTGGTGTATGTGTTGGTTCTGCCATTGGAGGACTTAGCCGTATCTCACAGGAAACATTGGTATTGAATGAAAAAGGGCCAAATAAAGTAAATCCTTTTACGGTTCCTTTGGTAATAGGAAATATGGTGTCCAGCAACATAGCGATGATGTATGGCATGCAGGGAAAGAGTTATGGAATGGTATCTGCGTGTGCCACCGGAACAGATAGTATTGGAGAAGCATATCAGACGATTCTATCAGGACAGTGTGATGTCATGCTGGCTGGCGGTTCGGATTCTATTGTCTGTCCTCAGGGAATCAGTTCGTTTCAGCAATTAACAGCATTAACAATAGAAAACAAGCCTGCAAGAGCGTCGATTCCATTTGACAAGGACAGAAGTGGATTTGTCATGGGAGAGGGCGCAGGAGTCTTAGTATTAGAAGAGTTAGAGCATGCCTTGAAGAGAAATGCAGTCATCTATGGTGAGGTATTAGGCTATGGTTGTACCAATGATGCTTATCATATTACATCACCACGAGAAGATGGAGAAGCTGCGGCAAAGGCAATGGAGTTTGCAATAAAGGATGCTGGAATTCTAGCGGAACAGATTGATTATATTAATGCGCATGGTACGAGTACCCATTTTAATGACCTTTGTGAAACACGTGCCATGAAAAAGGTATTTTCTGAGCATGCATATGATTTGTCCATTAATTCCACAAAATCCATGATTGGACATACCTTAGGAGCAGCCGGTGCGATTGAGGCAATTGTGTGTCTGCTATCAATTAGAGATTCTTTTGTCCATGTAACGGCAGGATTACAGAATACAGATGAGGAATGTGACTTAGACTATACAAAGGATGCAGGATGGCAAAGAAAGATACAGTATGCAATGAGCAATTCCTTTGGCTTTGGCGGGCATAATTCTTCACTGGTTATTGCAAAATATACGGATTAATGGATTGACCTACAATAGGAGGAGCTTGGATGAACAGACTGGTATTAATGGTGCTTAGAAACTTCTGGAAAGTACCGACAGCATATGGAAAATTGTGCTATTACGCAAAGCACACAGATAAATATTCCGAAGAAGTAAAATACAAACACATTCAATATATATTAAAAACAGCTGTCAAATCAGGAAATATTGATTTACAGGTATACGGAAAAGAGAATATTCCGGAAAAGAATGGATTTTTAATCTATGCGAACCATCAGGGATTGTTTGACATCATTGCGATTGCGGCATCCTGTGATAATCCTTGGGCAGCCGTATTAAAAAAGGAATTGTACGAGCTTCCGCTTTTAAAACAGATGGTGGATTGTACGAAATCATATCCGATGGACAGAGAAGATATAAGACAGTCAATGGAAGTAATCAAAGCGGTTACGTGGGAAGTAAAGACAGGACGGAATTATTTGATTTTCCCTGAAGGAACCAGAAGTAAAGAGGGAAATAAAATGTTAGAGTTTCATGGCGGCAGCTTTAAGTGTGCCACCAAGGCAAAATGTCCGATTTTACCGGTTGCTTTGATTGACAGCTATAAAGTATTAGATCAGAAAGGCAGTGACCAGACGACAGTACAGCTTCATTACTTAGAGCCGATTTCTTATGAAGAATATCAGGGAATGAGTACGACAGAGCTTGCAGCAATGGTGCGAAGCAGAATCGAAGAAACCGTAAAGAGGTATTCGGCGTAAACAAAGGATAGGAATTATTATGAAAATTTTAATTACAACCGACTTATATACAATATCCACGAATGGTGTTGTAACTTCCGTTCGAAATTTATGGGATGAATTAAGGAGCAAAGGACATGATGTTCGTATTCTTACATTATCAGGAGGTAAGGATAGTTACAAGGATGGAGCTGTTTACTATATTAAATCAATATCGATAGGAATGATTTATCCGGATATGCGTATGCCAATATCCTATCGTAATTCTCTGATTGATGAACTGATTGAATGGAACCCTGATGTGATTCACAGTCAGTGTGAATTTTTTACCTTTCAATTTGCGCAGCGTATTGCAAAGCTTACCGGTGCTCCACTCGTGCATACTTATCATACTTTGTATGAGCAGTATGCAACCTATATATTTCCAAGTAAACGTATTGGAAAACGTATGGTAAGACAATTGTCACGTGTGCGATTAAAGCGTGTTAATAGAATAATTGCACCTACTAGTAAAGTAGAAGATACATTGCGGGAATATGGTTTGGACAACGCCATTCAAGTAGTTCCTAGTGGAATTGCGTTGGAACAGCACCATTATCGAATAAGCGAGCAGGAGCGAAAACAGAAAAGACAGGCTCTTGGTATTCCTGAAGACCACCAGGTTTTGCTTAATCTTGGGCGTCTGGGAATAGAAAAGAACTTAGAAGAGCTGTTAAATTATTTTGCAACAGCGCTTTTACATAATCCGAAGCTTACCTTCTTAATTGTCGGAGATGGACCTGATAAAATGCATTTGGAAGAACTGGCTATAGCTTTGGGAATAGATAATAACGTTATATTCACTGGTATGGTTGAACCATCGCAGGTACAGGAATATTATCAGTTGGCTGATATTTTTGTCAGTGCTTCTACCAGTGAGACACAAGGACTTACTTATATTGAGGCGGCAGCTAATGGTTTACCACTACTTTGCCGTCAGGATGAATGTTTGCGTGATGTAATAAAAGATGGGATAAATGGATATGAATACCAGTCGATGGAGGAATTTCTTAATAAGTTGGATAATATCATAGAGAATTCAGAATGGCGTGCCAGTGCAGGAAAGCAAAGTGAAAAAATAGCAGAATCCTTTGACAAGGGACACTTTGTAGATACGATGGAAGCTATTTATGAAACTGTAACGGAGAGACACCTTGCTGATGCAATTTAATAAGAAAACTAATACAAAGGAGACGAGGGAATGAACGCGATTGAAATCAGAAACTTATCAAAAAGCTTTCGCGGAATGTATGCAGTCGATAATCTGAATATGACAGTTCCGGTCGGAGCAATCTATGGTTTTATCGGCGAAAATGGAAGCGGCAAATCAACAACGGAAAAGCTTATCTGTGGGCATTTGGTGCCGGATAACGGTGAAATCAGGCTGTTTGATAAGAATTATACGGATGCCGGAGTCAGAGTGCGGGTGGGAGCCTTGATTGAAAATGCAGGCTGTTTTCCGAATTCCAGTGTGTGGGATAATTTAATGATGCAGGCTATTAATCTTGGGATTAAAAATCGTGAAGATGAAATCAGAAGAGTGCTGGAGATTGTCCGTATGGAGGACTCAGCGAAGATTAAATTCAAGAGCTGTTCCTTAGGAATGAAGCAGCGAATTGGTATAGCAATGGCATTGTTGGGAGAACCTGCATTGTTAATTCTGGATGAGCCGATTAACGGCCTTGATACAGACGGCATGAGGATTATGAGAGAGATTCTGGTAGACATTACTAAGAATTATGGTTGTACCGTTCTGATTTCTTCGCATATTCTTGGTGAACTGGAAAAGATAGCGACTCATTATGGTATTATTCGTCAGGGTAGAATGATTCAGGAAATCAGCGCAGAGGAAATGGAAAGCAGAGCCCGTGTATTTGTATCCCTAAAGACTAAGGATATGAAAGGGGCGAAAGCTGTATTAAAGGCGAAATTTGACAGCGTGAAGGAAGAGGAAGAATCCCTTCGTGTGTATGATGTGGAGGATACCGAGTCAATTGTTGAGTGTCTGTTGAAGAACGGACATGTGGTAAGTGAGCTTAAGAAAAATAAGATAGGTCTTGAAGAATACTATATTGAGCTGATGTCAAAGAAGGAGGAAAATCCTCTGCTCCTGCAAAGGCAGTCGCATTTTTCTTCGAAAAACAAGGAGGATTAAAAAGATGCAGACTACAAAAGAATTAAAATTTGAATCTCCTAGCTTTTTTCAAAGATTAAAAGGTATGCTGGGTGTAGATTTTTATCGTTTATTCCATACTCCCATGTTTTATATCTTTTTGGCAATTGCAGCGATTATTCCGGCAATGATTTTAGGCACTACCGGTATGCCGGGACCTGATGGGACTGTTACAGCACCTATGTACACCAACACATGGCAGATTATTGCGGCAGATACACCGTTGTATGTGGTGAACAGTATTGCAGAATATGCCAATATGAACATGGTGTTCATTTTCGGTGGAATCATGGTTTCTATTTTTATAGGACATGATTATAAGAGTGGCTATGTAAAACAGCTTTTTACAACTCATGCGAAGAAGCAGGACTATATGATGTCCAAAACCATTACCTGCGCTTTTGCAATGGCTTGCATGTGTATAACTTATTTATTGGGAGCTATGGCAGCCGGACTTCTTGTTGGTGCGTCTTTTGAAGTGAATATGGGGTCTTTGATTTGTGCTATTTGGGGCAAAATGATTATGAGCTTAGGCTGGGCGAGCCTGTATACCTTTCTTAACATTATTTTTAGAAGATTTTTTGGTATTTCGATTGCCTCATCCTTCTTTTTCGGTACGGGAATTCTGATTATTGGAGCGGCTGCGGTGATTGGAAATCATACCGCTCTTAATATCTTTTTATATGGTTCTTCGGTGTATGCGTGTCTTAGCAGTAATATAGTAACTGTACTTGTATGTCTTGTAATTTCTGTGGTGTGGGCAATTATTTACAATGTACTGGGTACCCGCATCCTTTCAAAATGTGATGTGTATTAAAAAAGGAGGCAAAGGTATTAGTATGAACGCAATAGAGATTAAAAATCTGACAAAAAATTTTGGTCAAAAGCAGGCTCTTCGTGGTCTTGATATGACTGTTCCGATGGGAGCAATTTATGGTTTTATTGGTGAAAACGGAAGTGGAAAGTCGACAACGGAAAAGCTTATTTGCGGTCTTCTTGTTCCAAGCGACGGGCAGATTAAGCTGTTTGGACGAGATTATACGGATGTAGATGTAAGAGCGAAGGTAGGTGTCTTAATTGAAGCTCCGGGATGCTTTCCGAATTACAGTGTATGGAATAATATGATGCTGCAGGCTGCTAATCTAGGCATGAAAAATGCTGAGGAAGAGGTTAGAAAGGTTCTAAAGCTGGTAAGAATGGAAGGTGCTGCCTCTAACAAATACAAAAACTGTTCTCTGGGTATGAAGCAGAGAATTGGTATTGCCATGGCACTCCTTGGAAATCCAAAGCTTTTGGTGCTTGATGAGCCAATCAACGGTTTGGATGCAGATGGTATGAGAATCATGAGAGAGGTTCTGGTAGATATCACCAGAGAGGCTCAGTGTACTGTTGTTATTTCCTCTCATATCTTAGGAGAGCTGGAGAAAATAGCAACGCATTACGGAATTGTCCGTAATGGAAAAATGATAAAAGAAATGACGGCACAGGAGTTGGAGGAAAGCTGCCGTACTTATGTGGCACTTCAGACCAAAGAGATGAACAGGGCGAAAGCAATTCTTGCCTGTAAATATTCCCGTGTGGAGGAAGACGAAGCTGGTTATATCCGTGTTTATGATGCAAAGGAACCGGAAGAGATTGTTACATATCTGTATGAAAACGAAATTTTGGTAAATGAAATAGGAACTGCCAAGATTGGTCTGGAAGAATACTACATCGATCTCATGAAGGAGGGCAGATAATATGGAAAAGATGAATTTTGAACATAACAGCTTTGGAAAAAGACTGGGAAGTATGTTGAAGGTGGATTTTAGAAGAATGTTCACTATGCCGCTGCTTTATATTATGGTAGGTTCCTGTCTGGTAATGCCCATACTGATATTGGTCATGACCACAATGATGGATGGTTCCGTTTCCGTAAATCCTCAGACAGGTGTAGAAACCGTAGTGGAAGGCTTTGAGAATACATGGCAGGCAATCGGTTCGGTGAGCGGTACTGCGATGAGTATGGATTTGACCAGTATGTGCAATATCAATATGCTGTACTTTTTCGTAGCAGTGCTTGTGGGACTGTTCGTTTCTCAGGATTTCAGAAGCGGATATGCCAAGAACCTTTTTACCGTTCGTGCGAAAAAGGGTGATTACATTATAGCAAAGACTCTTGTCGGATTTGTGGGCGGAGCACTTATGCTCATAGCTTACTTCATTGGTACGATACTTGGCGGAGCAATTTCAGGACTTTCCTTTGATACAGGAACCGCAGGAGTCAGTGGTATTGTCATGTGTATGATTGCCAAAATCTTTTTGATTTTAGTATTTGTTGCAATTGACCTGCTGGTAAGTGTTGCTGCAAAGCAGAAAACCTGGCTTTCCATTGTAGGTTCGCTTTGTGCAGGGATGCTGTTATTTACCATGATTCCTATGATAACACCTCTTGATTCTACGATGATGAATGTTATGTTATGTCTGGCTGGAGGTATTTTGTTTAGTGTAGGGTTAGGTGCGATTAGTAACATAGTATTGAAGAAAACGAGTTTAGTATAAGAATGAAACATGGAGCGTATCAGATTGATGCGCTCCATGTTTTATAGATTCAAAGGAAAATTTGTTACATTTAACAAAACTTAAACATTTCCCAAACATCTTCCAAACAACTGCAAGTTAGAATAAACCCATAATCAAGAGAAACAAAGAAAAAGCAACAAGAAAGGAAGATAGATATGAATAAGAAGATATTAAAAGCACTATTAGCATTTTCAGTAGCAGGCATCGGCATTGGAATTACTGCATGGTTTAAGAACCGAAAGAAAAAAATGATAAATTAACATTTCTTAAACATTTTACCAACATTTCACAAACAAGTGGAAGTTAAGATAAATACATCAAATGAAACAAAAAGAA
>JAFQQI010000120.1 GCA_017411305.1 Lachnospiraceae bacterium
GGACGATATTGTCTGACCTCCAATCTTAGTGAGAGCATTGTTGATGGCAGTCATGTTCAGATACATTAGGGAAAGCTGACCGCATGCCGGGATGTACCAATCGGTATAACCCTGGTTCTCTGTTGCCGTCTGATTGAAGATTCTACACCATGTGGCCATATTGGCGTAAGTGGTGTAACTGTCAGTATCTGAAGCCGCCAGTAATGCTGCTGTGTTTGCCTTGCCGTTGAAGTCCCCGAGTGCCGTTCCGCTTGTCCAAGTAGTGATATCACTTGACAAGTTGTTGGATGAACTTGCATAGCTGCCATTTGCCTGTGGTAAATAACCCCAAGTCCATGATGATGAATTGCCACCTACTTGAGTATAATTAGTAATACTTGTATTGTCAGAACCATACATACCCCAGTAGAAGTAAGTGTAACCGGTATTGCTTGCACCGTCAGATTCGTAAGCAGCCTTGATGGATGTGGTATTCTTGGTTTCGTTCTTCTCAATCCAGAACTTATGTTCACCGACAACCAAAGCTACAGCAATGCAACTTTCATCCGCATTGGCTACATCTATCAATGCTCCAGTTGATGAAACTGCGTAAACTCCTGCTGTCGCAACTACCGGAATATCTTCTACACCGTCAAATGTTACAGTATAAGCTGTTGTTTGATTTTTGATTGTGATTGTTCTGACACCAGTCTCACTGTTCAATGATTGGGTCATTGTTGCAGAACCGCTACCGCTAACTTCTTTTACTCGTTTTCCTTCAACAGTAGGGGTAGCAGTGATTGTTACCGTACCGTCTGCCGCTACGGATTTAGTTACGGTCATACCGGATTGGTCACCAGCTAATACGAGTTGGTAACTTGTACCTGCAAAGTTGACGGTTACGTTGGACTGAAGGCTACTTACTGTAACTGTTCGGATTCCGCTTGTTGCATCGATGGATTGTGAAACGGTTGCAGTACCTTCATAGCTGACTTCATTTACGGGTTTGCCATAGACGAATGGCACAGCTTTGATCGTTAATGTTGTACCGCTGACAGTATTGGCCAAAGCTATATCTGTAAGGTTTCCGGCAATGGTCACTTTATATCCGAGATCAATTACCGGATTACCTGATTCGTTGTAACCCCAATCGCCTACGGTTACACCTGACAATTCAAGGCTTGTTGAATTGACGGTAACAGTGTATTTATAGATATTGCTTTTGGATAGTGTCAGGGCATCGGTCGTAACGGAATATGTCTTTCCATCAATAACTACTTTCAGAGTCAGAGCTGCGTTTGTTCCTGTTGGAACCACAATAACATCGGCATTCTGTTCGGTTGTTGTAAGCGAAATGCCTTTGGTCACAGATATTTCATTTCCACTGCCGGTAAAATTACTGAGTGTCCCGGTCTTGGAATTCATGGTAGCTCCTGTAGCTGCAGCTGTACTTGTTACGGATACGGAAGTAACTGTACCTGTTCCTGTATATGTTCCTTTCTTCAAGGCGAAACGGATGGCAGAAAGAGCATGATTCATGGTTATATCCACTTCTGATTCCGCATCATATACACCGGTTACTTCTGTAGCATACATATAGTCAGTCTGTGTGCCAGTTTCAACCGGAACTGCTGTAATGTCGGTTACGCTTGAAGAGTATGGATAATATGCATATACATTACCCGGAGTGGCTGAAAGTAGGATATTACTGCTCCCTGTCCAAGTCTGAGAGGTTGTACCATCAGCTGTAAACTTGATGTTAGAATAAGTCTTCCCGTCATAAGCGTTGCCGTCAGAGGCAAGTAAGGTTACCCCTATTTCGCTGTTGTCCGGTAAGTAGGTTTCTTCAATCAATGCCCTCGAAGCCGTAATTGCGGATGTATTGACATTGAGTTTCAACTGGTTTTGGGAACTGGTCAGTTCATTCAACTGTCCCTCCTGGTCTGAAGTGCAAGCCGTAAAAGTATAATTCACGACAGTCATTGCCATAATAAAGGCATAGAAAAATAACTTTCTCATCTTACATAATTTTAATTGATTAAAATAATTTGTCGCAAATTAAATGTGGCGTGTTATCAAAAAACTCACTTCTGGTAAAAAGGTGCAAAAAAAGTCCCGTGATTCACATCACAGGACTTCCTTGTCTTCATTCACACATTGTTGTAATTCATCTTGTATGCTCAATATTGTCTTTATTGATTTTTTCAATTTTTCATTTTCTTTCTTCAGCCGGTTCCTATCATCCATTGTTTCCTTATACAGTTTCACGATTCTTGAGTATCCTTTACATACAGCCAACATGGCCTTTGAAGCTTGCTTATATCCGGTTTCTCTGATGGCAGTCTGTATAGCCTCCCTATCATCATCTGTAAGATTCCGTATAAGGACATTCTTTATCTGTAACATGACTTCTTCCCTATTGTTGTTCTGATAACAAATGACATAATTCTTTGGATTCCTTCCATGTGTTTGGCTTTATTGATAACAAAGTTTCCAATTCTTTTCTTGTCAAGTTCCGGCATATCTTCTGGCAAATACGCTGTATATTCTCTTCCTCTTCAAGAGAACGGGTTGGTTCCGTTCCTTCTGTGATGACAGCCCATAATTGAAAGGATTCATCTTCAAAATATTTGTCCTTCTTACCGGACTTATATTCCTTTATAGCCCAGCCAACCGTGAATAACGTCATTATCAATGATATAATGACATATTTCAGATCTCCGTTCTCTATCAATCCATTATAAATCCAAATTCCTGTCGAGATTATGGCCACAATAGTTCCAATAGGAATAATGACCATCCATCCGTCCAGTTTTTTATTTATAATCACAGAACCGGCTGACAACATTACGATACCCAGACTTCCGTAAAAAGTCCCTTTAATTACATCCAAAAAAGTTATAGCATCCATAATCAAATGTTATTAGAAACAGTCCTTATTCATTTTTTGGTAATATCACCACGTCTGCGGTGATATTCGTCCAACATCTCCTTGTTCCGCTTGTATATACCCCATCCTCTCGCTGCGAGTATACCTCCTATCAAAGCTAACACTAATGGTAAAAAATTGATCAATTCCATATTATTACAAATATTACGTTTATAGTACTCCGAAGGGGAATCGAACCCCTATTGAGCGTTTAGGAAACGCTTGTTCTATCCGTTGAACTATCGGAGCTTAAATTTAAACTAACTTTATAGAGTTTTTGATATTATATAATGAATCATTTCCTTCATCCGTTTTTCTGTACTTTATGATTTCTTCCGGTGAAATGTCCAGTTCTTCCAGAATGGAAGACATCAGTTCTTTCTTGAAGAAATGCTTGTCCTCGTCCGAATATGTAAAGGTATTGTCAACACCCATGTGTATAAGCATAAGCACCGCCTGTCCCAACCATATTTGGGTATCCCCGTTCATTTCAGGCATTTTAATGATGCTTTTTGAAATTTCTTCCTTTCGTTTTTTCTTTATGGTCAATGATTTATCCATGATGTCAATGAATATTTTTGAGAATACAATTCGAAAAGACTAAATCTTATTTTATTTTATGGTCTAATTGATGATTGTTATCCAATGACAATTCATCATTTATCTTTTCAACAACAGTCATCAATCCGTCCACAGTTGCAACGGAACACTCGTAAAGAGTTTTTCGTGGGCCTTCGAAATAAAGATGTATGTCAATTCTTTTCAACCCCTTGAAATGAATTTTCCGTTCCTCCCCGCAAATCTGTGTAGGTACACTTATAGGTTTCTTGAAACGACTGAAACCTTTTTCTTCCATTTTGCTGAGTTCAGCAATAATATCATCTTTCAGATTATTGTATTTTTGTGTCAACGAGTTTTTTGATTGTCTTGCCAATCTCTTTATTTCTTTTCTTGTTTCCATTGTTTCTTAATTTAATTATACTATTTTAGTTGAATTTTCTTCCAAATGTCTTTAAATTGAGTTACCGCATATTCCACTAACTCTGGTGACTTCAACTGAAGACGACTTCCGTGTCCACCCACAGCACTATGCAGACCATATTTTGTGCCGAACCAAGTGAATTCTCCTGTAACCATGTAGAACCAGGGATAATACTTTCTTCCATCATTGTCCCAGTTTGGTTTCCAACCTTCATTAAGAGCTTCGATGATAACATACATCTTATACAAAGCCTCGAAGTGCTCTTGCATATCTTCAGGAAAGATGGAAAAGTCCGGTGTTTCTGTCCGTCCTGTTGCAGCTTGAGCGTCTTCAAACGTTTTTATTCTGTCTCTGATATCCATAATTTACTAATGTGACATGTATGAAATTTAATCCGGAAGTTTCACCTTTTCCGATTCTTCTTTTTGGAATGCACGGAAATCCGGAATGACATTCCCCTCAAGGTCTTTGATGAATTCACTTCTGCATCCCAGGCTGCGAGCTTCGGCCGCATACGCCATAAGAGCGGTCATAGCACAGGCATCCGTACCGGTCAATACGAAAACGGGTATTTCATTCTCAACGCATCTGTTGAGCAATCTTCTCTGGTCTTTTGTTGCTGCCATATTCAATGTTTTTCTATGTTAAACATTAGGGAAGATATTATTTATTTCCTGCTTCATTTCGGCAATAATATTATCCATCCTTTCATATTCCATTTTTCCGGCTTCATAGGAAGTGTCGATACAATCCCTACAGAACTCAAGTCTCTTTATTCTTTCTTCCAACGTTTCTTTCATCTTATTTTTCTATTTTAATTGTTTTATGGTATATGTGACATACGGATTTGTATGGACACTTTCCCTGTTCCGCTTGAATATGAACCGCATGCCATTTCTCCCATTCCTTTACATTGTCTCTGGTGAGGAAAACAATAAGCTGCATACAGTTGAATCCTCTTTCTTTTTGCGGCTTTTCCCCAGTCACATTTACCAACCCGTTACTTATCGGTCTTTTCATTGCACATATTCTTTGTTTATGACGCAAAGATATGAATAATAAATGATACTACCAAATAATATTATAAAAATATATAGATAATGATTTATATATTTATATCTATATATAAAAAATTATATAAGTTTTATTTGGAATTCATCATTCAGAAGCATGGCTCTTTGGATTATATGTCCGTCTTTGGTTTTGAATTCCTTGATTCCTGTTTTTCGTTGTGAACATAACATCTTGACATCCTCTATTGTTGTTTTTCTGCCGAATATGTTCCGCCATATAACAAAATCACATTTAACGAGCATATTCCGGAAATTGCTGCAATTATATCCCTTTATTCCGGCATAAATGATTCCTCCGCATTTCGGACAAGTACATATTTTCCCGTCAAGGGTAAAATTCCCGTTCTCCTGTAATACCAGGCATGAAGAGAATTCCTTCCCGTTGGCCATGAATCCGTCAAGGACTTCCGTACGTCCGAATTCAAGACATTCTTCCGCTTCCGTAAGGTTTATCTTCCTTCCGCAAATTTCCTTCGGAATCCATACCCCACAATGTTCACTACCTTCCTTGAAGAAATTTTCACACGCATATCCTTTTTGCATCTCCTTTACTATTCCTCCGCATTTGGGACATCTCACGTTAAGAACGGCATTTTCTCCAATCACTTTTACTTTGTTCCCTACTATCTTCAGGATGGCAGTAAACGGTATTCCTGCCAGTGTATGGAAATTACGTTTGCCTGTTTCCCCTGCTGTTATAAGTTCAACGGCATCTTCTTCCGTCAAGGTATATCCGTCATACGACTGGAAGATTGTGAACGTGCATTTATCCTGCAAGTTCTTGAAATAGTCACAGGTCCATCCAGCTGAACCTTGTAACATTTGTCCTTTCCTGCATATAGGACATTCCCCTATTCGATGAAGGACAACTTCTTCGGGTAAATCATTCTGGTTCATAATATCAACGGCTCATTCGGTCAATGTCTCTTTTTATCTGGTTTTTGATGTTCTCGCAATTTACAAGCATATAGTACTCTTTCGGTGCGAGGTGGCGTGCTATATCAGCCCAACGGTACACCCTTATCTGATATTTCAAGGCGGTCAGGTTCCGGTTGATGGTGGAAAGTCTTCTCGTTACCTGTGTAAGAATGGCATTCCTTTCGGCAGAATTAAGTAGAACGGTTCCGTCGCTTTTAGTTACCAGTCCGGAGATATAGCCATAAAGGGCACTTGTTTCCTGTGTTATTTTTGAATATTGTTTGGAAACCACGGTAGAAACGATAGCACCCTGTGGATGTCCGACAATGGCATCCGTACATCCTCTAAGATTGTTGTATATCTGAGTTATCAGATCTCCGCAACGGTAGATATCATATGCGTTTCTGATAATGCTCTGCGTTTCCTTCAGATAATTGTACATCTTTTCTTCATATTGTCGGATTTCATCCAACTGGACAGATATGCCGGTATTGATACCGATAATCTGCAGCTGTTTGTCGTTTTCCTTCTTCAACTGGTTTTCCAGTGTTGTCTTCTCAAGTGCGACCGCTGCCGTAAGTGCCGGGTCAGTCTGTATCTGTGCCTTTGTCGTTTGTCCTATTGCCGCCAACAGAAAAAGGCATAATAATTTAGCGATTGGTGATTTCATAGATTTTCTTCTTCTCTTTACATTGTTCGACATGGGTACTGAGGAATTCCACAATTCTTACGTTTTCCTGTATACCGAAAATTATCAGAATCGGATGGCTCTTGTCACCGGATGTTATGACCACTTCCTTTATCCCGAATATTTGTTGGATAAAGTTCTGCTGTTCTCTATAGTCTATTATCCGGTACAGTTCCATATAATCCGTTGTACGTTGGAAAATGCCTCTTGCAAACTTTATCTGTGTTTCCGAGATTGACCAGGTGATGGTATTCAGGTAATACAGTCTGCCAAGCAGATATGCGAAGCATCCTAATGATACTGCCAATCCGCATAGCATGAAGAATTTGTCCGGTAATCCTATGCATATTGTGGATACCGCCCATAGCAGCAAGCATCTGAATCCGTCAACGAACAGTTGCTTCATGGAAGGTTTCAGAATTATTTGGTTCATAATTTCCGTCCTCCCCGTCTTTGTTCCGATTCATATTCCATTTTTCTGTTCGCTTCCTCCTTTTCCTTTTCCCTGTTTCCTTCCTTTACCATCAGTACATCGTTCCAGTCCTTCATCGGCTCCGGAGCTTTCCATACCGTGAGTTTTTCCCTCAATCCGCTTCTTTCCCTGAAAGAATCATAAGAAAGCTTTTCCAATGGGACGGTAAATGCCTTTTCTCCTAAAGTAAAGCAAACATGTTGTCCGTCTGAAAATTCCTTTATCTGACATTTCAAGTCTTTTCCCGCCATGATTGAGGCTGTTCTGCAATCATAGATGATACCGTTCAGGTCATTGTCGAAATGTAGGACAGGTTCTGCACCGGGAAAAGTTTCAAGCAGCTTCTTCATTTGTCCGTCTGCGAATGTTCCTCCGAATGAAACGAAAATACATTCATCCAGTTTGAGTCTAAGTCTGTTCACTTGTACAAACGCCATTATATCCAATGCACTTTCTGCAATATGGATTTCATGAATCAATCCGGCATGCGGATGTGTTCCGAGGTATGCCATCCAACACGCATTGCTTGAGTTCGTCCCCTTTGCCTTTGACTTGAAGTTGTTGTATCCTCTCAGCTCATAACCTGCTATATCATCATTTCCTGGAATACGATAGGGAAAGGCAAGGTTCTTGAAATGGTACTTGCTTTGCTTGTCATGTACCATCTCTATGGAATTTCGGAACAACTCTGCCGTTTCTCTGCTGATACCTCTTTGGGAAAGGAATTTCATGGCACTTTCCACATTACCCTGTTCCCTGTCATATCTGTCGATGTCGAAGTCATCCGTCATGTCTTCTTCTTCCTTGTATTTACCCAGGAAATTTTCAATTTTGTAGTCCGGGTCTTCCACCACATTGGCCAGACTTGCCAATACTTTGTTGATGGCATCTATTTCATTTCTTGCTCCAGCTGCCTGTGTAAAGGATGCAAGGTTTTCCCTGACAAAACTGATAAGGTCCCCGGAATCAACTTTCCCGGAGAGACTTCTTCTCCAATAACCCTGTGTTGCATTGTCATGAGGGTTTTTTATATAGATACTGTCCAACTCACCGCCTTTCCCGTCCGGAAGAATGAAATGGGGCTGTGTCTTGCTTCCTTTCTTCAATCTGCCTTTCGACGGATCATACTTGTATCCGATATGTATTGCGGCATCAATGACACCGACACGTTCCTTGTAATATGCATAGTCATACTTCATATACCCATTCCTTTCTTGTTTTCTTTGTTTATGCGGAGAATCGCTTCATCCGCCTTTTCCTTTATTTTTCCGTTGGTTTCTGTGAGTTCCTTCATTATCTCCTCTTTCCTTTCTTGTTTTCCTTGTAGCTGAAATTCTTTCGAGCGGAAGTCCGTGTAAAGATTCTTGAGGTCATATTTGCTCAGGAATGTATCACGCTCCAAATTTAGGGTTTTATTTCCATATATATCGGAAATGCCTTGAAAACCTTTCCTTGCAATCCATTCCAGTTTTTCCCTGTCCGGAGAAGTTTTTGTAGGAACCTTTTTCATTTCCCTGTCATTTTTCCGCTCCTTGTAGTATTCCTGGATACAGGACGGTTTGGTCACGTCTATCCTCACACCGAATTCATTGCCTTTCTTGTCTTTCAGCATAAGGAGTTCTCCCCTTTTTAATTTTTCTACATCTGCTGGAGATAGCTGCACCCCCTTTATCCATCTTGGCAGTCTTACATCATTCGCATTGAGAGAAAGTAGGTTCCCGTTCTCCATATACCAATATCTTGAATTCTTCCCGTCCTGTTTGAATACGGTCAGTCCTTGCTCCAGTGCTTTTTTCTCCGTTTTCTTCAGGGCATTGTCTTTCATCAGCTTGTCATATAGCCCGGTTTTTTTCAGAGTGACAAGTAAAATGATGGCTCCTGATGGTGATATGACGAGTCCGGCTGCGGCTATCAGTGCCAGTTTCTTCGCATTGGAAACCAGTTGTGAGTTCGTTGTACCCCCAGCCCAGCTTGTAGGAATAAAGAGTTTTCCTTTCCCTGCCGTTTCCCCTTGTGCCATACGGATATAGTTCATTTCATTTTCGTCAAGGAATCTGACGGCTTCTTCCGAATCCTCGATACATATTCCTTCCTTTGCCGTGAATTTACCCGAGATGTTGATTTTACCGTCTTTCACAGTGTAATCAATATGGTTCTTCTCCAGTTCTTTCCGTCTTTTTGCGGTATTTTCCAAAACGAAGGTGAAGTTCTTTCCGTCGGTTTTCAATGTTTCCAAGTCGGTAAGCCCTAATTCTTCCGCAGTCCTTTCGTCTATTCCGAAACTCTCAAGCTGCTGTTTTAGCAACTCGATTTTTTTTCTTTCATCCATCCTTTCCCCGATGGCATTTTCAATGTCCACTCCGTTTTCGGCCAGTATTTTCCTGCAAGTGTTCTCAATTTCCGTTTCAACGGATTTGGATGTTTCCACGAGTTCCTTTACCTTATCGGTATCTTCACAGTAGAAAAGTTCCTTTTCAGTTTCTTCCAGAATATCGGCCAGTTCCTTCAGGTCTGCCGCTTTGAGGAATTTCTCCTTTTCTTCCTTTGAATAGTTGAAAAGGCTCTCGTCCAATTTTCCGTTCCTCATTACTATCTCGATGAGACGGTTTTCAAATTTTTCATCCATAAGCCCAAATATTATAATTATCTCTTCAATCCTCTTTCGGTCAGTTCATTTATACCTTTCGGGAAGTATTTCTCCGCCAGTTCCTCCTTTGACAGCTTTCCTTCAATGAATTTCTTCATTTCATTCTTCCTGAGTCTCTCTGCCGGTAGATAGTTCCCGTCCATCTTCACCCGTATCAAAGCCGTCCCGTCTGCAGTCGGTATGATGTCTATTTTCTGCCAGACTTTCCTGTTGTCCTCATACCCGATGAACGGTCTACGTTCATTGTTCTCAAGTATTCCTTCGTCGGATGCGGATTTCCATCCGATACCGTCCGATATGACACAGTCAGCAAGTTTGACGGTCCTTCCGCTTGCCCTGTTAACAAGTTCGTTCAGGTAGCTTGCACTCATCATCATCCTGTTCTCCGTATCTTTTCCGTAGATGATGGCAGCACATCCTCCGGCTGTGATGGTAGTATCCGCCATATAGTCAGCAATCCTTTCAAGGTTGCTTTTTGACAGTTCGCTGACCGGTATATGAAAGTTCCCGAGCACTTTCATGTTTGCGTTCAGAACAAGGAATGCATATTTTTCCCTTTCTCCGAACCGTTGGGAAGAAAGGAACATGGCCACGTCCCTGCTGCATGTTATCTGCATCATGTCAAGCAGTTTGTATTCCTTATTGAATACCATCCGGTCGAAGGAGAATACTGGAATTTCCACCATATCCTCATTCTTCTGTCTTTCATCAAATACAAAGCAGTCCTGTATGCTGTCGCTGAATATTCCGTATGCACCGGTATCACTGTTTAGAATGATACCCGGTTGCAGCTTGTTCCCGAAAGATTCCTTCATCCGCATCCAAAGTTCCTTGTCTTCCATGGACGCAAGTACTCTTCCCGACGGATGGTTGTGAACCAGATATATTTTCTCCGGTTTGAATTTCCTGTTTGCTTTCACTGCAGCCGCTACATCCACTGCTGTCGAGAGCATGGAACCTATACCCGTTTCGAGAATGATACATTCCTTGCCTTTCGTCATGACGATGAAGGAATGTTCCGTACTCTTGCTTTCCAGTTGACGGAATATCCATGCCACATCTTCTGCATTCCGGATCCTTTCCCTTCCCATGAATGAAAAGTTTCCTTTCAGAGTGAATACCCTTTCAGCATGTGACATGTTCCCCGGCATCAGTCTCTTACCGAAATCCTCGTCAAATGCCGTCATCCGTGAAGCGGTATTTCCTTTTCTATTCATGAACTTTGCATATTCACCTTTATGTACTTCTATGATACGGTTGATTTCTCCCGTATCGGTGACATTTCTTTTTTTCCTGTTTGCAAAGGCCGCCATTGACACATCCGTTGACCTGTCAGGCTTGAAGTTGCCAAGGAGGAACGCAACCTGTTTGTCGCTTCTTCCCTCCATCCGTCCGGTATTCCCTATATGATAGTCCTCCAGTACAAGATTCCCGTTTTTCTTTGGGGATTCCCTATACCGGTCTATTGCTGCTGAAAGCCATTCTTTCCAAATATTTTCCCTGTCCTTTTCTTCATATATGTCAGTGACGAGTATTTCCGTTTCCGTTTTCAACAGAATTACGCCTCCGTAAAAATTTCCCTTTTCCATAATCGACCTTCATTTATCTTTTCATTGTCCGTCTGCCGGCTTCTTCCATTCCGGAAGACATGTCTTTCGACGGTTTTTCCTCCCTTGCTCTTTCTGTGATGGAACCGGTGATGCTATAATGAGGGATTCTGCTTCCCTCGGTAATGATGCTGCCTTCCTTTACGGTTACCTCATTGCCTATTGTCGTACCGTTTCCTATTTTTGACATACTTTCTATACGTGTCTTTTCTCCTATAAAAAGATTGTCGCCCAGTTCCGAATGTTCCTCCACCTCTGAGCTGTTGTTTATGATGCTGTATCGACCTATGGTACAATGCCCTGCTATATGGCAGTTTTTCCCGATTTCCCCTCCTTCCTTGATGGTCACATCATTTTTCACGAAAGCATTGAAACCGACAAAAGAATCCTTCTCCATTGTCACATTTCCCAACAGGCAGGCTTTTTCCGCAACTATCGCCATATTGCCGATTTTGCATCCGCTCCCAATATATGCACCTTTATCGATGACCGCTTCATCCCCTATTGATGTTCCGTTTTCAATGGTGCATCCATCGCCGAGCATGGTCATATAGCCGAGTTTGACCGTTTCTCCTATGCGTATTTTCCTTTCTTCCAGTTCAGGCATAATTTCACTGATGGAATAGAATCGTCTTTCTCTCCAGTCATTCATGTTCCCCTCCTGGAGATACACTACGTTCCTTCTTGTATTTTCATCGTTTCTTTCCATCCTATCTTTTGTGGGAAACAACCCTTTCCCTATTGTTCGTCAGTTCTGATTCGAAATATTTTGCGGCAAGCAATATCTTGTCCTTTCCTCCGAGCATTTCTTCCTTGTCCTTTTCGGTCATTTTGCAGCCCAGTGTCGCTTTTCCGTCCAGAAAGCATCTTATGTTGATTTTTCCGTCCGATGACGGATAGAATCTCACATTTTCGATTCTCTTGTACAGGGGCTTTTCCTTATGGATTGAAAGGATGGATGAAAGTCTTTTCTCCTCCCCTTTCCGTATATCCATTCCTTTGATTATTTCCATCACTTCCCGGTACGGGACATTTTCTATCTGGAGATTGTCAAGCATGTCCGTCCTTAACGGAACCTTTACCCTTACCCCCTTCATGTCTTCATTTCCGTTCAGCATGACCGTAGCGGCATTCACATCCGACGGGTATCCCCTGTTCCCGAGCATATTGCTGTAATAGGTATGTGAATCCGCGAATATTAGGGAATAGTCTTTTGGAAGCAATGCCAGTGATGCTTTAAGTTCCCCGTATTGAACCAGTAAATCATTGTTGAAGTCGTCCAATAATCCGTCAAATTCCCGTTCCTCTTCATTTTGTGATTCACATTGCTCCATTTTAACAAGATGTGCAATGCTTTCTTTGGCAAGGTTTATTTCCACTCCTTCAGGGAACAATGAAAGTAATCTTTCAGTTACGTCATTATTGTCGTAGAGGATGACTTCCTTCCCCTTTTCAATCGTTTCCAATTCCGCTTTCGGATATTTCCTGATGATTCTATCGAGGTAGTCATCGCCCGAAAGGACAAGTTCACACCTTCTGACCATTTCTTCCGCTATAACCTTTGCTTCATTCTCCCCGGAAGCGGAGATGTCCACCTTTTTCTGTAGAACTTCAATGACGGAGAACAGATGTTCCTTTTCACCCGACAACTTCTTTGGCAAGGTCTGTTCAGTCAAGTAGAAGAAGTTTTCATTCTCCGCTGTGAAATTCCTTTCAATGAAATCACCGTCATCAAGTACAATTTCTTCTTTTTGTATGCGTTCATCAAGGATTCTTTCCGCTTCCGTACTGTTTTCCGCTTTGATGGAAATGTCCCTTGCAAGAAGTTCCGTTACGGTTATCTGATAAAACTTGTTTTCCTTCATGTTTCCGTTTTTGTACAGGGGGCGGAATTCCGTCCCCTGCCGGTTTTATCTTGAAATTCCTTTCTTCACTTCCTGTTTCTGCCCATCCAGCTCGTTCTTGAAATATTTTGCCGCCAGTTCCGCTTTACGCATTTCCTTGTCTTCCGGCGACATTTCCTTGAATCCCTCAAAGAAGGCTCTTGTATGTTGCGGTCTTACTCTTGTACCGGTCATCTGCACGCCGTCGATCTTGCAGCGGACAGCATAGGTCTTTCCGTCCTGCATCTTGTACACGCTTGTATCGGTAATCCTTGCTTTTGTTTCCGGTGTTATTTTGGGCAGCGGTTTCGGGAAATAGAGTGCCTTCAGCTGTTCCCTTCGTTTGTTGACCTCATCTATACCCTGTCCTTTCAAACCTTCGAAATACTGTTTCGTGTCTTCGTCGGACATCTGGCGAGTCTTGCTTCGTACACCGTTTTCTACAAAATAGACACCATATTTTCCATTGTCCATCTTATAGACGTTGATACCGTCCTTCATTTCTTTCTTAGATTCATTTTTTTCTTCCATATCCATATCTGTTTTAGAGTTAGAAATTCCATTTTCCTTTTGTATTGCAGCCATTCTGTCCTCTTTTTCCTTCAGCATCCTTGCTGCATAGTCTTCCAGTTCTTCTTCCGTCAGCCATTGCGGCTTTTCATCCAGGCTGTACCAGAATCCTTTCATAGCCTGTATCTGTTCTTCTACATTTTTTGCCCACAGCTGTTCTTCGGATCCGTGATTTTCAAGATAATATTTGCAGTCCTCCACCATTCTTCCGAGAAGCATGTAACTATGCCGGACATCTCTTTCATCCATCACAGTTTTTTCCTGTATTTCCCCTCTTTCCATGGTTTTGTTCTTTTCGTATTCCTCGATGTCCATATATTTTTCAGGTTCATCGGAAATGATAGTCCTCCCAGAACATACATAATGTTTGCCATCTACCGTTTCCAACGAATATCTCTGTTCTGTACCGGAAACGGGATTAAGTTCGATTTTGCTTGGAGGATTCAAAGGATCCAATGCCAGTTTACCGTCATCTGCAAGCAGGTTACCGGTTCTTGCGGTTTCTTCTATCCTTGCCTTGTTCTCCGGTGTGAACTCCTTGTATATGGTAACTTGTCTGTCGCATGATATATGTCCCTTGTATTCGAGATCGCCCTCTTCCCAAAAGGAAATTCCGTTTCCGAGATAAGCGGAATGGAGCTTCTTCCCTTGTTCCGTCGATACATTCCTCCTCAGTTCTGCAGGCGGAAGATCGCATATGGCCACTTTCTCTCCTGCACGCACCAGTTTCGGCAGGAAAGTATCAAGCATCTCAGCCGGGAACGATGCGTAGGGTATCTTCCTTTCATCCCCGAATTCCCTGTTGCTACGTATGATACCGAGCAGCTCTGCACATCTTATTGCATCCGCGTTGAAAACCTCATACACTTTCGTGTTCCTGAAAAGCAATATGGCGTTCGGGAAGCGTTTCTTCAGCGTTTCAAAGGAAAGCCGGTCCGTATTGTCATTGTCGCTTCCTGCTGTCCTTCTTGCAACTGCATCCTTGATGCTGAAATTCTCCAGCTCGGAAACTGAAGGAATACGTCTGGCGTTCTCTTCATTCCTCCTTTCTATGAATTCGCCTATATTCTTTATGGTGTTTTCCTTAATTTTTTCCCTTACTTCCTGGTTGCATACATTTTCCTGTATCAAGTTTGCCGCCTTGGAGACATCTCCGAGTATGCTCATGATGAATTGCGGTTGTTCCTTCAGCGTGTCTATCCATGATTGCAGATAGGCGACATTGTTATCCTGTATGGTGGAAGTCAGCCCCATAACATTCATGCTCAATGCCGCCGTCAATTCTGCAACCAGTTCTTCCCTTGCATAGCCTTTATCCCCGAAGGTATTGTTCATTTCCCTGTTCAACCTTTGCTCCGAACCGGTGGAATGGGCCATTTCATGAAGTAATGTCCCATAGAATTCCTCCCCGTCCTTGAATTGTTGTTTCAAAGGTATGGTGATGCTGTCTTTGGAAATACTATAGAATGCACTGTTGGATTTTGTCACGTTCACGGGACATATCCATGAATTGTTCTCCAGCATATAGTCCAGTTCCGGGCATACGGTTATACCTTCATTGTTGACAAGTTTTGAAAGATTGAATCTTTCCTTTATTTTCTCCCACCTTTCCGGTTTCACTTCCGGGAGCGTTGTCTGTTCCACATTGAAGACGTTGAAGTATTTGATGAACGGTACAACCTTATACCGTTCTTTCTCCGAATCAGAAAGTTTTCTGTAATCATCTATACTTATCCTTTCTCCGGATTCTCTGTCTTTTACTGAAAAGTTCCAGAAATGCACAGGAAAGGATGTTTCTCCTTTCTTTACGGAAACGCCTTCCTCCATTGCTTGCTTGAATGTCATATATACGGGTGTGGTATATTTCTTTTCTTCCTGCAACATGAGCAGCATAAGGCTGTTCCAGCCGCCATATGCTCTTCCGTTCAAGTTTTCAGGGAGTGCGGCAGCCGTACAGTTCAGCCAAGGCTGTTTCCAGTCAAGAGCCATGCTTTCCATTTTCCTTATCATCATTTCCGCAAATACGGTGATGTTCTTGTCTTCAATTCTGGAATTCTTCATGATAAATACATTTTCCCGTCATTTAAAAGGTTCTTCCCCTTGAATAACCTTTTCCTCTTTCCTGTTCCCTTTCCCTTTCCATTTCTTTCCGGTATTCCCATCCGTTTTCGGAGGTCTGCCAATATCCTGTTGCACCCGGTGTTATTCTGTCCCATTCAACCAGTTTCTTAATTCTCCATTCGTCAAGGTCACCTTTGATGACCTTGAATCCTGTACGGTCATTGAGATCTACACCAACTGTTACGGTCGTATCTTCCATATGGATTTCGACAGGTTCCCCGTTCCGTAAGCGTTCTTTCTGTTCTCCACCGATCACTGCTTCCCCTATGGCATCAGGTATATGTATTTCACTTGCCTTTACATGCATGACAGTGTTCGTTTCCTTGTCAAGCTGGAGGTAGCACCGTTCCGTCCCGTTCCCTCTGTCTATGGATTTAACTATGGTTTGGTTGTCTTTAAGTTTTCCCAGTTCCTTCTCTGTCAATGAAAAGTCATTTCTTATTTCCTTCATTGAAGGGAATATTCGTAGTGCGGTCGTACCGTCCGCATTCCTGTGGAGCTTAACTTTTGCAGGAAGGGAATAAATCTTCCCGTTCTTGCCTTCAATACTGAGTTTCATCAATGGAGACAATCTGCCTGTAAGTAGATTGTCCAATGCTTTCTTTGGCAGATCAAGGAAAGCTTCTTTCGCTATGCCGTATTGTTCCAGCTCTCCGAATGGTATTTCTTTTGCCTTAAACAAGTTTTTCATATTCATAAAAAGAATAAAATGATTATCTTTGCAGCAAAGATAAGTCTAAATATTCATTATATGAAACAAAAGAGAATTGTTTTTTTGCTGTTTTTTTCACTGATTCTTGTAAACCGTCTGCCAGCACAGTTTTATACGGTCAAGAAAAAAAAGGACGCTGTCCGCGTTTATTCATCAGGTGAAATATCTGATGACAAGGTATTCAACCATATGACGGAATCCATCCGTAAAAATCCACTTTCGGATACCCTGTCATCCCGTCATTCCTCCGCTTTGGAAGAACTCATGAATAACAGGCTTCTGTTTTCTTCCCCGCTGGAGAATGATACGCTTATTGTTACTTCACATTATGGCCACCGTCCGGATCCCTTTAGCGGAAAGCTTAAGTTTCATACGGGAACGGATTATCTTACTTTTTCTGAAAATGTGTATGCCATGATGCCAGGACGTATAAAATCTGTCGGTTACAAGAGGAAATTGGGAAATTATATTGAAATAGAACATGGTGATTTCACCGTACTTTATGGACATCTCTATACTGTCATAGGAAGAAAAGGGGATTCCTTGGATGCCGGACAGTCTGTTGGAATATCGGGAAGTACCGGTCGCAGTACCGGAGAGCATCTTCATATTGAGGTAAAATACAAGGGGAAGCGGATGAATCCGCATCCTTTTGTACTCTATATCTGTAATTACGTGAAATACTTGAGGAACGCCATTTCCGTATCCGGTACGGATTCGGGAAAGCCGTAGAATCATTGAAAAGCTTGTGTAATGGGAATCCCCTGTATCAGCATTTATGCCGATGCAGGGGATTCTTATTATGCGATTATAAGAGATTCTACCAACAGTAGGGAAATGATTTTGTCAGGTGGGTGTACGCATCCCCTTTTCATCAGCATTCATGCCGTTGCAAAGGGGATATGTGCATTCGCCGTCCTTATTCTTCTTTTCCCGTTATTCACGGACATTCTTCCGCCACTTCTTTTGCGGCAGTTTCCGCTTTCAGAAGCTGCTCATGGGTGAGTGCATGAATGCACTCTATTATAAGCCGTTGCATAGCTATTATCCTCCATTCCCGACGGCTTTCTTCATTCTTTATGGCGTTACAGGCACACGCATCAAGGAAGTTTTCCAAAGAATCCTTTACTTCTTTTGTAAGGGTTGTCTTGTCTGATTTAGCCCATGCTATAAGAATGTCATGGGCTGTTGTCATTGCATCACCTTTAATGTTCATAAACTTATCTTTTCTTCCTTTCATTTTTTGTTGTTTTCAATCAAATTCTGCTTTCCAATGCAGTTCCGGCTGTGAAATAATTGTTTGATTTCCTTTGCAGTCAATTTGGAAACGACTGATGTACGCAGATTATCATCAGAGTAACCTTTGATCTTTTCCAGTTCACGGAAATATTTGTCCATATAAAAGATTCTTTCTTCAGCATCTGTTATGCTTTCAATCTTGCAGTACAAATATGTGATGGCATCTATCTGTTCCCGTGTTCTTGCTACATGAATCAATCCGTCTATATAACGCATTTCTTCAACAGTTAATTTATGTGGATTGAATGCTTCCGGATTCAACAACACTGATTCCGGTATTTCTATATTCATTTTCTTCATTAGTCAGTCAAATTTTAATTATAACAATTTAATTGTATTGTTTTCTATTCATGAACTTTGCATATTCACCTTTTCAGTGTACATTTCTTCGTGTTATCAAGCTCATTCTTGAAATATTTCTCCGCCAGTTCCGCTTTCAGATTGGCTATGTCCGATTTGTTCCCGGACAATTTCACTTCTTCATATCTTTTTTTGTCCTTTTGGGAAAGATTCTCACCCATCTGCCAGTTACCGTCGATCTTGCACCGTATTTTGGTTTCCATGGCAGATTTGATAATGGTTATATCAGAAATCCTTTCCTTTCTTTCGTTGGAACTATTTGTGTTCACAGATTCGTTCTTCACTTTTTTTTGAATGATTTTTTCCGGAGGAAGCAACAGCCTATGATTGTTTGCAATCAGATTGGCATGATTTTCATGTACGCCACAATTCTTTGCATATTCCTTCCATCTGCTGACAACATCCACAATTTCCCCAATGATGTAGTCTGTATTCTTTATATCCATTCTTGAACCGACTTCTGCCAAGTCAGACCAGGTGAAATTGTCCCTTTTCCCGTTTATGGACATTTGATGTGTATCCGTCCATTGTCCTTTCGGAGAATAGGCATAACAGATGTCATAGGCGGGTGAAAGTGTCCAATGTCCTTTCCTGTCCATCAAGAAGCTATGGTTCTTTGTATGGTCATCATGATTACGGGAAATTACATTGAATACCATTCTCCGGAAGAACTGTTCCATTTCATCATAGTTCAGTCCCAGTTTTCGCATGACTCGGAATGCTTCTTCATACGAATGGAGGGAATTTCTATCATAATGGGCTATAGCTGCTAATGTCTGTGAATGTATTTTTTCCCCGCTGTCTGTCCGGTCAAATCTTTTTGTCATGAAATGATAGGAATCCCGTTCCTGTAGAAGTCTGCATTCCGTCATTTGAATGCTACAGTCAACAGCCATTTTATGATAGGCATATTCGATGTTTCCTATTCCTTTGGGATGATCAATTTTTTCTCCGTTTTCTTCGAACGTAGTGCCGTCAAATTTCAACAGCCAATAAGTGAATTCTTCCGGTGCCTTGACCTGACCGGAACGGACTTCATTTGTCTGTTCATCAAGGGCGATAAGGGCTTTGGGTTTTGCTCCACCGGCCGAAGTACCTACTTTCAAGATATCTAATATGGCTTTATCCTCCTGTCTGATGTTTTCTTTGAACGCTTCTCTGTCACGGAATACCTTGTCCGCCAAATCAACGAGACTTTCCATTCTTAGTACCGTTGATTCATTCAGTTCCTTTATATCCCTGCTCGGATAAAATTCCAATGCTCCCATTGCTCTGCAACCTATATAGCAAAGTCGGTCCAATGGTGTGATGCTCTTATCAGAGACACCACGGGCGGCAAACCATGTGTCTATGATTTCATTCCCATATTTATCCGGAAGTGAATCGGCTATCATCCCCGGCAATCCCTTGAAACAATCGTTCCTGTTGGAAGGGAATGTATAGATGAAATCCATCAAGGACTTTTTCAATGGCATGATGATTGGAGAAACATCGAGTCCGGTTCTGAAGAAATCGGGATAATATTGAAACTCAGCCAAACCTCTCTTTTCATTCCATGACAACAGTCCTACATTCTTGCCATACAGTTTGACATCAACTACCAGTTCATTCATAATTGTCTTCCTTTGTTTTTTTAATTCTCTGTTTCTTCTTGCCCATCAGTTTCTTCATAAGCAGGGGGCTTCTTGGAGGTTCCGGAATGAATTCATCCAGATTGTCCAGCATATCCAGCACCCTCATTATTCTCAGATAACTGTCAAACATGATGTTCTGTCCTTTTTCTATACGGGAAACCGTACTGATGTTGACACCGGCATATCTGGCCATTTCTGCCTGTTGCAAATTTCTCCGCAAACGATACTCTTTCAGTCTTTCCCCCAATGTCTGAAGGATAGCTGCGTTCGTCATCTCATTCCACATAACTATAAATCCTGTAATTCACTGCAAATATAACTATAATAATGCATAAATGCAATATTAAAGCAGAAAATAAAGATTAAAGTGCAATATTGAATGATTAAATCAACATTTATTCTTCCAGTAATGCTTTGGAGGAATCCATTCCTCTCTTCAAATAGATATCGAGTTTGTTCAGTGACTTGTTGATGTCGGCTTTCACCTCTGCGATATTTTTCTCCATCTGTTCTTTCATCACATCGAGTTTTTCATGTACAATGGAATTCATATGCGGTTTTCTCATCAGCATATCCTTGTCCTGACTGGTAATGTTCCATGCCTTGTCATCAAGCAGTACGTCAATGGAAACGTACTGTCTGTAGAAATGAAGGAACTGCAGTAAAGCTCCCGCACTGATTGACGTGCCGTTCTCCATTCTTGTTACGGTAAGTTGTGTCACTCCCATTTTGGCTGCCAGTTCCGCTTGTGTCAGTCCGAACATAAGCCTTATTTCCTTGAATCTTGATCCAAGAGTCTTCAAATCCTTGTTTTCTTTTTCCATGACAATAAATTTGTCGGCAAAGTTACGGATTTTCATTTTTTCTCAATCCCTTATTCATGACATAATCGGTCTTCAATTCTGAATATCTTTTTTCCATATCCTTGAATCCTTCGCTTTTCCTCAGTTCGCTCCTTTCCTTCTTGGTCATTTTCCGGAAATTCCTGATGATATCCTGTTTATGTGAAATTACTTGTTGCAATTCAGTTATTGTCCTTTCCTTTCTTTCCAGTTCTTTGATTAAATGTTCAATCCTTACTTCTTCCGGTACATATTCATTGAGTCTTGTCTCTTCCTGGTTTGATTCTATATAATCCTGAAGATATGTCATTCCTTCAATGAAGGTCTTGGTGTCACCTCCCCCATTTCTTATAAACTCCAACAAGAGTTTCTTCTTTACTTTACTGAAATCGATTGTTAGTTCCATGGTGAACTACCCCTAAGCTAAAGACTTAGGGGCTTCTAAGTTACATTTACTTATCGCTTTTCCCGCTTCGCGGTGCCGTTGCTTTTTAGGTGCCGAAGCACGGTCATCCACAAGAGGACACTCCACGGGCTTGACTTCCGGACGTTCCATCCGTAGGGTCGCAAGACCAAAATTCTTGATATTCACACTGGCGTTATGGTCGCGGTCGTGGCTTGCTCCACATTCGGGGCAAGTCCAATGCCGCACCGATAGCGTCAGAGTTTTGTTGATATATCCGCAACAACTGCACTGCTTACTGCTCGGTTGAAATCTTCCTATCTCTACAAGGTTGATTCCGTACCACTGGCATTTGTAGGCAAGCAAGGTATAGAACATACCGATACCTGCATCGCTGATATCGTATGCCAAATGCTTGTTGCGTACCATTCCCTTTACATTCAAGTCCTCCACGCAGATTGTTCCTACTTGGTTCTCGTGCGTCAATCTATGGGTTATCTTATGGAGGTAGTCGAGACGCTTTCTCGCTACTCTTGAATGTGCTTTTGCTATTCTTTGTTTTGTTTCATTGAATGCTTTCGAGCCTTTCTTTTTCTTGGATAGCTTTCGTCCGAGAAGTTTTAGCTTCCGCTTTTCTTCTTTTAGGAAGTGAACGGCTGCAAACTCTTCCCCATAGCTGCATACGGCAAAAGTTTTCAATCCCGTATCGATACCGATAGTGGTATCATCCGTTACAAGCTTCTTCGGCAAAGGTTTCTCAAACGTATCCACAAGGATACTTGCATAGTATCTTCCATCCTTTTCCTTGGAGATAGTCACATCGTGAATTTTGTCGCCCTTGAATTTGCGGTGAAAGACTGTCGGGATGTTCTTTGCTTTCGGGATATTCAGCACGCCTCGTTTGAAATCCACCGAACAATGCTGTGGGTTGTGGAACGACTGGCGGTCGTGCTTGCTCTTGAAGTTCGGATACTTGCCGTTCTTCTTGAAGAAGTTCTGATAGGCTGTATCGAGATTGCGTATCGCCATTTGAAGGGCTTGCGAGTTAACTTCGCCAAGCCATTCTTTCTCCGCTTTCAGTTCCAATTTCATCCGGTTGGTCAAGGCGACCACCCCGATGCTTTCCTTTTTCTCCTTATACAGATTGCTCTTGATGTCAAGACCCCAGTTATAGACCACACGCACACAGCCGAAGGTCTTGGCGAACAAAACCTTCTGCTCATCGGTGGGGTAGATTCTATATTTGTAGGCTCTTAGCATAATGGTACAAAATATGCTTATTTGTTTCTCCGCACAAAATAAGTGGGCGACGTTATCAAAAAATTCACTTTTGGAAGAAAGGTGCAAAAAAAGTCCCGTGATTCACATCACAGGACTTCCATTTCTGATTTATGCGAATGTCTGCTTCCTCTTGAAGCAGTAAATATTGTATGAGTAAAGAGTTTGTATATCTTGCCGGTCATTTCCCGGTTCTTTTATTTCTTGTAATCTTTCCATACCTTATTGGGAAAATCTTTCTTGATTCTTTTTATATATTCTTCCAGTTCTTCTTCCTTATGTCTTTCCTTGCAGAAGAAAACACCAAAATCCAGGGCCAATTCAATGAATGCTTCCATCTGTTTTGGATATAGTTTGACTGATAGAAATTCTTCATCGCTATCCTTGAATTTCTTCACCATGCTGTAGTTCTGTAGTCCTTTCTTCAATATTTGAAGATAATCATACTGATAAAATTCTTTTTGTTCAGGATGTTCTTCAAAATGTTCCGTTGCCAGACTTATCAAATTGTTTATTTCAGCGAATCTACTTCCCGTCAATATGAATTCTTTTCCATTTTCATTGTTGTTCCACATATGCTTATTTGTTTCTCCGCACAAAATAAGTGGGCGACGTTATCAAAAAAGTAACTTTTAGGAAATAATTATAAAATTATAAATGGATATAATTATATAATTCTAAAAATAAATAATTATATAATTATTATAAAGGAGGAATTAAAAAATCCCGCCATAGGACGGGATTATACCATTAAAATCAAATTCTGTAAGTTACAATATTATCGGCAATTATCTGAACGATAGCTTGTTATGTAAAATCTATTGGTTTTTATGGTTTCAAATACTAAAATGAAAGCAAATCACAACCGATTTGACCAATGAGGTAAAATTATATCCATTGGTTTTTATGGTTTCAAATACTAAAATGAAAGCAAATCACAACACGTATTTGTGAAATTATTCAGCTTGCTTGATTGGTTTTTATGGTTTCAAATACTAAAATGAAAGCAAATCACAACAATTTCGTATATTGAATGGAAGCAGCTTCATTGGTTTTTATGGTTTCAAATACTAAAATGAAAGCAAATCACAACTTAAACGACCGTTTCTTAAAATAGATTTAATTGGTTTTTATGGTTTCAAATACTAAAATGAAAGCAAATCACAACTATGCTGTTCGTCTGATAATATTCAAACAGCTTCTTATTTCTTCAAAAGTATTGCTATCTTCAACAAGAACATGTATGTTTGGACATTGTATCTTGTCTGTTTGAATAAGGAGATGGAATCTGCCTTTGTTGTTCTTGTAAGATGACGAAACTCTTCTGCTTGTAGCTCCACCTATTGCACCTCCCACGTTACCAAAAAGCAGCCAACCCAAAAGAGAACGCTTTACCATATTGGAATTGTCCGTTTCATACACTTCATGTTCCTGTGGTATGCGTACATCCACTATATTATTCCAATCCAATAGTTGTCCTTCAAGGTATAGCATCCTTTTATCCTCATATATGAGCATATATTTGTCCTCGTATCGGATAATTCTTGAAGGTTTTCCATACATCACAATGCTTCCACTCAACCGTTCGTTATAATCCTTTTCTGCTTTCTGTTCATTCTTCTTTTGGATATAAACTTTAATTATCACCCATATAATCAATATAGGAAGTAAAATTGGTAGAAACCAAATTGCAACAACAATAATTATTAGCCAAATTAACATATTTGATGTATTAAATTATTTTTAAAATCCGTTTCGTCTATTTTCTTCATCTATTTCAATAGCTCTATACCAATTTTCTTCAAAGATGTTGGTCGTTTTAGTTTCATTCCAACCCTTTCTGAAAGAATTGCTTGTAAACCAGAAGTAACCAACAACAGCAGCCAATATATATACCAAATACGGTTCAATTAAGATGAAGAATTCATAGACTCCCCACCCTGCCAATACTACACCTGCCATCAGCAGTATCAATCCGGAAATACCATGCCGGTTTCTGTACCCGACAAGAAACTTCACCAGTTTATACACTGCTTTAAGCAACAGACAACCCATCACTCCTACCAGTACAAGGACTATGATTCTTTCAATAAAAAGAGCATCCATATATACCTCCTATTCTAAAAATTCCGGAATATGCAAATGGGACAGATTACACACTTCTTTCCGCAAAGTATATTCCACATTGCAAATATACAAATAATAAATGATAGTATCAAATATTATGATAAAAATTTTGGTATAGGAATTGAATTCTTATTGTATGTGGTTTGAAATACACCTTTCCCTGCCGTTATTCACCTTTCTTCATCAGAATATAATAGTCCACTGTCCTATGGAAATTTTCAATGAATTCCCTCATTCCTTTTCCTTCAAAACGTATGTCCTCTTCTATTCCAAGAATTTCTCCCCAGAAAACCCATCTTTTCTTGTCCAATTTAACGGAACAACTGTAACCGTTATATTCCAGTGTTTCTTCTTTTTCCTTCATAAAACAGAATTTTTCGCAAAGATAGGCAAAACTATAGGAAAAGCAATCCCGTTTGTCAAAATGCTGGACGTTTTTATTTGCTCAATTCATCTTGAATACCTATTTTTGCAACAAAAACTTGTAATTGCACAACAAAATAAACTTGTAACTGCAAAGCAATAAAAACTTGTAATTCTATAATAATTATGGCAACGATAGCAGAAAAGATGGCAGAATCCCTTGAAATCCTCCATCAATTACAGAAAGACAGCGAGCGGGTTGTATTGAGCGGTACTAAACAAATAAGTAGAACACACCTTACCCGTTTACTGAATGCCGGTTATTTACAGGAAGTGATGAAAGGATGGTACATTTCATCTAAACCCGGAACGGAAGGTGATACAACCGTTTGGTATACCTCCTATTGGTATTTCATTGCCAAATATGCTACTGAACGGTTCAATGATTCCTGGTGCTTGACAGCGGAACAGTCTCTGGATCTTTATTCGGGTAGAACTACTGTTCCTGTCCAAACCATAGTCCGTTCTCCAAACGGTAAAAATAACCTTGTCAATCTGATGTACGGGACTTCACTCTTTGATTTGAAGGCCGAACTTCCATCAATTATCCATAAGCATGAACTTTATGGATTGAACATGTATACTCTTGAAGAAGCGTTAATTTACGCTTCCCCAACCTACTTCCAGTCGAGTGAAATTTCTGCTCGGATATGTCTGTCCATGATAAAGGACGTTTCAGGTATAGTGAAAATATTGTCCGACAAAGGGGCTTCTTCCCGTGCCGGAAGACTTGCCGGGGCGTTCCGTAATATGGGTAATGAAAAGGCCGCTGAAAGCATCCTGCAATTCATGAAGAAAATCGGATACACCGTAACGGAAGAAGATCCTTTCAATGTTGCCATGAAAACGGTTTTGCCAACCAATCTGTCACCTTATGCAAACCGTTTGCGTCTGATGTGGGAGAAAATGAAAGAGACGGTGAAGAATGTCTTTCCTTCCATTCCGGAACAAACGAAGTCTGTTGATGAATATTTGAAACTGGTTGATGAGAAATATTTGGAGGATGCATATCATTCCCTTTCGATAGAGGGCTACCGTATATCCCAGGAATTGATAGAGAAGGTACGTTCCGGAGATTGGAAGCCGGACAAGGAAGACAAGGAACACAAAAATGCATTGGTAGCACGTGGATATTACCAGGCTTTCCAAGCTGTGAAAAGAACTGTTGCTGACATCATCAATGGAGATAATGCAGGGGATGCCGTAGAAAAGGCACATGGGGACTGGTATTTCGAAATGTGGTATCCGTTCGTTGAAGCGAATCTGTTGAAGCCTTCAGATTTGGCGGGTTATCGGACGGGGCAGGTTTATATTAGGGGGTCTTTGCATACCCCACTTCCTCCAACAGCCATCAATGATGCAATGGAAACGCTTTTTGACCTTCTGAAAAATGAAGAGGATTCAAGGGTACGGGCAGTATTGGGACATTTTTTCTTTGTCTATATCCATCCTTATATGGATGGTAACGGACGCATGGGAAGATTTCTTCTGAATGCGATGCTTGCTTCAGGAGGTTATAACTGGACTATTGTACCTGTTGAAAGGAGAAAGGAATATATGGCTGCCTTGGAAAAGGCAAGTGTCGACGAAGACATTTCGGACTTTACAAGGATTATCGCTGAGTTGGCGAGTTGTTAAGCAGATATCAATGAAGCCGCCCATAATTGAGCGGCTTCATTTCATTCTTCTTCCGTGTCGTCCTGATGAAGAATCTTGTCACATACATCCTGTACTTCCTGAACTATCCTGCGGTAATTGGCCGTAAGAAGTTCATTCTTTTTCTTCTCATTCCCGAACACATAGAATTTCGGAAGTTCCTTGTACATTTTCTCCTCGTTCTTGATGGCCTCCATGTCAAAGTTCGTCTTGGCAAAGAATTTGGAATGCCTGAATTCATCTTCACTTTCCACGTCCACCTTATTTCTCCTTCCCAATTTCAGTTTTCTGAAACTTCTTGCGGTCATCCCACATAACCAACCTGCCTGCATGTTGGCTATCTTGTCCGGTGGAACAAGTGGCATCATTTCCTCATTCATGGATATGGTTGTCTGGTCACGAGTGACCGAAACGCCCTTTTTAATTTGTTTGATTTTCCCGAACACGTCATTCGAAAGCCATTCTACGGTTTCCTTTCCGCTGGTGGCTGCAATAACTACATTACCGAATATATTCAGCAATGAATTGGACTGTTCCTTTCCATAGTCCTTTTCCAGCTGTTCCTTACTCTGGAATCCCAATGCCACCGATACTTTATTGGAACGTGCCGTACCTTGTAAACGGTCAATTCTGTTGAAATAGAGTGTCGGAAGTTCGTCCACGATTATCGAACAGGGATTGTTCTTTCCCTCACCTGTATTCACTTCCGAGACAAGACGGTTTAGAATGACTGCATTCAAGGCGGTTATGATTTCTTCCATTGCCGGGTCATTGGCTATCAGCAGATATGAAGGTTGTTTCGGGTCGGAAATTTTCAGGTCAAACTCGTCACCTGAAAGGATCCAGTACGCTTCCTTGGTAATGAGACGCCCAAGATATACACGCAATGTACCCGCCATACCTTCAAGCTGGTCCATGGCCTTGTTTTTGAAGGCTGTGATATAAGGTGCCATCAACGGTGCTACATTCTCATCCGTGTCAAGGACAGTAAAGATGGTCTCATACTGTTGAAGCAGAAAAGTAAGTACATGGGGGAGATCACCGTATCTTCCGTTCCATCGGTAGAGTTCCTTTTCCACATCATTTTCATCCGTATAATATATCTCTTCCTTTCCATCCACAACCCGTTTCTTTTCTGTCAGGATATTCCAATCCTTGTCATATGGCTGCATGTCATAATGCACCCAAAAATAGATGGATGCTGCAAGAAAGTTTTCCGCCGCTTTTTTGAAGAAGTCATCCGCTCCTCCACCTCCGGGTTTTCCTCCTTTCATAAGTGCCTGAATGAGAGTTACGGCTGTTTCCGAAGCCTTTCCGACAGAATCGATATATTTATGTTGGATGGGATTCACTCTTTTGGAAAATTCCACATCGACGAAATTGATGACATTGAATGTTGCGTGTTCAGGTATTCTTTTCAATTTTTTGTTTTTTTCGAAATGATAGAAAAGTTTCCTCGCAAGTGTCGGGAACTTATAGTCATAGACGCACATTGACCATCCTTTGGCCGCTTCCTGACGAATGAGGGGTTCAATGATGGAGAATGTCTTACCGGAACCGGGAACACCTACTACCCATATACCTCTGAACGGCTGCTCAATATTTATCCAACCGTTGTTCATCTTTTTATTGTAGTAAAACAGGGTAGGAATGTTGATTGACTCCGGTGTTTCCACCTTCTTCCGTTCCTGTTCGAACGCTTCCCCATCCCAATTCATTCTGTCCTTCATCAGTCCGTGTTTAATTGCCTTGGAAATATTGTCCAGTGCCACATGTACCGCAATCGTTCCGACAAGGGAAAGAATCATGTAAAGTGTGTAATTTGTCCCAATTCCGAAGAGGGGGTAATCAATAACCATCCTGTACATCCATACGGACAGGATGGTAATGATAAGCCCGGATATGAACGGTACGGCCACATGCCGTTGTGGGTCAAATTCCAGATCCTTTTTTGCCTTAGTTCCAATACAAGTGACACACACCATAAGGATGATGGCCAGTCTGCTATATATGAGATTGTCGTATATACCGAATCTGGCTATCTTTCCGACAATGGTATGGAAGAGTGTTCCCGGTTCAATGAACGGGAACGGTACATACACAAGAAATTCCAAAATCAACATGATATAGACAGTAGTCCTGAATATCTTGTATATCTGCTGGATTTCCTTACTCTCTTCCATTTCTTTTTCACTTGATGGTGATGAACGGTCTCACCGGATAGGATTCATTTTTCATGGCATATCTTACCCTTCCTTCCTGCATGGAAACACAGTACATATAGAGAATCTTGGTGTTCTCGCTTGCCCCGTCCTGTGTGGATGATATGTACCATTCTTCTTCCATCGGTTGGCCACCGATAAGTTCCAGTCCTTTCTTTATGACAAGTCCGCCCTTTGAAACTTGCAGAAGTTCTCCACATGATGGGAGGTGCCATCCTGTCACTCCGGCCGTTCTATATGATGAAGCAGCTTCTGCTGCCGGAACACCAATCATTTCTTCCATATAGAGGTTCATCAGAGCAGCCGTGTTCTCCTTCCCGTCCATTTTCGTTATATCGGACCCTACACCCGAAACATTCATCAATGAATCGCAATAGCAATGGCTACCAATGTCTTCTTTTCCTACGGCTATTGCCTTGTATGCATCATTTTCCCCTCCGGTCATCACTATAATCCCGATTCCGTTCATGCTGTTTCCGTCATAGGCATCCTGCGGTACTATCCTACCGTCCGCACATAATATGTTTCCCGTTTTCAGGGAGTAGTCAATCACCACAGGATCACATTCCTCACAACTGCTGATGGCGAGTGCCATACAAGCCACTAATATTGCTGTAAATACTTTCCTCAATTCCATATTCTATATTTATTAAATTTACAAGGGAAAGCGTATGCCTACAAGAAGCCCGTTCTTGAATGTCGGCTTTCCCCAAAAAGTAACTTCATTTTTCTGCTGGAGTACAAGTTGCACCCTGTTCTTCAGCGTCATCACATATTCAAACCCAAGTTCCACGCCCAAGGCGAAGTCCCTGTTGCATGAACCCAGGTCAACACCCATGCGGAATCTTCCTACGCTGTTCTTTCCTCTCTTGAAAGCCGGTTTGTATGCCAGCCCGAAAGCATATGAATATCTCTCCTTCCAGAAGGATTCCATACATACTTTTTCACAATCCGGACATTCGTCCCATTGTGTGGCATAGTCAACATATGCCTCCCATGCATTGTGATATGCCGTTTCCAGTTCATAGGAAGCGGTTATGTTGAAAATTCTCGGATACATCACCCCTGTATGTATTCCAAGGTATCTGTCCTTTTCTCCTGCCTGTACCTGTATCAGTCCGAACAACAGGGAAAGGATGACAATCATTCCTTTCTTTCCCATATCAGTACCTCCATTTTAAAGATTTGTCAAATCCGTCGGCGTTCAGTACGTCGCCGTAATCCACTCTCAGGGTTATCGTTCTTCCTGAGATGGGCTTTTCACTCATGGTGAAGGTCAGCACCTTTTCATCGGGGAAGGTAAGCTTTTCCATTACGAAAATGTTTCTGTATCCTTTCTTGAATTTCTTGATGTTCTTCATCTCAAGAACCGGTTTCAGTTCTATTTCCTGGGAGCTTGTCGCCTTGGTCTGTTTCTTGTCACAAAGCTTGATCCGTATTTCCTCAATGTCAAACTGTATTTTACTTCTGTTGTCCACGGACACGTCAAAGAAGAAGTAATTTCCGACGGTATAGAGATTGTTCAGACGGATGGAAAGTTTGTTTTCCGTATTCGACACGTCATAATACTTCTGTTTGGAATCCCAAATCATCCAACAGTATTGGAACATGCTCTTCATGTCCATGTCCACGGCCGGGTTGATATAGCTTTTCGTTTCCTCCTGTCTGATACGGTATTCCGTTGTGGCCATATTCTTGTTTGATGTATAAATGATATTGTACTGTACGATGCTCCTTTCACCTATGATGGTCACTACGCCGAGTTTCTTTCCGTCTTCATGCTGTTTCACGGCTTTCATACGGACGATGTTATCCCCCGGTTGATTACCTACCACATCCGTTTCCTTTGCTGAAATGTCCATCATTTTTATGTTTTCCCCGGCAACGATAAATGTGGTTATTTCTTCATGTACATACATATCCCCTTTCGGGTAGATGTTCTGTGCCTTCACTGTAACTGTTCCTGCCAATGCAATCATGCACAGGAACGCTTTAACTAATGTTCCTTTCATCTTTATATGATATTTATTGTTTACTGATAAGATATACTTCCGTATTGTATTTTATCTTCGCCTTGTTTTTACGGATATTCTTTGATATGGCCGAAGTCGTGGCTTGGAAAGCCTGTTGGAGCGACTGCATGGCTACGCTTTCCAGGCTCTGGTCACCTGTAGAGTTCATGTTCAGGTTCATGTTCATGGCCCCGGCTCCTACATCCTTCGCCAAATCCCTGAAAGAACTGCTTGGAACAAAGAACCCTTCCTGACAGTCGAGGTCATATACATTCAGTTCCACTTTGGTTATCTCTCCGCCCACCATCATGGACTTGACCTGAGCCTTAACTCGCTGTGCGGAGAATCCGGTTACATTGGCATATACATAAGTTCCTTTCGGAACAATCGTGCCGTCTATTTCCACATCATCGGAAAGACGAATTCTCAATCTGCTTCCGTCCTTGACTTTCACCATCTCATCCACTCTCGCCCTTATAAGCTGCGGTCTGTTGTTTCCCTCTTCTACCGTATTGAAGAATCGTTCGTTCGCCCTATCCACTTTGGTAACTTCTGCCGGAGCATTAGCCGCCGCTATGCTGTCCGCTATCTGTTTCCTTAATTCAGCCAGTTCAGCCTTGCGTATTTCAGCCTGTTTTTCCTCTTCCGTCAGGATTTTTTCCCCGTTGGCCATCCGCTGTATAAGCTGCATCTGTTTGGTCAATGCATCCATTTCCCTGTTGTTGCTGATTTCCGGTGTAGCCACGTTCACTCTCTTTTCCCGTTGTCTCAGTCTCTCGTTCTCCCGAATCATTTCCTTCATCCGTTCTTCTTCAATCTTCCGGATCTGGTTCAATGAATCTATCAGAGCCATTTCCCTTTCATCATAGGAACTTTCCAGTTCCGTTTTCTTTTCCAGTTCCATTTCCACGCTTTCCACTCCGGTATAGTCCGTCACTTTTCCGTAGTCATCGAGCATTGACTGGTATTTGGACTTTATCTTCACCTTGTCCAACTGCACTTCCGGCAAAGAGGTGTTCACATCTTCCGTAATGACGGTAGTGTCTTCCTTTGCCGTAAAATCCATCATGGCGAAAACTTGATATGCGATGAACAATACCGGCAGTATGCTTGCCGCCGGAATGATATATTTCATCTTTCTGAAATTTATTTTCTTCATTTGTTTTCCTCCTTTCTTTCCATTTCTTTCGTATCAATGAGTTCCATAATCAGTTTCATCCTGCTTATGTAGGAATTCAGTTCGAGAGAATCCTTTCTTGTGAGTTCCTGTTTTCTCTTCAGTTCCTCCACCTTTGTTCCGAGTATTTCCATCTCTTCATAGAGGGAGATTTCTTCTTCTTCCTGTCTGACGGGATTTCTTTCTATCATAATCTGCTCCAGTCTTTCCATCTTTCCGCAAATTTCCATGATTTCAATGGAATCCTGTCTTGTCAGGCTATCCTTACTGAATTTTCTCTCCAGCTGCTTGTCAAGGCTCATGAATTCCTCATACAGTGCTTTCATTTCCTGGTTCAATGCGTCCTTGCTTGTATCTTTCGGCATGGCCACGGTCTTGATGTCTTCGGCCGTATCGCTGAAGATGCTTCCGATGCCTGAAAATATGATATTCAAGGCCAAGCAACCAATGATGATACCGAACAGCAGGGTGAAGAATGTCTTCGGATAGTTGTTTGCGAACCGGTTGAGATTTCTAATCCTGTCATCGATGCGGATTTTTTCCCCGAATCGTTCCCCTGCCTCACAGCATTTCTTCGCCCATTCCTGTTCTTTCCTCTGCTTTTCCTCCAGTTCTTCTGGAGTAAGCTTCTTCTTGAAATTGAATAATCCCATAATTAGAATGCGTTTTTCGTTTTATACTCCAGATCCTTGTTCTGCAAGGTCCGGTAATTGATTATCATCAACCCGTGCGGATTATTTTCCGTTCTTGTTGACTTGCTGATTTTCCCGGTTGTAACCAGTTCTCGGTAGAGGATGGATGTTCTCCTCTCGATGCGTTGTTTCCCATAATAAATGAACGACATATCATCCTTGTTGAACTTGATGGAATCCGTCATGATGGCGAATGTCGCTGATGCGGAAATGATGTTTGAGTAGAATCCTTTTTCCTGTAAGGTATTCTTCTGTGCCAATCCGGATTCATCAATCAGATACATGGATTTTTCTATGTTGTGGTTGATATACTTGTCGTCCGGTGCAAGGGTGAAGAAAAGTTGATGGAAGAGGTTGATATGTGCTTTCGCTTCCACCTCTATTGTCAGTTCCTCATCCACTTGTTTGGCAAGAATGGGTGTATCCTCGTCCAATACATAGATTCTTTTTCTCTCCGCCTGTGCGAAGGAGAAGGCCTTCAGTACCACGAGCACACAGAATATGAATGCCCCTACGATTGTTCCGATGGTAACGTATGTGTTCCATCTCTTCATTTTGTCTAAGTCTTCAATGAATGGCATAATTGATATCTTTAAGTTTATAATGTTCCCTTACTAACTGTACCGGTAGCTTTGCTTGAAGTACCTTGTATGAAGTGATTGGCTGATTGTATCGCTGTTGATGGTATTGCCCAACTTGCAATCTCCGGAACGGTTCTTAAAGCCCATGCACCGACCACCATACCGATAATGGTCTGTATGGTTGTTCCTAATCCGGAACTCCAATAATTCCATATGCCGGATTCTCCTTCACTTATTGCTGTAAGGGTAGCCGTATCAACCTGTATTCCGTATTTCATCAACTGCATGGAGAGTATCATGACGAGATACGCCATTGCCCCGTAAAGTGATACCGATACCATTTTCCCGACCCATTGTGTCCATGTATCTTTCCATGCGGGGAGGATGGAACATACGATATAAATAGGTCCGAACATTACAAGCACAGTTGTATAGATGGCTTTCAAGAGAAAGATGAAATATACATGACATTGCCAGAATAATTCTCCAATCCAGACGATTGCACTTTCAATGAGATTGGCGAAATATGCTTCTTTTGCTGCTAACCAGCCAGTGATGTTATCTGTAATAGTTTCAAACCCATCGCTTATATAATCACCTATTTGCGACATAAAACTCTTATCCTCACTACCTTCTGCAGCCCGTTCTGCTTCTGCTACGGCAGCTCTTTTCTCTCTTCTTGCTTCCGCTACGTTGTCGGCAGCTTTTTGTCTTTCTTCCCTTAATTCCACAACCCTTGTCTTTTCCTGTTCAAATTTCTGTTGGAACCAGTCTTCTATCAGATTTCCCGGAGCACAGACAATGGAAACGACACCGGTCCATTGGCTCAGAATAAAGGCAAACAGTATCGGTCTTGCGATGGTAAGTATCTCAAACTTACCGTTCAGTGTCATCATCTTGTAGGCTTGTATGGCTGCAACTATCAAAGCGAAGATTGCACCCAAACCGGATGCAGCACTTATCAGTACGGTCATGTTTGAATTTGCAAAAGTCTCAAGGTAATTGGCCAGCTCTATCATATGGTCATTGATAAAGTCCAGACCTAATGTTGCGTCCAGTGGTGTCATTCTTCAGTTCCTCCTCTAATAAATTTGTCCATCATTTGAATCTTTGCAACCTTGCCGGTCAGTACCGCCAATTTTTCCAAAGACCTGTTTTCATTCTCATAAGCCACAATTTTCTTGGCATTGTCCATATGCGTGTTCCGTATATCGCTTACATTGTCAAGGATTCTGTTATATTCCATCCGGAAATTGCTTGCCGTCTCTCCGTCCATGGCTTCAAGATTGTCGGTAATCTGTTGTTTCAGTCTGTCCCTTGTATCTTTTGTGATGCTGTAGGAAACTTCCAGGCTCCTGTCCGCTATTGTAGCCAAATCCCCCTTGTAAACGGTGTTCCAATATTCATCCTCTTTCTTTGAATAGGAAGATTCAAGGATATGGGTAACGGTAGCTTCGCTACGGAGTCCGGTCATTTGTCTCCATTTCTCATTCACATAGTTGTCTCCACCTATGCCTATACCTCCGGGACCGTTGTCATGCACACCCAAACCCGGTATAGGAATTTTGATTCCCAGAACACGCTTGTAATCCCAGGAGTAGTAATACGACCTTGGAGTGAATTTCCATTGTTTGTACTCCATTGAAGCCCATTGGTTGTAATTGTCCTTGTCATGTTGGGCGTACATGTGCTGCAACCCCAACGTTGCAGTCATAAGGACGAGGATCATTTTCCGTCTCATTATTTCTTTCTTTTCCTTTTTCTGTTTTCCAGTTCCTTTTCCAGTTTCTCCAGTTCTTCAGAAATATTCCTGTACGAACCGGTATCATATCCCTTTTCAATCATATATACATCCAAATATCCTTCTTCCATGGCCTTTTCATATTCCTCCAAGTCCTTCTTCAGCTTTTCTCTTCGCTTTTCCTGTTCCTCGTCATCCTTGAACCATGAAGGATTGTCTTCTTCCCTATCGTTACCATTCTTTTCCTCCTTGTCTTCTGAAAGCTTTTCCTTTGCGTCCTTTAATTCATCAGTATTCTTTTCCGTAGCATCTGAAGCAGCTGCCTTTCCATTTGATGTTCCTGTAGCGGCAGTCGTTCCAGCTGTCGTTCCGGTAGAAGCTCCGGCGGAAGTTCCGCTTGCTCCTGCAGCCGAACTTGCTCCGGCTGCTGCACCTGCTCCCATGGTAGCAACGGCTACCGCTGTCTTTGCGGCCAGCTTGACACTTTCCTTATAAACTTTCAATCCACCCCCGATAAAGCTGTTGACGCTTCTTGCAACCGATGATGGTATTGCCCATGTCGCTACCGACGGTACCATATACAAGGCGGCTGAACCGGTGAACAAGGCTATCAGATACAGTGAAAGCGTACCCAACAAATCACTTTTGTACTTGATGAAGGAATACAGTACCGTTTCTTCCCTTCCTGCCTGTTCCAATGTGGATATGTCTGTGACCAGTCCGAACTCAATCAGTTTCATGGCAATGGTCATGATGAGATATGCCATTGCCCCGTACAGCGACACCGATATCATCCTGCCTATCCAAGTGGCCCATTCGTCTTTCCATACAGGAAGTATGCAACAGGCTATCGTGACAGGTCCGAAGAATACCAGTACCGCAAGGTATATATTCTTGATAAGGAAGATGAAATAGCAGCTCACTTCCCATGTTATTTCCCCTATCCACATGATCAGCCATTCCCAAAACTGTGAATCATAGGAATTGGTGATGATGAGTCCGCTTGCCGCCAGTTCCATCCCGTCGGGATAATACATATCCCCGAATTTTTCGGAAAGCGTGTTTGACACGTCATCATCACCGTCATCAATGTCCGTGTCCGCCGTATTCTGTGCTTCCACGCTCTCTTCCGTCCTGTTCATGACTTCCGCCTTTGCCGCTTCCGTTCTCAGTCTGCCGATGATGTCAAGAGAAGCCGCACTCCTCTTGTCCCTTAACCTGCCCAGTTCATTCGCCTGGTATTCGTACATGTATTTCATGCTGTCCTCTATGGGTTCCGTCAGGGAATGGAGGCAGGTCGTTACCCAGTACCAGTTTGCCAGTACGAAAGCTACCAAAACGGGCCGTAGCAGGGCAAGGATATCAATGCCCTCTTCCTGTATCATGGCACGATAGGCTATCCTTGCGACAATGACCAATGAGAAAACCGCTCCAAGTGCCAGTCCGGCATCCTGAAGTGTCCCCCACAATCCACCGTCCAGACTCCAGATATAGTTTTCCATTTCCTCGTCGAATTGCTGCATCGACGAGAATATCAGTTTGCTGTCAACCTGCAATGGTAGTGTCATAGTCCGCCAATCTCCCTTTTTATACCGTTCAAAATCCGAGTATCATCCACAAGTTCCCAAAAGAACTTCCCTCTCTCGAAAAGGTTGGCTTTGCCGAGGTGCATCATCGCCTTTGCATAGAAATTGAAATTGCTGAGTTTCCGTCTCATGGCACTCAGTTCCTTCTGGATGAAGTTGGTGAAGTCTTTTCTCTGCTGCATGGTTGCCATGGTAATGTCCAGTCCGGCACTGACTGTAAAGACACTCAAGGCCACTATCTTGCCGGTCATTTCCCCGAATTCCTTATGCAGTTCCAGTGCCTTCTTTGAAATTCTCGGGTAATCCAGCCCTGCCTTCAGCGAAAGTTCCACCGCTTTCGTTTCCATTTCCACCACTTCTTTCGTGAGTGCGGTGATATGTACCATATCCGCTGCGAAAGTGACATATGAATACACGTCCCCCATTCTCTTGCTTGTCTTTTTCACCAGTTCGCTGAATGAATTGGATTTTGCACTTTCATTCAGTGACGTGGAAGCTTTCAATCCGTCGTACTCCTCTCTTGTCCTTAGCTTGTTTGACAGCGACTTATGTGTGGAGATTAGCATCTCCAGCAAAGTGTAGTCCGTGGCGTGTATCTCCTGCACCGAAAAGAGCATGAGAACTGCCGTCAATATGTATAGCTTTCCTTTCATGATAATCCTTGGCTTTATCGTTATTTCCATGGTGGGTTGTCGATGCTGTACTTGAGCTGCTGCAGTTTGCTCTGCATCCCCATTGCCCAATAATAGTCATATCCCAGTGAAGAGTTCCTTATCAGATCCCTCCATGTATAGTTACAGTTCAGCTTGAATGCTATGATATCCACTGCCCTTCTAAGGCGGCGAAGTCCGTAGAAGGTATTGTTGCATATCCTTATCCTTTCATCGGCCAGTATAAGGTTCGTTCCGTCCTTCGTGTCGAAGGCTTCCGGATTCACCACCTTACCCTGAAGCAAGTCCTCTATGCTTGTCTTGAATGGGTTCGGTACCTTCCCGTTCATGGCGATGACCACCATCTGTTCGACCAGTCCGGTGGCTTCCGCAACCACCTCCGCCCCTTTCCGGTAGCAGAAGGCGGCATTCTCCGGATGATTCCTTGCATTGTCTATCATTCTGTTTATCGACCTCATGAGTCTGCCGATTTCAACACACACCGCCTTATAGGCCGCCCCTTCCCTCTTCAGGTTTCCCAGGCTTTCCCTTGCCAGCATGTCCGCTGACTTCATCACGTTCCGGACAGTCACTTTACTGAGGAGTTTCTGTCTGTTGCTTCTTGTGGAATCCACCTGTGCCGTATAAAGGATTTCATTCCCTTCCGCCACACCGGTATTGCTGATAACCTGTTCGGTTGTCTTCTTGTCATAGACGACCTTGTATTGTCCGTACATTGTTCCGCATCCAGCACAAAGAATGAATGCCATAATATAAAATAGTTTCATACTACCTCCTTTCCCTATTGTTTAAGCACCCTTTCGTCCCGTACAATCCGGTATGCGAACACGCCCTTTTCATGTTCACCGTAATATTCCCAGTCTTCATAATACTTTTTTGTCCCGGTCTTCTCGTCACCGTAATGGGAAGCATATATTTCGATGGCCCGGTTCATTATGCGGGCATATTTCTCCGCCTTGGACTTTTCCCCGCAACAGGCAATCCAATCTTCACAGAAACGGCTGATGGCCGTCTCGTAATCCCCGTATTTCTTCAGGTATCGTTTCAACGCATCCTTTTCTATGCGTTCGGTGGTATATGCCATATACGACTGAGGAGATTCCTCCACACCGAACACGTCACCCTTGTTCCCGCGTCTGATATAGACTTCCTTGAAGAATCCTCTACCTGCCTTGTTGTCAAGCGTGTTTATAGTCCATATCTTCCGCTGTTCCACTTCCGACAGTCCGAGCATCCTTGCAATTTCTTCGTATCTTTCCTTGAACTTGGACTGGTCAAGCAAGATGGTAATGTCCGAGTTGTTGACGATGGCTTCCTTCACGGTCGGGTTTGAAATGATGTCGTTGACTTCCTGCGTGACCACTCCCACGATACCCCAGAATTTTCTCACTGTCTTGTACAGGTAGAGGATATATCCTGCCATCATTGGCGAGGATATCGCTTTCCAGGCTTCTTCGATGATGAGTGCCTTACGGTTGCTTTTCAGTCTCATCTTCTGGATGAACACGTCCATGATAATCAAGGTCACGATAGGGAAAAGGATGGGGTCATCCTTTATCGCATCGATTTCAAAAACAATAAAGGACTGGTCGAACAGTGAGCCTTCCATATCCTTGTTCAGTGTCTTCTCGAACTTTCCACCCTTGTAGAACGCTCCCAGTAGATAGGAGAATTCCTTCATATTGAAGCTGATGCCTTTCGTATCGCAAAGGATCGGGATGTACCGGATGGAGAAGTCATAGAATGAGTTGAAGGACAGTTCCGTTACCTTGATGCTTTTCAGCCTGTCTTCAAGGAGCTGTATCTGCCTGTCAATTTTCTGGTCTATCTTCTTCAGCTTGGCTTCTTTCGGGTCATCCAGTTCCGCACGGGTAAAGCCGTTTTCCGAGAGGATACGCTGTATCGCTGTAGTGGCGTTTATCTTTTCCCCTCCTTCCCCTTTTACTGCGAGCTGTTCCAGCTTCTTGACCTTATCGGCTATCTTCTTCCTTTCGGAGAGTTCCTCCTCCGACAATTCATAGCTTTCGTTGGAAAGCTGTAGGCTCATGAGTTCCTTCATCTCCTTGCGTTTCTCTTCGGTGTAGCCTTGGAACGGAGTGAAGTAGAAGTCATAGTAAACCTTGATGGTCTCATCAATGATGCTGTCCTCCAGTTTGCTTACCGCACCGTTTGAACCTTTCCATATCAGGAGTATCAATGATTTCAGGAAGTTCTGCTTCTCGATGTTGTATTCCTCCCTGTTGATGTAGAAAGGATTCATCGTTATCGGGTTTTCTTCCGAGTAGGATATGTATGTACCCTTGAAATATTGGCACAGTGCCTCGTAGGAATTACCGGTGTCAATCATGACTACATCCGTCTTCTGCTCATGCATCTGTCTTACGACTGAATTCATATGGAATGACTTTCCGCTTCCGGAAGGTCCGAAACATACGAAGTTGGAGTTCTGTGTAAGCTTCAGTTCTCCTTCCTTCCCGGTGATGTCAATGAAGATGGGTACGCCCTGCCGGTCCGTATAGCTGATTTTAAGAGGTGTGTTTTCGGAAACCTTCATTCTTTCCTTGGTGAGAAAGCACACTGCCGCATCGTGCAGGCAAAGAAACTTGCTGTACGATTCAAGTGAAAAGGCGTTGCCGGGGAAATTGTTGATGAACAGTTCCAGTTGGTTGTAGGCGTTCTTGTTGATTGTAATGCCCTGGTCATAGAACTGTTTCTCCAGATAATTGAATGCCTTTTCCATATGATGTTCATCGTTGTCTGTCACTATCATGACAGTAAAGTTCGTATAGACAAGCAGACGGTTCTCTACAGCGATGTCATGGATGACGTTCTCGATATCCTTTGCGGCCAGCAGGTTTGCAGGATCCGGAAAATTCTTCTTGCGGTTCATGTTGGCATTCAGTTTGCCGTTCTCTTTCCGTTGGTTGGGAATGATGATGTTCTGCGTATATACGACGCATTCCGCTTCCGGTACCGTCCCCATAAATGAGAACAGGTCAACCGGCAGTCCCTTGTTCATGGAGAAAGGTTTTATCTGCGGTGGAAGCAGCACTTCGTCAATGTCCACCAAATCAATCATCTTGATAATCTTTTCTCCGCATTTCACATGGTTGTCCATGTGCTTGAAATTGTTCAGTGAGAATTTTCCTTTCTTGAAGGAAACACCCAGGTATCTTTTGAGGTATTCGGTAATCTCCCTTGAGTCGAGGATATGGAAGGAAACCTTTTCCCCGATAAGTATATCTTGTATCTTCTGGAGCTTGTTCCAGAACTCGCCCCATTTCTTCTTGTCAAAGAGATAGAAGGAGGAACGTTTCAGTTCCTGTGTGATGATGATGTAGCTTGTCAGTGCCGTATATTCCCTGCCTTCAAAATAGCTCATGTATGACCGGCTGAGGAACGGAGTGTTTTCAGGAAGTTCCGTGTGGAAACTCTGCTTACAGAATATGTCCTGTTTCTGCAAGGCATAACCGTCGCCGAGTGTCTTCAGCAGACTGGTGTAAATTTCGCAAGCCTTGTAGTACGCATCAATATCCGCACAATACTGTTCTACCGGGTTGTCAATCCTGATAATGACGGAGAAATTGCCTTTGCGGGTGTAGGCTACCCCTACTCCCGGCATTTCGTCCTTTACCGCCTGGTACAGTCCGTCAAATTGTGTCTTCTTGTTCTTAGCCATTATAATCTCCTTTTCTTTTTTGTATATTTCCGGTAACTGTCCACTGTATAGCTTATTTCCATGATAATTCTTGCCATACCCTCCTTTGTCCTATGGACGGAACTTGTCCGGAACTTGACTTCCACTTTATTTTTTTTCATCTTCTTATATCATTATAGCCGCAAATTTCGTTTGTGTTGTTATCAAAAAATTCACTTTTGAGAAAAAGGTGTAAAAAAAGTCCCGTGATTCACATCACAGGACTTCTCGTTTACTTTTTTTTCATATCATTTATGAAAAAGCATTTCTATTCTTCCGCAAAATAAATCCATCTCGTTATCAAAAAAGTAACCTTTAGGAAATAATTATAAAATTATAAATGGATATATTTATATAATTATATATTTTTATATGTATATAAATAAGAAACCCCGTGTTTCACAACACAGGATTCCAATGTTTTACTAATGTCTTATATGTAATTTTCTACTCACTTTCACCGTTCTGGTTTTCATAAACTAGAAGCGGGTTATTTATTGTTGGACTATATGTAAATCTTCTATATATTCTTTTGCGGCTACCTTCCATTTATTGGGAATTTTTCTGTCAAAGTCACCTTGGATAACTTCTGTCTTATTGTAGTTTATCCCCAACCAATATTCTTTATTTTCATCTTTTATAATTATATCCAGAATATTTCTATAATTAGGTAATACGGCAGGTTGATGACTTATATTAGGATATTTTTTTTTAATTCCGGGGGTAACATCAAATGTTATAGCATTTTTTATTGATTCAGTTCCTAAATATAAAACTTGTTCGGGTATAGGTGTGTTTTTTTTAGGTTTAGGTACATTTGGTGTAGATTCCCGTTTTTCTGTTTTGGTATATTCAAATATTCCTTTTGAGTTGTTGAATTTGACTAGTGTATCTTTTTTTTGAATGTTAGGGGGAAAAATATAATTTCTAAATTCTCTTCTATTATTTATATTTATGTTTGAACATAAACTATCTGTAATATCATTGTCTTGACATGAATTTAGATTAGTTTTAGTAATAAGATTATTATACTTTCTATTTTCATTGAAATTGTAAAAACGTATTTCGTCTCTTTCTTTTAAAGGAGGAGTAAACAAATCCATTAAATTTCTTTCTATCTCATCACTATCAGTATCTTTATTAAATTGAGGTATTCGAATTTCTATAATTGGATAACCTTCATTTAATTTATTACTTGATACTTGGTGAGTATAAAATATTTCTATGAAAATATCCTTCTTTTCATCATTTACATGTTTTAATAAGAGGTCAGCGGTATATACCCCTTTCCTACCTTCAACAAGACATTGTTTATATTCATCTTTTAAGTTTTCTTCGCAGAAAGAGTTTTTAATCCAATATGTCGCAGATTGTTCATATATTTCTTTAAATAATTTCTTGCTAAGTTTGTGGAAATAACTTTCTGGATTACAATTATTTGTTGTTTGTTTATGAGCAAAGTGGTGTTTTCGGGAACCTCCTTTTCTTGCTATCATGATTTCACCACATGATATACATTCAAATTCTGTTTCTTTACAGAATTCATCATTGATGTTAACAATTTCTTGTGTACCTTTTTTATATGCTTTATTCCAACGTACCATGTAATAAATTTTATATCTGTGATGATTTTATTCATCACAGATATATGATTATTGAATTACCAACGGAATTTCCTCCAGTGTCCAATCCTTGATGGAAACGTTCTCAACACTGATTTCCTCTCCGTTGAAGATAATGTTTATATCACTTAGTTTTCCCTGTTCCCAGTAATTGGCTTCTTCCGGAAGAACCAATGAATACTGCCGTCCGCTGATGGAAAGAATGATGCTGACTGGTGTAGCTTCATTCTTTCCTCCCTTGGTCGTTATGAGCATCGGCATGACAACCATACTTGTATAGCTGTCATCGTCATATTCATTATCAAGAACGATACCGATATTGTCCTTTCCGTATTCACCGAAACTGGTATTCGCAATTTTACCCGTAATGAGGTCAATCACCCCGGCTACAGGAAGATCCTTTTCCTTTCCCTTGATGGAAATGCTTTCGAGTACCCTTTCATCCGGCATGTTCTGTTTGCGGATGTTGAATCTCAACAGACTGAGTGCCGGCTTCATGAACACATCGATGCGGTTATAGGAGGCGTTGAAGAAATATTTTGACTTTCCATACAGATAGCTTACATCCGTATTTCCTTCCACCGGAACTTTCCTTATATCCGCTATTGAACTGTAGGGGAAGTAGGCATATGCCTCCATATTCTCCTTACCTGCCATCACACCAGTTGACATCTTCCATTCTCCTCTTGCATAATATGCCTTGATGTTGGAATTGAGCGTATCATTTTCTTCACTACAATTCTTGATGAACAATCCGATGCAGTCATTATCGTTGAATCCATGGTTGAACACATTGTCAACGCTGACAAGAAGTTCCATTTCAGTTTCCACCCTTTCATTCTTGCCGAGTCCCGGAACCGGATCGACAGGATAGTCATTCTCACCGCCCTTGTTGCAGGATGTGAGGACAGCCAGTCCGAATATCCAATATAATATGTTCCTTTTCATAAACCGTCCTTTTAATTGTCTATAGTTACATCTGAAGAATCATTGCTCCACTTGTCCAGTCTGATGGTACCGGCTACAGCATCCACGAAAATATATACGGTAACTTCTTCCGTATTCCAATAATGGAGCCGTGCCGAAATGTCAAGATCCAGTTTCCTTTCAACACCCTGTGAATCCGTGAATGTGAAGTACAGGATATTCGTACCTGTCACACCGAGGAAATTGGCATAACCGGCATAGACGGTCTGATAACCGCCTTCACAAGCCGTTGCCCTGCCCTGTTTCCGGATAGGGAAAGCGAGTACCGCTTCTTCTCCAGGAGTGATGGAAAAGTTATGGAGATTCATTTCAACCGCCAGTCCGGAGATGTCGATGATACATTTCTCCACCAGTTCCCCGCTGTCCCGGATATTGGCAATGAAGTTAATCTTCTTCAGTACCCGCTCCATGGGAATGTACTGTTCCTGTCTTTCGTCCCCGTCAATGCTGATGTTCTGTACCCTTGCAGTATAGATCATCTCCTGCGGATTGTCCTTTATTTCCCTTTCCCCCCTTTCATTGTAGGTTGTGGGGATTTCAATCTTAGCAGTCTCGAATCTCTGACCGATTCCTTTCAGATACTTCAGGTCATGAAGGACCAGTGCATCATATTTCCCTTCGGGAATGTCCATTTCCTCCTTCTCTTCGTCTATCTTGTAACAGTAGAAAGGTATGTTACCTTCCTGCGGAAACATATATAGCCAACAGTCCTGCAATCCAACCGGGATGCGTCCTGTTTCCGGTTCAGCCGCCGTCCATTGCGTGTTGATGATGCTGTTATTTGTCCAGCTGTCTTCCTCAAACGGTTCGCATGATGCGAACATGGAGGCTATTGCAACGACAGTCAAATACTTGAAACCTCTCATCATCCTATTATTTTACAGGTGAAACGACCACATTACCCTTGTCTGTAATTTCCCATTCGTTTACCGAAACGGTAGATACGGACATTTCCGTAGCGTTCATGGTCAGTGTGAAGTTATATATATAGCCTTGCTTGAACTCTTCGCTCATAGTACCCGATGCGGTGTATTCCTTACCGTCAACGGTAAGCGTAAAGGCAACACCCTTCTCTTTCAGACCGTTCGGAACGACCATCAGTTCCGTGATGTTGCCCTCGCCTGTCATCGTATAATTTCCGCTCCATGATACGGAAGAACCGGCATTCTTCACACCCGCCAAAGCTCCCGTTCCTACATTCATGGTTGCCTCGGTACCGAAGCCGTCCGAAGCTATGCTGATGGCGGTTACTTTCCCTGTACCGGTATATGTTCCCATAACGGTAGTCACACTTACGGCAGAAAGTGCATGTTTCATGCTGAAGTTCACGGTTGCTTCTGCATTGGAAAGACCTTCCACCCATCCGCTGTACATATAGTCCGTCTGAGTGTCAGTTTCAACCGGAATGGCTGAAATGTCTGTTACACCCGTTGAATACGGATAATATGCGGCTGCTTTACCTTCTGTGGATGAAAGGAGTATCTTTCCACCGTCCCATTCCTGTGATTCCTCTTCCCCTGTTGCGGTAAACTTCACATTCTTGTAATCGAAACCGTCATAACTGTTGCCGTCGGCATCGGTAACGGTAACTCCGATGGTTGAACCGTCGGGAAGATAGGTTCCTTTCTGGATGCTCCTTGAACCGTTGACCCATCCGATTGTCGTACCGATGGTAAGGTCCTTCACATGTGCATTGTTGACTTCCAGCATTTCAGTGTCCTCGTTTGTACAGGATACTGCCATCAATGAAGCTGCCATTGCGGCAACATACATCATAAAATTCTTCTTTTCCATATCGTAATATTATTAGTTATACAGTTGGTTATAGAGATTGTTCTCCTTTATCAGTTCCGCTATTTCCGGGTCAAGTTCCCCCCGTTCAATCTTGCTTTCGTCCATCTTGCAGCTTTTCAGGAAAAGCTGTACCGCCAACTCGTCCATATTGAGCCTTGCGTAAAGGACTGCAAGCAGATATTCCCTGTCCGCCGTTTCCGGCTGTTCAAGAAGTATGTTCACTGCCGTACCGTTATATCCCAAGGACATATAACATATGGCGGTATTCATGTCCCGGTACTCAAGGAGTTTCGGCATTGCCTCCTTATATTTCCTTTCATCCATCAACTTTATCGCTTCAGCATATTCCGTATCAATTACATCGGTGTACATCACGTCTTCCACCATACCTCTGCGTGAGAGATGGAATACAAAGTCCACCGTTCTGAGCTTCGGATAATATTCCATTTTCAGTTTCTTGTAAACGGCAGGGAAAGCCACGGATATTTTCCGTTCCCGTTCATCAGGATCCTGTGTTTTTTTAATCAAGGCCAATATGTCTTCCTTCTGCTCGATATCGCTTTCAGACAGCATCTGCATCAATTTGTCCCAATTTTCAGCCTTATACTGTACCTTCACCAAATCAACGGTTTCGGCATTGCTCTGTAGTGCCGGTTCAAGATATTTCTTGAGTGATACGGCACGTTTTTCGGCCAGTATTTTGTTCGCCTGGAACGATCCTTCCGGTGAGCATGCCGGTATGAGTACGATGGAGTCCACGATAAATTCGTTACCCTCGTTGATTTCCTTCATTTTCCGGTAGACTTTCTCTATCTCTTCCCTGTTGTTGTGCAGTGTATCATCCACAACTGTACTTCCTGCTGGGAAGTGGATATATGCACTTGTTGTTTCAGTTACTTTTCTTTCCACCGTTTCACGGATATATCTCGGTTTCCTGTCAAGGAACTGTGTCATGGATGAAATGAAATAGTTCAGTGTATCACCGCTACGAAGGTGGTAGGTTGCCATTCCCAAGTCTTCCACTTTCGCAGTGAAGTACAGTTTCAGTTTCCGTCTCATCTCTTCCGTCCGGAAATCCTGTTTGTAGTAATATTCCAGATTTTTCCGGTTCTTTACGATGGTATCAAGAACCCATGATCGGTTGTACCGTTCGTTTCCTTCCGTCCATAGGTCAAGTTCCCTTACCAATACATCCGTGGTACTGTCATTCCTGTAGAAATATGGGTAGAAATCCTTTCTTCTTTCCACCCTCTTCTTGTTTTTATTGATTCTTCTGTTCAGTTTCCTTTCTTCATACCATTTCCTTCTTCCCTCCATATTCCGGAATTGTTCACCGGCCACCACGACGGATTTCAGTTCATGTTTCTCTCCTTCATTGTCAAGAGTAGGATGTATTGTCACCCTCCAGTCCTTTTTAGTATATGTTTCCGGAACGCTAACCATGAAGGAGATGGTAATGTTCCCGTTCCTCTCTGGTACGGTCTTGGACTTTGCCGTTACAGTCACCTCGTCAAGCTGCGAGGTAAGCATGTATTCCCCGTTCGTGCTGTCACGCACTGATGTCATTACGGTCTTCTCCTGTCCGTCCTTATCCTTGAATGTTATATGTTTTCCCGTTTCCACCTTGTTTTCTTCCGTCTTTTTTTCGGCGTTTGCAGGTTGTCGTACATTGACCAGTCCGCTCACCATATAGGCTTCCTCCAGTCTGCGTTGTGTAGAACATCCGGACAGGATGGAAAAGGCGATGACCGGCATCAATATCGGTAAGGCATGTATCTTTTTCATGATTATTCCGTTTCCTCTTCAAATGAGATTGTCAGTTCCCATTTGAAATTGTTCGTATAATAGTAACTGTTCATAATCTTGTCGAACTTGACGATAGCACCGAGTTCCTCCAGTTCGTATAGTTTCTTGGACAGGGTTACAGGGTTCACCTTCATTTCCTTGGCCAGTTGTGCCCGTCCTCCGGTCCGACCTTTCTCAATCCTTTTGTGAAGCTTGTACAGTCGCTTCATGTTGCTCATAAAATCCATACCCTCCTTGTTTTTTAAAATAGATAATTGAAGCTAACGTCAAACTTTGCGGGAAAAATTCTGAATCCACGTTCATTTCCGTAGTTTCGTGAATTGCTTTTCCATCCGCATTTGTCATAGTCCGCATATCCGGCACCTACACCCACTTCCATTTCCACATTTATCCTTTTGCCGAGAATCCAGCTGTAACCACCTCCGATACCGCCACCGAAACATCTGCCGTCATAACGATATTTATGATTCATCCATCCACCTACATGAAATCTTGAAGCGATGCCATAGGCAGAGATGAACCAGTTTGTATGTGGAGATAGCAACCAGTATCTTGCTCCAGGCATGACCGTCAGTTGCTGGAATCTTGAATTGTCATTGAACTTGAAAGGGTTGTATAACACCGGAAGATGTAGGGAAACTCTTTTGCCTACAACACAGTTTATTTCCACATTGGGCGTTGCTGTCAGCCACATTGTACCGCTTGTCCTTACACCGATGGACTGTGCAAAAGTTATTGCGGTAAAGGCTATAGACATTATATGAATACAAAACAATCTCTTATTCATAGGGCTTCACTGATTATGGGAAGAGGGGAAACGGTACATCTCCCCTCCTCTTAAAAAAAATACAATTAGTTGTTGTCCGGAGTCTGAATATCACCACCTGTCAGCGGAACGTCTACCCATTGGGTAATTTCAACAGAAGTCAATGAGAGGCCAGTACCTTTCAAAGTAAATGTATATTGGTAATTGTTACCGGCAGCATAACCTGCAGCCAATGCCGGGATATCCAAAGTATAGTCTTTATTATCAACGGTTACTGTAACCTCTGCATCATCAGCTGCAACGGCTGCAACCGGATAGAGCAAGAGACGTGGCAATTTATCAGCAGCAGTCACATCCATCAAAGTATTTTCAGCATCCGGAGCCAAAGTAATACCAGCAGTAGCAGCTTCACCACCAGTAATAACACCGTCAGCGATATTCATGGCAGCGTTACCAATCATGATGGCAGACTTACCGGTCTTGTTCTTCAAAACAATCTTAGAAACCTTACCTTCACCCGGATAAGTAACAGTATTGTCAATAGTCTGTATGAACTTGAAAGAAACCATAGCCAAAGCGTGGTTCATGGTCAAGTTTACAGTTGGTAATGCATTCGAGATACCTGTTACCGGTGTAGCCCACATATAGTCTGTCTGGGTATCGTCTTTTGTACCATCCGATTGTCCTGTACCTTGGTTAGCCAATACGGTAGTAGCAATTTCGGCAGGGTTTGTGTTGGCTGCATTATACGGATAGTTTGCATAAACTACACCTTCAACTGAGGAAAGGATGATCGGTTGTGTAGCACTCCAGGTTGCACCTTGTGTATACTGGACATTTTCAGTAGATACCCCGTTAGCGTCATCATTGTATGCTGTATAGCCGGAAGTACCACGGTAGATATACAAACCGAGAGATTCCCCGTTTGAGAACGCATCAGCTGTGATACCTGCACGGCTTGTGATGTTTTCCAAGCCGACACTTGAAATCTGCAACTGGTTAGGTGTACTGTTGTTTACTACATCGTCATCATTGTTACATGATGTCATTCCTACGAAAGCTGCTGCGAAAGCAGCCATTACATAAAACTTTTTCATTTGATTTGAATTTTGAATTTAATGATTATAAAATTGATAAGACCTATCAGGTCGTTTTGATTAAGTTGGTCACGATCCAAGTACCTTTATATTCCTTTCGGTTATGCAGTCCTTTCTTTATATTCTTGTTGATTCGATATATTCCGAATCCGAGAACGGACGCACCTACCAACAGTGCTATGAAGAAGCCGAAGAAAGAAAGGCATATTCCGACAGATACCAGGATAGCAAAGAAAGTCCCTGCCCCCCAAAGTATGTTCTGTCCTTTCAGACCGAACATGATAAGTGGTTTTTGCAAGCCTCTGTAGACGTTATATGACTGGTATTCTTCCGCTTCCATTTCTCTGGTTATTGAATTGTTACCATTGGATTATTCGAAGAACAACGGCAATGCTTGAGCTGCTGCAATGAGGAATATACATGAACCGACAATCAGCATGATTGACTTCTTTACGTCCTGTTCCTCGTTGTTCATCTTGATAAACACACTTATCGCACCACCAAGTACGACTACCCCTGCAATGGCATAGATTAGATTCTGCACCATCGGGATATAAGCCTTGATTTCGGTTGTCACCTGTGCGATTGCACCTTGTCCTGCTGCCCCGTTCTGTGCGAAAGCAACAAAGGACATCATCATAGTCAAGAGGAACATACATGCTCTTTGAGCTATACTTTTCATCCCCTTGACTGCGTTCGTTACGAACTTTCTGATTCCTGTTCTCATTTCTTTTAAATTAGTTAATATTATTGTTGATTACGCCGTAGCCGGTATTATGCCTCTGAAGAAATTCTCACCTGTTTCCTCTTCAAAAATTTTCTTGAGTTCCAATGAAGAGAACCCCCCGCAATAGTTTACTTCTATTGTTTCTTTTTGATTTTCTTCTTCGTTTTCTTCAGCCGGTACAGGATTGTCCTGTTCCTGTTCTCCACCTGCCTTATACCCGGTGAGGATTTCCGCATCTTTAGGGACATAGCTGTCCACGGAGTCGGAAATGTCAATATCCTCCCCTCTATCTTCATTATTACTTGTCTTGCCGGACATATAAAGGTCGTATCCTATCATACCGGCGAAGTACAATGTATATACGCCCATTACCCCTGCTGCAAATTCATAAAAGCCCATATCTTAATCTTCTCATTAAACGACCGATTTGTGAAACAATTAAATTGCTGGGGCTATCTTTGCAGTCGATTTTAAGAAATTAGGATATGAAAATTGGATACGCACGAGTTAGTACAAAGGATCAAAATTTTGATTTGCAAATTTCAGCCTTAGAAAAGGCTGGATGTGAGATTATCTATAAAGAAAAAAGAAGTGCCGTAAAGGATAGACCAGAATTAGAAAGAATGATGGAGTATCTTAGAAGTGGAGATATAGTCGTCGTTTGGAAACTTGATCGTTTGGCACGTTCATTGCAACATATTTTGTTCTTAATAGAAGAGTTGAAAAGAAGAAATATAAGAATAATTAGTTTGTCTGAAGGAGTTGATACGGATACTCCTACAGGAAAATTCTTTTTGTCAATTACGGGTGCTTTTGCTGAATTAGAACGTAATTTGATTGTAGAGAGGACGCAGGCAGGATTACAGGCGGCCAGAGAGAGAGGGGTGAAATTAGGACGGAGAGAAGGTATTAGTGAAGAAAGAAAGGTTATAATGGAGGCAGCTTGTAACCTTTACAGGGATAGTGAAATGACTACACCGGATATATGTGCATCATTGGGTATGTCTTCGGCAACTCTATATCGTTACCTTAAACTTTATGGGATAGCCAAAAAAAACAATCCGGGGAGAAGGAAAAAAAATTAAACTTCTTCAAGGAATAGAATAGATGTTTGCGACATATCTTTTACAAGATTCTTAATGGTTGAATATACATATTTCCCCTTGTGAATAACATTGCAATCAGGCTTTGCAAAGAATTCTACAAGTTGTGATATTTTTTCAAGTACAGGCAAATGGTTTTCTATTGTTATCAAATTGCTTATTTCAGTGGCCATCTTTTCATCCATTAAAATATAGCTACCTCGGAGAAGGTCGTTTACTTGGCGTTTCTTCAGTTCTAAGCCACCTTGCATTTGGCTACTTAAAGAATATGTATTTATGATTTTAAAAACCAAGTTGTCAGGTTCACCTGCTTTACGTTTGCCTGGAGCATATTGTTTGTCATATTCAAAGTAGAAATCGGCTTTTCCGTTATGAGCCATTTCTTTCATCTCCTTTTGGGCTGGAACTATAACACGTTTAACAAAATCCTTAAATTCTGAATATGAATTTTCCAATCTTAGATACCTCCTTAATGATTCCATTTTTACAGTACAACCTCCTTCCTCTGCAAAAGCAGAAAGGTACAGACAGAATCGAGGAGTATATGCGTTAGTGGCTGATAAAATAGTATATTGTAAGAATTTGGTAAAACCGAATTCCATATTCAATAACATTGTAGCTGTTGTCTTTTTTATCTTTATGTAAACGTTATCTACACGCCCACTTTCTGGCAAGCGAACACTACATAAATTGTCAAATTCTCGCCATATTTTCTGATTTTTATCTCTTACAGGTATTTCCACTGGAATCGTTACTAACATTTTAAGAGCTTCTTTTAATTGTCTGTATTGATTCCTATGAACTCCAAAACTATTCATTGGTATCTTTAGCAAGATGGAACTTGGATCACTTTCATCAAGAAAGTCTGAAGAAGAGAATAATGTATTTTCAGTTGAGATTTTATTATAATGGTTGTATATAGCTTCCTGTATGTTTTCTTGTAATGCACCGATAATTCGGACAAAAATTTTTGATTGAATAAGGGTGTAATTATACCGCATAAAAGTTACAGCGGTTGGTTGAACCAACCATACCAGTTCATTTTTATCTTGAGAAGGAAGCGGAACAGGTAATGTCTGTCTTGATATTCTTCTTTTATTGCTATTATTACTGTTCAAGGAAGTCATATTTAGGCTTGAGATTGAATTCTATATTTTTTTGCAAAGCAGATAGGTACGACAATAAAGTGTCACGTCTATACCCTCTTCCCTTTTCAATGCTGATAATTCTACTTGGTGTTATCGATGCTTTTACTTGAATATCGAATTGTGTCATCTGACATTCTTTACGGATGGACGTTAATTCGTTTCCTAAATCTTCAAGTGTCTTTATTTCTTTATTGTTCAATATGAATTGATAACCTAAAGCTTGGATGTATATAAGTAAACTGATTACATTATAGTTGGAACCAGTTTCTATATTATTCAATACAACTTTTTGGAGAGGAGTTATCCCCTCAGGAAAAACAACCTTTAATTGTTTTTCATTTCGTAAATACTGTATTTTCTTTTCGATTTCCTGAAGAGTCATAAGTTTATATTTTGCCACAAAAATAGCAATAATAAACGATACTACCAAATTATAAACAAGTTATTTGCTTATGGTATAAAAGTTTATATTTGTCCGTTTTCTTTACCTTGTGTGTAATCTGTCCCATTTAAGTGTGTAATTTGCAGTAGGATGAAGTGTGTAATCTGTCCCATTTGTCGTACACAATCTTTGAGAGAGGGTTTACAGATGTAAAAAAACGAGAAAATCGGCTCTTAAAATCTTTCTATAAATCCTTAATTTATCGCTATTTTGAGCCAAATTCCCTTATTTTGTAAATATAAACGAAAATAGTGTGTAATCTGTCCCATTTGCGATTTTGGAAGTGTGTAATCTGTCCCATTTGCAAAAAATGTGTGTGTAATTTGTCCCAATTAAGTGTGTAATTTGTCCCAATTAAGTGTGTAATCTGTCCCAATTAAGTGTGTAATTTGTCCCATTTGTAGTATGTAAACATACTGATTTCCAATAAGTTACAGAACCCTAATACTTCTTAATATATAATTAATATATATCTAATACCTTTTTTCAATTTTCATTTTCGACGATTATAGACATAAAGCGGAGCCTTAAAACAATCTAACAATCCATGCGGCATATAAAAAACAAATGTTCTGCTTATGCAAAGATAATAAAAACAACAATAGGGAAGAAATTAAGTCTGTCATGTTTTAAAGTGTTTCTAAATGTTAAAATTCGTTTTTACTTTCCCTGCCGTATAGTTTCTTATTAGGAAAAGAAGTATATTTGCTTGCGGAAATAAATAGCAAGATGTGTTTTTGTGTACACAAAAACCTTATCTTGCCGGATAAACCGGGACAAATTATTTCGCAACTCAATAATTTTCTAATGTTATATGACGGAGAAAAAGAACAAAACCAGGCAGTTACATATAAGACTAACGGAAGAACAGGAAAAGCTTATAAAATCGAAGGCTGTTAATTATCCCACTCTATCAGGATATATATTGGATGCAGCTCTTCATTTTGATGATAAGAATGGGATACGAAAATTAGAGGTTATAGAATCTTGGGCTTCAGAATATCAAAAATGGAAAAATGACATCTCTCATTTGTCTTCCAATATAAATCAGTTGGCTCATTATTGTAACCAATGTAAAGCTAATGGTATTTTAAACAATTCCGTTGTCGAGGAAAACAATAAGTTGATGAAGGAGTGGAATAATATTTCCGGTAAGATAGTTGAATTCCAAAAATGGCTTGTTAGGTTTGCTAAAAAATAATTTTATATATTTATGATTATATAAGTTTAGATATTTATGGATATATAGTTTTATAATTATAGAAATATATAATTATATATATTTTTAAATGTATATAGAAATAATTATATAAGTATAAAATGATTGTTCGAATTCTGAAGGGTTCAAGTTCTTTTTCTGCCGTGGGTTATAATGAAGAGCGGGTTAAGAATGGTGAAGGACAGTTGCTATGTTCCAATAATTTTGGTTCAACAGCAAATGTTCTATTTACTAAACCGTCAGATTATAAAAATTACTTAAAGGATTGGAGTAGCAGAAATAGTAGGATAAAATCACCACAGTTACATGTTACAATATCATGTAAAGACAAATCTTATAATCCTGAAGAACTTAAAGAAATTGGGATAAAGTGGTTAGAAAAAATGGGGTATGGTTCTAATCCTTATATGATTTATTTTCATTCTAACACAAAGAATAACCATATTCACATCATAACTTCAAGAATAGATGGACAGGGAAGAAAAATCAATGATAGTTATGAAAAAGAAAGATCAGTGAGAATACTGGATAGCATTATTGGTTTGGATAGATATGCTTTGCTTAGGAAGGAAATAGCTAAAGCTTTAAAATATTCGTATACATCAGAAAAACAATTTTGTCTTATTCTTGAAAGTAGAGGATTCCGTGTATTTGATAGTGGTAAGAGTCTTAAAATATTATCTGGCGGAGAAAATGTAGAAATTGATAAAGAGTTAATAAATTTCTGCATGAACAAATACAGACATGAACTTACGAAACAGGAAAAGAGTAAATTATATGCTTTGATAAAGAAATACTCAACAATTCTTCCCAAAGATGAATTTTCTGAATTTATGAAAATGAAATTTGGACTTAATTTCATATATATGGGTAAGAAAGACAGTCCTTATGGTTATTGTATCGTTGATGACGCTAATAAGCGTGTCTATAAAGGAAGTGAAATCTGTTCTTTAAAATTATTGCTTTCCAATCTTGAACGCAATAAGGAAATCGATGTGGAAATAGAAGTGTTGCTTAAAGATTATTTTTACAGAAACAGATATGCAAATTCAAAGGAACTAAATCATATGTTAGGCAAATATAGAATGAAATATTATGATGGGAAGATTATCAATAAATATACTAAGGAAACTAAACTGGTAATGCCAAGAGCTTTCAATGAATTTATAGCTTATAATAATAAACTGCGTTATGTAAGTAATGTATATAATCCTCAAACAAATGGTGAATATGAATATTTGAGTAAAAGATTTGTTATCAAAATAGAAGATTTAAAAAGAATTGGTTGTAAATCTTCTGTTAATGATAACTCTTATTATAAAGAATTGATTGAGGAAATATTAAAACTAAATGGAAATCTAAGAGATGAATTGAACTCTTTAGGTATTAGTGTCAGAAAAGTCGGGCAGGAATTTATTTTTATCGACGATGATAGGGATGTTGTTTACAGCAATGAAAGAATAGGTCTTAATTATTCTTTGTTAGAAGAATCGATGACTTTAGATGTACCTGTAAGATTCTACGATAACGATGAATTTGCTACCAATAATAATGAAGAACTCATAGATGTAATAGATTCATTGAGTGATATGATATATGTTAATACATCAATGGGTGGTGGTGATAATCCTAAAAAACGACGGAGGAGATAATTATAAATGTTTATAAATATATAGTTTTAGATTTATATATTGATATGTTTATAGAAATTTTTTTTCGTTATTATTTGGTAGTATTATTTATTATTCTTACATTTGCAAAAAATTATAATTGTTTCACTTATTAAATGTAGATTTATGAAAAAATTAATTTGGGTAGTAATGGCTGCCATTTTAAGTTTTGGTATTGTGTCTTGTTCCAGTTCTGATGATGACCCCACAGAACAAGTTTCCAAAAACAAGGGAATCTTTAAAGTTGTGGTAACTCAAACAGGTGAATTGGATAAATTTGTTTTTTCTTCTTCTGTGAATGGGGGGGATGCTGCAAAAACAGGAGTTTTTGAAAGTGGTACTTCTAAAGATTTAGGGATGGCTTATCAGTTAACCGATGCTGAAGCTTGTAGAAATACCTATTCTTATCAAACAGACAAAAATGGAATGTTGCTGATGGCAACAGTTGGTGTCTATGCAAAAGATGGATATGAGGATAAAAAGATAACTATAAATATGAAATTGTATCTTGACAATAAAATTTTGGGTGAAAAAGAAGAAACTTTTTCAGAAGGAGTTATCCAGATAAATTCTCATGATTATGTAAACTAAATAATAGAATTATGCCTGTCATTGTATTTGCTAATCAAAAGGGGGGAGTAGGAAAATCTACTCTTGCTGTAATGTATGCCAATCATCTTTCTGGTGTCAAAAATAAAAGGGTGACTGTTTGGGAAACTGATGTCCAGAAGAGTATTTATGAACAAAGGAAGGATGATGAGTTGACTTGGGGAAAGGAAAATATGAAATATGACGTTCATTACATACAATTAGATACTCTTCAAAATTCTGAAGCAATGATGGTAGAAGCCAAAGAGGTCTATAAAGATGATATTGTCATTATTGATGTTCCTGGTAATATAACTGATAATTATATTGCTCCTTTGTTGATTTATGCGGATTTTATTATTTGCCCATATATGTATGAAACAAAAGTTCTTCAAAGTACAACAACATTTATTAAAGTTTTGAAGAAATTGAAGAAGATGTTTCCAGAAGTAATGAATCCTAAGATTCTTTATGTTCCTAATAATATAGATCCGAGAGAAGGTACAACAAAAGAACTTGAACAGCGAATGCAGGTTGATGATATATTCAGAAAGAATGGTGGTGGAGAAGTTTTGCCTAAAATTCATCAGCGTGCCGATGTTAAGAGATTAAATACATATATGAATACTCAAAAGCAGGAATACATAAGTTCTGCATGCTTTTCTCAACTCGATAAACATATTTTAGAATAATTTTAATAATTTTATTTTCATTTTATTTCTCTGTAACAAATTAAAGCCATAATTTTGCCATGTCAAATGAAAAAAATAAAAAAGGTGCTGTTTCTGCAAAGTTGCCAGGCGGCATAAGATCTTTGATATCAGATGATGATGATACTCCTATTTTGGAACCAAAATTGAGTTCTACTACAAAAGAAGAGAAAAAAAATTCTCTTAAAAAAGGGAATTCAATATTTGAGAAAGGAATGAGTATTGAAGAAAGAATCAAATTCTACAAGCAAAAGAGAATTGAAAAAGAATCTTTGTATGTGGATGAGGAAGTGAAACAAGTGCTAAAAGCTTATTGTTCAGCTAAAAAGGCTAATAAATGTAAGCTTACAGAGCTTGTTTCAGCAGCATTAAGTGAATTTATTGCAAACCATAACGATATGATTAAAGAGGCTATTCAAGAGAATAAAAATTTACTTGAATAATTGTTTCACAAATCGGTCGTTTAATGAGAAGAAATAATTAAAAAAGGAACACTTTTATAGGTGTTCCTTTTTGCATATAACGTAATTCAGTTTATAGTTGTTTCGAAAAAAAACTTCTTATTATTTCTTGTCTTGTCATCATCCTCCCTTCTGAGATAAGACATTCATAAGCATCTTTTCCCCGCAATGGGAATAGGGTATGGTTAGTACTGTCAATCGTTTCGTCGGGTCTATTGGCCACAAATACATGGGTCGAGAAATCTTTTCTGTTGAATACCCAAGTATTGATATGATAATTGTCCAATGTAACAAGTTGTTGATGCAGCATGTATCTCAAGCTTTGATTGGAGTACCGAAAACAGCCGGAAGTTCTTTCACTTTTACGATGATGGTCTTCATTGATTCTTTAACAATGGACTTGATGAAGTCTTTGCATAGCAACAGTTCCCGCTTATATACAATGGACAATATCTTTCCTAATAGGAACGGAGCGGCAAACAAAACAATCATACAATACAATGATTTGTCCAATAAATAGATGAACATTAGGGAAGTGAACAGTAATGCTACTGCAAACATTTGAATGATACTTTTCATGTTATTCTTTATATTTTGGCTGTAAGGCTCAGCCGGGTTACTATTACAACAGGATAGCCTTCATATCCCACTGCAAATATATAAATAATAAATGATAGTATCAAATAATAATAAATAAATATTCTGATATATATTTATTTATCTAAATTTAATTCTAAATATTTCCTCTTAATTGGTAGTTTTCGATAGTAAGTTGCTTGTTTTTCTCTTTTTCCTTTTCTAATTCTTCGACCAAGAATTTGATTCTTTCGTCTCTTTTGAATTCCTTGAATTCACTTTTGGAGAGGTTACTGACGGTAGCGACGGTATTCTTTAACTTGGTATTCTCTTCTTTCAGCTTATCCATTCGGGCCAGTTCCTTGTCCGCCGTTTCCAGTTGTCTTTGTAAGCAGCTTATTCTTTGTTCCTGTGTGACATATTCATTGAGTCTTGTCTCTTCCTGGTTTGATTCTATATAATCCTGAAGACACGTCATGCCCTCAAGGAATGCCTTCAATTCTTTCTCATTCCTTTTCCCTGTTGTTTCATACTCCTTCAGGAGTATTGTTTTTATATGGTTGAAATCAGTCATTTTTTCTGTTGTTCTTATCCACCAATTCCTTCTTTATCCGTTGGATGGTGGAAACGGATTTGTTTACCAGTTTGGCCACATTTCTAATGGAATATCCTCTATTGAGTAGGGTAATGGCTTCCCTGTATTCTTCCAGTTTCTTTTCCTTCGACTTTCTGCTTCCCGTTTTTCTCCCTAATTTTCCGCCTTTTTCTATATAGAGTTTTCTTCCGCTTTGTAGCCGGTCAACAATACCTTGCCATTCGATATTGGACAATTCAGCGAGTATGGTCGTGATGATCGAAGTAATGGGATTTATCCTTCCATCAGGAAGCAGTGTTTCCACATTGATATTTTGGATATAGACATTGATTCTGTTTTTATGCAGTTCTTCGATTGTCTTCAGAACTTCAAGTGTAGTTCTTCCCAATCTTGATATTTCCGTTACCAGTAACATGTCTGCCTGTTGCTCGATGCAGAAGGTTATACAGTTCTGAAGAACCTCCCTTTCTGAATTTCTCTTTTTCCCGGATATGTGTTCTTCAAAGCTGCCGATAATGGCATATCCCCGGCTGATGGCGAATCGTTCAAGTTCTGCCACCTGCCGTTGTGTAGATTGCCTGTTCCCTTGGGAACTGACACGGGAATATAGGACTACATTCATTTTCAGAGATACTTTGCTATTGTATCCACCACTTTGTCTATTGTAGATAAAGAATCAGGAAGGTCTTCATCTATCCAGTTTAACAATTCCATTATTTTATCGTGCATTCCTGAAGCATAAGATAAATTCTTTCTACCATTGACAAAGCAGATGGGTTCATTATGATTTATTCTATTTCTGAATTCTCTAATCTCAATTATCCTTTTGTTGATATCGGTACGATCAATGTTTGCAGGTTTATTCTTAAATATGGATAAAGGAATACCGGATAAGACGGCATATGGTTTCTTCTCAAACATGCTATTCCAGAATCCAAGATTCTGTTCTGCAATTATTCTTCCATGAGTGATTGCTATACCATTGTCTGCAAGTTTCTTTTCCGCCTTTGTTACTTCTCCTTTCATCCAATATTTGCTTCCAAGCCTACGGTCTTGCATGAACCCGTTCTTTTGATTGATAATCCATTCCTTATCATTAAAGTGAGCTGCTAAAGCATAGTGAAGTTGATTTCTCAAAATAACTTCAAATGAACCGAGGAGAGGATGAAAAGCCTGTGCCAATTCTAAATTGGCCTGATATAATTCCATAGCTCTTTGTTTGTTTTTTCCTACAGCCCGGAAATATTTGTTTATTCTTTGATAAGAATAAAATCTTATAAATTTTCTGTAATTCATTGTTTTTCCAAAAAATATTCCTACCTTTGTACCGTAATGCTTGGTTCCTCCTCTGTTATCAAGACATGAAACCAAGTTCAGGATATACCCATTCCATCAAGGAGTGGGTTTTTTATTTACTGCAAAGATACTCTTTTTTGTTTATTCAGATGTTATTATTCCTTCTATTTCTATACATTCTTGTATCAAATTGTAAGTCAGATAGTTATTTGATTATTTAATATTTATGATAAAAATATGCTAATAATATTTGTTTTTGTCAATTATTATATTTAAATTTGTAGAAGTTTGATTCAAAAAGAAAATCTAAGAAATAGAAATGTATTATAGATTGTAAAGCATATCAGAATGTAGCCTAAATGTCCTTATTGTAGTAGGGATTTTAGTATAGAAGGGACTATACCATTCGGCTATTCGAATGAGAGTTCCTTTTTTTATATCTAAATATTAACCTTAACAATTCAAATTATGGACACACTGATGCTTCTCGTTGGCTTGGTTCAGATATGGATTATGCTGACAAAAGATTGACAACACTTTGGAAATACGACTCTCTATCTCTATTTTGGAGAGTTCCAAAGTTGCAAATGTGAAAAAGGAACACTGGGGGTGTTCCTTTTTCTCTTATATAAAATAAGAATAAAAGAGTTATGTGTTAACTCTCTACCTCTATTTTGGTCCATTTATCTACAGCCAAATCCCGCAAAAATTACGGGCTTTCAAATATAGGGAAAATAATTTGATTTACGAAATAATAATAGAAAAAAATACAACCAAAATAAAAAATATTCCCTATTCTCTTGAAAATAACTTTTCATTTATCTATATTTTATATAGACATCGATAGTGTCTTTAAAAATAATTAAAAAAACAATATTTGTAATGATTAAACTCTCATTGAAATGTTTGGATTTATTGGAAGTTAATTTCGAGTGTTCCGCGAATAACAGTAACGGAAACTCACAGGTTGTACCTGGTTCTTTTATAGACAGGATTGTTTCATGGTCTCTCGCCATAGGAACCTTAATAGGAATATGGAAATGTATGATTATTCCAATGTTATAATTGATAATTTCTTTCCCTATTGTTGAAATGATTCCCGGTCGATGCGAAATATGAGTTGGAGAATTATGTACTATAGAATAGAGTGGGGGAGGAACGTTCTCCTCCCTTACCTTTTGTACCTATAAAAGTCAAAGATTAAAAATACAACAACAGGGAAGTGTATTTATTATATGTTTATAGATTTATTTGAATACACTTGTTTTTTGAATACAAATTGTAACATTTTCATTTCTTCTCTGCCATTTTTCGGGTTGCCTCTTTGACTTTCTCTGCTGCAGCTTTCATTTCATCCAAGAAGAAGTCAGGATTGAACCGAACTTTTCTGATTGAATCTTCCTCCGTTATCATTATGAATCTTTTTATGATTTCCATGTCAACGGGAATTCCTGAAGGAGTTACAAGCATTTCTTTCACATCTTCCGCTATGGTTTCCTGATTGTTCTTCAGATGTTCAATAACATTGTTCCACCTTCTGCTTATTTCCTGGCTGGTAGATCTGTTACCGGAAAATTCCACACGGTCAAGAATTGGAAGTATTGAATTGTACAATTTTTCCACTGTTCCTGTAATGCTGTCTTTCTTTTGGCTTTGTGGAAATACAGTCCCTATGTTCAGAACCAATATAATAATGATGAATGATATTTTCATAATAATTTCTTTCCCTATTGTTAATTCCATTTGAATGTAAATTTCCCATCCTTACCCAATATCAGTTTTGCTTCAAAGAAATTTCCATCCTTATTCTTCAGTTTTACTTTTCCTTTGGTCTCTCCATTTTCAAGGATTTCCTTTAGATCCTTTTCGGTCAGTTTTCTCTGACATACTGTTCTCCAGAAGAAGAATCCACAATTTTCTTTGTCCTCACATCTGCACACCTTATCTGTGACAATAATTTTTCCTCCACATTTAGGGCACTCAAGCAGTAAGTCTTTTCCCTTTTCTTGTTTTACCATGGTGGATGTGATGCGGATGGCCAGCAGTTCTTCCGTACATTTTCTGGTGTAGTTCCTTATTTCTTCATTGAATCTTTCTACACCGATTTTGCCGGATTCAATCTTACCCAATGCGTTTTCCCACTTTCCGGTCAGTTCTACATTGGCAATCTGCATATCCTTTACTTTTTCATAAAGGGCCAGTCCTTTTTCTGTTGGCAAAAGAGTTTTCTTTTCCCGGACAACATATTTTGTGCGGAGAAGTTTTTCGATTGTTTCCGCTCTTGTAGCTGGTGTACCTATTCCTATATTCTTCAATGCTTCCCGTTCTTCTTCGTTCTCCAGTTCTTTCCCTGCCGTTTCCATCAATGCAAGGAGGGAGCTTTCTGTAAGCAAAGCCGGTGCTTTTGTATTCTTATCCAAGACTTCCAGTTTCTCCAGTGGAATGATTTCATCCGTCTTCAATGAGGGTAATTGTGAATTCTCGTCTTCAGGAACATTGTTTTTCTCATTGAATACAGCTTTCCATCCGGGCACCTTTATAACACTACCTTTGGCTATTAAAGGAAAGTCATCCATTCCATCAGCGATGATATGGACGGTTGTAATGTCCTTTTCTTCTTTCGGTGATACCGTTTCAAGCATCCTTCCGAGAATCATTTCGTATAATTTCCTTTCGCCTTCCGTCATTTCACCGTCTTTTGGTGTGTTTTCCGTCGGTAGCAGAGCGTGATGGTCTGTCACTTTGGATGCATTGACAGATATTCTTCCAAGCGGTTTCCCGTTTATGGACTTTGCATAATCCGAAAATTTAGGATACAGCTCTAAATTCCTTATCAGTTCAGGCAAAGTATCATAAACATCATCAGGTATGTATCTTGAGCCTGTACGGGGATATGTAACCAGTTTCTTTTCATAGAGTGACTGGCAGAGTTTCAGTGTCATTTCAGCGGAGAATCCGTATTTGCTGTTCGCCTCTTTCTGAAGTGATGTCAAGTCATACAATAGCGGCGGCATGGAATAGCCTGGTTTCTTCTCCACTTTGCTAACTTTGATATATGCCGCTTCCCCTATTGTTCTCAGTATCTCCAGTGCATCTTCCTTATTATTGAATTTGGTATGGTTGAATGCACAGAATTGTATTCCTGTCTTGCTGCTTGTCAGTTTCAAGGTATGGAACGGTTCAGGGATGAAATTCCTGTTTTCTATGAATCTTCTGCATATCATGGAAAGGGTAGGGGTCTGTACCCTGCCCACTGACCATACAGTACCGTCATTCACATTGATGGTTGTTGCCCGTGTTCCGTTCATCCCAATGAGCCAGTCCGCTTCAGATCGTGCTTTTCCTGCTGCGAAGAGATTGTCATATTCCGATATAGGTCTGAGATTTTTCATTCCCTCCCGGATGGACTTGTCCGTCAATGATGATATCCACAGTCTTTTTACTGTTGCTTGTATGCTCACTTGTTCCTGAATATACTCAAATATATATCTGAATATAAGTTCCCCTTCCCGTCCTGCATCGGTAGCAACGATTATCGTATCCGATTTCTTGAACAGGGATGTGATGGTCTTCAGCTGCTTTTTATAGAGCGAGTCACTTTTCTTGTCCTTGCTCTCGATTGTCCTTGTCTTGAACTTGTCCGGCAGAATGGGCAGTTTTTCCTTTTCCCATTTTTCACCATACCCGTATGCGTCCGGTGAAGCCAGTTCTATCAGATGACCGAACGCCCAAGTTACCCAATATCCGTTTCCGGAAATGAAGCCGTCTTCCCTCTTCCTTGCACCTACTACAGCGGCTATTCCTGCTGCCACGGAAGGTTTTTCTGCTATTATTGTTGTCATAGTTATTGTTGTTTGTAGAAATAGACATCCATATAGGCAGTTTCATTACATGACGCTATGATATAGTCCGCCATACTCCCTTTCATATTTTCTTCCAGTTTTCTTACCGCATCCTTGAAGTCTGCCGCCTGTACAAGAACAAAACATGGAGTTTTCTTTTCCTTTCCGCTTTTTTCATCAAGGACAATGAACTGTAACTTGAACTTGAACCATCTGTCAGCGTTGGAATCCGTTGAGGGCTGTATCTCCGAATAGTTCGTCCTCTTTATGTCTGATACCTTGAATTCACCAGAAATGAAAGGGGTTATCTCTTCAATGATTCTTCCTTCGGCTTCGGTGAAGCTGAAGGCATCGACGAGGTACGGTTCCGTCACTTTCTTTTGCACTCCGTTCTCCATCGTTTTTTCATACTGAATTTTACATTCGAACCAGTTTTTTGATGCCATATATAATAATGTTAGGAATTTCAAAAAAAGCCCCTTGTTTCACAACAAGAGGACAGTCAAACATTCTTAGTTTTTAAACGCTTCTTGTTTCTTACAGCTGCTGAATTATAAGAAACTGCTCAGTTCTGCAAAGGAAGCCCGGTTGGTTATCAAAAAACTCACTTCTGGTAAAAAGGTGCAAAAAAAGTCCCGTGATTCACATCACAGGACCGGTCTACATGAAAAACATCTATTACCACATGAAGTACTTCTTTACAATAGGGAAAGAACTATTTATGTGCGATCCATTCTACGGTAATGATGGCATCGAGTTTACCGCTTCCTCCACAAATGCTGCATCCTTTCCCTTGGCATGAACTGCATCTATGACCTTTGCTTGTCATCCGTTCCTTGTTATCATTTTCAAGGAACATGGGTGGTGTTATGGTTATTATTTGGTTGTTCTGAGGATGTTTCCTGCTTTTTTGAGAAAAATGTCCATAGGATTCTTTCCATACCATTTTCCTTGACCGTATTCTTATCCTGCATCCTTTTCCGTTGTCCGTGTATTCCACGGATGCGACGAAAGCCTTTTCATCCTCGCTCCACTTTTTCAGTATGTATTTTTCTTCTTCAGGTAATTTTTCCCATATTGATGTTGGAATCAATTTATAGAAGTCATCTATATATTCTTCCTGTCGTGGTATCCTTTCCGATTCCCATTCCGGATTGATGATGAATCCTGTCAATTCATCAAAAACCTTCAATTCATCAATCTTGAAATCATCTTCACAGAGGACCATTTCAATCCTTTCATTTATCATATTTCAATTGTCTTTCTATAAATTCCATCATTCTTTCATCCATATGCCCGCTACGACGCTGTGATTCGATGCAATCCTTTTGGGACATTCCCGCTTCCGATATGATGTCAGAAGCTATAGCCGGTCTGTCCTGCACCAGAACGAGGTGTTGGACGGTGAACCATATTCCATCCATAAAAAGTTTGTCTTTCATAAGAACCTCCTTTCCCTATTGTTATAAGTTGTGGTTTTGGCAGTGCATGGCCATATTATCCCTAAAATTCAAGAATGCTGTTGCTGTTTCCTCATTTTTAATGAATGAATTGTCTTCAAGCCATTCCTTCCATTCTTCAGAGAGTTCCTCCTGTCTTTCTATAAATTCGACGGTACTTATTTCTCCGTCCTGTAGCTGTTGTACAAGATTATCATATTCATCCATATCATCATCTTTTCCTTTTTTCCCATATTGGTTGACATAGATGAATTTTTCAATATCATCTCCACAATCTATTATACCCTTGTCCGTAATCCAATCATTCCTGTTTTGGAAGCTTCTGTATATTTTCCCGTCAGGGAATGACTCTATACAGTTCTGTAAGGTATTCACTAAATAACCGGCATCTTGTCCGCCTGTTTTGGCAAGGATTCTTTCAAAGACATCGATGTCAAAACATTTCTTGTTGAAGCATACTGCATGTACCATAATTCCTATTTTATAATATACTACAAAGATATGGAATTTGTTCCGAATCCGTAGATGGCTATATCCATTCCGAAGGACAAATCCATTTTTTTGAGCAAAGTTTCTATTTCCACTATTGATTTATCTCCTATATTCCTTGCCTTTTCCATTTCCCTTTTCCTGTATTTGACAATATCCGCCAATCTTTGTACACCAAGAGCTTTCAAAGAATTGTAGGTTCTTGTGGATAACACATCTTCAGGAAGTTCTTTTTCGAGAATTTTTCTTATCTTGTAACGGCTATTGTCTGCTTCGTGAATATTCCCGATTATATGACATTCTTCCCATACAGTGATTGAACCACATTCAAAGGACAGTCTTTCCTTGTTCCATCCGACAACATGACAATTACCATGGATATTTTCTATAATGTCCCCTTCATAAATACAGTTCTGACTGGCATCTTTTTTCCCTATATATCTACCTACTGTATTGAGGTCGATATCTTTCATGTCTACTGTTACCGGGTTGGTTCCAGTTATATGCCAATAGTTCCATTCCCCGGTTTCGATATTTCTTCCCCTTAGTCTTATTTCTTCCATTACGCCGCCTCCTTCTTTCTTCTTTCGATAAGAATTTTAGCCAGGGCTTCACAAAGGGATTTTGCCATTGTAACCTCTACGGCATTTCCTATGAATTTCTTTTGGTCGGCCTGTGTTCCGACAAGAATATAGCCTTCGGGAAATCCCATTATCTTCTTCAGTTCCGGAACACTTAGCATTCTCATTGAAATATCAACGATGGAATATATAGCCATAAATTCCTTGATATTTTTCATCATGGGGCTGTCTGATTCATAAATACAATACATATAACCTTCTTCAGTCGGAATGATGAAATCCGGCAGTTCGTTACCTTCCGTCTTTGTTTCAATGAGATATGGAGGCATTTTATCCATTCTGGCAATAAGAGTGAAACAAGGGCTGTCCATGGATCCCCCTGCTGAGTTATATTGAGGATTCATCAGGAATCTCTTTACTGTAACCACTTTTTGTTTGGGAGTTGTAAGAATGGCAGGACAGGGAGTTTCAACGTCAGACAGCTGTCCACCTCCGGAATATTCATTGGCTATGAAACGGCAGGAAACTAAGGAATATCTGTCTTTAGTCAACAAAGTTGGACTGGGCAGGTTTATGTCTTTTCCACCATCCTTATAATTATAGGAACAAAGGAAGCGTAGGCCGACAAATGCATGATGGTCCTTGCATGTTATTGTTCCAGCCGGTGTATCAACAGATACATTCTTGCTCATCGGGTCACCACTGAACTGTTTTGAAAGGAATGATACCTTTGCAACCCCAAGCCGGTTCTGTGTAGCGATTGTTGGACATGGTTCTTCAATGGACGGAGGTATATGTTTCCCCGTCCTTGAATTAACGGAATTGTATTTGACTATGAAAGATTCCTTCCCGTCTGCTATGAACTTGATAAGTCCGGCATATATCCTTTCCAGCGTGGATTCTGCAAGCTGCTTTTTTCGTTTGAAGATACTTGTTCCTTCATCTTCAAAGTTAAGGCATTCGCTGACCGGTTTCCATTTATTCATCTTACCGAATATATCATTGTGTCCGTACTTACTATGTGTGGCTTCCGGGAATGCTATCGGACAGCCCTTCCTTGCGAATACTCCGAAATACCTTTTTCGTGAAGTGTACGCCCCGTAATCCGCTGCATTCAATATACGGAAGTCAAAGTCATATCCATATCCTTTCACTTTATTTACCCACCGGAGGTAACATTTCCCCTTGTCCATAGATATAGGTTTCCCGTTACAGTCCACATCTCCCCACGCCATGAACTCCTTCACGTTCTCAATCTGGATATAGTCCGGTTCAATCGCTTCTATATAACGGAATAGATGTTCAGCTAATGTACGGCTATCCGCATCCCTTGGAAGCCCTCCTTTCGCCTTGCTGAAATTTGTGCATTCAAGGGAAGCCCAAAGAACAACCAATGCATCCGGATATTCATTTCTGCATTTTTCAAGATGTAAGACAAGCGGAGACAGTTCCAATGTCCGAATGTCTTCCGTGAAGTGTAGTGTTTCGGGATGGTTAGCCTTGTGGCTGGCAATGGCTTTGGCGTCATGGTTTACACAAGCGATAACTTTTGCACATTTATCACCTTCATAAAGGGCGTGTTCAACACCGGTTGAAGTGCCACCAGCACCACAAAACAAGTCTATATATAGCAGTCTTATATTATTCATAATGCCTTTTCATATTAGGAATGTGAAACTTATTCCATATCGTATTCTCCGGTGAAGTTGGGTTCAATGGAAACATTGAATGTAACTTGTGTCGTGAGGAAACTTCCCGTGATATCGGTAGCGAACGACCTTCTGACCGGAACATTGTTCAATAAAATTTCTATTGGGGATATAACTTCGTTATACAGGACAGCCGTTGTGTTTACAAGTTCCTTGTCCTGCACAAGAAAAGACGCACTTCCGAGTAGGGTATATCCTTTCCCGTCCTTGAAAAAATTATGATCTTGTCTGCAAACGGAGGATATTTCTACCATATTTCTATTCATGCAGGAAACCTCTCCGGATAACGGGTGATATGTATCAGCCACAGCATCCATCATGAAGCTGCATGTGCATTTGGAAATATCCACTCCGGCTTTTCTTGCATCTTCCGCATCTTTTTTTTCAGTAAACAGATTTATTACTGAAAATGGACTTCTTAAAAGAATGTCTTTTGTATCATTATCTTCAGCAGAATAATTTTTCAGTACACCGCAATATGCCTCTTTCCGGTTGGTATTTGAATAGTCCACCTTTATATTCTTCAGATCCGCAATATCATATCCGGTTTCATCCTTTCCCTGTAACCAAAAGATAATGTCATATTTGTTGTCATTACCAATCTCAATATTTATCTGTCCCGGATTTTTCCCTTCTATGGGAACGATACCGTAATTGTAGCTTCTGCTGTCAAAACCTGTTTCGATTTTCTTACCGGTGTCGGAATCGTATATGGCAAAGAAGAGGTTCATACCGTCCGAATCCGACGGCAAAGCGTTTCGGGTATCTACCGTTGTCGTAAAGTTGACGGTTCTCACTCTCATTTCATTACTGTTCATGTCATTTTCAGAACAACTGTATATAAATGTTGTCAATGAAAGTATGGCTGTTTTCAAATAGATTCTTTTCATGTGTATTCCTTATTTATCTGTTAGAAATTCAATTATCTTTCCAGTCTTCGACTGTTGCATCAAAAATTATGGGTTGTAGAATTCTTGTCGGTATCAAACCGTTTATATTATACCAGTCACATCCATGTTCAAGAGTTATATTTATCTCATGAGTGCAATCCATAAGCCATTTGTCCTGGAAGGGTATGGCAACATAAGCGAAACCGCTGTCATTGCCACACCATATTGGGACATCATAATTTTCTTGATAGCCTTTTGATGCATCACAAATATTGAATATCCTGCATCCTAACAGGATATAGCTTCCGTTCCCTTTATGTGGTATTGATTCCGGATTCCAAGAAATTAGTGATTGGGGTATGATCGGAACGGGATTATCAAGACTAATTTTTATGGAATCTTGCGGATGTACCCCGATTGTATCCGTATTGACGGATATAAAATCTCCTTGTCCGGTATATTTCCACTCGGCGTCGATGCCATTGAACGGGAACAAGAACTTGCCTTTCTTTGCAATGTTGAATATATTGATTTCCCTTATTTCAAGAAACAGATTTTCCATTCTGTTTCTGACGGTAAAAGTAAGATTGGCAAAAGCATCATGGAATGTTATGGAAGAACAATCTGTCTTGTTGCTTTCGATTACTGCATAATTGAATCTATCGGTATAGATATCGTCCTTATTCTGTGAGTATCTGATTGATGGTCTGTTTCCATCAAGAAAAAAAGTTCCACCACTACCATCATATACATAGGCAGTATAGTTTTTTTTATCAGTAGTATAATCGGCTAAAGGATTGTCTTCATTGTGTTCCAAATCTATATATTCATAGAAGTCATTACCTGATGAATCAAGAATGACCACATTTGATGTTCTCGATTGTACATTGCCTTGATTGAGTTCAATAATCTCATGGGATGGAATTATCTGATCCAAAGTTTCATCAAAGACACAGGAAGACATCATCAATGGAATGCATACAAGTACGTTGGAATATAACTTTTTCATAAATGTAAGTTTTAATATTAAATCTGATAAAGCTTATGCTGCAAAATTTCCAATATTGTCAACCGCGAACATCCCGGCATTGACATGGATATATTTGCCTTCATTTTTGTTCCAACCTGTATGGAACCATTGTTTCCATACAGGAAGGTTCTTTTGAGGTTCCATTTCCTTGTACAGTTCCCAGAAATCATTGAAATCCTTTACATATACAACCATTCCTCCATTAAGGAGAACGGTTCTCAGATAAAACGCATAAAGTTCTGCGTTCTCTTTCTTCTCAAAAACGGTTTTCTTCACATTGAAGAATGTCCGTCCGTCTTGGATGAAATTCTTGATTAAACAACCTTTGATAGCCATAATAAAATTTTTTAGTTTTGGCTGTAAGGCTCAGCCGGGTTACTATTACAACAGGATAGCCTTCATATCCCGCAACAAAGGTATGAATAATAAATGATACTACCAAATAATAATATAAATAAAAATAGATAAATAAATAGATATTTAAATATAAATATAAAAATATATATAATTATATATTTGAAAATAAGGGATGTACCCTTTCGAATACATCCCTGCCAAAAAGATACGGAGGGTAGGTATTTAATATCCCATATCTTTGATTGAGCTTCTTCCGGTACAGTTTTCGTATTTTTTCTTCAGTTTCATTTCGTAGGCAAGGGAATACTTTTCCTTCTTGACGAAAACGACTGTATATCTGTTTATTCTTACAGGTATTCTTGAATCATCCTTATTTCCCATGTCATGTGTATTAAGTTATCCTTTCATTGAATATACCCTGAATTTGGCATGAGCCTTGAATTTGACTTTTTCCCCTGCAGGAATGGTTATCTTTTCTTTCCGGTGCATGTCATACCCCATCTTTTCCTTCGTTTCAATGATTGTAAAAGTACCGAAGTCCTTCAACACTACATTTTCCTTATTGTTGATGGCATTGCTGATCTCACATAATATGGCTTCCATGGCCTGTCCAATCACTTTCTGTGATAACCCGGTTTTTTCCGAGACATTTTTTATAATTTCAGACTTTATCATACTCTTTTTTTTATTTGTTTTTGCAAAGGAAATCCGTGTTGTTATCAAAAAATTCACTTTTGGAAAAAAACCGAATAAATAATTTATCGACATAATCCTTTTTGGCTTTTAATTTCTTCTTGAATGACTGATACATATCTTTCCGCATATCCTACGGAAACAGGATTATCCTTTCCTTCAATGAACAAATGTATATTGTTCTCATCCTTTTTAACGGCTACCACCTTCCCTGTTGTTATTTCCGGTATATCTATGGTCTTTCCCAAGAATTGGGAATAATACAGTTCCATTTCATCAACAGTGGCATCTGACTCTAAATATTCAGGATTTCTTGAAACAAACATTTCATAAGCCAGTTCTTCAATTCTTTCTCCGCTGTCAAGACGCTTCCGGTCCTTTTCCTCCAACGGTAGGGAAAGATATTCCCCATTGACAATGGCAGAGATGAATGTATCCGATCCTTCTTTGAATCCTTTATTTGTCTTTATATGTATATCTTCTATGGTTACATTTTTCTTTTCCTGTTCCTTATCTATTTCTTTCAGGGCATTCTTTATTTTTTGTTCCAATTCCTTTGCTTCCCGTTTCATTTCTGCAAGCAGTTTTTCCTTTCCCCATACCTTTCCTTGCAGTCCTTCAGTCATTTCCTGGATATTCTTCTTGTTTTTGGCAATTTCATCTTCCATATATTCCGCCCTTTTCCCCAGGGAATTTCCTATGTCCTCCAGCCAACCAATGGTATCCGCATGGCTTAACGGAATTTTGCCACTGTTTGTACTGTACATCCTACCGCTTTCCTTTCCTATAATGCCGAATCCGTAATATCCGAAGTCATCCTTTTTCATATATACATCATGTCCATTATAGGAACCTACTATGATATTGTTAATGTTACTGCCTGTATGTTTGAGTTCATTCAAATATTTTCCCACTTCCTTTCCGTAGAGACTGTTTCCTTCCCTATCCTTGAATCCGTTCTTTTCTGAAGCAAGGAAGGAGTTATAATCTTTGTGCATGTCATTTGATGCTTTTGTCAGTGATTCATTCTTTTCCTTAAGATACTGGCATTTTCTTTCTGTGTAGAGAATGTCTTTCTGAAAGAGCATCCGTTCCTTTTCCAACTGCTTGATTTTCTTGTCAAGCTTCGCTTTTTCAAGGAGGTCAGTATTACCGGATAATATGGCCACATATTCCGCAAAGTTCATTCCGCTATTTTCGTCCATCGAACCTTCATCCATGGAACGGCTTCCAAGCTGTTGGCTTTTCAGTTGGGTAATGAACTGCTGTTTATTCTGCAATAGATTGAACTTGTAGGCATCCAAGGACATTTCCGTTGCATAAGTGATTATTTTTACTTTGTTTCCTGCAAATTCCTTTGCGACAATGTTACCTTTTCTGATGGCCCTTCCGTTCCTTTGTTCCAAATCGGACGGGACCCAGGGAGTATCAAGATGATGTACGGCAACGGCTCTTTTCTGTGCATTTACTCCAGTTCCGAGCATGGATGTACTTCCGAATGCAATTCTTACTTTGCCTTCCTGCATGTCTTCTATCAATTTCTTCTTCTGTTTTTCCGTCTTGCATTCCTGAATGAACCTTATTTCTGATTCCGGGATGTCGCAGTCTCTCACTAACTGCTCCTTTATTTCGGAATACACGTTCCATTCACCTTCCTTATATGTTCCCAAGTCGGAAAATACGAACTGTGTTCCCTTGCAATGGTCGAAATCACAATATAGTTTATACAGTTCTTTCACACAATAGTCCACTTTCCCGTCTATTTCATCTGCATATTTGTAAGGATCAATCATTCGCATGTCAAGAGCCATCTTTCGTGCATAATCCGTTGCAATCAGCATCTTCGCCTTTTCTTCCGTTTCGGATAGTTTTCCCCTGCCGAGTAACTCTCCTTTTCCGGTTTTCGCAAATTCAATCAAGGTCTTGTTGAACTCCTGTTGTGCTGGAGTGGGAGGTATATTTATAAAAATATGTTCAGCTTCAGGTCTGTCTATACCTATCATGTCGGCTGTTCTGTAATCCGTAATTTGATTATAAAATATGGCCAGTTCCGGAACTTTGACGAAATAACGGAACCGTTCTTTCTGTATGATGCTATTTGTAACGGAGAATTCGAAGTCTGTTGATTTTCGTGTATAGATGGCCGCCCATGCATCGAAACATGTTATACCTTGTTTATCCAAGGCTTTTGGCCGTAGATATTTGAAAAGGGCATAAAGTTCCGTCAAGGAATTGCTTATTGTTGTTCCGGAAAGGAATGTTGCTCCCAAATCCTTTCCCGTCCGTTTCTGTATGTCTCTGATAGCAAAGAAAAGGTTCAGTGCCTTTCCGCTACCGGTCGTATTCCCGATACCTGCTACACGCTGGTGTCTGGTATTGAAAGTGAGGTTCTTGAACTTGTGGCTTTCATCGACGAAAATATGGTCAATGCCCATGCTTCTGAAATCAATGTTGTCATCTGTATTCTCGTTTATTTTATTGATAACCATATTCAGTTTGGCTGCAAGATTTTCTTTTCTTGTTTCCATTCCTTTTATGAGCTTCTTGCTTATGGAAGTGCCTGATTTTCCCAATACTTCCAGAGATTCTTCTATGTCATTGATTTCTTCGAGGAATATTTCCTTTTGGATTTCCAATGCCTGGGGTATTTTCTTGAACTGCTCATGGGTAAGGATAATGCAGTCCCAGTTGTTGTTTTTGATATCCTTGAACAAGGCTGCCCTTTTCTTGGGAGTGAAATCATCCTTTTGTGGATAAAGGATTTTTGCGTTCGGGTACGCTTTTTGAAAAGTATCCGCTATTTCGTGTACATTGGCCTTCAGAGCAATGATCATCGGTTTGTGTATCATTCCTATCCGTTTCATTTCATAAGCGGCCACACACATAATCATGGTTTTCCCAGAACCTACCTGATGGTCACATATACCTCCTCCGTTCTGTTTAATCATCCATATCGCATCTTTCTGTGACGGATAAAGTTCCTTGTAGTCAAATTTGTCAAAGGACAGACCGGGGAAAGTCTGGCAGGAACCGTCATAATGTGGCCTGACAAAACAGTTGAACCTTTCGTTGTATGTATCTGCCAAAGCGTCCTTTGTCCTTACATCCCTTGCATCAAGCCATTCTATGAACCTTTCCTGCATATCCTGTATCTTGCTTGCCGCCAGTTGCGTAGCTTCCGCATCCACTTCCTTTGTTTTTTCATTTCCCTTATAGACTGTTTTCGTTATTTGCGGGAATGTATTGTACATGGCATTCAGCATTATGTCTTCCGCCGCCAGTTTCCATTCCACACCCCAAAGAGATTGGGCAGCGGATGAATATTCTTTCATCTTCACTGTAAACGTGTCCTGTCCGGGAAAATATTCTATTTTTGTCGGCACCTTGAATATTTCCGTTGTAAAATCAGAATAGATGTCACATGAAATCCATCTTTCTCCAAAATTGAAGTCCAGTTCCTCGAAGGGGATTTTTTCAGGCTTCCCTTCTTCCAGTGCTTTCAAAGAGTTTTCTATGTCTTCCTTATAATTTTCGCAGTATTCATCCGTCAGGAAAGGTTTGAACTGATTTATCTTTTCATAGACATTCCCTGCAATCATTCTGCTTCTGATTTCCCATTCATCTTCTACCGGATTATATAGAATCCTGTCTTTTAATGCATTGAGAATTTCTTCTTCGTTTTTCTTTGAATAATGTCCTATATATGTCAAATCAACTTTTCCGTTGAAGTTTAGCGAAGCTGCCAACGCTTCTTCAACGGTCATGGTTTCTTCTTCCTTGTTTTTACGGAATGAGACTGGTTCAGAAAAGATATCTGCCTTTATTCTCTTTCCGTTTTCGTATCTCTCAAGTGCAAGAATTTCATCCGCCGCTGGATCCATCATGATAACAGGAGCAGCCTGTTTCTCTCTGAGACCACCGTATCTTTCCACAAAAGAATCATAGGCATCATTCAGCATATGACGGAATCCCTCGTTTTCTATCTGATGTTCATGTTCAAAATCGAAAAGTTCCCAGTATTTGTTCCGGATGGCAATATAGGATGAAAGGATATTTCTCTCGATAAGTGATATTCTTTCATGTGGGTTAAACATATATTTCCCGTTTTCGATGGAAAGTGTACCGACCTGTCCTTCATAATTTACGGTTATGCCGGTTTGATAATGGTTACTCCACCATGTGCCGTTGAATTCTCTTTTTCCTGTATTGCTTTGTAAAGGTACAGTATTCTGTTTCCTTTTCCTCTTTCCTGTACCCTTAATCTGTGTTCTTTCTTCCGCTGTCAGTCCGAAAAGGTCAAAAAGAGACAGGATTTCCCCTCCAAGCACGTTCTTTGTGTCATCTTCTTTCCTTTCATTGCTTACCTTAACCCGATTCAGTAATTCTTTCTTATATTTTTCCTTGAAGTCCCTATCAACAATATCTTTCAATTCATCAGCAATAATCACATCACAAGGGTCAAACTTAACAGTTATTTTTCCGAATCTGTCTGTAGTTTCATAAGGGTCACCTATATAGTTAGGGTAGTCCACCGGTGAAAACAGATAATCACCATTGATATATCTGTTTTGTGAAATCATACCGTAAATTCCTTCCTGCCCGTTTTCAAATTTCCGTACGTCCCATTCCCTTGTTTCCGTGAACATTCTCTCCTTTTCTGACATTCCATTTTTCCGGCTGTTCTTCTGAAGAATAATCAGGTCACTTCCTACTTCCACACCAGCTTCGGATTCAAACAGATTATCAGGTAGTCTGACAGCGGAAACAAGATTGGAATTTTGCATGAGATATTCCCTTATGGGTTTGTTCATCTTTGCATCCGCCAAACCTCTTGATGTTATGAATACAATCAGACCTCCTTCCTTTACGGCGTCCAGAGCTTTAACAAAAAAATAGTTGTGTATTTTAAGGGTAGAAGATTTCTTCACCTTGTCCTTTGAATTGGATAGTATCGGATCAAATACCCGGAAATCTCCGAAAGGGATATTTGATATGGCGAGGTCATATTTACCCATATCTGCAGCAGGTATAGTCTCGAACCCGGCTATATTAACTTTTGTTTCCGGTTCAAGGGATGTAAGTATGAGTCCTGTCAGTATATCTTTTTCATAAGCAGTCTTTTCCAACTTGTCCGCCGTTTCGGTTCCATCGAACGCATGAAGGAATCTTCCTGTTCCTGATGATGGATCTATCATGGTCTGTATTGCTCCAGGTGCTGCCTTTGATAGAATTTCTCCCAAAGTCTTGATGAAATATTCAGGAGTATAGAAAGCTGTAAGAACGGATGATTTTACACTTTCCATATATTCCTTTCTTTCTCTGTCGTCCTTCGTGTTTACTCCAATGATACGATTCAGCTCCACAACGGCAGGGTAAAGGGATTGGTCTTCTTTGCTCCAGTCTTTCACAGGTCTGGTGTCTATGACACATTTCAGCCCACCGAATCCGGTATATTTCTTTAGGATCTCCCGTTCCTCTTCATTTGCTTTCCTATTTCCCGCTTTAAGTTCAAAAGCTTTCTGTATAGCATGTATGTTAGCTATGAGTGCGGTTTTCTTATTGTAGGCCATATTTTTCCAGATAAAGTTTGATAGAACCGGTAATGAGATAATAAAGTTTCATGTAATTGACACTATCCTGAAAATCGTCATCAATGTCCGGAAACTTCTTGAATTCCTCTTTGGTATATTCCATCATCTGCATGATGAATTCATGTTTCTCGTAGTCATTTATATCAAATTCTTCTTCTACAATTTCCTTCACCAAATCATAGGCTGAGAATTTCAAGTCTTTATAAAGGACAATTAAGGCTTCACGCTTCGCTTCATTAACATTCATGCCCATGTGCGAACAACGCTCGAATTCATCTTCAGCCAGTCCGCTTCTTGCATTGATGAATTCCGTGTCTTCAATTTTATCCGGGTGGTGCTGCACCATAAAATCCGTCAATACCAGTTTGAAATAAGATAGATGTTCCATTTGATTTTCTTTTTTTGTTTCTCCGCACAAAATAAGTGGGCGACGTTATCAAAAAAGGCACTTCTGCCCTTAATTTTTCATGCTCCACTGATGGCATTATACCGTACAGTTCAAAATAAACGAACTCGTAAAGTCTGTTTTTCCGGTAAAAAGGTTTGTACATGTTCCGTAAACGGAACTGTTCGTGATACCTTTTCATGGTTATTCTCCATGCGTACTGATGCTGCTTCTCCATTATTTTACGAATGGAAGTAACTTTGGAGAGGTCTTCCTCCATGTGGAAGAAGAATTTCAGTTTCGGATGCCGCTCTATCATGTTCCTGATGTATTTACGTGCATTGTAATGTTTCAACATTCCAAGGTAGGAATTTATACGGCTTACATAGCTCTCTATCTTTTCCGTATGTTTCAGATATTCGGGAAGTTCGTCCACATCCCGTAGAACCCTGCGGAATCCGCCCCGAATTCTCTTTCCCGGAAGCAATGCCTTTCCTTTGATGATTGCTCCCAAAAACGGTATTCCCTGTTTGTAATGTAGAATCCTCACCTTGTCAGGATGAAGGACAAGTCCCATAGACTTGAGGAATTCCCTCAATGTTCCGACTATATTAAGTAGGAACTCCTTGCTTTCATGTACGATAAAGAAGTCATCGACATATCTTCCGTAGAATCTCAACATACTCTTGCAGAAATGGTCAAATGGCGAGAGGTAGAAGTTACCCAGCATCTGTGACGGTAACGCTCCAATAGTCAATCCTTTTTTGTTGATATCCATCTCCTGTGTATATTCCCCTTCATAGTCGCATGGCTTGGGTGCTCCACAGCATGAGAACACAGACTTATTGTCCGGCAGTTCCTTCCATAATTTCCTGTTTCCCCGAATGACTACCTTGTTTAGTGGAGAGTTGAAAAGGAAGACCTGTAGCTGCCATAGCAGTTTTTCCTTGTCTATGCCTTGATAATTTTCTTCTACGAATTTCTTGAGTTTTTCCCATAGATTTCTCCGGACTATACTCATGAAGTACCCCTTGATGTCGCAAAGGAGTACATAACAGTCCTTCGTATAATTGGCTGAACATTGTGCGATGAACCTTTGGAGCCGTTTGATACCGAAGAGAGTACCCTTCCCTTTACGACAGGAATAGCAGTCGTAGATGAATTCCTTTTCAAACAGAGGTTCCAGTTTTTCGGATATGAAATGTTGGTCCACACGGTCCCGGAATTCCGGTGCGAATATTTCCCTGAGTACGGGTTTGGTAATAAGAAAGGTACGTGCCGGTAACGGAGTGTATGATTCTGTCACCAGTTCGTTCCTCAATTTCGGTAATGCGGTTGTTATGTGGAATGAAAATTCCTGTTCTTGTTGTGTATTCCTCTTTCTCTTTCTGCAAGAACAATAGCCGTGATACAGTTCACCCATATCAACGTCAGATTTCCGGATAAACTTAGCCATATTGTCACAGATAGTATCTCCATATCCCGGACAAACCGAACCCGATTGTTGTTGTTCTTATTGTTGTTGTTCACGTTGCCATTGTTGAAGTTCACGTTCCAGCCGTTGTTGGAAGAGTACTCTGAACTACTCCAATAGTTGTTGGACGCCAACCTTATCTTTTTATCCCGTGGGAAGGCTTCTTCCCAATCGTCTGTTAACCGGTCATACGACCGGTAGATAAGCGACATAAAGATACTAATTATCTTGTTATTTACTTTTCGCTCTTTACCCGTCACCCTTCTGTAACGGGCACTTTAGCGGTCTTCTTCCTGAATCCTCCGATTTGTCTTTCAACGGAGTCCAGGCGTTCCAATATGACCGGAAAATCCTTGTGGTTGAACAGGCCGAGTTGATGGGCTACATCTACCAATGTCTTCAGTTCTGTCAGATGTTCCATGAACGTGTCGAACAAGTTCATTTTCCGTTCATGGTCATCTTCCGTATAGATGTGGTAAAAATCCATTGGAAGATGGAGTGCGGCTGATGTAATTCTTTCCCCGAACGTATATCGGTATTGTCGGGAAGTTTTTCCCATTGCCCTTTCAATAATGGCCGTCAGTTCCACTGTCTGGCGGTATAAAGGAAGTGAATTGTATTGTCCCATATCATTTCAACATATCCTGCCATTTGCTTATCCATGTGATAGCTGCTACAGGTGTAATTGTACCCAGATTAAGATTTCTGATAAGTTCAATGACTTCCTTTTCCCTATTGTTGGTGACCTTCTCATCATCGGTCTTTTTTTTCTTTATGTTTTTTGTCCCGTATCTCTTCATGATGAAATCGCTCACTTCTTCGAGTGATGTTTCCATTTCGTCACATTCAATTTCAATATAATCTCTGAACTTTCCTTCTGGATCCTTCAGCGGAATGTTCTCCAGCATACTTGATGTCTGAACCACTCCTATACGAAGATACCAATCCCCGTTCTTTAATTCATGCTTGAGTATTTTTACATTCCCATTGATAAAATACCGAAAGCGTACAGCTGAATGGTTGTACGCTATGTAGAAGATACCTTCCTTATAAAGTCGGATGATTTTTTCACCCGACTTTTCCAATGATAGTTTTTCCTTGACTTCCATAAATTTTGCTGTTTGACAGCCTATAGTTATTTTCTGATAATCATATTGTTTCTCTGACAAACCCTGCCCCGAAAAGGGCAGGGTATTTATAAAGATTTTAAAGATTTAAAAGTCCCGGACAAACCGAACCCGA
>JAFQQI010000121.1 GCA_017411305.1 Lachnospiraceae bacterium
GACCAAATCAGAAGAAGATGATGATGAAATTGTAGGTGGTTCTTTTGCACTTGTAGGTGATGAAGAAGGTAAGCTGTTTGGAGTATATGCCTCTAGGGCTGCAAAGGATGGTGATTATGTAGATGTCATTGTTCATACCTCGGCAGATGGACAGAAATTCTCTGTATATCGAAATGGCGGATGGCAGGATATTTCACATAGAGACTTGGCGAAATGGTTAAAAAGTAAAGGTTATAAAGAGAAAACTAAGATTCGTCTTATTTCTTGCGGTGCCGGAGCAGATACAACAAATTTGGCACAGAATTTGGCAAATAAACTAAATGCGGAAGTTAAGGCACCTACAGATAAGGTATGGGCAACACCAGATGGAGAACTAACGGTGGGACCGACAAAGGATAGTAATACTGGAACATGGGAAACTTTCAGTCCGGGAAAGAATCCAAATGCTAAGTAAAAAATATGAGCTAAGCAGGGAATATAGACTGGGCGCAGCAGGATTCGGTAGAAATCCTTTATAAAAATGAGAAGAGGATATTACAGTAACGATAAGAGAGAGAAATTATGAAAAAGAGATTAGTGATTTGTTTATGTATGGCAATGCTTGGGTTAGCAGGCTGTGGAAAAGAAAGTAGTGAAACGGAAGTAGTTCTACAGGATGATATGACAACAGATGAGGCGATTAAATATGCCCAGCAATTATTCGCAGAAAATGTTGGTGATTCCGAAGATATGGACGAGTTGTTGGACAATATGTTTGATGATGCGGTAGAGGACTTTATGGGAGATGGAGCGAGTGAAGTGGATGAGGAAGAGGAGCTGTCTGCAGAGGAAGTTATAGCAATTGCTGAAGAGGGATTTAAAGCAATCAAGGATAAGAACCCAGAGGAAATGATAAAGTATACAAATGTGGAATTGCTGTATTATGCGAGACGTACTGAAAAGGCTGATGATGAAAAATTGGTGGAAGAAATAACTGATATAGTAAGCGAGGCGGACGAAGATTACAACAGTTTGGGAGTAGTAGGGCACTATGCAACAATGGAAAATATTGAATTATATGATCCAAAGCTTATTTCAACAGAAGAAATTGAAGAGTTGAATGCTATGGTGTTTGGTTCTGATTTTTCTATACTTAGAGAAATTCAAGACTATCAATACAAGGCAGAAAAAGCTTACAAGCTACAAATGAGCTATGACGGCATGGAGAAGGAACAGAAGGATTACGTGCTTGTAGTATATGCCAATGGCCAATGGGAATTGGATGTTTGTATTGCTTTTATGAAGGATACATATCGCATGATTATGCCGAGGTAGTTACTAACCATGTGTTATTGACTAATGCAGGTATGATTCTTCGTGAGGCATGGGAATAGAAAAAGCAGCTGGTAAAGAGACAGGGAGAAAAAGTAGTCCAGTCTTACAAAAACCTTTTTTTGTTGATAATATTTCGGTATGCCGATATAATGAATAGAGAGGAGGAAGCAGAGATGGTAGAAAGGTTATTAAAGAAACAGAACATGACAAAATACCGGCTTGCGGTAGAAGCAGGTATTCCTCACGCTACACTGAATGATATATGCAGTGGAAAAACCAGACTGGAAAAATGCAGTGCAGAAACGGTATATAAATTAGCAAAGGTATTAGGCGTTTCCATGGAGATGCTGACAGTTGCAGGGATACAGAATGCAGAAAGAGAACGTGCCTACGAATATGGCCTGCCGGAATATCTGCAGCATGATTTAGATGCCTACAAGGAAGGGCTGAAAAATAAGTCTGATTTATTGGATTGTCTGTGGGGAGAACTGTACGGAAGCATTAACATAGCAGAAATTAATGATGGAGCAATTACACGGGAACATGCAGAATTTCTGCGAAACAAGTATCTTTTCGGAGGAAAACATGACAGGAATGATTGATTTTACAAACTGCAAGAAGATTTTAGGAAGGGCATACAATGGTGCTAACGGAAAGAAGATTGCAGTGGAATATAACGGAAGAGAGTATATGCTTAAGTTTCCACCGTCAGGTGCGATGAAGCCGACAGAGCTGTCCTATACGAACAGTTGTATCAGCGAGCATATAGCAAGCAGTATTTTTAACATGGTTGGTATCAAGGCACAGGAAACCCTGCTTGGAACCTATGAAGTAAGCGGGAAAGTGAAAGTGGTATGCGCATGCCGGGATTTTACTGAAAACAGCTACCGGTTGTTTGACTTTTGCTCCATAAAAAATACCATTCTGGATTCCGAGTCCGGAGGAAGTGGAACCGAACTGGCAGATATTATGGATACCATAGAAAAGCAGCAGTATGTGGAACCGTCCCTTTTGATGCAGCACTTTTGGAATGTTTTTGTGGTAGATGCCCTGCTTGGAAATTTTGACAGGCACAATGGAAACTGGGGCTTTTTGTATGATGATTCCATAAAAGAGGCAAGCCTTGCTCCGATTTATGACTGCGGAAGCTGTCTGTTACCACAGGCAGACGAAAGGATTATGGAGCAGGCATTGGAAAATGAAGATGTGATGAATGCCAGAATATACCAGTTTCCAACATCAGCAATCAAGTTGGACGGAAGAAAAATCAATTACTATGACTTTCTTATGTCAGCAGAGGAGCCGGAATGCAATGCCGCGATACAAAGAATGGTTCCGAAAATTAACTTGGAGCAGATAAAAGGGTTTATTGATGAAGTACCCTTTATCAACGAGTTGCAGAAAAACTTTTATAAGAGGTATATAACTGCAAGGTTTGAACAGATTTTAAAGCCTGCTTATGACATGGTGATGTCAGATAAGTAGAAACTGAATATGCAAGATTTTCACATGCGAGATTTGTGTCTGCGCGCACTTGACACAAATTCGTTATGCACAAAGAATGTGCGCAGAAAACAAGTATCTTTACAGCTTAAATGGATGAAGAAGCAGGATGAAGAAGCTGTGGCAACAGCTGTATCCATTGCAGGTGAAGAGGTGTCCATAGAGGACTTTCGAACCCAGATTAACAATGACAGTACGATAGAAATAGACCTGTATACAGGCCATGCCTCAACCGTAGTAATCCCGGATATGTTAGTGGAGATAGGGGAATGTGCATTTTATAGTATTGATTTAAAAAAATTAGCATTTCCAAAGTCAATATTTAAAATCGGGGGAGGAGCATTTTGCAGACTCAATATTACAACATTAACAGTACCAGGAAGTTTAAAAGTTATTGAAGAACAAACTTTTGAAAGCTGTGAACAATTAAAAGAGGTAATCATTGAGGATGGGGTGGAAGTAATTGAAAAAGCATTTAAGTATTGTATTGCATTAGAAAAAGTTACGATTCCTTCATCGGTAACAGAGATTGAACCAAATGCGTTTAAAGGATGCAAGCAAGTAACCATCATTGCAGAAGCGGGAAGTTACGCAGAAACCTTTGCAAATGAAAAAGGAATCCCTGTACAGAATCCATAAGAGACGATAGCCACAGAGTATCCTACAACCCTGCTGTATGAACAGGGTTGTAGTTAAGAAAGAGTAGAAAGACATTTGAGAGA
>JAFQQI010000122.1 GCA_017411305.1 Lachnospiraceae bacterium
AGAAACTCATCTCTGATATGTCTACATTCGGAATATTGAACACCCTGACCAATCTGCATGTCTGAGATGGCCGGGGTGGTAGATATTGTATTATAATTGATGTCGGTCTTTGCGACTTGTTGACGCACATAGCCCGGCGTATTGATATTCGATAAGTTGTGTGCAACTGTATTTAATGCGTTCTGGGATGTCTGTAATCCACTTTTTCCAACATATAATCCACTAAATAATGACATGGTATCACCTCATGTTAGCCTTACTGTTTCGCATCAAAACCTCCATGAAACATACCAAGCTGACTACCAGTACAGTATGCACTTTTTGAATAATTGGCTGTTTGCGGCGCAGATTTCAAGGCTCGAATCATGTTCAGATTAAAACCTACCATATCCAAAGCGTCTGTCAGAAGCATTTGATTTTTCTCATTTGCATCCCTTAGTCGGTCTATGGTACTCTTGAGCTTTTCCTGCACATTTGCGAGCTTCTTCTGCTCGTCAGGACGCTTCCCAAGCATCTGAATCAAGTTAATAAGTTTCAATGTTTCAACATCCTTGTTTACTACGTTGGCAATATCAGCCAGAATTTCCTTTCTAGACTTTTCCATTTTTTGGATTCTGCCTACGATTTCCTGTTCATCTTCCGTGATTTTTCCCAGGGTTTCTATATCTCCCTTAACAATAGCGGGAGTTTTTTGGTCAGCGAGCGCTACCAAAGCTTCATACTCTGTGCCCTCTCTGTCCAAAACGTCTATCAAATTCTCTAATAAACTAGCCACCTGAATACCTCACATTATGTCGATAAAGAATCCTCTATCTTTAAAAAAGACCATTGTACTTCTCTAATAATTTTCCCGCTAAGTCATCAACGTCAACCTCATAAGTTCCGTTGTCAATCTGTTCCTTGAGCGGTACGATAACGCTTTCCCTTACATCAGGAGTATTGGCTACTGCCTGCTTTGCAATCTGTGCATCCTTTCCGGCTGCAGATAGCATAAGCTGATCTTTAAAGCTTGCCTGACTAACCCTCTTTTCTTCTGTCTTCTTTATACTCTTTGTTCCATATAACTGTTGAATATGATTGTATGCATCGATACGCATCTTAGACTCCTCCTTTCTAAAAATGTGCTACTGTAACTATTCCGCATTTTAATAGTTACGTGCTGCCTACAATACTATAAGCTTCATTCGTAATTATTCAGTACCTACATGAATTGTTACGTTTATTCTTATTATGTTTATCGGATTTTTCCCGTAAGACTTAATAGTTTTGCATAAATTATTTTAAAAATTTAAAATTTTCTCCAGCAAATACACACGGTTAAATGGAAACGAAAAATAATATCCATCCACAAATTCCTGTGTATACTCCATAACCTCTCTTGCGATTGCAATACCAACTGCCTCGCCTTCTTCCCTCGTTGCCTTTTCCGGGTAGCGTGCTATTAATTCATCCGTAACAGCAATTCCTGCAATCTCATTTTTCATGAATAGGGCATTCCGTCTACTAATCAATGGCATAATACCGCAAAGAATTCTTGCACCTGTTTCTTCCTTGATTCTACGCACTCTGTCTGCTGCTTCCTTCGAAAAAACCGGCTGCGTAAAGAAAAACTGCGCTCCTGCTTCCATTTTACGCTGCACACGCTTTATCTCCACTTCAAGATTTCTTCTCCCCTGATTAATGGCACCACCATATACAAGCGGACTACTACAAAAGCTTTCTTCATTCATATCTTTTGCGATATTCATAAGTCCCACCGAATCAAAATTGAATACTGCTTTTACCGTTTCGCGAACCATAGATGGAACAGGGTCTCCTGTAATAATCAACATATTATTGATGTCATTAATATGTGCTCCCAGGAAAAGAGAACGCATAGCAATGGCATTCTTATCACGACAACAGATATGTGGCATAACACACATACCAGTCTCTCTTCTTACCTTTTCCGCCATAAGCACGGAATCGATTCGTGTTCTTCCTGATGGCGAATCTGGGAATGTCAATACATCTACATCAGACTTCTGTAAAATATGTGCTGCCTCTAAAAGTTTCTCATCATCTGCATCTGCGGGTGGCGCAAGCTCTACAGCAATCAGCTTCTTATTCTTTATCGTACCATCTTCCTCTTCAAAGAACCCAACATGTCTTACTGCCTTTGTTACTGGTTCCATGTATACGATTTTTTTCTCTATCCTGCCTTGTCTCAGTTTCGTTCTTCTCGCCAACTCGCGGATAAAATTCGGATTCGTTCCACAGCATCCACCTACCACATCAAGCCCCAGCTTGTCTGCCATACTACTTACTTTATCGGCAAAATAATCCGGTTGATTTGCAAATTGTAACTGATTTTGGATTCTTTTTGGATAACCCGCATTCGGAAGTGCGATTAGCGCCTTTTCTCTGTTCACAAGATAAGGATACAATCCGGCAAATATCTGTTCCATATGCCCAGGCCCCACTCCACAGTTAAGTCCTATTGCATCAATTTCTGCTACCGATACCGCTTCCTGCAAAAGCTTTCTTGCACTTAGTCCTGCATTGCTATAACCAAATTGATTTACCGAAAATTGCACCATGACATAGATGTCATTTTCTTGTTTTATTCTTTGGATAACAGGCAATATGTGTGTCATATCTGCAAAAGTTTCAAATGTAAGAATCTCAATGCCTTCTTTAATAAACGCGCAGGCAATTTCATAATACTGCTCCTCC
>JAFQQI010000123.1 GCA_017411305.1 Lachnospiraceae bacterium
AGGAAAGCCCTATGAGGAGCAGTTAGCAAATTTAAAAAAGGGCAAGCAAATTTTAGAAAGTCACGGCATTTATACCGATATTTTTATGGCACCGGCCCATTCCTATGATAAGAATACGTTGAAAGCACTAAAAGAAGTAGGATTTAGTAAGCTGACAGATGGCTTTGGTGACAGACCGTACGAATGGAAGGGATTAACCTTTTATCCGATTTCTTTCAAACAAAGTAATAGCTTGAAGCAGGAAAAAGGTTATACTACCTTTGTGATTCATGCAAATACCATGAATGAAAAGGATTTTGAACGCTACGAAAAGCTCTTTGCTGAACATAAGGATAAGCTGATTTCTTATCAGGATTATCTAAAGGTCAGCTCAGAAAAAAGAGGAGCTATAGGTAGAGTAAAGGAATACCTTATGGCAATTAGTAAGTATGTGTTGGTAAGAGTGAATAGTTTGAGAAAGTAGATGGAGACGAAAATGAGCAATCAGAAAACAAACAATCCAATCCGAGTTTTGCATGTGCTGGGAACAACCAATCTTGGCGGTGCAGAAAGTAGAATTATGGAGCTGTATCGTTGCATGGATCGCAGTAAGGTACAGTTTGATTTTCTGGTGCATACCGATAAAGAAGGACACTATAGCAAGGAAATAAGAGAGCTTGGAGGGCATATATACAGTCTGCCACGCTTTAAGGTTATAAACCTTGCAGAATATAAAAAAGCAATTAGATGCTTCTTTGCAGAACATAAGGAATTTCTAGCAGTGCAGGGACATATGACAAGTACGGCATCCATTTATTTGCCGATTGCAAAGAAAGCCAATCCGGCCATTGTAACCATTGCACATGCTAGAAGTGCAGGTGTAGACAAAGGGCTAAAAGGATATGTAACGAAATTACTTAGAAGCTCTTTAAAGCATAAAACGGATTATTGTTTTACCTGTTCTAAGGAGGCAGGAGAGGCTGTTTTCGGCAAGGACTGGGTAAGAAAAGGAAAGGTCATTACCATACCAAATGCCATTGATGTGAATCGTTTTCAATATAACGAAGCAGTACGAAAGGAAATAAGAGCGGAGCTTGGTATTCAGGATAAGTTCGTCATAGGTCACGTAGGAAGATTTGGTTTTATGAAGAATCATACGTATCTCGTTGATGTATTTGCTGAACTGTGTAAGCAAAGAGAGGATATGGCTCTTGTATTGATTGGTAAGGGCGAAGAAGAAGAGAATATACACAAAAAGTTGAAGAAGCTTGGAACAGAGCTGTTTGGTGATGAGCAGGCGTTGGAGAGTAAGGTACGGTTCTTAGGCAATAGATTCGATGTAGAACGTTATTATCAGGCATTTGACTATTTTGTATTTCCATCGACCTTTGAAGGGCTTCCTGGAAGTGTTGCAGAGGCTCAGGCAGCAGGACTTCATTGTCTGATTTCCGATAAGATTACAAGAGAGGTTGCACTTACAGAGCTTGTAACCTATCGAAGCATTGAGGAAGAACCAAGGCTCTGGGCAGAGGAAATCCTACAAAATGCTCAAAATGCATTCATTCGCAAGGATATGAGAGAAGCTATTGCACAAAAGGGCTTTGATGTAAATACACAGGCGGTATTGATGGAGAAATTCTATCGTACAGGGAAGAATCCGCCAGGGAGCAATGTGAAAAATCCATAAACGGCAGATTTTTCACATGACGAATTTGCGGAACGCAAATTCGCAGAGTTGTGAAAGGCAAGGTTAATAATATGATAGATGTCATGTATCAAAAGAAATTTCTTAAAATAAATCAGATTTGGTATCCGGGAAAGGTTACCATTTCCGAACTTCTCGGACAAAAGAGAAAGGCAGACATTCTCTTTGTTCATGGGGTGAAGAAAGAAGAAACAAAAGGTAGCTTTCGAGGCTGGCAGGAATATCATACCTGTATGAATGATATTACAATGTCAGAGGAAGATATGCTTACCAATATTAACAAAGCAGTAAAATATCAATTTCGTCGTAGTGAAAAGGATGGAATTGAG